>NZ_WWGX01000042.1 GCF_009862265.1 Streptomyces sp. SID8352 | reverse complement strand
CATGGCGGCTTCGACGTTGGTGACCTGGTAGCCGTGGACGGGGTCCATGATCGTGGGGAGGCAGAGGCGGCCGGGGTCGCAGGAGGAGAATCCGGCGTTGCGGTCGGGGGTCCATTGCATGGGGGTGCGGACGGCGTCGCGGTCGCCGAGCCAGATGTTGTCGCCCATGCCGATNTCGTCGCCGTAGTAGAGGATCGGTGAGCCGGGGAGGGAGAGGAGGAGGGCGGTGAAGAGCTGGATCTGGTTGCGGTCGTTGTCGAGGAGGGGGGCGAGGCGGCGGCGGATGCCGATGTTGGCGCGCATGCGGGGGTCTTTGGCGTATTCCGCGTACATGTAGTCGCGTTCTTCGTCGGTGACCATTTCGAGGGTGAGTTCGTCGTGGTTGCGGAGGAAGATGCCCCATTGGCAGTTGGAGGGGATGGCGGGGGTTTTGGCGAGGATTTCGGAGACGGGGTGGCGTGATTCGCGGCGGACGGCCATGAAGATGCGGGGCATGACGGGGAAGTGGAAGGCCATGTGGCATTCGTCGCCGCCGGTGGTGTAGTCGCCGAAGTAGTCGACGACGTCCTCGGGCCATTGGTTGGCTTCGGCGAGGAGGACGGTGTCGGGGTAGTGGGTGTCGATCTCGTGGCGTACGCGTTTGAGGAAGGCGTGGCTGGCGGGGAGGTTTTCGCAGGTGGTGCCTTCTTGGGCGTAGAGGTAGGGGACGGCGTCGAGGCGGAAGCCGTCGATGCCGAGGTCGAGCCAGAATTTGAGGGCGGCGAGCATTTCCTCCTGGACGGCGGGGTTGTCGTAGTTGAGGTCGGGCTGGTGGGAGAAGAAGCGGTGCCAGTAGTACTGGCGGCGGTGGGGGTCGTAGGTCCAGTTGGAGGCTTCGGTGTCGACGAAGATGATGCGGGCTTCGGGGTAGCGGGTGTCGTCGTCGGCCCAGACGTAGTAGTCGCCGTAGGGGCCGGTGGGGTCGCGTCGTGATTCCTGGAACCAGGGGTGCTGGTCGCTGGTGTGGTTCATGACGAAGTCGATGATGACGCGCATGCCGCGCTGGTGGGCGGCGTCGGTGAATTCGACGAAGTCGGCGAGGTCGCCGAATTCGGGGAGGACGGCGGTGTAGTCGGCGACGTCGTAGCCGCCGTCCTTGAGGGGGGACTGGAAGAAGGGGGGGAGCCAGAGGCAGTCGACGCCGAGCCATTGGAGGTAGTCGAGGCGTGCGGTGAGTCCTTTGAGGTCGCCGATGCCGTCGCCGTTGCTGTCCTGGAAGGAGCGGACGAGGACCTCGTAGAAGACGGCCCGTTTGAACCAGTCGGGGTCGCGGTCGCTCGCGGGGGTGTCCTCGAAGGTGTCCGGTACGGGCTCGTTGACGGTCATGAGGCTGCCGACCCTTTCTGCGGCGCGGCGGCGGGCGGCCGCTGGACGTGGAAGACGTGCGCGGGCGCCCGGCCGGGCTCCAGGCGGACGTAGTTGGTCCGGCCCCACTGGTAGCTCTCGCCGGTCAGCTCGTCGTGGACGGTCACCGAGGCGTCGTGGCCGAGGCCGAGCAGCGGCAGGTCGAGCGTGACCGTGGCCTCCTGGGCGCGGTGCGGGTCGAGGTTGACGACCACCAGGACGGCGTCGTCCCCCTCGCGCTTGCTGTACGCGATGAGCGCGTCGTTGTCGGTCTCGTGGAAGCGGAGGTTCCGCAGCCGGTGCAGCGCGGGATGGGCGCGCCGGACGGCGTTGAGCCGGGTGATCAGCGGGGCGATGGTGCGCCCCTCGCGCGCGGCGGCGTCCCAGTCGCGCGGGGTGAGCTGGTACTTCTCCGAGTCGAGGTACTCCTCGCCACCGGGGTGCAGGGGGGTGTTCTCGCACAGCTCGTAGCCGCTGTAGACGCCCCAGGTGGGGGAGAGGGTGGCGGCGAGCACGGCGCGGAGCGCGAAGGCCGGCCGGCCGCCGTGCTGGAGGTGGGCGGGGAGGATGTCGGGGGTGTTCGTGAAGAGGTTGGGCCGCATGTGGGCGGCGGCCTCCCCCGACAGCTCGGTGAGATACCGGGTCAGCTCCTCCTTGCCGGTCCGCCAGGTGAAGTACGTGTAGGACTGCTGGAATCCGGCCTGCGCCAGCGCGTGCATCATCGCGGGCCGGGTGAAGGCCTCGGCGAGGAAGACGACGTCCGGGTCGGTGCCGTTGACGTCCGCGATGACGCGTTCCCAGAAGACCACCGGCTTGGTGTGCGGGTTGTCCACGCGGAAGATCCGCACCCCGTGGCCCATCCACAGCCGCAGGACGCGGACGGTCTCGGCGACGATGCCGTCCATGTCGGCGTCGAAGGCGAGCGGGTGGATGTCCTGGTACTGCTTCGGCGGGTTCTCGGCGTGCGCGATGCTGCCGTCCGGGCGGTGGTGGAACCACTCGGGGTGCTTGGCCAGCCAGGGGTGGTCGGGGGAGCACTGGAGGGCGAGGTCCAGGGCGATCTCCAGGCCGTGCCGGGCGGCCTCGGCCACGAAGGCGTCGAAGTCGTCGAAGGTGCCGAGCGCCGGGTGGATCGCGTCGTGGCCCCCCTCGGGGGAGCCGATGGCCCAGGGGACGCCGACATCGCCGGGGGCGGCGGTGAGGGTGTTGTTGCGGCCCTTGCGGTGCGTGGTGCCGATGGGGTGGACCGGCGGGAGGTAGACGACGTCGAATCCCATGGCCGCGATGGCGGGCAGCCGCCGGGCGGCGGTGCGGAAGGTGCCGTGCGGCTCCTCGGGCGTTCCCTCCGAGCGGGGGAAGAACTCGTACCAGGCGCCGTACAGAGCCCGTTCGCGCTCCACCAGCAGCGGCATCGGCTCGGAGGAGGTGACCAGCTCCCGCAGCGGGTGACGGGCCAGCACCGCGTCCACCCGGGGCGCGCACGCCGCCGCCAGCCGGGTGGCGACCGGCAGCGAGTCGTCCCCGAGGGCCCGGGCGGCGGCCAGCACCACCTGCCGCCCGGCCCGGCGCGGAACGCCCGCCGCGGCCCGCCGGTACAGCTCCGCGCCCTCCTCCAGCACCAGTCCGGCCTCGATGCCCGCCGGCACCTTGACGCCCGCGGCGCGCCGCCAGGTGGTGACCGGATCGCTCCACGCCTCCACCCGGTACGTCCAGTTCCCCGTGGCGCCGGGGGTGATCTCGGCGCCCCAGCGGTCGGTGCCCGGCGCCAGTTCCCGCATCGGCGTCCACGGCCCGGGGCGGCCCTGCGGATCGGTGAGGACGACATCGGCGCCCACCGCGTCGTGGCCCTCGCGGAACACGGTGGCGGTCACCTCGAAGGTCTCTCCCGCCACCGCCTTCGCCGGGCGCCTGCCGCCGTCCACCGCGGGACGGACGTCCCGCACCGGGATGCGCCCGCTCACCGCGCTCCTGCCCATCCGTCCCACCTCCGCCGTACTCGGGGCCGGACCGCGACGGGCCCGGCCGGATGACGCCTCACGCCGCGCCGGTGGGGGTCTTCCGCCCCGTCGGCGGCAACCGGTCCGCCGCGGGGGGCGGCGGGCCCAGCCGGACCGGCGCGGCGGGCCGGGGCCGGTCGTCCCGCTCCCGCAGGCGGGTGACCGGGGCCGTCCGCAGATACCGCTCGGCCGCGTCCGCCGCCTCCCGCGCGCAGCGCCTGCCCATGAGCACGCACAGGGTGTAGCCGGAGTCCTCGAAGGTGGTCCGCACCCCCGTGTCCGCCGGGGAGGCCAGCGTCATCCGCTCCCAGGCGCGGTAGCGCCGCAGCTGCCGGGCGACTTCGGTCCTCGCGGGAAGCAGCATGGCCGGTCACCTTCCGGGTCGGTCCGATCCGAACGATCAGCACTTCACACATGGTGCACGCACGGTCGCGGTCCGTCTTGTTGGATCTTCAACTGGTTTACGGGCCGTGCCGACGCCCTTCCCGCCCCCGCGCCCCGGGCGCGGCCGACGGCCACCCGGCGCCCCGCCCCCGCCCCGCACCGTGACCGCCCGGACACCGTTCGTGTTGCACGAATGGACTACGGATCGCACTCTGGAATGACTCAGAAGCGATCAGTGCTCGCGCTTCGTGATCGGGGAGCCCGTCCCCCAAGGGACGAGGAGACGCGGGAGCCTTCGCGGTGAGGAGCCACGACGATGAAGACCGCAGTGCCCTGCTACTACCACCTCGACGTGGAAGTGAGCCCGGAACGGGTCGGCCAGGTCAGGCGCATCCTGGCCGCCCACCTCAGGTTCTGGGACCTGGAGAACCTCGTCGACCCCGTCTGCTCCGGCGCCGAGATGCTGCTGCGGGCGATCGACGAGCACGTCAGCGACAAGAACACCTCGATCGAGATGTGGTGGAACCGCCAGCACCTCATCACGGCGGTGGCGGGTCACGACCGGGGACTCCGCCCCGACCAGGACCTGCGCGGCTGCCTCCGGCACCTCGCCGCCCACAGCGACGGCTGGGGCTGCTGCGCCACCGGCACCGGGTCGAAGGTCATCTGGTTCTCCCGGCGCGCCCGGTCCGGCGAACGCGTCCCGCTGGTGCCCACCGCACCGGCGCCGATCACTCGGGAGGGACTGGACGTGCCCCGGGAGACCGTGCCCGCCGCCCGGCTGGCGGCCGCCCCGGGCCCCGCACCCGCCGGTCTCGTGCTCGCCGGCCGCACGGCCTGCGCTCGCACGGTCCCCGGCCCCGTGCCGGCCGACCGGACGCCCGTCGGCCGCGGGTCCGACGGTCGCGGGTCCGCCGTCCCGCCCCCCGGCCGGGTGCCGGAGGGCGCCCGGTGACGCGCCCGCGCCCGGCCGGGAAGGGGTCGCCGGTGTGGAGCGGGCTCCCCTACCCCCTGGGGGCCTCGTACGACGGCCAGGGCACCAACTTCGCCCTGTTCAGCGAGGTCGCCGAGCGCGTCGACCTCGTCCTCGTCGACGACGACGGCACCCACCGCACCGTCCCGCTGCCCGACGTCGACGGCTTCGTCTGGCACTGCTACCTGCCGGGCGTCGGCCCCGGGCAGCGCTACGGCTACCGCGTCCACGGTCCCTGGGACCCCGCCGTCGGCCACCGCTGCAACCCCGCCAAACTGCTCCTCGACCCCTGTGCCCGCGCCGTCGACGGCATGGCGGACAACCACGCCTCGCTCTTCGAGCGGGCCGAGGACGGACCCGACCCGGGCGACAGCGCCGGGCACACCCCGCTCGGCGTCGTCACCGACCCGTACTTCGACTGGGGCGACGACCGCCCGCCCCGGCGCCCGTACTCCGCCACCGTCATCTACGAGGCCCATGTCCGCGGCATCAGCCGCACCCACCCCGGCGTGCCCGAGGAACTGCGCGGCACCTACGCCGGACTCGCCCACCCCGCGGTCGTCGAGCACCTGACCTCCCTCGGCGTGACCGCCGTCGAGCTGATGCCCGTCCACCAGTTCGTGCACGACGGGGTGCTGAGCGACCGGGGCCTGAGCAACTACTGGGGCTACAACACCATCGGCTTCTTCGCCCCCCACAACGGCTACGCCGCCCTCGGTACCCGGGGCCAGCAGGTCGCCGAGTTCAAGTCGATGGTCAAGACCCTTCACGAGGCCGGACTCGAGGTCATCCTCGACGTGGTCTACAACCACACCGCCGAGGGCAACGAGAAGGGGCCCACCCTCTCCTTCCGGGGCATCGACAACGCCTCGTACTACCGCCTGGTGGACGGCGACTGGCGGCACTACTACGACACCACCGGCACCGGCAACAGCCTGCTGATGCGCCACCCCTACGTGCTCCAGCTCATCATGGACTCGCTGCGCTACTGGGTGACGGAGATGCACGTCGACGGCTTCCGCTTCGACCTCGCGGCCACCCTCGCCCGGCAGTTCCACGAGGTGGACCGGCTGTCGGCGTTCTTCGACCTGATCCAGCAGGACCCGGTGATCAGCCGCGTCAAGCTGATCGCGGAGCCCTGGGACCTCGGCGAGGGCGGCTACCAGGTCGGCAACTTCCCGCAGCTCTGGTCCGAGTGGAACGGCAGGTACCGCGACGCCGTAAGGGACTTCTGGCGCGGCGAGGAGCACACCCTCGGCGAGTTCGCCTCCCGGCTCACCGGCTCCTCCGACCTCTACCAGCACAGCAGGCGCCGCCCCCGCGCGAGCGTCAACTTCGTCACCGCGCACGACGGCTTCACCCTGCGCGACCTCGTCTCCTACAACGACAAGCACAACCGGGCCAACGGCGAGGACGACCGGGACGGCGAGAGCCACAACCGCTCCTGGAACTGCGGGGCCGAAGGACCCACCGACGACCCCGCGGTCCTGGAACTGCGCGGCCGCCAGCAGCGCAACCTCCTCGCCACCCTGATGCTCTCCCAGGGCATCCCCATGCTCTGCCACGGCGACGAACTGGGCCGCACCCAGCGCGGCAACAACAACGCCTACTGCCAGGACAACGCCCTGTCCTGGATCGACTGGCGGCTGGACGAGGAGCGGCGCGGCCTGCTCGACTTCACCCGGCGGATGATCGCCCTGCGCGCCGCCCACCCCGTCCTGCGCCGGCGCCGCTACTTCCGCGGCGAGACCGCCACCCGTGCCGACCAGCCGCTCCCCGACCTGGTCTGGCTGAGGCCCGACGCCCGGGAGATGACCGACGACGACTGGCACCGCCCCGACGCCCGCTCCGTCGGCGTCTTCCTCAACGGCGACGCCATCGCCGAACCCGACCCCCGGGGCCGCCCGGTGGTCGACGACTCCTTCCTGCTCCTCCTCAACAGCCACTGGGAACCGGCCCGCTTCCGGCTCCCCGGCGCCGCCTACGGGGAGCGCTGGACCGCACTGATCGACACCGCGGTCGCGGAGGGCGGCCCCGACGAGACCGAGCACAAGGCGGGCGGCGCGCTCACCGTGGAGCCGCGCTCCCTCGTCCTGCTCTCCCGGCCCTCCCGCGGCACCGGAGGGTGAGCGCGCATGACCTCAGCACAGACGGCGCGCGGTCACCGTGAACTGCGCGCCGTCGGCGTCGCGCAGCACCGCCTCGTCCCCGTCCATCGCCTGCACGGCGCCCCCGTTCCGCTCGGCCGCGCGGGCGCACCCCTCGACGTCCTCGACGGCGAAGTGCACCTGCCAGTGCGGCCGCAGGGCCGGGTCCGGGGCGGCGCCCAGGGCCCCGGATCCGATCCGCGCCACCACGTCGCCCCGGCTGCGCAGCACCACCTCGCCGCCCTCGTAGCGCACCTCGCAGCCGTCGGGCCGCTCCGAGGCCCACTCGAAGACCTCGCCGTAGAAGATCGCCGCGTCGAAGGCGTCGCGGGTGTACAGCCGGATGAAGGCCGGGCGCGAGGAGCGCCAGGTCTCCCAGTCGGCGAACAGCTCGCCCTCCCAGATGCCGAAGGTCGCCCCGTCCCGGTCGGCCAGCAGCGCCGCCCGCCCGGGCGGCAGGGAGATCGGCCCGACGGCGGTGGTGCCGCCCCGCTCCTGCACCCGGGAGACCGCCTCGTCGGCGCTGCGCGCGGCGAAGTACGGCGTCCACGCCACCGCCATCTGCCACATCGAGGCGACCGCCGCGATCCCGGCCACCGGCGTCCTGTCGGCCAGCGCGATCCGGAACGGGTCGCCCAGGCCCGCGGGGCGCCACCGCCAGCCCAGCACCGCGGAGTAGAACTCCTCGGTGGCCGCCAGGTCCCGGCTGGTCAGGCTCACCCAGCAGGGCGCGCCGAACACGGAGTGCGTCGACGGGGCGGCGCCGCGGCGCGGACCGGCGGCGGAGGTCGTGTGGTGGTTCATGGCAGCGGCGTCCTGCTCTCGTCCACCGGCCGCCACCGGACGCGTGCCGGTGGCCGGCCGGTCCGGCGGGGGGCGCGGGCCGGGTACCCCGCGGGCCGCGCCGAAACGGCACCGGTGATCCGCCGGGCGGCCCGGTGGCGACGGCGGCGGCCGGTGGTGACCATGGAGTCGGAGCGGTTCCACGCGCCGCGGGCCGGCGCGGCGCTCCGGACGGGGAGGTGAGCATGGCGACGGACGGGGACTCCCAGGAGATATTCGAACTGCAGGAGCAGGTCCGGCAGCTCAAGGAGGCGGTCGTCTCGCACGCCGTGGTCGACCAGGCGATCGGAATGATCGTCGTACTCGGCCGGATGGCGCCCGACCAGGGGTGGGTCGTACTGAAGGAAGTTTCCCAGCATACGAACATCAAACTGCGCAACGTCGCGGAATCGATACTCATCTGGGGGCGCAGCGGAGTGATGCCGCGCGAGATCCGGGTCAGCCTGGAGGACGCCCTCGACCGCCACGCCCCGGCCCGCGTTCCGGGCGTCCCCGTCCACCGGCGCTGACCCGGACGGCCGCGGGCCCGGGGGCACGGCCGCACCGGGGGTCCCGCCGCGTGCCGGACCCCTGCCGTCGTCCGGGGGATCACCGGCGCCCCTCGCCGTCCGCCGGAACAGGAGGCCGGGGGTCGGGGGGCCGGGGGCGGGCGAGGCTTCCGGGCGTCGCGGGGTTCGCCGGGCCCACTCGGGCTCGACAGGGCGTTCCGCCGCCGGGCTCAGCCGGTCTCGGCGAGGATCTCCTCGCGTATCCGGTCGAAGCAGCCGCTCAGCAGCCGTGAGACGTGCATCTGGGAGATGCCGAGCTGCTGGGCTATCCCGCTCTGCGTCATGCCCCGGAAGAACCGCAGGTAGATGATGGTCCGCTCGCGCTCGGGCAGTGCCTGGAGACAGGGCCGGACGGCCACCCGGTCGACGACGGTGTCGAACGCCGGGTCCGGGCCGCCGAGCGAGTCCCCGAGCGCGTACCCGTCGGTCCCCGGCATCTCCGCCTCCAGGGACAGCGCCGTGAAGCACTCCAGGGCCTCCATGCCGGCGCGCACCTCGTCCGGGGTGAGCCGGGCCTGCTCGGCGATCTCCTCGACCGTGGGCGCCCGGCCCGGGGTCGTCTGGGCCAGCTCCTTCGCCGCCCGCCGCACCCGGTTGCGGAGGTCCTGGACACGGCGCGGGACGTGCAGCGTCCACATGTGGTCGCGGAAGTGCCGCTTGATCTCACCGGTCACGGTGGGCACCGCGTACGCCTCGAAGGCATGGCCGCGCGCGGGGTCGTAGTGGTCGACGGCCTTGACCAGGCCGAGCGCCGCCACCTGGTAGAGATCGTCCAGACCCTCGCCGCGCCCCCGGAAGCGGACGGCGATCCGCTCGGCCATGGGCAGCCAGAGCCGGATCAGCTCGTCCCGCAGCGCCGTGCGCTCGGGTCCGTCGGGCAGGGCGGCGAGGCGGGCGAACGCCGCCGCCGTGTCGGGCGCGTCGTCGTGCGGATGGGGCTTGTTTCTGCCGGCGATACGCATGGTGCGCACCTCCCTCGGCGGGGTGCCGGATGGACGGGACACCATGGGGCGCGGGGGGATCGGACCTCTGGAGGACACCGGGTCCCGGCACACGGGCTCCCACGGGCGTGCCTCCTGTCCGAAGCACTGTGAGGGGCTTTCCCGGACATGCCGATTCCAAAACAAATCACCTCATGGGCGACATGCGGCATCCGGGGTGCGGAACGTGATGTGCGGCACGCTCCGCGTGATCGTCGCGGCGGCGCCCGGGGGATAGTTCCTGGGCAGCGCTTGATCACCGGCCGGCCGGGGTGAAGGCCCTGGCCACGGTGCGTTCCACCCATTTGACAGTGCGCTGAGCACACGGATAGGAAGCAGCCCTGAGAGGGCGAGAGGTGCACTGTGTACGAGCCGAACGTGGTCGGGGACTGGCACGAGTACGGCGAGCACGCCGGTCTGCGGGTCCGCGTCCACCGCCTGGAACCGGCCGAGCCGCCGCGCGGGCGCGACGACGCGGCCGAGGGGCTCACGTACTTCAGCGTCCGTGTGACCGTCGAGAACCGGGGCGGCCGGCACCTCGGCGTCCAGTTGGAGGACGGCCAGATCGACGTGCGGGTCGGCCCCGACGGCGAGAGCGCCTTCCTGGACTGGCGCAACTGCCAGTTCATCGAGGGCTTCGACGTGTACCCGCTGCGCCGGGCCACCGCCGTGCTCTACGCGGCCGCTCCGGAGCGGAGTCTCGGACAGGTGGACGTCCAGGTGCAACTGCGGGTCGAGGAGGAGTGGACCGGGCGCCGGCTGTGGGCCGGGGGCCTCGGGCTGGCCGAGCGGACCGCCGGCGCCCCGGCGGCGGCCGGACGGGACGACGGGCTGGCCCACCAGGTGAGCGCCTTCCTGCGGGACCAGGCGGAGGAGGGCACCGCCTGATCCCGGGCCGCCCGCGCCTCAGTGCCCGATGCCGTCGATCAGCTCGCGCGCGCCCTGGCGCAGCAGGGCCACCGCGACCGAGGTGCCCAGCGTCGCCGGGTCGAGCCGCCCGGCCCACTCGTGGGCGTTCAGCCGGACCTTGCCGTCCGGAGTGAACACGCAGGCTCGCAGCGAGAGTTCGCCGCTCCGGTCCACCCGGGCGAAACCGGCGACGGGGCTGTTGCAGTGCCCCTGGAGGACGTGCAGGAACATGCGCTCCGCCGTGGCCTCGCGATGGGTGTCCGGGTGGCCGAGGCCGCTGACCGCGTCGATCAGGGCGTCGTCGCCCTCCCGGCACTGGAGGGCGAGGATGCCCGCGCCGATCGGCGGCATCATCGTCTCCGTCGACAGGACCTCGCTGACCACGTCCGGTCGGCCGATGCGCTCCAGCCCGGACACCGCGAGCAGCAGCGCGTCCGCCTCGCCCGCGGCCAGCCTGGCGAGCCGTCGGTTGGCGTTGCCCCGGAACGGGACGCACGTCAGCCGGGGGTGGGAGGCGGCCAGTTGGGCGACCCGGCGCACCGAGGAGGTGCCGACGCGCGTCCCGGCCGGGAGCGCGTCCAGGGTGAGCCCGCCCGGGTGCACCAGGGCGTCGCGGACGTCGTCCCGCTCCAGGAACGCGGCGAACACCGTGCCCGCCGGGAGCGGCCGGTCGGCGGGGACGTCCTTGAGGCAGTGCACCGCGAGGTCGGCCTCGCCCGAGAGTAGCGCGGCGTCGACCTCCTTGGTGAAGGCCCCCTTGCCGTCCACCTGCGACAGATCGCCGAGCCACTTGTCCCCGGTGGTGCGCACCGGGACGACCTCGGTGCGCACACCTGGATGGAGGGACGCCAACCCCGCCCGTACGCGCTCCACTTGAGCGAGGGCCATGGGGGAGTCACGGGAGACGACGCGGATCAGCTCGGGCGCGGACATGCCGACACGATAGTGCCCCCGCGGGGCTCCCGGTCCCCCCGGTTCCCCCGTTTGCCCCACGGTCCGTCAGAAAGCCTGTGGGCAGGGCCCTTCCGGCGGTGCGGCGCCTTCGCCGGGGGCGTCCGGAGAGGGGTGCGGGCGGTCCTCGGGCCCTGCTCCGGGAGATGCGGCACCACGCGTCGGGGGGCGCGCCCGTCGCACCCGCTGTCGCCGTACGCGGACCTCCGTGCGCGGCCGGGTGCGCCGAACGGGCCCTTGGCACACGGCGGTTGCCCCGGAAGGCCCGGCCCGCCCCGGGCCCGGCCCTATCCGGACGGTCAGGCGGTGCCGTCGGGCAGGTAGGCCGAGGACTCCTCCGGGGTCAGGTCCGGGCGGAGCCGCACCCAGGAGGGCTGGCGCAGCATCCCGTCCCGGGTGCGGGTGCTGTAGCGGACCTCGCCGACCAGCCGGGGGACCACCCAGCGTGCCTCCGCCACGGCGGGCACGGGGTCGAAGGGGCACTCGTCGGACGCGGCGGCCCGCAGCAGCCCGGCCAGCTCTTCGCGCTCGGCCTCGCTCCAGCCGGTGCCGACCCCGCCCACCCAGCGCAGCGACCCGGCGGCGCGCTGGCCGACCAGGAGGGCGCCCGGGAGCCCGCCCAGCCTGCCCCTGCCGGGGAGCCAGCCGCCGACCACCACGTCCTCGGTGCGCAGGTTCCGGATCTTGATCCAGGCCCGGGAGCGCACCCCGGGCTCGTACACCGAGTCCAGCCGCTTGCACACCAGCCCCTCCAGTCCGTGCTCCCGGGTGGCCCGGAGGGCCTCGGCGCCGTGGCCGACCACCGCGCCGGGTGTCGACCAGGCCGGGCCGCTCAGCCCCAGCTCCTCCAGACGGCCCCGGCGGCGGGTGTAGGAGAGGGGGAGCAGGGAGCGGTCGCCCAGGTGCAACAGGTCGAACAGCACCAGGTGCACGGGGGTCCGCGCCGCCCGGCGCGCCGCCAGGCCGGGGGAGTCGGCGAGCCCCATCCGGGACTGGAGGAGCTGGAAGTCGGCCCGGCCCTCCGCGTCCAGGGCCAGCACCTCCCCGTCCAGCACGGCCGGCGTGGAGCCGAGCGCGGTGCCCAGGGCCGCCAGTTCCGGGTAGGCGGCGGTGATGTCCCGGCCGGACCGGGCCCGCAGCAGCACCGTGCCGTCGCCGGGCAGGCTGACCACGGCCCGCTGTCCGTCCTGCTTGGTCTCGTAGGCCCAGCGGGCGTCCTGCCGGGCGGGCGGCAGAGAGCCCGGAGTGGCGAGCATCGGAGGGATCTGGGGCAGCTCCACGGGGTCAGTTCTCGACCCGCGGGGCCGCCGTCACGCCCGTTGCCCCACAGGTTCGCCTGAACGGCGTCCGAGGGCCCCCGCGGTGCCCCACATGCCCTCATGCCGGCCCTTCGCCCGGAGCATGGCCGCCCGGCCCCGCCCGGAGCCGTGGTTTCCCCCGCCCCCGGGCAGTGGGGCCTCCGGCGGGGATCCGGCGGGCCGTCCGCCGTTGCGCGGTGCTCCGCCGGGTGCGCCGGAACCGGAGCGCGCCGAGGCGCGTCCCCGGGACCCCGGTCCGCGACCGCTTCCGCCCCCGGCGCACACCATGCGGCGCACCCCGGTTGATAGCGGGCCGCGTACGGATGATCCTGGACGGCATGGAGTATGCCCCGGCCGTCGCGACCGTGGACCGCCACGGCGGCGTGACGGGATGGAGCGAGGGCGCGCGGCGGCTGACCGGCTACACGGCCGGGGAGGCGGTCGGGCGGCAGGTCCGGGACCTGCTGGCCGAGGCCCCGGCCCCCGGCGTCCTGGCCGCGCTCTCCGGTGTCGTGGTGATCAGGCACCGGAACGGCACCGCCGTGGCGCTGCCGCTGCGCGCCTGCCGCCTGCTCACCGCGGACGGCGACGGCGGGGACGGCGGTGAGCACGCCGGATACGTGGTGACCGCCGAGCAGCCCGACGACCCGTCGGCCCTGCGGGGTCTCGCCTTCCAGCAGGCTCCCGTCTCCATGTCCGTCTTCGACGACCGGCAGCGCTTCCTGCTCGCCAACACCGTCACCTGCCGCACCATGGACACCACCGAGGAGGCGCTTCGCGGCCGGTACCTCCCGGACACCATGCGGGACGTGCCCACCGACCGCTTCGGCATCGCCCGGCAACTGCGCGAGGTCGCCGAGACCGGCCGCGCCGTCAGCTTCGAGAGCGTCGCCGGAGGCCCCGCGGACCGCCCCGAGGCCCGCACCATCGAGATGTGGCCGGTGCGCGACGCCTCCGGCGGGGTCAGGGCCGTCGCCGTCGCCGCCTTCGACAGCACCGCCCAGCACCGGGCCCGCGTCCGGCTCAGCGCCCTGAACGAGGCCGCGCGCACCCTCGGCACCACCCTGGACGTGGGGCGCACCGCCGACGAGCTGATCGACGCGCTCGTGCCGCGCTTCGCCGGGGCCGCCGTCGTCGACCTGCTCGACTGGGTCCTCGGCGTCGACGACCGGGCCGAGCGGACCGCCCCGGAGAGGGAGCACCCCCTGCGCCGGATGGCGCACGGTGCCGCCGGGAGCGCCGCCGGCCTCATCGTCCCCCTCGGCCGCTCCGGCCACTACCCGCCCGGCACCCCTCCCGCCCGGGCCCTGCGCGAGGGCCGCGCGGTGCTCGCCGGGCCCGGCGACCCCGGTGTCGGCCGGTGGCTGCGCGAGAGCGGGACGGGCGCCCCGCCGGACCGGGTCCGCTCCGTCCTGGCCGTGCCGCTGCGGGCCCGCGGCACCATCCTCGGCGTCGTGGTGCTGGTGGCCGGCGGTCCCCAGGACCCGTACGACCAGGACGACACGGCGCTCGCGGAGGAACTCGCCAGCCGGGCGGCCGTCTGTGTCGACAACGCCCGCCGCTTCGCCCGTGAGCGCGCCACCGCCCTCGCCCTCCAGCACAGCCTGCTGCCGCGCGGCCTGCCGGGACAGGCCGCCGTCGAGGTGGCGCACCGCTATCTGCCGTCCGTCTCCGCGGCCGGCATCGGCGGCGACTGGTTCGACGTGATCCCGCTCTCCGGCAGCCGGGTCGCCCTGGTCGTCGGCGACGTCGTTGGCCACGGCATCCCCTCCTCGGCCACCATGGGCCGCCTGTGCACCGCCGTCCGCACCCTCGCCGACGTCGACCTCCCGCCCGACGAACTCCTCACCCACCTGGACGACCTCGTCACCCACCTCGCCGCCTCGGACGGCAGTGAGGACGGCGTCGAGGGGGTGGCGGAGACCGGTGCCACCTGCCTCTACGCCGTCTACGACCCGGTCTCCCGCCGACTCGCCCTGGCCGCCGCGGGCCACCCGCCGCCCGCCGTGGTCCTGCCCGACGGGACCTGCCGGTTCCTCCCGGTGACCGCCGGGCCGCCGCTCGGCGTCGGCGGTCAGCCCTTCGAGGCGGCCGAGGTGGAACTGCCCGAGGGCAGCGTCGTCGCCCTCTACACCGACGGCCTCATCGAGGGCCGCGACCGCGACCCGGCCGGCGCCGCCGAGGCCCTCCGCCGCGCCCTGAGCGCCCCCGAGGAGCCGCTCGACGCCCTGTGCGACCGCGTGCTGGAGCGGGTGATGCCGAAGGAGCGCGTCGACGACGTGGCCCTGCTGCTGGCCCGCACCCGCGCTCTGGGCCCGGACCGGGTCGCCACCTGGGACGTCCCCGCGGACCCCGCGAGCGTCGCCGGGATCAGGAGTTCCGTCATCGAACGGCTCGGCCGGTGGGGCCTGGAGGAGGAGGCGTTCGTCACCGAACTGGTCGTCAGCGAACTCGTCACCAACGCCATCCGCTACGGCGAACCGCCGATCCAGCTGCGCCTGATCCGCGACCGCGCGCTCATCTGCGAGGTCTCCGACGCCAGTTCCACCTCCCCGCATCTGCGCCGTGCCCAGGCGCTCGACGAGGGAGGCCGGGGCCTGCTGCTGGTGGCCCAGCTCACCCGGCGCTGGGGCAGCCGCCAGACCGCGGACGGCAAGACCATCTGGGCCGAACAGCCCCTCGCCGACGACTGATCCGCGCCCGCCGGGCCCACTTCGGACGTGCAGCCTCCGCCCTCCTCCCGTGCCCCGGCGCGTCCGGATCCCGCCCCGCCGTCCCGGGCCCACTCGCCCCGCGCGGCGCGGACTGCCACGATCTCCGGGAGCCGCGCCGCCGTACGGGAGCCCCGCGGCGCGGGCGAGGACCACGACGCACGGCGGAACACGACGGCGTACGACGGGCCACCACGAGGCACGACGGAGACGGAGCGCGCATGACGACGGACGGGACGAGGGACGAGCGGGCGGCGGCGGAGCGAGCGGCGGCCCGGGACGCGGGCGTCGGGATCGAACCGGCCGCCGGGCACATCGGCGCCGAGATCACCGGCGTCGACCTGACGGAGGAGCTGAGCCGGGAGCGGGTCGCGGTCATCGAGGCGGCGGTGCACCGCTGGAAGGTGGTCTTCTTCCGCGGCCAGCGGCTGGACCACGCCGGGCACGTCGCCTTCGCCCGCCGTTTCGGGCGGCCCGTCGTGCCGCCCCGGCGCGGCGGCGCCTCCCCCGCGGACGTCCCGGAGGTCGAGACCACCGCCGACCGGCTGGAACTGGGCGGGCGCTTCGGCATGGACCACGACGAGTGGCTGGACCGCCGCCGCCACACCCTGCTGCGCGGCTGGCACTGCGACCACGGCGCCCGCGTCGACCCGCCCGCCGCCACCGTCCTGCGCGCCGAGGCCGTCCCGCCCTACGGGGGCGACACCACCTGGGCCAGTCTCGCCGCCGCCTACGCCGGACTCTCCGCCCCGGTGCGCGCGTTCGTGGACGGGCTGCGCGCCGAACACCGCCTCGGCGTCGGCTACCGGCCCCGGCCCGGTGACGACGCCTACGCCCGCCACCTGCTCGACCACCAGGTCGCGACCGTGCACCCGCTGGTCCGCGTCCACCCGGTCACCGGTGAGCGGCTGCTGTTCGTCAACGGCTACTACGTCGAGCGGATCACCGGGCTGACCCGCCCGGAGAGCACGGCGGTACTGGAGATGCTGCTGGAGCAGGCCACCCGCCCCGAGTACACCGTCCGCTTCCGCTGGGAGCCGGGCAGCGTCGCCTTCTGGGACAACCGGGCCACCATCCACCTCGCCCCGGCCGACGCCGCCCGCCTCGGCCACCCCAGGATCATGCACCGCGTGATGCTCACCGGCGAGGTGCCCACCGGTGTCGACGGCACCCCCTCGGAGCCGCTCACCGGCAGCGCCCCGGGCCGGTGGTGACCCGGCGCGCGCCGGGTGCCGTCACCCGAGCGGGATGGTCACCTCGTCCTCGACCGGCGGGGCGATCTCCTGTGCCGGTTGCCGGTCGCGGCGAAGCAGCGCAGCCGCACCGACTCCGGGGTCACGTCGAGCCGCAGGAAGCTCTTGAAGAAGGGCGGTCCGTGCGTCGCCGACCCCGGGGAGAGGAGCTGCGCGTACATCCTGCGCACCGGCAGCCGCAGGCGCCTCCGGCGGTCCGGGCGGCTGCCGGTGCCCAGCAGCCCGGCGACCAGCCGGACCCGCCGGGTGACCCTCGGGTCGCCGTCCGCCGCGCGGCCGGGGCGGATGCCGAGCCGCTCCGCGACCACCGCCGTCGCCTCGTCCTGGGTGAGGGCGAACAGGCGCCGCATCCGCAGCCGCCGCCCGTACAGGGCGCCGTAGAAGGCCAGCGAGTCGCCGCGCAGCGGGTAGCAGCGGAAGTCGGCCTCGGTGACCCCGGCCACCGACACCCGGGGGATGGTGTGCGTGGCGTGCGTGAACGCGCCGCCGCCGCCCGCGACGACGTACTGGACGGTGCGCCCGCCCACGTCGACCGGATAGCGCTGGTAGTTGTGGATGTCGCCGCCGATCGCCGCCACGTAGCGGTGGGCCGGGTCGCGCACGAGGTCGTCGACCGTGCCGCCGCCCTCGATAGGACACGGGTGGTGCTCGCCGTCCACGTACAGGGGCGAGCCTGTGACCAGGATCTTGGGGCGCGGCCCCCGGGACACCTCGCGCAGCCAGGCGCCCTGTTCGGCGTCGACCGTGCCGAGGAGCCCGGTGTCGATGCCGACGATGCGCAGCGGACCGGCGTCGATCGCCCAGTACGGGCCGGGCTGCGACGCCCGCTGGGAGGGGGCTGCGCGCAGCGCGCGGGCCTCGTCCAGGTGCCGCCCGTCGCCGGGGCGGGCACGGTGCCAGAGGGCGTCGCGCAGCCGGGCCCGGCTGAGGAGGCGCGGCGCGGGGCCGGGCGGCAGCGGCGGGGCACCGTCGCAGAAGACCCGCATGAACGCGGTGAGGTCCTCGTACCAGTCGTGGTTCCCGGGTATCGCGTAGACGGGCGCCGGATAGTCCCGGTAGGGGCGGAAGAACTTGGCCCCGTAGTCGTCGGCACCGCCCACCGGGTAGATCACGTCGCTGGCGAGGACCGCGAAGCGGGTGCCCCGCCCGGCCCTGAGCAGCCCCGGTACGACGGCGTACTGGGGGTCGCCGCCCTCGCCGGTGTCCCCTATCACCAGGAACGAGAAGCTGTCGGGGTCGTCGCGGCGCACCACCCGGTCGGCGGGCGCCCCGGCCGCCGCCCGCTGGGCGGCCCAGCGGGCGCGGGTGCGGCCCGTGGGATCGCCCAGCCAGGAGGCGAGCACACCGTTGCGGGCGGCCCACAGGAGCCTGGGGTCCAGCCAGGACAGGCGCTCGGTTCGGGCCGGGAGCAGGGAGCGGTAGGCGCCGGGCTCGGCGGTCCCCCAGCCGGCGCCCGCGGCGGTATCGCGTGAGGAGTCGGACACCCGCGCACGGTAACAACCGGCCACCGGATTCCCGGTACCGGGACGTCCTCAACTTCCTTGCGGAGCACGTATGTTGGCGCGGTTTGTGCGGCAACGGGCCTTCTGTCGGAACCGGTTCACCCGGCCCGTCGGCCACCGGCGCCCCGCCGTCACCGCGTCACGGGGCCGCCGCGTCACCGCGCCGCCGGGACCGCCGGCATGCCCGGGATCAGGGGCCCGGGGTCACAGGGTCCGCCCCAGCAGGCCCAGCAGCGCCGCCCAGTGGCGCTCGGCGGCGGCCTCGTCGTACGCGGCGGTGTCGGCCTGGGTGAAGCCGTGCCGTGCCCCGGCGTACACCTCGCAGTGATGCGGGACCCTCGCCGCGGCCAGTGCAGCCGCCAGCCGCTCCCGCTGCTCCGGCGGCAGCGAGGGGTCCTCGTCGGCATGACCGAAGTACACCTCCGCGGTGAGGTCGCGGACCGCCAGGTGCGGGCTGTCGGGCTCGTCCGTCGCCAGGTTCCCGCCGTGGAAGCCGGCCACCGCCGCCACCCGGCGCGGGAACGCCCCGGCGGTGCGCAGGGCCAGGGCGGCGCCCATGCAGTAGCCGACCACCGCGACCCGGTCCCCGGCGGCGACCGGGCACTCCGCCAGCCACCGCAGATGGGCGCCCGCGTCCCGCACCGCCATCTCGGGGGTCAGCGCCCGCATCGCCGGGCGCAGGCGCCCGAGCAGGTCCGGCCGCGCCGCCGGATCGATGAACCCGGGCAGTTCCACCACGGGCGCCCGTCCGGACCGGTACAGCGCGTTCGGCACGAGCACCGTGTACCCGGCGCCCGCCAGCCGGTCCGCCATGGCGTCCAGCGAGGGGCGCGGTCCGAAGGCGTCCGGCCAGAGCAGCACGGCAGGGCGGGGCCTCCCGTCGGCGGGGTGCGCGAGGCGCGCGTCGGCGCTCCCGTCGCCGGTGCCGATCTCGACGGGGGTTCCCTGTACGGCGGTCATGGCCTGGCTGCCTCTCTGTCGGCCGGCGGCGGATCACGCCCATCGTGGCACGCCGCCGTCGGCCGCCCCGGCGCCTACTCGAACCGCGAGGTGTCACCCGCCCCCCGCCGGACGATCTCCGCCTCGCCGTCCGAGAAGTCGATGACGGTGGTGGGCTCGGTGCCGCAGTCGCCGGAGTCGACGACCGCGTCCACCACGTGGTCGAGCCGGTCCTTGATCTCCCAGCCCTGGGTCAGCGGCTCCTCCTCGTCCGGCAGCAGCAGGGTGCTGGACAGCAGCGGCTCGCCCAGCTCCGCCAGGAGGGCCTGGGTGACCACGTGGTCCGGGATGCGCACCCCCACCGTCTTCTTCTTCGGGTGCTGGAGCATGCGCGGCACCTCCCGCGTCGCGGGCAGGATGAAGGTGTAGCTGCCCGGGGTGGACGCCTTGACCGCCCGGAACACGTCGTTGTCGATCCGGACGAACCGGCCGAGCTGTGCGAAGTCCTGGCACATCAGGGTGAAGTGGTGTCGGCTGTCCAGGTGGCGGATCGACCGGATGCGGTCGATGCCGTCGCGGCTGCCCAGCCGGCAGCCCAGCGCGTAGCAGGAGTCGGTCGGGTAGGCGATCAGCGCGCCCGAGCGGACGCTGTCGGCGACCTGGGCGATGCTGCGCGGCTGGGGGTTGTCGGGGTGCACGTCGAAGTACTTCGCCATCCGGTGAGCTTAGGGCCTTCCCAGTGGATCTTTGTCGCGCCCGGCGGCGGTGTGTTCGGCCCCGCCCGGCGGAGCCCGGCGGCCGGTCGCTCCTCCCGTCGCGGAACCCTTTGTTCCGTTCGCCGCTCCGCAGGTCGCCGGCCATGGGGTAACGTCCAGCGACCGGACCGGGGGAAGGCGAGGACGAGGAGAAGGCCGACGTGGCGGGCCGAGAACGTGGAACCGGGCGGAACGGGCCCGCCGTCGACGGGGACGCGCCCTGGGCGCGGGAGCTGCTGGAGCACCTGCGCCCGGCCGGGCGGGACGTGCGCCGGGTGGCGGAGTGGCTGGCGGGCGCGGTGAACGCCGCGGTCGGCCTGCGGGACGCCGCCGGGCGGCTGCTGGCCGGTGAACGCGTCCCGGTGGACGCCGCCCTGATCGCCGACCTCACCAGCGGCCGGGTCGCCTCCGCCGCATGGGAGGACGGGGGCCGGCACCTGCGCCTGGTCGGCGTGGCGCGGGCGTACCCGGAGACCGCCGCCGTCCTCGTGGTCTCCCGGGAGGCACCCTTCGACCGGCGCGCCGCCGACATCGTCACGCACACCGCCCAGGTGCTGGAACTGCTGGTCGCCGGGGCCGAGTCCGCCGCCGCCGGGCAGCGGCTGCGGCGGGCCGCCTCCGACCTCCGGCTGGCCATCCTCCAGTTGCTCATGGTCGAGGACACCGTCTCCGCCCGCCGGGTGGCCGCCGGGCTCTGGCCGGGGCTCCTGGACACCGACACGGCCTGCGTCTACGTGGTCGAGACCGACCCCGCAGACCGCGACGGGCTCGCCGAGGAGTGCCTGGCGGCCACGGGGGAGCGGGCCCTGGTCGTGCGCTGCCCCGCCGTCGACGGCCACGTCATCGTCCTCTCGCCCCGGGAGGCGGCCGGGGACGCGCTGCGCGACCTGGTGGGCCGGAGGCCCGGCGTCTACCTCGGCGGCAGCGCCCGGCAGAGCCTCGCCCGCACCGCCATCGCCTACGGGCAGGCCGTGAGCGCCCTCGCCATAGCCCGGTTCCGCCCCGGCAACGCCGCCGTGTACGCCGAGCGGACCCGCCCCGAGGTGCTGATGGACCCGGCCTCGCTGCGCGACTGGACGGCCCAGGTGCTGCGCCCGCTCGACGCGCTGCCGCACCACACCCGCGCCGAACTGCTGGCCACCGCCCGGCTCGGCCTGGAGTTCACCGCCGTCAGCACGGCCAAGATCCTCGGCGTCAGCCGCAACACCGTCCGCGCCCGGATGGACCGGGTCGAGACGCTGCTGGGCACCGACCTCTCCGACCTGACCGTCCGGGCAGCCGTGCACCTCGCCCTGAACGCCGAGGCGGGGCTCACCCCCTGCGCGGTCGGCGGTGGCACCGCCGGGCGGGTGCCGGTCCGGCTGGCCGAGCTGCTGGCCGGGCGCCCGCTGCGCACCTGGGCCGGGGACCTGCTCGGACGGCTCGACCCGGACACCCGGGACCTGCGCGGCACCCTGCGCACCTGGATCGCCGTCGGCGGCAACGCGGAGCGGGCCGCCCAGCGGCTCGGGGTGCACGCCCAGACCGTGCGCGAGCACGTCCGCAGCGCCGAGCCGGTGCTGGAGCACGAGCTGCTGGCCGGCGGGAGCGATCTCTACGAGGTGGTACTCGCCCATCTCGCCGTCGGTGACCTCGCGGATCCACCGCTGCCCGGGACGAAAGCGGGCCATCCGGACTCACCTGTGCACGGGTGAGCCCCTACGCACCGGTAGCGGGCACCGACGCGATTCACAAGGCGCTGGTCGGCCACGTAGGTTCGACGGGTCGCGGGGTCACGACCGGAACGGGGGACCGGCCGTGACCCCGCGGACCCCGTTCACGGAGCGCCTCCCGCCCCTGGTTCCCCGCCCCGGACGCCCGTCCGAGGCCCCGTCCCTCGGGGCTCTCCCGCCCCGGTGGCCGCGATCCCCGGGGCCCCGCTCTCCCGGGGCCCCGGTCCACCGGGCCGCCGCCCGCCGCCGGGGGTCCGGGCCGTCCCGTCCCCGGCAGGGCCCCGGGCGCGCCCGGGGGGGGGCGTACGCCGGACGGGGCACCTCGGCAGGGTCCCCGTGAGGGCCGCTCCGGAGCCGGTCGCGAATCGCCATGAATCGGCGGGTGACGGACACCTCGTCCCCGGGTACCCGGCCCGCCCGAGCGCGCGGCCGTCGGCCGCCCCGCAGCTCAGGCCGCCGTACGGCGGCCACGAGTCGTAAGGAGCCCACCAGGATGACGGACGCAGCGAGCCGGGGCCCCGCCCCGGGCGACGACCGGAAGGTGCTGACGAACCGGCAGGGGCACCCGGTCCACGACAACCAGAACCAGCGCACCGTCGGCGCGCGCGGCCCCGCCACGCTGGAGAACTACCAGTTCCTGGAGAAGATCAGCCACTTCGACCGCGAGCGCATCCCGGAACGCGTGGTGCACGCCCGGGGCGTCACCGCGTACGGCTACTTCGAGTCGTACGGCGCCTGGGGCGACGAGCCCATCGCCCGTCACACCCGGGCCAAGCTGTTCCAGGAGCGGGGCGGGCGCACCGACGTGGCCGTCCGCTTCTCCACCGTGATCGGCGGCCGGGACTCCGCCGAGACCGCCCGGGACCCGCGCGGCTTCGCGGTGAAGTTCTACACCGAGGAGGGCAACTGGGACCTCGTCGGCAACAACCTCGCCGTCTTCTTCATCCGGGACGCGATCAAGTTCCCCGACGTCATCCACTCCCTGAAGCCGGACCCGGTGACCTTCGAGCAGCAGCCGGGGCGCATCTTCGACTTCATGTCGCAGACGCCCGAGTCGATGCACATGCTGGTCAACCTGTTCAGCCCGCGCGGCATCCCGGCGGACTACCGCCACATGCAGGGCTTCGGCGTCAACACCTACAAGTGGGTCAACGCCGAGGGCCGCACCGTCCTGGTCAAGTACCACTGGATGCCCAAGCAGGGCGTGCGGAGCATGACCGAGGAGGACGCGGCCAACGTGCAGGCGGACTCCCTCGGCCACGCCACCAAGGACCTCTACGAGGCGGTCGCGCGCGGCGAGCACCCCGAGTGGGAACTCCTCGTCCAGATGATGGACGACCACGACCACCCGGAGCTGGACTTCGACCCGCTCGACGACACCAAGGTCTGGCCCGAGCAGGACTTCCCGCCCCGCCCGGTCGGCCGGATGGTGCTGGACCGGATGCCCGAGAACTACTTCGCGGAGAACGAGCAGATCTCCTTCGGCACCGGAGTCCTCGTCGACGGACTGGACTTCTCCGACGACAAGATGCTCGTCGGCCGGACCTTCTCCTACAGCGACACCCAGCGTCACCGGGTCGGCCCCAACTACCTCCAGCTCCCGGTCAACCGGGCCAAGCACGCCGAGGTGCGGACCAACCAGCGCGACGGCCAGATGGCCTACCACGTCGACGGCGGCGGGGGGAACCCGCTGGTCAACTACGAGCCGTCGATCACCGGCGGCCTGCGCGAGGCCCCCTACCGCGTGCCGGACGAGCAGGGGCCGGAGATCACCGGGCGGCTCACCCGCCGCCGCATCCCGCGCACCAACGACTACCAGCAGGCCGGGCAGCGCTACCTGCTGATGGAGCAGTGGGAACGCGACGACCTGGTGCGGAACTTCGTCGACCTGATCTCCCAGTGCGCCCGGCCGGTGCGCGAGCGCATGGTCTGGCACTTCCTGCTGGTCGAGAACGACCTCGGCCTGCGGGTCGGCGAGGGGCTCGGCATCGCTCCCGGGGACGTGGCGCACCTGGAGCCGCTGGCCGGCCAGGACCTCACCGACGAGGACCGCGAGCGGCTGGGCCGGCTCGGCGAGAACCCGCCGCGCGACGTGCGGGGTCTCACGATGACCCACTGCGTGCCCGACGAACGGCACGTGGTCACGCGGTGAGTCAGCCGCGCAGCGCCTCCCGGGCCGCCGCGACGGCCTGCTCGGCGTAGCCCCGCCCGAACAGCACGGCGTGCACCAGCAGGGGGAAGAGCTGGTGCACGCCGACGCGCCCGGCCCAGCCGTCGGCGAGCGGCGCCCGCTCCCGGTAGGCCGCCAGGACCTCCTCCAGGTACGGGCAGCCGAAGAGGCGCAGCATCGCCAGATCGGTCTCCCGGTGCCCGCCGTGCGCGGCCGGGTCGATCAGCCGCACCGACCCGTCGGCGCCCCACAGCACATTGCCGTTCCACAGGTCGCCGTGGAGCCGGGCGGGCGGCTCGGCCGGGCCCGCCAGCGCGGGCAGCCGCTCGCAGACGCGCTCGACGACGGCCGCCTCGGCGGGCCGCAGCACACCGGCGTCCACCGCGCCCCGCAGATAGGGCAGGACCCGGTGCTCCGCGTACCAGCGCGGCCAGTCGTCCCCGGTGGCGTTGTGCAGGGGCGCGAGCCCGATCCGGGCCTCCACCGGGCCGCCGGGCGGCGGGGACCCGAGGGCGGGCGCCCCGGCCAGGTGCAGCGCGGCCAGCTCGCGGCCGAACCCGGCCGCCGCGCGGGGGCCCGGCGGTCCCTCCTCGACCCGCTCCGTCACCAGCCAGTACGGCTCCTCCCCGAGCACGTCGGGGACGCGCACCGCGTCGGCCCCGGCGAGCCAGCGCAGCCCCGCCGCCTCCGCCCGGACGGCGCCGGCCCCCTCGTCGTGCTTGACCACGACCGTGCGTCCGTCGTCGAGGTCCACCAAGGTGACGGCTCCCGACAGAGGGCGCTCACCGGTCGCCGCCCGGCCGGTGAGGCGGGCCGCGGCGGCGGAGGGGGACGCGGAGGAGGGCACGACGCCAGGGTAGGGGCTGTCCGCCGCCGTTGGGCCCGTGCCCGGTGAACCCGGAGGGGCCGGTGAGCCGGAGGGGGGTGCGACGACGGGCCGGGGCGCCCCGCGGGCCCGCGGGGCGCGCCGCCGACCCGGTGAAAAACGCTCCGGGCGCCGAGCGAACCTCCGAGGGCCGGGGGAGGCATGTGAATATGAACAGTTCAGCGTATTCCCGCACCATCACCCTGCCGACCGCCATCCGCGAACAGGCCGCCCAGCACCTCGAACAGGCGGTGCGCCGGTCCATCGACGGCGCCGCCGCCCCCTGCCGTGCCTTCCGCGCCGCCGACGGCGACGATCCCGTGTTCTCCGTCCCCGTGATCGAGCAGGCCGCCGGCTGTCTGCTGGTGCTCGCCGCCGACAGCGCGCAGAGCCTCCGCCCCTCCGCCCTGCGCGCCCTGATCGGCGTCGCCCTGCACCTGCGGGACGCCGCCGAGGCCGTGCGCCGTCCTGCCCTGGTCACCCCGGCCTGGTGACGGATCACCACCGCGCGGGGTCGGCCCGGCGCCCGGCGGCCGGGTGAGGGGAGCTCCGGGGTGTGGCGGCGGGGTCAGGGGAGGCCCCATGGGGTGGCGGTGGCGGGGCCGTGGTCCGGGTGCGGCCGGACCGGGGCGTGCCCTGGCGGGTGGCCGGAGCGGTCGCCGGTGCGCGGATCCGGGGAGCCGTTCCCGGGACGGGCCGTTCCCGGGATGAGAGCGAGGGCCTCCCGAGCACGGGGGCGCCTCCGGGGAAACGGACGTCCCGAGGAGCGCGGGCGGGCGGCGGTCGCCGTCTCAGCGGCCCAGCTTGGCCCGGAGACCGCCCTCCAGCGCGGCCGAACGCGACGCCGCCCGCGCCGAGCGCCGCACCAGCCGTGCCTCCCGGCGCAGCTCCCGGGCCGCGTGCCGGCCGCGCCACAGCAGGGAGGGGGCGCCCGCGGTGTCATCTGCGGCGATCAGCAGCCCGCCCATCATGGACACGTTCTTGAGGAAGTGGATGCGCTGCTGCATGCGGTCGCCGGGATCCTCCGCTTCCCAGTAGCGGTGCCCCGCCAGCGTCGTGGGCACCAGCGTCACGGCGAGCGCCAGCGCCGCCAGCCGCGGGCACCGGCCGAGCCCCAGCAGCACACCCCCGGCGACCTGCACGGCGCCGTTGAGGCGGACGAGCTGCTCGGTGCTGTCGGGCAGCACCGCCACGCGCTCGGTCACCGGCCTGACGACGGGTTCGGCCGTCGGGGCCACGGCCGACGGGTTGCGCAGGGACTGCACGCCCCCGGCGATGAACATCGAGGCGAGCATCGGCCGCCCGGCCATACGCAGAAGACTCATGGGGCTCTCTCCAGCCTCTCCAGGAAGCACCGGGGTGTGGGTTTCCGGTGTGCCGTCACCGGATCTTCAGGTGCCCCGCCCGTGCGGCGCCATTCGGCGCACGGCCCGTTCCGGCGCCCATGACCGTCCCCGGACCGCTCCCTTCGCAGGTCAGGGGCGTACGCGGGAGGCGTTCCCGGCGTGGCCCGATCCGGTGGCGGCCGGGCGCATACGGCGCACCCGGCGCACGGGCCGCACCCGGCGCCCGAGGGCGACCGGCCGCTCGGCCGACCCGCGCGCCGCGCTCCGTCGCCGCCGTCCCCGGCCGCCGTCCGACGGTCCGTCGCGCTGCCGGGTGGCCCCGGCCGGGTTCCGTGACCGCGTGTCATGGAACGGCCCGAATCCAGCCGATCGGGCGAGCGATTCGGGCCGTCCGGGTGTGTCCGTGCCGCCGGGGGAGGGGTGGCGCCTCACCCGAATGGCCCCCGAGCGGTACTGCTCTGGGCCCCCTCGGTGTCTCCTGGAGGGTGTCAGCGGCGTCCAGGCTGGGAGGCCGAGCATGTACGAGATGTGCGTGGGCCCGGAGAAGGCGGGCGGAGCATTGGTGTGGCACGTGATGGCCAAGCGCACGGCGGCCACTCTCTGCGGACAGCGGCTCCGTGAACGCGTGGCGGCGTCCGACGGTGAGAGGGCGCGGCACTGCCCCGACTGCATGGCGTCCTTCGCGAAGCTGATGGCGGCCACACCGTGCTGACGCCCCGCCCGCCCCGCCGTCCGCCCCGTCGCGCCCCAGCGGCGGGGCGGACGACACGGTGGCGCGGCCCCCGCCACCGCCTCGTCACGGTGCCTGTTGCATGCCGTTCCCGTGCCGTGTGCCGGGTGCCGGTCACCCTTCCCTACGGGGCCTTTCCCCGATGGCGGCCGTGCGTAGCCGTGCATGACCGTTGACGGGCCGCCGTCGCCGGGGCCCATTGAGTCCGGGGGACCCTGGGGGAGCGCGGTCCGGTCCCCGTGCGGGTGCACCTTGCGGGTGCCCGCGCCCCGTCGCCCGACCGGGCGGTCCGGCCGCGCGCCGAGCCGTGGCACACCGCCGCGACGTGGCCGGGCCCACCTCGCGCCCCACCCGCCCGGCCCCGCGTGTGCCGTGCCGTGCCGTCCGGGCCCCCTCCCCGCCCCCCGTTCGGTTCCCGCGCCGCCCCGCCGGCCGGCGCCGGCCGCCCGCACCCGACGCCGGTGCCTCGCCCGACGCCGCGCCTCCGCTGCGGCCGGGGCGGTTTCGTGGGAGAACGACCCTCTCGCCGGTGCGACAATCTGCCCGTGGAGAGGTGCCCGACGACGTGGTCGGGGCCCGGGGCGGAAGGAGCCATGCGCATGATCGAATGGGTGCCGCTGAGCAGCGGAGCCAGACCCGTTCCCCGCCCCGTCGCCGCGCCGCTGGTGTGGGCGGCGGCCCTCGGCGGCGCCCTCGTCCTGGTCGCGGTGCTCAACGGCACCGTCGGCACCGGCCGCCCGGAGTTCGCCCTGGCGGCGCTCTCCCTGCTCGCCGCCCTCCTCGGGCTCTGCGCCCCGTACGCGGCGGCCCCCGGCACCGCCCTGCTGTGCTGGCTCTCCCTGAACGGCTTCGCGATACCGCCCGCGGGCACCCTCACCTGGGCCGCCTCCAGGGACGCGCTCTGGCTGGCCTGTCTGTTCGGCGCCGCCCTGGCGGGCACCTCCCTGGCCCGGCTGGCGTACGCCCGCGCCGCCTACCGCAGGCTGACCGCCGCCCGGGGCCCCGCCGGAACGGGAGACCCAGGCGACCGTTGACGGCGGACCGCCGCGCCCCCGGCCGCGGAGCCCCGCTCCGGCGATGGCGCGGAGCCCCGCCCCGGCGATACGGCCTCCCCCCGGTCCTCCTCCGGGCCGCCGGTCCGGGTCAGCGGGGGCGCCGACTCCGCGCCAGGGTTCGCAGCAGCGCCCCGCGCGCTCCGTCCGGCACGGTCCACAGCGTCTCGCCCGTCACCCCCCAACGCTCCAGCAGCGCGCCCGCCGCGAGGAACCCGGAGGTGGCGGCCCGCTCCATCAGGGCCACCGGCAGCCCCGTGCGGACCAGGTCCCCGGCGACCACGACGACCGGGTCCGGGGTGCGCACGGTGGGCCGGTCCCCGTGACCGCCCACGGGGAACAGCGGGCAGTCCGCCCGCCACTCGTGCCGCTCGGCCACGACCCCGGCCCGCCGTGACTCCGGATACACCCGGTGCAACTGGTCGAGCAGCGCCTTCTCCTCGACGTCCCGCACGGCCGTCGCGGGCAGCGCGTACGCGTGCAGTTCGACGACCGACCCGCCCGTGCGGGCCGACCACCGCGCCGCCTCGCCCTCCCACCGGGACAGCACACTGACGTTGTCGAGCGAGCCGTACCCGCTGGTGCCGAGGAACCCCGCCCGGTCCGGCGCCAGCGGCCGGTCCAGCCACAGCCGGGAGACCAGGAACGGCGGGGCGGTCCGCAGCCGCGCCACCCGCTCCCGCCAGCCGGGGTCCCCCAGCTCGGGCGAGCGGCCCACCAGATCGCGCAGCCCCCCGGTGTCCAGTGCGAGGACCACGGCGTCGTACGGGTCCGCGCCCCGGGCGCCGGTCACCAGCCGAGCGCCGGACGGCAGCGGGCGGACCGCCTCGACGGGCGCACCCGTCCGCAGCTCCACCCCGTGCCGGGTCAGATGGCGGGCCAGCGGGTCCCAGAGGGCGCGGGGGAAGGGCTCGTCGGGCACGTCGAACAGCAGGCCCTCGCTGGAGCCCAGGAAGTAGATGTGGAACATCAGGGCCATCTCGGCCGCCGACAGCTCCCGGGGATCGGCGAAGAAGCTCCGGGAGAAGACCTCGAAGGCCAGGTGCCGGGCCGCCGCGGGGAACCGCAGCCGCTCCAGCAGGTCATGGGCGCTCGTCCCGTCCCACCGCTCGTGGACCCGGTCCGCGCGGACGTCGAGCAGGGGCAGCGCGGCGGACGGCCGCAGGGACGGAAGGTCGCGCAGGCGGAAGGTGGGGCTGAGGGCGGCGAAGCCGAGCGCGTTCCACGGGGGCGTGCGCGGCACCCGGCGGAAACCGTCGCGCAGGCCGCCGCCGTGCCACAGCGGATAGTCCGGCAGGCCCCTCAGCATGCCCAGCGCCGGATCGGCCCGGCGCAGCAGGGCGCGCAGGTTGTAGTACTGGCGGAAGAACGCGTGGAAGCCGCGGCTCATGGTGAAGGGCATGCCGTCGGGCAGTGTGTCTGCCCATCCGGCGACCCGGCCGCCGAGCACCGGCTCCCGCTCGTACAGCACGACGCGCGCGCCCCGCTCCGCGAGCAGGGTGGCGGCGGCGAGTCCGGCGATGCCCCCGCCCACCACGGCGACGGACGGGGGGTCCCCGGTGATCCGCTCCCGGCCCGGCGCCGGGGGGACGAGCCGGGCGAGCCGGTCCCGGCCGGGCCGTTCGCCGTCGCGCCGGTTCACCGGGCGCCGCCCGCGGCCGTGCCGTACGCCGTCGCACTGCCCGCCGCCGCGTCGCCCGCCGCAGCGCCGCCGTGGGCGAGGAAGGTGTGGGCGATCCCCGTCTGCCAGCCCGGCAGCGGCAGGACCCGGACCCGGTCGAAACCGGCCCGCCCGAGCCGGGCGGTGAAGTCCCCCGCCGTGTCGAACTCCGCGACGCTGCGCCGCAGATGGCGGTACAGGTCCCGGTCGCCGCAGGCCGTGCCGAGCGGCTGGACGACGCCCCGGCACACCGCCGACCACACCAGGCGGCCGGTCGGCCGCCCGGTGAGCGCGAACTCGTGGGCCGCCAGCCGTCCGCCCGGCGCGAGAAGGGCGCGCACCGCCCGCAGCACGGCGTCCGGATCGGTGAGATTGCGGAAGAGGTAGGCGGCGAAGACCGCGTCGAAGGGGCCCTCCACCCCCGCCTCCGCCAGTTCCTCCGCCGGGGCCCGCACGAAGCGCACCCGGTCCGGCCAGGGCTTGCCCCGGGCCCGCTCCAGCATGCCCGGGGAGGCGTCCACCCCGGTGATCCGGGCGTACGGGAAGGCCGCGGCCAGCGCCGCCGTCGAGGCGCCCGTGCCACAGCCCAGGTCGAGGACCCGGCGTCCGGTGCCGCCGTCCGCGAAGGCCAGCCGGCGCGCCGAGCGGCGCAGCTGGGCGTGGTAGCCGGGGTTGAGGGCGACCAGGCGGTCGTAGCGGCCGGCGCCGCGGTCGAAGGCGGCGGTCAGCGCGGCGTCGCGGAGCAGGGGCATCGGTGACTCCTCGGTGGGGCGGTGGGTTCGAGGACGCTGGTCCGTGGGGTCCGGCGCGGCCCGGTGACGAGCCGTGCGCGGTTGTGGTCGTGCGGGACCGGTGGTCCGGCGGTGCGGTGCGCGGTCGTGAGGACGCGCGGTGGAAGGTCGGCGGCGAGCCGGTGGGGCGGCGCGAATCAGACGGCGGGGCGGGGGCGGAGCCAGGGCAGTTCGGCCGCCGTCCGCAGCATCGGCAGGACGGGGGTGCGGACCCCGACGGCGAGGTCCTCGCGCAGCCGGGTCCGCCCGTCCAGGAAGCGGAGCAGCCGTTCGGCGGGCACCCGGTCGAACAGCCGCAGGAACAGCTCCGGCCCGTCCACCCGGCCGGTGTCCAGCGCCCGCAGCAGCACCGCGTCCATCAGCCGGGCCCGGAGCGGGTGCGGGGCCGGGGGCTCCGGGCACCGCCCCGCCCGCAGCGCCCGCGCCACCGCCTCCGACTGACGCTGCACGGCGGCGAAGGTGTAGCCGGTGGAGGGGCGGGTCGCGCCGCCCGCGGTCCCGATCCGGAACACGCACCCGGCGCCCCCCGCCCGGCGCTCGAACACCCCGTCCGTCATCGGGATCACCCCCTGCTCGGCCGAGAGCACCTCCATCGCGCCCAGCCCCAGCACCCGGCCGGTGTACTCGGACAGCTCCCGTTCGTACGCCTCGCGTGTGAGCGGGGCGGGCCCGAAGCCGGTGTACTCGACCAGCGCGGTGCGCCGCCCCGTCGGCAGGACGTAGCCGAAGGACAGCCCGTGCTCCGGCTGGCGGGTGCGGAAGTCCATCAGGTCGACCACGCCCGGCTCGAAGACCGGCCGCGCGGCGCGCACGAACCAGCCGCGGAAGTGCTGGAGCAGCCGGGTCCGCGCGGCGGGCGGCCGGTCGGGCGGCCGGGAGTCGAAGACCCAGTCGGCCCGCAGGTCCAGCGGCGCGCCCGCCGGACCGGCTCCGCGCACCCGCGCCGTGCCGTCCGGCAGCGCGGACACCGACGAGACGGTGGCGGTCACCCGCTCCAGGCCGGGACGGCCCTCCAGTTCGCGGTGGAGCAGGGCCTCGAAGTCGTCCGAGCGGATCATCTTGTAGCGGGCGGGCGCGATGGACCGCAGCACCACCGCGCCGTTCCGGCCGCGCAGCCGCAGCCACTGCCAGGAGGCCGTCACCGCCGCGTCGAACCGGCCGGGCCCCGTCTCCCAGAAGCACCAGGTGCGCGCCGGGGGCCGCAGCGGGCCCTCCGGCGGCTCGATCAGGGCGACGGCGGGCGCCGGGCGGCCCGGGCCGCCCGACGGCAGCCGGTGCGCCAGCGACAGGCCCGCCGCCCCGGCGCCCACGATCACGATGTCCGCCTCGGCCACGGCCACCTCCCTGCGCCCGCGCACCGCCCCCGGACGGCGGGGCCGGGCGGGCGTACGACGATTCGGCTGCGGCGGAGTATTCCGTCCGGGCACCCCTTCCGGACGGACGCCGCGCGGGACGGGGCGGGCCCGGTACCCGCCGGACGGGTGAGCGGCACCGGCCCACGGCACGGTGCGGCGTCCCGCCGGGGCCCGGGGGTGAACCATGGCGCGGGGCGGCGCCCTCCCGTCCCGGGGGCGCGGGCCACCCGGTCCGGGAGCGCGGGGCCCGCGCCCCCGCCCCGGGGCCCGTACGGTCCGCCTCGCGCGCGGAGCCGAACCGCCCGCGCCGGTGCCTCCCCGTCCGCCCCGCCCCGTCCGTCCCGTCCGCGCAGTCCGTCCAGGGGAGCCGTGATGACCCGTACCGTGCCCGGCCCGACCGACCACGTGGTGGTGGTCGGTGCCGGACTGGCTGGGCTGTCGGCCGCCCTGCACCTGCTGGGCGCCGGGCGGCGGGTGACCGTCGTCGAGCGTGATCCGCTGCCCGGCGGGCGGGCCGGGCGCCGCCTGCTCGGCGGCTACCACCTCGACACCGGCCCCACCGTGCTGACCATGCCCCACCTCGCCGACGAGGCGTTCGCGGCCGTCGGCGAGCGGCTCGCCGACCGGGTCGAACTCCTGCCCGTGCACCCGGCCTACCGGGCGCGCTTCGCCGACGGCGGCACGCTCGACGTGCACACCGAAGCGGCCGCGATGGAGGCGGAGGTCGAGCGGTTCGCCGGGCCCCGCGAGGCGGCCGGGTACCGGCGGCTGCGCACCTGGCTGACCCGCCTCTACGCCGTCCAGCGGCGCCGGTTCATCGACGCCAACTTCGACTCCCCGCTGGGCCTGCTCACCCCCGACCTGGCCCGGCTCGCCGCCCTCGGCGGCTTCGGACGGCTGGACGCCCGCATCGGACGGTTCCTCGCCGACGAACGGCTCCGCCGGGTCTTCTCCTTCCAGGCCCTGTACGCCGGTGTCGCGCCAGAGCGGGCCCTGGCCGCCTACGCCGTGATCGCCTACATGGACACCGTCGCCGGGGTCTTCTTCCCGCGCGGCGGCATGCACGCCCTGCCCCGCGCCATGGCCGCCGCCGCCGTGGACGCCGGGGCCGAACTGCGCCTGGGCGAGGCCGTCACCCGGCTCGAACGCTCCGGCGACCGGATCACCGCCGTGATCACCGCCGGTGCCCGCATCCCCTGCGACGCCGTCGTCCTCACCCCCGACCTGCCCCTCACCCACCGGCTCCTGGGCCGCCGCCCGCGCCGCCCGCTGCGGCTGCGGCACGCCCCCTCCGCCGTCGTCCTGCACGCCGGGACCGACCGGACCTGGCCCCAACTCGCCCACCACACGCTCTCCTTCGGCGCCGCCTGGCACCGCACCTTCGACGAACTCACCCGGATGGGCACCCTGATGACCGATCCGTCCCTGCTCATCACCCGGCCCACCGCCGCCGACCCCGCCCTCGCCCCCGCCGGCCGCCACCTCCACTACGTCCTCGCCCCCTGCCCCAACACCGAGATCGGCCCCGGCGCGGAGACCTGGCACGACCTCGCGCCCGGCTACCGGGACCGGCTCCTCGCCACCCTCGAACGCCGGGGGCTGACCGGCATCGCCGCCGCCGTCGAGGCCGAGTGCCTGGTCACCCCCGCCGACTGGGCCGCCCAGGGCCACGCCGCGGGCACCCCGTTCTCCGTCGCCCACACCTTCGCGCAGACCGGGCCCTTCCGGCCGCGCAACCTCGTCCGGGGCACCGCCAACGCGGTCCTCGCGGGCTGCGGCACCACCCCCGGCGTCGGCGTGCCCACGGTGCTGATCTCCGGGAAGCTGGCCGCCGCCCGCATCGCCGGTCCCCGTGCCACCGGCGCGGGCGCCGCCGCCCGGGGCGGACGCCGGTGACCCGCCGCGAACTCGACGCCGCCGGGATCACCGACCCCGTGCTGCGCGCCGCCTACGCCCGCTGCCGCCGTCTCAACGCCCGCCACGGGCGCACCTACTTCCTCGCCACCCGCCTGCTGCCCCCCGACCGCAGGCCCGCCGTGCACGCCCTGTACGGCTTCGCCCGGTGGGCCGACGACCTCGTCGACGACACGGGGGCCGCGGCCGGTCCCGCCGACCGCGCCGCCGCCCTGGCCCGGCTCGACGCCCGGCTCCGGGGCGCCCTCGCGGGCGGCGCCGCGACCGGTGAGCCCGTGGTGCTCGCCCTGGCCGACACCGCCGCCCGGTACGCCATCGACCCGGTCCACTTCACCGACTTCATGGCCTCCATGCGCAGCGACCTCACCGTCACCGACTACGCCACCTACGCCGACCTGCGCGGCTACATGCACGGCTCGGCCGAGGTCATCGGCCTGCAGATGCTGCCCGTCCTCGGCACCGTCACCGACCGCGCCCTGGCCGCCCCGCACGCCGCCGCCCTGGGCACCGCCTTCCAGCTCACCAACTTCCTGCGCGACGTGGGCGAGGACCTGGACCGGGGCCGGATCTACCTCCCGGCGGACCTGCTCGCCGCCCACGGCGTCGACCGCCCCCTGCTGTGCTGGAGCCGTCGCACCGGCCGGCCCGACGCGCGGATCACCGCCGCGCTGCGGGACGCCGAGGCGCTCACCCGCGCCGTATACCGCGAGGCCGAACCCGGTCTGGCGATGCTGGACCCGGTGTCCCGGCCCTGCGTCCACACGGCGTTCCTGCTCTACCGGGGCATCCTCGACGCCGTCGCCCGGAGCGGCTACGCGGTCCTCCACCGGCGTGCGGTGGTGCCCCGGCGGCGGCGCGCGGCGGTCGCCTCCCGGGGGCTGGCCCGGGTGACGGCCGCCCGGCTCCGCGCCGCCGCCCGGTCGCGGTCCGGGACCGCCCCGGCCCACCCGGCCGCCGCGGCCGCCCGGCCCACCCCGCGGACCGCGGCCACCCCGCGGGCCCTGCCCCCGGCGCCCGCGCCGTCCGAACCTCCGGCCCCGCCCGAGTCCGCCGGCCCCCCGGCCTCACCGGCCCTCCCCGGTCCGCCGTCCCCGTCCGCCGTGCCCGTCCCGCCGGAGCCGTGCCGCGCGGACGCCCGCGACGCCCCCGATCCCAGGGAGACGGCATGACCATCACGCCCCGCCAGGGCCGCTACCCGCTGCGGCTGCGCCGCCGCCCCGTCCCCTGGCGTCAGCAGCCCCCGACCTGGCGCGCGGCACGGCCCGCCCTCATCGCCGCCGCCCTGGAACGCGCCCGTGCCCGCCCCTCGGGCAACTGGTACGTCGTCGGCGCCACCCCCGGCACGACCGGAGGGCGCCCGCTGTCCCGCACCGTCGCGGGAGTCGAGGTCGTCCTCTGGCGGGACGCGGGCGGGCGGCTGGTCGGCGGCCCCGGCGCCTGCCCCCACCTGGGCGCGCCGCTCGCCGACAGCCCGGTGCGCTGCGGCACCCTGGTCTGCCACTGGCACGGACTCGCCCTGGACGGCGGGGCGTTCGCCGGCTGGGAGCCGCTGCCCGTGTACGACGACGGCGTCCTCGCCTGGGTGCGGCTGGACGCGGTGGGCGGAGAGGCGCCCACCCGGGCCCCCGTCCTGCCCGCCCGCCCGCCGCTGCCCGCGGCCCTGGCCTCCGTCTGGTCCGGCGTCGGCGTCTGCGACCCCGAGGACGTGATCGCCAACCGGCTCGACCCCTGGCACGGCGCCTGGTTCCACCCGTACTCCTTCGCCGACCTGACCGTCGTCTCGGCGCCCGGAGGCGAGGGCGGCGAGGGCGGCGAGGGCGGCGGGGGCGGCACCGAGGGGGCGCGGGGAGCGGTCGGGGGCGAGGGGGCGGAGGCCCGGCCGGGCGACGGCACGGGGGACGACGACCGCTTCGTCGTCGACGTCTCCTTCCGGCTCACCGGGCGGCTCGTGGTGCCCGTGCGCGCGGAGTTCACCGCGCCCGGCCCGCGCACCGTGGTCATGCGGATCACCCACGGCGAGGGCGCCGGATCGGTGGTCGAGAGCCACGCCACCCCGCTCGCCCCGGACGACCAAGGCCGTCCGCGCACCGCCGTCGTCGAGGCGGTCCTCGCCGTCTCCGGCCGTCCGGGCTTCCCCGCCGTCCGCCGCCTGGCCCCGGTGCTGCGCCCCCTGATGCGGGCCGCCGCCGGAAGGCTGTGGCGCGACGACCTCGCCTACGCCGAACGCCGCCGCCTGCTCAGGGAGCGCGGCACGTTTCCCGGCTGACCGGACCGACCGCGCGAGGAGCGCCGTGCAGACCTTCCTGCCCCACCCCGGCTTCCGCGACTCCGCGCTCGTCCTGGACCGGCGCCGCCTGGGCAAGCAGCGAGTCGAGGCGCTCCAGGTGCTGCGCGGGCTGACGGTCCCCGGCTACGGCTGGCGGCACCACCCGGCGGTGCGCATGTGGACCGGGTACGAGGAGGCGCTGGTCCGCTACGGGCTGGAGGTCTGCCGGGTCTGGCGGGAGCGGGGTCATCCGGACACCTGCGCCGCCTCCCTGCTGGCCGGGTTCGCCGCCGGGCGGCCGGACGCCCCGGTGCGCGGGCAGGCGGAACTGGGGGAGGCCGGGGAACTGCCGCCGTGGCTGGGCGACGAGGGCTTCCACCGCAGCCACCGCTCCGCCCTGGTCCGCAAGGACCCCGGTGACTACGCCCGGCTGTTCCCCGGGGTCCCGGACGACCTGCCCTACGTGTGGCCCCGGTCGGACCGGGCGGGGGAGTAGGAGCAGTGCGGCGGAGAGGGCCGGGCCGGAGCCGCCGGGGAGGGCCCGCGAGCCGGGTCGGGCCCGTTCGGGGAACGGGCCCCGCATCCGCGGCCGGGCGCTCGGCATCGCGCGGGCCGCCTTCCCGTCACCGGCGGGGCGGCCCCCGGCGCGCGGAATTGGTCCCCGATACGGCAGACGGAATGGACCCCGTCCCGGACCGCCCCGGCTCCTAGCGTCGTCACCATGAACGCCACCACCCGCGGCGGCCTGCTCGCCGCGTTCGCCTGCCTCCTCGTCGGAGCCTCCTTCACCGCCAACAGCGTGCTCGGCGACTACCCGTACGCCGGGGGCCAGTTCCTCCGCTACGCCCTCGCCTTCCTGCTCCTGCTCCCGCTCGCCGCCCGTGGCGCCGGGGCCCGGCTGCGCGCCCTCGGGCCCGGGCGGTGGCTCCGGCTGGCGCTGCTCGCCGCCGTCGGCATGGTCGGCTTCAACCTGGCCGTGCTCGCCGCCGAACGCACGGCGGAACCGGCGGTGCCCGGCGTCCTGGTGGGCTGCGCGCCCGTGGTGGTCGCCGTCCTGGTGCCGCTGACGGAGGGCCGCCGCCCGCAACGACTGGTCCTGTACGGGGCGGCGTTCGTGGCGGCCGGGGCGTTCACCGTGCAGGGCTGGGGCCGCACCGACGGCCCGGGGCTCGCCTTCTCGGTGTGCGCCCTGGCCGGGGAGACCGGGTTCGCCGTCCTCGCGGTGCCCGTCGTCCGGCCGCTGGGCCCCCGGCTGCTGTCCACCGTGGTCTGCGGGATCGCCGCGGCCGAGTCGGCGGCGGCCGGATGGCTGATGGACGGCACCGGCTGGCTGCGCCGCCCGGACGCGGTCGAGACCGGGGCGCTGCTGTGGCAGGCGGCCGTGGTCACCGTCGTCGGCTTCGTCTGCTGGTACATGGGCATGCAGCGGATCGGGGCCGAGCGCGCCACCCTGTTCTCCGGGCTCATCCCGGTCGCCGCCGCCTGCACCGCCCCGCTCGTGGGCACCGGCGGCTACGGTCCCGCGCAGGCCGTCGGCAGCGCCCTGGTCTGCGCAGGGGTGGCGCTCGGCTCGGGCGTCCCGCTGCCGCGCCGACGGCGCCCGGCGACGGCGGGTCAGACGGCGTCGGAGCGTTCCTTGGAGGCGTTGTAGAGGTCCCGGGAGACCCGGACCAGCTCCCGCCGCTCCTGCTGGGAACCGACCATCGGCTGGGAACCGTCGAGCGGCACCCGCGCGCTCTCCGGCAGGAACCGCACCGTCACCAGGCCGATCGCCCCGGCCAGCATCAGGTAGTAGGCGGGCATCAGTTCGTCGCCGGTCACGCTCACCAGCGCCTCGGTGACCAGCGGCGTGGTACCGCCGAACGCGGCGACGGAGAGGTTGAATCCGATGCCCATGGCCGCGTAGCGGACGGCGGTCGGGAACAGCGCCGGGAGGGTGGCGGCGCTCGGCGCGGCGAAGCAGGCCAGCAGGGTGGCCAGGATCAGGACGCCGCAGACCGGCGCCCACACCCCGTCCGCCCGGATCAGCAGGAAGGCCGGCACGGCCAGGACGATCATCGCGGCGGCGCCGACCGCGTAGAGCGGGCGCCGCCCGACGTGGTCGCTGAGCCGTCCCAGGAAGGTGATCAGCACCACGATCCACACCATGGCGGCGAGCACCAGCACATCCGACAGACCGCTGGACCGGTGCAGGGTCTCCGTCTGGTAGGTGGGCAGATAGCCGGTGACCATGTAGTTCGTGACGTTGTAGAGCAGGACCAGGCCCACGCAGACCAGCAGGGGCCGCCAGTGCCGCTGGACGACGCCCTTCAGCTCCTTGCCCGCCGACTCCTGGGCGAGGGACTTCTCGTGCTCGTCCAACTGCTGCTGGAAAGCGGGCGACTCCTCCAGCTTCAGCCGGATGTAGAGACCGATGACGCCGAGCGGCCCGGCGATCAGGAACGGCAGCCGCCAGCCCCAGGAGAGCATCTGGGCGTCGGTCAGCGCCAGGTTGAGCACGGTCACCAGCGCCGAGCCCAGCGCGTAGCCGACGAAGGTGCCGAAGTCGAGCCAGCTCGACAGGAACCCGCGCCGCCGGTCGGGTGAGTACTCGGCGACGAAGGTGGTGGCGCCGCCGTACTCGCCCCCCGTGGAGAAGCCCTGGACCATCCGGGCGACCAGCAGCAGGACCGGGGCGGCGACGCCGATGGTGGCGTAGGACGGGATCAGGCCGATCGCGAAGGTGCCCAGCGCCATCATGATCATGGTGGTGGCGAGGACCTTCTGCCGGCCGACCCGGTCCCCGAGCGGACCGAAGAAGAGTCCGCCGAGCGGGCGCACCACGAACGCCGCGGCGAAGGTCGCGAAGGACGAGATGACCTGGGCGGCGGGGGAGGCGCCGGGGAAGAACACCTTGCCGATGGTGGCGGCCAGATAGCTGTACACGCCGAAGTCGAACCACTCCATGCAGTTGCCGAGGGCCGAGGCGCCGACCGCGCGCCTGAGCAGCGGGCCCTCGACGACCTGCACGTCCTCCTCGCGCAGCGCCCGCCCGCGGCGCCGCAGACGGCGGGTCAGCTCCTCGCGCACCTGGTGGGGCAGGTCCGCCACCGCGCTCGGCGTCGTCCCCGGGCCCGGAGGGCCGGACCGGCCGTCAGGCTTCGCGTCGGCCACGGTGTCGCCCTCCTGTCGCTCGCGCATGTCCCACCAGGCGCATTCTGCGCCGGGAGGCCGCCCGCCGCCCGTCGGCACCGCCGTCCCGGACGCCCCGCCCGGCCTCCACGGACCTCCGCGCCCCCGTACCCCGGGGCGGCCGTGCCCCGTATTCCGGTGGCCGTGCACCCCGCGCCCGGGGAGGTCACTCCTCGCGGTCGATGTGGCGGGTCCACCAGTGGTGTTCGCAGAACCAGTGGCCGAACATCGACCCACCGAAGACGACGAACCCCACACCGATCAGCCAGGACTCCACCACCAGCACGATGCCCACGGTGCCGTAGCTGATCGCGTTGTCGAGGATGAGCGGGGTGAACACCAGGTAGGAGAAGCCGCGCAGCCCGACCAGGCCCACCATGGTGGCGATGGCCCCCGGCAGCAGGTCACGCCAGCGGACCTGCCCGCCCAGCAGGAAGCGCTGCGCCCACCAGAAGAACAGCAGCCCGGTGACCGTGGAGAGCGCGATGCGGGTCCAGCCCTGGAGCGCCGTGCGGGTCTGCACCTCCTGGTAGAGGTAGGCGGTGAGCATCACCACCCAGGTCGCCTGGCGCCACACGCGGTGCCACGGCCCGGACGGCAGCCCCCAGACCCGCTCGTAGCCGTTCTGCACGCTGGAGGCGAACGAGATGCCGAACACGGCCAGGGCGATGCCGCCCCAGACGCTCGTGGTGCCGATGACCTCGGTGGGCGGGCTGATGATGTCCGTCAGCACCCGCGCCGACCGCCCGGACAGACCCATCCCGTCCGCCAGCCAGGAGGCGAAGCCGCCGCGCTCCAGCGGATCGGCCGCCGCCACCACGATCAGCAGCGGCGCCAATGTGACCAGGGCGAGCGTGGCGAACCCCATCGCGCGGTGCATCAGCTCCAGGTCCCGGCCGCGCCGGATCAGGGCGGACGCGGCCAGCCGGTCCCACACGCGGTGCGGCGCGTGCCGGTGCCGGTGGTTCAACGGTGCTCCTCGGGCGGTCCTGGTGGTCCCGGCGGTCGCCCGCGGCGGGCGCGGGCCGCGATCGGCCGGTGCCGGGCGCGGCGGAGGTGCCGGGGCGCGGCGGGGGGACGGACTCCACCGCCGGGCACGGGTCCTGCTACTCCAGGGTGACCGATCACGGCCCGCCGGGCACGTCCGCGTCCGGCCGGCTTCGTGGCACGGGGGACGGCGGCCCGGCGGGTGGCTCCGGTCGCGCGGGGCGGGCAGCCGCGTGCGCGGGCTGGAGCGCGGAACGTCCGACAGGCGCCTGCTCCCGCCTCCGGCGTCCGCTCCCGCTCGGGCGGCCGTGGACGCCCCGGCCCGTGGCGGGCGGTGCCGGGCACCCCCGCCGACGCCGTGCGTCCGCGCCCCGCGCACCGTTCCCGGGCTGGGCCACCTGGCCTACGGGCCCGGGCGTACCAGGGCGGGCGCCGGGGCGGGGGACATGCCGGAGGGCCGCCCGCGCCGGCGGGGGCGGCCCTCGGAAGGGGCCGGACGGGTCAGGGGTCCATGCGGTGCTGCTGGCGCATCCGCTCGTTGTGCCAGGCGATGGCGCGGCGGATCTGCGGCTCGTGCAGTCCGGTGCGGCCGGCGAGCTGGTCCATGGACAGCTCCGGCGGGCCCGTGGTCAGCGCCCGCGCCACCTTGGCGGCCCACAGCTCCTCCTCCACGAAGGGCCGGTGCCGGTAGTCGTCCTTGACCACGTCGAAGTGCTCGTCGCAGCAGGCGGTGATGAGCCGCAGTCCGTCGTACCAGTCGTTGGTGGCGTGGGCGGCGGAGGAGTCCGGCACATAGCCGCGGACCGCCTCGCTCTCGGGAAAGATGTCGGCGCACAGGTCGCACAGCTCCATGCGGACGGGCTGAGCGGGACGGCGCCCCTTCCTGCGCTTACGGTTCCACATCGCGCCTCCCGGAGAGTCGGGGATCGGCCACCGGATTCCCGGAGTTACCAGGACGGAGAGGGGCAAACGTCACGTAACCGACAGGGCAGGTGAGGGGCTCGGGGGCGGGCCGCCGGTCGCGCCGTGTGCACACGCGGTTCCCCGTCGGCGCTCGGGGTGGGCGCGGGCGGAAATCGTACGGGGGAGGGCGGCGCGGGCGGGTACGGCCCGGCCGTGGCCCGACGGGGCGCGGTGCTGCCGCCCGTCGCGATGCTTGCCGGGTGCCGGGTGCCGGGTGCCGGGTGCCGGGTGCGGGGTGCCCGGGTGCGGGGTGCCGCCCCGCAGGCGCGTGTGCGGCGTGGACGCGCTCCGCGGGGGTGCGACGACCGGTGCGTGGCCCGGGGGCACGCGGTGTGCGGCGCGGGGACACGCGGTGCCGTGCGCCCGGGCGGCCGGCCACGGCGCGGCGAGGCCCCGCCGCGCCGTGGCCACGGCGGACCCCGGCCGCCGGGCCCGGTGCGCCGCCCGGCCGGACGTCAGGGCGGCCCGCCCCGCTCGCAGACCCGCCGGGCGACCTCGCGGAGCTTGATGTTGCGGTCCTGTGAGTAGCGGCGCAGCGTCGCGAAGGCCTGGTCCTCGGTGAAGCCGTGGCGGCCCATGAGGATGCCCATGGCCTCCCCGATGACGTGCCGGGTGCCGATGGCATCCTGCAACTGGGCGTGGGTGCGCGCGCTGGAGAAGGCGACCGCGGCGTGGGAGGCGAGAAGCCATCCGGCGGTCTCGCTAGCCTCGGTGAAAGCGCCCCGCTTCCGGGAGTAGAAGTTCAGCGCGCCCAGGTCCTCGTCCTCGGTGAACAGCAGGATGCCCATCATGCCGCCGAGGCCCAGCCCGCGCGCCTCGGGCACATAGCGGGGCCAGCGCGTCGCCGGGTCGTCGAAGTCGGCGATCCGGAACCGCCGCTCCCCGGTCTCGGGGTGGGCGGCGTCGAAGCACGGGCCCTCCCGGAGCCGCTCCTGGAGCCGGTCGCTCTCGACCACCACCTGCTCGGTCGGGGCGAGGGACTCCACGTGCCCGCCCCGCAGGACCAGGATGCCGGCCGCGTCGCAGCCCTCCATCAGCTCGACTGCCGCGCGCGTGATCCGCTCCAGGGTGTCGCTCACCGACTGCTGTGCCAGGAGGTCGCGCGCGAGCGCGGCCATGTGCTGCGCGAAGACGCGCCACTCGTCCATCCCGCCGCCTCCGTCCGGTCGGGCCCCGGGGGCCTCGCGGGCCGGGTGCCCAGCGGCGCGCCGGACCATCTTGTTTCACAATACATCTAAATGCATAATGCGCTTATGGAGTCGAGTGCAGCGGAACCCGGGGACGCCTCCCCGGAGGATCTGATCACCGCCGTGGAGCATCTGGTGCGGTACGTACGGCTGAGTGCCCGCGCGGGCGGCCTCAGCACCGCCGCCTCCTCGGCACTGGCCCGGCTGAGCCGCGAGGGGCCGCAGCGGCTGACCGAACTGGCCCGTGCCGAGGGCGTCTCACAGCCCGGCACGACCCAGCTCGTCACCCGCCTGGAGCGCGCCGGACTGGTCCGGCGCAGCGCCGACGCCCGTGACGGCCGGGGCGTGCTCGTCGGGCTGACGCCCACCGGGCGCGACGTCCTCGAACAGCGCCGCGCCGAGCGCTCCCGCGCGTTCCAGCGGCTCCTCGGCGAGCTGACCGAGCCGGAGCGGCGCGCGACCGGTACCGCGCTCCTGGCGCTGGCCCGGGTGATCGAGGACGGCCGGGACCCGGTCTGACCGGGTGCGGTACGGGGGCCGTGCCCGGGCGGCCGGACCGCGGCGCCGGGCCGGGTCCGGACCGTCGTGCCATGCGGTGGCTCCGTCGCCCCCGCGCTCCCCCCCGTACCGCCCCGGTCCTCCGCCCCGGCGCCGCCAGGTGCTCCTCCCGTCCTCCCCACCGCCTTTCCCGCCCCTTGCCCCCGTCCTCCCCTGCCCCTGCCCCATCTCACCGTTCCGGGAAGTGAACGCGTATGACCGCACCGCACGGAAGGGCCGCAGGCCCGTTCCGGCAGCCCAAGGCCGTCTGGGCCGTCGCCTTCGCCTGTGTGATCTCCTTCATGGGCATCGGCCTCGTCGACCCGATCCTGCCCGCGCTCGCGGAGAGCCTCGACGCCACCCCGAGCCAGGTGTCGCTGCTGTTCAGCAGCTATCTGATCGTCACCGCCGTGGCCATGCTGATCGTCGGCTGGGTCTCCAGCCGCATCGGCGCCAAGCGCACCCTGGTCACCGGGCTCGCCGTCATCGTCGTCTTCGCCGCGCTCGCCGGCACCACCGACTCCATCAACGGCATCGTGGGCTTCCGTGCGGGGTGGGGCCTGGGCAACGCCCTGTTCATCGCCACCTCGCTGGCCGTCATCGTGGCCTCCGCCAGCGGCGGTTTCGGCGGCGCCATCATCCTCTACGAGACGGCCCTCGGCCTGGGCATAGCCGTCGGCCCCCTGCTCGGCGGCGAACTCGGCGCCATCAGCTGGCGCGGCCCCTTCTTCGGCGTCGCCGCCCTGATGGCCGTCGCCCTCATCGCCACCGTCGTCCTCGTCCCCGACCTGCCCCGGCCGGAGAAGGTCACCTCGCCGCTCGCCCCGCTGAGGGCCCTGCGACACCAGGGCCTGCTCACCATGGGCATCATGGCCCTGCTGTACAACTGGGGCTTCTTCACCATGCTCGGCTACGCGCCGTACCCCATGGAGCTGAACGCCCATCGGCTCGGCCTGGTCTTCACCGCCTGGGGCCTGCTCGTCGCCGCCTTCAGTGTCCTGGTCGCCCCCCGCCTCCAGGCCCGCTACGGCACCGCCCCGGTGCTCTACGCCAACCTGCTCGGCCTGGGAGTCGTCATGGCCGTCATCGCCGCCGGGGTCGGCGATCCCACCGCGGTGATCGTGGCGGTCATCGCCAGCGGGGCCTTCATCGGCGTCAACAACACCCTCACGACCCAGGCCGTCATGCTCGTCGCGCCGGTGGAACGCTCCGTCGCCTCCTCCGCCTACGGCTTCCTGCGCTTCATCGGCGGCGGTCTCGCCCCGTACGCCGCCGGGAGGCTCGCCGACGCCACCGACCTGAGCGTCCCCTTCTACGTCGGCGCCGCCACCTTCCTCCTCGCCGTCCCCGTGCTCGCCAGCGGTCACGGGCTGCTCCGCCGCGCCGAGGCGGGGATCACGGAGGCAGGGACCGCCTCCCCGGCGCCCGGCGCCCCGGCGGCGGCCTCACCGGCGCCCTGACCCGCCCCGGTGGGCCGTGGGTTGCGGTCCGGGTCAGACGGGCGTACCGGGCGGCCGGAGGCGGTCCGCCGCCTCCGGCGGCCGGATCCGCATGCCGGGCCGCCGCCGGTGCACGGTCAGATAGGTGACGCCCTCCGGCCCCGCGGTCACCGCCCTCGTGGAGCCGTGCGGCAGCCAGGTCAGGACACCCGGGGCCAGGGGGTGCTCCCCGTCGGCGCAGACCAGGGCGGCCCCGCCGGCCAGCACGAGCAGCAGGACGTCCAGATCGGGCTCGGTGTGGGTGTCCACCCGGGCGGCGGCCGGGAGGCGGACGACATTGGCGTCGAGCTGCCGCCCCGGCTCCGCCAGCCGCCAGAGCGCCCCGGTGGGGGCACCGGCGCCGAGCTCCGCCAGCTCCGCCGTGTCGCACAGCAGGCGCGGGAGGGGACCCGCCCCGGCCGGGGCGGGTGACCCGCCGTCCTCCGCAGTCATCAGCCGCCACCGTCCCTCTGCTCAACTGCCCCGGCGGACCGCCCGGTCGGGGAGCCCGCTGCCGGACGGTCGGCCGCGTGACGCACCGCACAGGGCCCCGACCGGATGCAAAGGCGAATCTAGCATGCGCATTTGATAGCGTCCTGGACGTGCGGATGACGAAGTTCACCGACCTGGCGCTGCGTTCCGTGATGCGCCTGGCGGTCGTGGGAGACGGTGACGACCCTCTGGCCACCCGGGAGGTGGCCGAGGCCGTGGGCGTGCCGTACACGCACATGGCGAAGGCCATCACGCGGCTCCAGCACCTGGGTGTGGTGGAGGCGCGGCGCGGACGCGGCGGCGGGCTGACCCTGACCGAGCTGGGCCGGCGCGCCTCCGTGGGCTGGCTGGTGCGCGAGCTGGAGGGCGACGGCGAGGTCGTCGCCTGCGAGGGGAGCGAGCCGTGCCCGCTGCGCGCCGCCTGCCGGCTGCGCACCGCGCTGCGCTCCGCCCAGGAGGCGTTCTACGCCGCGCTCGACCCGCTCACCGTCGACGACCTGGTGTCCTCTCCCACCGGTCCGGTCCTCCTCGGCCTGACCCGGCGTCCGCCCGGCTGACGGGCCCGCCGGTCCGGCCGGTGCCGCCCTGTGGGCCAAAATGCGAATATCATCTACCAATTAAAGGAGTCCCCGTGCTCTCCGAACAGTCCGTCCCCGTGGTCCGGGCCACCCTTCCGGCGGTCGGAGCCGCCATCGGTGACATCACCGAACTGTTCTACCGGAAGCTGTTCGCCGCCCACCCCGAACTGCTGAGAGACCTCTTCAACCGGGGCAACCAGGCCAACGGGGAACAGCAGAAGGCGCTCGCCGGATCCATCGCGGCCTTCGCCGGCATGCTGGTCGGCGACCCCGGCGCCCGTCCGGACGCCCTGCTCGCCCGGATCGCGCACAAGCACGCCTCCCTCGGCATCACCTCCGACCAGTACAAGATCGTCCACCGTCATCTGTTCGCCGCCATCGCGGAGGTGCTCGGGGACGCCGTCACCCCCGAGGTCGCCGCCGCGTGGGACGAGGTGTACTGGCTGATGGCCAACGCGCTCATGGCCATCGAGGCGGAGCTGTACCAGCGCACCCGCGTCGCGGAGGGCGAGGTCTGGCAGGGCATGGAGATCGTCGAGCGGGACGAGCAGACCCCCGACGCCGTCTCCTTCGTGCTGCGCCCCGCCGACGGCGGCCCCGTCCGGCCCTTCAGCCCCGGCCAGTACGTCAGCGTCCGCTCCGAACTGCCCGACGGCTCCCGCCAGATACGCCAGTACAGCCTCTCCTCGGCACCGGGCCGCCCCGAGTGGCGGATCACCGTCAAGCGCGTCACGGGCGACGGGCGGCCGGACGGCGAGGTCTCCACCTGGCTGCACTCCCGGGCCCGCGCCGGTGACGTGCTCGACGTCTCCGCCCCCTTCGGCGACCTGGCCCTGGCCGACGGCGGCGGCCCCCTGCTGCTGGCCTCCGCCGGCATCGGCGTCACCCCCATGCTGGCCATGCTGGACCATCTGCACACCACCGGCACCACCCGCCCGGTGACCGTCGTCCACGCCGACCGAACCCCCGCCGACCACGCCCACCGCGAGGAGCACCTCGGCCTGGTCGCGGCCCTCCCCGGCAGCCGCCTGCACCTCTGGTACGAGGAGCCGGGCCGGAACGCCCCCGACGGCGCCCGCACCGGCCGCGCCGAACTGGCGGACGTCGACCTGCCCGAGGACGTCACCGTCTACCTCTGCGGCCCCGTGCCGTTCATGCGCGCCGTCCGCGGCGACCTGCTGCGCCGGGGCGTGCCCGCGCGCTCCGTCCACTACGAGGTCTTCGGCCCCGACCTCTGGCTCGGCCAGGAGTGACCCGCCCGCGCCCCGTGGCGCCCGGGAGCCCCGGGGGTACCCGGGCGGCCGGGCGCGGGGCGTGCGGGGCGCGGTCGACCACCGGTGCGCCCGGCCCGCGCCGGGCGGCCACCGGTCCGGGGGCGCCCGGCGCCGCTGAGTAGGATCGGCCGGTCACCCGGACCGCCCCCGACCGCCGCAAGGAGTCCCCGCCGGTGCCCGTCCCGCTGCCCCCGCCCCGAACCGGGCACCGCCCGCTGACCCTGGAGCACCTGACCCGCGACGAGGACGGCGAGCGGCTGCACGCCCTGCTGTGGCGGCCCGGTCCCGGCTGGCGGATGGTCAGCAGCGCGGTGCTGGGCGGCGGCACGGGCGAGCGCGCCTGGGTGCTCAACGCCCAGGTCGCCCACGGCTACCGGCGCACCGACCCCGCCCGGCACCTGGCGGGGCTGGCCCGTGCCGCCGGTGCCGAGGGGCCCGGCGTGGGTCTGATGACCGCCGCCGAGGTGGCCGACCCCGGCCGGGCCGGGGACGGCGGTGCGGAGGCCTTCGCCACCGCCGGGATCTCGGTGCGCGGCTGGGCCGCCGCCCCCGGGGAGGGGGCGGGGGCGGTCCTGCCCGGCACCATCAACATCGTCGCCGCGCTGCCGGTCGCCCTGACCGACGCCGCCCTGGTCAACGCGGTGATCACCGCCACCGAGGCCAAGGTCCAGGCGTTGGTGGAGTCCGGCCACGACTGCTCCGGCACCCCGACGGACGCCGTCTGCGTGGCCGCCCGTGCCCCGTACGCCGGGGGAGAGACCCATGCCTTCGCCGGACCGCGCTCCCTGTGGGGGGCCCGGCTGGCCCGGGCCGTGCACGGAGCCGTCCGGGCCGCCCTGCCCGCCGGCCCGCGGCACGCGTGAGCGGGGGAGGCCCGGCAGGACCTCCCCCGCTCACACACGGTGACGCGGATCAGCGCTGGGCGCTCTTCTCCAGCGCCTTGTCGAGGGCCGCGGCGAAGCCGTTGGCCCAGAGCTGGTTCACCCGGGCGCTCTCGGTGGCGTTCGGGTACGGGTTGGTGCAGGAGGGGCCGGGGCCGCCGCCGGACATCAGCTCGCTGCACGGCCCGGAGTAGCGGTCCGGCAGACCGAGCACGTGGCCCGTCTCGTGGGCGGTGACACGGGTCGAGTCGTACTGCTGGTTCTGCCGGTAGTCCAGGAAGATGTAGCCCTTCCCGTGCATGTTGGTGGAGGCGTACGAACCACGGGAGTCGTTGCCCTCGTAGTACGTGAAGTCGGCGCCCGAGCTGCGCTCCGCCAGCCGCACGTTGGAGACCGAGCTGTTCCAGATCTGGGCGGAGCGGGCTATCTGGGTGCGGAAGGTCGGGGCGTTCGCGGCGCTGTAGTACACGGTGACGGCCGCCGCCGCGCTCGGCGCGCCCGGGGCGTTCGCCTGGCGCTTCGCGACGGACTTCAGGACCGCCTCGAAGAACGCCTGGTTGCCGGCGTTGTCGGCCTTGGCCGACGTCGACAGGTAGGCGGAGTGCGCCACTTCGTGCTGCTGGGGCGCGGAGGCGACCGCGGCCGGGCCGGTGCCGAGCACGGCGACCGTCAGACCGAGACCGACGGCGGTGGACAGCAGGGGCAGGGTGATCCGCATGCGAGGACTCCAAGTGGGGGAGTGGGGAGAAGTCGTCACCGGTGAGTTTGGGGTGCGCACCCGGGCCCTGGGATGATGGCAACAACCGATAGCACGGGGCTATCACCCCGCCCCGTACCGGCCCCGCCCCCGCCCCGCTCCCCTTCCCCGGCGGCCCCGCACCCCTTCCGCGCCCGCTCCCGGAGCCCGCTCCGAACCCTGTCCGGATTCCGTTCCGCACCTCCTCGGACGGTACCCGGCGGCTTCGGTCGGACTGCTGAACTCGCCCTGTTCCGCAGCGTTTTGTTCACCTGGCGCAACGTTCTGTTCCGCTCTACGCTCCCTGCATGGAGCTGGATGTGAGGCACCTACGCGCGCTGTGCGCCATCGCCGACGCGGGCAGCCTGCACCGTGCGGCACGCCAACTGGGCGTCGCCCAGCCCACGTTGAGCACCCAGTTGAGCCGTATCGAACAAGCCCTGGGAGGACCGCTGTTCGACCGCGGGCGCACCGGCTGCCGCCCGACCCCGCTCGGCCGGACCGTCCTCGGCCGGGCCCGCCCGCTCGTCGCCGACATGCGCACCCTGGTGCGCGAGGCCCGCGCCGCCGCGGCCGGCGGGGAAAGCCGGCTGCGCGTCGGCTCCACCGCCAGCCGCGCCCTGGCCGGCTGGCTGCGGCGGCTGCGCCACCCCGGACTGGAGCCCACCCTCCAGATGGACGTCTCCGCCAACGCGCTGCTCGGCCGGGTCGCCGACGGGCAACTGGACGTGGCCTTCGTGCACGAGGTGGAGGGCTGCCCCCTGCAGATGCCCGAGGCGCTGCGGGTGCGGGTCCTGGTCGAGCGCGAGCCGCAGTTCGTGATGCTGCCCGCCGACCACCCGGCCGCCGGGCACCCCGTCGTCCGCTTGGCGGACCTCGCGGAGGACCGCTGGATGGTCGACCCCACGGTGGACGGTGAATGGGACGGGGTGCACCGGGTGCTGCGCGCCGTCGGCATCGACCCCAGGGTCCTGCACGGCGACTACCACACCGCCGCCTCCTTGGTCGCCACCGGCGAGGTGGTCACCGTCTGCCAGCCCAGCTCCCAGTCCCGCCCCGACACGGCGGTGCGGCGCCTGGACGGCGACCCGCTCGGCGTGCGCCTGCTGCTCGCCGCCCGCACCCGGGACGAACTGGACGCCGTCTTCCCGGCGCTGGCGGAGGCGTACTGGGAGGTGGCCCGCGAGTCCCGCGCCTACCGGGACTGGCTGGAGGGCCCCGGCCCGCGGACGGTGGCCCCGCGGCCCCCGGTGCCGGGCGACCGCACGGAGTTCGTCCGGGCCCGCTGACCGCGTCCGCCGACCGAGTCCGCGCCGTCGGGCCGCGGGACCGGGAGGGACCCGGTACGGGCAGGGACCCGGGCCGGGGGCCCTGCCCCGCCGCGATGGACCGACCTCGGCGCGATGGACCGGTCCCGGCGTGAAGGACCGGTTCCGGTGCGAGGACTCGGGCACCGCTCCGGCACCGGCCGCCCGGTCGCCGCCGCCGCCCGCAGGGCCAAACCGGTGGTTGTCCGGGCGAACCGGAATGGGGGCCGGGACGCCTGGTTACGGAGAGCATCATGAGCTCTGCGCGACGACTTCCCCGACTCCGTTCCCTGGCCGTGCTGGGTGCCCTGGGCGCCTCCACCCTCCTGCTGACGGCCTGCACGGACAACGCCGACACCGACCGTTCGAGCGTCGCCGAGGCGGCCCCGACCGGTTCCCCCAGCGGGACCGGCACCGCCTCCGCGTCCCCCACCTCCGCCTCGCCGTCCATGGACAAGGACCAGGAGGAGCGCAAGGCACTGGTCCCGATGGCCAAGGTCACCTGGGACAAGGCCGCCGACGCCGCCGTCAAGGAGGTGCCCGACAGCAAGCTGGTGAGCATCGAGCTGAAGCGGACCTCCGACGAGGCCACCGCCACCACCGGCTCGCCCAGCCCGAGCACCCCCAACCCGGCCCCCAGCAAGGGCGCTCCCGAGTGGGAGGCCAAGGTCGCCACCTCCGACGGCGCCGTGCACCGGGTCGACGTCGACGCGGTGAGCGGCAAGGTGTTCCGCTCCCAGGCCGAGGGCGACCAGAGCGCCGACGACAGGACCCGCACCGCCGACCGGCTGAAGAAGGCCACCGAGACCCCGCAGCAGGCCGTCAAGGCCGCCACCGACAAGACCAAGGGCACCGTCACCGAGGTCGAGCTGGAGGAGAACGACTCCCAGCAGGTCATCTGGGCCGTGGACGTCGTCTCCACCGACACCTGGGACAAGACCACCGTCGACGTCGACGCCGCCAACGGCAAGGTCCTGGGCGAGGACACCGACAGCGACTGACCGCGGGACCGCATCGCGCGGACCGGCGCGGCAGCCGGCACACGCCGCACGCACGGCACATGCGACCCGCGTGAAACGCGGGGAGCACCACAGGCATCGCGCACCACACACAGCGCGGGAGCAGCGGGCGAGGCCCGGCTGCTCCCGTTCCGTGTGCGGTGTGCCGTGTGCGGTCAGGCGGCGGTGCCGCCCGCCTCGGCCGGGGACCCGGACGGCCCGCGCGGCAGGGTCAGGACGGCCAGGAACCCGAGGACCGCCACCGCCGCGAAGAAGTAGAAGCCCCAGGGGTGGCCCACCCCCGACGCCACCAGCGCTCCGGTGATCGACGGGCCGACGATGGAGCCGATACGCCCGATCCCGGACGCCGAACCCAGCGCCGTACCGCGCAACGAGGCCGGGTAGAAGTGGGTGACGTAGGCGTAGACGAGGACCTGCGCGGAGAACACGAACACGCCGGTGAGGAAGATGACCGTGTTGAGCAGGAGGTCGCTGCCGATCCGGAGGCTGAGAGCCGCCAGCATGGCCACCGAGACGGCGAACCAGCCCAGGGTGGTGCCCTTGATGCCCCTGCGGTCGGCCACGTAGCCGCCCAGGACCAGCCCGGCCACACCTCCGGCGTTGAGCACCAGCAGCTGGGTGACGGCGGTGGGGACCGGGTATCCGGCGTCGTTCATCAGCTTCGGCAGCCAGGTGTTCAGGCCGTACACCAGCAGCAGGCCCATGAACGAGGCGACCCAGACGCCGATGCCGGCGCGCAGGTAGGTCGGCTTGAGCAGCTCGGTGAACGGCACCCGGCGCGCGCCCTCCCGCCGGGACCGGACGAACGCCTCCGACTCCGGCAGCCGGAACCACTGCACGGCGGCCACGGCCAGGCCCACCGCGCCGAGGACGTAGAACAGGGACTCCCAGTGGTCGCCGACCCGCAGGGCCAGCAGCGAGGTGATCACGGCGCCGGTGTGGTAGCCGGTCATCGTCAGGGTGCTGGCCCGCGCGCGGCGGTGGACCGGCATGTGCTCGGCCATCATCGTCAGCGACACCGGCATGCAGGCGCCGAGACCCAGTCCGGCGAGCAGGCGCAGCACCGCGAACATCGCGACCGAGTCGGCCAGCGGCACCAGCAGGGTGAGGACCGAGAACACCACCACCGAGCCGATCAGCAGGAGGCGGCGTCCCAGCCGGTCGGCCAGCGGCCCGACGCAGACGGCGCCGATGGCCACCCCGACGAGGGAGAGCGTCGCGATGGTGGTCGCGTCGCCCGTGGTCATGCCGAGGTGATGGGTCTTGAGCAGGGTGGGGATGATCGCGCCGAGGACGACGAGGTCGTATCCCTCAAGCAGGACGGTGATCCAGCACAGGACCACGGTCCAGGCGCTGCTCCCGGTACCGGCGGACCGCGCGGGCGCGCCGGGGGTGGTGGCGGAGGCCATGGTGACATTCCCTAGGGGCGGATGTGTGGAGCGGGTCCGGGCCGGCCGGACCCGCCGGGCCGGTCAGAACGGGTAGTCGGCGATGTCGGGGCGGACCGTCACCCACTGGGTCTCGGTGAACGCCTCCACGTTGGCCGCCGCGCCGCCGAACCGGGAACCGGTGCCGGACGCCTTGACCCCGCCGAACGGGGCGTTGGGCTCGTCGTTCACCGTCTGCTCGTTGATGTGGACCTTGCCGGACTCGATCCGGTCCGCGAGCCGCATCGCCGTGCCGACGTCGCCGAGGATGCCGACGGACAGGCCGTACTCGCAGTCGTCGACGATACGGGCCGCCTCGTCGAGGGTGGAGAAGCCGAGGACGGGGGCGACCGGGCCGAAGATCTCCTCGCGCCAGGCGGGCATGGCGGTGGTGACCCCGCTGAGCACGGTGGGGCGGTAGCAGGCGCCCTCGGCCCTGCCGCCCGCGGCTATCCGGGCGCCCGCCGCCACGCTGTCGGTGACGATCCCGTGCACCCGGTCGAGCTGGCGGCCGTCGATGATCGGGCCGAGCGCCACGTCCTCGCGCGCCGGGTCGCCCACCGGCAGCGCCTCGGCCTTCGCCGCGAGCAGGGCCGTGTACTCCTTCAGCAGCGACTCGTGCACGATGTGGCGACCGGTGGTCATACAGATCTGGCCCTGGTGCAGATAGGTGCCGAAGGCGCCCGCCGAGGCCGCCTTGCGGACGTCCGCGCCCTCCAGCACCACCAGCGCGTTGTTGCCGCCCAGCTCCAGATGGGCCCGCTTCAGCAGCCGTCCGGCCCGCTCGCCGATGGCGCGGCCGACCGGGGTGGATCCGGTGAACGAGACCACCCGCACCTCGGGCGCCTCGACGACGGCCTGTCCGACCGCGCCGTCCCCCGGCAGCAGGTGCAGCACCCCGGAGGGCAGCCCGGCCTCCTCGAAGATCCGGGCGATGACCACGCCGCCGCTCACCGCGGTGCGCGGGTCGGGCTTGAGCAGCACCGCGTTGCCCAGGGCCAGGGCCGGGGCGACCGAGCGCAGGCCCAGGATGAGCGGGAAGTTGAACGGGGCGATCACGCTGACCACACCGGCCGGGCGGCGGCGGGCCAGCGACCAGCGGGCCTCCTCCGAGGTGAGCACCTCGCCCTGCGGATGCGTGGGCAGGCCCGCGCACTCGAAGCACTCGCCGATCGCGAGCCCCGCCTCGAAGGCGGCCTTGGCGCGCACCGACCCCGCCTCGCGGACCAGCCACTCCTCGATCTCGGCGGCGTGCTCGGTGAACAGCTCGCCCGCCCTGCGCAGCACGGCTGCGCGCCGCTGGGGGGAGGTCGCCGCCCACGCGCGCTGCGCCTCGGCGGCCCGGGCGGCCGCCCGGCCCACGTCGTCCGCGGTGGCCATGCCCACCGCGGNGAGCCGGTCGCCGGTCGCCGGTTCGACGACCGGGTGCTGGACGGGGGAGTCGTGCCAGCCGTCGCTGAGGAACTTCCCGTCCCAGACCTCGCTGTCCAGGAATGTCATGATGTGCCCTTTCCTCGGGTGGTCGGAGTCACCGGTCGCCGGGTGTGCCGGGCGTCGCGCGCCGCGTCGGGCGCCCCGGGGTGCCCGCCTGTCGTGTGCCCGCGGGCGGGTGCCGTGCGACGGGGCCGGTGTGCGCGGTGTCCGCGGCGTGTGCCGCGCGAGCCGCGTGGGTCGTGGGGTGTGGGGGATGTGCGGGTGGGGGTCGTGTGCGGGGGTGCGGCGGGGCGGGTCGGTCCTCGTGCGGGCCGGTGCGCCGCCCCGCCGGAGCGGGGTTCAGGAGGGGCTGGTCAGGGCGGTGTCGACCTGGATCAGGCGCGGACCGTCCACCGGCCGTGCCAGCTCCGCGCGCAGCTCCTCCACGCCGCCGACGTGCCGGGCGGCGACGCCGTAGCCCTCGGCGATGCGGGTGAAGTCCAGCCCGGGGATGTCCAGCCCCGGCGCGTCCGCCACACCGAGCAGTCCGCTGAACCAGCGCAGCGCCCCGTACGTGCCGTTGCGGAGCAGGACGACGGTCAGCGGGACGCGGTGCTGGGCGGCCGTCCACAGGGCGGTGATGCCGTAGTTGGCCGAGCCGTCGCCGATCACGCCGACGACCGGGCGGTCGGGCATCCCCATGGCCACCCCCACCGCGCCGGGCAGGCCGAAGCCGAGCCCGCCGGCCGCCGGGAAGTAGTAGGAACCGGGGCGGCGCAGGTCCATCTGGCGCCACCAGGCGCCGGTGGTCGAGGTGGACTCCACGACGTACGCGGTGTCCTCGGGCGACTCGTCGCGCAGGGCGGCGAACACCTGCTCCGGATGGAGGGCGGGGCCCTCCGCGGACGGCGGCTCGGGCACCGGCCGGTGCGCGCCCGCCGGGGCCTCGGGCTCCCCGAGCGCCTCCAGCAGCAGGGCGATGACCTCGCCCGGGTCCGCGACCAGCGCCTCGCCCATCGGCGCCCGTGCGGCGGCCGGGGCGTCCCCGGTCACCTGGACGAGCCGGGTGCCCTCCGGCAGGTATCGGCCCGGCAGGTACTCGTGGTAGCGGAAGACCGGGGCGCCCAGCACCAGCACCAGGTCGTGGCCCTCGAACGCCTCGGACACCGGCGCGATCCCGGCCGGCAGCACCCCCCGGAACAGCGGGTGCCGGTTGGGGAACGGCAGCCGGAACTGCGACGGGGCCGCCCAGACCGGCCCGCCCAGGCGCTCCGCCAGCCGGACCGCCTCGTCGAACAGGCCGGCCGAGTCGATGTCCCCGCCCAGCACCAGGGCGGGCCGGCGCGCCCCGGTCACCCGCTCGACGAGCCACCGGGCCTGGTCGGCGCCCGGCGCGGCGGCGCGGTGCACCCGCCGGTCGAGCACGGCGGACGCGTTGGCGTCGGCCTCGGCGTCCCAGTCGTCGTACGGCACGGAGAGATAGGTCGGGCGGCGCTGGAGCCCGGCCTCGAAGACGGCCTGGGCGAGGGCGCGCGGCACATCCCCGGCGCACGCCGGTTCCGCCGCCCAGCCGACCAGCGGCTTCATCAGCGAGGGCGCGTCGACGCTGGCCAGGTTGGCCTCCGGGCCGATGGCGGAGCGCACCTGCTGCCCGGCCACGACCACCAGCGGAGTGCGGGAGGCCACCGCGTTGGTCAGCGCGCCCATCGCGTTGCCCGACCCCGAGGCCGCGTGCAGGTTGACCAGCACCGGCCGTCCGGTGGCCTGGGCGAACCCGTCCGCCATGCCGACCACGGCGCCCTCGTGCAGGCCGAGGACATAGCGGAACCCGTCGGGCAGGCCGGTGAGGAACGGCAGTTCGTTGGAGCCCGGGTTGCCGAAGACGGTGGTCAGTCCCTGACGCTCCAGGAACTCGTGGGAGACGCGACGCACGGATGGCACGGAGGTTCCTTTCGATGTGGTGCCGGAAACGCTAGGCACCGTGCGACATGGGCACCAATAAATGTTTCGGGGCGCCGACATAGAGACGATCGATATCGAGGCCGTGGTGTCCCGATATAGTCCGTCGTCATGGGCACCTTCGACCTGAATCTGGCCCGCGTCTTCGTCCTGCTGTACGAGACCGGCAGCGTCACGGCGACCGCCGAGAGCCTCCACGTCACCCAGCCCACCGTCAGCTACAGCCTCGGCAAGCTCCGCCGCCACTTCGACGACGAGCTGTTCCGCCGCACCGGGCGCGGACTGACGGCGACCGCCGAAGCCCGGCGGCTGTACCAGCCGCTGCGGCGGGCCCTGGCGGAGATCGACGGGGCGGTGCGGCAGGCGGACACCTTCGACCCGGCGGCCATGTCCGGCCGTTTCACCATCGCCCTGTCCGACCTCGGGGAGGCGACCCTGCTGCCGAGGCTGCTGGCCGCGGCGCGCGAGCTGGCGCCGGGGGTGTCGTTCACTGTGCGCCCGTTCGACGTGGAGGACGCCGAGGGGCACCTGCGCAACGGCGATCTCGACGCGTTCGTCGCCACCCCGGTGCTCATCTCGCACCGGATGGTGCGCATCCCGCTGTTCCAGGAGCGCTACGTGCTGATGGTGGCCGCGGACCACCCCCGTATCCGGGGCGGCGCGGTCACCCTGGACGACCTCGCGACCGAGCACCACGCGACGGTCTTCGGTCCGAGCGGCCACGTCGCCCCGCGCGCGGTGCTGGCCATGCACGGCCTGCTGGAAAGGGTGGCCGTCGACGCCACCCGGTTCTCCATGCTGCCCTATCTGCTGGAGCAGACCGATCTGGTCGCGATCGTCCCCGAGTACGTGGGGGAGGTCTTCACCGCCTCCCACCGGGTGCGCCTGGTGCGGCTGCCGTTCGAGACCGAGCCGATCGAAGTGGCCCTGTACGCCCGGCACGAGAGCTCGCGCAGCCCGGCGCAGCGGTGGCTGGTGCGGTTCATGGCGCGCGTGCTGGGCGAGCAGGTCAGCCCGGCCCAGTTGCCGCCCGGCCCGCCGGCCCGCTGACCGGCCCGCCGGCCCGTGGACCCGACCGGCGGCTACGCCTTGCGGGCGACACCGCCGAACATGGCGACCTCGGCGGTCGGTTCGGCTCCGGTCTTCCCGGGGCGCCAGCGGTTGCAGGAGACCACGCCGGGCTCCAGCAGCTCCAGCCCGTCGAAGAACCGGGCGACCGCCTCCGGAGTGCGCTGGGTCAGCTTCGGGGTGCCGTGCTCGTTCCAGAAGGCCACCGCCGCGTCCACGTCCGGCATGTCCGGCCGGGTGACGGTGTGGGACAGCACGAGGTGGCTGCCCGGGGGCAGCGCGTCCAGCAGCCGCCGCACCAGCCCGTACGCCTCCCCGTCGTCCCCGACGAAGATGACCACCCCGAGCAGGATCAGCGCCACGGGTTCGCTCAGGTCGAGGGTGCGCGCGGCGTGCTCCATGATGGCGCCGACGTTGCGCAGGTCCTCGTCGAGGTAGTCGGTGCGGCCCTCCGGCGCGCTGGTCAGCAGGGCCGCCGCGTGGGCCAGGACGATCGGGTCGTTGTCGACGTAGACGATCCGGGACTCGGGCGCGAGCCGCTGGGCCACCTCGTGGGTGTTGTCGGCCGAGGGCAGCCCGGTGCCGATGTCGAGGAACTGCCGGATGCCGCACTCCGTGACCAGATGGCGCACCGCCCGGCCGAGGAAGCGGCGGTCCGCGAGCGCGTACTCCCCGATGCCCGGGTGCAGGGCGCGGATGCGGTCCCCCGCCTCCTGGTCGACGGGGTAGTTGTCCTTGCCTCCCAGCCAGTAGTTCCAGATGCGGGCGGTGTGCGGCTGGTCGGTCCTGATCCGGTGACGCAGCTCGCCCGGGACGGTCGGCTCGGCCATGGTGCGGTCCTCCGATGCGGGTGACGATCGCTCAGGAGTCAACGTAGCGAGGCGAGTTGACGCCGACGACGGCGGGGGACGTCCCGGAACGGCCGGTGCGCCGGACCCGTGGCGCGGACGGGTGCCGTTCCGGCCGTCCACTCGGGGAGGGTTCCCGCCACGCCCCGACCGCACGGAGGGCTCCGGGGCCCGAGAGGGGGCGGGGCGTCCAGGTGTGGGGGAGCGTCATCATCCCTCGCGCACACGGCAGTCGACCTTTCCCGCCCCGGAACCGGGAGGCCGGACGGGGCGGCGCGGGGCGACCCGGGGAGGACCGGGCCGCCCCGTCCGCTCAGGGCACCGGGAGGGCGCGCCGCGACGAGCGTGCGTAGGCCCGTACCTTCTCCGGCGCCAGCAGCCAGAAGAGGCGGTCGATGCCGTCCGCCGCCACCGTGACGCCGAGCACCCCCACGACCGTCCCGGCTCGCAGGATCACTGCCCCCGGCAGCCCGTTGACCTCCGCCGGGCGGAACGCGGCGCCCGGCAGCATCTCCGGCAGGAAGCCGCTGATCCGCGCCACCCGCGCGGGGCCCGAGACCGGCACCCGGGCCACGCCCCGCATGCCGTTGCCGTCCGCGTGGGCGACCACGGCGGCCGACAGCACCTCCTCCAGCGCGTCCGTGTCGCCGTTCCCGGCCGCGGCGAGGAAGGCCGCCAGCAGCCGCCGGTGCTCCCCGGTGTCCACCGGGGACCGCCGCTCGGCGGCCAGTCGCCCGCGGGCCCGGCTGACGATCCGGCGGACGTTCACCGGGGTCAGCTCCAGCACGGCGGCGATCTCCTCGTACGGGTACGCGAACGCCTCGCGCAGCACGTACGCCGCCCGCTGCACCGGGGTGAGCTTCTGCAGCACCACCAGGACCGCCAGCTCCAGCGCCTCCCGGCGCTCCGCCCCGATCTGCGGATCGACGCCCGTGTCGACCGGCTCGGGCAGCCACGGTCCCACGTAGGACTCCCGGCGCACCCGCGCCGAGCGGGCCACGTCCACGGCCCGCCGGGTCGCCGCCCGCGCCAGGTACGCCTCCGGCTCCCGCACCCGGTCGCGGTCGGCGCCCTGCCAGCGCAGCCAGACGTCCTGCACCACGTCCTCCGCCTCGGCGACGCTGCCCAGCACCCGGTACGCGATGCCGAACAGGCGCGGCCGGGCACGGGTGAAGACCTCCGCCGCCGGGCCGAGGGGATCTCCGGTCACCGGGGTGTCCATGGCGGGGCCGCCTTCCGGGAGGACGGCGCGGGGGTGGGGGCGGCCCCGGCGCGCCGCGGCCCGGAGCCCGCCCCCAGTCTTCCAGAACCGCGCGGCCCGACCGGCCCGGTACCCACCCGTCCGGGCGGAACCCCGCGTGTTTGCCGACCCGTTGAGGGGCAAGGCGGGAGCCATGAGCGATCCGAACAAGGACATGGGCAAGGACATGAACAAGGACACCGGAAAGAAGCCCGCCACCGCCCGGGGCGCCCGGGGCGCGGCCCGCGACACCGCGAGCGGCGCCACCGCGCCCGCCGCCGGGACCGCCAAGTCCGCCGCGCGCACGGCGGAGAGCGCCGCGTCCGGGACTGCCGAGGCCGCCGCGGAAGCCCCCGGCGCCGCCGCCAAGGGCGTCGAGGCGGGCCGCCGGGCCGTCGCCGCCACCTCGGACCAGGTCGCGGCCACCGCCCGGACCGCCTGGACCGTCATCGCGCAGCGCAAGCTCGTCGCCGCGGGCGTGGGAGCGGGACTGACCGCGCTGAGCGCCGCCTCGTACGCGGTGGGGCGCCGCGCCGCCCGCACCCCGCAGGGCCCCCTCACCCGCGCCACGGGCGGCCGCATCTGACCCCCGGCCGCCCGCACCGCGCCCCCGGGACCGCACGCCCGCGCCCCGGGACCGCGCGGCGCCCCCGCGCCTCCGGGACCGCGCCGCGCGCCCGGCGCGGGGGACGGCGCGGCGTGCCGGTCGGCGTGATCGCGCCACGCCCCGGCCCGCCGCGCCCGCTCCCGCCGGTGACGGGGGAAGATGGCCCCGACGCGATGCGTGACCGATGCGGAGGAGTGGGCGCATGCAGCACGACCGAGCCGGCCGCCAGGCCGGACCCGACGACCTGATCGACGTCGCCCGCCTGGTGACGGCGTACTACGCGCTGCGCCCGGACCCGGCCGAGCCCGCGCAACGCGTGGCGTTCGGCACGTCCGGGCACCGCGGCTCGTCCCTCGCGGCGGCGTTCAACGACGACCACATCGCCGCCACCAGCCAGGCCATCTGCGAGTACCGCGCCGACCGGGGCACCGACGGCCCCCTGTTCCTCGGCGCCGACACCCACGCGCTGTCCGAGCCCGCGCGGACCACCGCGCTGGAGGTGTTCGCCGCCAACGACGTGACCGTCCTCATCGACACCGCCGACGGCTACACCCCCACGCCCGCGGTGTCGCACGCCGTCCTCGCCCACAACCGGGGCCGCACCACCGGCCTCGCCGACGGCGTGGTCGTCACCCCCTCGCACAACCCGCCCGCCGACGGCGGCTTCAAGTACAACCCGACGCACGGCGGCCCCGCCGGATCGGACGCCACCTCCTGGATCCAGGACCGCGCCAACGAGATCATCGCCGCCGGTCTGAAGGACGTCCGCCGCCTCCCGTACGCCAAGGCGCTCGCCGCGCCCGGCACCGGCCGGTACGACTTCCTCGGCCGGTACGTCGCCGACCTGCCGAGCGCCCTCGACCTGGAAGCGATCCGGGCCGCGGGTGTCCGCATCGGCGCCGATCCGCTGGGCGGCGCCTCCGTCGCCTACTGGGGCCGCATCGCCGAGCAGCACCGCCTCGACCTGACCGTCGTCAACCCGCTCACCGATCCCACCTGGCGGTTCATGACCCTGGACTGGGACGGCAGGATCCGCATGGACTGCTCCTCCCCGCACGCCATGGCCTCCCTGATCGAACGCAGCGGGCGCTTCACCATCGCCACCGGCAACGACGCCGACGCCGACCGGCACGGCATCGTCACCCCCGACGGCGGACTGATGAACCCCAACCACTACCTCGCCGCCGCCATCGCCCACCTCTTCGCCCACCGCCCCGACTGGCCGTCCGGGGCGGGCATCGGCAAGACCCTCGTCTCCTCCGGCATGATCGACCGCGTCGCCGCCGACCTCGGCCGACCGCTGGTCGAGGTCCCGGTGGGCTTCAAGTGGTTCGTGCCGGGACTGGCCGACGGCACCCTCGGCTTCGGGGGCGAGGAGTCCGCCGGCGCCTCCTTCCTGCGCCGGGACGGCTCGGTGTGGACCACCGACAAGGACGGCATCCTGCTGGCCCTGCTCGCCTCCGAGATCACCGCCGTCACCGGCCGGACCCCCTCCGAGCACTACACCGCGCTCACCGCCCGCTTCGGGGAACCCGCCTACGCCCGCGTCGACGCCCCCGCCACCCGCGAGGAGAAGGCCCGCCTGGCCGCCCTCTCCCCGGCCGGGGTCACCGCGGGGACCCTCGCCGGGGAACCGGTCACCGCGGTCCTCACCCGGGCCCCGGGCAACGACGCGCCCATCGGCGGCATCAAGGTGACCACCGAGAACGCGTGGTTCGCGGCCCGGCCCTCCGGCACGGAGGACGTGTACAAGATCTACGCCGAGTCGTTCCGCGGGCCGGACCACCTGCGGCAGGTGCAGGAGGAGGCGAAGCACGTGGTCCTCGGCGCGCTCACCGCCTGACCGGCCCCGGCCCCCGGGAGCCCGGCGGTCCGCCGCAGGGGCGGGCCGCCCACCGGTGCGCGCGGACCGGTGCGCGCGGACCGGTGGCGTGCGCGGAGCACGGGCTCGGGCGGGTCGGCGGGCACGGACCGGTGGACGGCTCCCGGTGTGCGCGGCATTGAGCGCGTTGCGAACGCCTCCCGGACGGCCCCGGGCGCGCCAGGCACTCCCGGCACTCCGGCACTCCCGGCCGGGGAGGCCGGGCCCCGCCTCCCGGTCCCGCGGGGCTGCCCCGACCGAGCCCGGGCGCGGGCATCGACGGCCGGTACGGGACGCCTCGCGGAACGGGTGCCCGACGGGACCGGGTGCCCGGAAATCCGTGTGCGGGCGTGCCGCCCGTCGTGCCAGGCTTCGCCCGATGGACCGGCAGGTGCTTTCCCTCATCGCCCACGGCGACCACCCGATCGCCGCCCCGCTCGACGACGGGTCGGTGCGCCGCCTGCTCGCCCGTGCCCTGCCGCGGGGCGACGAGCGCGTGCTCGACCTCGGCTGCGGTCAGGCCGCCTGGCTGATGCGTGCCCTCACCGCGCACCCGGGGGTGCGCGCGGAGGGCGTGGACACCTCCGCGGCCGCGCTCGCCCGCGCCGGGCGGGAGGCGGACCGCCTCGGCGTCCGGGACCGGCTGCTCCTCCACCACCGGGACGCCTCCGGGTTCACCGCTCCCCACGCCTTCGACCTGGTGCTCTGCGTGGGCGCGCTCCATGCCTTCGGGGGGCTGCCGAGGACCCTCGCGGCGGCCCGCCGCCATCTGGCCCCCGGCGGCCGGGTGCTGGTCGGCGACGGCTACTGGGAGGGCGAACCGTCCGCCGGGGCCGTCGAGATGCTCGGCGACCTCACCGATCTCGCCACCACCCTGGACCGGGTCGTCGCGGAGGGCTGGACGCCCGTCGACGGACACCTCAGCACCCGCGGCGAACTCGACGCCTACGAGTGGGCCTGGACCGGTTCGCTGGCCGCCTGGGCGCTGGACCACCCCGACGATCCCGACAGCGCCCCGGCCCTGGCCGAGGCCACCGCCCACCGCGAGGGCTGGCTGGGCGTCTACCGGGACGTGTTCGGCTTCGTCTGCGTCACCCTGCGCGAGACGCCCGGCGCCGCCCCCGCGGCACCGGGCGTCTGACCGGCCGCACCGCCCGCCGCACCGGCACCGCCGCCGACGCGGCCCGTACGCCCCCGATGGTCCGCCGGATTCGGGGGTAGACGGGCGGATGTGACGGTCGAGGCTCAGGAAGAGGGCGGGTCGGATGAACGGGGCTGTCCGCGACGGCGGCCGGCGCGGGGACGCGCCGACCGGGGCGTCGGCACGGTATGAGGGCGGGTCGGGGGACATCGCCCGGGGCCGGGAGCTGGCCCGGGGCTTCCTGGAACGGCTGCGGGCGACGGGCGGCCCCGCCGTCTCCGACCGCACCGCGGGCATGGTGCAACTGGTCGTCAGCGAGCTGCTGACGAACGCCTGCAAGCACGCGCCCGGCCCGTCCTCCCTCGGGCTCGCCCTGGCCGACGGAGCGGTCGAGATCACCGTGTGGGACAGCGCCCCGGTGGTGTCCCCGGTGCCCGTCGCCCGGACGGCGGACCCGGGACGGATCGGCGGGCACGGCCTGGAGATCGTCACGGCGCTCTGCCAGAGCCTGGACGTGCGCCGCGCCCCCGGCGGCAAGCGCACCACCGCGCGGTTACGGCTCGTCGACGACGGTCCGGACCCGGCCGCCGGCCGGTGATCCGGGGCACCACCACCCGGGCGCGGGGCATCTCCCCGGGCGTGGGCGGGCGGCCGGGACGGTCCCGGCCCGGTCGAACGGAGTCGGACCGGGCCGTGACGGGGCGACCGGGGGAGCGCCGCCCCCGAGGAACGGCCCGTCCATCGCACAGCTCCACGCCGACTCCCCGGCGGTGCTTCCGCGCACGGGGAGCCCTGCTCCCATGGCTCCGCGGATGGAGCAGCCGTACTCTGCCCAGAAGGCCCTGGGGCATGCCCGGCCATTCCCGTCTGCCGCGCGGCGCCATGCGGGGCTCTCTCGCCGCACCGACCCCGGCCCCGAGTGCTTCCCGTACGAAGGCCCGGAGCCGGCGCGCCGGGAGTACCCGCCCGACGCCGCGCGATCGCCCCACGGGCGACGACGGCAATCGTCGGACAGGCCGTAGGGCCTCTCGTTTGGGCAGGCCGGATCAGGGAGCGGGGCCTGGCCTGATCCAGACGAAAGACCCTAGCCGCGCCGCTCGCCGACCTCCACCAGCCCCGTCTCGTACGCGGCGATCACCGCCTGGGCCCGGTCCCGGACACCGAGCTTGCCGAAGAGGCCGGTGATGTGGTTCTTCACGGTGGACGCGCTGATGTCCATGGCCCGCGCGATCTCCGTGTTGTCCCGGCCCTCCGCCATCAGCCGCCACACCTCCACCTCGCGCGGGGTCAGCTCGCCCGTCCGCGCGACCGGCGGCAGGGGACGGGGCGGTGTCCGCACATAGGCGGCGATCAGCCGGGTCAGCAGCCGGGGCGCGACCGCTGCCTCACCGGTGTGCACCACCCGCAGCGCCGCCACCAGTTCCTCCGGGGAGATGTCCTTGGGCAGGAACCCGGAGGCCCCGGCGCGCAGCGCCGCCACCACGTACTCGTCCAGGTCGAAGGTGCTCAGGGCCAGCACCCGGCACTCCGGCACCTCGTGGGCGAGCCGGGCGGTGGCGGCGACCCCGTCCAGGACCGGCATCCGGATGTCCATGACGACGGTGTCGGGCCGCAGCCGCCGCGCCAGCTCCACCGCCTCCTCGCCGTTCCCGGCCTCGCCGACCACCTCGAAGCCCGGGTCCGGCGTGAGGATCAGCGCCAGCCCGCGCCGCACCAGCGGCTGGTCGTCCGCGATCAGCACCCGGATCGGCCGCCCGCCCCCGGACCCGTCCGCACCCGCGTCCGCCATCCGCTCCGCTCCCTCCGCCGTGCCGCTCATCGCAGCGCTCCCTCGTCGGCCGTCAGCGGGAGCCGGGCGGCCACCCGGTACCCGCCCGTGTCCTGCGGACCGGCCGTCAGCGTTCCACCGAGCAGCACGGCCCGTTCCCGCATGCCGACCAGACCGTAGCCGGAACCGTCGGCCGCCGCCGCGCCGGCTCCGCCCTCGCCGCCCGTCCCGTCGTCGGTCACCGTCACCGCCACGCCGTCCGGCTCGTAGCACAGCACCACCGAGGCCGTCGCCCCGCCCGCGTGCTTGCGCGTGTTGGTCAGCGCCTCCTGGACGATCCGGAACACCGCGAGCCCCACGCTCGGCGGCAGCGGACGCGGCTCGCCCCGCACCTCCAGCCCGGTGGGCAGACCGGCCCGGCGGGACGCGGCGACGATCCGCTCCAGATCGCCCTCGCCGGGCTGCGGCTCGGTCGGCTCCTCCTCCGCCTCGTCCCCGGCGCGCAGCACGTCCAGCAGCTGCCGCATCTCCCGCAGCGCCATCCGCCCCGCCCCCTCCAGGGTGATCAGGGCCTCGCGGGCCACCTCCGGATCGCGGGCCAGATTCGCGCGGGCACCCCCGGACATGAGCTGCATGGTGGTGATGTGGTGCGCCACGATGTCGTGCAGCTCCCGGGCGATGCGGCGCCGCTCCGCGGCCACCGCCCGGTCCGCCATCAGCCGACGGTTGGTCTCGATGTCCCGCTGCCAGTGGGACATCACGGTCGCCGCGACCACCACCACGATGCCGGCCACCCCGGTGCTCACCAGATAGAGCACCGGCGGCTCCGACTCCGACACCCGGCTCGCCATCGGCAGCACCACGCAGGCGAGCACCGAGGCCGCGGTCACGCGGGGACTCCGGTGCCGCGCCACGGTGTACAGCGACAGGCCCAGCGAAAGGCTGAAGTGCGGGGGCATCGGCACGGTGAGGTCGAGCGCGAGACCGAGCAGCAGCACGGTCACCAGCGTGCTCAGCGGAAAGCGCCGCCGCACCAGCAGCGGCAGCGTCGCCAGGGCGGAGAGCAGGCATCCGGCCATCGGGATGTACCCCAGGTCGAGCTGGGAGTTGAGCGTGAACCCGAACAGGTCCACCACCGCGGCACCGGCCGTGACGAGGACGTCGTTGCGGGTCCAGGGCGGGGTGCGCCCTCCGCCCGGCCGGGCCCCCTCGGCCCCGGCTCCACGGGCCGTGCTCGCCATTCCGGTCCTCTCCTCGTGCCATCGGCCGTCCCTCCCGGGCCGCCCGCCGTCCTGGATCACCCGCGGTGCTGGATCACCGGCGGTCCCGGAACGTCCGACGCGCGTGCCGGTGCCGGTCCGTTGCCGTTACTGGTGCCGGTCTCCACGCCCGCCCGCCGTCCGCTCGGGTCCGCGCGGGCGGGCGGCGGTCCGCCCGGTCCTCCAGTCTCGCACCGGGCGGAGCCCGCCGACCGGGACCCGGGACCGATCCCGCTCTGGGAGCAGGGTCCCAGTCCGCGGTCCCGGGCGGCCCCCGCTCCCGGTCCGGTTCTCGTTCCGTGCTCGGAGGAATCCGGGCCCGGCCGCTGATGTGCTGGAGGGGTGCCGGTGACCCGGCCCACCACCCACCGACGGAGGACGACGTGATCCGCGCCCTGACCGGGCTCTCCACCCGACACCCCTGGAAGACCATCGCCGTGTGGACGGTGGTGGGAATCCTGCTCACCCTGGCCGGCCAGGCACTGGTCTTCCGGGCCACCGAGTCGCAGACCGGTGGCTTCCTGCCCTCCACCTACGACTCGGCGGCGGCGCTGCGGACCGCCGAGGAGCGGTTCGGCGTCGACCCGGACGCCAACACGGTGGTCGTCCTCGTCGCCCGCGAGGACGGCGAGCCCCTCACCGACGCCGACCAGCGGCGCGTCGAGACCGTCGCCGGCACGCTGGGCGAGCGCCGTGTGACGATGCCGCGGGACCAGCGGGAAGGCCCCTCCTTCCTGGCCGAGGACTACTCGCAGACACCTCGCACCGCCCCGGCCATGGTCGCCCCCGACCGCGCCTTCGAGCTGATCTCCGTCCAGCTCACCGGCAACACCACCGACCCCGGTATGCACGACCTCTACCGCGCCTTCCGCGACACGGCCCGGGCCGACTTCGCCGCGGAGGGCATGCGCACCGGATTCACCGGCGGCCTCGCGGACATGGCCGACACCACGGAGGCGGGGGAGACCACCTCCAAGGTCGTCGGCCTGGTCATGCTCGGCCTGATCGTGCTGATCAACATCCTGGTGTTCCGCAGCCTCCTGGCCGCCTTCGTACCCCTGCTCGCGGTCAGCGTCATCGGCGGCGCCGCGGCCGGCGTGGTCGTCTCCGCCTCCCTGCTCACCGGGATCAGGCTCGACCCCTCCACCCCCAGCCTCATCGGGGTCGTCCTCATCGGCATCGGCGTCGACTACTTCCTCTTCCTCCTCTTCCGCTTCCGCGAGGAGCTGCGGGCCCGCCCCGATCGCCCGGCGCGCGCCGTGGCCCGCGAGGTCAGCGCCCGGGTCGGCACCGCGATCACCTCCGCCGCCCTCACCATCGTGGCCGCCTTCGCCACCCTCGGGATCGCCACGTTCGGGCAGTTCCGGGTGCTCGGCCCAGCCGTCGCCCTGTCCGTGCTGGTGATGCTGCTGGCCAGCCTCACCTTCATGCCCGCCCTGCTCACGGTCTGCGGACGCCGGATGTTCTGGCCCTCCCGCTCCCTCACCGGCGCCCCGCGCCCCGGCCCGTCCGCCCGCGCGGGTGAGCTGATCGTCCGCCGTCCGTTCGCCGCGCTGCTCCTCTGCGTCGCCCTGCTCGGCGCGCTCGCCGCGGGGCTCAGCGGCATCCGCATGGACTTCGGCCAGACCTCCGGGGACTCCGGCACCCCGGCCGCCGCCACCGCGGCCGAGATCGCCCGCGCCCTGCCCGCCGGGGTGTCCGATCCGGCCACCGTCTACGTCACCGCCGACGGGGGAGGCACCCTGGCCGCCGACACGCTCCGCCCGCTGTCCACCGCCCTCGCCGGGGTCGACGGCGTCGGCAGCGTGGCCGAGCCGGTGCTCAGCGAGGACCGCTCCGCCGCCCGCGTCGACCTCTACCTCGACGCCGACTCCGCCACCCAGAAGGCCCGCGACCTCGTCTCCGGACCCGTGCGGGACACGGTGGCCGCGCACACGCCCGACGGCACCGAGGCCCACGTCGGCGGCACGGCCGCGATCTTCGCGGACATCTCCACCGCCGTCGACCACGATCTGCGGATCGTGTTCCCGGTCGCCGCCGCGCTGATCTCCCTGATCCTGCTCCTCCTGCTGCGCAGCCTGCTGGCACCCGCCGTCCTGATGATCGCCGTGGGAATGTGCTTCGCCGCCACGCTCGGCGCCTCGGCGCTCTTCTTCCAGCACCTCGGGGGCGAGCCGGGCGTCAACTTCGTCCTCCCGCTGGTGCTGTTCCTGTTCGTGGTCGCCCTCGGCACCGACTACAACATCCTCATCAGCGACCGCGTCCGCGAGGAGATGGCCCGCCCCGGGCCGGCCCGCGCCGCCGTGGCCCGCGCTGTGCGCCACACCGCGCCCGCCATCGCCACGGCCGGGGTCGTGCTCGCCGCCTCCTTCGGCAGCCTGGCCGTCAACGCGGCCCCGGCCACCCAGCAGATCGGATTCGCCACGGCCCTCGGCATCCTGCTCTCGGCGTTCGTCCTGTCCATCGTGCTGGTCCCCGCGACCGCCGCGCTGCTCGGCCGCGGCATCTGGTGGCCGGTCCGCCCCGGCCGCGACGGCCACCGGCCGGGGGAGACGGCCCCGGCCCGGCCGGACCGGGAGAGCGTGCCCGTCCCCTGACCCGTCCGCACCGGGCGGCCCGACCCGGGCGCGGGACCCCGCGGCCCTCCTTCCCGGCGCGCCCCGGGGGTCCGGCCCGAGCCCCCGCCCCTCCCACGGTCCCGGCACCACCGTCCCACCGGTGCCGGGACCGCCGCGTCCCCGGCACCGGACGCCGTGTCACCCGGGCGGTGCAGGGCGCCCGGCCCGGCCCGGTGAGCCGTTCACCCGCGTGAGCGCCCCGAGTGGTGCGGGCCCCGGTGGTGACTGACGGTGATTCACGTCGGTCCCGGGTCCCCAGCTGACGAAGGACCAGCTGCCCGGGCCGGTACGGAAGGACATCTCAGATGCGTTCTACTCGTACGTTCCTGGTCACAGCGGCGGCCGCGGCCGCCCTGGCGATCGGCACGCCCGGCGCCCACGCGGCGTCCGGCGGTGACTGGGACAACGGCGGCTCCGACTCCTCGCACAGCGTGGAGCGCGGCGACAACGGCGGACACGAGAGCCCTCACGGTGGTGTGCACGCGGGTGGCGGTGCGCTGTCGCAGGTGAAGGGTGAGTGGGGTGGCGGCTCCGGCGAGGAGCGGGGTGAGGAGGGTGCCCGTGGTGAGGAGAACGAGCGGCCCCACGGTGGTGTGCACGC
>NZ_WWGX01000041.1 GCF_009862265.1 Streptomyces sp. SID8352 | reverse complement strand
TGCCGTCGTCCTGGGTGGTGGGGCAGTCCGGGACGTTGACGATGAGGTCGCGGGGGATGCTCAGCGCGGTCGCGTTGGAGCGGTCCTTGGCGACGTGCAGCAGGATCGTGGTGTCCGCGTGCCCGACGCTGTTCTTGTCGCCGTAGCCGTCGTTGCCGCTTCCGGTGCGCTTGTCGGTGCCGATCAGCAGGATGTTGATCGCCTTGTCCTTCTGGAAGCCGCCGGTGCTCGCGCCGTCGTCCGAGACGGACTGGATGTTGTCGTTGAGGTGCTCCAGGTAGAGGTAGCCCGCCGCGGCGGTGGCGAGGACCACGAACGCCATGGTGCCGCCGGACCAGAGCAGGATCTTCCTGGCCCGGGACTTCTTCTTCGCCGGGCGCTTGCGCCCGCGCCGTCCCGGCGGTGCCTCCTCGGAGGGGCGCCTCCGGCGCGGCGGGGGGACGTCGCGGCCCGGCGCGTCCGCGGGGGCGGCGGGGGAACCGGCGGGGGCCGTACGGCCCCGGGGGGCGCCGGAGCCGCTGGAGCGGGGTGTGCCGGACGCGCCGGAGCCGCCGGTCCTGCCCCGGCGGGGGCCGGGCACCGGCGGCTGCGGAGCGGATGGGGTCAGTCGCAGTTCGTATTCGCCGGTGGTCGGATTGAGCACCCACTGGTCTGCGGGGTCGATGCCCTCCGCACGCCCACGGCCTTGCGCGTCCACGGTTGTCCGATCCTCCGTAGGGGGACGCGGCGCCCTCCCCTCCGGGCGCCCGGTCTCGTCTCTGAGTGCGCGGCCGCGGGGCGAACCTCAAGGCCGGGCACACCGGATCGCTCACATTAACCGCCCGGTACGGAGCGCGGCGACGCCGGTGGGGCGTTCCGTGAAACTTACAACCGGGCAATACGCCCCATTCTTCCAGCGGATTCCCCCTGCCCCGCCCCGGCGTTGCGTGTGCCTTGTACCGCCTTGGCCGTCGCTTTACCCGGAAGGGGTGCGGGGGGACCGGTCGAGGCGGGGGAGGGGGTGCGCCCGGAACGGACGCGCCCCCTCCGCGATCCGGCCCGGTGTCAGCCGGCCACCACCGAGACCCGCTCCGCCTCGATCCGCGCGTCCAGCACGCCCTCCCCGGCCCGCTCCGGATGACGGCACAGCACCACCGAACCGCCGCTGGCCAGCGGTCCGTACAGCCCGGCGCTCAGCCCCTGCCAGGTGTCGTACGGCAGCCTCGACAGGACACGCGTTCCCGGCCCCGTGAGGCCCAGCCCCGCCGCCTCCGTCCGGGCCCGCTCCACGACCTCCGCGCCGCTGAACTCCCGTCCGGCCACGATCAGCGCGGGCTCCTCGGGGTCGACCGGCGCGTACGGCACGAAGCGGTCGCCCTGCCCCGGCACCTCCACGGCGTAGTCCGCGAACCCCGCCGGGACCTGCGGGAACCGCCCGCCCAGGGGGCGCAGCGCGAGCGCCATCCGGGCTCCCCGGCAGGTCCGCGCCGCCTCCAGCGACTCCGGGTCGGGGCCGCTCACGGCCACCTCGGCCGCCGCCGGATCGCCCGCCACGTCGGCGACCGCGCCGACCGACGCGCAGGCCAGCAGCCACACCGCCGTCTGCCAGTGGGCGGGCAGCAGCAGCGCGACCCGGTCGCCGGGTTCCACGGACAGCTCGTCCTGGAGCAGATTGGCGGTCTTGGCCACCCAGTTGGCGAAGGTGGCCACGGAGAGTTCGACGCGTTCGCCCGTGGCGTCGTCGTAGAAGGTCACCAGGGGGCGTCCCGGGTCCGCGGCGAGCGCGGAACTCAGCAGGTCGGCAGGGGTGCGATCGGTCGCGTTCACCCGCGCAAGCGTACGCGGGACGGCCCCTGCGCCGCTTTCCCCGGCCCCGGGCCGCCTCAGAGCCGTTCGATCCTCCGGGGGGCCATCCGAGGCGCCCGCCGCTCCGGCATCCGTCCGCTCAGCAGGACCAGCCGCGCCGCCCGGTGCCGCTGCCCCGCGTACGGCTCCAGCAGGCGCAGCATCTCCGCGTCGTCCGCGGTCCGGTCGCCGCCGAGCGCGTACCCCACGATCCCCGGCAGGTGCAGGTCCCCCACGGTCACCTCGTCCGCCGCCCCGTGGCTGCGCTGCACCGTCTCCGCCGACGTCCACGGGCCCACCCCGGGGACGGCCTCCAGCCGCGCCCGCGCCGCCACGGGGTCCATCCCGGCCGCCTCCTCCATCCGCGCGGCGACCCGTACGGCCCGCAGGACGGTGGACGCCCGCTTGTCGTCGACCCCGGCCCGGTGCCACTCCCAGGAGGGGATCAGCGCCCAGGTCCGCGCGGCCGGCATCACGGACATCGGTACCGGGACCGGTCCCGGCGCCGGTTCCCCGAACCGCCGTACGAGCAGCCGCCAGGCCCGGTACGCCTCCAGCGTCGTCACCTTCTGCTCCAGCACCGAGGGGATCAGCGACTCCAGCACCAGCCCGGTCCGGGTCAGCCGCAGCCCGGGCCGGCGGCGCGCCGTGACCGCCAGCAGGCGGTGCCGGGGCACGAACGCGTCCGGTTCGTCCCGCGCGCCCAGCAGTTCCGGCAGCCCCTCCAGCAGCCAGTCGGCCCCCGGACCCCATGCCTCGCCGCGCGCCTCGCCGCCGCGCGCGGAGATTCGCAGGGTGCCCGGTCCGGCGGGGGTGAGACCGGTCCGCCAGACCGAACCGTCGGGCATCGCCCGGAACGTCGGATCACCCGGCCCCCGCCGCAGCGGGCCGAGGACCAGGCCCAGTTCCAGCGGCCCGGGCGGCGTCCAGGTCCGCCCCCGTCCGCTCGCGCGGGCCGGCCGGGGCACCGCGGCGGGGGGCACGGCGACGGGTCCGCCGTGCACGCCGGTGCGCGGGGGCCGGGGGGAGAAACGTCCTGCCACGGGATTCCTGGGAGAGCTGGGAGAGAAGGGGGGCGGAGGGGGTGAGGGGCGGAGGGGGGAGCGGGAGACGCTACGAGCGTAGGCGCTCGCCGACGCCACCCGGGGCGCCCCGCCCGGCATAGTGACCGACCCCACCGTGCTCGGGCCCGCCGCGCCCCGCCGCCGGTCGGCGCCCCGTCCCGGCCGCCGGGTCGTGCCGCCGCCGCGGTCCGGTCCGTCACCGTCCGCACCCCGTTCCGCGTGGCCCGCGGTCGCGTTTCGCTGCGGTCTGCGGTCTGCGGTCTGCGGTCTGCGGTCTGCGGTCTGCGGTCTGCGGTCGTGCCACGTCCGGCCCGGATTCCGCCCGGCATCGCGACCGACCCCGCCGCGCTCCGGCCCGCCATCCGCGCAGTGACCGGTCCCATCGCGGCGGGNCGCCGCGGCCGGACCCGCTGTGCCGCGCCGCCGCCGCACGGCGCCTCGGGAGACCGGACCGCGCCCGGACCACGGCGCCCGGACCACCGGCGCCCGCGCCCACGGCCCCCGCGCCCGCGAACCACCGGCCCCCGCGCCCGGACCACCGCACCCCGGTCCGCCCCGTCGCCCCCTACCGCACCTCGATGAACGCCTCCGCCGTCCGCTCCGGCCGGGGCCGGGGCTCCTCGGCGGGGTGTCCGACGGCGACGGCGCCCATCGGGTCCCAGCCGGCCGGCAGGTCCAGCGCCTCGCGCACCACGTCCCGGCAGAACATCGTCGAGGAGACCCACGCCGAGCCGAGCCGCTCCCCGGCCAGGGCGACGAGGAGGTTCTGCACCCCGGCCCCGGCGGCGACCACGAACATCTCCCGCTCCGCCGCGTCCCGCCGCGCGTCCCCGTAGGTGTGCGAGCCGTCCATGACCAGGCAGGGCACGACGAGGTACGGCGCGGCGCGCAGCACGTCGCCGCGCCGCACCCGCCGGGCTATCGACTCCTCGTCCCTCCCGTCCCGCCGCAGGTCCGCGATCCAGGCGTCGCGCATCGCGTCCAGCAGCCGCAGCCGGGCCGGGGCCGACTCCAGCAGCACGAACCGCCAGGGGGTGGTGTGGTGCGGCGCGGGCGCCGTGACCGCCGCGGCCACCGCCCGGCGCACGGCCCCGGGGTCGACCGGCTCGTCGGTGAAGGCCCGTACCGTGCGGCGCTGGGTGACCGCCTGCCGCACCGCCTCCGAGGTGCCCAGCCGGAACATGTCGTCCCGCGCGCCGCGCACCAGGGCCCGCGCCCCCTCGCCGTCCCCGCCGGTCACCGCGTGCGTAAGGCCGCGGACGACGGCGACGGGCAGCCCGGCGGCCTTGCCCTTGACCAGGTCGCCCGCGGCGGCCAGCTCGTCGGCGGTGGCGACCACGGTGGCGCTGAGCGGATTGCCGTGCGCGTCGATGCCGCCGCGCAGATCGTCCAGGACGCGCACGCCCGCCGCCCCGATGGCCACATCGGTCAGCCCGGCCCGCCAGGGCCGCCCGAAGGTGTCGGTGACCACCACGCCGACCTCGACGCCCAGCGCCTCGCGCAGCCCCTCGCGCAGCCGCCGGGCGGAGGCGTCGGGGTCCTCGGGCAGCAGCAGCACGGTGCCGGGCTCGGTGTTGGAGGCGTCGACCCCGGCCGCCGCCATGATCAGTCCCTGGCGGTTCTCCACGATGCGCAGCGGACCGCGCCGGGCCACCACGCGCACGGTCTCCGCGTCGATGGCGGACTCCCGGTCGGCGGCCCGCACGATCCTGCCCTCGGCCTTGGAGACGATCTTGGAGGTGACGAGGAGCACGTCCCCGTCGGCCAGGCCGGGGCCGGTGGCGGCGATCAGCCCGGCCAGGTCGTCGCCGGGCCGGACCTCGGGGAGACCGGGCAGCGCCCACACCCGGTAGCCCGGCGCCCCGCCGCTCACGCCGTCCGCACCTCCTCTGCCATCGCCAGCGCCTCCCGGGCCATCGCGGCCGTCGCGTCGAGGTCGCTCATCATCAGCGGCACGGCGCGGCACAGGATGCCGGCGGCCCGGACGCGACCGACGGACTCCGCGTCGACCGTGTCGACCAGCCAGCCGTCGAGCAGGCCAGAACCGTAGTGCTCGGCGACCGCGGCGGCCGTGGACTCCACGCCGACCGCCGCCAGGACCTTGTCGGCCATGCCGCGCACGGGCGCGTCCCCGACGATCGGGGAGAGCCCCACCACCGGCACCCCGGCCTCGGCGATGGCCTCCCGGATGCCGGGCACCGCGAGGATGGTGCCGACCGAGACGACCGGGTTGGACGGCGGGAAGAGGATCACGTCCGCCTCCGCGAGGGCCTCCAGGACGCCCGGCGCGGGCTTGGCCTGCTCGGCGCCGACCGGGACGACGGCCTCGGCGGGCACCGAGGCGCGCAGCCGTACCCAGTACTCCTGGAAGTGGACCGCCTTGCGCTCGCCGTCCAGCTCGACGGCGACATGGGTCTCCACCCGGTCGTCCGTCATCGGGAGCAGGCGCACCCCGGGCTTCCAGCGGTCGCACAGCGCCTCGGTGACCGCGCTGAGCGGATATCCGGCGCCGATCATCTGGGTGCGCACGATGTGCGTGGCGAAGTCGCGGTCGCCCAGGCCGAACCACTCCGGGCCGACGCCGTACGCCGCCAGTTCCTCCTTGAGGTGGAAGGTCTCGTCGGCCCGCCCCCAGCCCTGCTCCTCGTTGATGCCGCCGCCCAGGGTGTACATCACCGTGTCGAGGTCCGGGCAGACCTTCAGCCCGAAGAGGTGGATGTCGTCCCCGGTGTTGCCGATGACCGTGATGTCCGCGTCCGGCGCGGCTTGCTTCAGACCGCGCAGGAACCGGGCACCACCGATGCCGCCTGCCAGAACCACAATGCGCATGTGCCCAGTCTGGCAGGCGGGTACGACAACGCGTCAGCCACTCGTCACGGAGCGGGTGCGGACGCGGGCTCCGCGGCACCGGCGCCCCGCGGGGCCGCGGCCGAGCAGCGCGCGGAGTGCATGGGCATCTCGGTCAGGCCCGGGTAGTAGACGTGCAGGCTGACGGCCGGTTCCAGCGCGTCGTTGACCACCTCGTGCGCGTAGCCCGGCGCGAACACCCGCTGCGCGCCCGCCGCCAGCGCCCGCGTACCGCGCCCGGTCCGCTCGGTCAGGACGCCGTCCAGGACGGTCAGGACCCCGGAGGAGGGGCCGTGGTCGTGCAGCCCGCTGCCCTGGCCGGGCACCCAGGACAGCAGCCACACCTCGTAGCCCGGCCCGGTGCGCAGCCGGTGGTACCAGCGCGAGGCCGTGTCGTAGCGGACGAGGTGCTCCCACTGGGAGCGGTCGGCGGCGATGGAGCGGGCGAGACCGACGAAGTCCGCGACGGTCTCCGGGTGCTCCCGCGGTGCCCGCAGGAGGTGCGGGACCTCAAGGAGGTCGCCGGCGATCTGGAGGTCGCTGTCGCTGTTCATGGGGTGGGGGTGTTCCTCGGCGGAAGGGTGCGGGGAAGAGGCGCGGCGGTGCGCGGCCAAGGCCCCGGAGGGCGGGAGGGAGCAGCCGGGCCGGAACTGGCCCGGGACAGCCGGAGCGCGGACGGCTCAACAGCTGGAACAGCGGCAACAGCTACAGCGGACCAGGGCAGCACCGTGGGACCCGGGGGTGCGGGTCGGGGCGAGCGCCGAGTTCGCGAGCATGCCCCCTAGGACAGCGGTTCACCCCCGCACTGTCAACTCGGTCCGGTTGTGTGCGACGTGTTTCACCACATCCGGTTCATCTGCCGGGGACGAGGTTTGCCCCTCCGCCTTCGGGGACACATGGCGCACAAGCCGGGTGCACAACCCATGTTGCGATCCCGTGATCCGAATGTGATCGGGCTCGCTTCGGCGCGTGTGACGGAACGGGAACGAATGGCGGTGCGTCCTCCCCTGTGCACGCCGGGCGCCGGGGCGGGTTCGCCGCCGCCCTTGGTGGCGCCCCGGGTTTATGCCGATTTGAACACTTACCGCATGACCTTGGTTCCGCAGAGTGAATAAGGGGCCCAATAGCAGATCCCGGCTTGACTCGCCCGGAGCAGCACACTTGTAATTTCACTCGTGTCGTTCGGCCGGAAACGATAACGGCCGGATCACGGGGACGCGAAAGACGGACGAGGGGCGCACATGACCGAGCTGGTGCAGCAACTGCTGGTCGACGACGCGGACGAGGAACTCGGCTGGCAGGAGCGCGCGCTCTGCGCCCAGACCGACCCCGAGTCGTTCTTCCCCGAGAAGGGCGGCTCCACCCGGGAGGCCAAGAAGGTCTGCCTCGCCTGCGAGGTCCGTTCCGAGTGTCTCGAATACGCCCTCGCCAACGACGAGCGCTTCGGCATCTGGGGCGGCCTCTCCGAGCGCGAGCGCCGGCGGCTGAAGAAGGCCGCGGTCTGACCGTCCGTCACGACGGCCGGTCCGGGCCTCCGTGATCCGTCCGGTATCTCCCCATACGTCATGAACGGCCCGTCGCGAGTGGGTTATCCACAGGCGGCGGGCCGTCGTGCCGGGCAGCCGATAGTGTGGTCGACCGACCGGGATGCCCCGCCGCCCCCAGGGGCACAGGCGTCCACCGCAGTCCAGCGAACCGGGGCCCGTACCTCGATGTCCGTGCACAGCCACACTGCGGCAGGCCAAGACCTCGCCGCCACACCAGAGTTCCCGCGTCACGTGGTGACGGCGGTCCTCGTCTCCCACGACGGATCCCGCTGGCTGCCCGACGCGCTCGCCGGCCTGCTCGGCCAGGACCGCCCCGTCCAGTACGCGGTGGCCGCCGACACCGGCAGCGCCGACGACTCCGCGCGGCTGGTCACCGAGGCCCTCGGCGACGACCGCGTGCTGCACCTCGCCCGGCGCACCGGTTTCGGCCAGGCCGTCGAGGAGGCCGCGCGCACCGCGCCCGTCCTCACCCCCGACGAGCTGCCGTACCTGAAGCGGCCGAGCGGCTGGGACCCGGTCGCGCGCACCTGGCGCCTCGACGCCTACGACCTCCCCGAACTGCCGCACGGCGAACCCGTGCAGTGGCTCTGGCTGCTCCACGACGACTGCGCCCCCGAGCCGGACGCCCTCTCCCACCTGCTCCGCGTCGTCGACAACGAGTACGAGCTGGGCCGCGAGGACGTCGCCGTCGTCGGCCCCAAGCTCCGCGGCTGGTACGACCGCAGGCAGCTGCTGGAGGTCGGCGTCTCCATCGCCAACTCCGGCCGTCGCTGGACCGGCCTCGACCGCCGCGAACAGGACCAGGGCCAGCACGACCACGTCCGGTCCGTCCTGGCCGTCTCCACCGCCGGCATGCTCGTCCGCCGGGACGTCTTCGAGCGGCTCGGCGGCTTCGACCGCCGACTGCCCCTCATGCGCGACGACATCGACCTGTGCTGGCGCGCCCACGCCGCGGGCCTGCGCGTCCTCGTCGCCCCCGACGCCGTCGTCCGCCACGCCGAGGCCGCCTCCCGAGAGCGCCGTACCGTCGACTGCGCGGGCCGCACCACCGCCTCCCCGCACAAGGTCGACAAGGCCGGCGCCGTCCACACCCTGCTCGTCAACACCCGCACCGCCGCCCTGCCCTGGGTCCTGTTCCGCGTCGTCCTCGGCACCCTGCTGCGGACCGTCGCCTACCTCGTCGGCAAGGCCCCCGGCCAGGCGCTCGACGAGATCCGCGGCCTGCTCGGCGTCCTGCTGCGGCCCGAGCGCGTCATCGCAGGACGCCGCGAGCGCGGCCGCCCCCAGGCCGACAAGGGCGAGCTGCGCCCCCTCTTCCCACCCCCCGGCGCCACCGTCCGGATCACCCTGGAGCAGTTCGCGGGCAACCTCGTCGGCAGCGCCGAAGCGGAGACCGGCGCGGGCGCCGGACGGCACGGCGGCGTCGAGTCCGGCCCCGGCGGCGACGACGCCGACTTCCTGGAGATCGAGCAGTTCGCCCGGCTCAAGCGCGTCGCCCGCAAGCCCGGCCCCGTCCTCTTCCTCGTCCTGCTGCTGGTCTCCCTGGCCGCCTGCCGCGCCCTGCTGGGCGGCGGCGCCCTGGCCGGCGGCGCCCTGCTGCCCGCCCCCGCCGGGGCCGGCGACCTCTGGGCGCGCTACCTGGACGCCTGGCACACCGTGGGCACCGGCGGCACCGCCTCCGCCCCGCCCTACCTCGCCCTCGTCGCCACCCTCGCCTCCGCGCTGCTCGGCTCCACCGGGCTCGCCCTCACCCTGCTGCTGATCGGCTCGGTGCCCCTGGCCGGGGTCACGGCCTACTTCGCCTCCCGGTCGCTGGTCCCCTCCCGGCTCCTGCGCGCCTGGGCGGCCGTCGCCTACGCCTTCCTGCCCGCCGCCACCGGTGCCCTCGCGGGCGGCCGCGTCGGCACCGCCGTCCTCGCCGTCCTCCTGCCGCTGATCGCCCGCGCGGGTGTCGCCGCCGCCGGCCTCACCGCCCCCGAGGGCACCCGCGGCACCTGGCGCGCCACCTGGGCGTACGCGCTGCTGCTCACGGTCACCACCGCCTTCACCCCCGTCGTCTGGCCCATCGCCCTGCTCCTGGGCCTCGGCGTGCTGGCGCTGCGCCGCGGCGACCTCACCGGCTACGGGCCGCGCTTCCTCGCCCAGCTCGGCACCCCGCTGCTGCTCCTGGCGCCCTGGTCGCTGACCCTGTTCCCGTCCGGCTTCCTCCAGGAGGCCGGGCTGCCCCACGGAGCCTCCGCCGCCTCCGCCCTCGACCTGCTCGGCGTGAGCCCCGGAGGCCCCGGCACCGTCGGCGGGCTCGTGCTCCTCGGCGTCGTGCTCGCCGCCCTGGCCGCCCTGCTGCGCTCCGAACGGCAGCTCGGCATCCGCACCGCCTGGGCCGCCGCACTCGCCGGGCTTCTCCTCGCCGTCCTCGCCAACCGCTCCGCCTGGGCGGGCCCCGCCACCCTGGTCTACGGGCTGGCGCTGCTGGCCGCCGCCGTCCTCGGCGCCGACGGGGCCCGCGCGCGGGTGGCCGAGCAGAGCTTCGGCTGGCGCCAGCCGGTCGCCGCCCTGATCGCCCTGGCCTGCGCCGTCGGCCCGCTCGTCTCGGCCCTCGGCTGGATGATCGGCGGCGCCGACGGGCCCCTGGAGCGGCGCAACCCCGTCCAGGTCCCGGCGTTCGTCGCCGAGGAGAGCGGCACCCGCGACCAGGCCCGCACCCTCGTCCTGGACAGCGACTCCGCCGCCCGCGTCGGCTACATGCTGGTCCGCGGCTCCGGGGTCCGCCTCGGCGACGGCGAACTGGTCGCCGACGGCGGCAACGACAGGCTCGACAAGGTCGTCGCCAACCTCGTCGCCGGGTCCGGCGCCGACCAGGCCGACCAGCTCGGCGGATTCGCCGTGCGCTACGTCCTCGTCCACAAGGGCGCCCCCCGCGAGATGACCCGCGTCCTGGACGCCACCCCCGGCCTGAGCAGGCTCAGCCAGCAGGACGGCAGCGGGCTGTGGCGGGTCGACCGCGAGGTCGCCCGCGCCACCGTCGTATCCGGCGACGGGGCGGACACCGACCCGCAGCCCGTCGCGGCCGGTCCGGTCGAGATCCACACCCGGATCGACGCCGGTGCCGAGGGCCGGGTGCTGCGCCTCGCGGACACCGCGGCCGAGGGCTGGACGGCCACCCTCGACGGCAAGCCGCTCACCCGCACCACCGTCGACGGCTGGGCCCAGGGCTTCCGGCTCCCCGCCTCCGGCGGACGGCTGGACGTCACCTTCGAGACTCCGTTCACCCACACCGTCTGGCTCTGGACCCAGGGCCTCCTCGGCCTGGTCCTGGTCGTCCTCGCCCTGCCCGGCAGGCGCCGCGACGTCGACGACGACCTGCCCGAGGAGGAGCCCGCTGCCCCGGCCGAGCCGGTCGCCGGCGAGGGCCGCCGGGCCCGGCGCCTGCGCGCGCAGGCCGAGGCGGAGGCCGCCGCGGCGGAGTCCGGGCCGGAGCCCGCGGCGGGCCCGGAGGCCGAGGGCTGGGAGACCGGCGCCCCGGCGGCCCCCGACTTCCCGCCCGCGTCCCCCGACCCGACCCCCGCCCCCGTCCCCGCCCAGCCCTCCTACGACGAGTGGGACGCCTCCGGCCGGACCGGCACCGGCTACGGCTCCCACGGCGGCGAGCCCTACCAGGAGCCCCCGCCGCCCTACGGACAGAGCGCTTACGGACAGCAGGGCTACGCGACGGACCCCTACCAGGACGGCGGGTACACCGCCCCGTACACCTACGGCACCCCGGCCGCCCAGGACGGCGACCAGGGCGGGGCGTACGACCCGGCGTACGGCGCGCAGCAGTACGGGCAGGGCGGATACGACGCCCCGTACGACCCCTCCGCCCCACCCCACCAGCCGCACGCCCCGGGCAGTGAGCGTCCGGACGGGAGCCAGCAGTGAAGCGCACAACCCTGTCCCTCATCGCGGGCACCGCGGCGCTCGCCGCCCTCACCGGATTCGCGTCGGTGGCCGCGCCCGGTCCCGCCGCCCCGGAGGCCGCCGGACCGGCCGCCCGCCTGCCCGTGGAGCGCAGCAGCCTGCTGTGCCCGGCGCCCAGCGGCTCCGACCTCGCGGAGACGGCCTACACCTCCTTCACACCCGTCACTCCGGGCGCGGGCGACAAGGGCGGTGCCCGGCTCACCGCCGCGCCCGTCGGCGGGGGCGGCACCGGCAAGGACGGCAAGGCCGCGAAGCCCGTCGTCCAGCCCCAGGCCCCCGGCAAGCCGGCCACCGGCGAGGTCTCCGGCCCCGGAGCCACCGCCCTCGCCGGGATCGCCGAGGGCGGCTCCGCCCCGGGCTGGACCGTGCAGCAGACCACCGAGGTCGCCGCGGGCACCGGCCGGGGCCTGCTGGGCGTCGCCTGCACCGCGCCGGACACCGACTTCTGGTTCCCCGGCGCCAGCACCTCCGCCGACCGCACGGACTACGTCCACCTCACCAACCCCGACGGCTCGGCGGCCGTCGTCGACATCGAGCTGTACGGCAAGGACGGCGCGGTGAAGTCGACGGTGGGGGAGGGCGTCACGGTGCCGCCGCACGGCAGCCAGGCGCTCCTGCTCTCCACCCTGGGCGAGACCAAGGAGGACGACCTCACCGTGCACATCGGGGTGCGCAGTGGCCGGGTCGGTGCCGCGGTGCAGGCCCTGGACGCGAAGCTGGGCGGCGACTGGCTGACGGCCGCCGCGCCCCCGGCGGGCAGCCTGGTGCTGCCGGGCATCCCCAAGGACGCCACGGCGGTGCGCCTGGTGCTGTTCACCCCCGGCGGGACCGACGCCGACCTGAAGGTGCGCCTGGCCGCGCCGTCCGGCTCGATCACCCCCGCGCAGCAGCAGACGGTGCACGTCAAGGCGGGCATGACGACGGGCGTGGAGCTCGGTGACCTCACCCGGGGCGAGGCAGGGTCCCTGCTGCTCACGCCCACCGGGGGCGCCGTGCCGGTGGTGGCCGCGCTGCGCGTGGTGCGGGGCAAGGGGGACGGCCGGGAGTCGGCGTTCATCCCGGCCGCCACCCCGGTCGCGGCCCGCGCCACCGCCGCGGACAACCGCGCCAAGGGCACCACGCTCTCGCTGACGGCGCCGGAGGGGACCGCCCAGGTGAAGGTCACCGCCTCGGCGGGCAGCGGGGGCGGGACGGCCGCCTCGAAGACGTACACCGTCAAGGGCGGCACCACCCAGGACGTGGAGGCGCCGGTGCCGGCCGGGCTGAAGGGCACCTACGCGCTCACCGTCGAGCCGGTGTCCGGCGGCCCGCTCTACGCGGCCCGCACCCTTGCGGTCCCCGTCGGCGACGCGGCGGCCTTCACGGTGCAGGTCCTGCCGGACGACCGGGGCATGGTCGCCGTGCCGAGGGCGGAGCAGGACCTCTCGGTACTGCAACGCTGACGAGGTCGCGGGGCCCGGCCGCGCCGGGAGCGGGAGAGGCCGCGAGGGTCCCGGGCGGGGCACGGAGGTCGGCGCCGGGCCGGGACCGGGAGAGCGGAGGCGCGGGCCCCGCCGGGAGCGGGGGACGGCCCGCCCACGGGGGCCGACGGCCCACGGCGTGCGAGGGACGGCCGGAAGCGGTCCGCGCGGCCCGGACACTCGTCCCGGAGCCCGGAGCCCGGAGCCCGGAGCCCGGAGCCCGGAGCCCGGAGCCCGGAGCCCGGAGCCCGGCGTGGGTGTCTCCGTGTGGTGGACAGGCCCGGTCCGGGGGGCCTGTGCGGTCCCCTTTGGACCCGACCGCCGTTGAACCCGACCGCCGTTCCGGCGCCCCGGCCGCGCCCGGCTCTCGTGTCGCCCTGTCGCGCCGGTCCGCTCGGCCCCGGCCGTCCGCCCCGCCCCGATCCGGCGTTCGGCCGTGACCGGTTCCGGGCGGTCGGGTGTCAGTCCTCGCCGTACCGGGGGTCCACCGTCTCGGGCGTCAGCCCCAGCAGCTCCGCGACCTGCTCGACGACGACCTCGTGCACCAGCGCGGCCCGCTCGTCGCGCCCCTTGCTGCGGATCTCGACCGGCCGCCGGTAGACCACCACCCGCGCCGGTCCGCCGTCCCGCGCGGGCACCGTTCCGCCCAGCGGCACGGCCTCGTCGTTCCAGCCCTGCCCGGCCGCGCCGTCCAGTCGCGGCACCTCCAGGACGAGGAAATCGATGTCGGCGAGCTGCGGCCAGCGCCGTTCCAGGCGTTCCACGGAGTCCTGCACCAGCTCCGCGAACAGGTCGGCGCGGCTCGCGGCGAGCGGGACCTGGGGCGGCGCGATCGGGCCGCGCATCCCACGGCCGTGACGATCACGACGGCGGGGTCCTGGGCGGCCGGCCCCATCACGGGGCGTCACGGGGTTGTCCATCACTGGTGAAGGGTAGTCCCCGCCCGCTCCCGGCGCCGGTCCGTCGCCGCCGGGCCGCCCGGCCACCCCCGTCCGCCCCGCGCCCGGTTCCCGTCCCCCGCCGTCGGCCGACGGCGCGGAGCCGCCCGGGAAGCGGCCCCGAGCGGGAGGGACCCGGTCCCCGCGGGAAGGCGGAACCGGTCTCCGCGGGGGAGACGGATCGCGCGGCGACCCCGGAAGCGGCCCCGGACCCGGCCCCGGATCCGCCGGGAGCGGCCCGACCGTCCGTCACGACGCGCCCGGCGCCCCGACGCACGTCACATGATGACCGTTCAAGCCAAGGTCGGACTCGATTCGGTATCCCTCGACGACCGCGCCGCCCAAGGCAATTGCCATTGTTTGTATCGTGTGATGACCGGTTCCGGGATCGCCCACCCCCTCGGAAGCGGACGTCGGCGCAGGTCGCCACGGAGCGCCGACCGGGGTGAGGGTCCGTTTCACGCCACGACACGGAGGTGTGACCTGGTGGAGAGTCATCGCGGCCCGCTCAAGAGTGCGGTACCGTCCAACATCGTGAGCCCTGTACGTCGCTGTTCGCGCACCGCCTGCGGCCGTCCCGCCGTCGCGACGCTGACGTACGTCTACGCCGACTCGACCGCGGTCCTCGGCCCGCTCGCCACCTACGCCGAGCCCCACTGCTACGACCTGTGCGCCGAGCACTCCGAGCGCCTCACCGCGCCGCGCGGCTGGGAGGTCGTCCGGCTTCTCGACTCCTCGGCCCCGGCCCGCCCCAGCGGCGACGACCTGGAGGCGCTCGCCGACGCCGTGCGCGAGGCGGCCCGCCCCCAGGAGCGGGCGGCACAGGCCGGCGGCGGGGCCCGCACCGCCGATCCGAGGGAGGTCGCGCGCCGCGGCCACCTGCGGGTCCTGCGCTCACCGGACAACTGAGCCCGGTCCGCGCCGAGCGGGGTCCCCTCCTTCCGCGCCGCCCGGGGCACCGCGCGCCGGTCCGCCGACGCCTGCGGGTAGTTTGTGGGCATCCACAGGACTTCGAGGAAGGCTGGCCGTGGCTGCTGATCTGTCGCAGATCGTCAAGGCGTACGACGTACGCGGGGTGGTCCCGGACCAGTGGGACGAGGCCACGGCCGAGCTGTTCGGCGCCGCCTTCGCCGAACTGACCGGCGCGGACGCCGTCGTCGTCGGGCACGACATGCGGCCGTCCTCGCCCGGTCTCTCCGCCGCCTTCGCCCGCGGCGCGGCGGCCCTCGGCGCCGATGTCGTCCTGATCGGCCTGTGCTCCACGGACCAGCTCTACTACGCCTCCGGCGCGCTGGACCTGCCCGGCGCCATGTTCACCGCCTCCCACAACCCGGCCCGCTACAACGGCATCAAGCTGTGCCGCGCGGGCGCCGCCCCGGTCGGCCAGGACACCGGACTCGCGGAGATCCGCGCCCTGGTGGAGCGCTGGACCGCCGAGGGCCCCCCGGCCCCCGCGGCCCGCCAGGGCACCGTGCGGCACCGCGACACGCTGGGCGACTACGCGGCCCACCTGCGCTCGCTGGTCGACCTCACCGGCATCCGGCCGCTGAGGGCCGTCGTCGACGCGGGCAACGGGATGGGCGGCCACACCGTCCCCACCGTCCTCGAAGGACTGCCGGTGGACCTGGTGCCGATGTACTTCGAACTGGACGGCACCTTCCCCAACCACGAGGCCAACCCGCTCGATCCGGCCAACCTCGTCGACCTCCAGCGGCGCGTCCGCGAGGAGGGCGCCGACCTCGGGCTCGCCTTCGACGGCGACGCCGACCGTTGCTTCGTCGTCGACGAGCACGGCGACCCGGTCCCGCCGTCCGCGATCACCGCCCTGGTGGCCGCCCGCGAGCTGGCCCGCAACGGCGGCAAGGGCACGATCATCCACAACCTGATCACCTCCTGGTCCGTGCCCGAGGTGGTCCGGGAGCACGGCGGCACCCCGGCCCGCACCCGCGTCGGCCACTCCTTCATCAAGGCCGAGATGGCCCGCACCGGGGCGATCTTCGGCGGCGAGCACTCCGCGCACTACTACTTCCGTGACTTCTGGAACGCGGACACCGGCATGCTGGCCGCCCTGCACGTCCTCGCCGCCCTCGGCGGACAGCCGGAGCCGCTCTCCGCCCTCGTCGCCCAGTACGACCGCTACGCCGGCTCCGGGGAGATCAACTCCACCGTCGCCGACCAGACCGCCCGCCTGGCCGCGCTCCGGGCCGCCTACGAGGGGCGCGACGGCGTCGCCCTGGACGAGCTGGACGGCCTCACCGTCACGGCCGGCGACTGGTGGTTCAACGTCCGACCCTCCAACACCGAGCCGCTGCTCCGCCTGAACGCGGAGGCCCGCGACGAGGCGACGATGGCCAAGGTGCGGGACGAGGCCCTGGCGATCATCCGCGCGTAGCCGACGGTCCGGTCGGCGACCGCACGGCCCGGTCCGCGACCGCACGGCCCGGTCCGCCCCGCACGCGCGCCTCCGGCCGGGCCGGTTCCCTAGCCGGCCTCCGGCCGGGCCGCTCGCCCATCTCCGGCCGGGCGGACCCGGCCATGGCCCGCCTCCGGCCCCGCCCCGTCCCGTCGCCTCCGGCCCCGCCCCGTCCCACCCGGTCCCGCCCCGTCCCACCAGGACCGGCCCGCCCCCCGTCCGGTACCTCCGGCGGGCGGGCCCCGCCCCCGTGCCGCGCCCGGCGCGCGGAGGGCCCGACACCCGCTCCCGACCGGCGGTACCCTGACCAGCACATCAGCCCGTACCGCACCGCCCCGAAGGGAACCCTCATGCCGCTCGAAGCCGGCCTCCTGGAGATCCTCGCCTGCCCGGCCTGCCACGCCCCCCTCACGGAGCAGGACGCCGAGCTGGTCTGCACCGGCGGGGACTGCGGCCTGGCCTACCCGGTCCGCGACGGCATCCCCGTCCTCCTCGTCGACGAGGCCCGCCGCCCCGAGTAGTCGCCGTGACCGGTGAGGCCCGCCGCCCCGCGACCGGCCGCACGGCCCCCGCCGCGCCGTCCGCGCACGCCCCCGCGCGCGAGGTCCGCGCCGCCCCGCGGGGCCGCGCGCCCGACGCCGCGCACCACCCGGCGCGCCCTCCCGGCCACCGCACCCCCGCCGGATCGCCCGCCCCCGAGGGGTCACGCACCCCCACGGGGTCACGCGGCCCCGGCGAACCACGCCCCCCAAGAGGACCGACGGCCGGCGCCCCGCAGCCGACGACCGGGCGCCCGCGCAACCGAACGAACGCCACCGGCGATCGGAGACTGCCGCCATGCTCGACGAATCGCTGCTCGACGACCCCGACCGCCTCACCAGGGCCGACCGCCGCGGCCTGCTCCGCGGCGCCGCCGAGGCCGGGGCCAGGGTCCGCACCGCCGCCCGGCACGCCGCCGAGGCCGGGGTCGGCGCCCTACGGCCGGACGGCCGCCCCCGCGCCGTCCTGATCGCCGGTCCCGGGGCCGCCGCCACCCATGCCGCCGACCTCCTCGGCACTCTGGCCGGAGCGGGCAGCCCCGTCATCCGCCTCGCCCCCACCGGCGTGGCCCCCGCCGCGGGCGCCCTGCGCTGGGAACTGCCCGGCTGGGCCGGCTCCGTCGACCTCCTGCTGATCACCACCCCCGACGGCGGTGAGCCCGGCCTCGCCCTGCTCGCGGAACAGGCCTACCGCCGCGGCTGCACCGTCGTGGCGGTCGCCCCCGGCGGCTCCCCGCTCAGCGAGACCGTGAACGGCTCCCGGGGTCTGCTCATCCCCATGGCGACCACCCCCTACGACCACGACGAGCCGCTCGCCGGAGCCGCCCCCGGCGTCCTGTGGGCCCTGCTCACCCCGCTGCTCGCCCTGCTCGACCGCACCGGTCTGCTCGACGCGCCGCCCGACGCCGTCGACCGCGTCGCGGACCGCCTCGACCGGGTCGCCGAGCGCTGCGGGCCCGCCGTCCCCGCCTACGGCAACCCCGCCAAGACCCTCGCGGCCGAACTGGCCGAATCCCTCCCGGTGGTGTGGACCGAGGGCACCTCGGCCGGTCCGGCCGGCCGCCGCTTCGCCGCCGCCCTCGCGGAACTCGCCGGCGCCCCGGCCGTCGTCGCCGCCCTGCCCGAGGCACTGGACGCGCACAACGCCCTGCTGGCCGGGCGCCTCGCCGCGGGCGCCGACCCCGACGACTTCTTCCGCGACCGCGTCGAGGAGTCCCCCGCCCTGCACGCGCGCGTGGTGCTGCTGCGCGACCGCCCCACCGGGGGCCTCACCGCCGCCCCCGCCGCCCGCGAACTGGCCCTCGGCCACGACACGCCGATCAGCGAGCTCGAACCCGAGGCGGGCGGCGAACTGGAGACCCTGGCGGAACTGATCGCCATCACGGATTTCGCCGCCGTTTACCTGGCGCTCGCCTCGGGCGCCTGACCTCTACGCACACTCCGTACACGCGCCCACGCACGTCCCGTACGGGGGAAACGCACCGTCAGAGAGAGCCCATGTACCGCCTCGACAACACCGTCCGCCCCTACGCCTGGGGCTCCACCACCGCCCTCCCCGCCCTGCTCGGCACCGAGCCCACCGGCGAACCGCAGGCGGAGATGTGGATGGGCGCCCACCCCGGCGCCCCCTCCCGCACCGATCACGGCACCCTCGCCGCGCTCATCGACGCCGACCCCGGCGCCGAACTCGGCCCCGCCACCGTCGCCCGGTTCGGCCCCCGCCTGCCCTTCCTCCTGAAGCTGCTGGCCGCCGGGGCCCCGCTCTCCCTCCAGGTCCACCCCGACCGGGAGCAGGCCCGCGAGGGCTACGCGGACGAGGAGCGCCGCGGCATCCCCCTGGACGCCCCCCACCGCAACTACCGCGACGCCGGTCACAAGCCCGAACTCGTCTGCGCCCTCACCGACTTCGAGGGCCTGTGCGGCTTCCGCCCCCCGGCCGAGACCGCCGACCTGCTCGACGCCCTCGGAGTCCCCTCCCTCAAGCCCTACGCCGACCTGCTGCGTGCCCGGCCCGCGGACGCCGCCCTCCGCGAGGCCCTCACCGCCGTCCTCACCGCCGACCCCGAGGCCATGGCCCGCACCGTGGAGGAGACCGCCGAGGCGTGCGCCCTCCTCGGCGGCGCCCACGCGCCCTACGCCGGGATCGCCCGCCACTACCCCGGTGACCCCGGGGTGCTCGCCGCGCTGCTCCTCAACCACGTCCGGCTCCGCCCCGGCGAGGCCCTCTACCTGGGCGCCGGGGTCCCGCACGCCTACCTCGACGGGCTCTCCGTCGAGATCATGGCCAACTCCGACAACGTCCTGCGCTGCGGCCTCACCCCCAAGCACGTCGACGTCCCCGAACTCCTGCGCGTCGTCCGCTTCGAGTCCGGCCGCCCCGCCGTCCTGCGCCCCGAGGCCACCCCCGACGGCGAGGAGCCGTACGACACCCCGGCCGAGGAGTTCCGCCTCTCCCGGTACCTGCTGACCGGCACGGCGGCCCCCCGCGACCTGACCCGGGACGCCCCGCAGATCCTGCTGTGCGTCGAGGGGGCCGTCCGGGCGGGCGGGCACCGCCTCACCCCCGGCCGGTCCGTCTTCGTCCCGGCGGGCGAGCGGGCCGAAGTCGCGGGTACCGGCACGCTGTTCCGCGCCACCGTCCCCGTCTGACCGCGCCCTCCAGCGGCCGGCCCGCCCGTCCGGGCGCCTTCCCGTCGGCCCGGCCCGCGGCCCCCGGGCCGGGCTGCGACAATGTCCCACCGCGTAAGTACGGAGCACCGCGGTTCCGGGCCCGGCCCGGAGGGCGTACGCGCGCAACCGGCGCGCGGAGTGCGGACACGCGGACCGATGCGAAGGGAACCACGCGACACATGAGCGCGTCAGGCGGCACCAAAGCGATCATGGCGGCACTCGGCGCCAACCTCGCCATCGCGGTAGCGAAGTTCGTGGCGTTCGCGTTCAGCGGCTCGTCGTCGATGCTCGCGGAGGGCGTGCACTCGCTCGCCGACTCCGGGAACCAGGCGCTGCTGCTGGTCGGCGGCAAGCGCGCCCAGCGCGAGGCCACCCCGCAGCACCCCTTCGGCTACGGCCGCGAGCGCTACGTCTACGCCTTCCTCGTCTCCATCGTGCTCTTCTCGGTCGGCGGCATGTTCGCCCTCTACGAGGGCTACGAGAAGATCAAGAACCCGCACGAGATCGAGCACTGGTACTGGCCGGTCGGCGTCCTGGTCTTCGCCATCATCGCCGAGGGCTTCTCCTTCCGCACCGCCATCAAGGAGTCCAACTCCCTGCGCGGCCAGCTCTCCTGGAAGGACTTCATCCGCCGCGCCAAGGCCCCCGAGCTGCCCGTCGTCCTCCTGGAGGACTTCGGAGCCCTGGTCGGCCTCGTCCTCGCCCTCGGCGGCGTGGGCCTGGCCCTGCTCACCGGCGACGGCGTCTGGGACGGCGTCGGCACCCTCTGCATCGGTGTGCTGCTCATCCTGATCGCCCTGGTGCTGGCCGCCGAGACCAAGTCCCTGCTGCTCGGTGAGTCCGCCGGCACCGAGGAGGTCCGCCGGATCGAGGCCGCGACCGTCGACGGGGAGACCGTCACCCGCCTCATCCACATGCGCACCCTCCACCTCGGCCCCGAGGAACTCCTCGTCGCCGCGAAGATCGCCGTCCGCCACGACGGCACGGCCACCGAGATCGCCGCGGCCATCGACGCCGCCGAGGCCCGCATCCGCGAGGCCGTCCCGATCGCCCGCGCCGTCTACCTCGAACCGGACATCTACAGCGAGGCCGAAGCGGCCCGGGGCGCCGACCCCGACGCCACCCCGGGCGGCCCGGCCGGCCGCCCCTCCGGGGATCACTGACCTCCCCGTCCTCCCGTCCGCCGGGCCCCGTCGCACTCCCGCGGCGGGGCCCGGCGCGTTCCGCGCGCGGCGGCACCTGTCCGGATCTCCTCCCCCGGGCGGGCTGGGGCCGGACGGCCCGCCGGTGTAGCTTGGGACGGAGCCAGACGTCGCTGCTGATGGCGGTCGGGCGGTCCCGCGGGACCGTCCGAGGGAGAGAGGGCCTCCGACGGACTGCGCTGCGCGTACGCGGGCATGCCCGTGCCCGTCCGGGGCACCCTGTGTCCGCCGCCGCGCAGATCAGCCGATCCCACCTCGCCCCCGATCCGAGGAGCAGCCCGTAATGACGACTGTCGACAGCCGACAGGACTTCAAGGTCGCCGACCTCTCCCTGGCCGCGTTCGGCCGCAAGGAGATCACGCTCGCCGAGCACGAGATGCCCGGCCTGATGGCCATCCGCGAGGAGTACGCGGCCACGCGGCCGCTGGCCGGTGCCCGGGTGACCGGTTCCCTGCACATGACGGTGCAGACCGCCGTGCTGATCGAGACGCTGGTGGCGCTGGGCGCCGAGGTCCGCTGGGCGTCGTGCAACATCTTCTCCACCCAGGACCACGCCGCCGCGGCCATCGCCGTCGGCCCGAACGGCACCCCGGACGACCCGCAGGGCGTCCCGGTCTTCGCCTGGAAGGGCGAGACGCTCCAGGAGTACTGGTGGTGCACGGAGCAGGCGCTGACCTGGCCGGACAGCCCCACCGGCGGCCCGAACATGATCCTGGACGACGGCGGTGACGCCACCCTCCTGGTGCACAAGGGCGTGGAGTACGAGAAGGACGGCAAGGTCCCCTCCCCGGACACGGCCGAGTCCGACGAGCACCGGGTGATCCTCGAACTGCTGACCCGAACGGTCGCCGAGGAGCCGCAGAAGTGGACCCGGCTGGCCTCGGAGATCCGCGGCGTGACCGAGGAGACCACCACCGGCGTGCACCGCCTGTACGAGATGCACCGCGAGGGATCGCTGCTCTTCCCGGCGATCAACGTGAACGACGCGGTGACCAAGTCGAAGTTCGACAACAAGTACGGCTGCCGCCACTCCCTGATCGACGGCATCAACCGCGCCACGGACACCCTGATCGGCGGCAAGACCGCCGTGGTCTGCGGCTACGGCGACGTCGGCAAGGGCTGTGCGGAGTCCCTGCGCGGCCAGGGCGCCCGCGTGATCGTCACCGAGATCGACCCGATCTGCGCGCTGCAGGCCGCGATGGACGGATACCAGGTCGCGACGCTCGACGACGTCGTGGAGACGGCGGACATCTTCGTCACCACCACGGGCAACAAGGACATCATCATGGCCTCCGACATGGCCCGGATGAAGCACCAGGCCATCGTGGGCAACATCGGCCACTTCGACAACGAGATCGACATGGCGGGCCTGGCCGCCACGCCGGGCATCGTCAAGGACGAGGTGAAGCCGCAGGTCCACACCTGGACCTTCGCGGACGGCAAGGTCATCATCGTCCTGTCCGAGGGCCGCCTGCTCAACCTGGGCAACGCGACCGGCCACCCGTCGTTCGTCATGTCCAACTCGTTCGCGGACCAGACGCTGGCCCAGATCGAGCTGTTCACCAAGCCCGACGCGTACCCGACCGACGTCTACGTGCTGCCCAAGCACCTCGACGAGAAGGTCGCCCGCCTCCACCTCGACGCCCTCGGGGTCAGGCTGACCACCCTCCGCCCGGAGCAGGCCGACTACATCGGCGTCAAGGTCGAGGGCCCCTACAAGCCGGACCACTACCGCTACTAGGCCCTTGCACACCGGCCCGGGGGGCGCCGTACCCGACGGCACCCCCTCCGGCCGGCCCCGAGCCCGGAAACAGGCCCCCGCACCCCCGTGCCGGGGGCCTGCCCCGTCGCCGGACCACCGGAGGGTGGCCCGGCCGACCGTCACGACCCAGGACCTCCATGCCCAGCGGCCGCTACGCGCTCCATGATCCGCACGACCACACCCTCCTCGCGGAGGAGCACTTCCAGTGCGCCCCCGGGCCCTCCGGCTGGCGCTACGTCTCCCGGCTGACCACACCCGAGGGGGAGCAGCGGGGCTCCGTCGACCTCGCCCTGGACGGACTGGGCCGCCCGATCCGGCTCGAACTGCGCGCCGCGGGCTGGCAGGTGCGGGGCGCGGCGCTGGACGGTGTCACCTGGGTCCGCACCGACCCGGCCGGCGCCGACGCGGCCGAGGGCAATGTGCGCGCCCACGCCTTCACCGGCGGCTCCCCGGCCTTCCTCGTCGCCACCGCCCGCCTCCTGCGCCTCACCCCCTCCGCGGCCGCCACCCGGGTACGCCTCGTCGCCCTCACGGAACCGGTCCTCGCCCCCCGCACCGTGGACCAGTCCTGGGCCCTGCTGAAGAGCGAAGCACACCCCACTGACAGCGGCCCCCTCGTCGTGGAGGAGTACGAGGTCACCGCCCTCGACACGGGGGAGCGGTACAGCGTGCACCTCGCCGGGGACGTCGTGCTCGCGGCCCCCGGAGTCGAGCTGGAGGATCTGGAGTCGCCGCCGTCGGCCTTCCCCTGAGCCCCGCCGCGCACCACCGGGCGCCAGCCGCGCGCGTCCCCCGCGCCGGGCGTCGCCTGCGCCGGGCGTCACCCGCGCCGGGCCTCACCCGCGCCGACCGTCGGCCGCGCCCCGTCCGGGTGGGGGCAGCTCATGCCGGCGGGACGAAGCCCGTCCCGGGCCGTCCGCCGGAGTCCGGGCCCCTTTCCTCACCGGACCGTCCCGCCTCCGGAGCGGCGCCGGAACCGCCCTGCGGGGGAGCGGAGGGCCGCGGCGCGGAGAACGGCGGCGCGGGGGCCCCGGCGGGACCGGCCGGGGTGGCGGGGTCCTGGGGGTGCGCCGCGCCGGGAGCCGCGCCGGCGGCCCCGTACGGAGTAGCACCGGGAGCCCCGTACGGAGCAGCACCTGGGGCCCCGTACGGAGCAGCGCCGGGGGCGGGACCCGGAGCCGCGTGGGCGGGCCCTCCGAAGTACGGGGTCGTCCCGCGGCCCGCGCCGGCACTCCCGGCACCCCCGGCGCCGAAGGTCCGCCGGGCCTCCCGGACCTGCCGCTCCTGGAGCACCGCCGCCAGATAGGCGTCCGCCGGAACGCCCTGGGGAGCGGGCGTGCCCGTCCGTACCGCGACATCGGCGGCGAGCCGGTCGGCCATGGCACGGCCGACCGCCGGGTCCAGCTGCCCCCTCCGCGTCAGGTACTGGCGGACGGCGAGCCACAGGCCGTCCGGGACCGCCGAAAGGTCCAGCTCCGAGAACCGCCCGGCCAGCCAGGGCGGGGGCGGCGGCACGAACCCGGCCGGAGCCGAGGGCACCCGCTCCCGCACCACCAGCGTCCCCGCGAAGACGTCGCCGAGCCGCCGCCCGCGTTCCGAGGCCAGCGAGGCGACACAGGCGACCGCGCCGAACGTCATCAGGATCTCGACCACCCCGATCAGCCCGCGCACCAGCGCGTGCCGGAACCGGATCGGCCCCCCGTCGTCCCGCACCACCCGCAGACCGCAGGCAGCCTTCCCGAGCGACCGCCCGTGGCTCAGCGTCTCCACCGCGACCGGCGCCCCCACCAGTACCAGCACGAACGCCGCGATCGACAACGCGGTCCGGGCCGCCGTGTCCAGGGAGGCGGTGGCGGTCAGCAGACCGACACCCACGCCCACGTAGACGACCAGGGCCGCGGCCAGATCGACCAGGACGGCCAGCGCCCTGCTGGGCAGCCGCGCCGGACGCAGTTCCAGCGCCACCGCCTCGCCCGTCACCAGCTCGCTCACCGCATGCCGCCCTTCCCCGAACGCCGTGGTCCCGGCCCAGTCTGCCAAGCTGATCCGGAACGCATCCCATACGACAAGCTGATCCGCGTCGGACTGATCCACGACAGAATGATCCGCGCGAGCCTCCGACGAGAGCCGAGGAGCAGGCCACGATGGACCTCGACGTCTTCGTCTCCGCCCACCGGTCGGAGTGGGACCGCCTCGACGCCCTGCTCAGGCGCGGCCGGCGGCTGACCGGTGCCGAGGCCGACGAACTCGTCGCCCTCTACCAGCGCACCGCCACCCATCTCTCCCTGATCCGGTCCAGCGCCCCCGACCCGCAGCTCACCGGGCGGCTCAGCCGGCTGGTGGCTCGCGCGCGGGCCACCGTGACCGGCACCCGGCGGGCCTCCTGGCGCGACGCCACCCGCTTCCTGACCCGCGACTTCCCGGCCGCCGTCCACCGCGCGCGCCACTGGTGGGTGCCCACCGCACTGCTGTCCACGGCCGTGGCCGTCCTCCTCGGCTGGTGGATCGGCACCCACCCCGAGGTGCAGTCCGCCATCGCCGCGCCCGACGAACTGCGGGAGCTGACCCGCCCCGGCGGCGAGTACGAGACCTACTACTCCTCCCACCCGGCGGCCTCCTTCGCCGCGCAGGTCTGGACGAACAACGCCTGGGCCGCCGCGCTCTGCCTGATCCTCGGCGTCTTCCTGGGACTGCCGGTCCTCTGGGTCCTCTTCCAGAACATGCTCAACCTGGGGGTCGGCCTCGGCCTGATGTCGTCCGCGGGCCGCCTCGACACCTTCCTCGGCCTGGTCCTGCCGCACGGGCTGCTCGAACTCACCGCCGTCTTCGTGGCCGCCGGTACGGGACTGCGGCTGGGCTGGACCGTGATCGACCCGGGCCCGCGCACCCGCCGCACCGCGCTGGCGGAGGAGGGCCGCGCCGCCCTGGGCATGGCGATCGGGCTCGCCCTGGTGCTGTTCGTCTCCGGTGCGATCGAGGGCTTCGTGACCCCGTCCGGCCTGCCCACCTGGGCCCGCGTCGCCATCGGGGTGGCGGTGGAGCTGGCGTTCCTCGCGTACGTCTTCGTCCTGGGCGGACGCGCCGCCCGCGCCGGCGACACGGGTGACATCGAGGAGTCCGAGCGCAGCGCGACGCTGCCGATGGCCGCCTGATGTGCGTGTACGCCGGATGACCTGCTAGTGTCCTCATCGTTCCCGGACGAGCCGTTGACACGGAGCGCTCGGGGAGGTAGATTTGAACAGTTGCCTGTAGACGGGTTCACCCCAGAGGGCGACTTGACGAAACTATCAGCCTCCGGAATCGCAGAATTCGCGGAAGCTCTCCCGATGAATCGGAATGGAAGCCGGTAAGACCGGCGGAAATTCTCTGATAGGGTCGGAACCGCCGGAAAGGGAAACGCGGAAGCGGGAACCTGGAAAGCACCGAGGAAATCGGGTCGGAAAGATCTGATAGAGTCGGAAAAGCAAGACCGAAGGGAAAGCGCCCGGAGGAAAGCCTGAGAGAGTATCTCGGGTGAGTACAAAGGAAGCGTCTGTTCCTTGAGAACTCAACAGCGTGCCAAAAGTCAACGCCAGATATGTTGATACCCCGACCTGATCGGATCTCCGACCGGGTTGAGGTTCCTTTGAAACACACAGCGAGGACGCTGTGAACGACCGGACTATTCCTCCGGTTGTTCCGCTCCCGTGAAAAGCATTCACGGAGAGTTTGATCCTGGCTCAGGACGAACGCTGGCGGCGTGCTTAACACATGCAAGTCGAACGATGAACCG
>NZ_WWGX01000040.1 GCF_009862265.1 Streptomyces sp. SID8352 | reverse complement strand
CTGAAGCCCAGCCTCGCCGAGGCCGCGCGTACCGAGCTGGCCGGCCGGGACCTCATGTGCTGGTGCCCGCCCGGCGAGCCCTGCCACGCCGACGTGCTGCTGGAACTCGCGAACCCCGTCGACGACTGCCTCACCTGCGAGCACTTCCTGCCCGCCAGTCCCCCCGAGGAGCAATGCAACCCCGACGGCTGCGGCTGCACCGGCTACCCGGACGCCTGCGACATCCACGCCGCACCCGCCGGAGCCACCTTCCCGATCGCCAACTGCCCCCGCTGGCAGACCGCGCGCACCCCGTGAGCACGGCGGCCCGGCCGGAAGGTAGCCGGCCGGGCCAATCCCACCCCTACCCGCCGAGGGACCGGTAGTCCCGCAAACCACCAGGAGAAGACCATGACCGACCGCTCGTGCACCGATGACGACCTCCGTGCCGAAGCCGCCCGCCAGGCCACCCCGCACGAGCCCGACACCGGAGCCTGCCCCGGCGTTGGCGAGTACGGGCGCGGGATGACCGGGACCACGGTGCACGTCGGCTGCTGCCCGGCGAGTCGCTGAGCACGACGGCCGCCCGCAGGGAGCGCGGGCGGCCGGTGCCCCCACCCTTCCACACCGAGGAGACCCTGATGACCGATCCCACCACCCCCGCCGACCCCGCGCCGTCCGTGGACCGGGCCGCGCTCCGCGACCGTCTCCGCCGCGCCATCTGCGAGGCCAGCGGGTTCACCTGGCTTCCCGACGAGCTCATGGAGCCCGACGAGTACGGCGAGCACGCCGACGCGGTCCTGGCCGTGCTGCCCGCCGTCGACCAGGCCGCCGAGGAGGCGGCCCGGTGCCGCATGGCGTGGCACAGTGCCCGCCGCCGGGCGGCCGTCCTCTCCGCCGAGATCACCCGCCGTGCCCCGCTTCTCGGCGAGTACGCGAAGGCGGCGGCCGAAGCCCGGCAGCGCGCCGACCGGGCCGCCGTCCTCCGTGAGGCCGCCGACTTCGCTGGCAACGACGACACCTGCGGCTGCGGTGGCTGCGGCTCCTGCGTGTCCAACGCGATTGCTTCCGGGCTGCGTCGCGTGGCCGACGAGACGCAGCCCGAGGCCGACGAAGGCCTGTCCGGCCCGTGCGACTGCGGTGAGGGCGCCGTGCACTACATGGCCACCAGCTGCCCGGCCGAGCGGCGCCGCAGGGCCGACGAGACGGCAACTGTTTCCGCAGGGGAAACCGTTGCCACCGCGCCGCCCGCAGCCGTCGCCGACGCGCTGGCTGACGACCTGCGGTACGTCCTCGACTACCGGGGCCCCGAGCACGCGCACGAGCGCCCCGGGTTCTGGGACACCTCCGGTAGGCCGTGCATGCACTGTGCCCGCCTGGCCATTGCGCGGATGAACCTCGCCGACCACGACGCCGAGCTGCGCAGCCTGGCCGACGAGACGGCAGCCACCGAGACCGCTGCGCTCAGCCCGGCCGAGTGCACGATGCTGACCTACGCCCTCGACCAGGCACAGGAACGGATCTGGTCCGAGGACGGGTTCACCGACGAGGACCAGGCCGCCGTCGACTCGCTCCGTCGCCTGACCGTGGAGCAGCCCGCCGCCGGGGCGCAGCAGGACGGAGCGCAGCACCCCGGGGGCCCGCGTCCCCATACCGAAAGGCGTGACGCGTTCGCCCGGATGATCTACGAGCGGTGGAACCCCGGTCTGAGCTGGGACGACGCGCACCCCGACGATCTGATCTGCTACGGCGCCGACGCCGACGTGGCCATGGCCGCGGCCGACGCGGTATCCGCCGGCCGCTCCTTCGCCGCCCCGACCGACGCCGACATCTACCGCGAAGTGGCCAACCGGCTCGACGAGCTGGGGACCATCCCCAGCAAGACGTGGGCGCCCCCAGCGGCCGACCAGGTACGCGAATGGGCCGAGCGCCCCGACGGGCCCGCCGCCGGGCCGGGCGGGGCGGGGGCGTGATGGCCGAGGCCCTCGCCTTCGGCTGGCCCCTCCCCGCCCTGATCGTTGTCCTCGCCGCCGCGAGCACCCTCGCCGCCGGCCTACTCGCCGCCGCCATCGACACCAGCCTCCGCCTCGCCCAGGCCCTCCTCCGCCGCGCACTCACCGGGAGACGACCGTGACCACGCACATCCCCGACGACATCGCCACCGAGAGCGGCCACCGCAGACGCCCAGGAGATCGGCGCCAGCCCGCAGGCCCTCGCGGTCGCCCACCAGCTCCTCGGCCAGCCGTGACCGGCCCCAGCACTACGCCCCGGGGCGAGCACACGCCCCGCCCCGGGGCCACCTGGCAGACCCACCTCGCCCGCGTCGAGCGCCTGGTCGCCGACGACGCCTCCGGCCCCCGACCGAACCGAGCCACCCGACGCGCCGCCGCGCGCAGCACGGAGGAACCGATGACCGACCAGACCCGACTCCGCCTCGCCCACCAAGCCCGCCGCGCGAAGGAACACCAGCTCGACGACATCCGCCGCGCCCTGTGCGACATCGGGTTCATGCAGGACGACGACCCGTACTCGCACGCCGACCTCGCCGACGTGATCCGCCAGAACGGTGCGGCGCTGCGCGAGGTCGGCGAAGCGGATGGAGCCGACGCCCATGATCTGACGGCGCCCGCCCCGGCAGCGACCGAAGCGACCGAGCCCGACCTGCCGCCCGGGTTCGGCCCCGTCGTGCCCTGCATCGCCCCGCCCAACGAGCCCGCCACCTCGCCGCTACGCAACCAGCTCGCTGCCGCCATCGGCCGCACCAACCTGCCCATGTGGCACAAGGCCGCACGCTACAAAGCCGCCGACGCGGTGTTGGCCGAGCTGTACGGGCCGACGGCCGACCTCCAGCACCGCTTCACCGTCGCCCCACACGACCCCGAAGCCGAGCAGGAGCGGGACGGCGCCTACCGCGAGCGCGCCCACCTCGTCGCCCTCGTCGCCGGAGGGCTCGCCGAGCAGGTCGTCGTCGCCCCGGCACCCGACGTCGACGAACCAGGCTGGCAGATCCTCTACGCCACGCTCCACGGTCGCCAGTGCTCCTGGCACTTCAGCCCCCGGGACGCCGACCTCATCGAGCACTTCGACCACGTCCCGGCCGACGACCCGTGCGCTCAGTGGGACGGCCACACGACCGACGCGAAATACGAGCACATCGACTACCTCGCCCGCTCGCTCGGTACCCCCGGGACGGTCCGGGGCCGCTGAGCACGACGGAGGGGCGCGCCCACGATCTCCCCAGACCAGGCGCGCCCCCAGGTGGACATCACCCTACGCCCCACCCGCACACCGGAGCGCACGATGAACACCACCACCAGCACCACCACCCACCTGCGCACCATCGCCATGCACTGGACCGACCTCCACGACGCCGCCGGAACCCCCGCCCAACTCGGCGCCTTCGGCCTCGGCCTCCGCGGCTACCTCGCCCGCCTCGACCAGGCCGACGCCGACCAGATCGAGTACGAACGCCACCAGGCCGCCCACCTCCGCTCCCTGGAACGCGACCCGATCCAGCTCGGCGACCGCCCCGTCCCCGTCCGGCTGCACATCCTCGACACGATGCGCGCCGTCGAGGCCGCCCTCGTCGCCTGCGCCGACGACATCGCAGCCGCCGCCCAGCGCGCCCCGATCACCGTCCCCGCCGCCCGGAAGGCCGACTACTCCACCCTCCGCGAGGCCCGCATCGCCGCCGCCGACCGGCAGCGCCGCACCGAACTGGCCCACGCCGACGCCCACGACCCCCGCCGCTGGCGCTGGACCGGCCGCCGCACCGCCCCCTACGCCGCCCTCTGGCTCCTCGCCCGGGTCACCAGGGCGCCCGGCCCGTGCCGTCGGCTCACGGACGCGGAGGAGCACCGGATCGGCGTGGTGGCGGCCGGTGCGGCGGCCCGGGTTGAGCGGGCGCTGGACATCGCGGCCGAGCGGCGGACCCTCGCGGAGCCGTGCGCGTGCGGCGGGGCGATCGATGTGCACGGTGGGGAGGGGCGGGCGCCGGTCGCGCACTGCACGGGCTGCGGGCGGGTGTGGGCGGAGGGCGGGGTGATCGCGGCCTGAGCAAGCGCGAGGCCCGCCGAACCCCCTCGGGGACGGCGGGCCTCGCGACCCTGGGAAGCGCGCACCCGCACCGTACGACCTGCCCTGCCGGCACGTCCACCCCCTTGACCTCCTCCGCCCTCAGGCGGACCCTGAGCAGCCAAGCACCAGGGAGGCCACCATGAACGAGCCGACCCCCGACGACATCGAAGAGATCGTCCGCGAGGCGCAGACTCTCGATGAGCTGAAGCGCCACGCCCTCGACGTACTGCGCAGCAGTGGAGAGGACGTCGATGACGTCCGTGTCATCGTGTCCCGCCGTATGCCGAACGGCGAGTACCAGGCGGATGAGCTGATCCGGCCGAAGTGGGCCAGGAAGGCCAGACCCGACGACCCCAGCTGAGGACGGACGCCCGAAAGCGCCACGGCGAGATCACCCGTCCAGGAACCCCAACGCGGAGTCCGGGCGGCACGCCGTGCACGCGCGCACCCCGTCCGCGAGCGCTCGCAGCGCTTCGTTCCGGCTGATGCCCTTGACGCGCTTGCCGGCGTTCCAGCAGCCGCCGCAATGCACCTGGACGGGCGGGGCGTCCCGGCTCAGGCCGGTCTCCAACAGCCAGTCCGGCGCCGGGGGCCGGGACTCCAACCCGCGCTGCCGCTCGGCCTCCGCCCGCTCCGCTGCCGTGATCGCGGCCCGCACGTCGGCGAGGGCGAGGGCGAGCCAGGTCTCCAGGGTGCGGAGTCGGGGTAGGTCGGGTGGCAAATCGGGCACGCATTCGATTCTATGTTCGACCTGGAGGCCGCACAGGGCAGGGGGTGCGCCGGCTACTCCGGATGCCGCGCCGCCTTCTTCACCGCCGCCTCGACCTCGTTCCGCCGCTGCCCCTGCTCCTTGGCGTACTCGGTGACCGCGCCCTGGACATCACGGGCAAGATCCCGCCAGGCCCTCCACGCGGTCTCGTACGTTTCGGTCTGCTGCTCGCTCCACGCCTGGGCGGTGGGTGGGCCGTACTGGTCACGGAGCTTCTGAACCTGGGTGTGCGCCTGGTCCGTGGCGCGCTGCATCTCCACGAGGTGGTCGAAGGTGGTCACAGCTCTGGATCGTACGGCGGGCATGGGGGCGCCCCCGTCTCGACCTGCTGAGACGGGGGCGCTGGCGCGCGCGGCGGGCTACGGCCGCCACGCCTCTTGGTAGCCGGGCCGGTCCGCGTAGGGCAGGGCGAGCAGGCACAGCGTCTTGCAGGGGTAGAACGGCTCGCCGCCCCTCACGTCGCAGGCCATGCAGACGTCGCCGTCCACGTACTCCGTCTCGCCGGGTTCGTGCAGGGCGACCAGCCGCCGCTTGGCGTCGATCTCGCGCAGCACCCGCGCCGGATCATGGCGGGCAATGTGCCGGGCCACGCCCTCCGCGTCCGACGCCTGCGGGTCGACGTTCGTGACCACCCCGTCATCCAGCGCGTCCTCGACGTACCAGCGTTGCCCTGCGCCACGGGTATCGTAGGGCGACGGCTTGGTGTGCCAGGCCGTGGCGTCGTCGGCCCAGGCCGCCCCTTGCGCGGTCCGCTCGTCCTCGTCGAGCTGCGCGCGCAGCCACACCACCAGCTCATCCATCCTGCGCCTCCGACTCCTCGCTGATCGTGTCGCCGAGGTCCCGCAGGTCCCGGCACAGCGCCGAGTACTCGCCCAGCCAACGCCGCTCGATCAGCTCGGCGGCATCGAGCAACCGCTCGCGCGCCTCGTAGTCCTCACGGCTCATCCCGCTGTTCCGCTGTCCACTCACGTCGGCCGCCTTGTCTCGCTTCTTCCGTGGTTGCTTGGCAGGCCCCCGGCCAGGTCGGCGCGCCTTCATGTACGGCACCAGCAGCTCGTACGGGAGCATCCGCGTCTTGCCCACAACGCGGTAGTCGTCGGGGCCGATCGGCCATCCGGACGCCGGATCACGGGCCAACTTTCGTAGGCCCTCCGCCGTCATGCTCTGGGCGATGCCGTCTGCGACGAGCCGGTCGGCCGCCTCGGTGAAGGACAGCATCGTCCGCTGCTCCTCTCCCTGGGGCGTCTCTTCGGGCATGGGCTCATCCTCCCAGACTTGTTGCGTTGAACGCAACAAGTCGCTACGGTCGTACCTGCAACGAGAACGGCCCCGGCCGGTGTGTGAGAGCCCGGCCGGGGCCAGCCATCCCACCTGCATCACCAGGAGGACAGCCATGCCCGAGCGTACCGACCACCCCCAGCCCACGCCCAGCCCGACGCAGGCCCTCGCCGTCGCCGTCATCATCGGCACCGCGCTCGCCCTCGCCCCCATCCCCGCGGAGGCCGCCCACCGCGCCGCCGACGCCTTCACCCTCCCCGCCCCGGAGGCCACGCCCGAGCCGACCCCGGCCCCGGAGCCCGAGCCCACGCCCGTCCTCAACTACGACAACGACGGCCTGTACTGGGGCGCCGAGACGATCGCCGCCACCGAGGCCCTCATCGCCCGCGAGCGCGCGGCCGGTACCGCCATCGACGAGTGGAACGTCACCGACCGCGACGGTCAGCCGCTCCGCATCGTCCGCTGCGCCGACCCCGACTTCCTCGACACCATCTGCGTCATCCCCGGCGAGCCCCGCCCGGCGGTGGCCGCGTGAGCGAGCAGCAGCCCCAGCCCGCGGCCAGCCCCACCGCCGGGCCCTTCACTCTCGACGGCCTCGTGCCGACCATGGCCTGCCCGGCCTGTCACGCCACCACGGGAGCCCGCTGCACCACCCGAGCTGGCAAGCCCGCCCGCGCGCCCCACGGTCGCCGTATTGAGGCACTGGAGCAGGCCGCCGGCATCACGCAGCACCGCGCCGCGGTTCGCAGCAAGACGCCAACGGCCTGGTGGTCGAACGGCGTCGACCTTGACGCCGAGACGGCTCTGCTCACGGCCTACGCCAACCGCGCACTGCCCCGCCCGGCGGTGACCGCGTGAGCGAGCAGCAGCCCCACCTCCCGCCGATCATCACCGAGCCCGCCACCGTCGAAGCCTGCGCCGCCGACTACGCCGCCCGAGACCACGCCGGCGAAGCCAACACCCAGCACGGCACCGTCTACGCCTCCGCCCAGGACGGCATCCCCCGCACCACCGGAGGCCACTGATGCGCGCCCTCTACATCCTCGCCATGGTCTGGCCCCTGGTCATCGCGGCCATCCTCATCGGCCGCCACTTCGCCTGACCCCCACCCGGCCGCCCCGCCCGCCACGCGGGGCGGCCCCATCAGAAAGGCCCCACCCGATGAAGCGCCTCCGGGCCGCCACCGCCCGCCTCGACATCTTCGCCATCGTCGAGACCCTCCTCACCCTCGCCGCCCTCACCCTCGTCGCCATCACCGTCGGCAGCCAGCTCGGCCCCATCCTCGGCCTCACCGGCCACCCCGGCCAGATCGCCGGATGGTCCATCGCCCTCGTCTACGACGCCCTCTGGATCGGCGCGCTCCGCATGTCGGAGACCGCGATCCGGCAGCGCTCCCGCCTCGGCATGGCCGTCATGCTCGGCCTGTCCGCAACCGCCATCGGCGTCTCCACCAGCACCCTGCTCATCCTGGGACACGCGAAGGTGTTCGCGGGCGTCCCCCTGGCCGCCGCCCTCTTCATGGGCCTGCGGATCTTCGCCACCCACGTCCTCTCCGACGACGACACCGCCACCGCCATCGCCGCCCAGGACGCCGCCGACCGCAACGCCCGCGCCCTCGCCCGCGCCGACGCCCGCCACCTCCGCACCACCGCGGTCACCGACGTCATGACGGAGACCGCCAGCCACCTCGGCGAGATGGCCCGGCAGATCGCCCGCGCCGAGACCCTGACGAAGGCGGAGAAGGAGATCAGCAAGGCCCGCGCCAAGGCGGAGGATCGGCTGCGGAAGGCCGACGGCAAGCACGGCGAGCTGGCCGCCGCGTTCACGGGACGGACCCTGACGCTCGCCGTCACGGCCCCCGGCACACCCGCCCCGCCCGCCGTCACGGCCCGTGCCGCCACCAGCCTGGAACCCGCCCCGCACCCGGACGACCGGCCCGCCCTCGGCACGACTGCTCCGGAGTCCGGCACGGACACCGTCACGCAGGTCAGCACCCCCGACGACCCCGCCACCGACACGGCCGACACACCCCCGGCACAGCCCGTCACGCTCGACGACCTCGCGGCCGTCGCGGGCGTGCCGACCCCCGTCACGGGCGAGCCCCTCACCGACACCCAGCTCGGCGTCGTCCTGCGACACCTGCGCTACAGCGACGACCCGCCGCTGTCCTACCGGCAGGCCCGTGACGACTTCCGTGCCGCCGGATTCGTCGGCAGCGAGGAACGCGTCCGCCGCGTCTGGGGCGCCCTCCTCACCCACGAAGAGACCACCCCCGCAGCCGAGTAGGCCCCGTGTCCGGCACCACCAGTGAGCGCCAGCACCACCCCCCGGTTCTGGCCCTCGCTGCGACTGCCGGAAGCAGTCCAGGAACGGCGAGCGACCGGCGAGCAGACCCGTGCAGACCCGGCGAGCAGACCCCGCCCTTCCCACCCACCCCCCGAGGACCCGCCGCATGACCACCCCAGGCGCCGACGAGCGCCGTATCCGCGCACTCCTCCTCCACCTCGGCGTCGGCCCCCAAGCCCCGCCACCGCCCGCGGCCCGGCCCGCACCCCCGGCCCGGCACCGCCCGCACCCCGCGGGCGCCGCCCTCGACGCCTGCGCCCTCCTCGCAGCCCTCCACGGGCTCGTCACCCTCCTGACCTGAAGGCCGCCATGCTGCTGATCGTCTGCCTCGCCGGGCTCGCCCCCGGCATCGCCACCGCCTGGCTCCTGCGCACCCGCGGCTGGGCCGTCGCCACCACGGCCGGGCTCACCGTGACCCTCGCCGCGCCCGCCCTGCTCCTGATCTCCATGACCGCGCTCCCGCCACTCGGCTGGATCGTCGCCGTCTACGCAGCCGTCACCGCCGCCCGCTCCTTCGACGACGGCCGCATCTGGACCGGCTGCGCCTGGGCCACCCTCCTCACCATCGCGCTCGGCTGCGCAGGTGTCCTGTGAACCGCCGCGCCCCGATCACCCCGACCCGGATCATCCCCGCCGGCGTCCCGCTGCCCGGCGCCCCCACCCCGCCGCCCGGCCCGCCAGCTGTTCCGCCCGGGCCACCGGACTGGTGGCGGGCACCCGCCCCGCCCCCGCCTCCCCCGCCCGTGCCGGTCGACATCCACGTCACCGTCACCATCGACCAGGGCGGATGGCCCGCCCTCCCCGACCCCGAGCCCGCGCCCCGCTGGTGGCGGCGTATCCGCTGGGGCTACAACACCGCCCTCGCCCTGCTGTCCCTGACCCTCGCCGGGCCCTGGGGCGCGCTCCTCGCCGCCGTCCGCGACGAGGAATCCCTCGCCGGGGCCTGGGTCATGGCCAGCATCCCCCTGATCGTCCTGGGCCTCCTCGACAACGCCCGCCGCGTCGAAGCCCTCCACGCCGACCCGGACCTCTGGGCCCCGAAGTGGCGCGCCGCGACCGTCCGGCTCCTGCTCTGGGCCGCGGTCCTCGGCACCCTCCTCACCCTCCCGATCACCACGCTCGTCTACGCCCTCACCGGAGTGAAGCCCGCATGAGCACGACCACGCTGGCAGCAAGCCAGTACACGACCACCACCATCAGCACCGCCGGCTTCGCCCTCGGGCTCGCCCTCCTCGGCGTCGAACTCTGGCGCTGGCACAAGGGCGGCGGCGGGCCCAAGGGACCGGGCGCCATGGGCGGCGGCGGCAAGGACCCCAAAGCCCTGCTCCCGCTCCTGGGCGGAGTCGTCTGCGGCATCCTCATGATCGCCTGCCCCGCCGGACTCCTCGGCACCCTCGCCGGATTCCTCCGCTGGGGCGGCAACTCCGTGGGCGACGTCGCCATGAAGTGGCTCACCGGCGCCCCCTCCCACACCCTGGGCACCGCCGCCACCCCCCGCATCGACGGCTACGGCGCCATCGTCGTCACCGCCGTCATCCTCGCCCTCTGGCTCCTGCGCAAGCAGATCGCCAAGGCCACCCGCGGCAAGTGGTGGAAGGGCGTCCTCATCGGCTGCCTTCTCTGCGTCTCCACCGGCACCGCCGCCCTCGTCGCCCAGCAGATCGTCGACGGCGCCAACGGCCTCGGCGCCTGGGCCATCAACGGACTCGCACAGGGCACGATCGTATGAACACGCCGACCACCACGCAGTGGCTCAGGCAGGCCGCCCACCGCATCCACACCGGCTCCGGACGCCTCGCCGCCCACCTCGCCAGCCTCACCGCCCACGCCGCCCGCCGCGTCTGGCACCGCGTCACCGCCTGGCTCGGCCAGGGCACGGGCCTCGGCTGGCTCCTGCGCCTGGCCGTCCTCCTCGCCACGGCCGCGCTCCTGCGGAAGACCGCCCTCGCCGTCGCGGGCGGCCTGTACACGGCCGCCGCCGACGGCCGGGCCCCCTGGATGATGTGGGGCGCCGCCGGAGCCTGGCTGATCACCGCCTACCGGTGCGGCCACCCCGACTGGACCCCCGGCCGCACGCCCGCCCCGGATCCCGAGCCCGCACCGGCCACCATCGGCGAACCGACCGAAGCGGCCGGAGAGGCCGAGGGGGAGCCCCCGGCGACTGCCGAGGAACCCCCCGGCCCGCCCCCGGTCTCGCCCACCGCCCTCGTCGCCGCGGTCCGCGACATCGGCACCCCCCACGCCCAGCTCAAGCCGCTCGCCGAACACCTCGCCGCCACCACCGACGCCGTGCGCGCCGCAGCGGCCGGAATGGGCTGGGCCGTCAAGGACGTGCGGATGCAGGGCCGATCGGCGTCCGCCGGGCTCCGCTGGGACGAGGCCCCCTCCCCAGCCCCTTCCGCCCTCTCTTCCGGCGTCGTCGGTGCAGGTCAGAGCGCCGACGACAACGACGACGACACCGAGAAGGAGGGGCCCCGAGAGGGGATCGCTGTACGACGCACGGACGGCGGACTGATCATCTACGACCTCGCCGACACCCACCGCCGACGCGGCGCCGTCACCCACTGAAGACCCCGGGGCGGCCGCTCGCTGCCAGGCATCCCGGCCGCCCCGGCCCCATCCCGATCACGAGACGGAGAGCCCATCATGCTCGGATTCAAGAAGCCGATCCAGCCCGACGACGCACGGCTGAAGGGACACGAGACGACCTACCAGGCATCGCGCGGCGGCTGGCACAAGCCCCCGCAGCAGCCCACCCACGGCACACCGACGACGCCCCGCACGAACTGACGAAGGAGCCCCCGTGACCACGCGCACCCTCCCGCACGACCCGTACTTCACCGCCGTCTGCGACGCCCTCACCGCAGCGGGCCAGGAACTGACCGCCCACTGCTGGACCGACGACGGCGAGACCCGCGGCACCTACTGCTACCTGACCGCCGTGATCACCCTCGACCCGTCCGGCACCGCCGGAGAATGGCGCGAGGACATCCCCGCAGGCACCCCGTGGCCGTGCGGCCTGCTGCTGCTCTGGGAGTGGCACACCGGTATCGAGGCCGACCAAGGCGAGCCGGACCGCGGCCCCGTCTGGCTGTTCGCCGAGTTGAAGGCGGACGGCTCCAACGAGTACCCGACGTGGCTGCCCGTCGAGGGCTACGCCTCCCCGGCCGCCATCGTCGAGGCCGCCCGGAAGGTGATCGCCCGCGAGATCGGCGCCGGCCACTTCCACAACGGCGGTCAGCCGCAGTGGGACGGCGGGATCATCGGCGACACCTGGGACCGGCACGCCGAGCTGGACGCCGCGTGCGAAGCGTGGGGTACAGAGGAAGCAGAGGAAGCAGCCTCCTGACCCCCTGACCCCTGTCACACTGCCCCTGGGCCCCGCCGCGTCCCCCGTCGCGGCGGGGCCGCTCCACGTGGGCCGGCCCGCCCCACGCGCCCCGGGAATTGCGTCGGCGCCCGCCCCGCTGGATGCGGGACGGGCGCGTTGTTCAGCGGCGGTTCAAACGGCGCTGGTAGAGGCGGCTCCCCACGACGAGGACCACCACCACCGCCCACACGATCAACCACCCGCCAGCGGGACGGCCGAGTGCGGCCGCCACCGCCAGCGCGACGCCTCCGATGGCGGTAGCGACCACGTCGATGTACCGGACGAGGACC
>NZ_WWGX01000004.1 GCF_009862265.1 Streptomyces sp. SID8352 | reverse complement strand
CCCCAAGCCCGCACCACCGCCCCCGAAGCCCACGGCCACCAGAAAGCCGCCTCTCCCCACCCCACCCGCACCCACGCCCACACCTCCGCCCCCGAGCCCGAGCCCGACCCCCACTCCGCCCGCGCCCCCCGCGGTCTACCAGTGGAACGAGCTGGCGTACGACGTGGGCGGCGACGGCACGGGCCCGGAGATGCGACTGGCGCAGAGCAGTTGGGTGTGGCAGCGCACCTCGCTGTCGATCGGGGGCGAGGAGCACGCGCACGGCGTCACGGTGCGGGGCCGCTCCTCGGCCACGATCGACCTGAACCGCGCCTGCACGGCCTACGACGCGCTGGTGGGCGTGGACGACCTCTCGATGGGCCTGGGCGAACTCCGCTTCACGGTCCTGGCCGACGGCACCCCCCTCTGGACCTCCGACCCGGTCAGGGGCGGCACCCCCGCCGTACCGGTCCACGTGGACATCACCGGCCACAAGACCCTGACCCTGACGGTGGAACCGAGCAGCCCGCTGGACGAGGTGGTCCTGGCCGACTGGGCCGAATCCCGCTTCACCTGCGAGTAGCCCGCCCCGCAGCCGACGGGGCGGGACACCCACCCGAAGCCGACCGGCCGACCACCGCGAAGGCGGAGAAGCGACGACGCAGCCACAGCCCTCACGCAAGGCGAGGTCAGGAAGCGACCCCAGGCACGAACCGACACCCGCCCACGACGGAAACCGGGCAGCCAAGGACGTGTGGACCCCACCACCCCCACACGGCGGAACCCGAGAGCGACAGTGAGCGCCCCGCACCCGAGCAAGGCGAGAAGCCGGGAGTGGCCAACGGCGTGCCCCCGCACCCGCCCACGGCGGAACCCGGAAGGGAAGGGCGGACGACTGCCCACGCACGACGGGAGCCGACGGAGAAGGTGGGCGAGCACCCGCACCCGCCCACGGTGAAAGCCGGAAGACGAGAGTGGGCGCGTTCCACACCCGCCCAAGGCGAGAGTCTGGAAGACAAGGCCGGGCGAGGCGCCCGCACCCGCCCACGGCGAGAAGCCGACGGAGAAGGCTGGGCGAGGCGCCCGCACCCGCGTACGGCGGCAAGGGGACGGGGCGGGGGTGGCCGCCCGCAGAGGTTGGCGCGTCAACAGACTGCGCCCCCTAATCACCCCATTCCGCGCCGTTCCGAGGACGACCACCCCCGCCCCGGCCCCAACCCCAAAACACCAAAGGCGCAAACAAACACCCCCACCCACCAAAAGATGCGCCGCAGGCACAACCACAACCCACCCGCACCCGCACCCACAAGCCGCAGGCATCCCCCACACACAACAACAGCAGGCCGCAGGCACCCACCCCGGAAGCCCCACCCCCAGGCACCCCACACACCCCACGAGCCCCGGCAGGCCCCCAGACCCCCCGCCGACTCGCCCCCTACCCCCGCCGAACCACCGCCCCCGCACCCCCCAACGCCCCCCGCTGCGGAACCACCCCCGCGGGAACCGCCCGCTGCCGACCAGGAGTCCCCGTCCAGCACGTCCCCCGCCGGGACAGCAGCCGCCGCAGCCACAGTTCGAGCGAGATGAGGTCGGCCAGCCCGTCCAGCGCCAGCAGCTCCCCCGCCGCGGCCCCCCGCACCGCCTTCCGCACCACCCGCGCCTCCACCAGCCCCGCCTCCGCGAGCAACGGCGTGTCGAACAGCCCCAGCAGCGGATCCGCCGCCATCCGCAGCCCCGTGTGCGCCGCGGAGACCGCCGGCACGGCGGACGGCACCCCCCAGCCACCGGGCAGTTCGCTCACCCCCGCCCCCTCCAGCACCGACCGCAGCACCGCGGCCCGCGCCCCCGGCCGCACCCGCAGCGCCTCGGGCAGCGCCCGGCAGGCCCGGACGACCTGGTTGTCGAGGAACGGGGTGTGCAGCCGCTGGAAGCGGATCTCCGCGGCCTGTTCCAGCACCCGCACCTCCGCCGCCCGCCGCGCCAGCGCCGCCCGCGCCCGGAAGTCCCCGGGCCGCTGCGCCTGCCCCACCGCGGACCGCTGCGCGGACGCCTGGAGGCGAACCGATACTTCAGCCAGCGCCTCCCCGGTCAGCCACCGCGCCGCCGGCCCGGGTCCGCCCCAGGTGAGCGCCGCGAGGGAGGCGTCCGTCGCCCCGCCGTCGCCCGGCGCGTCGAAACGCCGCCGCAGCAACTGTTCGGCGAGTCCTTCGAGCCCGGACCGGTACGGGGTGCGGGAGAGCCGCCGGGCGGCGGCGTAGACGCGGGCGGGGACGAGGACGGAGCCGTCCGCCTTGGCGAGGGCGGCGACGGGCCGCACGAGATGGCGCCGCTTGCGGTCCATCAGCAGGTCGGCGAGGCGCGCCGGATGGGCGTCGAGGACCTGTCGCGCCCCGTACCCGGTGAAGTGGTCGGCGCTGCCCGCGGCGAGCCGCGCCCGGTGGCGCGCGGCGGCGACCAGGCAGGGTCCCGGTTCGTCGGTGAGCGGCCCGTCCAGGGTGGCGTAGGGCAGCTCGTGCCGGCCGCCGGCGACGACCACGTGGTGCAGCCGGGGGTCGGCGGCGAGCGCCCCGGCCCGTTCCAGTTCGGCGTCCTGCCCGCCGGTGGCGAGGTCGTTGAAGGTGACGGCGAGCAGCCGCTCCCCCGCGCCGGTGCCGTGCCCGAGCACGGTGCCCGGCGCTCCCGGCAGCCCGGCCGCCAGCAGGGCGAGCGTCGCGGAGGCCGGGCCACCGGAGAGGTCGGCGCCGATGCCGGGCACCGGCATGCCGCGCGCGGCCCGCCGTTCGGCGGGGCCCATGCCGGGGACGGGGCCGGGGTCGATGCCGTCCCCGGGGACGTGCCGGGGCGCGGCGAGGCGGGTGCGCACGGCCTCGACCAGGGCGTCCCGCACGCCGTCGACGGCGTGGTCGGGATCGGCGGGGGGCGCGGCGACGGCGAGCGAGGCCACCGGCTCGTATCCGGTGATCTCCCGCGCCCCGGCGCGCAGGACCAGCGCGTGTCCCGGCGGGATGCGCCTCACCCCGTCGTAGGGGGTGGAGTCGTCGAGGGCGGCGGGCACGTCGGGCGCGGCGAGCAGCGCGGCGAGGTGCCCGAAGTCGAGGTTGGCCTCGACGAGGTCGGCGAGGGGCAGCGCGGCGGTGGCGTAGGCGGTGCCGCCGGCCCAGGGGGTGTGGAAGACGGGGCGCGCCCCGGCGAGGTCGCCGCAGACGGTGATCCGGCGGCCGACCTGGACGACGGCGGTGTAGCTGCCGGACCAGGCGGTGAGATGGCGCAGGGCGCCGCCGCGCGCGGCGAAGAGGCTGAGCCGCAACTGCTCGTCGTCGGCACCGCAGATGCCGAGCACGGCGATGCGGGTGCGGTCGTCGGCGGCGACGACGCGGATCTCGTCGGGGCGCCAGTCACCGACGGCCCAGAGGGGGTCGGGGTCGCCCCAGAGGAGCTGGGCGCCGACCGGCCGCACGGTCTCGCCGTCGTATCCGGTGGCTCCGGCGGAGTCGATCCCGGCGGCTCCGGGGACGGCCGCGGCGGCACTGCTCCATCCCACCAACCACCGCATCGACGCCTCCACAGGCTGGGGACAACCAGCGCACCGCAGGAACTGGTTCCCCATGCTGCCATGAAGGGCGCGCCACGGAGCGTCGGCGGAGCCGCGTGTGCCCCACGAATGCGCCCCGTGGAGCCGTCCGGACCCGTCGGCGCTTCGTCTGCCGAGCCGTCAGCGGCCTCTCGTCCCCGTACCTCCCCAACTCCCGTGCGAACACCTCGTGTCCCACCGGACGCACCTGCCACCCGGGCCACGCCCGGCTCCCGCGCCGCGTCCGTCACACACGCATCGGGCACCGGTTCCGAGCCGACTCCGGCCGCTCCGGCCGGACCCGCGCACGCCCCCGAAACGCGCCCTTCCACTCCTCCGGCACGCCCCCGAGTCCCCGGTGAAGGCGCCTCAACCCCGATACGTGAGGGTCGATTTTCAGCCAATCTGAACCGGCGCCCCTCATGGCGGACACGCTCCGTGCAGGCTCTGCGCACCGCCCGGGTCCGCGCGGCCCGGGAGGCGAGGCATGCCCCCCGGACCGGTCCGCCGCCCGCGGGGATGTAGGCGGCGGCGTCCCCCAGCCCACTGGACCCAGTACAGCGGGCCGACCCACGCACCGCTCATGGAATCGCCGCCGGCTCGGCCCCAGAAAGAGCGCACACGCGGGCGCACGGCCACACACCGGGAGCGCGCCGCGACGCACCGTGCCCGCTCCGCACCTCAGTACGGACCACAATCCCGCCATCCGGAACAATGCCTCTTAACGCATGGGATGCGGCGAACTACGCTGGGTTTACGAATGCCGCGTGGTTATGCCAGGGCGGCAGCCGTCTGTGTCGAGGGGTGGCGCATGTCCAGGGAGCAACGCGGGCCGAACGAAAAGCTCGGCGCCGTTCTCGCCCTCGCGGGAATCAGCAACGCGGGCCTCGCCCGCCGCGTCAACGACCTCGGCGCACAACGCGGGTTGACGCTTCGCTACGACAAGACCTCGGTGGCGCGCTGGGTGTCGAAGGGCATGGTGCCGCAGGGCGCCGCCCCCCACCTGATCGCCGCCGCCATCGGTCAGAAGCTCGGCCGCCCGGTGCCGCTCCACGAGATCGGCCTGGCGGACGCGGACCCCGCCCCGGAGGTCGGCCTGGCCTTCCCCCGGGACGTCGCGCAGGCGGTCAGGTCCGCCACCGAGCTGTACCGGCTCGACCTGGCGGGCCGCCGGGCGGGCTCCGGCGGCATCTGGCAGTCGCTCGCCGGCTCCTTCGCGGTCAGCGCGTACGCGACGCCCGCGTCGCGCTGGCTGATAACCCCGGCCGACAGTTCGGTCGCGCGTGACGCGAGTCCGGCCGAGGGCTCCGGCGCACCGCTCAAAGTCGGCCACAGCGATGTGCAGAAACTCCGGGAGGCCGCCTCGGACGCCCGCCGCTGGGACTCCAAGTACGGCGGCGGGGACTGGCGTTCCTCGATGGTCCCCGAGTGCTTACGCGTCGAGGCGGCCCCACTCCTCCTCGGCTCCTACTCCGACGAGGTCGGCCGCGCCCTGTTCGGCGCCTCCGCCGAACTGACCCGCCTGGCGGGCTGGATGGCCTTCGACACCGGCCAGCAGGAGGCCGCCCAGCGCTACTACATCCAGGCCCTCCGCCTGGCCCGCGCGGCGGCCGACGTACCGCTGGGCGGCTACGTCCTGGCCTCCATGTCCCTCCAGGCCACGTACCGCGGCTTCGGCGACGAGGGCGTGGACCTGGCGCAGGCCGCGCTGGAGCGCAACCGGGGCCTGGCCACGGCGCGCACCATGAGCTTCTTCCGGCTGGTCGAGGCACGCGCCCACGCGCGCGCGGGCGACGCGGCGGCGGCCGGCACCGCGCTGAAGGCCGCCGAGAGCTGGCTGGAGCGCTCCCGCCCCGGCGACAGCGACCCGACCTGGCTGGGCTTCTACTCCTACGACCGCTTCGCCGCCGACGCGGCCGAGTGCTACCGGGACCTGAAGGCCCCGCGCCAGGTGCGCCGCTTCACCGAGCACGCCCTGTCGAAGCCGACGGAGGAGTTCATCCGCTCGCACGGCCTGCGGCTGGTCGTCTCGGCGGTGGCCGAGCTGGAGTCCGGCAATCTGGACGCGGCCTGCGAGCAGGGCGTCCGGGCCGTCGAGGTGGCCGGACGGATCTCCTCCGCGCGCACCACGGAGTACGTCAGGGACCTCCTGCACCGCCTGGAACCGTACGGCGACGAGCCGCGCGTGGCCGAGCTGCGCGAGCGGGCCAGGCCGCTGCTGGTGACCCCGGCCTGAGACGGGTACCGCCTCCCGGGTTTGAGGGCACTGTCGGCGGCGCAGTGCACTATCGGAGCCGGGAGGTGGAGCGGGTGCGGACCGGGAGCGCATACGACTGCGACGTGCTGGTGATCGGCGGCGGCATCGTCGGCCTGTCCACGGCGTACGCGATCAGCCGCGCCGCGCCGGGCACCGGGGTCATCGTGCTGGAGAAGGAGCCGGGCCCGGCCCGCCACCAGACGGGCCGCAACAGCGGCGTGGTCCACAGCGGCGTCTACTACCGCCCCGGCTCCCTCAAGGCCCGGTACGCGGTCCGCGGCGCCGCCGAGATGATGAAGTTCTGCGCCGAGTACGGCATCGCCCACGAGGTCACCGGCAAGCTGATCGTCGCCACCGAGCGCTCGGAGCTGCCCCGGCTGCACGCGCTGGTCCAGCGCGGCCGGGAGAACGGCATCCCGGTGCGGGAGCTGGGCCCCGCCCAGATCGCCGCGTACGAGCCGGAGGTCCGGGGCCTGGCCGCCATACACGTCGGGACGACGGGCGTCTGCGACTACCGGGCGGTGGCCCGGCAGCTCGCCGCCGCGTCCGGCGCGGAGCTGCGCACCGGGGAGGAGGTGGTCCGCGTCGACCGCCGCCCCGGGCTCGGGGTCGCGGTCCGCACCCGCGGCGGCACGGTGCTGCGCGCGCGGGTCCTGGTCAACTGCGCGGGGCTGCACTGCGACGAGGTGGCCCGGCTGACGGGCGACGAGCCGGGCATGCGGATCCTCCCCTTCAGGGGCGAGTACTACGAGCTGGCCCGCCCGGAGCTGGTGCGCGGGCTGGTCTACCCGGTGCCCGATCCGGCGTTCCCGTTCCTCGGCGTGCATCTGACCCGGGGCATCGACGGCGGCGTGCACATCGGACCGAACGCGGTCCCGGCACTGGCCCGCGAGGGCTACGGCTGGGGGATCGTACGGCCCCGCGAGCTGGCGTCGACGCTGACCTGGCCGGGCACCTGGCGGATGGCCGGGCGGCACTGGCGGTACGGCGCCGGGGAGCTGCGCCGGTCGCTGTCCAGGACGGCGTTCGCCACGGCGGTGCGCCGACTGCTGCCCGGGGTGAAGGACGAGGACCTGGTGCGGGCGGCGTCCGGGGTACGGGCGCAGGCGGTACTGGCGGACGGAACCCTGGTGGACGACTTCCTGATCCGGGAGGGCCCCCGGACGGTGCACGTACTGAACGCACCGTCCCCGGCGGCGACGGCGGCCCTCCCCATCGGCCGCGCGACAGCCGCCCGGGCCCTGAAGTCCCTCACCACCTGACCCGGAGCACCAGCACACGACAACAGCCGGAACCACCCACGGCGCCCCCCGACCCGCGCACGACAGGACCGCAGGAGAACAGCGAGCGGGCCCCGCACCCGCCCACGGCGAGAGCGGGAAGGACAAGGCCGGGCGAGGTACCCGCACCCGCGCCCGGCGAGAAGCCGACGAAGAAGGCTGGGCGGGTGCCCGCACCCGCGCACGGCGGCAAGGGGACGGGGCGGGGGTGGCCGCCCGCAGAGGTTGGCGCGTCAACAGACTGCGCCCCACAACCACCCCATTCCGCGCCGTTCCGAGGACGACCACCCCCGCCCCGGCCCCAACCCCAAAACACCAAAGGCGCAACAAACACCCCCACCCACC
>NZ_WWGX01000039.1 GCF_009862265.1 Streptomyces sp. SID8352 | reverse complement strand
GTGCGCGCGGTCTGCCAGCGGGGGCAGTTGGCGATCGGGAAGGTGGCTCCGGCGGGTGCGGCGTGGATGTCGCAGGCGTCCGGGTAGCCGGTGCAGCCGCAGCCGTCGGGGTTGCATTGCTCCTCGGGGGGACTGGCGGGCAGGAAGTGCTCGCAGGTGAGGCAGTCGTCGACGGGGTTCGCGAGTTCCAGCAGCACGTCGGCGTGGCAGGGCTCGCCGGGCGGGCACCAGCACATGAGGTCCCGGCCGGCCAGCTCGGTACGCGCGGCCTCGGCGAGGCTGGGCTTCAGGACGAGCCACTCCCGGAACATGACGACGGCCTGCTCCCGGGTCGCGTCCTGCACCAGGTGCGACGTCGTCGTGCCGTCGGGGTGCCGGAAGCCGTGCCACTGCCCGGACGTCTTGCCGAGGCGGCCCTCGCGTTCCCACTCCGAGCCGTCCAGAGCGGGCATGCGGACCTGCGTGCAGGGGTTGCCCCAGCGGCTTCCCCGGCCGACGTAGATGGCTCCTTCGGGGGCGCGCCAGCCCTTCGTGCGGCGGCGCTGGATACGGCGGGGTGGGGTCATCAGAGGCTCCAGAGGGTGGGTGTGCGCGCGGGCGCCGGATATCCGAATGGGCGGCTCAGGCGGCGTCGTGTGGTGGTGGGTTGCCGAGGGTGGGGTCGCAGCCGATGTGGGTGTCGTATCCGCGGTCTCGGCGGTAGCCGGTGAGGGGCTTGTTGCAGGCGGTGCAGTGGGGGTGTTCGGTGGGTGCTCCCTCACCTCCCCCCTCCCTAGAGGGGGAGCGGGGGGAGGGAGGTTTGAGTGGGGCCTCCCCCGGGCCTCCCCCGGAGAGTGGGGGGAGGTTTGACCTGGGGTTTTCGTGGTTCTCCCCGGGGCTCCCCCCAAGATCGCGGGGGATGTTGCTTTCAGGGGCTCGGGGGATGTTCGGGGGGAGGTCATTCGGGGGTGAATCGGACACCGACTGTGACCTGTCGTCGGACATGTCCTCATTCACCCCGAAAGGGGCGCCTGAATTGACATCCCCCGTCCCGGTACGTGCCTCATCGAAGCTGTTCCGGTGCTTCCGAATCCGCACGGCTTCCTCGACCTTGTCCTTCCGCATCTGGATGCCGTACTCCGCACACCACTTGATGACCCGAGGACTGCCCCACTTCAGCGGGATGTCAGCCTTGTCCAGCACCCGCACCAGCCACTGCGCCGTCCCCTTGATCTCGTCAGCAGGACGGTGGTCAAGGGACTCCAGCACCACGGACGTGACCGGCCGGCCGTCCGGCTTGGCCTCCCCGGTGAGGGTGATGACCTTCAACCCAAACTGGAGGTCGCCGGACTCCTCGTCGTCTTTCTGCTTGCCGACCTTGACCGTGACGACGATGTTGCTGGCGCTGTCCCCCTTCTTTGACACGTGCAGCTCGGACTGGAGAGCCCCCTTCGCGCTGGAGGAACCGCGGCCGTGCTCTCCGATGTGGCCGGTGTGGTGGATGACCAGGACACAGGCCCCGGTGGCGCGCCGCAGCTCCTCAATGCGTTCGACGACCACGCCGAGTTCCTTCGCGGAGTTCTCCTCGACGCCCACGGAGACTCGGGCCTGGGTGTCGATGACGATCATCTGGGGCTGGAGGCGCCGCATCGCCTCGATGAGGGTGTCCCACTCGGGCCCTATGGCCTGGACGGGCCGGGGGAGGAAAAGGACGTTGTCCATCTTCAGCCCGTAGTGCTTCTCCCAGGCGCGGACCCGCTTGCGGATGCCGCGGGCGCCTTCGGCCACGAGGTACACGACGGTGCCCTGATGGACGTAGTGGCCGTGCCACTTCATGCCGGTGCCGACGTGCGCGGCCAGGTCGATGGTGACGAAGGACTTCATGTGCCCGGACGGGCCGACGATCCGGGCGAGGGAATCCAGGTGCAGCAGGTCGCCGACGAGTGGTTCAAGGGTCGGCATGTTGTCGAGGCTGGACGCGTCGAGAAGTTCGGCGAGGAGCGCGTCGGCGGGGTCGCCGGAGCGGCCGGCGGCGCGTTCGGACTGCCGCTTGAGGTAGTCGTCGATGAAGGTGACGGCCCGGCCGGGCTCGGCATCGGGCGCGGTCGCCTGCTGGACGATTCGTCGGCCGAGGTCGGCCTCAGCGGTGAGCTCGGCGCGGCGCCGGACCTCTTGGGCGTAGTAGGCGGGGTCGCCTCCGTAGTTCCCGAGCTGGGCGACATAGCCGACGCCGCCGGCCCGCCGAAGTTCCTTGCGCTTCTCCAGCTCGATGCGGAGGGAGATGGGGTTGACGGGCTCGCCCTCGTCGTAGAGGTGGCCCAGGACGTCCCAGATCAGTTCGTGGGCGGGGAGGGCGAAGTCGGTGCGGGCGAGGATGCCGCGGATGGTGGGGATCTGCTTGGGCTGGTGCATGCAGCCACCGAGGACGTAGCGCTCCGCGTCGTGATGGTCGGGGCCGTCCTGATCCGCCGGGTCGCGCGGGAAGGGGCGGACGTTCTCCACGGGGCGGTCTCCTCAGAAGAGCGTGGTCGGTGCGGGCGTGCAGGTGTGGCTGGTGAGGTGCTGGTGCGGGCAGTCCGGGGGATGCCGGGCGTGGGTCCAGCGGAGGCGTAGCGGGCCGTATCGGGGGCGGGGCAGGCACCAGATGAGGTTGTTCGGGGTGCGGTGCAGGAGGGCGGCGGCCCAGGGCCGGGGTTCATCGGGGCCGGGGAGGTCGACGGTGGCGTGGAGTGCCGCGGTGGTGCCGACCCACTGGGCGAGGGTCGGAGTGCCGCAGGCGGGGCAGGGGCGGGCGCCGTCGCCGCCCCGCCTGCGGCCGGCCATCAGGCGACGTCCTCGTCGGGCTGGAAGAGGGTGCCGCCGCTGGTGCGCCGGTCGTACATCTCCCGCTGGATGCTGCGGAGCCGTCCGGCGGTGATCTCGTCGGCGGCGACCTCGATGCCGGTGACGCGGACCTTGACGGTGGGATGCTTGTCCTCGTCGGGGCCGGGCTCGGTGCGCTCGACGTGGGCCAGCTCGACGACGGCGATCCAGCGGCCGCGGCGGAGCTTGAACATCTGCTCGGCGTGGGGTTCGAGGGCTTCGGCGACGTCGGTGAGGACCTTGCTGTCGAACTTGACGTCGGCGTCGATGTGGGTCATCGGGGGCCTTTCTGGTTGGCCGGGCAGGTGGCCCGGTGGTCGGTGATGGGCTGGGAGCGGACGTAGTCGGTGACGTTGGTGCGGCCGGTGATGCGGCGGTGGGTGCCGCAGGCGGTGCACAGGAAGTCGGCGATGGGGGTCTGGCCGCGGTCGGTGCGGCTGATCTGGAGGCCGCCGAGCCAGCCGGTCATGCCGCGGTCCTGCGGCCGGTCGGGACGACCCCGCGGAGACGCCTTCGCCGCAGCTCCTTCTGGGTCATGCCGCCCCACATGCCCCAGTTCTCGCCGGTCTGGATGGCGTGAGCGGCGCACTCGGCCCGGACCGGGCAGGCGGCGCAGACCTGCTGTGCGAGGGTGCGCTGGTTGTGAGAGTCGGGCCCGTCGGCGTAGAAGGCATCGGGGTCGGTGCCGGCGCAGGCCGCGCGGGCCCACCACCCGGCGATCACGCCGCCACCGCCGTCGGGCTGCGCCACACGACCGCGGTCTCCCGGTGGTGCCGCGGGCAGTCCCAGCCCGGCTGCGGGTCGGTGAGGGTGTGGGCCCAGAGGCCGCACGCGCCTCGGGGGCAGGCCATCGAGCCCCACCAGGCGGTGGCGAGGGTCCAGGCGCAGGTGCCGCAGCAGGGGCCGGAGTGGGCGCGGCGGGTGGCGTCGCGGTATCGGGTGGTCAGCCAGGTGGGGTGGGTGCCGAGGAGGTTCTGGGTGGCGTAGACGTGGGTGGTGGCGGGCCTGGTGTGGCACCGGCTGCACAGCGGGTTGAGGGTGGCGAGGTCGAAGAGGGCGAGGGCGGTGGTCATCGGGTCTGCACCGCCTCGCGGTCCGGCCACGTGCAGCCGCCCAGGGCCGCGCGCTGCCGGTCCGGGACCGCGGCGAGCGGCGCCCCCCACCAGTCGCAGGCCGCGGCGAGCGCGGCGTAGGCGTCGGCCTCGTCGTAGCGGGCCGTGCCCTCGGTGTGCACGCCGTACCGGTCGGCGACCGCGGACCGGACCTCGCCCTTGGATGCCTTGCCGTACCCGGCGATGTACAGCTTCAGCGACGACGGCGGGAGCACCGCGTAGGGGATGTGGTGCCGGTGGCAGTAGCGGCGGACGAGGACGCGCAGGCCGGCCAGGTCTTCGTGTCCGCCGAGTCCGCCGTGGCCGAAGCTCGGGCCTTCCATGGCGACGAGGTCGGCGGAGCGGATGAAGGAGGCGATGCCGTCTTCGAGGTGGGCGAGACGGGCGTCGCCGGTGAGCTTGGTGCGGATGTGGTCGGTCCAGCCCTCGCCTGCGATTCCGGTGGAGCGGAGGGAGAGGTCGAGGCCGATGATGAGGGGTCGGGGCCCGGCCGTCGTGGTGGCGGCCGGTGTCTCGGGGCGGAGGTCGAACAAGGCGGCGGTCATCGGGGGTCTCCCGTGGTGGTCGTAGTGGGGCGGGTGTCCGGCCGGGCCGGGAGGCGGCGCCGGGCCGGGGCGGGCCAGTAGCGGCCAAGGAGCGTGGCGCCGACACCGATGGCGGTTAGGGCTCCGGCAAGCGCCGCGGCGAAGTGGCTCACGACGCGGGCCCCTTGCGGTCCTGGCGGGTGCGCTGCCAGTCCCGGCCCGCGAGCACCGCGGTGTCGTCGAGGCCGAGGGCTTCGTCGAGGCGGGCCTGGAGCCGGTCCGCGCGGTGCCGCTCCGCGTCCCGGACGGTGAGGAGTCGCGCGCCGACCCGCTGGAGGCGCGTGATGCGGCGCTCCAGGGCGGCGGCGTACCCGGGGTCCGACTCGGCCAGCGCGGCCATTCGGCGGCCGGTCACGAGGAGCTGCTCCTCCAGGCCCCGGGCCGTGGCGTCGGCCTCGGCGAGCTGCCGGGCGAGCTGCTGCCTCTCGGTCTCGGTGGCGGCCTGCCGGGCCTCGGCGGCGGCGGCCTGCTTGCGGAGAGCGGTGGTCTCGGCGGCGTGACGGCGGCGGGTGACGAACATCAGGCGTCACCGCCTCGCTGAGCCGGGATCAGCGGCCACGAGCCGTCGATCACCTTGGCCGGGTCCCCGCCCTGCTCAGGCGTCGCCCGCGTCCGGAACCACTTCTGAAGCCCGGCCTGCTGCTCCGCCCGCCACGCCTGCTGCGCCGCGAACAGGGCCGCCGGGCCCAGATCGGTCAGCCGCGGGTACCGCTCGAACTGGGCCTCCGCGATCAGCAGCGCGGCCAGGGCGTCGGCCTCGGCGGTGTGCCAGTCGGTCAGCGTGACGCCGTACCGCTCGGCGGTCGGCTTCAGCTTCCGCTGGCCACTGCCCTTGACGTACCGGTCGAACTGCTTGTCGATGACGTGCGGGTCCACCAGCGGCACCGGGAGGTCCGAGTACGCGGCGAGGCGGTCCTCGACGGTGGGCAGGCCGTTGCGCACGAGGTCGTGGTGGAGGATCGACCAGTCGAAGGACTGGTTGAAGGCGACGACGGGCATGCCCCATACGGCTGCCTGGAGCAGGTTGGTCGCGATCTCGTCGAGGGCGGCCTTTGGGTCCTGTCCGTCGGCCTTCACCATGGCGTCGGTGATGCCGTGGACTTCGCTGGCCTCGGCGGGGATCGGGATGCCGGGGTTGATGAGCCAGGAGAAGACGCGGTCGTCCCGGCCGCCGCCGCGGACGATGATCGCCGCGGTGACGATGCGGTCCTCCAGCGGGTTCGGGCCGGTGGTCTCGGTGTCCCAGGACAGCTTGCGGACGTCGGCGAAGGTGCTCACTCGGCACCCCCGGCGGCGCGCTCCTTGCCGATGCGGACGACCATCGCCCCGATCTGCTCCTCGTCCCCGACCTCGTTGGTGACCAGGGCGCCCAACTGGCGCGTCGTCCCCAACTCGTGGTGGATCTGCCGCAGTCGCCCGGCGCTCGTGCGCGGGTTGCAGATCTCGTCCAGGTAGGTAGCCGCTGGCCGGACCGGCGTCTCACCACGTTCGACACGAGTCGAGTCCGGGTCCGGGTCGTGGGTCGGCGTCAACCCGCCCGTCAGCAGCAGCACCCTCAGCGCCACCGACTGCGCCTTGGCCGTGCCCTTGTCCGCCGAGTCGAGCGCTTCGCCGCGGGACTTCAGCAGCATCGGCAGGGTGTCGCCCTTGGGGCCCATGACCATCCAGGAGACGGTCGCGGTGCACTCGCGCATCTTGTTGCCCTTGGACGTGGTGGTGTCCCGGTGCTCCGCCTCGATACCGACGGGGAAGATGTTGAGCCCGTGCTTGAGCGTGACGGGGCCGAAGGTGTTGACGACAGTGTCGACGCCGCGGAAGTTGAAGCGGGTGCCGCCGCCGTTGTACTGCTCGCGCTTGGCGATGGCGCGGACTTCCTTACGGACGCGGAGCCACGCGATGTGGACGGGCACCATCTCGGGGTCGTCGTCGCCGGGCTCGTAGTCGGCCATCGGGTCCGGAGCGGGGACGTACTCTTCAGGTGCCCGGCCGCGGTCCATCTCGTCGAGGAGATCGTCCGTCTTCAGCGTCCGGCCGGCGGCTGCGGCCGCGTTCTCTCGCAGGCCCATGTCAGAAGTCCCCCTTGTACTGCTGCGCGATGGCGATGCGCTCGGTCGGATTGGGTGTCACGCACGCCTCGTAGGCGTCGGGCCAGCGTTCGGCGAGGAGCTCCAGATCGACGCGCGGAGCGGCGTTGGACGGCTCCAGGGAGTAGGCGCGCTCACCAGCGATCAGGGCTTCTTGCGCGTCGCCGAGGGCGGCGACCATGCGGGCCTTCGCCTGGCTCTTCGCCTTCCTCGCGGCCGACTCGGCGCGCTGGTGGCGGTTGTAGTCAGCCAGCGCGTCGAGGGCGTCGTCGTGCCGGACGATGTCCACCGATCCGGACCGGATCGGGTGCAGCCGGCGGAACAGCTTCGTCAGCGCCTCGCCGTCCCCGCTCGGCTCCGGCGGCACCTGCGCCTGGACGTGCTCGACCCAGAACTTGTCGACCGCGGTCGTGATGTCCGCGATCACGTCGGCGTACTGGTCAGCGCGGATGGTGCCCTGGTGGTAGTCGTTGCCGCCGATGAGCACGGCGTAGTGCATGTGCTCGTAGCCGTTGACGGCGATCTGCCAGAGCACCTGCGCGGTGACGTCGTCGGGTGCTCCGGCGTGCCACTGCGCGGACTTGAAAGCGCTGCGGGTCTTGATCTCCAGCGCGCACGGCGCCTGCTCGTGGGAGTCGAGGGGGCACTCGGTGACGCGTCGGTCGAGGGTGGTCATCCAGTGTGGGTGGTCCTGGTGGGCGACGAGGCCGACGCGGCGGATCACGCTGCGGTTCTGCATCGCCCAGCGGTGGGCGACGTTGGCCTCGTTGACGGTGCCCCAGTAGGCGGCCTCGCCTGCGTCGTCGACGTCGTGGCCGAGCTTGTCGAGGTAGACCTTCAGCGGCGGGTTCTTCTCGACGAGGCCGAGGATCGCGGGGACGTCGCTGGAGCCGATGCCGGAGCGGCGGGCGGTGAGCCAGTCGGCGCGGTCGGCGTCGGCGGGGAGGATAAGACGGCCGGTGGGAGTGACCCGGCGGCCGGCGGCCGGGGCGGTGGTGGCCGCCCCGGCCTGCACGGTCGTGCTCATGCGCTGGTGTCTCCGTTCAGGGAGGCGAGGGCGTCGGCCCACGCGTCGTCCGGGGCCGGGCCCCAGACGGCGTTGCCGTAGGCGGCCTGGTGGCGGGCGGCGATCTCGCGGGCGGCGTCGGCTCCGGCGCGGATCTCGCCGCGCTGGATCTGGCCGAGGATCCGGGCCGCGTCGGTGATGGGGGCGGAGGGGATGGTCACGGGCGGGTCCTCCCGGCCCGGGAAGCGGCGGCCCCCATGGGGCTGGCCATCTTCCGGGCCTCGCGGTCGTCGCGCTGGTACTCGGCGAGGAGCTGACGGACGTCGGTCAGGTCACCGTGCTCGGCGACGGCGACCAGGGTGGCCACCAGGCCGCGGAGCATGGCGAGTTCGCCGTCGTAGGCCTGTCCGTCCTCGATCAGGACGGCGGCCCGGTGGGCGTCGGCGAGTTGCTCGGCGTGGTCCACGGCGGTGAGCGGTGCTCCCGGCACGCGGGCGAGAGCGGCGATCAGGTGCTGGCGGGCGGTGCTCACGCGGCACCCGCCCCACTGCGTGCCGCCGAGCAGCCCGTCCGGCCGACCACGTAGGACGGCCGCAGCCACAGGCACGACTCCAGGTCCCAGCCGTACAAGTCCGGGCCCGACCGAGGCAGTCGGGTCGCCCACTGGCCCCTGTCCGTCAGGTAGACGCCGTCCCACCCGTCGGCGGCCAGCGCCTCCCAATCCGGGTAGCGGCCGCCGTTGCGGGGCGCAGCGTACGGGTTCGGTTCGGCAGGGTAGGCGGCGATGATCGCGGCCAGGTGCGCCTGGTCGTCGATCAGCAGGAGCCGGGCGGTGCCGGTCGGCCAGACCTCGGTGAGCATCTGACTGCTGGTGTCCGCGTCCATCTCGGCGCGGCTCCACTCCAGCCAGGCGCTGTCCGTCGGGGTCCGATCAGCCCGGTGTGCGGTGACCGGCGAGGTCCAGAGACCGGTCCCTGCGTGGGGCTTGACCCATCCGGTCCCGATGCCGCGCACGGGGCGCCACCGCGTCGGGTCGGAGGTAAGGCGGACATCGTGGTCCGCGTCGTGGGCGTACACCTGAGGCGGCAGAGCGGCGGGGGTGATGGTCACGAGGCTCATGCCGCACCCGCCGCGCTGCGCGCCGGGGCGCCCTCGGCCCGCGCCGGGGCCACCGCGAGCAGCCGCTCCGCCAGCCCCACCACCCGGTCCCCGTACACCGGGATCTCGTAGCCCAGCGCCGCGAGGAGCTGCTCCACGTAGAGCCCCTCCGGCTCCCACCCGTCGTGGGCGCGGGCCTCGGCCCGGTCCCGGGCCATCTCGTCGAGCAGGTCGAGGAGGTCCGCGTTGTCGGCCAGGGTGGTGAGCATCGCGGTGAGGTAGTCCTCCATGTCGAGGACGGCGCCCGTCGGGAGGCGGCGGATGTAGATGGGGTAGGGGCCGGTGACGGCGGGGCGGCGGAAGAGCCGGTGGAAGACGAGCCGGATTCGGGTGATCATCGGGGGCCACCTCCGTGGCGGTAGCGGGCGGCGAGACGGGCGCACAGGTCGGGCAGGGAAGACGCGCAGAAGACGGCCCAGACGATTCCGGCGGCGGCGACCCACAGGAGCCACTCGGCGGCGCTCATTCGTCACCGTCCGGGTCGTACGCGGAAGCGACCTCCAGCGGCGTCACCACGTAGCCCGAGCGCCAGGTGCGCCCGCGTTCCATGCCGCGAGGGGTGGCGTGCACGAACAGCTCCTGCTCGCCGTCCTCCGGCTGGTCGACGGTGTCCTCGTCCTCACGCCACCAGAGCGACACCTTCGTGCTCTCGTCGTACTCGCGGCGCATCTCGGTCTCGCAGTGCTTCCGCGCCTCGGCGGCCGTGGTGTAGTGGCCCATCACGATCGAGTCGTGCGACGCCCGGTACACCGTCAGCGTCGGCGACTCCAGCTCGGCGACCCGAGCCCGCAGCCGCTCCAACTCGCCGCCGCGCATCGACTCCCACAAGCCGAGCACCGCCGGGATCGCCGTCTCCAAGTAGCCCCAGTCCCAGTACCCCTGGAAGAAGCCACCCGACGACAGACACTTCTCCGGCCACGCGTCACAGGCACACAAGTCCTCGTGGACCATGTCGTTCACCGCGCGGTTCCCGGATGCGGCGAGGGCGTCGACCTGAGCCTCGGGCAGCGCGATCGGCCGGACGACCGGGCCCGGGCCCACCGGCGCCAGCAGCACGTCCGCCGATCCGCCGATCCCGCGCTCCGCCAGCTCGGGCAGCGTCGCCATCACGAACTCCGGGCAGTTGCAGACGCCCTCCGGCGCGTACAAGGCGAGCCCGTCCCGGGTCACCGCCCGGCGCGTCCACACCGTGCCGTCCAGGGTGTTCACCTCCAGCGGGGCACTCATGCGGCCACCGCCTCGGTGACCTCGCACGGAACCCAGCCGGACGCTGGAACCGGCACCGTCACCAGCACCCGGCACCCGATGTAGCCCTCGTCAGCCCCGGCAACGGTGGACAGCGTCCACACCGTCACCCCGAAGCCCGTGTCGAGCTTGGCGACCGTGCCGCCCTTCTCCTCCAGCCACGCGGCCAGCACCTGGATGTCTGCCGACGTGACGCGCACCGCGTCCGCGTCGACCTCGTGGTCGGCCTGCGGCAGACCGAGGATGTTGACGGTGACCTCGTAGTCGTTCTCGTTGTCGCGTCGCGCCGCCTCGTGGGCCAGCACCGACAGATGCTCGATGCGCGGGGTCTGGAATGATGTGGCCACGGGGGCCTCGCTTTCAGAGTGGTGATGGTCGCCGAGTCGGGGGTCGCCGGGCCTGCAAGCGGGCGGCCCTTCGGCGTTGGTGAGGAACCTTCAGGCCGTCGCAGCGAGCTGCTCGGCGTACTCCGCCATCCAGCCCCGGACCTGGTCCAGGTCGAAGCGGAAGCCACGGGCGCCGAACGGCTCGCGCGGCATCCCGGCCTTCATCCACTGGCGGACGGTCCAGTCGGAGACGCCGTAGTACGTCTCCAGCTCCTTCTGGCTCAGGAGCGGCAGCAGGCCGGCCGGGAGGCTGGCGACGTGCCGGTCAACCTTGGTCGGCATCAGGTGTTGACCTTTCTACTGTCACGGTGGAATGTGCAGGTATGGCAAAGAGGTCCTGGAGCGGCGCGTTGGTCCTCCGATGGAGGGCCTCGGCCATAAACCAGGCGGTGTCCCACTCACAGCGGTCGCGGGCGGTCTTTCCTCTGCCGGTCAGGCGTCCGACGGTGGCGGGGCTGATGCCCTTGCCGGCCGGGTCGACCTCCTTGGTCGCCTCGGCGAGTTCCGGACCGGTGAGTCCGGCTCGCTTCATGGCGTCTCTCAGTGGCTGGCCTGCGCCCTTGCGGCTGAGTTTTGGCATGTGGACCTCGTGCCGGGTTGTGGCTGGTGTGGCGCCATGGGCTGCGGCGCTGTGACCTTTCTACCGTCACAGTCACGCTTCTGTCAACGAGTCTCCCCGAGTCCCGCCGAGCGGCGGCAAGTTAGTGGCCTTTTTCGAACGACTGTTCTATAGTGGCGCGGCATATGCAGCTCCACGCCTGCGTGACGGGGAGGTTACGCACGGGCGTGGAACGCGCCATGGTTCTACTTTTACTTGCAAAAAGTAGAGTCGGGCGGGCACTCTGGTGCCCGTGGAAGCCGACCCCAACGCCGAGACGTTCGCGCAGGTACTCGCCGAGCTGATGGTGCACTACAACGCCAGCCAGTCCGACGTGGCCCGCGCCATCGAGGCGTCCCCTTCCACGGTCAGCACCTGGATCAACGGCCGCAAGGTCCCTCGCGACGAGGCCATCCGACGCCTCGCCCAGGCCTTCCCGCAGTACAGCCTGACGCGGCTCACGGCTGCCGCCGGCCGCCGGGCCCCTGCCCCGCTCGGCCCCGACGCCAAGGCGCGCCTCCTGAGCGTCTTCGACAGGCTGACGCAGGAGCAGCAGGAGATGCTGGAGATTCAGGCGAAGGCGCTCGCGGACAGCAACAAGCAACTCCCTTAGCCTGAAGGTCAGTCACACCCTGTGCGCGGACGTGTAGATTCCGTGCGCTAAGCAGTGTCATATTCCCGCCGCAAGGAGTACGGTCGATCGGGCCGACGCTCTCCTCCTCCCCCGTTGGCGACACTCAGCCGTGCATCCAAAGGGGAGTGCGCCATGTGCATCCGTGTCCTGTACGCGCCGCTCGACGAGATCAGCGATCCGTGGGACCGCGACAGGAACGTGATCACCATTCCGCCGGATCTGCGTGACGGGTTCGCCGTCCGCGCCGTCCGCGCCGTTCTCGACGAAATTGGTGTCCGCCAGAGGTCCTTGGGTGCACGCTGCTGGTGCGGCGAGAGCATCCGCCTCGCTGCCCAGTGACAGAACGAGGTGCTTCGTGACGCCCAAGAAGACCCGCCAGCCCTGCCGCAGGAGGCACCATGCCGCCTAGGGCCACGAACAACCCCCGCCAGCTCCGCTCGAAGTCGTGCGGCTGCCAGGCGTGCATGGAGAAGTACCCGCTGGCCGAACACGGCGAGCGGAAGAAGCGCCGCGACTGCCTCGGCTCCTGGCAGGCCCGCTACCGAGACAGCAACGGCGACCAGAAGGCGAAGAACTTCCCGAAGAAGAAGGAGGCCGACGCCTTCCTGGACAGGATGCGCGAGGCCGTACGCTCCGGGACCTACCTGGACCCCAAGCGCGGCGAGATCACCCTCAGCGCCTGGTGGGACGAATGGTGGCCCGGCCACGAGCCCAAGAGGACCACCACCCGCAACCGAAAGCTCAGCTCCTGGACGTGCCACATCGAGCCGAAGTGGGGGCGGCGCAAGCTCAACTCGATTCGGCACGCCGAGGTCCAGGCGTGGATGCGGACCGAGGTCAAGGGCCACGCCACGCAGGTGAAGGTCCGTGAGCTGCTCCGCGCGCTGATGCGCGACGCAGTGGTGGACGAGCGCATTGCGAAGAACCCGCTCGACTCCGTCACCATCACGGCCGCAGCCCCGACGAAGCACCCGGACGATCTGCGGCCCCCCACCGAAGAGCAGTACGCCGCGATCCGCGAGGCCATCCCCGGGTGGTATCAGCCGCTCGTCGACTTCGCGCACGAGACCGGCATGCGCTGGAGCGAGATCATCGGTCTGCGCGCCTGCTACCTCGACCTTGAGGGCCAGACAGCTGAGGTCAGGCACATCCTCGTGGACGACCGCGGGACCGTCGTCCGCCAGAGCATGCCGAAAACCGTCGCCGGATACAGGGCGGTCCCCCTCACATCGCTCGCCGTGGAGGCCGCCGCGCTGATGCTGGAGCGCCTGCCAGCGTCCAGGGCGGTGACCGACGTTGAGACCGGACTGTGCCCGGACGAACTCGTGTTCCGCGGCCCGATGGCCGGTGAGGTCCGATCCCTCCAGGGGGAGAAGACCGTGCTGGACGGAGTGCTGCGCGGCAACAACTTCCGGCGCCGGATCTGGATCCCCGCGATCAAGGAAGTGGGATTGGCACGGCTCATCAAGAACCCCGAGACCGGACGAGAGGAGTACTGGCCGCGGATGCACGACTACCGGCACGCGCTGGCGAGCCGTCTGCATGCTCGGGGCGTGAGCGAGAAGGACGTGCAGCTCATGCTCGGGCAGGAGCGGGGTGGGCGGGTGACGTGGCTCTACACGCACGGCAGCGAGGGTGCGGCAGACCGCGTGCGCGATGCCCTTGAGGCTGGCGGTACCGGCCGTCACCTGCGGGCGGTCTCGTGATGACCGCAGGGATGTGGAATCCACTTCACGTCCACATTCCCCCCTCCGCGAGCCTCGTCGAAGCTCGGCCAATCTCGTAGCGAGGGGATCACCACCCTGTTGACCTGCGCTCGGGGCCACTCGGCGAGACTCCGTGAGACCCGCTTCTAGGGTCACGTGATTTTGCATGGCAGATGTCAGGGGTTCGACTCCCCTAGGCTCCACTTCGAAACACCCCTCTGACCTTTGGAAACGTCGTCAGGGGGGTGTTTTTTGTCCCTGTTTGACGTGCTGACGTGCTGACGTGCTGACGTGCTGACGTGCTGACGTGCTGACGTGTCGGCGTGCCGGCGTGCTGACGTCCCACGGCGACGAGGAGACGTGCATCGCCGAGGTGTGCCACCTCCTCTTCCTGCTCCCGCAGAACAACCGGGAGAGCTTCCGCCGGCCGTCGCGCCGGGGGGCGCGGACCGGCGTCGGAAGGCGCTGCGCGACCAGGTCCCCGCCGACGGCAACCGGCCGTACGGCATGGCCTGGGTCATCGGGGAGAGCGTCGACGACGGCGAGTACCTGGACGTCCGGGGCGCGCGGCGCCGCCGGGGCCCGTGGCCGGGCCCGGGGCTCAGCCCCTGGCCTTGCGGGGCAGCCGGAGGGCGAGCGCGAGGGGCGCCAGGAGCAGCCCGGTCATCCACCAGAACGTGACGGTGAACGCGGACCCGCCGGCCGTGCGGCCCGGCTCGGACATGAGCTGCAGGCTCACCGCGGCCATGGCCCCGCCGAGCGCGCCGCCGACGCGCTGGCCGACGGCACTGATCGTGGTGATGTGGGGGATCGCCTCCTGCGGCAGCCTGCTCTGGTAGAGCGAGGCCGACAGCGGGATCGAGATGGAGGCGAGGCCCATGCCGCGCAGCGCGAGCGCCGCGCCGAGGAGCAGGTCGTCGGGGTGCGCGCCGGAGAAGGCGAAGGGCACGGTGCCCGCGGTGGTGAGCAGCAGACCGCACAGCACGATCGGCCGGGCGCCGAACCGGTCGTTCAGCGAGCCGATGAATACGGCCGCTATTCCCATTCCGGCGCCCTGCGGCGCGAGCAGTGCTCCGGCGGCCGTCGCACTGAGGCCGACGACCTGCTGGTAATAGAGCGGAATCAGGAAGAGCAGGCCGTACAGCAGGAATCCTACTACGAAGAGGAGTACGACGGTGATGGAAAAGCCCTTGTTCCCGAAAAGGCTCAGGTCGATCAGTGGATTCTGGCGGGTCCGCAGCGCGCGCCGGGCAAAGAGGACCGTCAGGAGGATTCCGGCGACGACGAACGCCACGTTCCGGACGACGGGAAGGACCCCGCCGGAGCCGGTCATGTCCGTGCCGGCCACCTCCGACAGGCCGTACACAAGGCCCGCCAGCCCGGGGGTGATGAGCAACAGGCCCTTCCAGTCGAGGCGCGCCGTGCGGTCGGCGCCGTCGCGCGGCAGCACGATCAGGGCCGCGCCCAGCGCGATGACCAGGAGCGGGAGCTGACCGTAGAACAGCCACCGCCAACTGGCCGAGTCGATGACGGCGCCGGCCGCGATGGGGCCCAGGACCGGCGCCAGGGTGGAGGGCACGGCGACCGCGCTGAACGCGCGGCCGGCCCGTTCGGGACCGGCCGCGCGGGTCAGCACCACGGTGGCGACCATGCCGATGAGGCCGCCGGAGAACCCCTGGAGTACCCGGAAGAGGATCAGGCTCGCCGACGACCAGGCGGCCCCGCACAGCACCACGGAGGCCAGGAAGGCCACCAGGGAGAGCAGCCACACGGTCCGCGCGCGGAAGCGGTCGACCATGTACCCGGAGACCGGAATGGCCGCGCAGGTGGCGAGCAGATAGGCGCCGGTGACCCATTGGACGGCCTGGGTCGACGCCGAGAAGTCCTTTCCGATCGCATCGATCGCCACCACCATGACGGTGCCGTCGATCGCGGCCACGATGGTGCCCAGAATCACAACGCAGCCGAGCGTTATCAGACTGGTTTCCTTCTGCGCCTTTTTGGCGCCCGCCTCCGTGATTTCTGACGCCACGGTGTCCTGGATTCCCTTCGTTCTTTTCTGCCGTGCGGGGCGGTGGCGCCTCAGTCGACGGTGAGGACCAGCTTTCCGCGCCCGTGGCCGGTCTCCAGCTCCCGGTGCGCCTCGGCGGCCCGGGCGAGCGGGTGGGCGTTGCGGATGTGGATGCGGATGCTGCCCTGCTCGTAGAGCCGGATCAGCTCCAGCAGCCGCTCGACCGACCGGCCGGGCCCCAGCGCGGGCACGCCCAGCTCCTCCGCGGCCTCGTCGGAGATCATGGTCCTGATGCGGTTCTTGTCCTTGACCAGCTCGACGGAGGCCCGCAGCGCGTCGGGGCCCGCGTTGTCCATGGCGGCGTCCACGCCGTTCGGCGCCACCGCCCTGACCCGTTCGACCAGTCCCTCGCCGTAGGCCACCGGCACGGCGCCGATCGAGCGCAGGTAGTCGTGGTTGGCCTCGCTCGCGGTGCCGATGACGGTGGTGGCGCCCCAGGCCCTGGCGAGCTGGACCGAGAAGGTGCCGAGGGCCCCGGCCGCCGCGTGGATGAGGACCGTGTCGCCCGGCCCCACCTTCATCTCGCCCAGGCACAGGTGGGCGCCCTGGCCGTTGGCGGAGAAGCCGCCCGCGACGTCCCAGGGCATGCTCGCGGGCTTGTGCGCGATCTGGTCGGCGGGCGCCACGACGTACTCGGCGTAGCTGCCCAGCGTGGTGTAGCCGAGGACCTCGTCGCCCTCGGCGAAGCCGGTGACGCCCTCGCCCACCCGGTCGACGACGCCGGCGAACTCGTTGCCGGGCACGACCGGGAAGCCGAGGTCGATGGAGGGGGGCGCCCACCCCTGCCGGATGCCGGTGTCGAAGTGCTGGACACCGGCCGCCCGGACGCGGACGCGCACCTGCCCCGGACCGGCCTGGGGCTCGGGGACGTCGGCCAGGGTCAGGACCTCGGGCCCGCCGAACGAGAACAACGCTGCAGCCTTCATCGCCGTCACTTCGCATTCACTGGTTCGTGGAACTGGGACACTTCGTAGTCCTCACGGCGCCGCTCCCCGGCGCTGCGAGATTCACGCAACGGTCTTGAGGTTGCCTCGACTGCTGCTTGACGCCAGGTGGCACGGGCTGTCGGCGGTCCGCGCGCCCGTCCGGCGGGGCCGGGGGTCAGGCCACGCTCGAGCCCGTCTCGGGGTGCGCGGGCGCTCGGGGTGCCGGCGGTCGAGCACGGGTTCGGCTTCCTGCGCGAGGGCGCGCTGCCGCAGCGCTTCCCGCCCCGGAGGCGCGGTCGCCGGTCGCTTCCGTCTCTTTCTGACGGAACGTCAATCACATGGAGGGTCAGGTCAGTTGGTTGTGTGTCGTGGACGCCGAGGAGAAGTCTTGGACCTCAACAGCGATTGAGGTCAAGTCCCGGCCAGGGGATTCCAGCGCCGCCCGCCCTCTGTCCCCGCCGCCTCCTGTCTCCCGTCGGCCCCTGTCCCCGCCGAGCCCTGTCCCCCTCCGTCCTTCGGCCCGACCCTCGGCGCCCCGGGGCGGGGAGGCCCACGGGCACCTCGCGGACCGTGCGGTCGGGGCGCGCGATCGGGGTGCGTAGCCGGAACCGCGGCCGGAACCGCGCGGCCGGGCTGTGCGGGACCAGCGTCCGGGAGCGGTGTCCCGGGTGGCACGCCGCCGCGGCACCGGCTTCGACCAACCCGGAGGGTCTGACGCACGCCCGCATCACCCCGAACCGGCCGGCGGCGGCGCCGGAGATCCACCGCGGGGCCGTGGACTCCTGTTCCCCCCTTGACCTCGTCCGAAGTTGAGGTCGGATCGTGGAGGCGCGCGGGCCGTCCGGCCCCCGTCCGGGCCGTCCGCCGTGCCGAGCGGCGGCGGCACGGCCCGCCGCACACCAGGCCCGTCCGACGCCACTCACCCTTCCCAGGAGACAGAGATGCCCAACGCCCCCCTCCGCCTCGCCGTGATCATCGGCAGCAACCGCGAAGGCCGCTTCGGCGGCACGGTCGCCGAGTGGTTCGCGGGTGTCGCGCGCCGGAACGCCGGAGTGGCGGTGGAGATGATCGACCTCGCCGAGCATCACCTGCCCACGGTCATTTCCATGGAGCCCGCCCCCGAGGTGCGGCGCGTCCTCGACGAGGTGTCCGGGCGGCTGGAGCGGGCCGACGCGTTCGCCGTGGTCACCCCGGAGTACAACCACAGCTATCCGGCGTCGCTGAAGAACCTGCTCGACTGGACCGGCACGCAGTGGCACGCCAAGCCGGTCGGCTTCGTGTCGTACGGCGGGGTGGCGGGCGGTTCCCGGGCCGTGGAGCACCTGCGCACCGTATGCGCGGAGCTGCACGCCGCGACCGTGCGCGACGTGGTCACGCTCAGCAACGTCTGGGAGCAGTTCGGCGAGGACGGCCAGGTCACCAACGACACCGCTCCGGCGGCGGCCAAGACCCTGCTCGACCAGCTCATCTGGTGGGGCAACGCCCTGCGGGACGCCCGCGCGAAGACCCCGTACAGCGGCTGACCGGCACGGCGCCCGGCTTCCGGCGCCCGCGCCCGCGCCGCGGCGCCTCCGCCCCGGCAGCCGCGGCGGGGCGTCCCGCACCCGGCCGGTGACGGGAGCCGGGCGTGCGGGAGCCCCCCGGCCGCGGGAGAGGCGGCCGGGGGGCTCGTTCGGTACCGGGGGGTCAGGCTCCTTAGCAGTGCCCGGGGTTGCCGTAGCCCTTTCCGGACTCGTCGTGGTCCTTGCCGGGCTCGCCGTAGCCCTTCTTGCCGTGGTCCTTCCCGGGGCATTCGCCGTTCCCGCCGCCTCCGACCGTGATGGTGGCCTCGGCGCGTTCGCTGGCGATCTGGTTGCCCTGCGGGTCGGTGCCCGCCGCGATGGCCACGTTGGTCAGGGGGCAGCCCGCGCCACCGGTGCCGTATCCGGTGCCGTATCCGGTGCCGGAGTCCGGGCAGTCCGCGACGTCGGCGTCCCGGATCGTGTAGGTGCCGGTGCAGGTGGTGCTCGCGCCGGGCTCCAGGGTCGTCGACCCGCAGGTCACCTCGGCCACCAGGTCGTCGCTGACCAGGACGTCGTGCAGGACGGTACTGCCGGTGTTGCGGACGGTGTAGGAGTAGGTGACCTCGTCGCCGACCGCGTACGGGCCGGGCGTGACGACCCGCTTCTCCAGGGTGAGGTGGGGGGCGCCGACGGGCACCGTCTGCTCGGTCGGCGGGGAGGTGATGGTGCGGCCCTCCGAAGTGCCGCTCGCCGTCGCCGTGTTGGTCACGTAACCGGCGGTGCCGTCGCTCGCGGTGATGGTGTAGGTGCCGGTGCAGGTGGTGCTGTCACCGGGGCTGCCGAGCGGTGCCAGCGTCGTCGACCCGCAGGTGATGCCGGTGACCCGGTCGTCCTGGACCGCGACCCCGGTCAGCTCGGTGCCGCCCGTGTTGCGGACGGTGTACGTGTAGGTGATCTCGTCGCCGACGTTGTACGGCCCGGGGGTCGTCACCCGCTTCTCGATGGAGATGCCCGCCGGCAGTTCGATCGGCACCGTCTCCGAGGACGGCGGCGAGGTGACCGGCTCCCCGTCCGACGTGCCCCGCGCGACGGCGGTGTTCTCGATGGAGCCCTGCGCCACGTCGGCGGCGGTCACGGTGTAGGTGGCGGTACAGGTGACCGTCTCACCGGGCGCGAGCGTCGTCGTCGGGCAGGAGACCGGGCCGACCTTCGGGTCGTCGACGGTGAGGTTCTCGATGTCCGTCTCGCCGGAGTTGGTCACCACGAACTCGTACGGCACCTCGGACCCGACGGTCAGGTCGCCCGGCCGGGGCTCCTTGACCTGCTTGACCAGGTCGAGCTGCGGCAGCGGCACCTGGGTGCTGATGGCCACGTTGCGGATCAGGTGCACGTCGGTGAACAGGCCGGTGGAGGCCGCGAAGCCGAACTTGTAGGTGGACGGCACCGGTTGCGGGGCCGGCGTGGTCAGCACCTGCTGGAAGCCGGCTCCGTCGTTGAAGTCGATCGACACGGTGAGGACCGGGTCCGGCGCCGGGGTGATCTCCACGTGCACCCGGCGGCGCGAGGGCTCCAGCGCGGTCTGGGCCTCGACGGGCGTGGCGTCCGGTGGCAGCGTGGTCAGCGGGCCCTGGAGCCGGCCGGGCAGGGTCGACGGCCAGGGGCCGGTGGTGCTGAAGTTGCTGGTGGTGGCGGTGAGGAAGCAGTAGCCCTCGATCCCGTCGCCCGGTCCGCGCACGGTCACCATGTTGGGGCCGGGCGCGGGGACGTGGAAGGCGGTCCCGGCGGGCGAGCGGGTGTCGCAGCCGTTGCCGCGGTGCTCCCAGTCGCCGAAGTAGTTGCCGAGGACGTCCAGGCCGATGCCCAGGTAGCCGCGGTCCACGCCGGGCAGGAACTCGGCGGTGGGGTCGTCGTCCGGGAGCTTCTGCGCGTAGCCGAGGCTGCCGCCGAAGGCGCCCGGGTGGTTCAGGTCGGTGTCCCCGTCGACGAGGAAGAAGGAGATGCCGTCGGCCGGGGTGGCGGGCGTCGTGCTCCCGTACTGCCACTGGTCGAAGGTGACGTCGAGGCCCTGTGTGGCGGGCAGCGCGTGGTTGTGGAGGACGGCGCCGGACTGGTCGTGGGAGGCGTCGGTCAGCCGCAGGTAGCCGTTCGGGGCGGCGTCCGGGGGCGGGACCGGGCCGACGCCCTCGGGGCAGCCGCCCAGCGGGTGGTTGCCCTCGCCCGGAGGGGCGGCGGCCGGGGCGCCGGTGAGGCAGGCCGACCCCACTCCGGTGAAGTCGGGTGCGGTGGCCTCGGTGAAGGTCTCCTGGACGAGGGAGCTGGCGCGGACCCTGGTCTGGGTCTGGTTCTCGGCCCGGGTCTGGGTCTGGTCCTGGGGCCGGGCCTGGGCGGAGTCCGTGGCGCCCATGAGGAGAGAGGAGCCGGTGGCCAGCGCCAGGGCGAGGGCCGAGGCAGCGATGCGGGACGGCCATGCGCGCCGTCCTGGCATGAGGGGGCGTTGCCTGGGTGTCATGCGAAGCATAGATAGCAGTCACGTAGTGTGATCAGAGCCAGAAACGGTGCGTGGCGGACCGTCAGGAACCCGCTCAGGGCAACCGTCTTCCCTCGCCTTGCCCCACGGACCCGCCCCGGCGCACGCCGCCCGGGTCGCACCGATGGCTACCGCCCCGCCTTCCCCGCGTTGCGTCGTCCGGCGCCCCGCGCTCTGCCCCACCGGGCGCGCGCCCCGCGCTCTGCCCCGCCGGGCGCGCGCCCCGCGCTCTGCCCCGCCGGGCGCGCGCCGCACGCCCCGCCCCCCACCGGGCGCGCGCCGCACGCCCCGCCCCCCACCGGGCGCGCGCCGCACGCCCCGCCCGGCACACGCCTCGCGCCCCGCCCCGTCCGGCGCCCCGGGTTCGGCGCCGCCCGCCCCTCCCCGCTGCTCCCTGTCCTCGCCGCGCGGTCCCGCTCCATACCGGGCCTCGCCGTGCCGCGCGGTCTCGCGCCGCGCCGCGGGCATCGTCCCCGGCCGCCCATGGCCCCGCCGGCGCCCCGACGACACGATGTCGGCCAGGTGTGGATCATGGTTTCGGCCGATGTGGGACACCGGTTCCGCCGCCGCCCCCGGCCCGGTGGGCCCGCGGACCGCCCCGCCGTCCGCCGCCGCGGTGCCCGCGAGCGGCTCCGCGCCGGGGGAGGGGCCCGGCGGCGGCCGGTCCGGGCCGACGGCTCCTCGCGGGGCCGCACGGTCGGGCAGTCCCCCTCCACGGAGCGGGAGTTACCGGAGAAACACCTGTTCGGAGACGGTCCCTCGGGAAAATGATCCTCCCCGGGGAGCGGTTCCCCGCGCCCGGCGGACGGCCCGGTCCGGTGCCGGGGCTCCGTTCCGCGCCGTGGAACCTGCCACACCGGCACCACCCGTCACACCCTTCCCAAGCGCCCCCGGACCGCCCCGCGCGCGGGTCCGCGCGGCCCGTCGAGCCCCGGAGAAGCGCTGTCTGCTCTTGATATCGTCACCTCAGAGGGCGCCGGCACCACACCCCCCAAGGGGACGCTGCCGGGTGGCTCATCGCCGTCGGGGCCGTTCCGTTGCCGCCGACGAGCCGGAAGGGGTAAACCATGCGGGCGAAGGTACGGGCCGCTCTCGACGCGCTGTACATGCGGCGCCTGGTCAGAGAGTTGGATGGACTCCCACGCCCCCAGCACATCGGGATCATGCTGGACGGCAACCGCCGCTGGGCCAAGATGTCCGGCATCGAGGACCCGCGCGAGGGCTACCGCGCGGGCGGGGCCAAGGTCATGGACTTCCTGCGCTGGTGCGACTCCGCGCAGATCGAGCACGTCACCCTGTTCATGCTCTCCGACGACAACCTGCACCGGCCCGAGGACCAGCTCGAACCGCTCATCGACATCATCGCGGAGGTCGTCGAGCACCTGGCGGCGCCGGGAAACCCCTGGCGGGTGGAAGTGGTCGGCGCGCTGGACCTGCTGCCCGCCGAGTCCGCGAACCGGCTGAAGAGCGCCACCGCCGCGACCGAGGGCCGCACCCAGGGCACCAAGGTCGATGTCGCGGTGGGCTACGGCGGGCGGCGGGAGATCGTCGACGCCGTGCGCTCCGCGCTGACCGAGCACAGCGCCCGGGGTGGTGACATCGACGAGTTCATCGAGACGTTCACCATGGAGCACATCTCGAAGCACCTGTACTCCAAGGCGCGTTCGGAGTCGGACCTCATCATCCGCACCTCCGGGGAGCAGCGCCTCTCCGGCTTCCTGCTCTGGCAGTCCGCCTACGCGGAGGTGTACTTCTGCGAGTGCTACTGGCCGGACTTCCGCGAGATCGACTTCCTGCGCGCGCTGCGTTCCTACTCCCTGCGGGAACGCCGCTACGGCCGCTGAGCCGGGGCCTCCTCCGGAATCCGCCGCGCGGCGGACCGCGGGCCACCGCGCCCGGTCGCGGCCGCCGCCACCGCCCCCGGCACGGGGCACCACCCCGCACCGGGCACCGCCCGCCCACACCATCGCCCCGACACCGGCATGCTCCTGCCCCGGCGCACGGCCGGACGGGCTTGCGTTGTTCCACGTGAAACGCCGCCGTGGGGCGGAAGAGACCGTCCTCCTCCGCGCCACGGCGACGGAGCGACCGCGGCGACGGGGCGGGGGGCGGGGGGAAACGGAGCCGTGCGGGTCCGGCGCTCCGGGGACCGATCCCCGCAGGGAATCCGGCGCGCCGAGGGGCTCGTCGCGCCGGGGGGGTTCAGCGCGGCTCGTCGCCCTCCGCGGCCTCGTCCTGGGCCTGCTTGGCCTGGACCTCGGGTTCGAGGATGGCCTCGCCGTCGCCCTCACCCTCGCCCTCGCCGGAACCGTCCACCGACGTCAGCCGCCCGGACCGGGGCACCTCCGTCGCCGCGGGCGGCTCGACCAGCCACTCCGGGTTCGCCTGGCGGTCCCACCACTTCCACGCGGCGAAGGCCCCGCCTGCGGCGATGCCGACCAGCGCCAGGACCTTGACGAAGCGCCCGGTCCTCGCCCGCCGCTCGTTCCTGCGGGCCAGCCGCCGGATCTCGTCGGCCGAGACCTGGCCCCGCAGCGCGGCCAGGGCGGCGGCACCGCGCGCGGCGGCCTCGTCCCGGACGGGACCGGCGGCGGCCACCGCCTGCTCGACCCTCGGCCGGGAGTAATCGGCGGCCTGCCGGGCGGCCACCCGGGCCCGGAGCGCGGCCTCCTGAGCGGCCTGGTCCACCTTGGGCGGCACATGGGTACGGGCCTGCTCCAGCCGGGGCGCGACATGCGTGCCGTACTGGAGGCGGGCCTGGCAGGCGGCCTGGGACACCTTGGGCGCCAGCCGCACACGGGCCTCGTGCGCGTAGTGGGCGGCCCGGTCCTTGGCCGTGTCGGCGTAGGGCGCCACCGCGTCCGCGGCGTGCAGGACGCTGTCCTTCGCCGAACCGGTCGCGGCGCGCACGCTGTCGATGCGGGTCACGGGTTCCTCCTCCTCGGTGGCGTACGGTCATTCGACTTTCCACCCCTGTGCGGATCATGCCTGCGGACGGGGCGCCGGGCATGCGAGAGCGGGCATCCGGGGCACGGGCGGTGGCTCCGGAACCCGCCGGACAACCCCGGAGAAACCATCGCCGTCAGGGGTGAAGCGCAGCGGGAGTGGACGAACGGGGATCAACGCGAACCCGTCGACGACAATGCCACGAAACGGCGCCCCGCGCTCGCCCCCGGCCCGTCCCGGCCCCGCCCCCACCCCGTCCCCGGCGGTGGCGGCGGGCTCCGGCGGCCGGGGCGGGGCGCGGACCGGAACGGGTTCCGGCGGCTGCACGACGCACGGCACCGGGCGTGCGAGGATCGGGGGGCACGACAGGACGACGGAAGGCACCTCGTGGCCGAGCAGCTCCACGCCACCCTGAAGACCAACCACGGCGACATCCGGGTCCGGCTCCTGCCGAACCACGCCCCCAAGACGGTCCGGAACTTCGTCGAACTCGCCGGGGGCGAGCGGGAGTGGACGCACCCCGCGACCGGGAAGAAGTCCACGGACCGCTTCTACGACGGCACCGTCTTCCACCGGGTGATCAGCGGTTTCATGATCCAGGGCGGTGACCCGCTGGGCAACGGCACCGGCGGCCCCGGTTACGAGTTCGGGGACGAGTTCCACCCGGACCTCTCCTTCAACCGCCCCTATCTGCTGGCCATGGCCAACGCCGGTCCGGGCACCAACGGCTCGCAGTTCTTCCTCACCGTCTCCCCGACGACCTGGCTGAACCGCAAGCACACGATCTTCGGCGAGGTGACCGACACGGCGAGCCAGAAGGTCATCGACGCCATCGCGGCACTGCCGACCAACCCGCGCACCGACCGTCCGGTGGACGACGTGGTGATCGAGTCGGTCGTGGTCGAGACCGTCGAGGGCTGACCGCCACCGCCCCCGGCCCCGCAGGAGTGGGTCCCGGGGGAACCAAACGCCCCGCCCGTCCGTAAGGATGTGCGGGGCGGGGGTGTGTCCCGCCCCGGACGGACGAGCGAGGGGAACCCATGGACGGACAGGCACCCGGCAGCCCGCAGGGCCCGTGGGGACCCGGCGGCCAGGCGCCCCCGCCCGAGCAGGGGCTCCCCGGCTGCTACCGCCATCCCGACCGCGAGACCGGCATCAGCTGCACCCGGTGCGAGCGGCCGATCTGCCCGGAGTGCATGGTCGACGCCTCCGTCGGCTTCCACTGCCCCGACTGCGCCCGGGGCCCGTCGGGCGGAGCGCGGCTGGCTCCCCCCGCGTGGCAGCCCCGGACCCTGGCCGGCGGTGTCGTCTCCGCGGACCCCCGGCTGGTCACCAAGATCCTGATCGGGATCAACCTGGTGTTCTTCCTGGTCCAGTTCGCGGTCGGGGACCGGTTCACCGAGCGCTTCGAGCTGATCGGGCAGGCCTATGTGCCGGGCCTCGGCTCGGTGGAGGGGATCGCGGAGGGCCAGTGGTACCGGCTGCTGACCGCGATGTTCCTGCACGGCAGCGTGATGCACATCGCCTTCAACATGCTCAGCCTGTGGTGGCTCGGCGGTCCGCTGGAGACGGCGCTCGGCCGGGCCCGCTACCTCGCCCTGTACTTCTGCTCCGGGCTGGCCGGCAGCGCGCTGAGCTATCTGATCGCGGAGCCCAACCAGCCCTCGCTCGGTGCCTCCGGCGCGATCTTCGGCCTCTTCGGCGCGACCGCCGCCCTGGTGCGGCGGCTCAACGCCGACATGCGGCCGGTCGTCGTCCTGCTGGCGATCAACCTGGTCTTCACGTTCAGTCCGGGTTTCAACATCGCCTGGCAGGCGCACATCGGCGGTCTCGTCGCCGGTGTCCTGATCGGCTACGCGATGCTGCACGCCCCGCGCGAACGGCGGGCCGCCGTGCAGTACGGGGCCTGTGCGCTGGTCCTGGTGGCCGTGGTCGTCCTCACCCTGGTGAGAACCGCCCAGCTCACCTGAGCACTCCCGGTTGTCCACAGCGGGTGCCGGATCTTGTGCATATGGCGCGGGAACAGGTGTGCCCCCTGTCGCTGACCTGTGTTTCCGCAGGTCAGGCAGGGGGCGAACGTGTTTTCGGGAGCTGGTACTTCCGTCACACCGGCGTCAACGCTCTGGTGGTTATCCACAGATCGTCGTTTCTTTTCCCCATGTGGACAACCTGTGGATAACTCGCTGGGGAAGACCGGTCCGAACCCGGGAAACACAGCGCGCGAGGCGCTACTTCCATTGCGTGGAAACACCGAAACCGGCGGCGATGAAGCCGAAGCCCACCACGATGTTCCAGTTGCCCAGGGTGTCCCACGGCAGCGAACCGTCCGTGACGTAGAAGACCACGATCCAGGCGAGACCGATGACGAACAGGGCCAGCATCACGGGTGCGACCCAGGACCGATTGGTCAACTTGATCGCTGCCGCCTGCTTCGCGGGCGGCGGCGTGTAGTCGGCCTTCTTGCGGATACGTGACTTCGGCACGAGGGTCTCTCCTGTCGATGCAAGGGGCTCTGAACGCTCCCCCGGGCGTCCGTTAGCGTAGTGCTTCCGTGGCGCCGAAGGAGATAAGGGTACGTTGAGCAATTCTGCCGACTCCCCCGGGAAGGTATCCAGCCCTGTCCGCGGACCAGGATTCCGGCGGGGATTCCGCCCCGTGCGGATCCTCACCGCCGCCGTCTTCGCCCTGGCCGGTCTCCTTTTCTTCACCAGCTTCAATACCGCCAAGGGCACCAATATCCGTACGGACGCCTCTTTGCTGAAGTTGTCCGATCTGATCCACGAACGCAGCCGGAAGAACGGGGAACTGGACGAGTCCAACGCCGCTCTGCGCGGGGACATCGAGTCCCTCGCCGACCGCGACGGCGGCAGCACCCTGGCCGAGGAGCGCAGGCTCTCCGGGCTGGAGGAGCGGGCCGGCACCCGCGAGCTGAAGGGCGAGGCCCTCACCGTCACGCTCGACGACGCCCCGCCGGACGCCACCGCCAAGCTGCCCGGCTACCCCGAGCCGCAGCCCGACTACCTCGTCATCCACCAGCAGGACCTCCAGGCCGTGGTGAACGCCCTCTGGGAGGGCGGCGCCGAGGGCATCAAGGTCATGGACCAGCGGCTGATCTCCACCAGCGCCGTGCGCTGCGTCGGCAACACCCTGATCCTCCAGGGCCGGGTCTACTCGCCGCCGTACCGGATCCAGGCCGTGGGGCCGCCCGAGCGGCTGCGGAAGGCGCTCGCCGCCTCGCCCGCCATCCAGAACTACATGGTGTACGTCAACGTCTACGGCCTGGGCTGGAAGGTCGAGGAGAACGGAGTCACCACCCTGCCCGGCTACTCGGGCACGGCCGACCTGCGCTACGCGCGGCCTGTGGCGTGACGCCCTTCCGCGGGAGCCCGCGCGGCTAGTCTGGTGGGGTACGGCGTGGTTTTGGTGCCGTGGCGCGACGGAAGGGGCGGCATGTACGGCTGGATCTGGCGGCATCTGCCGGGCAACGCGTGGGTGAAGGCGCTGGTCTCGCTCGTGCTGGTCCTGGGGGCGGTCTACGGCCTGTTCCAGTACGTGTTCCCCTGGGCCGAACCGCTGATTCCCTTCAACGATGTGACGGTGGACAACCAGTGAGCGTGCGCATCCTCGTCGTCGACAACTACGACAGCTTCGTCTTCAACCTGGTGCAGTACCTCTACCAGCTCGGCGCCGAGTGCGACGTGGTGCGCAACGACGTGGTGACCCCGGAGCACGCCGACGACGGCTACGACGGCGTGCTGATCTCCCCCGGCCCGGGTACCCCGGAGGGGGCCGGCGTGAGCATCGGCATGGTCCGGCACTGCGCCGCGGCCGGCGTCCCCGTCTTCGGCGTCTGCCTCGGCATGCAGGCGATGCAGGTGGCGTACGGCGGCGTGGTGGACCGGGCGCCGGAGCTGCTGCACGGCAAGACCTCCCCCGTCGAGCACGGCGGCAGGGGCGTCTTCGCGGGCCTGCCCTCGCCGTTCACGGCGACGCGCTACCACTCGCTGGCCGCCGAACCGGCCACGGTGCCCGCCGAGCTGGAGGTCACCGCCCGCACCCGGGACGGCATCGTGATGGGCCTGCGCCACCGGGAACTGCCCGTCGAGGGGGTCCAGTTCCACCCCGAGTCGGTACTGACCGAGTACGGGCACCGCATGCTGGCCAACTGGCTGGTGGAGTGCGGCGACCGGGACGCGGTGGCGAGGTCGGCGGGGCTCGCCCCGGTGGTGGGCAGGGCCACGGCGTGACCGCCCTGCGCCCCGAGCGCGAATCCGGCTCCGCCGGTGAGCAGGGGGGCTCGTACGGATGGCCGCCGTACGAGGACCCCCGGGCGTTCGGGAGCGGACCCGGCGGACCCTACGGCGACGACCCCGGGCACCACGGGCACGACCCGTACGGGACGGACCACGGCACCCAGGGCCCGCCGTACGGCGACCCCGGGGCCTTCGGCGGCGAGCGGTACGGGAACGGGCGGTACGACGCGGACCCGTACGGCGGCGCCCCCCGCGGCGGCGAGGGACACGGCGCCGGTCCCCACGGCGGCGACCAGTGGTACGGGGACCAGGGGTACGGGGACGGGCCGTACGACGACGGGGGGTACCGGGGCGCGCCGTCCGAACGGGGTCCCGCCGGGGGCGGTTACGGGCCGCCCGGCGACGACGAGACGATGGCGCTGCGCGTCCCCGTCCCCCCGCCCGGACAGCCCGCCGACCCGTCCTTCCCCGGGGACGGGGGCCGCGCGGCGCGCAGGAGGGCCGCCAGGAGCCGCCACGGCCGCCGTGGGGAGCCTTCGGAGGAGTTCCCGGACCAGGAGGCCGGGGAGGACGCGGAGGCGCCCCTGTCGCGCGTGGAGGCCCGCCGCCGGGCCCGCGCCCGCAAGCCGGGCCCCGCCGTGATCGTCAGCCGGGTGATGGGCGAACTGTTCATCACCACAGGTGTGATGATGCTGCTGTTCGTCACCTACCAACTCTGGTGGACCAACGTCCGGGCCCATGCCCAGGCGGACCGCGCGGCCAGCGCCCTCCAGGACGACTGGGCCAGCGGGCGCGCCCCGGACGCCTTCGAGCCGGGTCAGGGCTTCGCCCTGCTCCACATGCCCACGCTGGACGTGGTGGTGCCGATCGCGGAGGGCACCGACACCAAGAAGGTGCTCGACCGCGGCATGGTCGGGCACTACGCGGACAAGCCCCTGAAGACGGCGATGCCGCAGGACGCGTCCGGCAACTTCGGGCTGGCCGGGCACCGCAACACCCATGGCGAGCCCTTCCGTTACATCAACCGGCTGAAGCCCGGCGACCCGATCGTGGTGGAGACCCGGGACACCTACTTCGTGTACAAGATGGCCTCCGTCCTGCCGGTGACCGCGCCGAGCAACGTCGGCGTCCTCGACCCGGTCCCGCGGCAGGCGGGCTTCAAGAGCCCCGGCCGCTACATCACGCTCACCACCTGCACGCCGGAGTTCACCAGCAAGTACCGGCTCATCGTGTGGGGCAAGATGGTGGAGGAACGGCCGCGCAGCAAGGGCAAGCCGGATGCGCTCGTGAGCTAGGGGCGGATGACACCAGTGGCATCGATCACCGAATCGGATCACGCGGACCGCGCGGGGGACCGCGCGTCCGGCCCGTCACGGTCCCGGGGACGGCGTCGCCGGCGCCGGGGCGGCCGGGCCGTCGCCCTGGCCGTCAGCTTCCTGGGCGAACTCCTCATCACGGCGGGCCTGGTGCTGGGCCTGTTCGTCGCCTACTCGCTCTGGTGGACGAACGTGGTCGCCGACCGCGCGGCGGACCGTCAGGCCGACCGGGTCCGCGACGGCTGGGCCCGGCAGGAGGAGGCCGGCCCCGGCGCCCTCGACACCGGCGCCGGCATCGGCTTCCTGCACGTGCCCGCGATGGGCGGCGACGAGATCCTGGTGGAGAAGGGCACGTCGGCGCAGGTCCTCAACGACGGCGTGGCCGGCTACTACACCGACCCGGTGAAGGCGACGCTGCCCACGTCCGGGAAGAAGGGCAACTTCTCGCTGGCCGCCCACCGCGACGGGCACGGCGCCAAGTTCCACAACATCCACAAGATCGGCGAGGGCGATCCCATCGTCTTCGAGACGAAGGACACCTGGTACGTCTACAAGGCGTACAGCGTCCTGCCGGAGACCTCGAAGTACAACGTGGCGGCGCTGGCGCCGGTACCGGAGGAGTCCGGTCGGAAGAAGGCCGGCCACTTCATCACGCTGACCACCTGCACCCCGCTGTACACCAGCAAGTACCGGTACGTGGTCTGGGGCGAGCTGGTGCGCACCGAGAAGGTCGACGCCGACCGGACGCCGCCGAAGGAACTGGACTGAGCCCCGGCCGCTGAGCGCCACTACGGCCGGGGCCGGAGCCGGAGCCGGAGCCGGAGCCGGAGCCGGAGCCGCAGCCGGAGCCGCAGCCGGAGCCGCAGGCCGCTGACCGTGATCGCCGGGGCAGGACGGGGCAGGACGGGGCGGCGGGCCCCGCGCCGCGATGACGGGCCCGGGGCGGCCCCGGAGCCCAGGCGCCCCGGGCCGGTACCGGGCCTGGCGCGGCGTGCCGCCCATCCCGCGCCGTGTTCGCCCCGCCGCTCCCGCGCCTCCGCCCTCCGCCACCCGGGTCCCCGCGGCCGTTCCCGCCGCCGCGTCGCCGCCTCCCGCGTCGACCCCCTCTGTCCCCGACGCCTCCCGCGTCGACCCCCTCTGTCCCCGACGCCCCCGCACGGCGGAGCCCCGGCCCCCTCACCGAGGGGACCGGGGCTCTCGTCACGCGCGGGCGCGGGCGCGGTGGGGCGCCGGGTCAGTGGCCCCGGCCGAGGCCCCCGAGGAAGCCGCCCCCGTTGTTGCCCCCGCCGTCGTTCCCGTTGCCGTTGTCGCCGCCCTGCTGCGGGGCCGCGACCAGGAAGACCTTGTCGCCCTTCTTGACCTCCTGGCCCTCGGCGGGGTTGCTGCCGGTGACCAGGGCGTTGTCGTCGTCGGCCCCGATGATCCGCTCCAGCTCCAGCCCGTGCTGCGCGAGGACCTGCTTGGCCTGGCCGACGGTCATCTGCGTGACCCTCGGCATCTGGATCTTCTCCTCCTCGGGCGGCGGCGCCTTGGCGATCTTGATGTCGACCGTGCTGCCGCGGTCCACGTCGGTGCCGGGGGCGAAGCTCTGCTCGAAGACGGTGCCCTCCGCCTGGGCGGCGGACTCCTCCTGGGTCTGCGAGCCGAGTACCAGGCCCTTGGAGTCCAGGAGCTGCTTGGCCACGTCCGGGGTCTTGCCGCTCAGGTCGGGCACGGTGACCTTGGCCGTCTCCCGGGCCACGGTGAGCGTGACGGTGGAGCCCTTCTTCAGCTCCGTGCCGCCGGCCGGGTCCTGGGAGAGCACCGTGTCCGGGGTCGCGGTGGACTCCTCGGACCGCTTGTCCACCTCGAAGCCCTTGTCCTTCAGGGCGCGTTCGGCGTCGGCGTAGGTCTGGCCCTTGACGTCGGGGACATCGGCCTTGGGGGCGCCGGTGGAGATCACCAGGTTGACGACGGAGTCCTTCTCGACCTCGGTGCCCTGCTTGGGGTCCTGCTCGCAGACGGTGCCGGCCTCCTGGTCCTCGCAGGGCTTCTTCTCGACCGTGCCCATCTTCAGGTCGCGGTTGGTCAGCAGCTTCCCGGCCTCCTCCTGCGTCTGGCCGACGAGGAGCGGCACGGGCACGGTGGAGTCGGCGGCGCCGTCCCCGCCGAAGGCGTACTTGCCGATCAGGATGGCGCCGGCGAGGACGACCAGGCCGGACAGGATCAGGAGGACCGTGGAGAGGTTCGACTTGCGCGGCTGCTGGCGCCGCCGGTCGGGGCGGTCGTCGTAGCCGTAGCCGCCGTCGTCCGGGTTCATCGGCGGCAGCATGGCGGTGGCGCCGCCGGGGCCCGCGTCGGAGCGCAGCGCGGTGGTCGGCTGGTCGTCCGGGTAGCCGCCGTAGCCGACGGCGCCCAGGGCGGCGGTGGCGGCGACGGGCTGCCCGTCGAGGCAGGCCTCGATGTCGGCGCGCATCTCGTCGGCCGACTGGTAGCGGTAGTCGGGGTCCTTGACCAGGGCCTTGAGGACGATGGCGTCCATCTCGGGCGTGATCTCGGGGTCGAAGACGCTGGGCGCCTGCGGTTCCTCCCGCACGTGCTGGTAGGCGACGGCCACGGGGGAGTCGCCGACGAACGGCGGGCGGACGGTGAGCAGCTCGTAGAGCAGGCAGCCGGTGGAGTAGAGGTCGGAGCGGGCGTCGACCTGCTCGCCCTTGGCCTGCTCCGGGGAGAGGTACTGCGCGGTGCCGATCACCGCGGCGGTCTGGGTCATCGTCATGCCGGAGTCGCCCATGGCGCGGGCGATGCCGAAGTCCATGACCTTGACCTGGCCGTTGCGGGTGAGCATGACGTTGGCGGGCTTGATGTCGCGGTGGACGATCCCGGCCCGGTGCGAGTACTCCAGGGCCTGGAGGATCCCGATGGTCATCTCCAGCGTCCGCTCGGGCAGCAGCTTGCGGCCCGAGTGGAGCAGTTCGCGCAGGGTGGACCCGTCGACGTACTCCATGACGATGTACGGGATGGAGACCCCGTCGATGTAGTCCTCGCCCGTGTCGTAGACCGCCACGATCGCGGGATGGTTGAGCGAGGCGGCCGACTGGGCCTCCCGGCGGAACCGGGCCTGGAAGGACGGGTCGCGCGCGAGGTCCGCGCGGAGCGTCTTCACCGCCACGGTGCGTCCGAGCCGCGTGTCATGCGCGAGGTAGACCTCCGCCATGCCACCACGACCGAGCACCTGGCCCAGTTCGTACCGGCCGCCGAGGCGACGCGGCTCTTCCATGGTTCCTACCAGCCCTCTCCGTCGGTCCCGACCGGCGCGCTCGGCGGTCGGGTGGCTGTCGTCCGCGGCCTACCGTACCCGGCCCGCCCCGGGTGACCTGGCCAAGCCGGTTACCCGATACAGGACCGGTATCGCAACGTGCGTCTATGTGACGGGGGCGTGACGGGAGTCACGCCCCGTTCGGTCCGTCGTCACTTCTTGCTGTCCAGAACCGCCTGCATCACGTTCCGGGCGATCGGCGCCGCGAGGCCGCCGCCGGAGATGTCGTCGCGGACGGCGTCCTCGTCCTCGATCACCACGGCCACGGCGACCGGCGAGCTGCCGTCGCTCTGCTTGGCGTACGAGATGAACCAGGCGTAGGGGTTCTCGCTGTTGTCGACACCGTGCTGGGCGGTACCGGTCTTGCCGCCCACGGTGACGCCGCTGATCCGGGCGTTGGAGCCGGTGCCCTCGTTGACGACGGTCTCCATCATCGACTGCAGGATCTGGGCGTTCTTCGCGGAGAGCGGCCGGCTCTGCTCGGTCGGGCTGGTCTTCTCGATGGTGTCCACGTTCGGCGCCTGCAGCTCGTCCACCATGTACGGCTTCATCAGCACGCCGTTGTTGGCGATGGCCGCGGTGACCATGGCCATCTGGAGCGGGGTGGCGGCGGTGTTGAACTGGCCGATGGAGGAGAGCGCGACCTGCGAGGGCTCCATGTCGTCGGAGAAGACCGAGGCGTTGGCGCGGACCGGGATGAACTGCTCCTCGGTGAAGCCGAACTTCTTCGCCTGCTCCAGCATCTTCTCGTTGCCGAGGTCGGCGCCGATCTTGCCGAAGACGGTGTTGCAGGAGACCCGCAGCGCCTCGCGCATCGGGACGTCCTTGCACTGGATGGTGCCCTCGTTCTTCAGTTCCGTCTGGGTGCCGGTCATGGTCCAGGGCTGGGGCGAGTCGGTCTTCTCGTCCGCCGAGTCGTACAGCCCGTTCTCCAGCGCGGCGGCGGCGGTGAGCACCTTGAAGGTCGAGCCGGGCGGATAGACCTCGCGCAGCGCGCGGTTGAGCATCGGGTCGGCCGGGTTGTTCTTCTTCTGGAGCCGGTTCCACGCCTCGCCGTCGGCCTTGCCGCCGCCCGCGATGGAGGTGGGGTCGTACGAGGGGAAGGAGGCGAGGGCCAGGACCTTGCCGGTGGCGGGCTCCAGGGCGACGACGGCGCCCTTGCCGTTCTGCTTCTTCAGCCCCTCGTAGGCGGCCTTCTGCGCGGCCCCGTTGAGGGTGGTGACGACGTTGCCGCCCTCGCGCTTCTTGCCGGTGATCATGTCGAGGGTGTTGCGGAAGAACAGCCGGTCGTCGTTGCCGGTGAGGATGCCGTCGTCGATGGCCTCGATCTGGGTGGCGCCGTACGCCTGGGAGACGTAGCCGGTGACCGGGGCCCACATGGGGCCGTTCCTGTAGGTCCGCTTGTACTTGAAGTCGCCCTCGGTGGTGGCATGGCCGGTGATGGCCTTGCCATCGACGATGATGTCGCCGCGCGGGCTGGAGTAGCGCTCGATGGCGACCCGGCGGTTCTTCTCGTCGCTCTTGAGCTCGTCGGCCTTGACGTACTGGAGCCAGTTGTCGCGCAGCAGCAGGGTGAGCACCAGGAGGCCGCAGAAGATCGCGATACGGCGCAGTGGCTTGTTCACGGTCGGACCACCTGGGTCATCTCGGCGTCGGGATTGGCGGCGGGGGCGGGGGCGGGCCTTCTCGCCGTGTCGCTGATGCGCAGCAGGATGCCGATGAGGGCCCAGTTGGCGATCACGGAGGAGCCGCCGTAGGCCAGGAAGGGCATGGTCATACCGGTCAGCGGGATGAGGCCCATGACACCGCCGGCGACGACGAAGACCTGGAGGGCGAAGGCGCCGGACAGGCCCGCCGCGAGCAGCTTGCCGAAGGGGTCGCGGGCGGCGAGGGCGGTGCGGATGCCGCGCTCCACGATCAGGCCGTAGAGCAGCAGCAGGGCCATCAGCCCGGCCAGGCCCAGTTCCTCGCCGAAGGTGGCGAGGATGAAGTCGGAGTTGGCGGCGAAGCGGATCAGCTCGGAGTGGCCCTGGCCCCAGCCGGTGCCGAGGGTGCCGCCGGAGCCGAACGCCCAGAGGGCCTGCATGGCCTGCTCGGAGTGGAGGACGCCGTCCATGACCCCGGCCCGGCTCAGCTCGTACTCGCGCATGGGGTCGAGCCAGGCCTGCACACGGGTCTGGATGTGCGACTCGAAGCTGGCCACGCCGACGGCGCCGACGGCGGACATCAGCAGGCCGAAGACGATCCAGCTGGTCCGCTCGGTGGCGACGTACAGCATGATCACGAACATGCCGAAGAACAGCAGCGAGGTGCCGAGGTCGGTCTCGAAGACCAGGATGAGGATGGAGACGATCCAGACCACGAGGATCGGGCCGAGGTCGCGCCCGCGCGGCAGGTAGAGGCCCATGAAGCGGCGGCTGGCCAGGGCCAGCGCGTCCCGCTTCACCATCAGGTAGCCGGCGAAGAAGACCGCCAGCACGATCTTGGCGAACTCGCCGGGCTGGATGGAGAAGGAGCCGACCTTGATCCAGATCTTGGCGCCGAAGATGTCCTGGCCGAGGCCCGGCACCAGCGGCAGCAGCAGCAGGACCAGCGCGCCGAGCATGGAGATGTAGGTGTAGCGCTGGAGGGCCCGGTGGTCCTTGAGGAACAGCAGCACGGCGACGAACAGGGCGATGCCCATCGCGGTGTACATGAGCTGGCGGGGCGCGGCGCCGCCGGCCTGCTTGATGCTCTGGAGGAGCTCGGACTGGTCGAGCCGCCAGATGGCGACGAGTCCGAGGCCGTTGAGCAGGGTGGCCAGGGGCAGCAGCAGCGGGTCCGCGTAGGGCGCGAACCTGCGGACCACGAGGTGGGCGATACCGGCCAGCAGGCCGAGACCCAGACCGTAGCTCAGCAGCCCGGCGGGCACCTGGTCGTTGATCGCGAGGCCCACGTTGGCGTAGGCGAAGACCGGGATGACGACGGCGAACACCAGGAGCGCCAGTTCGGTGTTGCGGCGGCTGGGTGCGCCGATGGCGCCGATCGTGGACGTCTGGTGCGTCGGCGACTGGGAAGAACTGCTCATCGTGTGACGGGGCCTCTCACGGCTTGCCTACTGCTTACCGCACAGCGAGACGACCTTCTGCTCCTCCTCCGAGAGGCTGGGGCCGGGGCTGGGGGTGGGGGCGGCGGTCGTGGACGGGGTCGTGGACGCTTCCGGCGTGCCGGGCGTCGGGGACGCGGTGGGCGACGGTGTGGCCTTGGACGTGAAGGAGGCGGGTGTGGTTCCCGTGCCGCCCGCGGACTCCTCGCCGGACCCGGCCTTCTTCCCGCTCTGCGCGGCACGCCGCTCGGCCTGCTTGCGGCAGGCGGAGGCCTGCACCGAGAGTTCCTCGATCTTCGCGCGGGCGTCGGCCAGGTCGCCCTCGGCGATGGTCGCCTCCACGAGCTTCTGCTGGTAGGGCGGCAGGTACTTGAGTTCGATCTCGGGGTGGTCCTTCTGGACCTCCGACAGCGACACCCAGGCCAGGTCCTGGCTGATGCCCCGGTAGAGGGCGACGTGGTCGTTGTTGGTGCCGACGTAGTACTGGGTCTGGGTCCAGCGCCAGCCGCCGTAGAGCCCGCCGCCGACGACGGCGAGGGCGAGGACGGTGTAGAAGGACCGCTTCAGCCAGACGTGGTTCCGGCGGGGTTTGACGAAGTCGTCGGGGCCGTAGTCGTCGAAGCCGCCGGAGCGGGCGTAGCCGCCGGCCTCGCCGCTGCCGGGCGGGCCGAACTCGCCGCCGGCGTGGCGGCCGAGGCCGGAGGCGCGGCCGGCCGGGGTCTGCATGATGCGGTTGTCGTGCGACTGGTGCTGGTTCTCGGCGACGGCGCCGACGACGACGGGGGTGTCGGAGAGCTGCCCGGTGTGGCCGTCCCCCGTGTCGAGGTCGAGGACGTCGGCGACGATCACCGTGATGTTGTCGGGGCCGCCGCCGCGCAGCGCGAGCTGGATCAGCTCCTGCACGGTCTCCTGCGGGCCCTGGTAGCCGGCGAGGGTGTCCTCCAGCGTCTGGTGGGAGACGACGCCGGAGAGCCCGTCGGAGCAGATCAGATAGCGGTCGCCGGCCCGGACCTCGCGGATGGACAGGTCGGGCTCGACGTGCTCGCCGCTGCCGAGGGCACGCATCAGCAGGGAGCGCTGGGGGTGGGTGCCCGCCTCCTCCTCGGTGATGCGTCCCTCGTCGACCAGCCGCTGCACCCAGGTGTGGTCCTGGGTGATCTGGGTGAGGACGCCGTCGCGCAGCAGATAGGCGCGGGAGTCGCCGACGTGCACCAGGCCGAGCCGCTGGCCGGTCCAGAGCAGGGCGGTCAGGGTGGTGCCCATGCCCTCCAGGGAGGGGTCCTCCTCGACCATCTGGCGGAGCTGGTCGTTGGCGCGGCGCACGGCGGTGCCGAGGGAGGTGAGGATGTCGGAGCCGGGGACGTCGTCGTCGAGGGCGACGATGGTGGAGATCACCTCGGAGGAGGCGACCTCTCCGGCCGCCTGGCCGCCCATGCCGTCGGCGATGGCGAGCAGCCGGGGGCCGGCGTAGCCGGAGTCCTCGTTGCCCTCGCGGATCATGCCCTTGTGCGATCCGGCGGCGAAGCGCAGTGACAGACTCATGCGCACCTCGCCCGTCGGCTCCGCATGCAGCCGGTCGTGTCGAGCCACACTGCCCACCCTCCGGTCGGGAGCGCGCCGGGGCCGGTACCGCCGGCCGCCTCCGCGTGCTCGCTCCGCTCGCGCTCATTCATTGGTGTAGCACTACTTCCGCAGCTCGATGACGGTCTTGCCGATGCGGATCGGCGCACCCAGCGAGATCGGTGTGGGAGTCGTCAGCCGGGACCGGTCCAGATACGTGCCGTTGGTGGACCCGAGGTCCTCGACGATCCACTGCCCGTCGCGGTCCGGGTAGATCCTGGCATGGCGGCTGGAGGCGTAGTCGTCGTCGAGCACGATCGTGGAGTCGTGCGCCCGGCCCAGGGTGATGGTCTGGCCCTGGAGGGCGACGGTGGTGCCCGTGAGGGTGCCCTCGGTGACGACGAGTTTGGTGGGTGTGTTGCGGCCGCGGCGGCCGCCCTGCTGCTGGCGCTGCTGCGGAGGCGCCTGGCCCTGGCGCGCGGCCTGCTGCGGTCGCGCGGCGTCGCGCCGCGCCCCGCGCTGGGTGACCCGCGTCCCGAACAGGTCGCTGCGGATGACCTGCACGGCCACGATCACGAACAGCCACAGTACGGCCAGGAAACCCAGCCGCATGACCGTCAGGGTCAGCTCTGACATTGCCCCCGGATCACCCTTCGGCTTGCCTATAGATAACGGTGGTGCTGCCCACGACGATCCGCGAGCCGTCGCGGAGCGTAGCGCGGGTGGTGTGCTGCCCGTCCACCACGATGCCGTTGGTGGAGCCGAGGTCCTGGATCGTCGAGGGCGTTCCGGTCCGGATCTCGCAGTGCCGGCGGGAGACGCCGGGGTCGTCGATCCGCACGTCGGCCTCGGTACTGCGGCCCAGCACGAGCGTGGCGCGGGAGATCTGGTGGCGGTTGCCGTTGATCTCGATCCAGTGGCGGGTGCGGCTTCCGGCCGCGGGGGCGGCCGGGGGGCGCTGGCCGCCCGCGGGCTGAGGGTAGCCGTAGCCGCCGGCCGGGGGGCCGGGGGGCATCGGCGGGGCGCCCGCGGGACCGGCGGGGGGCGGGTAGCCGTAGCCGCCGCCGGGGGCGCCGGGGCGGCCCTGGGGGGCGGGCGGGGCGGCGCCCGGTCCGGCCTGCTGGCTGCTGGAGGAGGCGAGGGTGCGGCTGCGCACCCGGTACAGGCCCGTGTCGAGGTCGTCGGCCTTCTCCAGATGGACCTTGATGGGTCCCATGAACGTGTAGCGCTGCTGCTTCGCGTAGTCCCGCACCATGCCGGCCAGCTCGTCGCCGAGCTGCCCGGAGTAGGGGCTGAGCCGCTCGAAGTCCGGGGTGCTCAGCTCCACGATGAAGTCGTTGGGGACGACGGTGCGGTCGCGGTTCCAGATGGTCGCGTTGTTGTCGCACTCGCGCTGAAGCGCGCCCGCGATCTCCACGGGCTGTACCTCGGACTTGAACACCTTCGCGAAGGTGCCGTTGACCAGACCTTCGAGGCGCTGCTCGAACTTCTTCAGGACTCCCATGGGGCACCTCCTCCGTCGCTGCCGTCCTGTTCACTGCCCTGCGTGCCGCTGCGTACCTGGTAGTGCTTACTGATCGTATCCACGCGCGGGTCGATCGACCGGTTCCCCTGCGGAGTCCGCGCCGAACTCCCGGGGGGACACCTGTCCGCACCTTCCCTCTGGATCGTAGAGGCGGCCGTGGTCCAGTGTCCCGCACCCGGCTGACGACCTGACCGGGCTCCCTGGGAGACGGGCCGGACCGGTACGAGGTTGATACCCGGACGGTCACAGGTCGGTACGTGCGCGGGGCGACCCCGCCCCGGCGGAAGTGAGGTGAATCGGCAGCCGCCGGCGTGCTAATGTTCTGCATGTCGGAAGGCGCCACGCCGCTGGGAGCAGCGGAAACGGGCCCGAGGACAACACCCAATGCGCGGGTGGCGGAATAGGCAGACGCGCTGGATTCAGGTTCCAGTGCCCGCAAGGGCGTGGGGGTTCAACTCCCCCCTCGCGCACAAGAGAGTGCCGGTTGAGGCGCTCCGGTCGTACCGATGGAACGGGCGGCATCGTTCAGACGATGCCGCCCGTTCCGTTTTTCGTGTGCGGTGACGTCCGTCTCCCGGCCCCGTGGGCCGGGCGGGCGGTCGCCGCCGGGCCGGGCGGGGCCTTCGGGGGCGGTTCCCTGTGAGGAAGGTCTCAGGGCCGGTCCGGGGGGTTCAGCAGGGCGCGTTCGGCCCGGGTGAGCGGCGGGTGCTCCAGCGGGGGCCGCAGGGGGCCCAGCAGGGCCGCCAGCAGCACGTCGGGCCGGGCCAGCGAGACCGGCGGCGCCTGGAGGGAGAGGACGTCGGTCAGGGCGGTGGCGGCGCGGAAGGAGCCCGCCGCCGTGCGGGAGAGCCGGCTGACGCCGCGGAGCAGGAGGCGGTCGGCGGCCGTCGGGCTCCGGCCCGTCGTGGTGGGGAAGTGGATGTCCTGCCCGGTGGCCAGGGCCCACGCGGAGCCCACGGGGCGGGCGACGGCGCGCTGGGCCCGCCGGGCGAAGCCCGGGGCCCGTCCCGCGCGCCGTCCGGCGGCGCCGTCCCCGGCGAGCAGCTCGCGCAGGGCCAGGGCGCTCTGGGCGGCCACGGTGAGCCCGTGCCCGTAGACCGGGTTGAAGGCCGCCGCCGCGTCGCCGAGCACGACCAGGCCCTCGGGCCAGTGGGCGAGCCGCTCGTAGTGGTGGCGCCGGTTGGCGGTGCCGCGGGTGAGGCTGACGCCGGTGAGCGGCTCGGCGTGCGCCAGCAGATCGGCCAGGATGGGGTGGCGCAGCGAGCGGGCGAAGGGCTCGAAGTCCGCCGGGTCGCGGGTGGGGTGCGCGCCCGGGGGGCCCATCAGGCTGACGTGCCAGCGGTCGCCCTCGATCGGGAGCATGCCGCCCGAACCGCCCGGTCCGGGCCGGCGCGGGTCGGCCTGCACGCCGATCATGGGCCAGTCGCGGAGCGGGCCGGGGGCGCGGTAGATCCGGCTGGCGTACACCAGGCCGGAGTCGATCTCGTCCCTGGTGAGCCCGGTGACGCCCAGGTCGGTGAGCCACCGCGGGGTGTGGGAGGACCGGCCGGAGGCGTCGACGACCAGGTCGGCGCGGAGCTCCGCCTCGGTGCCGTCGGCGGCGCGCACCCGTATCCCGGTCACGGCGCGCCGGTCGCCGAGCAGCCCGACGGCGCGGGTGCGCGTCCGCACACCGATCCGGGGGTCCTCCAGCACCTGCCGCCGGACGACGAGGTCGGTCAGGTCGCGGCTGGCGCTGATCAGGTAGTGGGTGGCGCGCCGCCAGCGGCGGTACCAGCCCTCGGGGGAGTGGATGACCATGCCGGTGGTCACCGGTATGCGATGGGCGCCCGCGGCGACCAGGCGGCCGACGCTCCCCGGCAGCAGCGCCTCGACCGCCTCGGCCCCGCCGGTCTGGAGCATGTGGATGTGGACGGCCTGGGGGACGCCGGTACGGGGGTCGGGGCCGTCGGGCAGCTCGTGCGCCTCGACGATCTCGACGCGGTCGGTGTGGTCCCTCACGGCCGCCGCGGCCAGCATCCCGGCCATGCTGCCGCCGATGACGACCACCTTGGCGGGACCGCCGCGCGGTGCCTCGGTCATGACGGGCTGTTTCCCTTCGGGGGCGGGGCGGGGCGGTTCGCTGTCCGGGGTTCGGGGTTCGGGGCTCGGTGTTGGGAGTTCGGGGTTGGGAGTCCGGGGGTTGGGGGGCTCGGGATCGGCCCGGGCGCGGGTACGAGGTCGGGACGGAGCTGACGCTCCATCATGGACGATGCCGACGTCAGCGAGTGGGATGTTCGTCACATGAACGGCCGCGCGGGCGGCGGCCGTTGCCGGGCCACGCGGGGGAAGCGCCGTTGGGGGTGGGGGAGTTCCGGTGCGGGGCTCGCGTGTCCCGTGCGGGTCGCGGAGGGCATGGGAGGCCGTCGTCCGGGCCGCCCCGCGCGCCGGGGCGCGCCGGTGGAACGGGACCGGGGCCGTGGGACCGGCGCGCGCATGCGCGGCGGCGAGGGAGCGGCGGCGGTCGGCGTTCCGGTGGGCGTGGCGGAGCGGGCCCGTGGCGGAGCTGGTGCGGGGAGGGGAGGGGAGGGG
>NZ_WWGX01000038.1 GCF_009862265.1 Streptomyces sp. SID8352 | reverse complement strand
CACCGGCACCGTCACGGCCCGCTGGACCGACGACCTCGGCCGGATCGCCGGATACCTCACCTACCCCGACCCCGCCAAGGCGTGGACCGCCCAGACCACCTACCTCGACGAGACCCGGAAGTTCCCCGGGGTGAACGCCGAGTCGATCATCCGCAGCCTCGTGAACGAGAACTGCGGGCCCAGCGCGCTCGCCGCCCGCCGGATTGAGCGGCTCGTCCTGGACACGGTCGCCGGGGTCGGCACCAACCGGACGATCAGCACGCGGTTCGAGCCGCTGCTCGACGCGTGCCGGGCCGCGGCCGTCAGCGACGGGCTCGGCTTCCGCACCCGCCAGGTCGGCAGCGAGATCCGCTTCGGGGTGTACGCCCCGCGCGACCGGACCGGGACAGCCCGGTTCTCCAGCGGCCTCGGGAACCTGCGGCGCGTCGCCTTCACGCTGGGGGCGCCGACCGGCACGTCCGCCCTGGTCATGGGCGGCGGCGACCCAGCCCAGCCGTCCACCCCGCCCAACCTGCGCTTCTACCTGGAGACGGCGTCGGGCGCCGCCGCCACCTGGTACCGGGTCGAGCGCCTGGTCCAGGAGNCCGGCACCGACGACGACAGCGAAGGCGANCTNACNCTCGCNGCCCGCCGGGCCCTGGCCGACGACGCCGCCCAGGTCTCCCTGTCCACCGAGACNGTGGACACCGACGACCTCCAGGCGGGCCGCGACTACGGGCTCGGCGACCGCGTCACGGTCGAGCTGCCGACCGGGCTGGAGGTCACGGACATCGTGCGGAGCATCCGCCTGGAGGCCACCCCCGAAGGCGGCGAGCAGGTGACCTCGGTCATCGGCTCCACTGACCAGACCACCGAGACCCGCATGGTGCGCACCGTGCGGGACCTGGCGTACCGCCTGGGACGAATCGAAGCGAAAGGCAGGTAGCCATGGCCCAGCAGTCCTGGCCGAGTCCGGAGCACAATGACCGCTTCTTGACCGATGTCGAGTACGAGCAAATGGCCCGCCACTTCACCGGGAGTGGCGTCTACGGCTCGCCTGCCGATCCCGCCGTCGTCACCGCCGGCGTCGGCCTGACCGTCAAGGTGCGGGCCGATCAATTCGCCTGTGTCTCTGGGCACGGCTGGACGTCGGGTACGACCGGCGACGTCCTCACCATCGACCCCAATACGTCGGGGCAGGCCCGCGTCGACCGGGTGATCCTGCGCCTGTCGCGCACGACCTGGACGGTGCGAGCCGTCGTGAAGAAGGGCACCCCGGGCGGCGGGCCACCGACCCTGGCCACCGGCCCTGACCTCCCCAACTACGAGACCTTGCTGGGGAACGTCACGGTTCCGCCGGGCGCTCTGTCGGTGACCGTGACGCGCGGTGAGCGGTACGTGGGCCGGACCATCCGAGTAGGAACGTCGACTGCCCAGACCAACCCGAACCCGGAGGTCGGGGACGTCACGTGGGAGACCGACACCAAGCGGCTGCGGATCTACGACGGTGCCAAGACGATCACCCTCTACGAGGCTGCGGGCACGGTCATCGTGACCGCCCCTCAGTCCGGCTGGGCCGTGGAGGCGGACTCGGTCCTCGACTACGCGGCCGGGCAGGTCAATCTGCGGCTCGGAACCTTCCAGCGGACCGGCGGGGAGGTCGCGCCTGCGGCGGAGTCGCGGCTCCCGGTGCTGATTCCGTCGACCTACAGGCACCCCACGCGGTCCATCCGGTCGATCGCCTANGTGTCCGGCGCGCGGCCGGCGGCGGTGACCATCCACGCCGCGAACGAATCGGCGAGGGCGGGTCAGGTGTGGCTGACCTCGCATCCCACCATCTCCGCCGGGGACTTGATTCTCCCCGGCCAGGTCTCTTGGGCGGTGAACTGAGTGCGGTACTCCTTCGGTGCAGGCATCGGGGACTTCGTGGTGATTCCGGTGGACGGACAGTGGGGCGTGGGCGCCGCGCGGGAGATCACCTTCTGGGACTCGAAGGTCGACGGGACCCGGTACACGGATCTGCTCGACTCGACGGGCGCCGCTGTCGAGTCGGTCTTCTCCGACGAGNACGGGGCGATCCCCGATCTCCAGGGCCCGCACTGGGTGGACGGGATGTGGGGGGACGCGGGCGGGCCNCGGGTGTGGCTGGACGCGCACGTCAGTGCCCGCCTGCGGGAGTCGTCGAAGGCGGTGGTCGTCACGGCGCCGGCGGCCGGGGCGTGGGTGATCTGGCGGGCGCCGAGTCCCGGCACGATCACCGCGGTCCGTGGCTACCGCGTCGGCGGGACCGGCCTCACCATCAACGCCACCAGGAACGGGGGCGACCTGCTGCCCACCGACCTGTCTCTGTCCGTGGCGGACACGTGGCTGTCGGGACCGGAGATCCAGGGCGCGACCTTCGACACCGGGGACACCTTCGCGGTCGCCGTGCGCAGCGCCTCCGGGGCGCCCACCGCGGTGACCATCCAGCTCGACATCAGGGGGCTCTGAATGCCGCTGCTCGCTGTGCTGGACGACCAGCACGACCGGCGCCCGCCGAGCGCACCGCTGGTGACGGAGGTGGTCGCGGGGGTCCCGCGGCTGCTGCGGGTGTACGACCCCCGCGGGCTGCTGGCGACGCTGACCGAGGGCGCGAAGACCGTGACCGTGCGCGGCGCGGCGCGGTCCTTCACCGAGGACAAGAGGCCGTTCGTCGACGTCTTCCAGCGGACGACCACGAGCGGATGGGGGGTGTCGCCCGCAGGCGGCTCCTGGTCCAACTCGAACGGCGTCGATACCGACTACACGGTGACGCCCGGCCGGGGCCTCATGGCGATCACGGCGGTCAACGCCTCCCGGCACACGTCGCTGGTCAACGACGTGACGGACCTGGACGCCCGCTTGTCCTGGTCGCTGGACAGAATGCCCACCGGCAACGCCTCGTCGCTCGCCTTGAGCTTCGCCTACACCACCAGCACCAGCCAGTACCGCGCGCGGCTGTCCGTCCTCACGAGCGGGGTCGTGCAGCTCGTGCTGGAGTGCCAGACCCCCAGCGCCACCACGACCCTCGGCGCGGCGGTCGAGCTGGGCACCGGCTACACGGTCGGGGACGTGTGGCACATCCGGGCCCAGCGGCAGGGCACGACGCTGCGGTGCCGGGCCTGGAAGGACGGCAGCCCGGAGCCCGCCACGTGGGCGCACGAGGTCGTGGACGCGACGCTCGGCGCCGGGCGGATCGGCGTCCGCGGCATCGCCTCGTCCGGCTCGACGGCCGTGCCGTTCGTCTTCCGCGTCCACGACGTGCAGCTCTACAGCGGGGCNTGGCCGGACCCGCCCGTGATCACCCACGACACCTGGGTGCGTACCTTGCCCCAGCCGTTCACCGGGCAGTGGTCCCCGGCGCTCGCCGCGCAGATCCAGGCATGGGCCGCCGACACCACCCCCGACGCGCTGGCCTACGCCGTCATGTACGCGACGGGCGCCCCGCCGGTGTTCGACCCTCGGCTCGGTGCCGGGGTGCAGGTGGCCGGGCAGTCCATGTACGGGCCGTCCGGCCCGGACGGATTGCGCATCGAAGGCGCCGACTTCCACGACTACATGGGCGTCGACTGGACCTTTCCCAATGGGGAGTCGGAGACCGCCAAGGCCACCGAGCTGGGCTGCATGGACTGCTCCGGATTCGTGCGGATGGTCTACGGCTNCCACATGGGCCTCCCGATGATCCGGACCCGCAGCGCCGACTTCAACGGGATCAACCTGCCTCGGCAGACGAAGAACATCGGACCGTCCGGGCCCGGGGTGATCGTCGCCCAGGCGGTGGACACCGCGCCGCCCCTCACCGCCATGCTGCCTGGGGACGTCCCGCACTTCGACGCCGACAGCTCCGACCCGGTCGCGGGCCAGCTCGACCACAACGGCATCTACCTCGGCGTCGACCAGCACGGCCGCCCCCGCTTCATCAACAGCAGGAAAACGCCCAATGCGGCCACCTTCGGCGACCTGGGCGGCAGCTCCGCGCTCGACGGCACCGGTCTCTACGCCACCAGCCTGCGCCTGATCCGACGCTTCTGACCTCCGCACACCCCGCCCGCCCCGCAGCCCCGCGCCGACCCGGCCGGGGCTTCTCCTATGTCTGGAGGCCCCATGGCCGACCCCATGCCCGCGCCCGCCTTCCTCGCCGCCCTGGAGGCCGAGGGCCTCATCGTCGTCCAGGAGGGCGCCTGGCCAACCCGCAACCGCGACCACAAGGGCCCCTGGGGCCCGGTGCACGGCGTGATGGTCCACCACTCCGTCACCCGGGGCACCGCCGCCACCGTCCGGATATGCCGCGACGGGCACTCCGACTTGCCGGGCCCGCTGTGCCACGGCGTCATCGCGAAGGACGGCCGGGTGCACCTGGTCGGCTACGGCCGCGCCAACCACGCCGGGCTCGGCGACCCGGATGTCCTCGCCGCGGTCATCGCCGAGCGCCCCCTGCCGCCCGACAACGAGGCGTCGACGGACGGGAACCGGCACTTCTACGGCTTCGAGTGCGAGAACCTCGGCGACGGCCAGGACCCGTGGCCCGGCGTGCAGGTCGAGGCGATCGTCCGCGCGGCCACCGCGGTCTGCCGGCACCACGGCTGGGACGCCCGGTCCGTGATCCGGCACCTGGACTGGCAGCCCGGCAAGGTCGACCCGCGCGGGCCGGGCCTGGACTGGGCGGACATCGAGCGGCGGATCGCGAAACGGCTCGGGGCCAAGACCCCGGCCCCCGCGCCGCGGCCGGTCCCGGCCCGGCCGGTCGTCGACCTGTCCGAGCTGGTGAAGGCCGCCCGCTCCAACCCGGGCCTGCGCGGCACTCCCGTGACCTACGCCGGGGTCCGGACCGTAGAGGCCGCCCTCGTCGACGAGGGCCTCCTCGCGAAGAGGTACAGCGACGGCCACTTCGGCACGACCACCGTGACCGCCTACGCGGCCTGGCAGCGGCGCCTCGGCTACACCGGCAAGGCCGCCGACGGCATCCCCGGCCGGGCCTCCCTCGACCGCCTCGGCGACCGCCACGGCTTCGCCGTCACCTCCTGACCGGAAGGACCCTCATGCGTATCTCACCCATCGCCAAGAGCATCGTCGGCGGCCTCGCGGCGGGCGCCACCGCCGCCGTCACCGCCGTCCAGGACGGCGTCCTGACCACCGGGGAGGGCATCACCATAGCCCTCGCCGTCCTCGGCGCCTGGGGCATCGTCTACGCCGTCCCCAACCGGCCGAAGGAGAGCTGATGCGGGCGCGGCGGCCCGCCGAGCGGCTCGGCCGCCGCGGCGCGCTGCTCACCCTCAAGGGGGTCATGGCCGTGGGCTACGGCGCCGGGCAGATCGTCCAGCCGACCGGCGACGAGCAGGGCCTGGCGCTGCTGCTGACGGTCATGCCGCTCGACTCATGGGGCTGGGCGTGGATCACGGCCGGGGCCGCCGCGCTGGCCTGCGCCTGGCTGCCGCCCCGCCGGGACTGGCCCGGGTTCCTCGCGGTCTGGGCCATCGCCTCCGCGTGGGCCGGCGCGTACCTCGTGTCCTGGTGGCCGCTCGGCGAGTCCCCCCGCGGCTGGGTCATCGCCACCATCTTCGCGGCGTTCGGCACGGTCTGCCTGGTGGCGATCGGCTGGGACGAACCGCCGCGCGCACGATCGGAGCCCCCGCGTGAGACCTGAAATGCTGACCGCGCTGTCCGCCCTCGCCGTCGCCGGCGTCACCGCGGTCGGCGGGATCACCACCGCCGTCATCGGCCGCCGCCAGCCCCGGGGCCAGCGCAGGCGGGACGACTTCACCGCGGTCACCGACCGCATGGAGCGGGAGATCACACGGCAGGGCGAGCGGATCGACGAGCTGGAGGCCGAGACCGAGCGGGACCGGGAACGCATCACGGCCCAGGACTTCGCGATCCGCTACCTCGCGGGCTGGGCCCGGTCTCTGGTCGGCTACATGCGCGCCCAGCACCTGGAGCCGCCGCCACCACCGCAGCCGGTCCCCGACGAGGTCCAGCCCTACCTGCACGACCTCACACCATGACCACGGCCCCGCCCTTCCCCCCGCCGGGGGAAGGGCGGGGCCGCTTCGTCATGCTCGGGGCGTGCGCTTCGTCGCGGGCCGCTTGGACCGTTTGGTCGGCTCCGGGAGCGGTGGGTGTCCGGGGTGCCCGGCGCCCTTGTGCGGGCAGGCGCGGAGGTTGTCCTCGGGCATCTGCCAGGCCCGGGAGCAGAACTTGCACTGCACCCACCAGAGCTGGCCCTCGCCGGGGTAGTCCTCCAGGGCCCGCAGGTTCTTCGTCTGGAGCTTGCCGGTCCGGTGCTTCACGACGTCCTGGAGCCACTCCCGTTCGGCCCTCTGGCGCCGCAGTTCGGCGACCTGCTCGGCGGTGTTTTCCGTCGGCCGGACCGGGTGGTGGCACGGCTTGACCGCGGCGGGGGTCGAGAGGCGCCGCGAAATCCCCTGGCAGGAGGTGCACCGCAGGTCCCATCCGGCGGACGTGGAGCCGGGGAAGGGCTCCGCGGGCTCCCACCCGGCGGCGCGGACCCGCTCTGTCGCCGCGGCCTCCAGCGCTGCGGCCTTCGCCTGCTGCGTGGGGGACAGGGGCTTGCCGTGGAGGCACGGGGACAGCATCGCGTACTGGCGCCGGACTTCGGCGCCGCACGTCAGGCAGCGCATCCGCCACCATTTCCGTGTGGAGCCGGGGTAGTCCTCAAGCGGCTGGAGCCCCCGCTCGGCGAGCTTCTCGAAGCCCCTCGCTTTCATGTAGTCCACGTGCGTCTCCTCCGTGAGGTCGGTCCGGGCCCCTCGTCCGGGTCGGGACCGGTGGGCGGTGCGGATCTGGTCGGCGTCGTACAGGGCGGTGATGCGTCCGGCCGTGGACTGTCCGGTCCCGGCCCGGGCGATGCCCCAGCGGGAGAGCTGTCTTCGTGCCGCGTCCGGAGTGAGGCCGAGGTGTACGGCGGCCTGGTCAGCGGACCAGAGTTCTCGGGTGATCAGTAGTCCCCCTTCAGTGAGGTGATGTAGAGCGAGGCCTTCGCGCGGGTCAGGGACTCGATCCCGGCGCGGTCGGTGGGGCCGTTCATGATGAAGCCGCCGCCGTCTCCGCTGCGGTGCCGCTGCGCGAGCAGGTCCAGGATGTACTCGACCTGCGCGGGTGTGGCCATCGGGGTTCCGGGCGGGGGCAGCACGGTTCCGGCGGCCTTCGCGGCCTCGGCCGCGGTGGCCTGCTCCTGGTCCCGGACGTGTCGGCGGATGCGGGCCCGGACCTCGTCGGCCTGGCGGGCCTTGAGGGTGCCGGTGTGGTCGGTGATGGCGAACTTGTATCCGCCGGCCTCCTCGGTCCACGCCTCGACCGTGGCGTCGGGGATGCCGGCGTCCTGGGCAAGGCGGTGGATCCTCTCGGCGTCGTGGCTGCTGATGGCCATGATGGTTCCCCCTGGGGTGGTGTCGGGCGGTCGCCTGACGACACCTCAACTATGCCTCACGTGAGGCATAGTTGGCAACTATTCTCCTCCGGGAGAGCGGGGCCGTTTCGTTGTGGGGCCCGGCACTGAGGAGCCGTTCGCTGGGCGGCGCGCCGGAGTTGACCGGCTCGACGCCTCGCCCCTATCGTCGGGGCCTGGCGGACGCGCCACTTTCCCCGCACTGCGGGGGTGGCCCAGTTGGGTGCTGTACACCCATCAGTGGGCGCTGTCGTTCCCCGCGTATGCGGGGGTGGCCCCTAGCCTTGCGTGGCTGTCGAATGGGCTTTCTCATTGTCCCCGTGCACGCGGGGGTGGTCTGCGAGAGCGTTAACAGCGGACGCAAGTGGAACACGTACTCCCCGTGCATACGGGGCGGGACGGAAGGACAGCAGGATGCCGCGCAGCAACGCCCGGCCACAACCTCACCCCCTGGCCGCATACGCGGACCAGATCGACCCCGTGACGACCTACGCGCTCCGGGACGTGGCCGCGTTGCTCGGCCTCTCCCTCTCCAACGTCTCCGGCATGGCCCTCCACGGCTGGCTCCCCGGCAGCCGCCTGCGACCCCACCGGCGCGGCGGCCGGACCTACACCTGGACCGGGAAGCAGCTACTCCGCATCGCCGCGCGCCCGATCCGGGTCGAGTACGACCACGACCGGTACGGGCCCGCCACGCTCTACCGTGTCGGTTGCAGGTGCCCCGTCTGCATGCGGGCTCACACCGCCGAGAGCCGGGAGCGGAAGCGGGCGCTGTCCGAGGAGGCGTTCCCTGCTGAGACGCGGGCCGAGGTCATCACCCTTGTCGCGGCAGGTACGCCCATCGCGGACGCCGCCGCCGAGGCCGGTGTAAGCCTGGCGAAGGTGTACGGCCGGGCGACCTGGGACCTCGCGTTCGGCGACCAGCTCGACGAAGCCGCCTGGTCCCTGTGCGTGCTGGGTGAGAACGCTCCGGGCTGCGGCTCCCCCGCCGGGTACCGGGGGAAGCCGAAGGGCCGGGCCACACGGCCGGCCTGCCGGGGCACCGGATGCCGGGAGTGGCGGCGGGCTCAGGCCCAGGCGGAGCGCTCCGCCGCCGAGGAGTAGAGCACCTCACCGCGGTGGAGGACGTATGCCGGAAGGGCCGGGCGCCCCGACGCGTATCCATTCGCCTGGATACGCGGCGCCCGGCCCTGTGTCTTCCCGCGTTCAGCAATACACAGGGACAGGGCGGAGCGTACTGGCTTCCCTGTCCAGGTGAATGGCTTTCAGCCAGGCGGGGTGCCCCGGCTTTCACCCTGTATCAGGCCCTCGGCCACTGGCCACCGGCCCCGTTCTCCCCTGCCATGGGGGAGGCGGGGCCGATTCGTCATGCGTTGATGGCGGCCATCACCGCGGGCAGGTCCGCGAGCGATCCGAGGACCTCGGCGGCCCCGGCGGCCCGCAGTTCGTCGGCGGACGCCCGGCCGGTGGCCACCGCGATGACCCGGACTCCCGCCGCGCGACCGCCGGTGACGTCGGCGGGGGTGTCGCCGAGGAACACAGCGGCTCCCGGGAGTACTTCCGCCCGGGCCAGCGCCCTGCGCAGCAGCTCCGGCCGTCCCTCCCCGTCCTCGCCGTAGGCTCCCTCCGCGAGGTTCACGTAGCTGTCCAGGCCGAACGTGGCCAGCTTCACCTCGGCGACGGCCCGCACGTTGCCGGTGACCACCGACTGGCGCACGCCCTGCCCGGCGAGGGTGGAGAGGACCGCCGCGGCACCGGGGAGCGCGTGGCCGCGCTCGCGCAGCTCTGCCGCGCGCCGCACGTGCGCCCCGCCGAGCGCGCGGGCGAACTCGGTGAACAGGTCCTCCGTGTAGGGGATCCCGTGCAGGCGGGCGGTCTCACGCAGGATCACACGCTCCGTCGACCCGGTGACATCGGCCTGCTCGCGCATGGATACGCCCGTCACCTCGGAGAACGCCTGCGCCCACAGAGCGCGGCCCAGGCCTCGCATCGCCATCAGTGTGTGGTCGATGTCCCATAGCACCAGCTCCGGCACCCGTGTCTCCTCTCGTCCCGAAACGCGTTCCCCGCGTAGCGGGCACCCTACGCTCGGAGACCGGAGCAAGGAGATGGCACATGGTCGCAGTGGACCTCCCGATCGGGGACCGGATTCGGCACTACCGCGGGGGCCGCCGCCAGGACGCGGTCGCCGGTCTGATCGGCATCACACCCGACTACCTGTCCCAGATCGAACGGGGGCTGAAAGTCCCGTCCCTGCCGATCCTCTACGCGCTGGCGCGCGAGCTGGGGGTGCCGGCCGCCGCGCTGCTGTCCGAGCAGCCACCCGCCGAGGCCGACGACGTGGACACGGCCGAGGCCGCCGTCGGCCGTGCGCTCCTCGGCTACGGCCCGGCACGCAGCGCGCAGCCCGTGCGGTCGGGGGAGCTGAGGGACCGGGTGGAGGCGGCGTGGTGTACCTGGCAGACCGCCGGTGACCGGTTCTCCCGGGCGGCCGAGACGCTGCCCGGGCTGGTGGCCGACATCGAGCACGCCGTGCGGGCGGCCCGGGCGGGCACGGACGCGGCCGAGCGGCGCGCGGTCCTGCGGGCGGCATCGGATCTGTACTGCCTGCTCCGCTCCTACCTTCGCCGCACGGGCCGGGTCGACCTCGCCACGCTGGCCGCGGACCGGGCGATGCGCGCGGCCGAGGACGCTGACGATCCGCTGCGGATCGCCGCGGCCCAGTGGAATCTCGGGCATGTGCTACTCGCCGCCGGGCAGCCGGCCGAGGCCGAGGAGCTGGCGCTGCACGCGGCCGAGCAGGTGGCGGCCGCGCCGCTGCCCGCAGTTGAGCAGGCGGCGATGGGCGGCGCCCTCCAGCTCGTCGCCGTGGTGGCTGCCGCGCGCCGCCGCCGGTGGTGGGAGGCCCGGGACCGGCTCGTGACGCATGCCGCGCCCGCGGCCCGCCAGGTGCCCGACACCAGCAACGTCGGCCGGACAGTGTTCGGTCCGACGAACGTTGCGCTGCACGCCGTGTCCATCGAGATGGAGGCGGGCGAGACGGGTGAGGCCCTGCACACGGCCGACGCCATCGACACCACCGGCCTGCCCTCCCTGGAGCGGGCGTTCACGTTCGGCCTGGAGGTGGCAGCCTGCCATAGCCAGCGGCGGGACGACGCCGCAGCCCTGCTGTCCCTGCTGGCCCTGGAGTCGGCGGCGCCGGAGGACCTCGCACGCAATCCGGCCGCCCGGCAGGTGGTCCTGACGGTGATCCGGCGGGCCCGGGCGATGCACGCCCGGCAGGCCGAGCACCTGGCACAGCGGATCGGCCTCGTCTGATCCGAGCCCGTGGTCCACCCGAACTGTCAGCTCGGTTGGACCACGGAACCCTACTTACGGTTACGTACATGAGACAGAATGCGATGACCGTAGAGGGCACGCCATGACCGCCGACGAGGCGGCCCTTCCCCGGCTGACCGCAGAACGCTGGCTGCTGTCGGCGCTCGACACCCCGTCCCGGGCCCGGGCCCGGGACGAGTGGGGCGCGCAGGGCATCACCCTGCTCCCGCTCGGCGAAGCCTTCTCGGCGGTGCGTCTGCCGCTGCCCCTCGTCCTGGCCGTCACCGGCGGCACGGGGCCGGGCGGGGCTGTCGACGCCGCCCTGGCCGCCGTTCTCCGGGGGGCCGTGATCTGCGACGTCGAGGGGCGCCGCTACTACGCCCTGGTCGCACCCGGCACGGCCGCTGCCGAGGTGGGCCACGCCCTCAAGGACGGCGTGGCCCACCTCGGCAGCGGCACATACCTCGGCGTCCCGCGCTGCGACCGGACCTCGTACAGCGCGACGACGCGGGCCTCGTACTGGTCCGTCCCCCCGAGCGCCAGCCGCCTGTGCGACGCCGCGATCGTGGCCCGGATGACCACCACGGCGGTCAGCGCAATGGGGACGCCATGAGCGCCCAGGCGGCGAGCACGCCGGAGCAGCGCGGTACGACCATGCTGGCGCTGCCGCAGTTGCGCCTCCTCTCCGACGCCCAGCGCGACGGCCGGGCCTGCCCCTGGTGTGCGACCTCGGTCACCGAGGACACCGGCGTCGACCTCGGCATCCGCCCCAGCCCCGCCGGCGTTCCCATCCACCCCCGCGGCTGCCGACCGTGCGTCCACCGCGTCGCCGCCACCACCTACACCAAGCACCCCAATGGCTGCGATCAGTGCGAGAGGCGGCGCCCGTGTGAAGCGCGCCGCACCCTCCAACTCCTCACGGAAGAAGGACCCCAGTGAACTGCGCACGCTGCGACAAGCCGATCAAGGGCACGTCGGAGACCATCCCGATCCACTCCGCGTCGGGCGCCGCCGAGGTCGTCGTGCACCCCGTCCACTGCCCGGCATCACGGAAGCAGACCGCCCCGGACGGGCCGGTGCGATGAGCCCGGGTCGGGACACCGCCGATCGCTTCGGCGCGGACCCCGGCGCTCACCGGAGGAGGTCGGCAGGTGGGACGTCCAGGACCCAGGCGATGCGGAGCAGGGTGGTGAGCTTCATCTCTCGCCCGGCCTCGATGTTCTGGACAGTACGGCGGTCGACCCGCGCGGCCTGCCACACCTCATCCTGGGTCAGGCGCTGCCGCCGCCGCTCAGCCCGGACGCGATCTCCGATAGCTCGGAGTCGCGCGGCCGTCCAGTCGTCGTCTTCGGGCAGGTCTCGCACCCGTCACACGTTCTGGCGATCAAGGTCGATTGTCTGCGTACTGCATTCCGCTTTTTGCGATCTTGGGGGATGGCAGGGGAGACTCAGGCTCGTACTACTCGGTAGGTGAGACCCGGCACACCTCTGGCATATGCCGCCCACCTGCCTGTACCGTGCAGTAATCGAACACACACTCGGGAGTATTGATGCGGCTCCCCTACCCGAGATCCGTCGCAACGTAAGGCCAAGCCGCGCCTGCACCCCGCCACGAGACCGCCCGCCGGCGACGCCTTGGGAAGCGCGCCGCCGGTATGGGTGGGACCCCTCTGCGCCCACGACCGGCGCAGAGGGGTTCGTCATTCTGGCATCCAGCACCCTCATCGCGAGGGAGGTTTCTGGGAGGTTCAAGGCCGTGAGGGAGTTCTCAGGGGGGCGCAACCTGAAAGTTCAGGGAACCTCGGGAAAGGTTGCGAAAGGGGATACACGCCTGGTCAGGGGCCTGTAGCCCTGGGCCGCCGGGTCGCCTCGGTCGCCCATTCGATGTACGAGGAGTTCAAGGAGCCGCTGTACGCCGCTCCCCCGCTGCTCCAGCGGATGGTCGACGCGGGCCGTCTGGGCCGGAAGAGCGGCTCCGGCTTCTACAGCTACGGCTGACGGCGGGCGAGGCCGCCGGGCCTCGGGGGGACCCTCTCGCGAAATGCGTGAGCAGATGTCGCCGAACCGTCCATAGGCCGCTCACATGAGTGGCGATGGAACATCCGGACGACAGATGCCCACGTATTTTTCTCTCCGCACACCACCAGGCGCCCCCCGCACCCGGAACACGAAAGAGCGGGGGAACCGGATCTCCGGTTCCCCCGCTCTTTCCCTACGCGCGCAGCACCGCGCCCGTACGCTCACCCGCGAGCGCCACCGCCGCGTCGCGCGCGGCCGAGGCCTCGTCGACGGTCAGGGTGCGGTCCGCCGCGCGGAAGCGCAGCGCGTACGCCAGCGACCGGCGGCCCTCGCCGAGCTGCTCCGCGTTGTCGTAGACGTCGAACAGCCGGATGGACTCCAGCAGCTCGCCCGCGCCCTCGCGCAGCGCCGCCTCCACGTCCGCCGCCGGGACGAAGGTGTCGACGACCAGGGCCACGTCCTGGGTGGCGACCGGGAAGGTGGAGATGCCCGGTGCCCGCGGGGTGTCGTCGCCGACGCTCTCCAGGGCGTCGAGGTCCAGCTCCATCGCACAGGTGCGCGCGGGCAGGCCGAGGCTCTTCAGCACCCTCGGATGCAGCTCACCGGCGTGGCCGATGATCCGCTCCGTGCCGTCGGCCGTGATGGTCAGCTCGGCGCACCGGCCGGGGTGCCAGGGCCCGTACTGGCCCTTGCGCACACCCAGTCCGGCACCGGCCTCGCGGGCCACGGTCCGGGCGGCCTCGACCGCGTCGGCCCAGTCGGCGGGACGGCCGGCGCCCCACCAGCCGCTCTGCTCACGGGCACCGGACAGCACGACGGCGACGTGCCGCGGCTGGAGGGGCAGCGCGGCGTTCAGCGCGGCCAGATCCTCGGCGCTGGGGCGCCGCTCGACCGACGGCCGGGCGGCGGGCCCGCCCCCGTCGCGCGGGTGGAAGACCAGTCCGGTCTCGAACAGGGCCAGGTCGTGGGCGCCCCGCCCGTCGTTGCGGCGCAGCGCGGTGAGCAGTCCCGGCAGCAGCGAGGTCCGCAGCGCGGGCTCCTCGTCGTTGAGCGGGTTCGCCAGCCGGACGACCCGGCGGTCCGGGTCGTCGGCGTCCAGGCCGAGCTGGTCGAAGACCTGCTCGGACACGAACGGGTAGTTCGGCGCCTCCACGTATCCGGCGCCGGCCAGCGCCCGTCCGACCCGGCGGTGCAGCCGCTGCCGGTGGGTCAGACCGCGGCCCGCCCGGGGCCGGGGCAGCGTGGAGGGAAGCTCCTCGTAGCCCTCCAGCCGGATGACCTCCTCGGCCAGGTCGTTCGGCTCGGCCAGGTCGGGCCGCCAGGACGGGACGGTGACGGTCAGCTCGTCCTGCCCGTACACGTCGCAGCCGACCTGCTGGAGGCGGCGCACCACGGTCTCGCGGCCGTAGGTGACGCCGGCGACCCGGTCGGGGTGGTCGGCGGCCATGGTGACCGTGCGGGGCGCGGAGGGGGCGCTGACCTCGGTGACACCGGCCTCGGCGGTGCCCCCGGCGAGCAGCACCAGCAGGTCCACGGTGCGCTGCGCGGCTGCGGCTGCGGCCCGCGGGTCGACGCCGCGCTCGAAGCGGCGGGACGCCTCGGAGGACAGCTTGTGGCGGCGGGCGGTGCGCGCGATGGCGACCGCGTCGAAGTGGGCGGCCTCGATGACGACGTCGCTGGTGGCGTTCTCCAGGTCGGCGTGGTCGGCGATCTCGGTGTTGGCGCCGCCCATGACCCCGGCGAGGCCGATGGGACCGCGCTCGTCGGTGATGACGAGGTCCCCGGAGTCGAGGGTGCGGGCGACCCCGTCGAGGGTGGTGAGCTTCTCGCCCGGCCGGGCCCGGCGGACACCGATGGTGCCCCGCACGAGACCGCGGTCGTAGGCGTGCAGGGGCTGGCCCAGCTCCATCATCACGTAGTTGGTGACGTCGACGGCGAGGGAGATCGGGCGCATGCCGACCTTCTGGAGCCGGCGCTGGAGCCAGATCGGGGAGCGGGCCTCGGGGCTGAGCCCGGTCACCGTGCGGGCGGTGAAGCGGTCGCAGCCGGCGGGGTCGTCGACCGTCACCGGGTAGCCGTAGGCGTTGGGGGCGGGCACGTCGAGCAGGGCCGGGTCGCGCAGCGGCAGGCCGTAGGCGATGGCGGTCTCCCGGGCGACACCGCGCAGGGACAGGCAGTCGCCGCGGTTGGCGGTGACGGCGATGTCCAGGACGTCGTCGACGAGTTCGAGCACCTCGACGGCGTCCTTGCCGACTTCGGTCTCGGGCGGCAGCACGATGATGCCGTGCGTGCCGTCGTCGCCCATGCCCAGTTCCTCGCCGGAGCAGATCATGCCGTGCGAGACCCTGCCGTAGGTCTTGCGGGCGCTGATGCCGAAGCCGCCGGGCAGGGTGGCGCCGGGGAGGACCACGACGACCTTGTCGCCGACGGCGAAGTTGCGGGCGCCGCAGACGATCTCCTGCGGCTCACCGGTGCCGTTGGCCGTGCCGACGTCGACGGTGCAGAAGCGGATGGGCTTCTTGAAGCCCTCCAGCTCCTCGATGGTGCGCACCTGCCCCACCACGAGGGGGCCCTTGAGGTCGGCGCCGAGGTGCTCGACGGCCTCGACCTCCAGCCCGGCCGAAATCAGCTTGGCCTGCACATCGCGGCCGGTCACGGTGGCCGGCAGGTCGACGTACTCCCGCAGCCAGGAAAGCGGGACCCGCATCAGATCTCCATCCCGAACGGCCGGGTGAACCGGATGTCACCCTCGACCATGTCTCGCATGTCATCGACGTTGTGGCGGAACATCAGCATCCGCTCGATGCCGAACCCGAAGGCGAATCCGCTGTACCTCTCCGGGTCGATGCCGCAGGCGGTGAGGACCCGCGGGTTGACCATGCCGCAGCCGCCCAGCTCGATCCAGCCCTCGCTGGAGCAGGTGCGGCAGGGCCGGTCGGGGTTGCCGACGGAGGCGCCCCGGCAGACGTAGCAGAGCATGTCCATCTCGGCGGACGGCTCGGTGAAGGGGAAGAAGTTGGGCCGCAGCCGGGTCTTCATCTCCGCGCCGAACAGGGACTGGACCATGTGGTCCAGGGTGCCCTTGAGGTCCGTCATGGTGAGGCCCTCGTCGACGGCGAGCAGCTCGACCTGGTGGAAGACCGGGGTGTGGGTGGCGTCCAGCTCGTCGGTGCGGTACACGCGGCCGGGGCAGATCACGTAGACCGGCAGTTCCCGGTCGAGCGCGGAGCGGATCTGCACGGGCGAGGTGTGGGTGCGCAGCACGACGCCGGAGTCGGTGCCGCCGTCCGGGTCCTGGACGAAGAAGGTGTCGGCCTCGCCGCGGGCCGGGTGGTCGGGGCCGATGTTGAGGGCGTCGAAGTTGAACCACTCGGCCTCGGCCTCGGGGCCCTCGGCGACCTCGTAGCCCATGGCGACGAAGATGTCCTCGATGCGCTCGGAGAGCGTGGTGAGCGGGTGGCGGGCGCCGGCCGGTACGCGGTCGTAGGGCAGGGTGACGTCCACCGCCTCCTCGACCAGGACACGGGCGTCGCGCTCGGCCTCCAGTTCGCTCTGGCGGGCGGCGAGGGCCTTGTTCACGGCGCCGCGCGCCTGGCCGACGCGTTTGCCGGCCTCGGCCTTGGCCTGCGGGGGCAGGGCGCCGATCTCGCGGTTGGCGAGCGCCAGCGGGGAGGACCCGCCGGTGTGGGCGACCTTGGCCTCCTGGAGCGCGTCGAGGGAGTCCGCGGCGGCGAAGGCGGCGAGCGCCTCGTCCCGCATGCGCTCGATCTCTTCCGGTTTCAACGCCTCGACCTCAACAGGGTCGTACGACTTATTCGGTGCCGACATCTCTTCCCGTGCTTCCGATTGGCTGGCTGGTACGCCCCGTCCACGGTCCGGAGACGTGCTGTCCACGGAACCGGACGCAAAGGTGCCAAAGACCGAGTCTAACGGGGCGGCGGAACGCGATCGTGCCCGTGGGGTCCGCCGTCTCTCAGGTGAGGTACGCGGGAATCGCCACGGGCAGGGTAAATCGGAACTCGGCGCCGCCGGCGGGGGCGCGGCCGACGGTGATGGTGCCGCCGTGGGCCTCGACGATGCCCTTGACGATGTAGAGGCCGAGTCCGGTGCCGCCGCGCTTGCTGCCCCTCCAGAAGCGGGTGAAGACGCGGTTCATGGACTCCTCCGGGATGCCGGGCCCCTCGTCGCTCACCGTGACCGACGTGCCGGTGTCCTCGCCCTCCCGGGGGGACGCCGCGGCCGTGATGTCAATGGTGACGGTTCCCTCGCCGTGGCGCACCGCGTTTTCCAGGAGGTTGCTGAGGACCTGGTCGACCTTGTCGGGGTCGGCCCAGAGGGCGGGCAGCGGCTGGGCGAGGCGGAGGAGGAAGCGGTCGGCCGGCTGTCCGGCGGCGACGTAGGCCTGGATGTGGCGGCTGACGGCGGCGCCGATGTCGACGGGCTGGCGGCGCACCTCCAGCCGTCCGGAGTCGATGCGGGAGATGTCGAGCAGTTCCGCGATGAGCCGGGTGACCCGGTCGGCGTCGGCGTCGACGGTCTCCAGCATCAGGCGCTTCTGGTCGTCGGTGAACCGGTCCCACTTGGCGAGCAGGGTGGCAGTGAAGCCCTTCACGGAGGTGAGCGGGGAACGCAGCTCGTGGGCGACGGTGGCGATGAGTTCGGCGTGGCTGCGTTCGGTGCGCCGGCGGGCGTCGGTGTCGCGCAGGGTGACGACGACGCGGTGGACGGGGCCGGTGGGTCCGGTGCGCACGTAGCGGGCGGCGACGAGGACCTCGCGGCCGCCGGGCAGGAGCAGGTTCCGTTCGGGCTGGCGGACGCGGATGGCGAGGCCGCCGTAGGGGTCGGTGAGCTGCCACCAGCGGCGGCCCTCCAGGTCCTCTAAGGGGAGGACCGTCTCCAGGCGGCGGCCGAGGGCGTCCCCGGCGGCGACGGCGGTGATGCGGGCGGCCGCCGCGTTGAAGCGGATCACCCGGCCCTGCTCGTCGGCGACGACGAGGCCGTCGGGCAGCTCGTCGGCGTCGAGGCAGGGGTCGGTCCCGTGGTCGTCCGCGTCGCCGGGCGCACGGGGAGCGGGCGGGCGCACCGCCCGGTGTGCCTCCGGTGCGCTGCTCGTGCCGACGCTCATTCCCGCACCCCACCTCTCATCTGTTCAAGTGGGCCCCTGAGCTGGTCACCCTACTAGCTCTCGGTGACGGAGCGGCACCCTCCGGCGGCGCGCTGCGCACGGGCGGAGGCGTAGAGGCAGACGGCGGCCGCGGTGGCGAGGTTCAGGCTCTCGGCCCGACCGTGGATCGGGACGCGGACGACGGCGTCGGCGAGGGCCCGGGTCTCCTCGGGCAGCCCCCACGCCTCGTTGCCGAAGACCCAGGCGGTGGGGACGCCCATGGTGCCGGCGTCCAGTTCGGCGTCGAGGTCGTCGTCGCCCGCGCCGTCGGCGGCGAGCACCCGGACGCCCGCCTCGCGCAGCCCGGCCACGGCCTGTTCGACGGGGACGCCGACGGCGACCGGGAGGTGGAAAAGGGAGCCGACGGAGGCGCGGACGGCCTTGGGGTTGTACAGGTCGACGGAGGCGTCGGTGAGGACGACGGCCTCGGCTCCGGCGGCGTCGGCGCAGCGCAGCACGGTGCCGGCGTTGCCGGGGTCGCGGACGTGGGCGAGGACGGCGACGAGCCGGGGGCGGGCGGCGAGGACGGCGGCGAAGGGGGTGTCCAGGAAGCGGCAGACCCCGACCAGCCCCTGGGGGGTGACGGTGGTGGAGATGTCCTCGATGACCTGCTCGGTGGCGAGGTGGACGCGGGCCCCCGCCGCGTCGGCGGCGTCGACGATGTCCGCGTAGCGGGCGGCGGCCTCGGCGGTGGTGAAGAGGTCGACGAGGGTGGCGGTGCCGCGGACCCGGTGTCCGGCGGCCTCCCGGACGGCCTGCGGGCCCTCGGCGAGGAACAGCCGTTCCTTGCCGCGGAAGTTCCGCCGGGCCAGCCGCCGTGCGGCGGTCACCCGGGGCGAGCGGGGGGAAATCGGCTCGGGACCGGCGGGCGCCATCTCTTCCATCACCTTCACAAGTATCCGGAGCAGGGGAAAGCTTCACCTGCGGCGCGGGGGAACACCTTCCGCGCAGCAGAGGACCCGCAGGGCGTCAGCACCTGCGGGTCCTCGGCCCGGCCCCTAGGCCGAGCGCGGTGTCACGCGGCCTTCGGCGCGTTCACGTCGCTCGGGAGCGCCTTCTGCGCGACCTCGACGAGCGCCGCGAAGGCACCCGCGTCGTTCACGGCCAGCTCGGCGAGGATCTTGCGGTCGACCTCGACGTTGGCGGCCTTCAGGCCCTGGATGAAGCGGTTGTACGTGATGCCGTTGGCGCGGGCAGCGGCGTTGATGCGCTGGATCCACAGCTGACGGAAGTCGCCCTTGCGCTTCTTGCGGTCGTTGTAGTTGTAGACCAGCGAGTGGGTGACCTGCTCCTTGGCCTTGCGGTACAGGCGCGAACGCTGACCACGGTAGCCGGAGGCCTGCTCGAGGATCGCCCGGCGCTTCTTGTGGGCGTTGACTGCCCGCTTGACGCGTGCCACTTAGTTACTCCTTGTAGCGGGGCCGCGGTGATCCTCACGCGGCCCGGTATCGAATGGGTCCCGGTCCTGCCGTACGGCGCTCAGTGGCGCCCGTACGTCACTTGCCGAGAAGCTTCTTGATCTTCGCGGCGTCGCCCGGGGCCATCTCGGCGTTGCCGGTGAGGCGGCGCGTCACGCGGGACGACTTGTGCTCAAGCAGGTGGCGCTTGCCGGCGCGCTCACGGAGCACCTTGCCGGAGCCGGTGATCTTGAAGCGCTTGCTGGCACCGCTGTGCGACTTGTTCTTCGGCATAGCGCCGTACTCTCCTCGTCGGTGGCGCTCCGGTGCCCGGTCGTGAAACCGGGCACGGTGGAGCGTCGTTCTTGAATCGGTTGTCCAGGGGCCGGGGCCCCCGGGGTCACGCCTCCGCGGAAGCCCCCGCCGGAGCCTCGGCCTCGTCCTCGGCGGTGTCCGTCGCGGGCGCCGTCTCGGCGGCGTTCTGCGACTTGCCGGGGTTGGCCTTGGCGTCGGCCTTGCGGGCTTCCTGCGCCTGACGGGCCTCGGCCATGGCCTCGGTCTTCTTCTTGTGCGGACCGAGGACCATGATCATGTTGCGGCCGTCCTGCTTCGGGTTCGACTCGACGAACCCGAGGTCCTGGACGTCCTCCGCGAGGCGCTGCAGCAGGCGGTAGCCGAGCTCCGGCCGGGACTGCTCGCGACCGCGGAACATGATCGTGATCTTGACCTTGTCGCCCTGCTTGAGGAACCGGACGACGTGACCCTTCTTGGTGTCATAGTCGTGCGGGTCGATCTTCGGCCGGAGCTTCATCTCCTTGATGACCGTGTGCGCCTGGTTCTTGCGCGCCTCACGGGCCTTCATGGCCGACTCGTACTTGAACTTCCCGTAGTCCATGAGCTTGCACACGGGCGGACGGGCGTTCGCCGCCACCTCGACGAGATCGAGGTCGTACTCCTGCGCAAGCTCCAGGGCCTTGGCAAGCGGGACAATCCCGACCTGCTCGCCGCTGGGACCGACAAGTCGCACCTCGGGAACGCGAATCCGGTCGTTGATGCGGGGCTCGGCGCTGATGGATCCTCCTCGGTAGCACCACGCGACGGTCTGGCGGACAGCCGCGTAACGTCTCTGTTCGTTGGACCTGACCGGGCCGGCACACAAAAAATGCCCCGGACGGTCACATGCGGGGCTCCTCGAACTGCTACCGGAGCACCACCACGACGGCCGCGGGGCGCGCTTTCGGGCCGGTCACCGCCTCGGGGACGGGACCGCCTGACCGGAGACCCGCCGTCCCGGGGGACGGTCGGGTGGGAGTTCGAAGCCTCCACTTGTGGGTCGGATCCGCTGCCCATGGGCGCGCGACTCCGACCGGTCGTTACACAAGGTTAGCAGCTCGAGAACGCGTGCGCGAACCCCGGGGCGCACCCGGTCCTGCTGTCAAGGGGGCGGGCCGGTGGCCCTATCGTGAACGGCATGAGTGAGACCTCCCCTGAGACGCCCGACTTCGACGCCATGGCCCGCGACATCGCCGAGGTCCCGGCGGTCGAGGTGATCGTGACGGTCGCCGTCAACCTGATGAGCGCCGCCGCCGTGAAGCTCGGTCTGTCCGAGGAGGGCGAGGAGCACAAGGACCTGGACGAGGCCCGCAAGCTGGTGCACGCGCTGGCCGGCCTGCTGGACGCGAGCACGACCGAGATCAGCTCGTTCCACGCGGCGCCGCTGCGCGACGGGCTGAAGTCGCTCCAGCTCGCCTTCCGCGAGGCGTCACTGGTCCCGGACGAGCCGGGCCGGGGGCCGGGCGAGAAGTACACCGGCCCGCTCTACGCCTGATCCCCCTCCGCCCCTCCCCCGTACGCGGCGCCCGCGTCATCCCCGTACGTACAGCGGCTCGCCCGGTGGCGTCGCCCCGGCCGGCAGCAGTGCCAGGTCGAGGCCGCGCACCAGACGGGCCCTCAGCGTCTCGTCGGCGGCCAGCCGTCCGGCGACGGCGCGGGCGGCCTCGGCGGGGACCGCGCCCGGGTCGAGGACGAGGGCGAGGATGCCGTCGGCCTGCCCCGGCCCCAGGTGGGCGCGCAGGACGGCGGACTCGGCGGCGACGGCCCCGCGCACGGCGTCCACGACGGCGGGGTCGGTCAGCGGGTCGGTGCTGCTGCGACCCTCGGCCAGGGCCGTCAGCGCGGGCCCGGTCAGTTCGAAGGGCACCGGTCCGGCCATGTCCAGGACGATGGTGTCGGCCTTCTCGTGGGCGGCGGCCCGCAGCGCCTGGTGCAGCGGTACGGCGACGGGGCGGGCCCCCGGGTCCCAGCGGGCCAGGGCGTCGGTCGAGGTGAAGGCGGGCAGCGCGGTGCGGCCGTCGGCCTTGAGCGTCGGGACGGCCATGTCGCTGGTCTTCTCGCGGCGCAGCCCGTTCTCGTCCTCCTCGACCTCGCCGAGGACCGCCACCACGGGGACGAGCAGCCGGGTGCCCTTCAGTGCCCGCAGCACCGGTCCGACGGCGGTGCGGTCCTCGGCCCAGGCGGCGAGGGCCGCGCCGAGCCGGGGGTCGGCGGAGCCGTCGTCGTCGGAGTAGGCGGAGTCGGGGATGTTCTTGTTCGCCACGGTTCCCGAGCCTATCGGGGGACGGGCGGCGGCCCGCACCGGCCTCCCGGTCCCGGTGGCGGCCGGGAGCCCGGTCGAGGAGGTGCCGGGCGGGGCCAGGCGGTGGTGGGTCTCAGTGGTCGTCGGAGGGCTCGCGCCGGGTGCGCCAGAGGACGCCGGCCGCGGCGATCAGGACGGCGCCCGCGCCGCCCGCCAGCGGGGCGGTCCAGGCGGCGGGCCCGTCGTCGGGGGCGGCCTCGCGCGGTCCGGACCCGAAGTACCGGGCCCCGTGCGCCGCGGGCCCCGGCGTCTTCGGCGACAGCCGCCCGGCGGCTCTGATGGCGGCGGCGGGGTCGACGAAGCCGAAGCCCCGGGAGTCGTCCCGGCCGCCCTCGGGCGCGTTGCGGGCGGTCTCCTCCAGGACGGTCCTGATCTGGGCGGGGCTCAGCCCGGGGTGGGCCGACTTGACGAGCGCGACGGCCCCGGAGACGAAGGCGGAGGCGGCGCTGGTGCCCCAGCCCTCGTAGTAGCGGTGGTCGGGGTCGGCGATGATCACGTCGACGCCGGGCGCGCTGACGGAGGCGTACCAGCGGCGGGTGGAGAAGGCGGCGCGGGTGCCGTACCGGTCGACGGCGGTGGCGGCGATCACCCCGGGGTAGGCGGCCGGGTAGGAGACGTGGTCGCCCTTCTCGCCGCCGTTTCCGGCCGAGGCGACCACGACCACGTCCTTGGCCAGGGCGTACTGGATGGCCTCGTCCTCGGCGGCCTCGGGGTGGGCGGAGGCGGAGTCGTCGCCCAGGGAGAGGTTGATGACGTCCGCGCCGTGGTCGGCGGCCCAGCGGATGCCCTCGGCCAGGGCGTTGCCCCGGGTCTTGCGGGCGTTCGCGCGGGAGGGGTCGCCGTCCTCCAGGATCACGCGGACGGGCAGGATCCTCGCCTCGGGGGCGACCCCCATGACGCCCTCGGAGTTGCCGGGCCCGTGGCCGTGGCCGGCGATGATCCCGGCCATGGCGGTGCCGTGCCGGGCCCAGGAGCGCTCGCCCCGGCGGGCGCCGAAGCCGACCAGGTCACGGCCGGTGAGGACGTTGCCGACGAGGTCGGGGTGGTCCGCCTCGACACCGGTGTCCAGGACGGCGACGGTGACCCCGGCGCCCTTGGTGGTGCGCCATGCCTCCTCGGTGTGCAGGGCGGTCAGCCCCCACTGCTTGGCCCGTATGCCGTCGGCGTGCGCGACGGGGGCCGGGGCGAGCAGGAGGGCGCCGGCCAGCAGCAGGGCGGCGACGGCGCGGCGCGCGGCGGCACGGGACGCGGAGGCACGGCGCATGGAGGCACGGGGCGCGGAGGTTCCGGCGGTGGCCCGGCGGCCGGTGCGGGGGGTCACTCGGGCGGCTCCGTGGCCGCGCCGACCCGCTGGCGCAGCCGTCGTTCGACACGGTCGGCGAGGCCCCGCGCCTCGTGGCCGAGTCCGGCCTGGGCGGTGGCGGTGGCGGCGTCGGTCCGCAGGGCCTCTCCGGCGGGGACGGGCCGCTCGACGGCGCGGCCGTCGGCCCAGCCGGAGACGGCGTAGACGACGACGGGGGCGTCGGTGAGGACGGAGACGGTCCAGGAGGCGCGCTGCCCCGGGCCGAAGCGCGCGGCGGCGGTGCCCCGGGCGGCGTACGGCATCGGGACGTGGTCGGCGCGCCCGGTGAGCTCCTCCCGTTCGAACCGCCGCGCCAGGGTGCTCATGGCTGCGGCGTCGCCCTCGGTGAAGAGCAGGCCGACGGTGGTGACATGGCTCCGGGTGGCGTCGGTGTAGGTGGCGCGCAGCAGGCGGGCGCAGCCGACGGGGGCGAGGGCCCTGGCGAGCGGGGGGTCGAAGGCGCCCGCGCAGCCGCTGTCGGGGGCGACGGCGACCCGGGTCCAGGTGCGGTCGGCCCCGCCGGGGCCCGCTCCCCGGCCCGCGAGGGTGGGCGGGAAGAGCCGGTCGACGGGGACGCTGTGCCACAGCTCCCCGGCGGCGGTGAAGGCGCTGCGGGCCGCTCCGTCGCCGTTCCCGGCGGAGAGCCGGCTCCCGGTGAGCGCGCCGGTGAGCAGGGCGAGCCCGAGGACGAGGCAGACGGCCGCGGCGACGGCCCGGGGCCGCAGCCGGGCTCCGAGCCGGCGGGGCCGGGCCAGGCGGCCGTCGTACCCCTCGGGTTCGCCGAGGGACACGGCCCACAGCGGGGCGGCGTCGGGGTCCGGCAGTGGCCGGGGGCGGGCGGTCCACTTCCGGTGGGCACGGGGACCGGAGCCCCGGGACTCCGGGGCGGCGGAGGGGTACGGGCGGTGGGAGCCGGTGCCATCGGGCCCGGTGGCCCGGGGGCCGGTGCCGGGGATTGCGGGGGCCCGACGCGGCGCGGGGGCGGGCGGGGCGCTCCGGCGGGCGGCCGGGGCGGCGTCGGGGCGGGGGGACGGCACCGGGGCGGAGGGGCGGCGCGGCACGGGGGCACGCTCGCCGCCGGGATAGGCGTCGCCGTCGCGCCCGGCGGCCCGGGTCGCGGTGGCACCCCGCCGGGAGCCCCGGCCCTCGGGAGGCGGGGCGAGGGGAGCGGTGGGCCGGACCGGTACGGCGGCCCCGGGCGCGGCGGACCGGCCGTCCGCCGCCGGAACGGCATCGGAGCGGCCCACGGGCCGGGGGCACAGCGCACCCGGGGCGTCCCGGATGTCCGGGATGTCCGGGATGTCGTGCGAGCCATGCGTGCCGTGCGTGCCCGGTCCCGGCGGCACCGGGCGGGCGCCATGGGGCGGAGGGGCGGAGGGGCGACGCGGCACGGCAGCCTCCGTCGTTCCCCCGTCCGTGCCGCCCCCCGGCGACGGGGCGTCCCGGTCGTGCCCGGCGGTCGGCGGGGCGTCGGGGAAGCGGGCGGAGGCGGGGGGCGGCGGTGGCGGGGCGGGAAGACCACGGCGGTCGCCCGGCGGCCCGCCGCCGGGACCGGGCCACGGGGGGCCGTCCTGCGCGGGGCCGTCGGGCACGCCCGGTTCCCCGGGGGTACCGGAGCCACCCGGCGCTGCGGGCTTCCCAGAGGTACCGGAGCCACCCGGCACGCCGTGCTCCCCGGGGGCGCCGGAGCCGTCGGGCGGGAGAGAACCTCCGCAGACGCCCCCGGTGTCCGGAGCCCGCGGCGGCCGCCCCGGGGCGGCCCCGGGGACCGCCCGGTCCCCGGGAGGGGCGGCAGGTGTCCGGCCGTCCCCGCCGGGCGCGCCGGTGGCCGGGGGCCGGTCCGGGCGGTGCGGGGCCCTGAGCCCGGGAGGAGTGGGCGGACGCGGTGGCCCGTCCGGGGGCGGTGGGAGGGCGACGGGTGCCGCCCCCTCCGCGCGGAGCACCGGGCGGCCGTCCTGGGCCGCCGGTATGCCACCGCCCACGGCAGCCGGCGGGGCCACGGCGCCCGGACGGGCGGCAGGGAGCACCCCCCGCGACGGCGGTACTGCCGGGGGCACGGCACCGGCTGCGGAGGCGGAATCCGGAGGAGCCCCTACTTCCGGCCCGCCGGAGGCCAGCCGGAGCCCCGGGACCGCCGACGAGCCCGAGGAGCCCCAGGAGCCGCCGCCCGGCCGGGCCCCCGCGGCGGCGGAGCCCCCCGGCGGGGGCGCGACCATCGACGAGGTCCGGCCGGCGGCGGGACGCCCGCAGGCCCCTTCCGTCGCGGCCCCGGGAACCGCGCGGCCGTCCGGGCCCGCGGGCCCGCCGGCAACCGGGCCGTCCGACGGCGCCGGAGCACCGGCCCCGGAGGGCGCCGCGGAGGACGCCCCGGAGCACGGCGAAGACCCGGAACCCGGGACCCGCTCCCCTCCCGCACCCGCGTCGGGGCAGCCGCCCGGCCCTGTCGGCAGGCCGCCGACGGCGGCACCCGGCAGGGACGCGGCACCGGAGGCGGGGGACGCCGCGGGCGGCGGAGGGGTGGTGGTGTTCGCGCGTGGCGGGAAGGCGGTGCGGCGCGCGTCGGTGGTCATGCACCCCCCGTTTCCCCGGGCCCGGCCGTCTCCGGCGCGGGCCGCTGCTCCACCACCCCGGCCCGGCGCGGACTGGCCGTCCCGGGCACGCATACCCGCGCCGACGGACCGTCATCCCGGCGCGGATTCCCGGGAGAACCCCGCCCGGGGCCGTTCCGCCGCGCGTGCGCGTCACTCTACGGCGTGCCCCGGCGCCCGGGGGAACCAGTCCGCGCGCCCGTGGCATTGGCCCGGAACATCCCCCTACCCTCCGGTAGCCCCGTCTGGCAGGCTGCGCCCATGAGCACGCGCGCCGCCGACCGGGCCCGTTACGACCGGGCCACCTCCCACCTCGACGCACCCGTGGCGATCGTGGACCTGGAGGCCTTCGACGCCAACGCGGCGGATCTGGTCCGCCGGGCCGGCGGGAAGCCGGTCCGGGTCGCCACCAAGTCGCTGCGCTGCCGGGCGCTGATCGAACGGATCCTGGCCCGGGACGGCTTCGCGGGCGTCATGTCCTTCACACTCGCCGAGTCGCTCTGGCTGGCCCGCTCGGGGATCGGGGACGTGCTGCTCGCCTACCCCTCGACGGACCGCGCCGGTTTCGCCGAACTGACCTCCGATCCGGCGCTGGCCGCCGCGGTGACGGTGATGGTCGACGATCCCGCGCAGCTCGCGCTGATCGACGGGGCGCGCGGCGAAGGACGTGAAGTGGTGCGGGTCTGCCTGGAGTTGGACACCTCGCTGCGGCTGCTGGGCGGCCGGCTGCGGATCGGCGCCCGCCGCTCCCCGCTGCACTCCCCCGCGCAGCTCGCGGAGCTGGCCCGGGCGGTGGCCCGGCGGCCGGGCTTCCGGGTCGTCGGGCTCATGGCGTACGAGGGCCATGTGGCCGGTGTGGGGGACGCGGTGGCGGGAAGGCCGCTGCGGTCGCAGGGGGTGCGGCTGATGCAGGCCGCCGCCCGGCGGGAGCTGGCGGTGCGGCGCGCGGCGGCGGTGCGCGCGGTGCGGGCGGTCGTGCCGGACCTGGAGTTCGTCAACGGGGGCGGAACGGGCAGTGTGCAGCACACGGCGGCCGAGGAGGCGGTGACGGAGGTCGCCGCCGGGTCGGGGCTGTACGTGCCGCGGCTGTTCGACGACTACACGTCGTTCTCCGGCCGTCCGGCGGCGCTGTTCGCACAGCCGGTGGTGCGCAGACCGGGGGTGGGGGCGGTGACGGTGCTGGGCGGCGGCTACCCGGCCTCCGGGGCCGCCGGGCCGGACCGGTCGCCGGTGCCGTACCTGCCGCCGGGGCTGCGCCTCGACCCGCTGGAGGGAGCGGGTGAGGTGCAGACGCCGCTGCTCGGCTCCCCCGCCGACGACCTGCTGATCGGGGACCGGGTGTGGTTCCGGCACGCCAAGGCCGGCGAGCTGTGCGAGCGGTTCGACACCCTGCACCTGGTGGAGGGGGACCGGGTGACGGCGGCCGTGCCGACCTACCGGGGCGAGGGCCGGGCCTTCCTGTAGGACGCGGCGGTCACCGGGGGCGGTCGATACCGCTTCCGACCCCGCCACCGGTGGCCGCGTCGCCGATGGGACGGATGCCCCTGGTGATGCGGTCCATCCCGGCCGGCGGCGGTCCGTCCTCCCCGGCGTCGAAGACGTAGCGGACGAGGACGGGGGATCCGGTGCCGACGGTCGAGGGGAAGACCGTCGACTGCACATAGCCGCCGGGGCCCTCGGCCGTGGTCACCCGCCAGCGCACGTAGTACCCGGCGCGTCCGGCGACCGCGACCTGGCCGGAGCCGACGACCCGGTGGGAGACGATGCCGCCGTAGGGCTTCCGGCCGATCAGGTCCTCGTCGTAGGCGTCGTCGGCCGCCTCCTGGATGTCCTCCAGCGCGAGCTCCTCCGGGGTGGCCTCGGCATGGGCGGTGACGGTGCGGGAGATGACGAGGCCGTGGTGGCAGACGCCGCTGTCGCCGGGGCAGTCGTAGGTGCCGTCGGTGGTCATCATGACGTCGTCCCGGGCGGTGTACCGGGGCCGGGTCCAGCCCTGCGGCAGCGGGAAGGTGATGCCGTTGAGCTGGTCCTCGACGACGGTCGGGTCCTCGACGACGGTCGGGTCCTCGGCGGCAGTCGGGTCCTCGGCGCCGGGGGCGGTGCGGGACGGCGGGGGCGCGGGCGGTTCACCCGCCGGGGAGCCGGTGGCGGCGGGGGCGGAGCGGGGCGTGCTCCCGTCGTCGGAGGCGCCGGAGGCTCCATCGCGGTCGAGGAGGACGACGGCCGTGACCACGACGGCGGTGACGACCGCGGCGGCGGTGACCGCGACGGCGACGGCCCGGGCCCGGCCGGTGGCGTCACCGCCTCCCCGCCCGGGGCCGCCGGGGTCCGGGGGCGCGGCCGGGGCGGGCGGCGGTCCGAAGGTCCCGGGGTCGCGGTGGTGCCCGGTCCAGGCCGCGCCGTCCCACCAGCGCTCCCGGTGCGGGGCCGTGGGGTCGGGGTACCAGCCGGGCGGGGGCGTCATGCTCATCCCGGCACTGTAGGGCGGCGCCCGGAGCGGCCGCAGCGGTATGCCCCGGACCCGCGCGGGTTCGCGCCAACCCTTCGCGGAACGCACCCGGAACGCACCCTGAACGCACTCGGCATGCGCCAACATCCTTGCGGGACGGGCTGGTTGAGCCGTACGTCATGGCGCCCCACCGGTCGCGCCGGGACCGCGCCCTCCGGTCCGGCACGCCGGGCCCGACGGGCCCCGCGGCCCCGTGCCGAGCCCCGTGCCGAGCCCCGTGCACCCCGGGCCCGTACACCCGGGCCCCGTACACCCGGGGCCGGTACGTCCCCGGGTTCGGCGGCAGCGCCGCAGCGGTGGAGGCGTCATCACCCCCCGGTGCTCGACGGGCCGGGCGCCGAGTGGGCACGGGCGCCCGCGTCCGACGGCGGCCCGACCCCCGGCCCGACCCGCCTCCGGCGTCGGCCACGGACTCCTGCCCGCGTCCGCGGGCGCCCCCTCCGCACGACCGGCCCACCGGCCCGGCCGTCGGCCCGGGCCCGCCCCGCGGCCCGCCGGAGCCGCCCGCCCCCTGGGTGGTCGGCGCCCCGAGCCCAAGCCGCGCCGCTCCCTGAGTGGCCTCGCCCCGAACCCGAAGCCGCGCCGGACCGGACGGACCACCCCCGGCAGCCCCCGTCCCGTCCCGCCCCTACGCCCGCGTCAGCGACAGGAGTTGCCGGGCCGGGCCGGTGGGACGGTGGCCCGTGGGCCAGACGGCCCGGAGGTCGCGGGCGAGGGCGATGTCCGCGACGGGGACCCGCACCAGGCGGCGCATGGCGAGTTCCTCGCCGACGGCCAGTTCGCTCAGGACGGCGGGACCCGCGCCACCGACGGCCGCCGCCTTGACCGCGGTGGTGGAGGACAGCTCGATCAGGGGTCTGGCCAGTCCCCCGAGAGCGGTGTCCAGGACCTGGCGGGTGCCCGAGCCCTTCTCCCGCAGGATCAGCGGGGTGGCCGCCAGTTCCCCGGCGCCGAGCGGGCGCCGACGGCGTGCCCAGGGGTGGCCGGGGGCGGTCACCACGATCAGCCGGTCGTGGGCGATGACCACGGAGTCCAGTCCGGGCGCGACGCTCACCCCCTCCACGAACCCGAGGTCGGCCTCGCCGGTCAGCAGCCGCTCCACGACCGTCGCGGAGTTCCCCGCGTGCAGCGACACCGCCGTGTCCGGGAGCTGGGCGCGCAGCGCGACCAGCCACCCCGGCAGCAGGTACTCGGCGATGGTCATGCTCGCCGCGACCCGCAGCCGCGAGTCCCGTCGGTCCCGCAGCGCCTGCGCCCCCGCGTCGAAGGCCTCGGCGGCCTCCACGATCCGGCGGGCCCAGTCGGTGACCAGCGCACCGGCGTCGGTGAGCCGGGACCCGCGCGGCGAGCGGTCCACCAGGGCCACGCCGAGCTGGCGCTCCATGGAACGGATCCGGCTGCTGGCGGCGGGCTGGGTGACGCCCAGCTCGCGCGCGGCCCCGCCGAGGCTGCCCAGGCGGGCCACCGCCAGCAGCAGTTCCAGGGCCCCGAGGTCCGGTACCCGGTGCGCCAGCGAACCCGGCGCGTGCCGTTGCGGACCGTCCTGTCCGCCCTCCCGGCCGTCCTTCACACTCCTGCTCATAACGTCAGCTTATGCCCTCATAGGGGCGTGGTCCCTGGTCAGCGGCTCCGGCCGCGGCGACGGTGGAGTCATGGTCACCGCAGCTCCGCCCCAGCCCGTCCGCCCGGCCCCGGTCCCCCGGGCCCCGGCGGTGCGCCATCTGGGGCCCAACTGGTACGCGTGCGTCATGGGCACCTCCATCGTCGGCACGGCGGGCGCCGGGCTCCCCTGGCGGGTGCCGGGCCTGCGGGTCCTGTGCACGTCGCTGTGGGCGCTGTCGCTGGTCATGCTGGTGGTGCTGCTGGCCGCCCGGTCGCTGCACTGGCGCCACCACGGGGACCGGGCGCGCGCGCATCTCCTCGACCCCGGGGCGGCCCCGTTCTACGGCTGCCTGTCGATGGCGCTGCTGGCGGTCGGCGGGGGCACCCTGGCGGTCGGCCGGGACTGGATCGGGCTGCCGGCGGCGGTGGCCCTGGACGCGGTGCTGTTCACCGCCGGTACCGCCGTCGGGCTCGCGGCGGCGGTGGCCGTCCCGTATCTGATGGCCGTGCGGCACCGGATCGAGCCGGGGCAGGCGAGCCCGGTGTGGCTGCTGCCGCTGGTGGCACCGATGGTCTCGGCGGCCGTGGGGCCCGCCCTGGTCCCCCACCTCCCGGCGGGACAGCCCCGGGCGACACTGCTGCTGGCCTGTGTCGCGATGTTCGGGCTGAGCCTGCTCGCCACCCTGGTGACGCTGCCGGTGGTCTTCGGGCGGCTGCTCACCGGCGGACCGCTGCCGCTGGCGCTGACCCCGTCGCTGTTCCTGGTGCTGGGGCCGCTCGGGCAGTCGACCACGGCCGCGGGACGCTTCGCGGACGCGGCGCCCGGGGTCGTGTCCGCTCCGTACGCGACGGGCTTCGGGGTGCTGGCCGTGCTGTACGGAGTGCCGGTGATGGGCTTCGCGCTGATGTGGCTGTGCCTGGCGGGCGCGCACGTGGTCCGGGCCCGGCGGCGGGGCATGGGCTTCTCGATGACGTGGTGGTCGTTCACCTTCCCGGTGGGCACCTGTGTGACCGGTGCCGAGGCGCTGGCCCAGCGCACCGGGCTGGCGGTCTACGGGGCGCTGGCGGCCGCCCTGTTCGCGCTCCTGGTCGCCGCCTGGGCCGTCGCCGCCGTCCGCACGGCGCGGGGGCTGGTCAGCGGCGCGCTGCTCGCAGGGCCGCGGCCAGCCGCCGGGGCGCTTCGGCCAGCGACGGCCCGTACCACGTGAGGCACCGGCCGTCGACGAGGGCGCAGGGCAGCCCGGGGAACGCCTCGGGGCCGTCGTCGGCGGTGAAGCGGTAGGGCTCGTCGGGGAGGACCACGAGATCCGGGCCGGCGGCCCGCAGCTCGGCGAGCGGGATCCTCGGGTAGCGCTCGGCGTGGCCGGCGTGGAGGTTGGCGACGCCGAGCCGGGCGAGCAGGTCACCGGCGAAGGTGTCGCGGCCCAGGACCATCCAGGGGCGGCGCCAGACCGGCACCACGGCGGTGACGCGGCCGCCCGGGCCGGGGAGGGCCGGGGCGGACCAGACGGCCTCCGCGTCGTCCAGCCAGCGGGGGCGGGAGCGGGCGCCGCAGGCGGTGAGGACCCGGTCGAGTTCGGCGATACCCTCCGGGACCGTGCGCACGTCGGTGACCAGGACCGGGAGGCCCGCGGCTCGGAGGGCGGCGATGTCGGGGGCGCGGTTCTCCTCCTCGTTGGCGATCACGAGGTCGGGGGCGAGGGCGGTGATCCGGGCCGTGTCCGGGTTCTTGGTGCCACCGATCCGGACGACGTCGAGTCCGGCCGGGTGGGTGCACCAGTCGGTGGCGCCGACCAGGGTCCCGGGCAGCGTCCGGGCCACGGCCTCGGTCAGCGACGGCACCAGGGAGACGACCCTCATGCCTGGGGGCGGTCCGGTACCGCCTCGATGTGCTCGGAGACGGCCACCACCAGCAGCCGGGTGTCGGGCACGGTGGCCCGCCAGCGGTGCCGCACCCCTCCGGTCAGGTACAGGGTGTCGCCGCGGCCGAGCCGGTAGGCGCGGCCCTCGGCCTCGATCTCCACGGCGCCCTCGGTGACGAACATGAGCTGGTCGTTGCGGCTGAGCAGCTCGCGGCCCGCGTCGTGGTCGCCGGTGAACTCGGAGGCGTGCATCTGGTGGTGTCCGCGCACCAGGGACCGCACCCGGGGGGCATGCCCCGGATCGGGGTCCTCGGCGCGGACCACGTCGACGCTGCGCGCGGGGTCGGCGGCGGCGAGCAGTTCCACGGCGGTGGTGCGCAGGGCGTCGGCCACCTTCTCCAGGGAGGTGCGGCTGGGCCGCGCCCGGTCGTTCTCGATCTGGCTCAGGAAGGGCACCGACAGGCCGCTGCGCTCGGCGACGACGGCGAGGGTGAGCTCCAGGCCCCGGCGCCGGCGCCGTACGGCCGCGCCCACCCGAAGGGGCTGATCCTTGTGGTCGCCCATGGCTCCGGCTCCCTCCTCCACCGCCACCGTACTGGCCCCGTACCGCGTCCTCGGGGCGTCCGGTGCCCCGCGCGTTCCCTGCACCCTACGCATCTTCGCCGGACCGTTTCACGCGGCCTGCGCATCGGGGCCGGTTCGCGGCGGGCCGGACCCCCGCGGTTCCCGCCACGCCGGAGGCGGTCCGCGCCCCCTCGGCCGGGTACCCCCGGGTCCGGGGCCTGGACGGTCCCCCGTGTTCCCGGGTGTTCCCGCCCGGCCGGGCCCGGTCCCGCCGCGGAGCGACCGGCGGAGCGTAGCGCTCCGTGGTTGTCCGGATCGGTCCCCCGGGCAGGGGGCGCCGATGACGGCGGCGGGCGCGGAGCGCCGAGGACGGCGACGGGCGCGGGGCGCCGATGGCGGCGGGCACGGGACGGGGCCGAGGGGCACGGGCACGGGGCACCGTCGAGGAGTACGGCCGAGGGGCGGGCCCGGCCGCGCGCCGTGGGGCGCGGGCGGGCCCGCCCCTCGGGCGGCGGGTCGGTGCTCGGTCTACCGGGGGGTCATCCGGCCGACCATGTCCGGGTGCTCCTCCAGCCAGGCCGCGACGGCCTGCCGCTCCTGGCCCTGGCCGCGGTTCTTGATCTCGGCCTCCAGGCTGCCCAGCTCGTCCTCGCTCATCCGGAAGTTCTTGATCCACTCGGTGAGCACGGGGTACTGGGAGGGGAACTTCTTGCTGGCGATGGTGCGGATGGTGTTGCCCTCCCCGAAGGTCTTCTTCGGGTCGGCCAGCTTGGTCAGCTCGTACTCGCTGTAGGCCCAGTGCGGCGACCAGAGGACCACCGCGACCGGCTCCTTCTTGGCGTAGGCCCGCTTCAGCTCGGCCAGCATCGCCGGGGTGGAGCCGTCGACGACCTTGTACTCCTTGTCCAGGCCGTAGCCGGGCAGGACGTCGCTCTTGAGCAGGTCCATCTCGCCGGTGCCCGGCTCGATGCCGATGATCCTGCCCTTGAAGAGACCGGACTTGCCCTTCAGGTCCTCCAGGGACCTGACGTCCTTGACGTAGGACGGGACGGCGATCTCCAGGGAGGTCGGCTCGTACCAGGTGCCCAGGTCGGTGAGCTTGTCCTTGTTCTTGTCCCAGTAGTTCTTCTGCGCGTGCGGGAGCCAGGCGTCGAAGTTGAGGTCGAGGTCGCCGGAGGCCAGCCCGGTGTAGACGGGACCGACGTCCATCTGCTTCAGGTTCAGCTTGTAGCCGCGCCGCTCCAGGACGTTCTTCCAGAGGTGGGTGACGGCCACGTCCTCGTCCCAGGGGAACCAGGCGATGTCCAGCGTGCGCTCGGCCTCGGCCGGGGTGTCGCCGGAGCCGTCGCCGACCGGGGCCAGTTCGTCCACCAGACCGGGGTGCTGCCCGAGCCAGGTGCGCACGGCGTCCTGCTGCTTGCCCTTGGCGGCCTTGTTGATCTCCGCCTCCAGGCTGGTGAGCTGCTTCTCGGTGAGGGAGAAGTCCTTCAGCCAGTCGGCGACGACGGGGTTGTCACCGGCGAAGCCCTTGCGGGCCAGGGTGTGCACGCCGTCGCCCTCGCCCCAGGCGCCCTTGGGGTCCTTGAGCTTCTTGAGCCGGAAGTCGTTGTACGCCCAGTGCGGGGACCACAGGGTGACGACGATCGGCTCCTTCTTGGCGTAGGCCCGCTTCAGCTCGGCCAGCATCGCCGGGGTGGAGCTGTCGACGACCCGGTACTCGCCGTCGAGGCCGTACTCCTTGAGGACCTTGCTCTTGAGCAGGTGCATCTCGCCCGCGCTGGACTCGATGCCGGTGATCTTCCCGTCGAAGAGGCCGGCCCTGCCCTTGAGGTCGGCGAGCGAGTCGACGTCCTCCATGTAGGCGGGGACGCTCAGCTCCAGGGAGGTCTCGTCGTACCAGGCGCCGAGGTCGTCGAGCCGGTCGCCGTACTTCTTCCAGTACTGCTCATGGGTGGTGGGCAGCCAGGAGTCGGTCTGGAAGTCGACGGTGCCCTGGGCGAGGGCGGTGAACAGCGGTCCGGCCTCGAACTGGCGGGCGTCGACGCGGAAGCCGCGCTGTTCGAGGATCTCCTTCCAGAGGAAGGTGGAGGCCACGCCCTCGTCCCAGGGGATGTAGCCGATGGAGACCTTCTTGCCCTGTCCCACGTTGCCGCGGGAGGTGGAGGCCTCGGCGTCACCGCCGCCGCCGCCGAAGACGCCCATGCCGCCGGCGACCAGGCCGAGGATCACGACGCCGACCACGGCGACCTGCGGACGGGGCCGGTAGGACCGGATCTTCAGGCCCTGGGCCGCCCGCGCCTTGGCCGCGGCACGTCGGCCGAGCGGCGAGACCTGGGTGCCGAGGGCACTGGTCATGCGGTCGAGGTAGATCGCGAGGATGACGATGGCGAGGCCGGACTCGGTGCCGAGGCCGACGTTGAGCTGGCCGATGGACTCCATCACGGCGCCGCCGAGGCCGCCGGTGCCGACCATGCCGGCGATGGCGGCCATGGACAGGCCGAGCATGATGACCTGGTTGACGCCCGCCATCACCGTGGGCAGCGCCAGCGGGAGCTGGACGCGCAGCAGGGTGTTGCGGGGGCTGGTGCCGAACGCCTCGGCGGCCTCGACCAGGTCCTTGTCGACCTGGCGGATGCCCAGCTCGGTCATGCGCACACCGGGGGCGAGCGCGAAGATCAGGGTGGCCACGATGCCCGGCGCGGAGCCGGTGCCGAAGAACAGGATCGCCGGGATGAGGTAGATCATCGCGGGCAGCGTCTGCATGAGGTCCAGCACCGGCCGGACGAGGGAGCTGACCCGGTCGGAGCGGGCCGCCCAGATGCCGACCGGTACGGAGACGGCCAGCGCGATGATCGTGGCGACCAGCAGCAGGGCCAGGGTCACCATGGAGTCCTCCCACAGCCCCATGGAGTCGATGAAGGCGAACCCGAGGAAGGAGAGGACACCGGCGACGGCGCCGCGCAGCCAGAAGGCGAGCACCGCGAAGATGCCGGCGAGCAGCAGCGGTTCGGGGGCCTGGAGGACGGCGTTGATGCCGTCGTAGGCGCCGGTGAAGACGGTCTTGAGGAAGGTGAAGAGCCAGGAGACGTTGCCGAGCAGCCAGTCGACCGCGGTGTTGACCCAGTCGCCGAGGGGGATTCTAGGCACGGGCCATCACCTTCCCGGAGCCCTGCCCGCCCGGGGTGTCGCAGACACCGGGGCCGTTCTGCTCGTCGCCGAGGAACCCGACCAGCCGCTGCCGCCGCACGACGCCGACCGGCGTGCCCTCACCGTCGAGCACCGCCACGGCGTGGGGTACGCGGGCGCTGATGGCGCACAGTTCGGTGAACGGGGTGGCGGTGGTGGCCGTCTCGCAGCCGCAGTCGGCCTCGTCGCCGCGCAGTTCGCGGTCCATGACGGCCCCGGCGGTGAGGACCCGGGAGCGGTCGACGTCCTGGATGAAGGAGGCGACGTAGTCGTTGGCGGGGCGGATCAGGATGTCCTCGGCGGTGCCGAGCTGCACGATCCGGCCGTCGCGCATGACGGCGATGCGGTCGCCCAGGCGCATGGCCTCGTTGAGGTCGTGGGTGATGAAGACGATGGTCTTCTTCAGGCTCTTCTGCAGCTCGATGAGCTGGTCCTGCATGTCGCGCCGGATCAGCGGGTCGAGGGCGCTGAAGGACTCGTCCATCAGCAGCAGGTCGGCGTCGGTGGCCAGGGCGCGGGCCAGGCCCACGCGCTGCTGCATGCCGCCGGACAGCTCGTCGGGCCAGGACTTCTCCCAGCCGGCCAGGCCGCACAGGGCCAGCGCCTCGTCGGCACGGCGTTCGCGCTCGGCGCGGGGCACGCCCTGCACCTCCAGGCCGTAGGCGGCGTTGTCGCGGACGCTGCGGTGCGGGAACAGGGCGAAGTGCTGGAAGACCATGCTGATCCGCCGGGAGCGGACCTCGCGCAGGGCGCGTTCACCGATCTCGGTGAGGTCCTGGCCGCCGAAGCGGACCCGCCCGGCGGTCGGCTCCAGCAGTCCGTTGAGCATGCGCAGCAGCGTCGACTTGCCGGACCCGGACAGTCCCATGACCACGAAGATCTCGCCGGGCTCCACGGTGAAGGAGGCGTCGATGACGGCGGCCGTGGTGCCGTCGGCGCGCAGCTCCTCCCGGTCGGCTCCCTCGCGCAGTCGTCCGACCGCCTGGTCCGGTTTTCTCCCGAACACCTTGTACAGGTGCTCGGCCTCTAGTCTCGCTGACACGCTTACCTCTTGACTCGGGGACAGGGACGCGGGTCCGAAGCCTTGCTAACAGTTGAAGCGATCAACCATGATTCGGCCCGGCTGCGCGCCTGCCCGGATCATTCGGACCCAAACACATGAGTGACCCGCTTCACATGTCCGCCGCCGTCCGGGCGGGCACTGCGGCATGATCGGGACGTGACCGGACGACTGATGCTCCTCGACACCGCCTCCCTCTACTTCCGCGCCTATTTCGGCGTGCCGGACTCCGTGCGGGCCCCCGACGGCACGCCGGTGAACGCCGTGCGCGGGCTGCTCGACTTCATCGACCGGCTGGTCCGGGACCACCGGCCGGACCGCCTCGTCGCCTGCATGGACGCCGACTGGCGGCCCGGCTGGCGGGTGGAGCTGATCCCGTCCTACAAGGCGCACCGGGTCGCCGAGGAGCGCCCGGGCGGCCCGGACGAGGAGGAGGTGCCGGACACCCTGACGCCGCAGGTGCCGGTGATCGAGGCGGTCCTGGACGCGCTGGGCATCGCCCGGGTCGGCGTGCCGGAGTACGAGGCGGACGACGTGATCGGCACCTACACCGCGCAGGCCCGGGGCCCGGTGGACATCGTCACCGGCGACCGGGACCTCTACCAGCTCGTCGACGACGCCCGCGGGGTGCGGGTGCTCTATCCGCTCAAGGGCGTCGGCACGCTCCAGCTCACCGACGAGTCGGTGCTGCGCGAGAAGTACGGCGTCGACGGACGCGGCTACGTGGACCTGGCGCTGCTGCGCGGCGACCCGAGCGACGGGCTGCCCGGGGTGCCCGGCATCGGCGAGAAGACGGCGGCGAAACTGCTGGCCGAGTACGGGGACCTGGCCGGCATCCGCGCCGCCGCGGCTGACCCGGCGGCGAAGCTCACGCCCGCCCGGCGCCGGCGGCTCACCGAGGCCGAGCCGTACCTCGCGGTCGCCCCGAAGGTGGTCCGGGTCGCCGACGACGTGCCGCTGCCGGACGTGGACACCGCCCTGCCGCACGCCCCGCGCGACCCGGCGGCGCTGGAGGAGCTGGCGGCCCGCTGGGGACTGGGCGGATCACTGGAGCGGCTCCTGACGACGCTGACCGGCTGAGGGTCCCCGGCCGGGGGCGCCCCGCGGCCGCACGGGGCGGGAGCACCGGGCCGGGAAGCCACGACCGGGGTCCGGCGGACGCGGCGGTTCCCGGCCGGAGGGCGATGCCGGTCCGGGTGCCGTCCACGCTCCGGTCCGGACGTCCGCACCCCCCGGCCGGGCGGCGGAGCCGGTGGCGCGGACGGCGCCCGGACCCGGCCGGCGCTTCGGGTTCCGCACGGGGGAAACCCGGCACATGCCACGCCGAGCGGGAGGAATGCTAACTTAGGTAAACCTAACTCTGGTTGCAGGGAGGCCGTCATGGCAGACCGTCCCGAACGCAAGCCCCGCAGGCACCACACCGCGCAGGTGGTACGGACCGAGCGGCTCACGCCCCACATGCAGCGTGTGGTGCTGGGCGGTGAGGAACTCGCCGCCCTCCCGGCGGACACCTGCACCGACCACTACGTGAAGCTGCTGTTCCCCGCCGAGGGCGCCGTCTACCCGGAGCCCTTCGACATGGAGCGCATCCGCGAGGAGCTGCCCCGCGACCAGTGGCCGGTGACCCGCACCTACACCGTGCGCCACTGGGACGCCGAGCTGCGCGAGATGACCCTCGACTTCGTCATCCACGGCGACGAGGGCCTGGCCGGCCCCTGGTCGCAGCGGGTGCGGCCGGGTGAGACCGTCCGCTTCCTGGGCCCCGGCGGCGCCTACGCCCCCGACCCGGAGGCCGACTGGCACCTGTTCGCCGGGGACGAGAGCGCGCTGCCCGCCATCGCCCGCTCCCTGGAGGCGCTGCCCGACGGTGCGCGCGCCTTCGCCTTCGTGGAGGTCGAGGGGCCCGAGGAGGAGCAGAAGATCGACTCCGACATCGAGGTCGTCTGGCTGCACCGCGGCGACCGGCCGGTGGGCCGCGCCCTGGTCGAGGCCGTGCGCGCCCTGGACTTCCCCGAGGGCCGGGTGCACGCCTTCGTCCACGGCGAGGCGGCCTGCGTCAAGGAGCTGCGGGCGCTGCTCCGCGTGGAGCGCGCCATTCCGCGCGAGTCGCTCTCCATCTCCGGCTACTGGCGCCTCGGCCACAACGAGGACGGCTGGCAGGCGTCGAAGCGGGACTGGAACGCCCGGGTCGAGGCCGAGCAGGAGACCCGCGCGGCCTGACCCGCGTCCCGCGGCCACCGTGGCCCGACCCGGGCACCGGTTCCCCGGCACCACACGCCGGACGCGGGACCCGGAACACCACCGCCGATACCTCCGCACGGGCAGCACCCCGGTACGGGCAGCACCCCGGCACGGGCGCCAGGGCCCTGTTCCCAGGGCACCCGGCGCCCGTGCCCTCGGGCGGGCGCGGCGTCGCGCCTGCCCGCCCGGCGCGGCCCGACCGGTTCCGCGCGGCCCAACCGGTTCCGCGCGGCCCAACCGGTTCCGCGCGGCCCGATCCGTTCCGCACGTCCCGGCACACCCAGGCACGCCCCGGCACACCTCGGCACAGGCGTACCCGGCCCCGCCAGGAGTCCCACCGGCCTTCCCCCGCCCCGGAACGGCCCGGCCGCCCGGCGAAGGCGCGCGCCCCCGCCGGGACCGGTCCGCGCCCCGGCCGCGAGCGGGCACCCCGCGCACCGGCCCGCCCCGCCTCGTACCCTGGCCCCGATGAGACGCCGCACCCCTCCCCCGCCACCGCCCCTGCCGCAGCGCGACGGGGTGGACCCGGTGCGGCTGCGGCTGCCCGCCGACGGCCCGTGGGCCACGGTGCGCGAGCACCTGGTGGAGCGGCTGTCCGGCGCCGCCGCCGGCTCGGTCGGGGCGATGGTCGACGCGGGCGGGGTCGTCACGGCGGACGGCCGCCCCGTGGCCCCGGACGCGCCCTACCGGCCCGGCCTGTACGTGTGGTTCCACCGGGATCCGCCGCCCGAGGTGCCGGTGCCGTTCCCCGTGGAGGTCGTGTACCGGGACGAGCACATCGTCGTCGCCGACAAGCCGCATTTCCTGGCCACCACCCCGCGCGGCGGCCATGTCAGGCAGACCGCGCTGGCCAGGCTGCGCACCGAGCTGGGGCTGCCCGCGCTGGGAGCCGCGCACCGGCTGGACCGCCTCACCGCCGGACTGGTGCTGTTCACCGTGCGGCCCGAGGAGCGCGGCGCCTACCAGGGCCTGTTCCGCGACCGGCTGGTGCGCAAGGAGTACGAGGCCGTCGCCGTCCACGACCCCGCCCTCGTCCTCCCGCGCACCGTGCGCAGCCGCATCGTGAAGGAGCGCGGCGTCCTGGCGGCCCGGGAGACCGACGGCGAGCCGAACGCGGTCACCCGCGTCGAGGCGGCCGGACACCGCCCGCGGCCGGGCGGCGGCCCGGGGCTCGGGCGCTACCGGCTGGTGCCCGCCACCGGGCAGACCCACCAGCTCCGGGTGCACCTGAGCACGCTCGGCGTGCCGATCCTCGGTGACCCGCTCTATCCCGAGGTGACGGACCCGGTGGCGCCCGGTGACTTCCGGCGCCCGCTCCAGCTCCTGGCGCGCGGGCTGGACTTCACCGACCCGGTGACCGGACGGGAGCACCGCTTCCGCAGCGGGCGGACCCTGACGGCCTGGGAGTCGTACGCCGACTGGGCGGGGGGCCGGTAGGCAGCGCCGGGCACGCCGGACCGCGCCGACGGGGCGGGCGGCGGCCCGACGACCGCTAGCCCACCGACGAGTACGCCACGACCCCGCGCAGCAGCCCGTCGACCGCCTTGCGGGCGTTCTTCGGCACCGTCGAGCCCTCGCCCGGCGCGGCGGCCGAGATCTGCCCGAGCACGTCGATGACCTGCTTGCACCAGCGCACGAAGTCACCGGCCGGCATCTCCGCCTCGCGCAGCACCTCGTCCAGGCCCTTGCCGGACGTCCACATGTAGGCGGCCCAGGCGAAGCCGAGGTCGGGCTCGCGCTGGCCCACGCCCTCGGTCTGCCGGATGCGGAACTCCTCCTCCAGGGCGTCCAGCCGCCCCCAGATCCGCACCGTCTCCCCGAGGGCGGCCCTGGCGCGGCCCGAGGGCAGCTTCGGCGCCACCGCGTCGTCGGCCGTCCGGGACTCGTAGACCAGGGCCGAGACGCAGGCGGCCAGCTCCGCCGGGGCCAGCCCCTCCCAGACGCCCTCGCGCAGGCACTCGCTGGCCAGCAGGTCCAGCTCGCCGTAGAGGCGGGCCAGCCGCTTGCCGTGCTCGGTGACCTCGTCACCGCGCAGGTAGTCCAGCTCGGTCAGCAGCGCGACGATCCGGTCGAAGGTGCGGGCGATGGTGTTCGTCCGCCCCTCGATGCGCCGCTCCAGCTGCGTGGTGTCGCGCAGCAGCCGGTGGTAGCGCTCGGCCCAGCGGGCGTGGTCCTCGCGGTCGTCGCAGCCGTGGCACGGGTGGGCGCGCAGGGCCTTGCGCAGCCGGTCGATCTCGCGGTCGTCGGCGGCCGGGGAGCGCTTCTTGCGGTGGCGCTCGGCGGTGATGTGCCCGGCCTTGGTGCGCAGGGCGGAGGCGAGGTCGCGGCGGGACTGCGGGGAGCGCGGATTGAAGGACTTCGGGATGCGCATCCGCTCCAGCGGCTCGACCGGCACCGGGAAGTCCATCGACGCCAGCCGCTTGACCTGCCGCTCGGCGGTCAGCACCAGCGGGCGCGGCCCGTCGTGGTGGTCGAGGCCGCGGTGCCCGTTGGAGCGCCCGGCGGGCAGGCCGGGGTCCAGCACCAGGGCGAGCCCCGCGTACTTGCCGGTGGGGACGTGGATGACGTCGCCGGGCTTGAGCCGCTCCAGCGCGACGGCGGCCTCGGCGCGGCGCTGCTGCACGCCCTCCCGGGCCAGCTCCGTCTCGCGGTCCTTCAGCTCGCGGCGCAGCCGTGCGTACTCCTCGAAGTCCCCGAGATGGCAGGTCATGGAGGCCCGGTAGCCCTCCAGCCCCTCCTCGTTGCGCTGCACCTGGCGGGAGATGCCGACGACCGACTTGTCCGCCTGGAACTGGGCGAACGAGGTCTCCAGCAGCTCCCGGGAGCGGTGCCGGCCGAACTGCTCGACGAGGTTGACCGCCATGTTGTACGACGGCTTGAAGCTGGAGCGCAGCGGATAGGTGCGGGTGCCGGCCAGTCCGGCCAGGTGCTCGGGGCTCGTCCCCCGCTGCCAGAGGACGACGGCGTGGCCCTCGACGTCGATGCCGCGCCGTCCCGCCCGGCCGGTGAGCTGGGTGTACTCGCCGGGGGTGATGTCGGCGTGCTGCTCGCCGTTCCACTTGACGAGCTTCTCCAGCACGACCGAGCGGGCCGGCATGTTGATGCCGAGGGCGAGGGTCTCGGTGGCGAAGACGGCCTTGACCAGTCCGCGGACGAACAGCTCCTCCACGACCTCCTTGAAGGTCGGGAGCATGCCCGCGTGGTGGGCAGCGATGCCGCGCTCCAGGCCCTCCAGCCACTCGTAGTAGCCGAGGACGTGCAGGTCCTCGGGCGGGATGCCGGCCGTGCGCTCCTCTACGAGGGCGCGCACCCGCCCCCGGGCGTCCTCGTCGTTGAGCCGCAGCCCGGCGTAGAGGCACTGCTGGACGGCGGCCTCGCAGCCGGCCCGGCTGAAGATGAAGGTGATCGCGGGCAGCAGGCCCTCGGCGTCGAGCCGCTCGATGACCTCGGGGCGGCTGGGCGTCCAGATCCGGGAGCGCTGCCGGCGCTCGCGCTCGCGGTCCGCCTCGCGCATGTGCCGGCCGCGCCGACGGTCCTGGTAGGAGGGGCGGCTGGCCTCCATCCGGGCCATGCGGGTGAGGTCGGGGTTGACGGCCTTCTTGTGGCCCTCGCCCTCCTCGAACAGGTCGTACATCCGCCGCCCGGCCAGGACGTGCTGGAACAGCGGCACCGGCCGGTGCTCGGAGACGATGACCTCGGTGTCGCCGCGCACGGTGTCGAGCCAGTCGCCGAACTCCTCGGCGTTGGACACGGTCGCGGAGAGCGACACCAGGGTGACGGACTCGGGGAGGTGGATGATCACTTCCTCCCAGACGGCGCCCCGGAAGCGGTCGGAGAGGTAGTGCACCTCGTCCATGACGACGTGGCCGAGGCCGAGGAGGGTCCGGGAGCCCGCGTACAGCATGTTCCGCAGCACCTCGGTGGTCATCACGACCACGGGGGCGTCCGAGTTGACGCTGTTGTCGCCGGTGAGCAGGCCCACCCGCTCCGCGCCGTAGCGGCGGCAGAGGTCGGAGTACTTCTGGTTCGACAGGGCCTTGATGGGCGTCGTGTAGAAGCACTTCCGGCCCTGCTGGAGGGCGAGGTGGACGGCGAACTCGCCGACGATCGTCTTGCCGGAGCCGGTGGGCGCGGCCACCAGGACTCCCTTGCCCGCCTCCAGGGCCTGGCAGGCCTCCAGCTGGAACGGGTCGAGGGCGAAGTCGTACATCTCGCGGAAGGAGGCGAGCGCCGTGGCCTGCTCGGCGGCCCGCAGGCGGGCTGCCGCGTACCGCTCGGCCGGTGAGAGATCCTCTGTCATCGTGCTTTCGAGCGTACCGGGCCGCACCGACAACGTGACGATCAATATCGGGATCGGCTCCGGCGGGGGCGGTGACGGGCGCGTGTCACCGCCCCGGCGGGGCTCAGGTCACGTCGTCGTACCCGTTGACCCGCTCCGCGGTCGGCTGCTGGGGCAGGGCGCGGGGCGGCCGGACGGCGTCGGTGTCGTCCAGGGGCTCGGGCGTGAGGTCCAGCTCGGAGGCCTCGTCGTCGGAGGGCCCCTGGTCGTCGCGGCGGCGGCGCCTGCGGTCGTTGAGCATCGAGACGAGCACGGCGGCGAAGTAGAGGATCCAGATCGGGGCCGCCAGCGACATCATGGTCAGCGGGTCGGTGCTCGGCGTGGCGATGGCCGCGAACAGCGTGATGCCGAGGATCATGCCGCGCCACCAGCCGAGCATCCGCCGGCCGGTGAGCACGCCGCCGAAGTTGAGCATGACCAGGAGCAGCGGCAGCTCGAAGGAGAGGCCGAAGACGACCACCATGCGGGTGACGAGGTTGAGCAGATCGTCCAGCGGGAGAAGGTTGTTGACGCCGAACGGGGTGAACTCGATGAGCACCTTGGCCGTGGTGGGCAGCACCACGTAGGCGAAGTACGCGCCCGCGAAGAAGAGGGGGGCGCCGGTGGCCACGAAGGCGTAGGCGTACTTCTTCTCGTTCCCGTGCAGGCCCGGCGCGACGAATCCCCAGAGCTGGTACAGCCAGACCGGCGAGGCGAGGACGATGCCGGCCATCAGGGAGACCTTGAGGGCCAGGGTGAAGGGGCCGAGCAGACCGTTGATCGTGATCTGCGCACAGCGCTGGTGCTCGGGGTCCTTCGCGAGTTCCGCGAAGGACTCCTTGCAGCCGACCGATTCGAGGACCGGGTCGGTGAAGAAGTTGATGATCTCGTTGTAGAAGAAGGCGGCGACGATCGTGACGACGACGATGGCCAGCAGCGCCTTCGCGAGCCGGTTCCGGAGCTCACGAAGGTGGTCGATGAGGGGCATGCGCCCCTCGGGGTCCTTCTCCCTTGAGCGGGCGGACTTGAGCAACCCACGTCCTCATCTCGTGCGGTGGACCGGTGATCACCCGGCCCTGCGTCAGCGCTTGGTGGTGTCCGTCGGCTCGGTGACCGGGCGGGAGCTGGTCACGTCACCGGGGGCGGCCTGGATGGTGCGCTGCGACGAGGACTGCTCGGGGTTCGGCGGGTCGGCGGGGGCCTCGGTCTTGCCCTCGTCCTTCATGGCCTTGGCCTCGCTCTTGAGGATGCGCGCCGACTTGCCGAGCGACCGTGCCATGTCGGGAAGCTTCTTCGCGCCGAACAGCAGGACGATGACGACGAGGATGAGAATGATCTCGGGGGCGCCGAGCCTTCCGAACATAATCTTTACCTTCTCACCGAGGCGGCTGGGGTGGGGGTGCTGCCGAACCGGTCGGACAGATGTCCGACCCATTGTGCTGTGCAGCGATCGTAGCGCTCCGGGGTAAACGTCAGGCAATGCCCCGGGATCGTACTCCCGTCCGCGGCCGGGCCTCGTTTTCCGTGCCGCGACCAGCAGCGTACCTGCCGGGACCCGCCCGACGACAGGGCGAAGCGGCCCGTTCCGCGGCGCGGGGACGTCGGCCGCGTCACGTCCCGGGGCCGGGTGCGGTGTCCGCTGACCGGAGAGGCGCGCCCGCTCACCGGTCGGAGGCGGAGGTCACAGGGCGTCGGCGGAGCGGGCGGCGTGCCGTGCCGTGCGCTCCAGCTCCTCCGCGGCGCGGCCGATCCGGTGGGCCGAATCCGCCACCTGCGCCCCGAGCCGCCGGGTCTCCACGAACACCTTCACCGCGAGGACCGCGAGGACGGCGAGACCCAGGAAAGCCACGGCAACCGCGAACATCGGCCAGAACATGGGCCCGAGCCTAGCGCCCCGGCGGCCGGGGTCCGTCCGCCGGGGCGACCGCGCCACGTCCGCGCCGTCCACCCGGGAGCCCCCGTCCCCTTCCCGTCCTCCCACGGCGCTGTCCGCACCCGACGGCCACCCCCCGGACGGGGGCGCGGACACGGCGGCGGGACCTAGACGGTGGAGTGCAGCCGCAGGGTCCGGACCCCGCCGCCGGTGAGCAGCTCCACGATCCGCTCACCGGCCGGCTTGCGGACGGCGGCCCCGCAGTCGGGGCAGGTGAAGGAGTAGAAGGTGGTGCGGCTGGTGGCGCCGATGGCCAGCATCAGGGCGCCCGCCGCCAGTTCGAAGCGGCCCCGGCAGTCCGGGCAGCCCGCCTTGAAGACGACGGGGGCGACGGCCCTCATCCCGGCGAAGGCGGACGCCGCGGTCACGCCCTGGACCGTCGGCCCGACCGACTCGTTCAACGCCCTCGCTCCTGACTGTCGCTGTCGTCCCGGCCGCCGAGCGCCGCCGGTTCGGCCGCGGGGGCCGTGGTGTCCGTGCCGTCCGAGCGGGCCGCGGCGGCGGAACCCGCCGCGCCGGGCGTCCCGTTCGCACCGTCCGGTCCGCCCGCCGCGAGGTCCTCGGCGTCGTACGCGGCGAGCGCCTCGCGGGCGGCCCGGCCCGCGCTCGCGGCCAGTTCGGGCGGCGAGACGATCCGGCCGTCGCGGCCGAGCCGCAGCGCGAGCCGCCGCAGCGAGGCCGGGTCGGGGGTGCGCAGGGTGATCCGCAGCCCGCCGCCGGGCAGCTCCTCCGCGCTGTCGTGCGGGTAGTACTCGGCGACCCAGCGCCCGCCCGCGCCGACCTCGACGACGACCTCGGGGTCCTCGGCGGCGGGCTGGACCAGTCCCTCCGACAGGTCCCGCAGCTCCACCTCGGGCGGCGCGGCGGGCTCGTCCAGGATCCGGATCTCCGCGACCCGGTCCAGCCGGAAGGTGCGCCGCGCCTCGGAGCGGCGGCACCACGCCTCCACATAGGTGTGGCCGACGCTGACCAGCCGGATGGGGTCGATCTCACGCTCGGTCAGCTCGTCGCGGGCCGGGGAGTAGTAGCGGATCCAGAGGCGGCGGCGCTCCGAGATGGCGCGGTCGACGTCGGCGAAGACACCGCCCTCGGACTCGAAGGTCACCGACAGCCGGGAGCTGGCCCCGGCCGCCTCGCCCGCCGCCGTCTCCACCTTGGCGGTGGCCCGCAGCAGCGCCTGGCGGTCGCCCTCGCGCAGCCCGGGCAGCGTCGCCACGGCACGGGCGGCGACGAGCAGCGCGGTGGCCTCGTCGGCGGCGAGCCGCAGGGGCTCGGCGGCGTCCGCGCCCAGGGCGGCCGGGTTGTGCCACCAGATGCGCTCGCCGTCGGTGTCGATGTCGAGCAGGTCGCCGCCGCGGAAGCTGGTGCCGCACATCGGCAGCACGTCCAGGTCGGAGACGAGTTCGTCCTCGGTGATGCCGAAGGCGCGGGCCACGTCCTCGATCCGGGCGCCGGGGCGCTCGCGCAGATAGGTCACCAGGGAGAGCATCCGCCGGGTCTGGTCGATGGCGCTCGCGGGCCTGACCGGTTTGCCTGCCACTGTCTGTCCGCTTCCCCTCAGCCCTTGGCGACGGCGCGCAGCCGGTCCACCACGTCCGCGCGCAGCTCCGCGGGCTCCAGCACCACCACGTCCGGCCCGAACTCGACCAGCCAGGCGTCCAGTCCGTGCCCGTACGGAATCTCCAACTCGTCCCAGCCGTTCCCGAGTTCCCGGACGGCGGTGGCGCGGGCCCGCAGCGGGTACCCAGCGTCGGCGCGCAGCCGGATCCGCGCGGAGCGGTCGGCGGTCTCCCCCGCCCAGCTCGCGACGGTCTCGCGGACCGTGACGGCGTCGGGCACCGGGGCGGTGAACCGGCCGCCGCGCGAGCGGACCCTGCCGGTGATCCGGGACAGCCGGAAGACCCGCTCGGCGCCCCGGTCGCGGTCGAATCCGGCCAGGTACCAGTGGCCGCGCCAGCACTCCAGGGCCCAGGGCTCGACGGTGCGGGTGCCGGGGAGGGCCGCGTTGGCCTTGCGGTAGTCGAAGGCGACGGGGCGGCGGTCGCGGCAGGCCAGCATCAGCGGCTCGAAGGCGGCCTCGTGCACGGGGATGCGGGGCTCCAGGGCGCCGTGCGCCCCGTACGGGTCGACGTCCTCCGGGAGTCCGGCGGCGCGCAGTTTCTGCAGGGCTCCGCTGGCGGCGCCGGCGAGGCGGGCCTGCTGCCAGACCTTGGCGGCGAGGCCGAGGGCGGCGGCCTCCTCGGCGTCCAGGGTGATGGGGGGCAGCCGGTTGCTGTCGCTGCGGGCGACGTAGCCGGTCTCGCCGTCCAGGGCCTCGACCGTCTCGATCACCATGCCCAGCTCCCGCAGGTCCTCCTTGTCCCGCTCGAACATGCGGTTGAAGGCGTCGTCGGAGGCGGCCTCCAGATAGGCCTCCAGGGAGTCGCGCAGCTCGCGCTTACTGAGGGGGCGCCGGGCCCCGAGCAGGCACAGAGCCAGATTCATCAGCCGCTCGGCCTTGGCAATGGCCATCGACGCCCTTCTCCCTGTGGTGCTTCACCCGTGACCGTACCGTCCCGGGGTGGCGGGGCAAAAGCCGAGGGCCCATGCCCGGACAGGCATGGACCCCGATGACCGGTACTGATCGCCCGTTGATCAGACTCCGAGCAGGTCGACCACGAAGATCAGGGTCTCACCGGGCTTGATCGCCGGGGTGGGGCTCTGGTCGCCGTAGGCGAGGTGGGCCGGGATGGTGAGCTGGCGGCGTCCGCCGACCTTCATGCCCTGCACGCCCCGGTCCCAGCCGGCGATGACCCGGCCGCCGCCGAGCGGGAAGCGGAACGGCGCGCCGCGGTTCCAGCTCGCGTCGAACTCCTCGCCCGTGCTGAAGGCCACGCCCACGTAGTGGACGGTCACGTTCTGCCCGGCCTGCGCGACGGGGCCGTCGCCCTCCCAGATGTCCTTGATCTCAAGATCCGCCGGGGGCTCGCCGCCCGGGAAGTCGATCTCGGGCTTGTCGATGCTCACGTATCAGCTCCTGCTTGTTCTGCGGAAAGGCAACGGCCAAGTCTTACATCCCCGGAGGGTCACATCTTCGCGAGGATGTCGACGGAGAAGACCAGCGTGGCGCCCTTCTTGATGTCGCTGCCCTGCGGCGGGTTGTCGCCGTAGCCGAGCTCCGGCGGGATGACGATGAGGACCCGGCTGCCGACCTTCTTGCCGGTCAGCCCCTGCGACCAGCCCTTGACGACCTGCTGCAGGGAGAACGAGGTGAGCTGCTTGCGGGCGTAGGTCGAGTCGAACTCCTTGCCGCCGTCCCAGACCACGCCCTTGTACTGGACGAGGACGCTGTCCTCGGCGGCGACCTCGGCGCCGTCGCCCTCCAGCACGTAGTCGGCGACGAGCTTCTTCGGCGCGTCGCCCTTGGGGACCTCGATGGAGGGGGCCCTGCCGTCGGTGTTGGTGCCGACCTTGGGCAGCGCGGCGTCGTCCTGCGGGGCGGCCTTGCCCTTGGCGGAGCTGCGGGCGTTGTAGGTGTCCTGGATGTCGACCACGAAGACCAGCGTGTCGGTGCCCTCGATGCCCGCCTGCGCGTTGCCGTCCTCGCCGTACCCCCAGGTGGGCGGGACGGAGAAGAGGACGCGGCTGCCGGCCTTCTTCCCGGTCAGCGCGTAGCGCCAGCCGTCGATGATGCCGCCCTTGGCGAGCTGGATGACGAGGGGGGACTTGCGGTCGTACGAGTTGTCGAACACCTTCGCGTCGGACCAGATCTGGCCGAGGTAGTTGGCCGAGATGAAGTCGTTCTCCGCGACCGTGGTCCCGTTCCCGGCGATGACCGTCTTCACGGCGAGCTGGTCGGAGGGGTCACCGCTGCCCTTGGCGACCGTCGGCTTCTCGTCGAACCCGGTGCCCGCCGTGATCGCCGGCAGCGGACCGTCGACGATCTTCGGGGCGGGGGGTTCCGAGCCGGCCGAGGCGTCGGGCGACGCGCTGGCGGCGGCGCTGCTGCTGCTCGTCGAACCGGGCGAGTCGTCGCCGCACGCGGCGAGCGTGACCAGTCCGGCGGGAACGGCGATGAGGAGTGAGCGTCGGCGCACGGTGGGGGCCTCGTAATCGGTCGGTGTGCCTGTCGGGGTGCGCGCAAACTCTACGGCGTGAGTCGGGCGCCGTACGTGGAACGTACGGCGCCCGTGTGGCGTTCCGGCACCGGGTGCGGATACGCGTGCCCCCCGTCACCCGGTCACATTCCGGCGATCAGCTTCTCCACCCGGTCGTCCACGGAGCGGAACGGGTCCTTGCACAACACGGTGCGCTGCGCCTGGTCGTTGAGCTTGAGGTGGACCCAGTCGACCGTGAAGTCCCGGCGCTGCTCCTGGGCCCGCCGGATGAAGTCGCCGCGCAGCCGGGCCCGAGTGGTCTGCGGCGGGACGGACTTGCCCTCGAAGATCTTCAGGTCGTCGGCGACCCGGGCGGCCTGCCCCTTCCTCTCCAGCAGGTAGTACAGGCCGCGGCGGCGGTGGATGTCGTGGTAGGCGAGGTCTATCTGCGCGACCCGCGGGTTCGACATGGTCATGTTGTGCTTGGCCCGGTAGCGCTCCAGGAGCTTGTACTTCATGACCCAGTCGATCTCGGTGCCGACCCGGTCGAGGTCCTCGGTCTCGACGGCGTCCAGGGTGCGGCCCCAGAGCTCCAGCACCCGCTCGACGGTGCCGGTGCGGATTCCGCGGCGCTCGCAGAAGTCCACGGCCTTCTCGTAGTACTCCCGCTGCACCTCCAGCGCGGACGCCTCCCGGCCACTGGCCAGGCGCACCTTGCGCTGGCCGGTGATGTCGTGGCTGACCTCGCGGATGGCCCGGATCGGGTTCTCCAGGGTGAGGTCGCGCATGACGGTGCCCGCCTCGATCATGCGCAGCACCAGGTCGGTGGCGCCGACCTTGAGGAGCATGGTCGTCTCGGACATGTTGGAGTCGCCCACGATGACGTGCAGCCGCCGGTAGCGCTCGGCGTCGGCGTGCGGTTCGTCCCGGGTGTTGATGATGGGCCGGGAGCGGGTCGTCGCGGAGGAGACGCCCTCCCAGATGTGCTCGGCGCGCTGGCTGACGCAGTAGACGGCGCCGCGCGGTGTCTGCAGCACCTTTCCGGCACCGCAGATGAGCTGCCGGGTGACGAGGAACGGGATGAGGATGTCCGCGAGCCGGGAGAACTCCCCGTGGCGGGCCACCAGATAATTCTCGTGGCAGCCGTAGGAGTTTCCGGCGGAGTCGGTGTTGTTCTTGAACAGGTAGACGTCGCCCGCGATTCCCTCCTCGTGCAGGCGTCGTTCGGCGTCGACCTGCAGTCCTTCGAGAATGCGCTCGCCCGCCTTGTCGTGCGTGACGAGTTCGATCACGTTGTCACACTCGGGTGTCGCGTATTCCGGGTGCGACCCCACGTCGAGGTAGAGACGGGCCCCGTTGCGCAGGAAAACATTGCTGCTGCGGCCCCATGACACGACACGGCGGAAAAGGTACCTTGCCACCTCGTCAGGAGACAGGCGGCGCTGTCCCCTGAACGTGCACGTGACGCCGTACTCGTTCTCCAGCCCGAAAATGCGGCGGTCCATGACTGAACATTACGCCTTGTGGCCCGGGCTGAAACGGGGTTCGGCGGCACGATTTGGATCATTTTCCGATGAAGCCGTTTTTCCCGCCGCCCGGCCGGGCTCCGCGAGCACCCGTCCGGTGCAGGCCAGGACCAGCAGCGACAGGGCCCCGGCGGCCCCGGGCACCGCGAACCCCCAGAGCGATCCGCCCGCCTCGACGACCGGTCCGGTGAGGCCGGTCCCCACCGAGGCGCCCACGGTGAACGTGGTCACCAGCCAGGAGAACGCCTCCGTCACGGTGCCCCGGGGCGCGTGCCGGTCGACGAGGACGAAGGCGCAGGCGACGGCCGGGGCGAGGAAGACGCCCGCGAGCGCGGTCAGCAGCACCATGGGCACCGGGTCCGGGCGCAGCGTCAGCGGCAGGTAACACACCGCCAGCAGGGCCACCAGCACCCGCAGTCGGCGGGCGGGCTCGCCGGGCCACGCCCGGGCGCCGTAGACCGCGCCGCCGACGAGCGCGCCGAGCCCCAGGGCGGCCATCAGCCAGCCGTAGACGGCGTCGCCGCCGTGCTCGTCGGCGTAGGAGACGGAGGCGACGGTGATGGAGCCCAGGGCCATCCCGACGAACAGGAAGGCGCCGAGCAGCGCCAGCAGCCCCGCCGAGCGCAGGGCGCCCAGCCAGTGCGCCTCGCGCGGCGCCGAACGCCAGGCGCGCGAGGGGGGCGACAGCACCACGGAGAGGGCGCCGAGCACGCCGATGGCGTTGAGGACCAGCAGCGCGGCCCGGGCCGACCACAGGGACGCGCTCAGGGTCACGAGCAGCGGTCCGACGGTGAACATGACCTCCTGGGCGACGGCGTCCATGGCGTACGCCGCGTGCACCCGGCCCTCGCCGCCCAGCACGCCCGGCCACAGCGCCCGCAGCCCGCCCTCCAGCGGCGGGGTGAGGAGCCCGGCGGCGGCCACCGCCGCGTACGCCGCCGCGGCGTTCCCGGTGCCGAGGAGGGCGAAGGCCGCCATGGCCAGGGCCGACAGGACGGCGGCGGGCAACTGCACCCCCGGCTGGCCGCGCAGGTCCACGAGCCGGCCCAGCACGGGCTGCCCGACCGCGTTGGCGACACCGTAGACGGCCGCCAGCGCCCCGGCGAGGCTGTAGGAGCCGCCCTCGGCCCGGACGAAGAGCACGATCGCGATGGCGGCGGTGGCGTTGGGCAGCCGCCCCACGAGCGTGCCGACGAGCAGCCGCGCGGCGTGGCGCGCCCGCAGAATCTCCAGGTACCCGGCGACCACGGGCCATCCCCTGTCTCGCGAACGGTGACGTTGTACGTATAACTTCCGTCGTCATACGTACCATGTCGGCTGTTCACGAGTCCAGACGAAAGCAGAGGGGGAACGGTGTCACGAGGCAGCGCCCGCCCCACGAGCCGGGACGTCGCCCGCGCCGCCGGAGTCTCCCAGGCGGCGGTCTCCCTGGTCCTGGGCGACAAGTGGCGGGGGCGGGTCTCCGAGCCCACGGCACGGCGGGTCCGGGAGGCCGCCGACGCCCTGGGCTACCGGCCCAACCTCGCGGCCCGCAACCTCCGGCTGGGCCGCACCCGCACGGTGCTGCTGGTGGTGCCCGCGCTGACCACGGAGTTCTTCGCCGGGGTGTACACGGGGGCCGCGCGGGTGGCCGCCGAGCACGGCTTCGGGGTGGTGCTCTATCCCTCGCCGGAGGGCGTCGGCCCGGCCCGGGACCCCTTCGCCTCCGCGTCCGCCGCCCTCGACGGGGTCATCGCCTCGTCGATGGCTGCCGACGCCCTCACGGCCATCCGGGGCGACCAGCTGCCGCTGGTGATGCTGGACAGCGACCCGGAGGGCAGCCTGGGCGCGGCGACGGTCAACCTGGACATCGCGGACGGCATCCGGCAGGTCACGGAGCATCTGCTGGCCCTCGGCCACCGGCGCTTCCTGCACCTCGCGGCGGACGTGCCGTCCTGGACCTTCGAGGTGCGGGCGCGGGAACTGGCGGCGCGGCTGTCGGCCGTGCCGGGCACGACGCTGGTGACGGCGCGGGCGGCCATCTCGATCGAGGACGCGCTCGGGGCGGCGGAGGCGGCCCTCGCGCGGCCGGGGCCCCGGCCCACGGCGGTGGTCTGCGACGACGACAAGCTGGCGGCCGGGGTGTACAAGGCGGCGCGGCGGGCGCGGCTGCGCGTCCCGGACGACCTGTCGGTCACCGGTCTCGACGACCTGGGCCTGGCCACGGCGATCGACCCGGAGCTGACGACGGTGCGGCTGGACGCGGAGCTGTTCGGGGAGCGGGGCATGCGGGCCCTGCTGGCGGTCCTGGAGGGCGGCACCCCGGAGGCGGGCGACATCCCGGTCGCCCTGGTCACCCGCTGCTCCACGGCCCCGCCGCCCGCCGACGGCCCCGCCCCCGTACCGGGCTGATCGGGCGTTCTCGCGGACGAACTCCACCGCGTCCCGCACATCGGGGTCCGGATCGTCCGCGAGGAGGTCCGGCAGCCCGGCGATCCCGGGGGTGGACCCACCCGGCGACGGCTCACACCAGCCCGCGGCGCACCCCGGGGTCGGGATCCGACGACGAGCGGGGGAAGCCCCTGGACCGGCGATGAGGGCGACGCGGCACGGTGGAGCGCCCGGGGCCGGGAGGCCGAGCCTGCGGGGCGGCCCCGGCACCGCGGTGCAACCACCGGACTCCCGGTGGGGCCCCAGTCACCGGCGGGGGGCGGGCCCGCCCTCGGCGGGCCCGGGGTCACGCGTCCTCGTCGTCGCCCCCGGCCGAGGGCTCCGCGTCGGACGGCGCCGGGGCCGCCCCGGTCGCCTCGTCCAGCAGCCGCGAGAGCCGGTCACCGACGATCCGCTTGAACTTGCGCTTCTGCGGCCGCGTCCGGTCCAGCACCGCGACCTCCAGCCGCTCCGCCGGGATCTCCCGCTCGCTGCCGTTGGTGTCGCGGGAGAGCGCCTGCACGGCCAGCTTCAGGGCCTCCGCCAGCGTCATCCCGTCCCTGTGGCGCTGGTCCAGGTATCCGCTGATCTGCTCCGCGTTGCCGCCGACCGCGACCGAGCCGTGCTCGTCGACGATGGAGCCGTCGTGCGGCAGCCGGTAGATCTGGTCGCCCTCGGGCGTCTCGCCGACCTCGGCGACCACCAGCTCCACCTCGTACGGCTTCTCCCCCGCGCTGGAGAAGATCGTGCCGAGCGTCTGGGCGTACACGTTCGCCAGTCCCCGGGCGGTCACGTCGTCCCGGTCGTACGTGTAGCCGCGCAGGTCGGCGTAGCGGACTCCGCCGATCCGCAGGTTCTCGTACTCGTTGTACTTGCCGGCGGCCGCGAAGCCGATCCGGTCGTAGATCTCGCTGAACTTGTGCAGCGCGCGGGACGGGTTCTCGCCGACGAAGACGATGCCGTCGGTGTACTGCAGCACGACCAGGCTGCGGCCTCGGGCGATGCCCTTGCGGGCGTACTCAGCCCGGTCGGCCATCGCCTGCTGGGGTGAGACGTAGAACGGAGTCGACACCGGTTATCCGTCCCTTTCTGTCGAAGTCACTGGACCACCTGTCCTGCACACGCCGGAGGGCCCGGCCGCCGTCACAGCAGCGCGGCCCTCGGCCCGTCCGGCTGCTCCAGGCGCCGTTCCAGGACCGAGCGGGAGAGCTGGGAGGACTCGTCCTCGGTGAGCCGGCGGAAGCCGTCCCCGGTGATCACGGTGATGATCGGATAGATCCGGCGCGCGACATCGGGACCACCGGTCGCCGAGTCGTCGTCCGCCGCGTCGTAGAGCGCCTGGACCACCAGCGTGGTGGCCTGCTCCTCGGTGAGGTCGCCGTGGAAGAGCTTCTTCATCGCCCCGCGGGCGAAGACCGAGCCCGAGCCGGTGGTCGCGAAGTGGTGCTCCTCGGAGCGCCCGCCGGTCACGTCGTAGGAGAAGATGCGGCCGCGGCCCCGGTCCACGTCGTACCCGGCGAACAGCGGCACCACGGCGAGGCCCTGCATCGCCATGCCGAGGTTGGACCGGATCATCGTGGACAGCCGGTTGGCCTTGCCCTCCAGGGAGAGCTGGGCGCCCTCGACCTTCTCGAAGTGCTCCAGTTCGAGCTGGAAGAGCTTGACCATCTCCACGGCCAGGCCCGCCGTGCCGGCGATGCCCACCGCGGAGTGCTCGTCGGCCGGGAAGACCTTCTCGATGTCCCGCTGGGCGATGACGTTGCCCATGGTGGCCCGCCGGTCACCGGCGAGCACGACGCCGCCGGGGAAGGTGACGGCCACGATCGTCGTCCCGTGCGGCGCCTCGACCACGCCCTGCACCGGCGGGAGCTGCCGGTTGCCCGGCAGCATCTCCGGCTGGTGCTCCCCGAGGAAGTCCATGAAGGAGGAGGACCCGGGCGTCAGGAAGGCGGCCGGTAGACGCCCGGTGCTACGAGTGTTGGCTTCCACGCGTTTCCTTCCACGTACTCTGCGTCTGCTGGTCAGCCGTGCCCCTTGTCCGCCACCGGCCGCCGGCCGGTGCCCCCAAGTGAGCCGTGCCACGGACCCTACCCGCCTGGCGGCGGTGATCCACACACTCGGCGGAAACCGCGGAACGAACCCCCCGGCCCCCGTCGACGACGGAGCGCGGCGCGGTCCCACCGCACCGCGCGCCCCGGTCGAACCCCTCGCCCCGCCCCGGGCGCCGCCGGGGCGCGCGGGGCGGAGGGGTCGGCCTACTGGCCGCCCTTCTGCACGAAGGACCGCACGAAGTCCTCCGCGTTCTCCTCCAGGACGTCGTCGATCTCGTCCAGGACGGAGTCCACGTCGTCGCTGAGCTTCTCCTGGCGCTCCTTGAGGTCCTCGGATACCTGCGCGTCCTGCGCCTGCTCCTCGGCCTCCTCGGTGGAACGCGTGGCCTTCTGCTGCCCGCCGCCGGTGTCCTTGGTCGCCATCACCCTCACCCCGCTCGGTTCGCCCGACACAGTTGCTCGGTCAAGATCAGACCCTACTAGCCGGGTCCGACATCACCCCGCGTCCCTCCAACGCGCGGGGGCCACCTCAATGGTTCCCGGACCCGGTGGTTTCCACCCTGTCCGGCCGACTTTCCCCGGGTACCCACCCGGCCCTCTCACTCGCCGGACAGGACCCTGACCAGGTCCTCCGCGGTGCGGCAGCGGTCCAGCAGCGCCTTGACGTGGTTGCGCGTCCCGCGCAGCGGCTCCATGGTGGGGACCCGCTGGAGCGAGTCCCGGCCCGGCAGATCGAAGATCACCGAGTCCCAGGAGGCCGCCGCCACGTCGTCGGCGTACTGCTCCAGGCAGCGCCCGCGGAAGTACGCCCGGGTGTCCTCCGGCGGCTTCGTCCGCGCCCGCTCGACCTCGGACTCGTCCAGCAGCCGTTTGACCCGTCCGCGCTCCACCAGACGGTTGTAGAGGCCCTTCTCGGCCCGTACGTCCGCGTACTGGAGGTCGACCAGATGCAGGCGGGCGGCGTCCCAGTCCAGGCCGTCGCGGCGCCGGTAGCCCTGCATCAGCTCCAGCTTGGCCACCCAGTCCAGCTCACCGGCCAGGCTCATCGGATCGTTCTCCAGCCGGTTGAGGGTGTCCTCCCAGCGGCCCAGGACGTCCTTGGTCTGGTCGTCGGCGTCCGCCCCGTACCGCTCCTCGACGTACTTGCGGGCCAGCTCGTAGTACTCCATCTGGAGCTGGACGGCGGTGAGCGTCCGCCCGCTGCGCAGCGTGACCAACCGGCGCAGCGAGGGGTCGTGGGAGACCTGGTGCAGGGTGCGGACGGGCTGGTCGACGGCGAGGTCGACGGCGATGAACCCGTCCTCGATCATGGAGAGCACCAGCGCCGTGGTGCCCAGCTTGAGGTAGGTGGAGATCTCCGAGAGGTTCGCGTCACCGATGATCACGTGCAGCCGGCGGTACTTCTCGGCGTCCGCGTGCGGTTCGTCGCGGGTGTTGATGATGGGCCGCTTGAGGGTCGTCTCCAGCCCGACCTCGACCTCGAAGTAGTCCGCGCGCTGGCTGATCTGGAAGCCGTGCTCGTGCCCGTCCTGGCCGATACCGACGCGTCCGGCGCCGGTGACGACCTGGCGGGAGACGAAGAACGGGGTCAGGTGCCGCACGATGTCCGAGAAGGCGGTCTCCCGCTTCATCAGGTAGTTCTCGTGGGTGCCGTAGGAGGCGCCCTTGTTGTCGGTGTTGTTCTTGTAGAGGTGGATCGGCTGGGCGCCGGGGAGCTGGGCCGCCCGCTCGGCCGCCTCCGCCATGATCCGCTCGCCCGCCTTGTCCCACAGCACGGCGTCGCGCGGGTTGGTGACCTCGGGGGCGCTGTACTCGGGGTGGGCGTGGTCGACGTAGAGCCGGGCGCCGTTGGTGAGGATCACGTTGGCCAGGCCGATGTCCTCGTCGGTGAGCTGGCTGGAGTCGGCGGCCTCCCGGGCGAGGTCGAAGCCCCGCGCGTCCCGCAGCGGGTTCTCCTCCTCGAAGTCCCAGCGGGCCCGGCGGGCCCGGTGCATCGCCGCGGCGTAGGCGTTGACGATCTGGGACGAGGTGAGCATGGCATTGGCATTGGGGTGGCCGGGGACGGAGATGCCGTACTCCGTTTCGATGCCCATTACTCGCCGTACGGTCATGCGGCCCTCCTTGCCCGGCGCCCTCGGTCGGGGGCGTCGCTCACGTGGCGCTCCGGTGCGTGTGCGGTGCCCGTCCCCGCACCGCGCGAACCGGCGGTACGCACGAGCCTAGAACGCCTCTGCGCCGGCGGGGAGATCATTTGCGTCATTGCCCTGCTCCAGCCGTGGACCCCCAAAACAGCCGGCTGCGGGTACCCGCCGAGGGCACCCGCAGCCGCCCCGCTCCTACAGGTACTGCCCGGTGTTCGCCACCGTGTCGATGGAGCGTCCGGTGTCCGCGCCCTGCTTTCCGGTGACCAGGGTGCGGATGTACACGATCCGCTCACCCTTCTTTCCGGAGATCCGGGCCCAGTCGTCCGGGTTGGTGGTGTTGGGGAGGTCCTCGTTCTCCTTGAACTCGTCCACGCACGCCTGGAGGAGATGGGAGACGCGGAGGCCCTTCTGGTCCTTTTCCAGGAAGTCCTTGATCGCCATCTTCTTGGCGCGGCCCACGATGTTCTCGATCATGGCGCCGGAATTGAAGTCCTTGAAATAGAGGACTTCCTTGTCGCCGTTGGCGTAGGTGACTTCCAGGAAGCGGTTCTCCTCGGATTCGGCGTACATGTGTTCCACCGCCGTCTGGATCATGCTCTGGACGGTGGCCGCCTTGTCCTTGTCGTGCTCCGCGAGGTCCTCGGTGTGCAGCGGGAGCCTCTCGGTGAGGTACTTGCCGAAGATGTCCTTGGCCGCCTCGGCGTCCGGACGCTCGATCTTGATCTTCACATCGAGCCGGCCGGGCCGCAGGATGGCGGGGTCGATCATGTCCTCGCGGTTGGAGGCACCGATCACGACCACGTTCTGCAGGCCCTCCACGCCGTCGATCTCCGCGAGGAGCTGCGGGACGATGGTGTTCTCCACGTCCGAGCTGACGCCGGAGCCGCGGGTGCGGAAGAGGGACTCCATCTCGTCGAAGAAGACGATGACCGGCGTGCCCTCGCTGGCCTTCTCCCGGGCACGCTGGAAGACGAGGCGGATCTGCCGCTCGGTCTCGCCGACGTACTTGTTGAGCAGCTCCGGGCCCTTGATGTTGAGGAAGAAGCTCTTGCCCGCGGCCTGGCCGGTCACCTCGGCGACCTTCTTGGCCAGCGAGTTCGCCACCGCCTTGGCGATGAGCGTCTTGCCGCATCCGGGCGGGCCGTAGAGCAGGACGCCCTTGGGCGGCCTCAGCTCGTGCTCCTTGAACAGGTCGGGGTAGAGGTACGGCAGCTCGACCGCGTCGCGGATCATCTCGATCTGGCCGCCGAGGCCGCCGATCTGCTCGTAGCCGATGTCGGGGACCTCTTCGAGGACCAGCTCCTCGACCTCGCTCTTGGGCACGACCTCGTAGACGTAGCCGGAGCGGGGTTCGAGCAGGAGGGCGTCACCGGGGCGGATGGTCACCCCGCGCAGCGGCTCGGCGAGCCGGACCACGCGCTCCTCGTCGGTGTGGCCGAGCACCAGGGCGCGCTCGCCGTCCTCCAGGATCTCCTTGAGGGTGACGATGTCGCCGACGCTCTCGTAGGCCATGGCCTCGACCACGTTGAGCGCCTCGTTGAGCATCACTTCCTGGCCGCGCCGCAGCCCGTCCAGTTCGACGCCCGGACTGACGTTGACCCGGAGCTTGCGGCCGCCGGTGAAGATGTCGGCGGTGCCGTCCTCGTTCGCCTGCAGGAAGACGCCGAATCCGGCCGGGGGCTGGGCCAGGCGGTCGACCTCCTCCTTGAGGGCCACGATCTGGTCGCGGGCCTCGCGGAGCGTGTTGGCCAGCCGCTCGTTCTGCGCGGACACGCCGGCCAGGTTGGTCTGCAGCTCGACGATCCGCTCTTCGAGAATTCTCGTGTGCCGCGGAGAGTCGGCGAGCTTGCGTCGCAGGACGGCGATCTCCTGCTCAAGATAGGCCACCTGCCCGGCCGGGTCGTCGGACCCGCGTCCCGGGCGGATGCCGCGGTTCATGTCGTCGTCGTGGGCTGCCACGGTCCTCACCTCCTCCAAGGGGAGCTGGACGCTTCCAGACCCTACCTGGGTGGGTGTCGATTGAAACCCCTAGATCACAAAGACGGTCGGGGTGTGTCCGATCTTCACCCTTGCGCTCTCCCTCACGCCAGGGGAATACCCATCGGCCGTGAAGAGAATCCCGGCGGAGGTAGGGTCGAGATGTTCAACACCCGTCGGAGCTGGCCGGATTCCCGGCCGGGAACGGCGCAGGAAACGGCAGGATGGGAATGATCGTGCAGCAGGAGGCCGGTACCGGGAGCGAGGCACTGGAGGTCTGGATCGACCAGGACCTGTGTACCGGGGACGGCATCTGCGCCCAGTACGCGCCCGGGGTCTTCGAGCTGGACATCGACGGCCTGGCCTACGTCAAGGGCGCCGACGACGAGCTGCTGCAGGACCAGGGGGCGGCGGCCCCGGTGCCGTTGCCGCTCCTCGCGGACGTGGTGGACTCCGCGAAGGAGTGCCCCGGCGAGTGCATCCACGTGCGCCGCGTTTCGGACAGGACCGAGGTCTACGGTCCCGACGCGCCGTGACCGCGCCGTGAGGTGACGTGCGCGTCCGGTGACCGCCGCGGCGGCCCGCCCCGAGCGGGTGGCGCCGCGCGGCGCACGGGCGGTGGCGGCCGGCGGCTCAGACGCCCCGCGCCCCGGCGGCCGCTTCGCGGACGAACACGCCGTTGCCCCACCGCCACTTCACGTCGTCCGAGAGGTCGGGGCAGCAACTCGGCACCGTGGCCGAGGAATAGCCGAGCAGCGTGGCCAGAACCACTCCGTCCCGCACCGCGAGCCGGGTGACCGTCCGGCGCTCGGCGGGGTCCACCAGGGTCGCCACCAGCCGGGGGGCGCCGCCGTCCCCGCGCGTGAGGACGTACACCCCGTCGGGCGGGGTCCCCATGGGGGCGTCGCAGTGGACGGCGGCCACGGTCTCGGGCCGGCCGTCGCCGTCGAGGTCGCCGACGGCCTTCCTCGCCACCACCGCCCGGACGGGGCCGCACTCCAGGGGGAACGCCACACCCTCCGCGTCGGGCGGCGCCGCGCGCCCCGGGGCCGTCCCGGTGCCGGTGGCCGCCGTGTGCCGGGCCGTCGCGGGGCCGGGCGCGAGCAGCGGGGACAGGGCCACGACCCCGGCGACGGCGGCGGCCGTGGCGACCCAGTGGATCGGCCGGGCACGGGTGTGCGCGAGGTCCGGAACGGCGGGATGCTGCACGAGGAGTGTCTCCTGTGAGGGCTGTGCCGGTGGGGGTGGCCTGCATCGTGCCACAGCGTCGCGGGGCGGGGGAACGGCGGGGTGCGCGGGGCGGGGCCGCCACCGCGGGGCGGTGCGCCGGGGCCGTGCGGCGGGAGAACGGCGGCCGGTGCGCGGGTGGGGCGCGGCGGCCGGTGCGCGGGGAGGTACGGAGGCGGTGCGGCGGGGTGGGCGGTGAAGACGGCGGCGCCGCGTCGGAGTTGTGCCCGGTCTCGGGGAACTCCGCCGCGGCGCCGGTGCGTTCCACCGGGACGGGGCGCGCCTCAGCGGCCGGAGCCCCCGTCGGCGTTGGGGCCGGCGTAGTCCTCGCCGTAGGCGCCCTTGGCGGGGCGGCGGCGGCGCATGGGCGGCTCGACGCCGTCCGCGAGGCGGCGGGCGGTGAGCAGGAAGCCGGTGTGGCCGATCATCCGGTGGTCCGGGCGGACGGCCAGGCCCTCGATGTGCCAGTTGCGGATCATCGACTCCCAGGCGGTCGGCTCGTTGAAGCTGCCGATCTCGCGGATGGACTCGACGGTGCGGGCGAGCTGGGTGGTGGTGGCCACGTAGCAGCACAGGATGCCGCCGGGGACCAGCGCCTTGGAGACGGCCTCCAGGCACTCCCAGGGGGCGAGCATGTCCAGGATGACGCGGTCGACGTCGGTGTCGGACAGGTTGTCCTGGAGGTCGCCGACGGTGAGCTGCCAGGCGGGGTGCGGGCCGCCGAAGTAGCGCTCCACGTTGGCCTGCGCGATCTCCGCGAAGTCGGCGCGCCGCTCGTAGGAGTGCAGCATGCCCTGGTCGCCGATGGCGCGGAGCAGGAAGCTGCTGAGCGAGCCGGAGCCGACGCCGGCCTCGACGACCCGGGCGCCGGGGAAGATGTCGGCGAAGGCCAGGATCTGGCCCGCGTCCTTCGGGTAGACGACGGCTGCCCCGCGGGGCATGGACAGGACGTAGTCGGGGAGCAGGGGGCGCAGCGCCAGATAGGCGACGTTCCCGGTGGTGCGGACCACGCTGCCCTCGGGAGCGCCGATCAGTTCGTCGTGCGGGAAGGAACCCTTGTGGGTGTGGAAGTTCTTCCCGGCCTCGAGCGTGAACGTGTAGTGGCGGCCCTTGGGGTCGGTGAGCTGAACCTGGTCCCCGACCTTGAAGGGCCCGCGCCTGCGGGCGGCACCGGTCGGTTCGGACATGTGACCAGCCTACCGGTCCCCGGAGGGGCCGCCGACCACGCGGTCCGTCAGGAGGGGCGGGCCATGGCCTTGACGAAGGCCCGCTCGACGTCGGCGGCGGAGAGCACGCCGTAGATCTCACCGGTCTCCTCGACCACCAGGTACTCGGTGGCCGGGCTGGCGCGCAGGGCGTCCAGAAGCTCCTCCCCGGTCAGTTCGGCGGAGAGCCGCATGCCCTCGGTGATGTCCTGGGCGAGCCCGCTGACGGGGACCCACGGGCGGCGGTGCTCGGGCACGCCGACGATGGCGGCCTCGCGGACCAGGGAGACGGGCCCGCCGTCCGCGTCGACGACGACCAGGGCGCGGGCGCCGGCGGCGTTGGCGCGGCGCAGCGCCTCCGAGAGCGGGGTGTCGGCGGGGACGGGGACGGCGCGCCGGGTCAGGGCGCGGGCGCGCAGCTCGGGCAGGTGCTCGCGCAGCCGGGCCATGCGCAGGCTGTTGCCCGCGCCGGTCCAGATGATCGCGGCGAGGATGGCGGCCAGCAGGGCGTCCATCACGGTGTCCATGCCGACGTTGTCCACGGCCCCGGCGCCGAGGGCACCGGACTGGGTGAGCAGGGGCAGCCCGATCAGGACGCTGACGGCGAGCGCGCGGCCGACCCAGGCGGCGGCGACGGTGCCGCTCATGGGCTTGCCGGTGATCTTCCAGACGACGGCGCGCAGCATCCGGCCGCCGTCCAGGGGGAGGCCGGGGAGGAAGTTGAAGGCGGCGACGATCAGGTTGGAGATCATCAGGCCGGCCAGCAGGACGCCGGGGACGCTGCCGGGGTCGACGGGCAGCAGGGCGAGGTAGAAGACGCCGGCCAGGACGAGGGAGAGCAGCGGGCCGACGAAGGCCAGGACGAACTCCCGGCCCGGGGTCTCGGCCTCCTTCTCGATCTCGGAGACGCCGCCGAAGAACTGGAGCTGGATGCGGCGCACCGGCAGCTTGAAGCGGAGCGCGGCGACGGTGTGGGCGAGTTCGTGGACGAGGACGGAGGCGTAGAAGGCGACGGCGAAGAAGAGGGAGACGAGGTAGCGGGCGGCGCCGAGGTCGGGCAGGACGCGGTCGAGCTGGCCGCCGAACACCCAGGTGATCAGGATGGCGACCAGGAACCAGCTCGGCGCGACGTAGACGGGTACGCCGAACGGCCGCCCCATCAGCAGCCCGCCGCCGGGCTCGCGGCGGCGCCGCGGGCCCGGGCCCGGTGCCGCGTCGCCCCCGGCGTGGGCGCGGGAGCGCCGCTCGTGGTCGGGGTCGGTTCCCGCGGCGGGGCGACCGGTGACGTGGGCGCTCGGGGGGTGGGCGGGGTGGTGGGGGGCGCCGTGGCCGCCGCTGTCGGCGTGGGCGTGGCGGGGGTGGGTGTCACCGGCGTGATCGTCACCGCGGCGGTCCCGGTCGCCGCCGTCGTGGGCGGGGGCCGCGCCACCGTCGTGGGAAGCGGGGGCCTCACCGCCGGCGGCGTGCGCGTGACGCGGGTGGGTGTCGTGGGGGGCGTGGCCACCGTCGCGGGCGGGGGCCCCGCCACCGTCGTGGGAGGTGGGGGCCCGGTGACCGTGGCCGGCCCGGTCGCCGTCGCCGTGAGCGGGGGCCCGCCGGCCGTCGGCGGCGGGCGCGTGGCCGGGGCGGGTGCCGTGGGGGCCGGGGTCGCCGTCGTGGGACCGGCCGCCGCCGGGGGCGGGGGTCTCTCCGCCGCCGGGCCCGCCGCCGCGGGACTCGTCGACGTCGGGGGCGGGGGCGGGGTGTTCGCCGTCGCGGGCGCGGTCACCGCCGTCGCGGGCGGGGCCGTCTTCGTCGCCGTGCCCCTCGCCGGGGGTGCCGCTCCCGCCGTCGTCGGAGCCCGGCGGGGGTGCCGGGGGGCCGTGCGGGGTGCCGCCGGAGGTGGCGTCGTCGGGGCGGTCGGCCGGGGCAGTGTCCGCCGGGCCGCCCGGGGCCGTCTCCCCGGCACCGGCGGGGGCGTCCGAAGGACCGCCCGGGGCGTTGTCCGGGGTGGCCGGACCGGCGTCGGGGCCGGACGGCGCGCCCTCCGGCGGGCGTCCGGCGGGACCGGCACCGGCGGCCGGGGCCGCCGGGGTCGCCTCCGGCTCCGCCGGCTCGTCCTTGCCGGACCGCGGCTGCCCGCTCCCGCCGCTCACGTCCACGGTGTCCCCTCGTTCGATGCGTCTCCCGCGCCTGGCGGGCGGGAGGGTCTGCGGTCGATGGTATGCGTCCGGTGCCGCGTGCCCCGCCCCGGCACCCGGGGTTCCCTCGACGGTGGGTGACTGTCGGTGCCGGGCCGTAAGGTTCGTGGGCATGGAGACGAGCATCGAGGAGGCCGCGCGGGACGCCGACGGCACCGCACCGGCATCGGCAGCGGCGGAGGACGGCGGCGCGGCGGCGGGGGCGTCGTCCGGGTCCGTCGCCCCCGCGGCCGGGGCGACGGCGGCCGGCGCGCCCGCCTCCCTCTCGCCGTCCCGCGCCGGGGACTTCATGCAGTGCCCGCTGCTCTACCGGTTCCGGGTGATCGACCGGCTGCCGGAGAAGCCCAGCGAGGCCGCGACCCGGGGCACCCTCGTGCACGCGGTGCTGGAGCGCCTCTTCGACGCCCCCGCCGCCGAGCGCACCGCGCCGCACGCGCGGTCGCTGGTGCCGGGGCAGTGGGACCGGCTGCGGGAGAGCAGGCCGGAGGTGGGCGAGCTGTTCGCCGACGACCCCGGCGGCGAGCGGCTGGCCCGCTGGCTGGGCGAGGCCGAGCGGCTGGTGGAGCGCTGGTTCGCGCTGGAGGACCCCACCCGGCTGGAGCCCGCCGAGCGCGAGCTGTTCGTCGAGGCCGAACTGGACTCCGGGCTGCGGCTGCGCGGCATCATCGACCGGGTGGACGTGGCGCCCACCGGCGAGGTGCGGATCGTCGACTACAAGACGGGCAAGGCGCCCCGGCCGGAGTACGCCGAGGGCGCGCTGTTCCAGATGACGTTCTACGCGCTGGTGGTCTGGCGGCTCAAGAAGGTGCTGCCCCGGCGCCTCCAGCTCGTCTACCTCGGCAGCGGTGACGTGGTCACCTACGATCCGGTCCCCGCCGACCTGGAGCGGGTCGAGCGCAAGCTGCTCGCGCTGTGGGACGCGATCCGGCTGGCGACGGAGACGGGCGACTGGCGGCCCCGGCCGACCAAGCTGTGCGGTTGGTGCGACCACCAGGCCCACTGCCCGGAGTACGGCGGCACTCCCCCGCCCTATCCGCTGCCGGTGCGGGCGCCCGGCGGGGACCGGCTGTCCGGCTAGCGCGGTCCGGGCCCGCCGCGCGACGTCCCGCGCCACGCCCGGCGCCGCGCGGGCCGCCCCGCGCGGCGGCGCGCGGGGAGGGGGCGGGCCGCGGCGGTCCGGCGATCACGCTCAGGGCAGAATGGGGCCGGACTAGCGAAGGAGATTCACGTGGCCATCCGTGTCCTACTGGTCGACGACCAGCCGCTGCTGCGCACCGGTTTCCGGATGATCCTGGAGGCCGAGCAGGATCTCGCGGTCGTCGGCGAGGCCGGGGACGGCCTCCAGGCCCTCGACCAGGTCCGGGCGTTGCAGCCCGACGTGGTGCTGATGGACATCCGCATGCCGCGGATGGACGGCGTGGAGGCGACCCGGCAGATCACCGGGCCCGAGCGGGACGGCCCGGCCAAGGTGCTGGTCCTCACCACGTTCGACCTCGACGAGTACGTGGTGGAGGCGCTGCGGGCGGGGGCCAGCGGCTTCCTGCTGAAGGACGCCCCGGCCAACGAACTGGTGCAGGCAATCAGGGTGGTGGCGGCCGGCGAGGCGATGCTTGCGCCGAGCATCACCCGGCGGCTCCTCGACAAGTACGCCACGCATCTGCCCTCGGGCGACGAACCGGTCCCGGACACCCTGCACACCCTGACCGACCGGGAGGTGGAGGTCCTCAAGCTGGTGGCCCGCGGGCTGTCCAACGCGGAGATCGCCGCCGACCTCTTCGTCAGCGAGACCACCGTCAAGACGCATGTGGGGCATGTGCTGACCAAGCTGGGGCTGCGCGACCGCGTGCAGGCCGCGGTGTACGCCTACGAGAGCGGGCTGGTGCGCCCCGGCGCCCAGTAGCGCCGACGGGGGCCGCGCCGTGGCCGTCCGGGCCGTGGCCGGAGAAGGCCCCTCGCCTGCCCCGGGAACGCCCGAGGGGCGCCCGCTTCATGCGAAGCGGGCGCCCCTCGGGATCTTCCGGGCGCGGTGTCCGATCAGCCTCCGACGCCCTGGCCCAGCTCCCAGAGCTGGAGCCCGGAGGAGGAGTTGAGCAGGTAGGCGGCGCCGGTGACGGTGTCCCGGTAGGCGACGTACTGCTTGCCCTGCCAGAGCGGGATCATCGGCACGTCGTCGGCGACGATGTCCTGCACCTTGATCATGCTGTCGCCGGCGGCGAGCCGGTCGGCCTTGCGACGGGACTGCGGGAGCAGGGTGTCCATGATCTGGCCGTCGGCGTACGGCGAGTTCAGGATGTTGTCCTTGTCGAGGAACGGGGCGAGGAAGTTGTCGGCGTCCGGGAAGTCCGGGAACCAGCCCATGCCGAAGGCATCGAACCGGCGCTTCAGCTCGGCAGGCCGGAACTCGTCCCAGGGGTGGCCCTCGATCTCGATGTCGAAGAGTCCGCCGGCGTTCAGTTGCTTCTGCAACTGCTCGAACTCCTGCTTGGTCACGGTGCCGTAGTGGTCCGTGGTGTAGTGCAGGGTGAGCTTGACCGGGGTGCTCACCTCGGCGTCGGCCAGCAGGGTCCGGGCCTTGCTGACGCTCGCGTCGCCGTACTTGTTGAAGAAGGCGTTGGAGTGGCCGGTGACGGTGGCCGGGACCAGCGAGTACAGGGGTTCGGCCTGGGAGCCGTAGACCTCGGAGACCAGCTCGCTGCGGTTGATGAGCTGGGCCATCGCCTGGCGGACCGCCTTCTCCTTCACACCGGGCGACTCGGTCATGAAGGCGAGGTAGCGGATCTCCAGTCCGGGCATCTCGATCAGGTTGATCTCGTCGTCCTGGGTGTTCGAGAGGGTCCGGATCTGCTCGGGCGTCAGCGCGCGGCTCATGACGTCGATGTCACCCTTGCCCAGCGCGGCCCCCATCGCCTCGGGCTCCTTGAAGGAGACGATCTCGGCCTTGTCGTTGTTGAGCTTCAACGGGCCCTTGTAGTTGGCGTTCTTGGTGAAGACGGCCTTGGTCATCGCGCCGTCCTTCACCTCCGCCTTCATGGTGTAGGGGCCGGAGCCGTCGACCGAGAAGCCCTCGCGCAGGGCGTCCTTCTTGTAGTTGTCCGGGTTGACGATGCCGGCGACCGGGGCGGACAGCTTGAAGGGGAAGGTGGCGTCGGGCGCCTTGAGGTGGAAGATGACCTCCCGGTCCCCCTTGGTCTCCACCGTGTCGACGCTGGCGAGCAGGGCCGAGACACCGGTGGCGGCCTTGATGCCGCGGACCCGGTCGATCGAGAACTTGACGTCCTTGGCGGTGAGGGCGGAGCCGTCGGCGAACTTCAGCCCGTCGCGCAGGGTGCAGGCGTACCGCTCGTTGCCGGTGTCGGTGAACTCGCACTGCTCGGCCGCGTCCGGCACCGGGTCGCCGCCGCCGCGCGGCTGGGACATCAGGGTCTGGAGGCTCTGGCGCATGATGTTCCAGGCACCGACGTCGTACGCGTACGCCGGGTCGAAGGGCGCCGGCGCCTCCTTCGAAGCGCTGAACCGGTCCGTGGTGCCGACGACGATGGCCTCGCCCTTGCCGCCGTTGGACCCACCGCAGGCGGCGAGTACCGGCGCGAGCAGGCCGACGACGGCCGGCAGCACCAAAGTCTTGCGGTTCATGCTCGAGTTTCTCCAGAGCTGTCGGTCCGTGTATCCAGCACACAGGGGTGTCGCGGCGGATCACGGGGGTAGTGGCCGAGGTTCTCGCGACGAGATTAGTCCGCGCGCGTAGGAGCGCCCGAGGGCCCCGGAGCGCGGACTCATCACGGAGCGAAACCGGTCGTGGACGCACCGAAACGCCGACAGGGGAAGGATTAGTGCAGCATCTCACCAATCGGGACACATGGGCACTCCTCCACCCTCCGGAACGGGGCACGCAGGCACATCGGGGCACACCTGTCGATCCTCGAAAACGTGGGGAAAGTCACAGCTTGCCCCGGCCCCGGAGGTACTCATTCCGGTGGCGGGTGAACGGAAGTTCCCCCTCAGGGGGCCCTGTTCGGGAGGCAAGCCGGACATCCGGGACGTCCGGCCCCCGACCGGGTGCCACCACGGCCGCGGGAGGCGGCTGGGACCGGGGCGCGGCGAGGGCGGCGCGGGCGGAGTCGGGCGTGGGGGGACCCGGCGCGGGCCGCCGGGGCACGGCGGTGGGCGGGACGGGACAGGGGGCGACCGCGGCACGGACGGGGGGCGAGGGCGGGGGCGGACCCGCGCGGGCAACGGGCGGCGGTCACCGCCCCAGGGGGCTCACCAGGCCGCGCAGGAACGGCAGGTCGACCTCCTCCAGCGAACCGACCACGGTGCGCCGGGGGGCCGCGGTGATGGGCGCGACCGACGGCACGGCCACCACATGGCAGCCGGCGGCCTCCGCGGCGGCGACACCGGTCGCGGTGTCCTCGACCACGGCGCAGCGGGCGGGCTCCGCGCCCAGCCCGGCGGCGGCGGTCAGGTACGGGTCGGGGTGCGGCTTGGTGCGCGGTACCTCGTCACCGGCGACGGTGAGGGCGAAGTGCTGGGGGCCGAGCGTGGTCAGCACCCGGTCGATGATGCGGCGGTGCGAGGCGGAGACCAGGGCCGTGGGAATCCGGTGCGCGGCGAGCTCGGCGAGCAGCCGCCCGGCGCCCGGCATCAGGGGGAGGGTGCGGCCGATGCGCCGCTCGAAGCCGTCGTTGAGCAGCACGCTCAGCTCGGGCAGGGTGATGTCGGCGCCGGTGGCCTCGATCAGGAAGCCCGCGCTGCGGGTCATGGGCCCGCCGACCACCACGTGGCGCCAGGCGTCGTCGAGGGCGTGGCCGAGGGAGGCGAACACCTCGACCTCGACGTCCCACCAGAAGCCCTCGGTGTCGACCAGGGTGCCGTCCATGTCGAGCAGCACCGCCTGGAGGGCGGAGCCTTCGGCCGTCAGGGTTCCGAGCGCGGGGACCGTACTGGTCATCCACGTACCTCCTTGGGGGCGATCAGGCCGGTTCCCCGAGGGGAACCGGCCTGCAGTGGACCGACAAGTGTACGTGCCGGCGGGCGGGAGCGCGCGGGCTTTGCCCGGAGTGCTCCGGGCCCGCGCGGGGCCCCGGAGGGTGCCCGCCGCGGTGCTCGCCGCGATGCCCGCCGCGGTGCTCCCGGGCGGTGGCGCCCCGGGCCGTCCGGGGTGTCAGCGGGCGTTGAAGTACTTCGCCTCGGGGTGGTGGATCACGATGGCGTCGGTGGACTGCTCGGGGTGGAGCTGGAACTCCTCCGAGAGGTGCACGCCGATCCGCTCCGGCTGGAGCAGGTCCGCGATCTTGGCCCGGTCCTCCAGGTCGGGGCAGGCGCCGTAGCCGAGGGAGAAGCGCGCGCCCCGGTACTTCAGGGCGAACATGTCCTCCATCGCGTCCGGGTCCTCCCCGGCGAAGCCGAGTTCGGAGCGGACCCGCGCGTGCCAGTACTCGGCGAGGGCCTCCGCGAGCTGGACGGAGAGCCCGTGCAGTTCGAGGTAGTCGCGGTAGGCGTTGTCCGCGAACATCCGGGCGGTCTCCTCGCCGATCCGGGAGCCGACGGTGACGACCTGGAAGCCGACCACGTCGGTCTCGCCCGACTCCTCCGGGCGGAAGAAGTCGGCCAGGCAGAGCCGCCGGCCGCGGCGCTGGCGCGGGAAGGTGAAGCGGGTGCGCTCGTTGCCCGCGTCGTCGAGGACGATCAGGTCGTCGTCCTTGGAGACGCAGGGGAAGTAGCCGTGGACGACGGCCGCCTCCAGCAGGTTGTCCGTCTGGAGCCGGTCCAGCAGGCCGCGCAGCCGCGGGCGGCCCTCGGTCTCGACCAGCTCCTCGTAGGTCGGGCCCTCGCCGGTGCGGGCCTGCTTGAGGCCCCACTGGCCCTTGAAGAGGGCGCCCTCGTCGAGCCAGGAGGCGTACTCCTTGAGCTGGATGCCCTTGATCACGCGGGTGCCCCAGAACGGCGGGGCGGGCACCGGGTTGTCGGTGGCGACGTCGGAGCGGACGGGCCCCTCCTCGGGGCGCTCCTCGATCTCGACCGCGGCCGCCCGCACCCGGCGCTGCTTCAGCTCGGGCAGCTTGGCGCCGGGCACACCGCGCTTGATGCCGATGAGGGCGTCCATCAGGCGCAGCCCCTCGAAGGCGTCCCGGGCGTAGCGGACCTCGCCCTCGTAGATCTCGTGCAGGTCCTGCTCGACGTAGGCGCGGGTGAGGGCGGCGCCGCCGAGGATGACCGGGTAGCCGGAGGCGAGCCCGCGCTGGTTCAGCTCCTCCAGGTTCTCCTTCATGATCACCGTGGACTTGACCAGCAGCCCGGACATGCCGATGACGTCGGCCTTGTGCTCCTCGGCCGCCTCCAGGATCGCGGAGACGGGCTGCTTGATGCCCAGGTTGACCACGTTGTAGCCGTTGTTCGACAGGATGATGTCGACGAGGTTCTTGCCGATGTCGTGGACGTCGCCGCGGACGGTGGCGAGCACGATGGTGCCCTTGCCCGCCTCGTCGGTCTTCTCCATGTGCGGTTCGAGGTGGGCGACGGCCGCCTTCATCACCTCGGCGGACTGGAGCACGAAGGGAAGCTGCATCTGGCCCGAGCCGAACAGCTCGCCGACCACCTTCATGCCGTCCAGCAGGGTCTCGTTGACGATCTCCAGCGCGGGGCGCTCGGTCAGGGCGGTGTCGAGATCGGCCTCCAGGCCGTTGCGCTCGCCGTCGATGATGCGCCGCTTGAGCCGCTCGTCCAGCGGGAGGGCGGCCAGTTCCTCGGCCTTGGACGCCTTCAGGGACTTGGCGGTGGCGCCCTCGAAGAGCTGCATGAGCTTCTGCAGCGGGTCGTAGCCCTCGCGGCGGCGGTCGTGGATCAGGTCGAGGGCGGTGGTGACCTGCTCCTCGTCGAAGCGGGCGATGGGCAGGATCTTGGAGGCGTGGACGATCGCGGAGTCCAGTCCGGCCTTGACGCACTCCTCGAGGAAGACGGAGTTCAGCAGGATGCGGGCGGCCGGGTTGAGGCCGAACGAGATGTTCGACAGACCGAGGGTGGTCTGCACCCGGGGGTGCCGCTCCTTGAGCAGGCGGATGCCGTCGAGGGTGGCCACGCCGTCCTTGCGGGACTCCTCCTGGCCGGTGCAGATGGTGAAGGTGAGGCAGTCGATGAGGATGTCCTCCTCGTGGATGCCCCAGTTCTCCGTCAGGTCCTGGATCAGGCGCTCCGCGATCTCGACCTTCTTCTCGGCGGTGCGGGCCTGGCCCACCTCGTCGATGGTGAGCGCGACCAGCGCGGCGCCGTGCTCCCGGGCCAGGGCGGCGACCTTCGCGAACCGCGACTCCGGCCCGGCGCCGTCCTCGTAGTTCACCGAGTTGATCACCGCGCGTCCGCCGAGCTTCTCCAGCCCGGCGCGCAGGACGGGGACCTCGGTGGAGTCCAGCACGATCGGCAGGGTGGAGGCGGTGGCGAAGCGGCCCGCCAGTTCCTCCATGTCGGCGACGCCGTCGCGGCCCACGTAGTCCACGCACAGGTCCAGCATGTGGGCGCCCTCGCGGATCTGGTCGCGGGCCATCTCCACGCAGTCGTCCCAGCGGCCCTCCAGCATGGCCTCGCGGAACTTCCGGGAACCGTTGGCGTTGGTGCGCTCGCCGATGGCCAGGTACGAGGTGTCCTGGCGGAAGGGCACGGTCTGGTACAGGGAGGCGGCGCCGGGCTCCGGGCGCGGGTCGCGGGCGGTGGGGACGAGGCCGCGGACGCGCTCGACGACCTGGCGCAGGTGCTCGGGGGTGGTGCCGCAGCAGCCGCCGATCAGCGAGAGGCCGTAGTCGCGGACGAACGCCTCCTGGGCGTCCGCCAGCTCCGGCGCGCTCAGCGGGTAGTGGGCGCCGTTCTTGCCGAGGACGGGCAGACCGGCGTTGGGCATGCAGGACAGCGGGATGCGGGAGTGCCGGGCGAGGTAGCGCAGGTGCTCGCTCATCTCGGCCGGGCCGGTGGCGCAGTTCAGGCCGATCATGTCGATGCCGAGCGGCTCCAGCGCGGTCAGCGCGGCGCCGATCTCGGAGCCGAGCAGCATGGTGCCGGTGGTCTCCACGGTCACCGACACGATCACCGGCAGGTCCAGGCCCAGGGCCTCCAGGGCGCGGCGGGCGCCGATCACGGAGGCCTTGGTCTGGAGCAGGTCCTGGGTGGTCTCGACGAGCAGCGCGTCGGCGCCGCCGGCGACCAGGCCCTCGGCGTTGCGCTGGTAGGCGTCGCGGAGCGTGATGTACGGGGCGTGGCCGAGGGTGGGCAGCTTGGTGCCGGGGCCGATGGAGCCGAGCACCCACCGCTGACGCCCGTCGCGGGCGGTGAACTCGTCGGCGACCTCGCGGGCGACCCGGGCGCCGGACTCGGACAGCTCCTGGACGCGGTCGGCGATGTCGTACTCGCCGAGGGCGGAGTGGTTGGCGCCGAAGGTGTTGGTCTCCACGCAGTCGACGCCGGCCGCGAAGTACTCCTCGTGCACCGAGCGCACGATGTCGGGCCGGGTGGCGTTCAAGACCTCGTTGCACCCCTCCAGCTGCTGGAAGTCGTCCAGCGTGGGGTTCTGCGCCTGGAGCATGGTGCCCATCGCGCCGTCGGCGACCACCACACGGGTGGCGAGTGCCTCACGGAGGGCGGACACACGGGTCCGGGTGTCGGCGGAGGGGGTGGACGGCGACGAGGCCATGGACGGGCTCCCTAGGATGCGACGGCTGTCGGCTTTGCGCCCCGGAGGGCCGTCCACGGGGGACGATCCGGGGTGACGCACGCCGCCAGGGTAGCGGGGACCGGGCCGTGATGGGTCGAGGGGTCCGGGGGACGGACCGGTGCGAGCGCGGCGAAGTTGGCCGGAATCCATCGGTTCGGCGCCCGACGGGCGGGGTCGGCCGCCGTTTGGCGGGGGTTCGGCGGGGACGGGTAATGTTCGGCATTGCCGAACATCGGTGTGACCCGGGAGGCGCACGGGACGGACCCGGCCGGGGGCGGACCCGGCGGCACACGGCCGTCGGCCCCCGGGCACCGCCGCACACGGCGGGCCCCGGGGGCGCGGGCCCGCCCCGGGCGGCCCCGGCGGTCCGGAGGAACGGAGGAGGTGGGCGATGACCCGGAACATCCAGTCGCTCGAACGGGCGGCCGCGGCGCTGCGCCTGCTGGCGGGCGGCGAGCGGCTCCTCGGGCTGTCGGAGGTCGCCTCGTCCCTGGGCCTGGCCAAGGGCACCGCGCACGGCATCCTGCGCACCCTCCAGCACGAGGGCCTCGTCGAGCGGGACGAGGCATCGGGCCGCTACCGGCTCGGAGCGGAGCTGCTGCGCCTGGGCACCGCCCACCTGGACGGGCACGAGCTGCGGGCGCGCGCCCTGGTGTGGGCGGACGACCTGGCCCGTTCCGGCGGCGAGAGCGTCCAGCTCGGGGTCCCGCACCGGTGTGGCGTGCTGGTGGTGCACCACGTCCCCCGCCCCGGCGACACCCGGCAGGTCCTGGAGACGGGGACCACGCGTCCGCTGCACTCCACCGCCCTCGGCAGGGTGCTGGCGGCGTACGACCCGGTGGCGCGCGGCGAGGCGCTGGAGGGCGCGCGCACGGCGTTCACGGAGCGGACCCCGTGCGCGCGGGAGGACGTCGAGCGGATCCTGGACCTCACCCGCGCGCGGGGGTACGCCGCCGACGTGGAGGAGACCTGGGACGGCGTGGCCTCGGTCGCCGCCCCCGTCCACGACCGGCGGTGGCTGCCGGTGGGCGCGGTGGGCGTCACCGGGGCGGTGGAGCGGGTGTGCCGGGACGGCGAGCCCCGGCCGGATCTGGTCGCGGCGGTACGGGACTGCGCCCGCGCCATCTCCCGCGACCTGGGCGCCGGGCGCTTCTGAGGCCGGGTGCTTTCGGAGCCGGGCGCTGCTGAGACCGGACGCTTCTGAGTCCGGGCGCTGCTGAGACCGGACGCTTCTGAGTCCGGAGGCTTCTGGCCGGGGCGCCGCCGGGACGCGGGCCGCGGGCACGGACGGCGGGGCCGGGACGCGTGCCCCGGCGCCGCGCGGGAAGGCGCGGGGAGCGCGCCGGGGCACCGGGCCCGGGGCGCGGGGCCCCGGCGCACTCGGGGCCCCCGGGGCGCGGAACCGCTCCTGCCGGTGGCCGCGGGCGGCGCCCGCCGGCTCCCCGACGCGCCCTTGACGCGTACACGAAACCGCGACAAGACTCTCCGCCCATGGGTCGGCATGGTCGAACACCTGCCGGTATGCGCGAATGAGGGTGTGACGACGCCAAGGGCCGCCCCCGCCTCCGCACCGAGGCGCCGGGCCCCCGGAGCGACCCGGGGCCCGGATTCCCCTGGACGAAGGACAAAGGAGTCGCGGTTGTCCAGCTCCGACATCTTCCTCGGCGAGACCATCGGTACCGCCGTGCTCATCCTGCTGGGCGGCGGTGTCTGCGCCGCCGTGACGCTCAAGGCGTCCAAGGCCCGCGACGCCGGCTGGCTCGCCGTGGCCCTCGGCTGGGGCTTCGCCGTGCTCACGGCGGTCTACGTCGCCGCGCCGCTCTCCGGCGCCCACCTCAACCCCGCCGTCACGCTCGGCATCGCCCTGAAGGACGGCGACTGGAGCACTCTGCCCCTGTACTGGGCCGGACAGCTCCTCGGCGCGATGACCGGCGCCGTCCTGGTCCACGCCGCCTACGCGGGCCAGTTCCGCGCCCACCTCACCGACCGCGCGGTCGTCGGCCCCCCGGCGCCGGAGACACCCGACGGGGCGGTGGAGGCCCGGGAGCGGGGCGCGGGCCCCGTTCTCGGCGTGTTCGCCACCGGCCCGGAGATCCGCGACGCGGTGCAGAACGTCACCACCGAGGCCATCGGCACCTTCGTCCTGCTGCTCGCCGTGCTCACCCAGGGCCTCAACGACGAGGGCGACGGCCTCGGGCCTCTGGGCGGCCTGGTGACCGCACTGGTGGTGGTCTCGATCGGCCTCTCGCTGGGCGGCCCCACCGGCTACGCCATCAACCCGGCCCGCGACCTCGGCCCCCGCCTCGTGCACGCCCTGCTCCCGCTGCCCAACAAGGGCGGTTCCGACTGGTCGTACGCCTGGGTGCCCGTCGTCGGCCCCCTGCTGGGCGGCGCCGCCGCGGCGGGCGTCTACAACGCGGCGTTCGCCTGAGCCGGCCGCCGGGGCGGCGGGCCGGGGTGCCGCGCCGGGACGCCGGGGGCCGCGGGGAGACCCGGACCGGGGGCCGGTCGGGGAGACCCGGACCGGGGGCCGGAGACCGCAGCCGGAGACCCCGGCCGGAGAACCGAACCGGGGCCGGAGACCCCGGCCGGAGACCGGGAGCGGGAGCGCCCCGCGCCGGGCACCGGCCCGAAGAGCGGGCACCGACCGCCTGTCGCCGCGCCGGAAGGGGGTGACTCCGGCCAGACTTCCGCCCAACGGGTACCCGGCCCCTCGCACCCGCCGCACACCCCCGGCCACCCCATCACCGACCCAGGAGCGCACCGTGACCGACGCCCCCACCGCGGGCCCCTTCATCGCCGCCATCGACCAGGGCACCACCTCCTCGCGCTGCATCGTCTTCGACCGCGACGGCCGCATCGTCTCCGTCGAGCAGAAGGAGCACGAGCAGATCCTCCCGAAGCCGGGCTGGGTCGAGCACGACGCCACCGAGATCTGGGCCAACGTGCAGGAGGTCGTCGCCGGGGCGGTCGCCGGGGCCGGGATCACCCGCGAGGAGATCAAGGCCATCGGCATCACCAACCAGCGCGAGACCACCGTCGTGTGGGACCGGCACACCGGCGAGCCCGTCCACCACGCCATCGTCTGGCAGGACACCCGTACCGACGCGCTCTGCCGGGAGCTGGGGCGCAACGTCGGCCAGGACCGCTTCCGGCGCGAGACCGGGCTGCCGCTCGCCTCCTACTTCGCCGGGCCCAAGGCCCGCTGGCTGCTGGACCACGTCGAGGGGGCGCGCGAGCGGGCCGAGGCGGGCGACCTGCTGTTCGGCACCATGGACTCCTGGGTCATCTGGAACCTGACCGGCGGCACCGACGGCGGCCGGCACGTCACCGACGTCACCAACGCCTCCCGCACCCTGCTGATGAACCTGCACACCCTGCGGTGGGACGAGAGGATCTGCGAGTCGATCGGGGTGCCCCCGCGGATGCTGCCCGAGATCCGCTCCTCCGCCGAGGTCTACGGCGAGATCCGGGGCGGGCGGCTGGGCGGCCTGCTCGGCGGCGTCCCGGTCGCCTCCGCCCTCGGCGACCAGCAGGCCGCCCTGTTCGGCCAGACCTGCTTCTCCGAGGGCGAGACCAAGTCGACCTACGGCACCGGCACCTTCATGGTGATGAACACCGGCCGCAGGATCATCAACTCCTACAGCGGCCTGCTGACCACGGTCGGCTACCGGATCGGCGCGGAGCCGCCCGTCTACGCCCTGGAGGGCTCCATCGCCGTCACCGGTTCGCTGGTGCAGTGGATGCGCGACCAGATGGGCATGATCTCCACCGCCGCCGAGATCGAGACCCTCGCCCTGTCCGTCGAGGACAACGGCGGCGCCTACTTCGTCCCGGCCTTCTCCGGCCTGTTCGCCCCCTACTGGCGCTCCGACGCCCGCGGCGTGATCGCCGGGCTGACCCGGTACGTCACCCGGGCGCACCTCGCGCGCGCCGTGCTGGAGGCCACCGCCTGGCAGACCCGGGAGATCGCGGACGCCATGACCAAGGACTCCGGGGTCGAGCTGACCACCCTCAAGGTCGACGGCGGGATGACCTCCAACAACCTGCTGATGCAGATCCTGGCCGACGTCCTGGACGCCCCCGTGGTGCGCCCCATGGTCGCGGAGACCACCTGTCTGGGCGCCGCGTACGCCGCGGGGCTCGCCATCGGCTTCTGGACGAGCACCGACGACCTGCGCGCCAACTGGCGGCGGGCGGCCGAGTGGACCCCGCGGATGGACCCGGAGGTCCGCGACCGCGAGTACCGGAGCTGGCTCAAGGCCGTCGAGCGGACCAAGGGCTGGCTCGACGACGAGGACTGACGGGACGCCGGGCGCCCGGTTCCGGGGCGGACGCGGACGGGCCCGGAGCGGCGGTGGACGGGCCCCGGGGCGGCGGGCGCCCGCCCGCCCCCGGCGCCGCGAACCCCTGCTCGCCGGGGTGTTCGACCGGCGCGATCGGGGCAGTGTTCCGTTCACTCCCCCGTGCGAGGGGGCTGCGGTCGGTCCCTCGGTACGCCGTAAGGTTGGGGGGTACGCGAGGGCACGTCGGAAGGAGGCGCTGGGTGATCGAGCTCGAGGGGGTACCCGAGCTGATCGACCCGGTCATGGTGGCCGCGTTCGAGGGCTGGAACGACGCCGGCGACGCCGCCTCCACCGCGGTCGAGCACCTGGACCGGGAGTGGAAGGGCGAGGTGTTCGCGGCGCTGGACGCCGAGGACTACTACGACTTCCAGGTCAACCGCCCCACGGTCTTCATGGACGGCGGTGTCCGCCGGATCACCTGGCCGACGACCAGGCTCTCGGTGGTCCGCGTCGGCGGGGACAAGCCGCGCGACCTCGTCCTGGTCCGCGGCATCGAGCCGTCCATGCGCTGGCGCTCGTTCTGCAACGAGCTGCTCGGCTTCGCCCATGAGCTGGGCATCGAGCTGGTGGTGGTGCTCGGCGCGCTGCTGGGCGACACCCCGCACACCCGGCCGGTGCCGATCAGCGGCACCACCTCCGACGCCGACCTGGCCCGCCGGATGAATCTGGAGGAGACCAAGTACGAGGGCCCGACGGGCATCGTCGGCATCCTCCAGGAGGCGTGCACGCACGCGGGCGTGCCGGCCGTGTCGCTGTGGGCCGCGGTGCCGCACTACGTGTCGCAGCCGCCGAACCCGAAGGCGACGCTGGCCCTGCTGAACCGCCTGGAGGACCTGATCGACGTGCGCATCCCGCTGGGCGAGCTGCCCGAGGACGCGCGCGCCTGGCAGGTCGGGGTGGACCAGCTCGCCGCCGAGGACAGCGAGGTCGCGGAGTACGTGCAGTCGCTGGAGGAGGCGCGGGACACCGCGGACCTGCCGGAGGCCTCCGGGGACGCCATCGCCCGGGAGTTCGAGCGGTACCTGCGGCGCCGGGACGGCGGGAGCGGGCCGGGCGGGCACGCCACGGCCGACGGCGGGGAGGCCCCGCCGGGCACGCCGTACCTGCGGGACAACCCGGGCGGCCGGGCCCGGCCGCCCAAGCCGCCGAAGGCGGGCGGGGACGACGAGGACGCGCCGGAGGAGTAGGGCCGGGCACGGGTGAGGGGCGCCTCCGCGGCGGAGGCGCCCCTCACCCGTGCCCGGAGGGCCGCGCCCCTACAGGGCGACGCCCATCAGCGCGTCGACGGCACGGGAGACCAGGCCGGGGGCGCCGATGTCGTCGCCCCCGGTCTCCGTCTGGAGGGCGGCCCAGCGGTCGACCGCGGCCAGCGCGGACGGGGAGTCCAGGTCGTCGGCGAGGGCCTCGCGGATCTCCTCGACGAGCGCCTCGGCGGACGGCCCGTCGGGGCGGGAGACGGCGGCGCGCCAGCGGGCCAGCCGCGCGACGGCCTCCCGCAGTCCCTCGTCGGTCCACTCCCAGTCGGAGCGGTAGTGGTGGGCCAGCAGCGCGAGCCGGATGGCGGCCGGGTCCACGCCGTCGCGGCGCAGCCGCGAGACGAAGACCAGGTTGCCCCGGGACTTGGACATCTTCTCGCCGTCGAGGGCCACCATCCCGGCGTGCACATAGCTCTTGGCCATGGGGAACTCGCCGGTGAGCACCTGGGCGTGCGAGGCGCCCATCTCGTGGTGCGGGAAGACGAGGTCGGAGCCGCCGCCCTGGACGTCGAAGCCCATGCCGAGGTGGCCGAGGGCGATGGCCACGCACTCGATGTGCCAGCCGGGCCGGCCGCGGCCCAGCGAGCCGCCGTCCCAGCTCGGCTCGCCCTCGCGGGCGGCCATCCACAGCATCGGGTCGACCGGGTTCTTCTTGCCCGGCCGCTCCGGGTCGCCGCCGCGCTCGGCGGAGAGCAGCCGCATGGCGGCGGCGTCGAGGTGGGAGACGGCGCCGAAGTGCGGGTCGGACTCGACGGCGAAGTAGATGTCGCCGTCGAGCTCGTAGGCCGCACCGGCCTCGCGCAGCCGCTCGACCAGCGGGACGATGGCGGGTATCGCCTCAACGGCGCCGACGAAGTGCCGGGGCGGCAGCATCCGCAGCGCCGTCATGTCCTCGCGGAACAGGGCGGTCTCCCGCTCGGCGAGGGCGACCCAGTCGACGCCGTCCCGCTCGGCCCGCTCCAGCAGCGGATCGTCGACGTCGGTCACGTTCTGGACGTAGTGGACCTGCCGCTTGGTGTCGAGCCATACGCGCTGCACGAGGTCGAACGCGTTGTAGGTCGCCGCGTGCCCCATGTGGGTGGCGTCGTACGGCGTGATGCCGCAGACGTAGACGCGGGCGACGGGACCGGGGTCAAGGGCCACCGGGCCCCCGGTCGCGGTGTCGTGAATCCTCAGGTCGCGGCCCTGACCGGGCAGGGCGGGGACCTCGGAAGCGGGCCAGGCATGCATGTCCTGAGCCTAACCGGACCGCGGTTCGGCGCACGAACCGGCCGGGGCAGGACGGCCGAGACGGCACTGTTGCGCACGGCGGCCGTGTGTGCATGGGGTCCCCCGGGCCGCCGCGGCCCACCGGGGGCGGGACGGTGCTCAGACGGGCGGCCAGGGGATCGCGGGCCACTCTCCGCCGGGCTCCGGATGCCGGCCGGAGGCCAGCAGCGCGTCCACCCGCGCCCGCAGGGCACCGGTCTCCTCGGGGGCGAGCAGGTCCCCGAGGCGGAGGGCCAGCGGCGCGCCGTCCCCGAGGGCCTCCCGCAGGCCGCCGAGGACCACGACGGCCTCGTCGGTGAGGGGCTCCCCGGCCCAGCCCCAGAGCAGGGTGCGCAGCTTGTCCTCGGTGTGGAAGGTCACCCCGTGGTCGATGCCGTACAGCCGGTCCCCGGCGGCGGGGAGCAGGTGCCCGCCCTTGCGGTCGGCGTTGTTGATCACGGCGTCCAGGACCGCGAGTCGCCGCAGCCGCTCGTCGTCGGCGTGCACGAGCAGCGCGGTGCGCCCCTCGCCGACCTCGGCGAGTCCGATCGCCTTCCAGCCGGGGCCGGGCTCCCCCTCCTCCACCAGGGCGAGCAGCTCGGCCCCGGGCACGGTGTCGATCCAGAGCTGCACCATGCCCTCGCCGTACGGCCCGTCACGCAGCACCGTGGGCGGCACCAGGTCCCAGCCGGTCGCCTCGGAGACCGCGTGGGCGGCCGTCTCCCGGCGGGCGAGGGTGCCGTCGGGGAAGTCCCAGAGGGGGCGCTCCCCGGCGACCGGCTTGTAGACGCAGCGCGCCTCGCGGCCCTCGTGCGCCACGGTGCAGTACAGGGCGGCGTTGGAGGCCTCCCCGATGCGTCCGCGCACCGTCAGCTCGCCGTGGGCGAGCAGGCCGGTGACCGCCGGGTCGGCGGGGGTCAGGCTCCCCGTCGGTATCCGTTCTGGCGCGGACATACGTGTCCTTCCGGGTCGAGCGGGAGGCTGCACAGCGGGCACGGCGGCCGCCCGGCGTTGACGACGTCGAGGGCGCGCTTGGCGAAGGCCCGGGCCTGCGCGCCGGTGAGCCTGACCCGCAGCATGGGCGGGCCGTTCTCCTCGTCCTGGAGGAGGCGTTCCTCGGCCTCCGCCAGGTCCTCCTCGGAGTCGGCGTCCAGCTCGACCAGGGCCTGCGCCTCGACGATCATGCGCTGGTCCTCGCCGTCCCAGGCGAGCGCCATGGTGCCGACCCGGAACTCCTCCTCCACGGGGGTGTCCAGGGGGGCCGTGTCGGCGTTCTCGGTGGGGGCCACGGCCGGGACGACGGTGCTGCCTCCGCTGCGTCGCACGACCTCGTCGAGGAGTTCGTCCATGCGCTCGGCGAGGGCGGCGACCTGGGTCTTCTCCAGGGCCACACTGGTCACCCGGGTACCCGCGGACGCCTGGAGGAAGAACGTACGGCGTCCGGGCAGCCCGACCGTACCGGCCACGAAGCGTTCCGGCTGGTCGTAGAGGAACACCTGACGGGACACGTCCTGTCTCCATGGGAAGTCGGGGGCACGGAAAACGCGGTCACGGGCAGTGCTGCGACCGCCTCACCCTACTGCGGCGGACGATCACGGTGCGCCCGCACCGCCCCCGACCGCCGCGTCGCCGCCGGAGGGCCGCTCGGGCGGTGCCAGCGACGCCAGGTCGCCGGTGTCGCCGAGGCGCACCAGGAAGGGCCGCAGCCGGGTGTAGCGGATGGCGGTGACGGAGCAGGGGTCGACGGCGATCCGCTGGAAGAGGTCGAGATGCAGGCCGAGGGCCTCGGCGACGAGGGACTTGATGATGTCGCCGTGGGAGCACATCAGGTACACGGCGTCGGGGCCGTGGTCGCGCTCCACGCGCGCGTTCCACTCGCGCACCGCCTCGGCGGCGCGGGTCTGCATGGCGCGCATCGACTCGCCGCCGGGGAAGGCCGCCGCCGAGGGGTGCGCCTGGACCACCTCCATCAGCGGTTCGTCCCCGAGTTCCGCGAGTTTGCGGCCGGTCCAGTCGCCGTAGTGGCACTCCCCGATGCGTTCGTCGGTGTGCGCGCTCAGCTCCGGCCTGGCGTCGAGCAGCGGCCGGATGGTCTCCTGGCAGCGTTGCAGCGGGCTGGCGACGATCTCGGACAGCGGCAGGGCCGCTAGTCGTCCGGGCAGTGCGGCGGCCTGTGCGGCGCCGCGTTCGTCGAGGGCGACGCCGGGTGTCCACCCGGCGAGCAGTCCCTCGGTGTTGGCGGTGGAACGTCCGTGCCTGACCAGGATCAGCGTGGGCATGCGGCCAGAGTAGGCGTACGGCGCGGCGCGCGGGCGCCCGGGTGAGGGAGAGTGTGTTTCGGTGATCGTCGACTGTGCCGTCTACCGGGACGGGCGCCGTACGGACGGCCCCGCGGACCTCTCCGACGCGCTCGCCGCGGCCCGCGCCGCCGGCGGCTTCGTGTGGGTGGGGCTGCACGAGCCGACCGAGGAGGAGTTCGCGCTGGTCACCGAGGAGTTCTCACTGCACCCGCTGGCCGTGGAGGACGCCCTCAACGCCCACCAGCGGCCGAAGCTGGAGGTGTACGAGGACTCGCTGTTCGCGGTGCTGAAGCCGGTGGTGTACGAGCCGGAGAGCGACGTCGTCTCCAGCGGGGAACTCATGATCTTCCTGGGCGACGGCTTCGTGGTGGTCGTCCGGCACGGCGGGGGCTCCCCGCTGCGGGCGGTGCGGCAGCGGCTGGAGCGCGAGCCGCACCTGCTCGGCAAGGGGCCCACGGCGGTGCTCTACGCGATCGCGGACGCGACCGTCGACCACTACCTGGCGGTGGCGTCGGAGCTGCACAACGACCTGGAGGAGCTGGAGGCGGAGGTGTTCTCCCCGGACGGGGGCGGCTCGCGCACCACCGCCTCGCGGATCTACACCTTCAAGCGGCAGGTGCTGGAGTTCCGCCGTTCCACCGGTCCGCTGGCCCCGCCGCTGGCCCGGCTGGCGGGGACCGGTGCCTTCGGATCCGGGGTGCCGTTCGTCAACGACCGGGCGCGGCCGTTCTTCCGGGACGTCAACGACCACCTGACGCGGGTGAACGAGTCGGTGGAGGCGCTGGACCGGCTGGTCTCGGACATCCTGTCGGCTCATCTGGCCCAGATGAGCGTGCGGCAGAACGACGACATGCGGAAGATCTCCGCCTGGGCGGCCATGGCCGCGGTGCCCACGATGATCGCGGGGATCTACGGCATGAACTTCGAGCACATGCCGGAGCTGCGGTGGGTGGGGGCGTACCCGGCGGTGATCCTGGTGATGGCCGGGCTGGAGGTGCTGCTCTACCGGCTGTTCAAGGGACGGGGCTGGCTGTAGCCCGCCGGGGTCCGGCACCCGTCGCCCCGACCGGCCGCGCAGGGCCGCGCACGGGCGCGTGTCCGGGGCCGCCGGGCAGGGGCCGGCGCGGGCCGGTGTCCGTGGGCCCGGCGGGCACCCGGCACGGGCGGGCGGCCCCGGGCCGGGCGGGCCGTCAGGCGACCTCGGTGGCAGCGGCGGGCGCCGGGCCGCCGAGCGCGTCGCGGCGCTCGGGCATCCGCAGGGTGACCATCCGGCGCCAGCCGAACAGCCGCTCGTAGCCGTACACGGCGTGGATGCCGGCCGCGAGGACCGCCGAGCGGACCCGGGACCAGCCCAGCAGGCGGCCCATCCGGGCCATCACGGCGAGGCCGACGTCCCGGTGGACGCGGATCTCGGCGAACGCGCAGGCCCTCAGCGTGCGCTCGACGTACCGGCCGTGCCCGGCGGCGGCGAAGCGGAGCAGCTCCTCGTGGGAGTAGGCGAGGTGGTTGTCCTCGTCGGCGGAGATCATCCGGACCGCCCGGCCCAGCTCCGGATGGTCCGAGAAGTGCCGGCAGAGCATCCGCATCTGCTCCGCGGCGCGCTGCTCGGTGACCCTGCTGTGCGCCAGGTAGGTGATGACGTCCCGCACGGTGAGGGGGCGGTCGGCCCGGAGCCGGTCGTGCGAGAGGCCGATGCCCCGCTGCTCCAGCAGCATCGTGTAGTCCGCCTCGGGCGGTACGACGACGGGTCCGAGGCCGCGCTTGTTGAGCAGGGCGTTGAAGATCCGCCCGTGCTTGTCCTCGTCCGCGCCGTGCCGGGCGATCCTGGGCGCGAGGGCGCGCTCGCTCTCGGGGACCAGGGCGGCGATCCGCCCGTTCTCCCAGCCGCCCTGCGACTCGCCGCCGGCCGCGATGGAGCAGAACAGCCGGAACGACTCGTCGTGGTCGAGGATCTCCTGGAACAGACTCTTGGCCGAAAGCATCCGTGGCACCTCTCCGCCTCCGCAGGTCTCCGAGGCGGTCCGCCGGTCGCGGCACGCCTTTGCTCACGCGGACTCCGTGGAGACCGAGTCAAGTGCGGGCCGGGGGGCGCGGCAACAGGGGCGGCGGGCCACTGGGCCGTACGGGGGACGGACGGCGTCCGGAAAGGGCCGTAACCCGGCGGGCGCGGGCGCGTTGTTCCCGGTGTCGGCCGTGGCGGGGAAGACCCCCGAGCCCCCACCACGGCCGCGAGAACCCGAGGGTGCCGCTCAGCCGAGCCCGGCCCGCTCCAGGGCCTCGGCGCCGGCCCGGAGCGCGGCGATCCGCTCGTCCAGGGTGAAGCCGGCCGGGGCGAGGGTCAGGGTGGTGACCCCGGCGGCGGCGTAGGCCCGCATCCGGTCCGCGATCCGGTCGACGGAGCCGAGCAGGGTGGTCCGGTCGATCAGCTCGTGCGGTACGGCGGCCGCGGCGCCCTCCTTGTCCCCGGACAGGTACCTGTCCTGGATCTCGGCGGCCTCCCGCTCGTAGCCCATGCGCCGGGCGAGCCGGTTGTAGAAGTTCTGCTCGCGGCTGCCCATGCCGCCGACGTACAGCGCGGTGTACGGGCGGAAGACGTCGGCCAGCGCGGCGACGTCCCGGTCCTCGCCGAGGGCGAGCGGCAGCGTCGGGCAGACGTCGAAGCCGTCGAGCGTCAGCCCGGCCGCCTCGCGTCCGGCGCGCAGGTGCCGGACCGCGGTCTCCTCCAGGTGTTCGGCGGCGGAGAGGACCAGCAGCGCGCCGTCCGCGATCCCGCCGGTCTGCTCCAGGTTCCTGGGGCCGATGGCGGCGATGTAGAGCGGGATGTGCGGGCGCTCGGGGTGCACGGTCAGTTTGATCGGCCTGCCGGGCCCGCCGGGCAGGGGCAGCGTCCAGTGCTCCCCCTCGAAGGACAGGCGCTCGCGGGTCATGGCCCTGCGGACGATCTCGACGTACTCGCGGGTGCGGGCGAGCGGCTTGTCGAACCGGACGCCGTACCAGCCCTCGGAGACCTGCGGGCCGGACACCCCGAGACCGAGGCGGAACCGGCCGCCGGACAGGGAGTCGAGGGTGGCGGCCGTCATGGCGGTCATGGCGGGCTGACGGGCGGGGATCTGGAAGATGGCGGAGCCCACGTCGATGCGCTCGGTCCGGGCGGCGACCCAGGCGAGCACGGTGGCCGCGTCCGAACCGTAGGCCTCCGAGGCCCAGCAGACCGCGTAGCCGAGCCGGTCGGCCTCCCGGGCCACGGCCAGGTTGTCCGCGTCCATTCCGGCACCCCAGTAGCCGAGGCTGATCCCGAGCTTCATGGCCGACACCCCTTACCGATCAGTAACGTCCGACACGACCCGACCCTAGCGCGCGGGACCGGTTGTCCACAGGTCCCCACGGCGCGGGCCGCGGCCAGTAGTGTCGGCGTCCATGGAGCAGAGGCATCTGGGGCGCACCGGGCTGCGTGTGTCCCGCATCGGGCTGGGCACCCTCACCTGGGGCCGGGACACCGACGAGCACGACGCGGCGGACCTCCTGAAGACCTTCTGGGAGGCGGGCGGGTCCCTCGTCGACACCGCCGACGTGTACGGCGACGGAGAGGCCGAGTACCTCCTGGGGCGGCTCATGGAGGGACTGGTGCCGCGCCGGGATCTGGTGATCTCGACCAAGGCCGGCAGCGTGGCCGACTTCGACCGCCGCTTCGACGGCTCGCGCGGGCATCTGCTCTCCGCGCTGGACGCCTCCCTCGCCCGCCTGGGCACGGACCACGTCGACGTGTGGCACGTCCACGCCTACGACCCGGAGACCCCGCTGGAGGAGACGCTGCACGCCCTCGACCTCGCGGTCAGCAGCGGGCGCGCCCGCTACGCGGGGGTGGCCGGGTTCTGCGGCTGGCAGCTCGCCAAGGCGGGCACCTGGCAGCTCGCGGCCCCCGGCGTGCGCAACCGGCTGGCGAGCACCCAGGTGGAGTACTCGCTGCTCCAGCGGGGCGTGGAGCGCGAGGTGCTGCCCGCCGCGCTCGACCTGGGCATCGGGCTGCTGCCCTCCTCGCCGCTGGGGCGCGGGGTGCTCACGGGCAAGTACCGCAAGGACGCGACCCCCGCCGACTCGCGCGGGGCGTCGGAGCACATGGCGCCGTTCGTCGCCCCCTACCTCGACACCGCGGCCGGGCACATCGTGGAGGCGGTGACGACGGCGGCGGACGGGCTGGCGGTGACGCCGCTGCAGGTGGCGCTGGCGTGGGTCCGGGACCGGCCCGGGGTGGTCGCGCCGGTCGTGGGGGCGCGCAACGCGCGGCAGCTCACGGCGGCGCTGTCAGTGGAGGCGCTTACGCTTCCTGACGAGATCTGCCGGGCCCTCGACGACGTGTCGGCGCCCGTGCACCGCTATCCCGATCACGACTGGAGCACGCTGTGAGCACGGAGCCCGCCCCCACGGGGAGCACCGAGGGAACGGGGCCCGCCGCCCCCGCCGACGCGCCCGCCGGGTCGGACGGGGCGGGTGCCGCCGCGGGGATCGGCGGCGCGGACGGAGGCTCGGCCGCCGCCGGAGCGCCGGAGGCGGAGGCGGGCGGAAGCGCGGGGGCTCCGGACGCCGGGGACTCTCCTGCGGCCGTGGGCTCCGGGCCCGGGGCCCACGGCGGGCCGCGGGGCGAAGCGACGGGCGGCGGCGGGGCGGAGGGCGAAGCGGACCTCGGCACGGGGTCCGGCGGCGGGGCGGAGGCCCGGCCCGGCGCCGCCGACGGACCGCGGGGTGACGGTGCGGACGGGGAAACCGAGGAGCCGGGCACCACGGATTCCGGCAGTGGCGCCGACTCCGGGGGCGACGGGGACGCGGAGAGCACCGAGGCAGCCGAGGGCAAGGACTCCGTGTCGGAGGCCGCGGCCGAGCTGGCCGCGCAGCGGGTCGAACGGGAGCGGATCGAGCGGCGCAGGGCGGAGCGTACGGAGCCGATCGCCAGCGGAGCCGGGCTGAGCGGCACCGCGGCCGATCTCCTCGCCGCCGTACGGGCCGTGGAAAAGGGCGCGAAGCCCCCGGCCGGAGGGTTCGACGGACCGGCACCGGCCCCGCGCCGCCCGGCCCCGCCGCCGGCGCCCGCCGGACGGGCACCGGCAGCGCCGCCGTCCGCCGCGGTCCCCCCGGCGCCCGCCGGGCCCGCGCCGGAGACGGTACGGGCGGTGCGAGAGGTGCTGGCCGAGGGCGGCGCCCCCGAGGCGCTCGCCCCGACGGCCGCCGCGCTGCTGGGCGAGTCGGCGGGTTCCGTACTGCGCGAGGACCCCTGGCAGTTGCTCCGCCTCCCCGAGGTGCGCCCCGAGCAGGCCGACGGCTTCGCCCGGGCCCTGCTCGGCGCGGAGTGCGGTCCCGGTGACGAACGGCGGGGCCGCGCCCTCACCGTCCGGCAGTTGGAGCGGGCGGCGCTCGGCGGCCACACCGCCCTGGAGCTGTCCCGGCTCACGGCCGCGCTCGCCCGGCAGGGCGTCCCGGACGCGGACGCCGCCGTGCAGAGCGCGCTCGCCGAGGGCGACGCCCTGGTCTTCCAGGACGCCCTGGACGAACCGGGCGGCCACGCGGAGGACGCCCCGGCCGGGGAGGAGCGGGACGACGGTGAGGACCGCCCGGTGCGGGTCCTGGTCGGGCTGGAGCGGTACGCGCTGGCGGAGGAGAGCCTCGCGGACGCCCTGGCCCGGCTGGCCGCCTCCACGCCGAAGCGGGACGGTGCGGCGCCCGAGTGGGAGCGGGAGGCCGCCGCGGCGCGGGGGTCCGCGGCCGAGCTGATCCGGGCGGTCGCGGACCACGGGCTGGTCCTGCACACCGGCGGCGAGGCGTCCCTGGCCGAGCCCGCCGCCCTGCTCCGCGCGGCGCGCGCGCTGGGCCTGCGCGCCTGGGCCGCCGCGCACGGCCCGCTCGGCCGCGACCGACTCGCCGCCCTCGCCGCCGTGGGCGCGGAGCCCGCGGCCTCCCCGGACGCCGCGGCCGGGGGCCCAGCGCCGGACTCCCCCGCCCCCGGCGGGAACGCGCCCGACGGGGACGCGCCCGGCGCCTCGGCCGTCACCACGGTGGCCGGGCTGCTCGCCGGGAGCGAGGGCCCCGGCCGGGACACGGACGGCGCACTGGATCTCGACCTGCTCGTGGTGGCCGACGCGCCGCAACTGGACGTGGAGACCGCCGCGCTGCTCGCGGAGTCGCTGCCGGACGGGGCGCGGCTGGTCCTGAGCGGTGATCCTTCGGTGCTCGGGTCGGCAGGGCCCGGCCGGGTCTTCGCGGACCTGCTGGCGTCCCGCCTCTGCCCCCGCGTCGCCTCCCGTCGGCCGGACCCGGGGCCGCTGGGCGAGCTGGTCTCCGGCATCGGCGCCGGGGAGCTGGGCCGGGTGGAGGCACCCGGCAAGGAGATCGTGATCGTGCCGGTGAGGGACGCCGGGGAGGCCGTGCACCGGACGGTGCAGCTCGTCGTGGACTCGGTGCCGCGCGCGATCGGGGTGCCCGCCGGGCGGACCCAGGTGATCACCCCGGGCCACGGCGGCGCTGCGGGCACCCGGGCCCTCAACGCGGCGCTCAAGGAACGGCTGAATCCCGGCCCCGGCCGCTTCGGCGGATTCGACCCGGGGGACCTCGTCGCCTACTCCCCCGCCCCGGGCCGCACGGTGCCGGGCCGGGTGGAGGGCGCCGACGCGGAAGGGCTGCGGCTGTCGTGCGGCGGCGAGAGCGTGGTCGTCCCGAGGGAACGGGTCGAGCGGTCGGTGCGGCACGGCTGGGCGCTGACCGCGCATCAGGCAGTCGGCGGCCGGTGGCCCGCGGTGGTCGTGGTGCTGCCCGGGGACGCGGCGGGGGCGCTCAGCCGCCCCTGGGTCTACACGGCGTTCGGCCGGGCCGTGCGCCACCTCTCCGTGGTGCACGGGGTGGAACAGGCCCTGCCCCGCGCCGTGGCGGAGGTGCCGGCCGCGCCCCGGACGACCCGGCTGCCGGTCCTCCTCGCTCCGCACGCCCCGACGGACGGCTGACCCCCGGATCCTCCCCGGTTCCCCCTGGAGCGCCGACCCGCCGGTCCCCGCCGCCTGCCGACCTCCGGCACGCGGCACGCGGCACGCGGCACGCGGCACGCGGCACGCGGCACGCGGCACGCGGCACGCGGCACGCGGTGGCTGATCGACCGGGGACCCGGCCGGGACCCGGAACCCGGCCCGGGGCCCGCACCGGAACGCCGGAACGGCGACGGCGGCCACGGAGGGAAGATCCTCCGTGGCCGCCGCCAGCCTCCGGCCGGTGTCCGCGCGCCCGCCCCCTCAGCGGGCCGCGGGCGAGCGCGCCGGTCCCGTGCCGTCCCGGGACGGCCCGACGGCGCCGTCGTCCTCCGGCCCCTCGTCGTAGCCGTCCCCGTCCCTCTCGTCGTCCCCGTCGTCGTCCTCTTCGTCGTCCGCGCTGCCCAGCTCCTCGTCCTCGTCGTCGAAGACGGCGCTGACGTCGAAGCGGCAGACGACCTCCTCGGCGTCGACGTGGTCGAAGGGGGCCTCCAACCACTCGCCGGGCTCGGCGAGTTCGTCGGCGGCCGTCACCCACAGCGTGGAGTCGCCCTCCTCCAGGCCGAACTCCGCGTGGCGGGAGGCGATCTCGTCCGGCTCGTACTCGCCGAACAGGATGCCCAGGGCTCCGTGGACGGTGCCGGACGCGTCCCTGTCCGCGTCCCGCTCGTCGTCCGCCGCCTCGACCCGGCGGGCCTGCGCCATCAGCCGCCGCGGCTCGGCCACGGCGTAGTCACGGCGGATCAGCACGCTCACCGCGTGCGGTTCCTCGGGGCCCCTGTACGGCGGCAGGGAGTCGTCCGCACCGGGGATCTCGAAGGGGGTCACCTCGTCGTAGCGGTCGTAGAGCAACTCGTCGTACGCCTCCGCGGCCGCGGCCAACTGGTTGAACGCCTCGTAGACGGCCGGGTCGTCCTCCCCCGAGCGGCGTTCGACCGCGGCCAGGTGGCGGTCGAGCGCGGTCTTCACCGCCTCGGCGGCGGCGCGTACCTCGGCAGCGGTGGGCTGCGCAGCATCAGACATAGTGCAGACGCTATCCGTACCGGGCCCCGGCCCGCACAATAGATGCGATGCCGGAATACGAATTCGTCGACGTGCGCCTGCCGCGCGGGGTGTCCCGCAAGGAGACGACGCGACTGCTGACGGACCATGCCGAGTACGGACACTGGGAGTTGTACCGACTGACCCTGCTGCGCGACGGCAGCCGCAAGGTGCGGCTGCGGCGGCGGATCATCCGCCAGGTGCGCGCCACCTGGTGAGCGGTCGACGGACAAGGAGCGGGCCCCGCCGGTGCGGGGCCCGCTTCCTCACGTGGTGACATGCCTCACGCCGGTCCGGCGCCGTGGCGGCGGCCGGTGACCGGGATCACACGCCGGCGCGCGCCCTGCGGTAGAGCACGACACCGGTGAGCAGCACACCGGCGCCCAGCGGGACGGAGAGGCCCAGCGGGATCCCGTTGCCGGTCTCCGCGAGATTGACCGGCCCCTGGGGCCCGGGAGCGGGCCGCTCGGGGGTCCCGGGGGCGGGGGGCGTCTCGGTGCCGGGAGTGCTCGGGGTGACGGGCTTCTCGGGCTCCGGCTCGACGGGCGGCGCCTCGTGGCCCCCGCCGTTCTCGCAGTTGTTGCCGAGGGCCGGGTTGAGCAGGCCGACGACGTTGACGCTGTTGCCGCAGACGTTCACCGGCACGTCGACCGGCACCTGGACGTTGTTGCCGGAGCCGACGCCGGGCGAGTCCGAGGCGTGCCCCTCGGCGTGGGCGCCGCCGTCACCCCGGTTGACACAGGAGTTGCCCATCGCGGGGTTGAGGGCGCCGACGGCGTCGACCGTGTTGCCGCAGACGTTCACCGGGACGTGCACCGGGGCCTGCACGGTGTTGCCCGACACCACGCCGGGCGATCCGGCGCTCGCGCCGTGCGCACCCGAGTCGGCGTGGGCCGCGCCGCTCGCCGCGGCGATCACGCCGGTGGCGGCCGCCACCGTCATCAGACCCTTGCGGGTTGCCTGTCGCATGTACTGATTCCCTGCCTTGCCCCGGGCCCCTGAGGGCCGGGGGATACGAAGTACCGAGTGGTGCCCGCGGTACCGGGGGATCGCTGGTACCGGGGTTCCGTGGTGCCGGGGGTGCCGTCGTCGCCGACGTCCGGCGTCGTGTCCCGCGCCCCGAAGGCCGTCGGCCCCGGAGCGCGTGGCGCGTGCTCCGGGGCCGGCGGACTCAGACCCTCAGGGGGCGGGCAGCGGCGTCAGTCGTTGACGCAGACGTTGCCGAAGGCGGGGTTCAGCAGGCCGATCACGTCGATCGTGTTGCCGCAGACGTTCACCGGGACGTGCACGGGAACCTGGACGACATTGCCGGAAAGGACACCCGGGGAGTGCGCGGCGGCACCCTGGGCGCCGGAGTCGGCGACGGCCATGCCGGCGCCCGCGAGAACCAGGCCACCGGTGGCAGCCGCGGCGGCGACGACCTTCTTGATCATTATTCCTCCTAGTTGGCAAACGCGACCCCATCGTGCGGACCGCAACACCTGTAACGAGGAGGGGGTTGTCTGGCTACGAGCCCACGAGTGCGTTCACTCTTCCCGGGGGTCCTCCATACGCGCGAGCGAATCGGTGAACGGTTCGGAGGCGGCGGGCGCAGGGCCCGCCGCCGGGTTTCAGGAGGCGTCGATGAACCGGTCCAGCACCCGCACGCCGAACCTCAGCCCCTCGACCGGCACCCGCTCGTCGACGCCGTGGAACATCCCCGCGAAGTCCAGCTCCGGCGGGAGCTGGAGCGGCGCGAAGCCGAAGCAGCGGATGCCGAGGTCGTCGAAGGACTTGGCGTCGGTGCCGCCGGAGAGCATGTAGGGCACCGCCCGCGCGATCGGGTCCTCGGCGCGCAGCGCGCTCTGCATGGCGTCGACGAGCCGGCCGTCGAAGCCGGTCTCCAGCGCCTTGTCGGCGTGCACGTCCTCGCGGCGCACGCGGGGGCCGAGGATGCGGTCGAGGTCGGCGAGGAACTCCTGCTCGTAGCCGGGCAGGAAGCGCCCGTCGACGTGGGCGGTGGCCTGGCCGGGGATGACGTTGACCTTGTAGCCGGCGCCGAGCATGGTGGGCGCCGCCGAGTTGCGCAGGGTGGTGCCGATCATCCGGGAGATGCCGCCGAGCTTGGCGAGGGTCTCGTCCATGTTCTCGGGGTCGAGTTCGGTGCCGAGCGCGTCGGACAGCTCGTCCAGGAAGGCCCGCACGGTCTTGGTCACCCTGACCGGCCAGTTGCGGCGGCCGAGCCGGGCGACGGCGTCGCACAGCTCGGTGATGGCGTTGTCGTCGTTGGTCATCGAACCGTGCCCGGCGGTGCCCTCGACGGTGAGCCGCATCCAGTGCATGCCCTTCTCGGCGGTCTCGACGAGGTAGAGCCGCAGCTTCTCGTTGACCGTGAACGAGAACCCGCCGACCTCGCCGATGGCCTCGGTGACGCCCTCGAACAGCTCGGGGTGCCGGTGGACGAGGTGCTTGGCGCCGTAGGTGCCGCCGGCCTCCTCGTCCGCGAGGAACGCCAGCACGATGTCGCGCGGCGGCTTGCGCCCGCTGCGCATCCGCTCGCGCACGACCGCGAGGGTCATCGCGTCCATGTCCTTCATGTCGACGGCGCCCCGCCCCCAGACGCAGCCGTCCGCGATCTCGCCGGAGAAGGGGTGGTGCGTCCAGTCGTCGGCGTTGGCCGGGACGACGTCGGTGTGGCCGTGGATGAGCAGGGCGGGACGGGACGGGTCCTCGCCCTCGATGCGGGCCACGGTGGAGGCCCGGCCCGGGTGGGATTCGAAGATCCGGGGTTCGAGGCCCACCTCGGCGAGCTTCTCGGCGACGTACTCGGCCGCCTTGCGCTCGCCGGGTCCCGAGTGGTCGCCGTAGTTGCTGGTGTCGATCCGGATCAGCTCGCGGCAGAGGTCGACGACCTCGTCCTCGCCGGTGACATTCCCGGTCGTGCCCGAGTCGCTCACGTGGTTCCTCCCGCTGTCGCCGCTGATGGTCCCCTCATCCTCTCCCGCCGGGCGCCGCCGCCCAACCATGGGTGATCGCCCACCCGGGAAAGCCTGGTAATGTTTACGTCGTCGCCACGGGGGGAACCTCGCGCGGCAGACACCTTGTCCGGGTGGCGGAATGGCAGACGCGCTAGCTTGAGGTGCTAGTGCCCTTTATCGGGCGTGGGGGTTCAAGTCCCCCCTCGGACACCAGTACCAGTGGAGACCCCAGTCGATCTGGGGTCTTTCTGTTTCTCCGGCGTCGGCCCCGCGAGGGCGGCTCCGCCTCCGCGACGGGGTCACGGGCGGTGGCCCGCGGAAGCGGGCGGGCGCGGGCCGGGGGCCGGGGTCACGGTCGGGGTGGCTCGGGGTCGGTGGACAGGCGGGCGTGGCGCTCCACGTCGTGGCGGACCCCCTCGTACTCCAGCTTCCCGCGTTCCACTCCCTCCGCCCCGAAGCCCGCGGCGCGGGCCACCCGGCAGGAGGCCGGATTGTCCGTCCGGTGGCCCAGCTCCAGCCGGAACAGGCCCAGTTCACCGAAGGACCAGTGGGCCAGAGCCCGGCAGGCCCGGGACGCCACTCCGCGCCCCCGGGCCGGGGCAGCGGTCCAGTACGACACCCATCCGGTCCGGTGGCGCCGGTCGACCGCGCCGACGGCCACGTTGCCCAGTACGGTGTCCGCGCCGTCGACCACGGCGAAGGCGAAGGCCGTCCCCGCGGCCCACTGCTCCTCCCGTGCCGCCAGCCACCGGCGCGCCCCGAGCGGGGACGTGACGGGCTCCTTCGTCTGCCGGTCCAGTTCCGGGTCGGCGAACGCCGCGCGGACGGCCCGGGCGTCGCCGGGGGACCAACGGCGCAGCGACAGACCGGCGGACGCCTCGTGACACTCGCGCATGCCCGCCAGTGTCGCTCCGGCGCCGCCCGGCCGCCATCGTTTTCCCCGAGGACGGGAGCGGCGGGCACAATGGGGCGCATGAGCACGCGTTCCTGTCCCTGCGGGCTGTCCGGGGCGTATCCGGAGTGCTGCGGCCGCTTCCACTCCGGGGCCGCGGCCGCGCCGACGGCCGAGGCCCTGATGCGGTCCCGGTACTGCGCCTTCGTGAAGGGGGACGCCGGGTACCTGCTGCGGACATGGCATCCGCGCACCCGGCCCGCGCGGCTCGACCCGGACACCGGGACGCGGTGGACGGGGCTGGAGATCCTGGCGACCGGCGCCGGTTCGGCCTTCCACTCCGCCGGCACCGTGACCTTCCGGGCCTCCTACCGGGGCGGCTCGCTGCACGAGCGGAGCCGGTTCGAGCGGGTCGACGGGGCCTGGGTGTACGTCGACGGGGAGTTCCTCGACTGACCGGGCCCCCGGTCCTCCCGCCCCGGGGCGGGAGGCGGGGTTGCGCGCGGCACGGCCGGTGGGGTTCCGTGGCGTCGACAGCGCGGGCCGCCGGGGCGGGCCGCGGACCTCCACCGGACGGCGAGGCCGGATGCCGACGCAGCGGGCGCACGTCCTCCCGGTCGTCGCGGTGATGGGTGTCGCGGGCACCGGCAAGAGCACCGTCGGCGGACTGCTCGCGGCCCGGCTCGGTGTCGCCTGCGCCGACGGCGACGACTTCCACCCGCCGGCCAACGTCGCCCGGATGTCGGCGGGCACTCCGCTCACCGACGAGGACCGCGGGCCCTGGCTGGACGCCGTCGGGCGGTGGGCGCGGGGACGGGCGGGGCTCGGCGGGGTCGTGGCCTGCTCGGCGCTGAAGCGGGCGTACCGCGACCGGCTGCGGACCGCCGCCCCCGAGCTGGTGTTCCTGCATCTCACCGGGGACCGGGAGCTGATCGGGCGGTGGATGGCCCGCCGCGAGGGGCACTTCATGCCGACGGCTCTGCTGGACTCGCAGTTCGCGATCCTCCAGCCGCTGGAGCCGGACGAGGCGGGCGTGACGGTGGAGGTCACGGAGGGTCCCGGGGAAGTCGTGGAGCGCGCGGTGCGGGCCCTCCGGGCGCTCACCCGGCCGCCCCGGTGACCCCGGGCTCCCGGTGTGCCCCGGTGGCCGGCACCCCGGGGGACGGGTGGCCCCGGGTCCGGTGGCTCGCGGTTCCGATACGCCGGTGACCCCGGTGACGCCGGTGACGCCGGTGACCCCGGCGGCCGGGCCGATGCCTGACCACGGGGCCCACGCCCTCCGCACCCGTCGCCGGACACCCTCCCTCGGCTTCGGCACCGGCCGGTGGCGCGCCGCCCCCGCCAGGCACGGCGGCCGGGTCCCCGGTTCCACCCGTATGGACGCCCTCGTGGACGGGGGTCCGGGTGCCCCGGGGCACGCCCCCACGGACGGGGGCCCAGGTGCCCCAGGACACGCCCCCACGGACGGGGCTCAGGTCCCACACCTCCGCGGACGGGGGCCCACGTCCCCCAGGACACGCCCCCACCGGCGGGCGCCCCGGGGCACGCGACCCGGGCGGACCGCCCGGCCCCGTCCCGCCGCTACTCCGACGCCGCCTTCTCCAGCCGGAACGCCTCGTTGCCCAGGCCGATGCGGGCGTGCCGCTCCGGCGCGCGGGCGCGCAGGATCGCGCCCTGCACCAGCCCGGCGACCACCGCGAGGCCGATGAGCCCGGGCAGCACCCAGCTCAGCGCCGAGCCGGGGCCCGCGCCGACGAGCACGTCGAAGTCCTTCACCGTGTATCCGGCGATCACCAGCAGGGCGACGCCCGCCAGGACGGAGGTGGTCAGCCGCATCCACTGGGCACCGGCGGCGCCGCGGCGGACGAAGAAGGCGACCACGGAGAAGGAGGCGGCGGCCATCAGCAGGATGACGCCGAGGGCGCCGATGTTGCCGCCCCAGGTGAACAGGTGCAGCACGGGCTCGGTCGGGTCGCCGACCGGCTTGTCGTCCACGATCGCGAAGACGACGACGATGACCAGCGAGACGGCGGTCTGGAGCAGCGAACCGGTGCCGGGGGCGCCGCTGGTGCCGCTGGTGCGGCCGAAGGGGGCGGGCAGCAGCCCCTCGCGGCCCATGGCGAAGGCGTAGCGGGCGACCACGTTGTGGAAGCTGAGCAGGGCGGCGAACATGCCGGTCACGAAGAGCACGTGCAGGACGTCGGTGAAGGTGGCCCCGAGCCGGGCCTCGGTGAGGTTGAACAGCAGTCCGGCGCTCTGCTCCTGGGCACTGCCGACGATCCTGTCGGGACCGGTGGCGACGGTCAGCGCCCAGCTGCTGAGGGCGAAGAACACGGCGACTCCCGCGACCGCCAGGAACATCACGCGCGGCACCAGGACGTGCGGGCGGCTGGTCTCCTCGGCGTAGACGGGCGCCTGCTCGAAGCCGAGGAAGGCGGCGATGCAGAAGCACAGCGCGGTGCCGACGCCCGCGCCGGTCAGGGTGTCCGGGTTGAAGGCGTGCAGCGACAGCCCCTGCGGTCCGGGGTCGGAGACCGCGGCGATGTCGAAGACCACGACGAGGACGACCTCGATGAGCAGGAGCACTCCGAGCACCCGCGCGTTGACGTCGATCTTCAGCCAGCCCAGCGCGCCGACCGCGACGACGCCCACCAGCGCGGGGATCCACCAGGCGATGTCGACCCCGGCATAGGTGGACAGGAGACCGGAGACCGCGAAGCCGAAGATGCCGTAGATGCCGACCTGGAGGGCGTTGTAGGCGACCATGGCGACCAGGGCGGCGCTCGCCCCGGCGGTCCCGCCCAGCCCGCGGGAGATGTACGCGTAGAAGGCGCCCGCGTTGTGGACGTGGCGGCTCATCTCGGCGTAGCCGACGCTGAACAGGACGAGGACGACGCCCAGCACCACGAAGATCAGCGGCTGGCCGACGATGCCGATGACCGCGTACGTGGTGGGCATGACCCCGGCGACGACCATGAGCGGCGCGGTGGCGGCGAGGACGGACAGGAGCAGGCCCCCCGTGCCCAGCCGGTCGGCGCGCAGCGCCCGTTCCTCCCCCTTGAACGTGCTGATGCCGCCGTCGCGCCTGGCTTTCCGTGTGCTCGAAGTGCCCATGGCCATCGGGGGACCGTCCTTGTGTCGTCGTAGGGATGCGGGGCGGGGTGGGGGAGGTGGGGTCGTGGGGTCAGGCCGTCCCCAGCGCGTCGGCGCGGGCGGCGCGGAAGGCGGCGTACGGTTCCCGGTCCGGGTAGGCCCAGGGCGCGGGGGTGGCGTGCGGACCGATCCGGTGGAACAGGGCGGCGGCCTCGGCGCCGCGCCCCTCGCAGGACTTGGCGTGGGCCAGGAAGTTGAGGTCGATCAGCCTGCGCGGGTGGCCGTCCTGCTCCCATTCCAGCCACCAGTCGAAGGCGGCCTTCATCACCAGACGGGCGCGGCGGCCGACCCAGTGGCCGGAGGACCTGGGGTCGGCGGACTCGTGGCCGGCGGCGGCCAGGACGCGGTAGCGCTCGGCGTGAGCGACGACCGGCAGGATGGCCAGGGGGGAGTCGGCGGGGGCCTGTTCGGCGGCCCAGTTGGCGAAGTCGTAGACCTCGTGCAGCGGGTCCGGGCCGTCCTCGGCGCGCTGTTCGGCGAGGCGGGCGACCATCAGGTGGTGGGCGTGGTGGTGGTCGGCGTAGCGGCCCCGGACCGCCTCGAAGGCGCGGACGACATCGTCGTCGGTGCCCAGTTCGCGCTCCAGCACCAGCAGTCCCAGCCAGGGGGTGGGGTCCTCGGGGACGAGCGCGGCGGTGCTCCGGCAGGCCTCCCGGGCGGCGGCCGGCTTCTCCTTGCCGCGCAGCGCGCGTCGGACGAGGGCGAAGGCGAGCAGCAGGGAGGCGTCGGTGGAGTCGGGCTCGGCGAGGAGCCACTCACGGGCCCAGGCGGCGCAGTAGCGTTCGGCGGCGAGGACGGAGATCCGGTGTCCGCGGCGGTCCCACTCCACGCCCGTCCGGGTGATCAGGGAGCGCGCCGACTGCCAGCGTCCCTGCGCCAGCGCCGCGCGTGCCGTCGTGAGTTCGGCGTCGTCGAGCGCCTCGTCGAAAGGATGGCCGGCGCGTCTGCGGGCGCGGCCGAGGGGAGGCGGAGGTGGGGACACCGCGGAACTTCCTCACGCGACGCGCTGGTCGTCGTAGCCGGATTGCCATGGACTGATCACTCACAGCAAACCGTCGGCCGCACTCGTCGTCAAGGGCCGCTTGGGTGTTACACGCTTCAACTCCTGCGCCAAGAGGGGGATTTGCCTCCGTTGCCCCGGGCGGCCCGTTCCGTGTCGACCACTCGGCGTGCCCGGCTGCTTGGATGGGCGGATGAGTGCGGCTGACGAGATCCTCGATGTCGTGGACGAGAACGACCGGGTGGTGGGCCGGGCGCGGCGGGGCGATGTCTACGCCCGCGGGCTGTGCCACCGCGTGGTCTTCGTCCGGGTCCGGGACGCGCGGGGACGGTTCTTCGTCCACCGTCGCACACCGGGGAAGCTGGTGTACCCCTCGCGGTACGACATGTTCGTCGGCGGGGTGGTCGGGGCGGGCGAGTCCTACGACGACGCGGCGCTGCGGGAGGCCGGGGAGGAGCTGGGGGTGAGCGGCCTGCCCCGGCCGGAGTTCCGGTTCTCCTTCCTCTTCGACGACGGCGGCGGGCGCCGGTGGTGGTCGGCGGTGTACGAGGTGCGCTGGGCGGGGGCGGTGCGTCCGGAGGCGGAGGAGGTGGAGTGGCACGGGTTCCTCACCGGGGCGGAGTTGGAGCGGCGGCTCGGTGACTGGGACTGGGTCCCGGACGGGCTGGCGGCGTACGAACGGCTGCGGGCGTGGGAGCGGGAACGGGGGTGACGCCCCTTCCGGGAACGGCCCCTTCCGGGAACGCCCCCCTTTCTGGGACCGCCCCCGGTCCGGGGAGCCCCGGCCCACCCGGGCAACGGACGGGGCCGGACCGGGCCGGGCAAGCCCGGCGGCGGTTGCCCGGCACGGGTCCGGCGGCGGGACGGGGCGTGCCCGGAGGGTGGCGGCGGACCCGGGACCGAGGGGAGGCGAGGACCCGGCCACGGTGGCCGGGGGCCGGAGCGGCGCGGTCCGGTGCGGGTCCGGCGGCCGGACGGCGTGACCCGGTGACACGGTCCCGGCGCGGCCGGTGGGCCCCGGGCCAGGTGCGCCCCGGTCGCTCGCGCGGGGGACCGAGGGCGGGGTTAGGGTCCGGGGGTGAGGGAATTCGCCAGCAACGTGCGGTTGTGGTTCGCGCCCGAGGAGGTCCGGGAGGAGGGCCGCACCCCGGACTACCGGTTCTCGCTCGCCAACGAGCGCACCTTCCTCGCCTGGCTGCGCACCGCCCTCGCCCTGATCGGCGGCGGTTTCGCGGTGGACCAGTTCCTTCCCGCCCTGGGCCGGGGCTGGCGCGTCGGGCTCGCGCTCGCGCTGCTCGCGGCCGGCGTGCTGTGCGCGCTGCGCGCCGTCAACCACTGGGTGCGCTGCGAACGCGCCATGCGCCGCGGCGAGGACCTGCCCGTCTCCCGCTTCCCCGCCGTGATGAGCCTGGTCGTCGCGGTGGTCGCCGTGGCCATGGTCGTCGTGGTCCTCACCGGGTGGGAGGGGTGACCCGCGACCCCGGGCTCCAGCCCGAGCGGACCCGGCTGGCCTGGCGGCGCACGACCCTCTCCGCCACCGTCACGGCCGTGCTCGCCGCGCGCACCGCCCTGGGCCGGGGCGCCGGTCCCGTCCAGGCCGTCGCCGTCGCGCTCTGCGCCGCCCTCTGGCTGGGCTTCCTGTACATCGCGCAGCGCCGGACACAGGGCCTCGCCGGCTCCCCCTCCCCCGGGCCGCTGCCGCCGACCCGGGCCGCCGCGGCGGTCCTGTGCATCGCGGCGCTGGCGGGCTGCGGGGCCGTACTGATCCTCTGACCGGCACGGACGGCTCCGGCCGCCGCCCCGGCGGTCGGCCCGGCGGTCGGCCCGCCGACGGCGGCTTCCGCCGGCCCACGCCCAGCGCCCCGCTCCCTGCCCGAGGCGGACCTCGTCCGCGCCCCACCGGCTCCGCCGACCCGACCGGCCCGCAGCTGCCCGTACCCCTACCCCGCACCCCGCACCCACCGGAGTCGCCCCTCCGCGGCCCGCCGGACGCGGCGGTCCCGACGAGTCCCGGCGCACCCCGGCACCGCGCACCCCGACGCCTTCTCACCCCTGAGGCGCACCGGCACGCGCTCCGCCACCCCTTCCGCGCACCGGCCCGTCCGGTGACGACCGGCCCCGCCCGCGCTCCCACCCCAGGCCCGGCACCGCCCACGCTCCCGGCGTCCGGAACGCGCGCGGCACCCCGTACACCCCCTGGACGACATACCGACTGGTCGGCATCATGTGTGCGGTACGTTTCCCCTGCCCCGTAGGAGCGACGATGAGCACCGACCATCCGCCCGGGCTCGATCTCGACCGGCTGCGCGCGCTGCTCGACCGGGAGCGGCCCGGACTGCTGGACGGCCCCCTGTCCGGACGACTGATCGAGGGCGGGCGGTCCAACCTCACGTACGCCGTCTCCGACGGCACCGCCCGCTGGGTGGTGCGGCGGCCCCCGCTCGGCCACGTCCTGGCCACGGCGCACGACATGCGTCGCGAGCACCGCGTGATCACCGCCCTGCGCCCGACGCCGGTGCCGGTGCCGGAGCCCGTCCTGCTCTGCGAGGACGAGGAGGTGACCGGGGCGCCGTTCTACGTCATGGAGTTCGTCGACGGCACTCCCTACCGGACGGCCGGGCAGCTCGCCGCGCTCGGCCCCGGGCGCACCCGGGCCGCCGTGCTGGGCCTGGTCGACACCCTCGTCGCCCTGCACTCGGTCGACCCGGCCGCCGCCGGGCTCGCGGACTTCGGCCGCCCCGAGGGCTTCCTGGAGCGCCAGCTGGACCGCTGGGCAAGGCAGTTGGCCTCCTCCCACAGCCGCGACCTGCCCGGCGTCGACACCCTGCGGGCCTCGCTCGCGCGGACGCTGCCCCGCTCCCCCGCCCCGGCCGTCGTGCACGGCGACTACCGGCTCGACAACGTGCTGATCGGCGGCCCGGACGACGGCATCCGGGCGGTCCTGGACTGGGAGATGTCCACGCTCGGCGATCCGCTGACCGATTTGGGCCTGCTGGTGATGTACAGCAGCACGGCCGTCCTCGCCGGCTCCCCCGTCGCCACGACCGCCCACGCGCCCGGCCATCCGGCCCCGGCCGAGCTGGTCGAGCGGTACGCGCGGCTCTCCGGCCGGGACGTGTCCGCCCTCGCCTGGTACACCGCCTTCGCCTGGTTCAAGCTCACCGTGATCCTGGAGGGCATCCACTACCGCCACACGCTCGGCAGGACGGTCGGCGGGGGATTCGAGCGCATCGGGGAGCTCGTCCCCGTCTTCGTCGAGCAGGGCCTGAGCGCCCTGCGGGAGGGCTGATCCGCCATGGACTTCGCGTTCGACGCGCGCACCCGGGAACTCCGGGCCGAGCTGCTCGCCTTCATGGACGAGCACGTGTACCCGGCCGAGCGGACCGCCCGTGAGCAGCGCGCCCGCCTCGCCTCCCCCTGGGACACCCCGCCGGTGGTCGAGGAGCTGAAGACCGAGGCGCGGCGCCGGGGTCTGTGGAACCTCTTCCTGCCGGACCCGCGGCTCGGGGCCGGGCTGACCAACCTCCAGTACGCCCCGCTCGCCGAGATCACCGGCCGCAGTCCGGGGCTCGCGCCGACGGCGACCAACTGCGCGGCGCCGGACACCGGGAACATGGAGCTGCTGGCCCGGTTCGGCGACGCGGAGCAGCGCGAGCGGTGGCTGGCGCCGCTGCTCGCGGGGGAGATCCGCTCGGCGTTCGCGATGACCGAGCCGGACGTGGCCTCCTCGGACGCCACCAACGTCACCACGCGGATCGAGCGGGACGGCGGCGACTACGTCGTCACCGGCCGCAAGTGGTACATCTCCGGGGCGATGGACCCGCGCTGCGCGGTCGTCGTCGTGATGGGCGCGACGGACCCGGACGCCCCGGACGTCCGCCGCCGGCAGTCCATGGTGCTGGTCCCCCGCGACACCCCGGGTCTCACCGTGACCCGCGCCATGCGGGTGTTCGGGTACGAGGACCACGCCCACGGCGGCCATGCCGAAGTGGTCCTCGACCACGCCCGGGTGCCGGTGTCCCATCTGATCGGCGAGGAGGGCGGCGGCTTCGCCATCGCCCAGGCACGGCTGGGGCCGGGCCGGATCCACCACTGCATGCGGCTGATCGGGATGGCCGAGCGGGCCATCGAGCTGATGTGCCGCCGGGCGGTGGACCGCACCGCGTTCGGCGGGCCGCTGGCCGGGCAGGGCGTGGTGCGCGCCTGGATCGCCGACGCGCGGGTCACCGTGGAGCAGTTGCGGCTGCTGGTGCTGAAGACGGCCTGGCTGATGGACACCGTCGGCAACCGGGGGGCGCACACCGAGATCCAGGCCATCAAGATCGCCACACCGCGTGCGGTGACCGGCATCCTCGACCGGGCGATCCAGTTGCACGGGGCGGCCGGGGTGGGCCAGGACCTGCCGCTGGCCGAGTTGTACGCCGCCGCCCGGACGCTGATGATCGCGGACGGCCCGGACGAGGTGCACCAGCGCTCGCTGGCCCGCCGGGAGATCGCCCGGCACACCGGCGACCGGTCCGCGCGCCCCTGAGGCCCGTCCGACCGTTCCCGTCCGCCTCACGACGCCGTCCCCGCGCTCCCGTCGCACCGCCCCCGGCCCCGGGTACCTCCAAGTACGAAGGCCCGGGGCCGGAACGCCGAGAGCACACACCCGACACCGCGCGGCCGCCCCACGGGCGACGACGGCAATGGTCAGACAGGCCCCCGTGGGCGGTCCCGCTCCCGGCGGCGGGCGGTCCGGACCGGTCCCCGGCGGATGCCGGTGGCCGCCGGAGGAGCGGAGCCGGTGCGGGCGGGGACCGGTGTGGCGTTCGTGCCGCGTCGGTGTGGCGTTCGTGCCGCGGCCGACCGGGGAGCGGGCGGGGGCGCCGTGCGGGCGCGCCCGGCGGCCGGAGCGGGCCGCACCCGTGACCCCGGCCGGGCGTGTACCCGGCCGCGCGATCCGGTGGCGGCCCCCTCGATCACCTCACGGACGCAGCGCCCGCAGCAGGAGATCGGCCAGGTGGTCGGCCACCTGCTGGGGGGTGAGCGGGCCGTCGGGGCAGTACCAGGTGGACAGGTGGTGCACGGAGCCGAAGTGGTAGTCGACCACCAGATCGGCCGGGGTGGCCGCGGAGAAGACACCGCTCCGCTGGCCCTCCTCGATCAGCGCCCGGAAGCGCTCGTGGTAGCGGCGGCGTTCGGCGCGCACCTGCTGGTTCTTCTCGGGGCCCAGGTGGTGCATGGAGCGGAAGAAGATCGAGGCGTCGTCGAGGTTGTCGATGGTGGTGACGACGACGTCGGCCGCGGCGTCGCGCACCCGCTGTTCGACGGGCGCGTCGGCGTCGGCGAAGGCGTCCAGGCGCTCCTGCTGGACGCGCAGCACCCGGGCGTAGACCTCGTGCAGGAGGTCGTCCTTGGAGCCGAAGTAGTGGTAGAGGGCGCCCTTGGTGACGCCCGCGGCCTCGACGATCTCCTGTACCGAGGTGCGGTCGTAGCCGTGCTCGGCGAAGAGCCGGGTGGCGGCGGCCAGGAGCCGCTGCGGCACCGGGGTGCCGTCCCCGTCCGTGGTCCTGGGCACTGTCGCCACCTGCCTTTCCGTGTCATCGGGGGTCGTCGGTGTCCTGAGGGGGAACGCCGTTCCCGGCCGAGGATCTTCCCATTCGCCGTCCCGGGCCCGGCGGCCGGGAGGGCCGTCCGGCGCGCGGCCGTCCCGGACCGGCCGCGGGGGCGTGGCGGTGGGCCCCGGCGCCGCGCCGCCGCGTCACACTAACCAGTCGGTATGCGGGGCGGAAGGGGCGCCCCGGGGTTCGCGTCGTTCCGCGCGGCACGGGGCCGGGCTACTGTGCGTGAACATGACACCCGCATGGATCACGGAGGTCACCGCATGACGCTGTCCCGACGGACCCTGCTCACCACCACCACCGCCGTGGCGGCCGGCACCGCGGCAGTGCCCGGGGCGGCCCACGCTGCGCCCGGGGGCGGCCGGCGGTTGCGCACGGGCTTCGAGCGACTGGCCGAGGACGGCTACCGGGTGCTCGCCGGGCAGCGGGTCGGTGTCGTCACCAATCCGACCGGCATCACGCGGGACGCCCGGCACGTGGTCGACGTGATGCACGCGGACGACCGGGTGGAGCTGACCGCCGTGTTCGGCCCCGAGCACGGCTTCCGGGGCACCGCGCAGGCGGGCGGGTCCGAGGGGCGCCACGAGGACCCGGCGACCGGGCTGCCGGTGTACGACACCTACCTCAAGAGCGGCCGGGAGCTGGCGGACGTGTTCACCGCCTCCGGCGTGGACACCGTCGTCTTCGACATCCAGGACGTGGGCGCACGTTTCTACACGTACATCTGGACGCTGTACGACTGCATGGAGGCGGCGGCGTCGGCGGGCCTGCGGTTCGTGGTCCTGGACCGGCCCAACCCGCTGACCGGGCGGGCGGCGCTGGGGCCGGTGCTGCACAAGGAGTTCGCGACCTTCGTGGGGCGGCAGCCCGTCGCACAGGCGCACGGGATGACCGTCGCGGAGCTGGCCCTGCTGTTCAACGGCGAGTTCCTGACCACGCCGGTGCCGCTGCGGACGGTGCGGATGGCGGGCTGGCGGCGGTCGGACTTCTTCGACGCCTCCGGGCTGCCGTGGGTGCCGCCGAGCCCGAACATGCCGACGCCGGAGACCGCGCTGGTGTACGCGGGCACCTGTCTCTTCGAGGGGACGAACCTGTCGGAGGGGCGCGGCACCACCCGCCCCTTCGAACTGCTCGGCGCGGAGGGGCTGGACGGCCGCTGGGCCGCCGCCGCCAACGGTCTGGCCCTGCCCGGGGTGCGCTTCCGGGAGGCGTACTTCTCTCCGGTGTTCTCCAAGTTCCAGGGCAGGACGGCCGGAGGGGTGCAGCTCCATGTGCACGACCGGGCCGCCTTCGACCCGGTGCGCACCGGGATCGGCCTGCTGGTGACCGCCCGGCGGTGCTGGGAGGGGTTCGCCTGGCGGCCGGACGAGTGGATCGACCGGCTCACCGGGTCCGCGCGGGTGCGCACGATGATCGACGCGGGCGCGGACACCGATGAGGTGGTGGGTGCCTGGCAGCGGGAACTGGCGGCGTTCCGGGCGACCCGCCGCCAGTACCTCCTCTACCGGTGAGCCCCCGGCCGGCCGGTCACCGGTGGGACGCGAACTCCACGACCTGCTGGTAGGTCGGCCGGTTCTGCCAGGTCGTGGCACCGTGCCCGATGCCGCCCAGGGTGCGGTGGACGACCGAGTCGGCGCACCACTGGTCGCCGGCGGCGCACGCGGCGTCGCCGGGGTAGACCTGGGCGGCGGTGCGTCCCGCCGCCTCCACCAGGGTGGAGAGCAGGGTGTCCCGGCAGGCGGTGAGGTCGCCGCCGCCGCAGTAGGAGCGGGCCAGCGGCCCCCGGACGGGCTCGCCGAGCACGGACCTCAGGTCCTTGTCGACATGGCTCCACCAGCCGTACTGGAAGGCGCTGCCGGCGTGGGCGCCGGTCGGGCCGTGTCCGGCGGAGGGCGCCTCGTCGACGGGGAGGTTGCGGGTGAGGGCGGTGTACAGGCCGTCCCCGAGGCCGGGCGCGAACTCGGCCCGCACCAGCAGCGGCCACCAGGCGTCCAGGGTGCGGATCGCGTCGGCGTGACCGTACTTCCGGGACCCGGCCGAGGTCTCGGTGCGCAGTCCGCCGTCGGCGAGCCAGGCCCGGAGCCGGCCGACGGCGGTGGCCGCGGCGGGGTCGGTCACCGGCGCGGTGCCGATCACCCGGAGCAGGACGGGCAGCACGTCCTCGGCGCGCAGGTCCGCGAGGCCCGCCTCGGCCATGGCCCCGACCAGTGCGGCACGGGTGACCCCGCCCTCCGCGACCAGTTCCGCCACCCGGTCGTCGAGCAGGTCGCCGCGGTGGACGGAGCCGTTGCCCCAGGAGGCGGCCGGGTAGTCCCGGGCCTGCTTGTTGTTCCAGGAGACGTAGTAGTCCTGGTCGACCGACTGGGGATGGGCGGCGGGCGGGATGTGGCGGGCGCGGTTGTCCGCCGGGTTCCAGTCCCGCCACTCGTACTCGGGGAGCGCGAGGACGGGGAACTCGGCGTCGACGCCGTCGGCTCGGACCGGGTTGTCGCCGCTGTTGTAGTACGCCGTGTGCTCGGCGTCGGCGTAGAACCAGTTGAAGGTGTAGTTGATGTGCTGGACGGCGCTCCGGAAGCCCTCCGGGCCCTGGACGTGGCCGGGGTCGTTGAGCATCTGGAAGCCGATGATGGAGTCGGCCTCGTGCAGGAAGGACGACCGCAGCGCGGTGTAGGCGACCTTCTTGCCGCCGACGGTGGCACGGTGGGTGACCGGGCCGTACGCGGTGCGCCAGACCCGCATGGTGTAGGAGCCGGCCGCGGTGCCGTCGGCGACGGTCGGCTTCCAGGCGTTGACGCGCTCGACCTTCCGCATCGGGGTGCAGGTGCCGCGGTGGAGGTAGTGGTGGTCGTCCTGGCACAGCTCGACCGCGTAGCCGTCGATGACGTCCTGCCCGGAGGTGGTCGCGCTCCACGCGTAGTCCTGGCCCCGGCCCAGTTCGACGTACATGCTCAGACCGGCGAAGGAGGCGCCGCGGGCGCTGATGCCGGGGCCCTGGATCTCCTGGAGCATGAGGAGCTGGGGCGCGAAGTAGCCGGTCTGCGGCCCGAAGACGGCCACCGGGTTGCCGCTCGCGGTGTGCCTGCCGCTGACCACCAGGGCGTTGGACATGCCGCGCCGCGCGGAGCCGACGGCGGCGTCCGCGGCCGCGGCGGAGGCGTCCGTGGCCCGCGCGGCGGTGGCGCTGCCGGTGCGTTCGTGCACCAGGGGTTCGACGGTGACCGAGCCGGGGTCGGGCAGGGCCCGGCCGCGCGGGTCGTCGGGCCGGGGCAGGTAGGGGAAGCTGCCGGTGCGCTGGGTGAGCACGGCCTCGGGGTCGTTGCGCTGGCGGAAGGACTCCCAGACCCGGGTCCCCTCGGCGGTGCCGTACTTCTCCTGGGCGGCCATCAGGGAGAGCGCGTTGCCGACCTCGCCGCCGCCCCCGGAGCCGAACAGGGAGCCGATGACGGAGGCCAGGGCGATCAGGTCGGTGCGCTTGAAGCGCTCGATGGTGCCGTCGTTGGTGACGGCGTTCTTGTGCCCGGTGAGGACGTACTCGCCGGGGAAGTAGCGGCCCCTGTCGGACGCCTCGATGTAGGCGTTGACGCCGTCGATGTAGGCGTCGACGTCGGCGAGGGCCTGCCGGCCGCGCTCGCCGTTGCCCTCGGCGACCCCGAGGAACTGGGCCTCCAGGTCGGCCTCGGTGTAGGGGGCGTCGCGCCAGAACTGCTGTTCCAGGCCCTGGTTGGCGGGGGCGCCCCCGGCGAAGGGGGTCAACTGCCCGCGTCCGACGTGGCGGAGGAGGTCCATCAGCCAGAGCCGGTCCTGGGCGGCGGCGTACCCGGCGCCGAACTCGGTGCCGTAGCGGGTGGTGCCGGTGATGTGGGGGACACCGGTCCCGCGGTCGCGGACGATGGTGACGTCCTGCCGCCCGGCCGGGCGCAGGGTGGAGGCGACCTGCCCGGCGGGTACGCCGAACGACGCCTCGTTGAAGAAGGTGTTGACGGTCTCGTTGGTGAGTCCGGTCCGTCCGGACGCGAGGGCGGCGTAGGGGCCGAGCTGGTCCCCGGCGTGCGCGGGCCGGGTGCCGAGGGCCTGGTGGAGGAGGATCTCGGCGAGGGTGGCGTTGCCGTTCTGACCGGGCGGGAGGATGTCGGAGCAGCGTCCGCCGCAGTGGTCGGCGGCGGCCGACCCGGCCCGCGTCGCGGTGGCGGTCTTCTCCGTGCCGCCCGTTCCGACGGCCGTCGCCGGGGAAAGCGGTGACAGGAGGCCCGCGATGAGGACGCATACCGAGGCGCCCTTCAGGAACCCGTGGACGCCGCGGGGAGTTCTCAGTCTGTCGAGGACGTTACGTGGGGTGCGTGCCATGGCAGCTCCTCCCGACGGGGGTGGAGCCGGACGTTACCGCCGGTATCACCGGAGCGGAAGGTGAACATGCGTCACTTACCGCGGCAGGAGGTCGACTCATGAAGAACCTCGCACAAGCGGAGGGAGCCGATTCGCTTGCCGGTGCGTCCATGAGAGGGCGTCGGCACGGGAACCCGGTGGGAAGCGCCGCGGCAGCGCGGCGCGGCGCCGGTACGGGACCGGCGCGGCGCAGCCGCACGGCGGCGCGGGCACGGCGACGGGGGCATGACCGCAGGACGAGAAGTGCAGGTGTGACGGAGGTGCAGGGCGATGGCCGGTTTTCGAAGTCTGGCGAGACAGGTCCGCGATCCGCGGTGCGATCTGGCGCTGAGGCGGTATTCACTGCGCAAGTGCCTTGAGCGGTTCGCCCCGTACGGGCACAGAGCGACCTGGGACCATCTGTGCGCGCGGGCCGGCTTCGGCCCCGAGGACCGCTCCCCCGACCCGGTGCGGCTCGTGGCCGCGCTGGAGGAGCTGGAGGAGGCGCGCTCGGTGTGGCTCGCGTACGAGGAGGAGTTCGCCGAGCGGCGCAGGAAGGAGAAGCACGACGGGCTGCGGCGGCCCGGCAGCGTGGACGACTGGCACCGGCTGACCTGGGGCGGCTTCGGTGTGGCCTGGTGCGACGACCCCGGACTCCACCCCGACGGACCGCTGGCGGAGGTGCTCCGGCGGCTGACCTCGGCCCTGGAGCGCGAACCGGGCGCCCTCTGCCCGGTGTGCGACGGGGAGCGGCTGGTGTGGCGGTACGACCTGGACCACGAGCCGTCGTCGGGCCCGGTGTGCGCGGACTGCGGCATCCTCGTGCCGCGCCCCGTCCTCACCCCGGAGGCCCTGGCGAACTCCCGGCGCGGACCGCGACTGCTGATGTCGGCGTAGGCGGGGCGGGGCGGCCGGCCGGGCGTGCGTGCGGGCCGGAGGCCGGCCGCCGGGAGTACGGGCCGGGGCCCGGGTGACCGCGCGGCCGGGGCCCGGGGTCCGGGACGGCGGGGGCCCGGGAGGGCCGGGGTCGGGACGGCCGGGATCGGGGCCGTGCCAGGGTCGGTCCGGTGGCGGCGCCGGTGTTGGGCCGGTCCGGTGCTGGGCCGGTCGGGTGCCGGTGCCGGGCTTGGGCCGATTGCCGTGCTGGTCCGGTGCCGGGCTGGGCTGGCGCCGGGCCGGTCGGGTGCCGTGCTGGTCCGGTGCCGTACTGGGCTAGCGCCGTGCTGGGTCGATGCTGTGCTGGGCTGGCGCCGTGCTGGGCCGATGCTGGTCCGGTGCCGGGCTTGGGCCGATCCGGTGCCGTGCTGGGCCGGACTGCGCTGGCCTGGCCTGGCCTGGCACCAGGATGCGAGTGGGTGACCGGGCGTCAGTCCCTGCGGAGCGCGGGGGCGTCCGGCTGCCCGCCTCCGGGATACGCGGCCGTCGGGCCCCAACCCCAGCTCCGGGCCCCGGCCCCGGGGCACGCCGCCAGGGCGTGGGCGGACAGACCCGCGCAGGGCGGCCCGAGCCGTACGGGTCGGGGTCCGGCGGGCCGGAGCCACGGGCCGGGCGCTCCCCGGGCGGGGCGAGCGCCGACGGCGGCCGGGGCGCGGTGCGGACCGGGGCGCGGTGCCGTCCGGACCGGGGGCACGGTGCCGTCCGGGCCCGGGCCCGGGGCCAGGCGCCGGTCCGCTCCGGGTGGCCCTCCCCGCCCGGACCGGGCGGCCGCTCAGCCGGCGCACCCCGGGTCCGGCGCACCTTCCCGGGCCCCCCGGTCCGGCTCCGCCGCCCGGCCGGACGGCCGGTCCGGCGCGGGCTTCCGCGCGGACCTCGCCGGACCCCGCCGACGTTCCGGCAGCAGCCGGGAACCGGTGGCGACTTCGCCGAAGGCGTCGTCCGGGTTGGACAGGACGCAGCTCTCCAGGGAGAGGCAGCCGCAGCCGATGCAGTCGGTGAGGTGGTCGCGCAGCCGGTTGAGCTGCTTGATCCGTTCGTCCAGCTCGGTGCGCCAGGACTGGGAGAGATGGGCCCAGTCGTCCTTCGTGGGCGTGCGCTCCTCCGGCAGTTCCGCGAGGGCCTCACGGATGGTGGCGAGCGGGATGCCGACCCGCTGGGCGGCGCGGACGAAGGCGACCCGGCGCAGCGCGTCGCGGGTGAAGCGGCGCTGGTTGCCCGAGGTGCGGCGGCTGGAGATCAGCCCCTTGGACTCGTAGAAGTGCAGGGCCGACACCGCGGCGCCGCTGCGCGCCGAGAGCTGGCCGACCGTGAGCTCATGGATCTTCTCGGGAATCTGGGGCACTCCCCGAACCCTACCGATCCCGGCCCCGGAACGCCGCCGCTCCCCACCACTCCGCGCCACCCGCACACTTGACGATCCGTCAACTCGACCCGATCGCGGGCCCATTGACACGGGTCGCACCTGCGCCCACACTAAGCAGTCGCTTAGAATCGGACGCGAACAGCCGTCCGGCAGCCGCGCCCGGCGCCCCGGCCGGCCGGGGCGCCGACAGGCGCGGCCGGGACGCCGCGCCGGAGAGGAAGAGGGGCCGGAGGATGACAGGGCAGCCGAGGATCTTCGCGTCCGCCGACGAGTTGCGGGAGGCGGTGGGCGAGCCGCTCGGGTACACCGACTGGGTGGAGGTCGACCAGCGGCGGATCGACCTGTTCGCGGAGGCGACCGGCGACCATCAGTGGATCCACGTGGACCCGGAGCGGGCCGCCGCGGGCCCGTTCGGCACCACCGTCGCGCACGGATATCTGACCCTGTCCCTGCTCCCGCTGTTCGCGCCGCGGCTGATCGCCGTGGAGGGGGTGCGGATGGGCCTCAACTACGGCACCGACAAGGTCCGCTTCCCCTCCCCCGTGCCGGTGGGCTCGCGACTGCGGGCGACGGCGGTCGTGACGGGCGTGGCGGACGTCGAGGGCGGCGTCCAGGTCACCGTCGCCTTCACCGTGGAGCGGGAGGGCGGAGGCAAACCGGTGTGCGTGGCGGAATCCGTCTCGCGCTACTACTTCTGAGCGCCGCTTCCGGGCGCCGTCACCGCTTCCGGGTGGTCGGCGGACCGCGCCCCGACCATCCGCAGCACCAGACCGGCGTAGAGCGCGCCGACCTCCTCGGGGGTGCGGGGGCCGTTGACGTTGAACCACCGGGCCACGTCGATGCAGAGGGAGAGCACCGCGAGCGTGGTGCCCCGCACGTCCTCGACGTCGAACTCGCCCGAGGCCGCGCCGTCCTCGATGATCCCGCGCACCTCGGCGTCGACCCTGCGGCGCAGCGCGACGATCTCGGCGCGGGCCTCGGGGCCCAGCGCGTCCAGCTCGTACTGGACCACGCGCGCGGTGGTGCGCCGGCCCGCGTGCCAGCGGACGAAGGAGCCGACGGCGTCGGCCAGCCGCTCGGTCGCGCTCCCCTCGCCCTCGGCGGCGGTGCGCAGGATCGACAGGGCCCGCTCGTGGCCGAGCCGGCTGATGCGGTGGAGCAGTTCTTCCTTGGTCTTGTAGTGGATGTAGAGCGCGGCCGGGCTCATTCCGGCCCGTCCGGCGATGTCACGGGTCGTGGTGGCGTGGTAGCCGCGCTCGGCGAACGCCTCCACCGCGGCGACCAGCAGCCGCCGGGCCGCGTCGGGCACGACCTCTTCCCAGGGCTCGGTGTCGCCGCCCGCCGTCTCGGCCGCCGTACTCATCGCTGCTCGCCCCTCTCGGTGACAGATGCCCCCACCATACCGCCGAAGCTGAGCGAGCGCTTAGGGACGGGCGGTCGGCGGGTGGCCCGACGGTCGGGGCGGGCGGCCGACGGGATCGCGAGGGCCGGCCGGTCAGCCCAGCTTCTCGAAGGGGTCGTGCTCGGCGAGGAGCTTGTCCAGCCGGGCCTGGTCCACCCGGCTGACGATCTGCCCGGCCTCCTGGCGGTCACGGACGATCTTGGCCAGGGTGAACGCGGAGGTGACCAGGTAGAGGACGGCGATGGCGAGGAAGGCCCGTACCCACGCGTTCGCCTGGAGGTTGTAGATGCCGGCCGCGGTGGCGATCATCGCGAGGCCGAAGGAGGCCACGGCCTGCCCGTAGAAGGCGGTGGTGCTCTGCTGCTTGACCGGTGAGTCGTTCATGGGACCAGTTTCGGCCGGGGTGTCCGGAGCCACATCCGCCGACGTACTCAGCTCGGGTACTCAGACGGCGGAGGCCCGGACGGCGCGGGGAGCCGGCGGTCCGGTGTGGCGGAGGTCCGGGGAGCCGGAGGTCCGGAGCGGCGGACGGCCGGGGAGCCGGAGGCCGGGGCAGCAGGAGGCCAGGGGGGCCGGAGGCCAGGGGGAACCCGGGGCCGGGGGAACCGGGGCCCGCCGCCGGGACCGTCCCCGGCGGCGGGCCCCGCCCGTCCGCCCGCGCGGGACCTACGATGTGCGCCATGGCCCGACCGCGCACGCCCCTGCTCAGCACCGAACGGATCGTCGGGGCGGCCCGCGCGCTGGTGGACGCGGAGGGCCTCGCCGCCGTCTCCACCCGGCGGCTCGCGACCGAGCTGGGCGTCAGCGGTCCCTCCCTCTACAACCACTTCCGCACCAAGGACGACATCCTGGAGGCGGTCGCGGACTCGGTGAGCGCCCAGGTCGACCTGTCGATGTTCGCGGACGGCCGCGACTGGCGCACCGCGCTGCGCGACTGGGCGCTCTCCTACCGTGCGGCCCTGCGCGACCACCCCCACATCGTCCCGGTGCTGGCGCGCGGCCCCGGCCGCCGCCCCGCCGGGCTGCGCCTGGCCGACGCCGTCTACGGGGCGATGGTGGACGCCGGCTGGCCCCCGGCCCAGGCCACCTCCATCGGCGCGCTGATGCGCTACTTCGTGATGGGCTCGGCGCTCGGCTCGTTCGCGGGGGGCTTCGTGGACGACGCGAGCGCCTACGACCCCGCCGACTACCCGCACCTCGGGCAGGCCCATCTGCTGGCCGAACGGCAGGAGCTGATCGACGAACGGGCCTTCACCACCGGGCTGACCGCGCTCCTGGACGGGCTGGCCCAGCAGTACGAGCGGCTGGACACGACCGCACCCTGACCGGCGGGAGCGCGGAGCGGCACCGAGAACCCGGCCCCGGCACCCGGTCCGTACCCGGCGCACCGTGCCGTGGTCCCGCGCCCCGGCCCCCGGTCCGGCGACCGGTCATCCGGCGCCGCGCCCGAGGACAGGACCGACGGCCGGGACCGGGCCCGGCTCCCCGTCCAGCACCCCGGTCCCGTCGCCTCACGCCTCCAGATCCGGCAGCCACGCCGGTGCCGGGCAGATCCGCTCCCCCCGCTGGTCGAAGACGAACAGCCGGGCCGGGTCGACCAGGAGCGGAACCTGCATCCCGGGACGGAGCACCAGGTCGGGGGCGGTCCGCACGACCAGGTCACCGGGCGGTCGGCGGTCGGCCGCCGCGAACGGCGGCGGCGCGGGCGGCGCCTCCAGCACGGCGACGGGATCACCGCGCCGCCCGCCCGCCCGTTCCTTGAACCGCCCCAGGACGGTGCCGTCCCGGCGCCGCCGTTCCGGACGGACCGCGGGGCGCGGCGACTCCAGCCCGGGGACGACGACGGGCCGCGAGCCCGTGGTGACATGGGCGAGGCACTCGTGGCCCCGGTACTCGACGTGCTCCACCAGCCCGGTGAGCGGCATCTCGCCGGGACGCGCGGCGGAGGGGCCCGCGACGCGGACGGCGTCCGGGCGCAGCCCCACGACGATCTCGCGGCCCTGCTGGACGCGGAGCAACTCGTGGTCGCGGGAGAGCGGCTCGGGCAGGAACAGGCACTGCCTGCCGAGGCTGATGGTCATGGCGCCGCCCACCGGGGCGCGGACCATGCCGCGCAGCAGGTTGACGCGCGGGGTGCCGACGCAGGCCGCGACGAAGACGTTGCGCGGCAGTCCGTACACCGTGCGCGGCGGGTCCGCCTGCTGGAGCACGCCGCCGCGCAGCACGGCGACCCGGTCGCCCAGCGACATCGCCTCGGACGGGTCGTCGGTGACATAGACGGTGGTGACGCCCAGTTCCCGGGTCAGCCCGGTGATCTCGGCGCGCAGATGGGTGCGGAGCTCGGGGTCCAGGCCGGACAGCGGTTCGTCCATCAGGAAGGCGGTGGGGCGGCGGGCGGCGGTCCGGCCCGTCGCGACGCGTCGGCGTCCGCCGCCGGAGAGCTGGGAGGGGAAGCGGTCGAGCAGGTCCTCGATGCCCGCCGTCCGGACGGCGGAGACGCGGGCGCCGGGATCTTCGCGGAGCGTCTCGACGCGCTGCGGGAAGCCGGTGGTCCCGCGCCCGGTCGTGTTCGGGTACAGGAGGACGTCCTGGAGGACCATCGCCATCCGCCGCTCGGCGGGGAGCAGGTCGTTGGCGTACTCGCCGTCCAGCAGCAGGCTGCCCTCGCTGATCTCCTCCAGCCCGGCGATCATCCGCAGGAGGGTGGACTTGCCGCAGCCGGGGGGGCCGAGCAGGACGAGGAACTCGCCGGGTGGGACGTCCAGTGACAGCCGGTCCACCACGCGGGGGCCGCCGCGCGCGTAGGTCTTGCTCACGTCGTACAGCGAGATGGCGCGTGTCATTGCTGGTGCCCCCGGGAACTCACCGAGCGCCGAACACTCCGCGCCCGGCCCTCCCGCGCGGTGCGCGCGGCAGGGTGTGCGTCACGGAAGCTAACGGAAGGTACGCGTCGGACGGAAGACACAGGACGGCAACTTTCCGCCATCGTTCGCATTCCGGGCGGCCCGGGGCCCGGCTCCGTGACCCCTGGCGACCCCGTGCCGTCCCTCGTACGCCCCCGGCGGCGGACCGGACGGGCCGGGTCGGGCCAGGTCAGGCCGGTCGAGCGGGAACGGGTCAGGTCAGGTCGGGTCGGGTCGGGTCGGGCGGGAACGAGCCCGGCGGGCGGAGGGGCCGGAACTGGCCTGGCAGGCGAACGGATCCGGCCGGGCCGGAACGAGCCGGGCAGGGCCCCGACCGCGTCGGAGGTCCGGGACACCCCGGCGTTCCGGCTGCCGGGCATCACCCCCCGTCGGCCGCCCCGGGCGCCCCGGCCACCCCGGCCACCCCGGCCGGAGCCTTCCGGGCTGTCGGCACCGTCGGAGCCGGGGAAGCCGTCGGAGCCGTCGGAAACTGTCGGAGCCGTCGGCCATCCGTAAGGTCGGCGCCCGCGCCGTCAGTCGTCCGCGCCCCCGGCGTCGTTCCGCCTCCGGCCCGGACGGCGCGCCGGTTCGCCCGCCGTCAGGGTCGCCGCGGCGACCACCCGCGTCCAGCGCGGACCGCCGCGTGCCGCCAGGACCACACGGACGCAGCCGCCGACGGTCAGCGGGAGCACCCGCCCAGCACCACCAGGATCATTCCGGACCTCCCCCGGGCCGCGGCCCCGCCGGTCGTGCCGTCCGGCCGTCATCGGGGCGGCCCGGGCGCGCGCCACGGCGACGCGGGGCGGCGACGCGAGACGACGGCGCCACAGCGACGCGGGGCGACGGCGCGGGGCCTCACGACGCCGCACCGGCCCCGGGGAGCGTGGCCCCGTCGGGGTCCGCGGCGGGGGCGGGAGGCCCCGGCGGCGGCCCGTCGAGCACCCGGCCCAGGTAGGCCCGCAACAGCTCCCGGGCCTCCCGCAAGACCGCCTCGTCCCCGCCCGGCGCGACCCGGAAGGCCAGCCGCACCAGGGTGTCGGCGGTCTCCACGGCCACGAGGAAGGTACGCCGCAGCCCTTCGTCCGGGCGGCGGCCGAGGTACCCGGCGAGCAGGTCCGTCAGCCGCCGGGCCACCCGGTGGTTGGGCTCGGCGCGGGGGTCCCCGACGGGAATCTGGTTGCCGAAGTCGACGAGGGCGAAGCCGGGGGTGCCGCGCTTCATCGCGAGGTACTCGTCGAGCAGCACGTCCAGCGCCTCGCGCCAGCCGCGCGCCCCCGGCCCGGCCGCGCCGGGGCCCCCGTCCGCCCCGCCGGGTCCGCCCGCCCCGGCACCGCCCCGGCCGGGGCCGCCCGCCCCCGTGCCCTCCGCCCCCGTACCGGCGACGGCCGCGGGACGGGTCCCGGCGCCGTCGGCCGGGGCCGCGGTGCGGGCGCCCGCCGCGCCGCCGAGCAGCCGCTCGGTCACGGACTCCATGTAGTGCTCCAGATTGCGCTGGGCGAGGGCGCCGACCATTTCCCGCTTGTTGCCGAAGAAGCGGTACACCGAGCCGATGGGCACCCCCGCGCGCAGCGCCACGGCACGGGTGCTCAGCGCGTCGTACCCGGCCTCGTCGAGCAGGGCCGCGCAGGCGTCGAGGATCCGGGTCAGCCGCTCGGCGCTGCGCCGCTGCACGGGCACGCTGCGCAGCAGCGGGGCGGCACGCGGCACACCGGCCCCGGCCCCCTTCTCCCGCGTCCCGGAGCCGCCGGGACCGCCGGGGCAGCCACCAAAGGCACCCCGGCCACCGGACCCGCCGGAGGCACCCCGGCCACCGGTTCCGCCGGGCCCGCCCGGACTCCCCGGGCCGCCGGGCTGCGCCGGCGCACCGGGGCGGTTCACCGCGTGCCCTCCGTGCCGCGCTCCCCCGCCTCCCCGGCGGGCCCGCCCCCCGTGTCCGAGACCGTGAGGTCGGCGGTGCTCTCGACGGGGCGGCCGTCCACCGCCCAGACGGTGCCGTCGTCGGCGTACAGGCGGACGGTGAGCCGGTGCGTGCCGCGCGGCACCAGAGCGGCGTCGAGCCGGTGCCGGGGGCCGCGCAGCCGGACGAGGGGCTCGCCGTCCAGGAAGAGGCGCGCGAACCCCCGTCCGGCGACGGCGCGGTCGGGGGCGCCGGACGGGGAGAGGCGGAAGCCGCGCAGGTCCAGGCCCACCTCCCAGCCGCCGTCGGCGGAGGGCTGCACCTGGAGGCCCGCCCCGGGCGCCCCGGCGGCGTCCACCTCGCGGTAGCGGTTCCCCTCCTCGTCGGCGCCGTCGAGGAGCCGCCCCACCGGCGCGGCGGAGGTCCGGCCGGCCCCCGGCTCCCGGGTGCCACCGGTGCCGCAGCCCGTGGCCCCGGCCAGCGGCAGGAGACAGACCGCGAGCGCGGCGACTGCTCTGCGCGTCCACGACATGCCCCGGAGACTAGAACACCGGTCCGACGGCCCGAACGCCCCGGGGGGCGCGGTTCCGGCCAACCCTCACGGACCGGGCAGGAAGACCCGTACGGGCCCTTGCGCGGGGAGGACCGCAATCCTACGGTGTCCCATAGGAATCAGCTTGGCGAGGGAGCGAGTGATGAGCGGGGACGCGCGCAAGGCGGCGGAGGGGCTTTCCCACCTGTCCGGTTTCGGCAATGAGCACAGCTCGGAGGCGGTGCCGGGCGCCCTGCCCGACGGCCGCAACTCGCCGCAGCGGGCGCCCCTCGGGCTCTACGCGGAGCAGCTCAGCGGCTCGGCCTTCACCGAGCCCCGCGCGGAGAACCGGCGCTCGTGGCTCTACCGCATCCGCCCCTCCGCCGCGCACCCCTCCTTCACCCGCACGGGCAACGGCACCATCCGCACCGCGCCGTTCACCCAGACGGTGCCGGACCCCAACCGGCTGCGCTGGAACCCCCGGCCCGCTCCCCCGGCGGGGACGGACTTCCTGGCCGGGCTCTGGACCCTCGGCGGCAACGGCGACGCGACCCAGCGCACCGGCATGGCCGTGCACCTCTACCACGCCAACGCCTCCATGGAGCGCGTCTTCTCCGACGCCGACGGCGAGCTGCTGATCGTCCCGGAGCGCGGCGGGCTGCTGCTGCGCACCGAGTTCGGGCTGCTGCGCGCCGAGCCCGGCCACATGGCGCTGATCCCGCGCGGGGTCCGCTTCCGGGTCGAGCTGCTCGACGACGACGCCCGGGGCTACGTCTGCGAGAACTACGGCGCCCTCTTCCGCCTCCCCGACCTCGGCCCGATCGGCGCCAACGGCCTCGCCGCCGCCCGGGACTTCCTGGCCCCGGTCGCCGCCCCCGAGGATGTCGAGGGCCCGGTGGAGGTGGTCAACAAGTACTGCGGCAATCTCTGGACGGCCACCTACGACCACTCCCCGCTCGACGTGGTCGCCTGGCACGGCAACCTGCTGCCGTACGTCTACGACCTGCGCCGCTTCAACGTCATCGGCAGCATCTCCTACGACCACCCGGACCCGTCGATCTTCACGGTGCTCACCTCTCCGTCCGACACCCCCGGCCTGGCGGGCGTCGACTTCGTGGTGTTCGCGCCGCGCTGGCTGGTGGGCGAGGACACCTTCCGCCCGCCGTACTTCCACCGCAACGTGATGAGCGAGTACATGGGCCTGATCGAGGGCGCCTACGACGCCAAGGCGGAGGGCTTCGTGCCGGGCGGCGGCTCGCTGCACAACATGATGTCGGCGCACGGTCCGGACCGGGAGACCTTCGACCGGGCGAGCGCCGCCGAGCTGCGGCCGCAGAAGGTCGACGACGGGCTGGCGTTCATGTTCGAGACCCGCTGGCCGGTGGCCCTCACCCCGCAGGCGGCCCGCGCCGACCACCTCCAGGAGCGCTACGACGACGTGTGGCAGGGCCTGGAGCGGCACTTCCGCCCGTTGCACTGAGCGGACCGGACCGGTACGGATAGGCCCGTGACCTCCTTCGCCCCGGACTCCATCGTCCTCAACCGCAAGCTGCCGCTCTGGTACCAGGTGTCGCAGTCGCTGCGCGCCTCGATACTCGGCCGCTCGCCCCGGGACCCGCTGCGCCTCCCCACGGAGGAGCAGCTCGCCGGGCACTACGGGGTGAGCGTGCTCACCATGCGGCAGGCGCTGAAGGAGCTGGAGGAGGAGGGGCTGATCAGCCGCCACCGGCGCCGGGGCACCTTCATCGAGCCGGACGCCCGGCGGGGCGCCCCGGTGCGGCTGCTGGGCTCGGTGGACGCCATCGTCGCCCAGCAGTCGGGCATGACCAGCTCGCTGCTGGAGCACGGCGTGGTGCCGGTGCCCTCCGAACTCTCCGAGTACTTCCCCGACCTGGCGCGGGCGGCGGCCTACCACCGGCTGCGCTGCGACGAGAAGACCGGCGAACCGACCAACCACGCCCGCAACTACGTCCGGCCCGAGCTGGCCGCCCGGATCGACCCCGACGACCTGGCCCGCTGGCCGATGACGAAGGTGCTGCGGGACGTGGCGGGCCTGCGGATCAGCAGGATCACCGACACCGTGGAGGCCCGGCTCGCGGACCCGGAGACGGCCCGGCTGCTCCGGGTGCCGCTGCTCAGCCCGATCCTGCACTACACGGGCGTCACCTACGACCCGGCGGGGCGGGTGCTCGACGTGGCGGTCATCCACTACCGGGGGGACCGCTTCTCCTTCACGGTCACCCTGGACGCCACCTGACGGACCGGCGGCCCCGTCGTACGATGCCCGGCGTGACGCCCGACGACGCTCCGCGCCCCGCGGACCTCATGCCGTGGTCCGTCGCACCGCCCCGGCTCGGCCGGGGGTGGCCGGCGGGTCCCGACCCGGCCTCGCTCAGGGCCCGCTGGGACGCCCTGGTGGCGGCGGAGGGACCGGACCGCGAGGCCCTGTTCGAGCCGAGCCGCTCGCGCACCCCCGAGACCGCCGTGCCCCGGCTGCCGGGCACCTCCGGCGGCACGGAGCGGCTGGCGCGCCTCCCGGGTCCCTGCCCGGAGCCGGTGCGGGTGCTGCGCGGGCCCTTCGACGAGCAGTGGCTGCTGCCCGACCACCGGCTGATCGACGCGGCCCGGCCCGAGCTGTGGCGGGTGGCGGACGCCCGGCAGGTCTTCGTGGTGGAGGTGCCGGGCGCCGCCGGACCGCCACTGCTGGCGACCTCCCTGCCGCCGCTGCTCGGCCCCGGCCGGATCCGCCCGCTGTACCGCAGGCCGGGCGGCGCGGAGCCCAATCTGGCGCCGGGGCTCCTGGACCACCTGGCGGTCCGGCTCGGGGTCCGCCCCTCCCCCGCCGACGTGCTGGCGTGGCTGCTGGCCGCCGCCCGGCCGGGCCCCCTGGTCCCGCTCACCGCGGACCGGGCCCAGTGGGAGCACGGGGTGGAGCTGGGCCGCCGGGCGCTGTGGCTGATGCGCCGCGACGGGGAGCGGCCCCGGCTGCCCGGCGGGCGGCGTCCCTATGTGCGGGCGGCGCTGCCTCCGCGTCCGCTGACCCTCCGCTACGACCGCGAGGAGGAGACCCTGCACCTGGACGGGGGCCGCGTCTCCCCCGTCCCGGCGGGGGCCTGGGACTTCGAGGCGGGCGGGCACCGGGTCCTGGAGCGGTGGTTCGCGGAGCGCACCGCCCCGGGCCCGGGCGGACTCGCCGCGATCCGCCCGGCGGACTGGCCGCAGTCCTGGACCTCCGAGCTGCTGGAGCTGATCACGGTCCTGGCGCTGCTGGCCGAACTCGGTGCCCCGTGCGCGGCGCTGACGGTGACGGAGCCGGTGACGGCGACGGAGCTGCGGGCGGCGGGGGTGCTCCCGGCCCCGGCCGCGGCCCGCCGCCCGGCCTCGGTGCTGGACGACCGGGAGGAGGGTCCGGAGGGGCAGCTCGCCCTGCTGTGACCGTGCCCCGTCCCGGGGGCCCGGCCTCCCCGGACCCCGCGGAGGCGGGAGCGCCGGGCCGGGAGCACATGGAGGGGGAACGCGGACGCCCGTCGGCCCTGGGCGGGGCGTCCTGCACCCGGCCGAGGGCACGTGCGAAGGCGTTCGGGTCGGCAGGGCCTCGCGGACGGGCTCCGCCCCGGTGGGCGGTGCGTCGCCGCCGGGTGGGGTGCGGCGGTGGGGCACGGCGGGGCGGTGCCTCGGAGCGGGCCGCAGGGGGCCGCCTGCGGAGGGGTGCGGGACACGGAGGCCGGACGTCCGTACGGAAGGGACGGCGGGGTCGTACGGGGTCGCCGGGACCGCGCCCGCCCGGGGCACACCGGGGGCGCCTCCGCGTGCCGTGGGGATGACGGACGGGATGCGGCGCCGTGCCGGGACGGTGTCGTCGCCCGGGCGGGGCGGTCGGCTAGCCGGCGAAGAGCGAGCGGCGCAGCCGGCGCAGTGGTGCGAAGAGCAACACCCGGCGCACGCGGGCGCCCCTGCTGCTGCGCTCGCGCACCCTGTCGCGCGCGGTCAGCTCACGCATCAGCGATGTCGCCTCCAGCGTCTCGCGCTGCGGCAGGGCGGGCCCGCCGAGCACCGCGAGATGGCGGTCGAGGCGGGAGCTGGTCGCGCTGCTCCCGCAGGTGATCGCAGGGACCCTGGCCCTGCTGCGCATCGTTATCTGTTCCATGTCACTCCCCACCCGTACGAGTCCGCCCGGCCCCGGGCAGGGTAAGCCTATCTCCCCGGCCGGGCATGCGTGTATCGCGGTCACAGGATTCACCTTCCCCACAAGGGGGTTGACGATCACTCTCCGAATCCGACAGTTTCCAGGGCGAGTTGGTGAAGTGCCCGGCCCGGGGGCCGTTCCGTCCCCCGCGCGGGGTCCGGCGGTCACCGTCCGTCACGAGGCGGGCCGGTCCGTCCGGAGGGCGGTCAGGGGCGCGTCACCCTTGAGCATCCCCACGGAGCGCGGAACCACACCAGGGCGCACAAGCGGCACTTGGAGCACAGGGGTGGCCGGCGGCTCCCCGCGCCGCTCCCGGGGGCGACCGCCGTGCGCCCCCTCTCGGCGCGGGGCGGTGACCTCCGGTGAGCCGCCCGCCCGCTCCGGGTCCCGCGGACGGGCCCGCGCCGGGGCCGCGGACGGCCCTCGCGCCGGGCGCGCCCCGGGCCGGGAACGTGTCCGATCTCACGCCCTCCGGGCGGCGCGCCGGTGAACGGCGCACGGCGCCCGCCGCGCACGGCCGGTCCCGGACGGCGGGACCGCCGTGCCCCCGGGGCCGGCGGGGCCCGGGGACACGGCGGCGGGAGAGGGACCGCCAGACCTGGTGGTGCGGTGCGGGATCAGGCGGCTTTGGTGAGGGCGGGCAGATAGCCGCCGGACTGTCCGGCCGCCGTCGGGTGGTACGACTCACCGATGTTGAGCCAGTTCACGCTGTGCAGCCAGGAGTTCCCGGAGCAGATCTCGTGGCCCGTGAAGGGGGAGCGCACGTCGGCGAAGGTGAAGCCGTGCCCGGAGGCGCGCTGGGCGAGCACGGTGTTGAGGCGGTCGGAGGCCGCGTTGATCGCCTTCCGCTTGCCCTCGGAGAGGCCGACGCAGGTGGTGCCGAGCTTGTAGAAGCGCGGGTAGCCGACCACCACGACCTTGGCGCCGGGCGCCTTGGAGCGGATCGCGGAGTACACCCGGTCGAGGTTGCCGGGAAGCGTCGAGTTGACGTAGGACTCCGCCGTGGCGACCCGGGACAGGCAGGTGCTCTCGGACTGGAGCACACAGGTCGTCATGACGTCGGCGAAGCCCGCGTCGTTGCCGCCGACGCTGATGGACACCAGCGAGGTGCCGGAGCCGAGCGGGCCGAGCTGCCCGGACAGCACGTCCCCGGTCCGGGCGCCGGAGCAGGCGGTGAAGGAGAAGGACGAGGGCGAGTGGGCCGCCGCCCACAGGGAGGGGTACGCCTTCGTGCTGCGCTTGCAGTCACCGCTGGAGCCGATGTAACCGCCCGCCCCGAGCCCGGAGGAGTAGGAGTCGCCGAGGGCCACGTACCCGCCCGCGGCGGCGGTTCCGGCGCCCGCGGCGGCCGAGGTTCCGGTGAGGGCGGCGACCGCGGCGAGGGTGAGCGAACTGAGCAGGACGACGAACCGGGAACGTCTCATGGGACCTCCTTGTAGCAGAACGTCTGCCGCAACCGTGGTAGCAGCTACGCGCGTTGATTAGAAGTGTCCATGCCAAAAGTTCACCTCCTCCGCGCCGTCCTCCCCAGAACCTCCGGAACCCGGTGCTCCGGGGCGGCCGACCCCCGTCCCGCACGCCCCTCCTGACACTTCCTCCGGCCGACACCGCCCCCGCGGCGCCCGTCCCGCCCGCCCCGCGACACGTCGGCGGAGCCCGGGCAAAGCGGGTGCGCGGCGGGGGGGCCGCGGCGGATCATGGGGGCATGTCCGTGAATCCGTACGACGCCCTGCCGGTCCGGCTCACCGTCGACGACGGCGACTCGCCGTCCGACGTCGTCGACGCGCTCTTCCTCGGCCGCTTCGCGACGGGCGAGCAGCCGTACGCGCACGCCGCCAACATCGACCGCGTCCGGTCCGGCGCGACCCTGCTGCCGCCGGGCGCGCGGGTGCTGCGCTGTGCCCGTGACGACGACCGCAGCGCCACGCTGGCCGAGGGCGACGGCTGGACCGTGCTCGTCTCGCGCTGGAGCCGGGGCGCCGACGTGACGGTGACGGCGACCAGCGCCGAACTTGCCGAGAAGGTGCTCGGCGAGGCCACGGACGGCGCGGCCGACGAGCCCGAGCCGCAGCCGGGCAACGTCCCCATGGGCTTCTGGTACGTCTCCCCGCGGCGCGGCCCGCACCGCACCACCCGGCAGATCGCGGCCGGTTCCTGGGACGAGGTGCGGGCCAACTACACCGCCCCGGTGGCGCGGGCCATGGACGGCCTGATGAGCACCACCCCCGAGGACATCGCGGGCCGGCTGCTGCTCCTGCACGGGCCGCCCGGCACCGGGAAGACCTCCGCGCTGCGCACCCTGGCCCGCTCCTGGCGCGAGTGGTGCCAGGTGGACTGCGTCCTGGACCCCGAACGGCTCTTCTCCGACGTCGGGTATCTGATGGACATCGCCATCGGCGAGGAGGACGCGGCGGGCCGGAACCGCTGGCGGCTGCTCCTGCTGGAGGACTGCGACGAACTGATCCGCGGCGAGGCCCGGCACACCGCGGGCCAGGCTCTCTCCCGGCTGCTCAACCTCACCGACGGGCTGCTCGGCCAGGGCCGCAACGTGCTGGTCGGCGTCACCACCAACGAGGACCTCGAACGCCTGCACCCCGCCGTCGTCCGCCCCGGCCGCTGCCTGGCCCGCGTCGAGGTCGGCCCGCTGACCCGCCGCGAGGCGGTGGAGTGGCTCGGCACCGAGGAGGGCGTCGGCCGCGACGGCGCGACCCTGGCCGAGTTGTACGCGCTGCGCCGGGGCACCCGGCCCACCACCCTGCCGGAGCCCCGGGAGGGTGCGGACGCCGGGCTGTACCTGTGAGCCCGGGTGCCCCGCGCACCCCGCCGCGTCGGACCCCGCCCCACCCCGCCGCGCCCCGGACGGTGCCGGGGCGCGGTGCCTCAGTCCCGGTACGCGGCCCGCAGCGCGTCCCGCGCGGCGGCCAGCGCGTCCGGCTCGGCGAGCCCGAGCCGGCGCGCCCGCGCGGCGTAGGTCTGGGCGGCGGACGCCAGTTCCCGGTCCGCGGCCTGCCCGGCGGCGGCGACGAAGGTGCCGTTGCGCCCGCGGGTCTCGATCACCCCGTCCGCCTCCAGCGCCCGGTAGGCCTTGGCCACCGTGTTGGCGGCGAGCCCCAGTTCCCCGGCCAGCCCGCGCACGGTGGGCAGCCGGTACCCGACGGGCAGCGCGCCCGACCTCGCCTGTTCGGAGATCTGCGCGCGCACCTGCTCGTAGGGCGGGGCGCCGTCGTCGATGCGGAGGGTGAGAGTCACCGGCCGATTGTCGCGCATCCGGGGGGAACCGGGGCACCTCGAACCACCGGGCGGGCCCCGGCCCGCCCCTCAGCACCGCCTCCCGGGCCGGTCCGCGACAGGCGCGGGCCGGGCAGGAGGCCAACGGAAGGAGACGCCATGTCCCCGGAACCGGTCGGACCGCAGGGCACGGTGGACGTCGTCCTCGTCAAGGCGGGCCGTACGAAGATCCGTTACCCCGCCGCGCTGCTCCACGACGACGGCACCCGGCTGACCGTGCGCGCGCCCTGGGCCGGGGCGGGCGTCCGCGACTTCGGCTTCGTGCGCTTCGCGCCGGGCGACGTGTTCACCGAGCACTACCGGCGCGACCGGTGGTACGCGGTCAAGGAGGTGCGGACGGGGGCGGGTGAGCTGAAGGGCTGGTACTGCGACGTCACCCGCCCCGCCGTGCGCACCGGCGGGGAACTGGTCGTCGAGGACCTGGACCTGGACCTGTGGTGCTCCGCGGATGGCACGGACGTACGGCGCCTGGACGAGGACGAGTTCGCCGCGAGCGGACTGGCGGAGCGCGACCCGGCCGCCGCCGCGGCGGCCGTGCGCGCCCTGGACGAACTGGAACGGCTGGCCCGCGGCGGTGGTCTCGGCGGTATGCGGGCCTGAGTGCGGCCGGGGCCGGCCGGTCTCCCCCGGCCGGGACGCTTCGATGGGCGGGTCCCGGGGAAGGGGTGGGCTACCTCCGTGAGAACACGGAACCCGGTGAATCCGCGAGGAGGCAGCCATGCGCCGTCTGACCGTGCAGAAGCCCCTGAAGAAGACCGAAGCCCGCCGGGTCCGCGGGGAATCCGCCGAACACCCCGTCCGCCGCCCCGAGATCCGCGAGGACATCGCCCGGACCTGGTGGCCCGACAACTGACGCGGGTCCGCCGGGAGTCCGGCGCGTCCGGTGGACGGCGGCGGTTTCTGAGGACAGTCTCAGCGCTTCCTTAACTGCACCATAAGGATTGACTCCTTCCGTCTCCGGCGGGCGATTTTCCGGCTCCTCGGGGCTAGTTTGCTGATCACCCCCACGGGTTCCGGCATCCGCCACCCGAGTTCAGCAACTACTCCGAGGAGTCAGCCATGTCCGTGCCGCACACGGCCACCGCCGCCCTCCTCGCCGCTGTCGCGCCGCCCGGCCCCGACAGCTAGCCAGACCCACCGACCACGGGGGAACACGGGGCTTGCCCGGCGGCTCAGGCCGGGCAAGCCCCGCTCATCCGTGACGCCCCCGCCGTGACCGGGCGGGGGCGGCCGGGCAGGCACCCGCCGGCCGGCCGGGCAGGACGGCACGGCGCCCCGCGCCGGGGAAGCCGCTCACCCCTCAAGTTACGAGCGAGTAGCACAGACGTGTGGTTACGCGTCGGCAAAACTTCGGGGGCTCCGCCGCCCGCGCCGTGACCGGCGGAATGCCGCCGAAAGGGCCCTGACGCGCCATCGGACACGGCCCCGTCACCCCCGGACGGAACCCAGGACGGCGGGGCGCGACCCCAGGCGACGGACCCCGGACCGCACACCTGGTGCCGACGGCACCGCCCCGGAGCGGGCGGCGTCCCGGAGCGGGCGGCGTCCCGGAACACCCCCGCGCGGCGCGCCCGGTTCCGGCGGTCCGGTCCGTCAGGCCGCCAGGGAGCCCGGCATCACCGCACGGGGCCCGAACCTCGCCCGCGCCCGGTCCGCGACCTCCTCGATCCGGCGCGCCCTCTCGTCCACCGGGTCGAAGGTGAGCTGGTGGGCGGCCCGGCGGGCGGGACCGAGTCCCTCGGCGCGCAGGCCCAGCGAGCGCACCCGGGCGCGCTGGAGGCCGAGCGCCCCGTACATGCCGTAGGCGGCCCGGGTCAGGTCGGCCGTGTGTGCCGTGGGCTCCGCCAGGGTGCGGCTGCGGGTGGTGCCCGCGGCGGCCCGGCCCGAGCCCGCCCGGGAGGGGGGCGGACCGGCGTAGCGCACGGTGAGGGTGAGGGAGCGGCAGACCTGGTCCGCGGCGCGCAGCCGGGCGCCCAGCTCCCCGGTGGCCGAGAGCAGGGCGCGGCGGTGCCGGCCGGGGTCGAGTTCGTCGCGGGCGAAGGGGCGTTCGGCGGTCAGCGAGCGGGCGGCGGCGTTGGGGACGACCCGGCCCCGGTCGACTCCCCCGGCCCGTTCGCGCAGTTCGCGTCCGGCCCGCGCGCCCACCAGGCGCTGGAGCGTGGACAGGGGCGCGGCGGCGACCCGGCCGAGGGTGTCGAGGCCGTACTCGCACAGGGTGCGGGCGGTGGCGGGGCCGACGCCGGGCAGCGCCGTGACGGGTTGCCCGGCGAGGAACTCCCGCACCCCGTCCCCGGGCACCGCCCGGGTCGTCCCCGGCCGGGCCTCCCGCAGCGCCATGCGGGCGGAGAGCGGGCCGGGACCGGCGCCGATCGCGCAGTCGACGCCGTACAGCGCGAGGGCGCGGACCCGGATCACCGACGCCAGTTCCACCGCGCCGCGCCCGAAGTACCGTTCGGCGCCGCTCAGGTCGGCCAGGGCGCCGTCCGGCGGCAGTGCCTCGACGACCGGGGTGAACTGCTCCAGCAGGCCGAGCAGCCGGGACAGGGCCGGGCCGTGCTCCGGCGGCTGCTGGAAGCGCACGCAGAGGACGGTCGTGCCGCTCATCCCGCGCTCCCGGGGCTCCGGTGCCACAGCTTCCGGCCCGCCGCGGGTCCCTCGCCCGCGGGGCGCAGATCGGCCCACGGGTGCATCTCGTACCCCGTGGGCATGCGGATGCTCCGCCGCTCCTCCCCGGGCTCCCGGGCCGCGGAGCCGGCGGGCGCGGGGGGCCCTTCCGGACCCGCGGCGCCCCGTCGGCCCGCCGGGGTGCCGCCGGGCCCGCCGGGACCCTCCCGGCCACCGGCACCGCCGGAGCCGTCCGGTCCGTGCGGTCCGTCCGGGCCGCCGGAGCCGCCCGGGCCCCCGCCCGCCGCGGCCAGCCGGGCGGCGACGCCCTCCAGCCCCTCCTCCTCCCTCACCTCCAACAGCTCCGCGAGGTTCCAGACGGCGGAGCCCACCACGCTGAGGCTGCGCGGGCCCCGCCGCTGGACCACCCCGCGCACCAGCAGCAGCCAGGAGTGGAAGAGGGTGTGCGCGCAGGCGTCGTGGGAGTCGTCGAAGAAGGCCAGGTCCACCAGGCCGGTGCCGTCGTCCAGGGTGGAGAAGATGACCCGGCGGCCGGAGCGGACGGGCGGTGTCTGGGTGGCCGCCTTGGCGCCCGCCACCAGCACCACCTCCCCGTGCCGTGCCTCGCGCAGCCGCTTGGCCGACAGGACCCCCAGCTCGCGCAGGAAGCCGCGGTGGTCGTCCATCAGATGGCGCGAGGCGTCCATGGACAGCACGCCCAGCTCGGCGCTGAGCCGCTCCTCCGGACCGAGGTCGGGCAGCCCGGCCGGGGCCGTCCGGCGCCCGCCGGGCAGGGGGAGCTGACCGCCCCGCCCGCCCCGGGCGCCGCGGTGCAGCTCGGCGAGGTGCAGTTGCAGATCGCGGCGGTTGGCGCCGAAGGCGTCCAGCGCGCCGACCCGGGCCAGCCGCCCGGCCAGCGGTCCGCTGGGGCGGGCCCGTTCCCAGAAGTCGAGGAGGGAGGCGTAGGGCTGCTCCCCGGCGATCCGCTCCGCCTCCGCGCCGGTGATGCCGTGCACGTCGCGGAGGGCGAGGCGGAGCCCCCAGCGGTCCGGGCCGGGCGGAGCGGGCACCGGCTCGACGCGGTGGGTGACGCCCGACCGGTTCACGTCCAGCGGCAGGACCGGCACCCCGCGCCGCCGCGCGTCGGCCAGCAGCAGGCGCTTGGGGTACATGCCGGGGTCGTGGGTGAGCAGCCCCGCGTAGAAGGCCGCCGGGTGGTGGGCCTTCAGCCACGCCGACTGGTACGTCGGCACCGCGAAGGCCACCGCGTGCGCCTTGCAGAAGCCGTACGAGCCGAAGGCCTCGACCGTGCCCCAGGTGCGCTGAATCGTTTCTGCGTCGTAGCCGTTCGCCGCCGCGCGCCGGGCGAACCACACCCTGATCCGCCCCTGCGACTCCGGGTCGGACAGCCCGCGCCGCACCCGGTCCGCCTCACCGCGCCCGCAGCCGGTCATGACGGCGACGATGTCGATGACCTGCTCGTGGAAGACGACCACCCCGTGGGTCTCGCTCAGCGGCTCCGCCAGGTCCTCGTGCGGCAGGCGCACCGGCGCCCGCCCGTGCCTGGCCTCGATGAACGGCCGCACCATGTCGGCGGCGACCGGGCCGGGCCGGAAGAGGGAGATGTCGACCACGAGGTCGTGGAAGGTGGCCGGCTGGAGCCGCCCGACGAGGTCCCGCTGGCCCGGCGACTCGATCTGGAAGCAGCCCAGCGTCTCGGTGGAGCGGATCAGCTGGTACGTCGCCGGATCGCCCTGCGGCACCGCGTCCAGGTCGATCCGCTCCCCCGTCACCCGCTCCACCTCGGTGACCGCGTGCGCCATCGCCGACTGCATCCGCACCCCGAGCACGTCCAGCTTGAGCAGCCCCAGCTCCTCCACGTCCTCCTTGTCGAACTGGGCCATGGGAAAGGGGGACGCCCCTTCCTTCCCGGGGCCGTGCGGGATCTCGCCGCTGGTCGGCACGACCGGTGTGCGGGAGAGCAGGGAGGCGTCCGACAGCAGCACGCCGCAGGGGTGCATGGCGACGCCGCGCGGCAGGGCGTCGAGCGCCTCGACCAGGTCCCAGAAGCGCCCGTAACGCTTCCCGCCGTCCCGGGACTCCCGTGCCAGCTCCTTCAGTTCGGGCAGCTCCGCCAGCGCCGCGCGGGCGTCGCGGGCGCGGATGTGCGGGAAGGACTTGGCGATCCGGTCGATCTCGGTCGGGTCCATGGACAGGGCGGCGCCCACGTCCCGGACGGCGTGGCGCACCCGGTACGTCTCGGGCATGGCCACCGCGGCGACCCGCTCGGGTCCGAAGCGGTCGAGGATCGCCCGGTAGACCTCGGGGCGGCGCGCGGACTCCACGTCGATGTCGATGTCGGGCAGCACGACCCGCTCCCTGGACAGGAAGCGCTCCATCAGCAGCCGGTGCTCGACGGGGTCGGCGTGGGCGATGCCGAGGAGGTGGTTGACCAGCGAGCCCGCGCCGGAGCCGCGTGCGGCGACCCGGATGCCCAGGTCCCGCACGTCGTCCACGACCCGGGCGACGGTCAGGAAGTAGGAGGCGAAGCCGTGGTGGGCGATGATGTCCAGCTCGTGGTGCATCCGCTCCCAGTAGGCGCGCCGCCGGTCGTAGCCGCGCCGCACCATGCCCGCCGCCGCCCGGGAGGCCAGCGCCCGCTGGGCGGTGCGGCGGCCGGCGCCGACGAGGGCCGGCTCGGGGAAGTGGACGGCGCCCGTGCCGAGGTCGTCCTCGGGGTCGACCAGGCAGGCGGCGGCCGTGGCCCGGGTCTGCTCCAGCAGGGCGAGGGCGGCCCCGCGCCGGAACCCGGCGGCCTCGACGATCCGCTCGGCGGCGTGCCGCATGGCGTCCGCGTCCTTGAGCCAGGCCTCTCCGGAGTCCGGTTCCCGGGCGGCGTGCACCGGCACCAGCCGCCGGGCGGCGTCCAGCACGTCGGCGACGGGGCCCTGGCCGGGGTCGGCGTAGCGGACGGCGTTGGTCAGCACGGGCCGCACGCCCTGCTCGGCGGCGAAGCCCACGGTGCGGGCGGCCAGCCGCAGGGAGCCGGGGCCGGTGCCCTCGCGGCCGTGCCAGACCGCCTCCAGGCGCAGGGCGTCGCCGTGCACCTCCCGCCAGGGCGCGAGGAGCCGCGCGGCGCGGTCGGGGCGGCCCGCGGCGAGGGCGCGGCCGACGTCGGAGTCCGGGCCGAGCAGCACGGTCAGCCCGTCGCCGCGCTGCTCGGCCCAGGGCAGCAGTGGGGCGCCCCCGGCCGCGTGGGCCGCGGAGACCAGCCGGCACAGGGCGGCCCAGCCGCGGGCGCCGTCCCGGGCGAGGAAGGTCGCGCGGGGGGCCGACTCGTCGAGGAAGGCGCCGCCGCGCACCGGGGTCCGGAGGCGGTCCCGGCGCACGGAGGTGTCCGTACGGCCGCCGTCCGCGGCCTCGGGCGCCGCCACCGCCAGCCCGGCGCCGAACAGCGGCCGGATGCCCGCCCCGGCGCACGCCCTGGCGAAGCGGACCGCCCCGGCGAGGGTGTCGCGGTCGGTGAGGGCGAGGGCGTCCATGCCCCGCTCGGCGGCGCGCTCGGCCAGCCGCTCCGGGTGGGAGGCACCGTGGCGCGCGGAGAACCCGGAGACGGTGTGCAGATGCGTGAAACCCGGCACGCACACCTCCCGCTCTCGTGAACCCGGTGTTCTGTCGAACACGCGTTCCCATCACCTCACCCCACCATAAACCAATTCTCGAATATGTGTGCGATACCCGTTCGGCCCCGCCCCACCTGCGGGAACGCCGGCCGCACCGGAGCGTGGGGGGCATGGCGCACACCCCGGGCACCGGCCGCCGCGACGGCTCCTTCCTCGGCGAGGTAACGGGACGCCGTCACCCCGCGGGCCACCCTGCTGGTCCTGGGCGTGATCGCGCTCCAGCTCCTCTTCATCGCCTCCTACGTGGGCGCGCTGCACGATCCGACGCCGCGGGACGTGCCCTTCGGGGTGGTCGCGCCCGGTGCCGCCGCCGACCGGACGGTGGCCCGGCTGGACGCGCTGCCCGGGGCGCCGCTGGACCCCCGCACGCTGTCCGGCGAGGCGGAGGCCCGGCGGCAGATCACGGACCGGGAGATCGACGGCGCGCTGATCGTGGACCCGGCCGCCCCCGCCGACCGGCTGCTGGTCGCCACCGGCGGCGGCACCGTCCTGGCCACCACCCTGAAGGGCCTGGTCGGGACGGTGGAGGAGGCCGGGGGGCGGGCCGTGCGGACGGTGGACGTGGCCCCGGCCTCCGGCCACGACTTCGACGGGCTGTCGTCCTTCTACCTGGTCGTGGGCTGGTGCGTGGGCGGCTACCTGTTCGCCTCGATCCTCGCCATCAGCTCCGGCGCGCGGCCCGCCGACCCGGGGCGCGCGGTCATCCGGCTGGGCGTGATGGCGCTGGTGTCGGTGGTCGGCGGACTCGGCGGCGCGGTGATCGTCGGACCGGTCCTGGGCGCCCTGCCCGGCAGCGTGACGGCGCTGTGGGGGCTCGGGGCGCTGGTCACCTTCGCCGTGGGGGCGGCCACCCTCGCCCTCCAGGGGATCTTCGGCATCGTCGGCATCGGCCTGGCCATCCTGCTGGTGGTGGTCGCGGGCAACCCGAGCGCGGGCGGCGCCTTCCCGCTGCCACTGCTGCCGCCGTTCTGGAAGGAGATCGGCCCGGCGCTGCCGCCGGGCGCGGGGACGTGGACGGCGCGCTCGATCGCGTACTTCGAGGGGAACGCCGTGACCGGGCCGCTGCTGGTGCTGTCGGCGTGGGCGGTCGCCGGGACCCTCGTCACCCTGCTGGCGTCGACGCTGCGCCGAGGGCGCGACGGGGAGACGGCGGCGGGCGCGGCGTAGAGGGCGTGCGCTCCGGCGCGGAGCGTCCCGGCGGATACGGCGCGGAAGGCGCATCCCGGCGGGCTCGGCGCGGAGGGCGCATCCCCGGGCACGGGCGGGGCTCCGGCGCGCGGCATCCCGGTGCGGGCGCCTGGCGCGGGACGACCCTGCGCGGGGCACCGGACCCCGGCGGGCCCGGCGCGGGCGCCCCGGCGTGCGGAGATCCCGCCCCTCGCGCGCGGGGCGGGACCGTGCCGGGGCGTGCCGTCAGCCGATCTGCGTGCCCGTGGCCGACAGGGCCTCCGTGACGGGCTGGAAGAAGGTCGTGCCGCCCGAGGTGCAGTCGCCGCTGCCGCCCGAGGTGAGGCCGACCGCCCGGTCGCCGGAGAAGAGCGAGCCACCGCTGTCACCGGGCTCGGCGCAGACGTCGGTCTGGATCAGACCGTTGACGATGTCGCCGTTGCCGTAGTTGACGGTGGCGTTGAGCCCGGTCACCGTGCCGGAGTGCACCCGGGTGGTGGAGCCGCTGCGGGTGACCCGCATGCCGACGGACGCCTCGGCGGCGCCCGTGATGGCCTGGGCGGAGCCGCTGTAGAGGTTCACCTCGCTCGGATGGTCCACCCCGGCGGTGTACTTGACCAGGCCGTAGTCGTTGTCCGGGAAGCTGGAGGCCGCGTTCTGCCCGATCACCGCGCCGGAGGAGTCGGACCAGGTGGAGATGGCCTGGGTGCAGTGCCCGGCGGTGAGGAAGTACGGCTCGCCGCCCCTGGTCACGTTGAAGCCGAGCGAGCAGCGCCCGCCGCCTCCGGTGATGGCGTCGCCGCCCGCGGTGAACGCCCTGTACTCGCCCCCGGTGCGCCGCAGCTCGGCCTTGGAGCCGAGCCCGTCGACCACCTCGGACAGCGTGGTCCACCGGGCCCCGGAGACCGTGCGGTCGGCGGTGACGACCACCTTGTTGGTGACCGGGTCGGCCACCCAGGAGGTGCCCGGGACGGAGGCCTCCCGGGCCAGGACGGTCTGCGCGCCCCGCAGTTCGGCGAGCGAGTTCTCGACGATTCTGGCCCTGGCCCCGGCCCGCTCGGCCGTCCGCGCCGCCGTCCCGTCGAGCACGTTGACGACGAGGTTCCCGGTGCGGGCGTCGTAGTAGCCGCCGGCGGCGCCGTCGCCGAGGCCGTCGAGGAGGGACGCGGACAGGTCCCCGGCCGCGGCCGCCGTCAGGGTCCTGGGGGCGGGGGGTTCCGACGCCTCGCCGGCGTTCGCACTCCGGAAGGTGAATCCCGTGGCCATCAGCGCGGCGAGGCCCGCGCCCACCGCGATCGACCGTCGTGCGGATATGCGTAGGTGCTTCAACTCATGTCCTCCTGTGGGGGTCGGCCCGGGGAGTTGTGGGGACTCCCCGGGCCGGAAGGCCGGTTGACGAGCGGTCACTCTTCCGAATCCCCAGGAGGCGTACAAGGCCGCCGACAGGACGGGTACACGACAACTCCAGCGCGGGCACAGATCCTTCACCCCTCGCGGCCCTCCCCGGGGACGGGGCCGGGGCCCGGCGCGCGGAACGACGCGCTCGCAAACACCGGGCGGTCGCCGACGCGGCGTGACTCGGTGCGGGACGGCGGGTCCCGGGCACGGCGGAGCCCCCGCGCACCGGTCGGTGCGCGGGGGCTCGTGGTGCGGGGCCGGGGATGCGGGGACCCGTGGCGCGGGTCCCCGCGCGGCGGCCGGGGCGGGGCCCTCCAGTCCGCCCCGGCCACCGGCGCCGTCCGGTCCGTCCGGGATCAGTAGACGCTGACGCCGTAGGCGCTCAGGGCCTCCGTGACGGGCTGGAAGAAGGTCGTGCCGCCCGAGGTGCAGTCACCGCTGCCGCCGGAGGTCAGACCGTAGGCGACGCCGTTGCTGCCGTAGAGCGGGCCGCCGGAGTCGCCGGGCTCGGCGCAGACCGTGGTCTGGATCAGCCCCGAGACGATGTCGCCGCCGCCGTAGTTGACGGTGGCGTTGAGCCCGGTGACCCGGCCGCTGTGGGTGCCCGTGGTCGAGCCGGTCCGGATGACCGTGGTGCCCACGGTCGGTGTGGCCGCGCGGGTGATGTCCACCCCGCCGGCGGTGCCGGACTTGCTGACCGAGGTGTTGGTGTAGCGGACGAGGCCGTAGTCGTTGCCCGGGAAGCTGGACCCGCTGGTCGTGCCCAGGACCGTGGTCTTCCCGGAGTTGGACCACCAGGTGCCGGCGCCGTCGGTGCAGTGCCCGGCGGTCACGAAGTAGTCGGCGCCGCTGCTGTTGCGGACGTTGAAGCCGAGGGAGCAGCGCCAGCCGCTCGCGTAGATGGCGTCACCGCCGGCTATCAGCTTGCTGAAGGTGCCGGGGGTGCGCTTGATGGTCAGCGCTCCGGCACGGTCGCCGGCCTGTTCCTTGATCTTCGCTATCCCGGCCGGGGAGACGGTGCTGTCGGCCGTGACGACGAGCCGTCCGGTCGCCCGGTCGACGACCCAGGCGGTGCCCGGGACGTCGGCCTTGAGCACGGAGGCGCTCGCGCCCGCGAGGTCGGCCGCGCTGAAGGTGGTGGGGGCGGGGGTTCCGGAGGCGTTCGCGCTGGGCACCGCGAAGGCCGCCGCGGCGACGAGGCCGGCGGACACGGCGATCAGACGGGTGCGTCTCGTGCTGGTGCGGGGGGTCGTGCGCTTGATCCTCACTTCGTTCCTCCACAGGGGAAGTCAGGGGCCTTTTCGTGGGGTTGGGCCCGTGAGGCGCGGTCAGCGGCCGGACGTCCGGGAACGGATTGCCGTGCCCCTGACAAGCGCTGAAGTTGGAAGTATTCGGCCGGACGTCCGGTCGGCACAAGGGTGCCTTTCAGCCGTCACTCACGCACTCCGCACCCCCTGGCGCCACTCCCGCCCCACCCGCACGCGATCCGGGCGCAAACGGGCACCCGGCCCGGCCCCGGACCGGACGGGACCACCCGCGCCCCGCCCGCGGACACCCGCCCCGGGCCGCCCGGCGGCGGCCCGGCGGCACTTCCCTCCGCGGACCGCCGCCCCCGGCGGATCAGCCGGTCAGGAGCCTGCGCTCGCCCGCCTCGACGGGCGCGCCGAGGGTGTTGCCGGGCGGCGGGAAGGGGCAGACGAAGTGGTCGGCGAAGGCGCACGGCGGCAGCAGCGCCCGGTTGAAGTCGACCGTGGTGCGCCCCCGCGCGTCGGGGGCGGCCGGGCGCAGGAACCGGAAGCGGTAACTGCTCTCCCCGCTGGTGCCGTCCGCGAACACCGCCCACAGCGAGCCGTCCGCCTCGACGCTCACCTGGAGGGTGAACTCCCGCTCCCCGTCGGGGCCCATCCCTTCGGGCGACTCCGGGGACGGCAGGGAGAACGCCAGTTCGCCGCCGAGGGCCAGCCCGCGCCGCCGCCCGTCCGCGTTGGGCACCCGGACGCTGCGGTCCCCGTCACCGTAAGGAGTGAAGCGCCCCGGCACCGACCAGCGCGGATCGTAGGCGGTCGCCTCGATGGAGCGGAACGCCCGCCGCGCCCCGGACGCCGGGTCGAAGTCCCGTACGCCCCAGACGCCCTCCCGCACCAGGACGACCAGCCGGCGCTCGCCGTACGCCACCCGGGCCGCCCCGGCCGGGCCGGAGTCGGCGGCCAGCCGCGCCTCCCCCCGGAGGGGGTGCCCGTCCACCGTCAGCCCGTCCTCCGGGGCGGCCGTGAGCACCACCGCGTCGCCGTCGGCGGTCCATCGCCCCGGGATGTCCGGAAGTCGACCCTCCGGATGGTCCTCCAGCCAGTACGTGCCCACCAGGGCGAGCGGGCCGTGGGGCGCCGACACCGCCGCCACCCGGTCCTCGTGCCAGCGCCGCCACGCCCCGGCCGCTCCGGGGGCGGCGGGACCAGCGGAGCCGACGGGACCGGCCGGGGCGGGCCCCGGTACGGGGTCCTTCGCGGGATTCGTCATGGACGCACCCTGACACACCCCTCCCGCCCGGGACCGGGGCACGGCCGGGGCACGCCGCCCGCCGGGAGCGTCACCGGGCGGCGGCACCGGCGGGGGTCAGCAGTCGCAACCGCAGCCGTCGCCGCAGCAGCCGTCCTCCCCGCAGCAGCTGCAGCAGTTGCAGCACTCGCAGCAACTGCCGTCACAGTTGGCGCACTGGCTCTCCTTGCGCTCACCCGACCACGGATCCTCGTAGGTGCCGCAGCACATCTGGCAGGTGCAGGCGAGCCCCACCCACACCGCGCAGCCCGCGAGCAGCCCGCGCCGGTTGCCGCGCGGCGGCCCGGGGGGCGTCGGCGCGCCGGGGCCGCCGGGCGGGGCGTACGGGTGGCCGCCGTGGGCGCAGGAGGCGGTGCCGAAGGCACGGTCGACGGAGGTGCCCAGCTCGTGCACGAGGAGCCGGTGGGCCAGTCGCCCGTCGGTGAACTCGGCCTCGCGCAGCGCGAGTCGCACCCCGTGCACGGCGTCGTCGGCGAGCCGCCGGGCCTCGGTGAGGGAGGTGCCGGTGGCGGTGAGCGGATTCCAGGCGCCCGAGGCGGCGTCGGCCTCCCGGTCCTCCACGGCGTCCAGCAGGTGGGCGAGCCGTCCGAACAGCCGCCCGGCCTCGGCCAGCGGCTCGGCGTTGCCCGGCCGCCCCGCGAGGTGCGCGGTGTGCGCGAAGGCGGCGGCGGTCGCGGTCTCGGTGGGCTCGGTCACGGCGAGGATCGGAGTGCCGGGTCCGGCGAGCGCCTCGATGCCGGTCTGCCGGTCCACGGCGTCGACCAGGACGGCGGTGTCGAAGCCGACGGCGGTGCCGCCGCGGGCGCCGGCCGCGTCCCAGCCCCGGGCGACCCGGCGGGCGGCGAGCGCCACCGGCCGCCGGGCCAGCAGCCCGTCGCCGTCGGCGACGTGGTCGCGGACCTTGGCCGAGGCGAGCACCAGGGAGACGGCCGCCGCGAGCCGGGCGCCCTCACCGTGCGCGACGGAGGCGGTGCGCATGCCGCGCAGCGGGCAGGGTCCCGCCGTGCGCCGCCCGGCACCGGCGCCGCCGTCCGCGGCCTGAGCCTCCGTCAGCACCGATATGAGCAGCCCGTCATAGTTCGTCACGATACGGGCGAACTGTCCGTGGTCCTTGCGCAGAGCGAGGCACAGGCCGCACAAATGCGCCATCCACTGGCCGCCGAGGCTCTCCCCCAGCCGATGTCTGCATGGTCTGACGATCCCGAACACGACACTCCCCCGTGATCCGTACGATGTTGAGCTGCGGCATCGTACCGACTGTCGCGTTCACCCGTACGTACGGTCCCTCACCCGTACGCCGGGGAGAATCATATTTCACTCACAGTCAGCATCCGTTTGGGGAATGACCCTTGGGACACAAGGACTCTCGACGGATCCGCTGTGCACCAGTACCGTCACAAACCCCCCGCGAGACGTCGGTCCGCTTGGCGCGACGTCCGCATCATGGATGACCATGGGGATGCGGAAGCACGGAAGACCGCTGCGAGAGGAGGCGTCCATGGGATCGGTACGCAAGGCGAGTGCGTGGCTCGGCCTCGTCGACGACAACGACGACGAGCGCTACTACGACGACGACTACTCCGAGGGCGAGTCCCAGGACACCTGGGTCACGGACCCCCGGGTGAAGGTGGCCTCGGACGTCGCGGAGGAGAGGGGCCGGCGGATCGGCACGGTCACCCCGGACAGCTTCCGGGACGCCCGGGCCATCGGGGAGCTGTTCCGGGAGGGGGTCCCGGTCATCATGAACCTGACGGCCATGGAGGCCACCGACGCCAAGCGCGTCGTCGACTTCGCGGCGGGGCTGATCTTCGGGCTGCGCGGTTCGATCGAACGGGTCTCCACCCGGGTGTTCCTGCTGAGCCCGGCCGACACCGAGGTGATCAGCGGCGAGGCCGCCTCGCACCGTTCGGACGGCTTCTTCAACCAGAGCTGAGGCGGGGCCGCCCCACGGCCCCGCCCGCGTCTCACCGAATCCCCGCCCGCGCCTCGCCGGAACCCCGGCCGCGCCTCACCGGAAGGCGTCGAGTCCGGTGAGCGCCTTGCCCAGCACCAGCTGGTGCATCTCGACGGTGCCCTCGTAGGTGAGCACCGACTCCAGGTTCGTCGCGTGCCGCATCACCGGGTACTCCAGGGAGATCCCGTTGGCGCCCAGGATCGTGCGGGCCGTGCGGCAGATGTCGATGGCCTCGCGGACGTTGTTGAGCTTGCCGAAGCTGACCTGTTCGGGGCGCAGGCGGCCGGCGTCCATGCGCCGGCCGAGGTGGTGGGCGAGCAGGATCCCCTTGTGCAGTTCGACCGCCATGTCGGCGAGCTTGGCCTGGGTGAGCTGGAAGCCGCCGATGGGCCGCCCGAACTGCTCCCGCGTCCTCGCGTACTCCAGCGCCGTCTCGAAGGAGCTGCGGGCGGCGCCCATCGCGCCCCAGACGATGCCGTAGCGGGCATGGCCGAGGCAGCCGAGCGGGCCGCGCAGCCCGAGGGCGCCCGGCAGGACCGCGTCGGCCGGGAGCCGCACCCCGTCGAGGACCAGCTCGCTGGTGACGGAGGCGCGCAGGGACCACTTGTGCCGGATCTCGGGCGCGGAGAAGCCCGGGGTGTCGGTGGGCACCACGAACCCGCGGATGCCGTCGTCGGTGCGGGCCCACACGATCGCGACCCCGGCCACCGAGCCGTTGGTGATCCACATCTTCCGTCCGTCGAGGACCCAGTCACCGCCGTCGCGCCGGGCGCGGGTGCGCATGCCCGCCGGGTCGGAGCCGTGGTCGGGCTCGGTGAGGCCGAAGCAGCCGATGACCTCGCCGGCGGCCATCCGGGGCAGCCACTCCCGCTTCTGCTCCTCGCTGCCGAAGCGGTGCACGGCGTACATGGCGAGGGAGCCCTGCACGGAGACGAGCGAGCGGATGCCGGAGTCGGCGGCCTCCAGCTCCAGGCAGGCCAGCCCGTACTGCACGGCGCTGGCCCCGGCGCAGCCGTAGCCCTCCAGGGACATCCCCAGCGCTCCGATGCCGCCAAGCTCGCGGGCGAGTTCGCGGACGCCGGGCAGCTCGCCGCGCTCGTACCACTCAGCGATGTGCGGCAGCACCCGCTTCCCCGCCCAGTCCCGCACGGTCCCGCGGACGGCGAGGTCCTCGGGCTCCAGCAGGTCGTCGATGCCGAGGGGATCGGCGGGGTCGAACGGGGGCAGCGCGGGGGACGAGGCCATGGACACCCTCCGGGGACGGAAAACTAGCACCGCTAGCAGGCAGTTCGGCCCCGACGCTACGCGGCGCCCTCCCCCGCGTCCACCCGCCCCGGCCGTCCGGCGGCCGGGCGGTTCCGGCGCCCGGCCGGGGGACCGGTCACGCCGGGAGGCCCGCCTCGGCGGGGTCGCGCGGGCCGGGCAGCGCCACCGCCTCGCCCTGCACGGCCCGCGGCAGCCGCAGCGCCATCACCGCCCCGGCCAGCAGCAGCCCCGCGCTGACCAGCAGCGTCACATGCAGCCCCCGGACGAAGGCGTCCGCGGCGGCGCCGCGCAGCGCGCTCCCCGCGGGCCCGCCGAGCAGCGCCGCCACGTCGTACGCCTCCCCCAGCGAGCGCGCGCCCGCCGTGGAGGCCTCCGCCGGGACCCCGGGCACACCCCCGGTCAGCCGGGGCGCGTACGCGGCGTTCATCACGCTCCCCAGCAGGGCGATGCCGATGCCGGCGCCCAGCTGGTACGAGGTCTCCCCTATCGCCGCCGCCCCGCCGGCCTGCGCCTGCGGCGCCTCGCTCAGCATCGACTCGTAGGCGCCGAAGAGGGTGGTCTCCAGTCCGAAGCCGAGCAGCAGGAACCCGGCGAGCAGCAGCCCCCAGGTGTCCGCCCGGCCCATCGCGGTCAGCAGCACCACCGCCGCGGCGGTGACGCAGAACCCGGCGCACACCGTCCGGCGCGGCCCGAACCGCCGCAGCAGCCGCGCCCCGGCCAGTCCGGCGGCCATCGCGGCGAGGGTCAGCGGCAGCAGCCGCAGCCCGGTCTGGAGCGGGGAGAGCCCGAGGACCAGTTGCAGGTACTGCGCCGCGATCAGCTCCAGGCCCACCAGCGCCAGCATGGCCAGCACGATGCACCCGACCGAGGTGCTGAAAGCGGGACGGCGGAAGAGGCGCAGGTCCACCAGCGGATGGGGGCGGCGCCGCTGCCGCCGCACGAAGCCCGCCAGCAGCGCGGCACCGGCCGCCAGCGGCACCAGGGTGAGCGGGCCCGCCACCGCCTCGCCGCCGCCCAGCCCCTTCACCCCGAGCACCACGCCGAACAGCCCGGCAGCAGCCATCAGGGCCCCGGTCACGTCCCACGGCCCCGTGCGGTCGCCCGTCGACTCGGGCAGCAGCAGCCGCCCCACCGGCAGGCTGACCAGCATCAGCGGGATGTTCACCAGGAAGACCGAGCCCCACCAGAAGTGCTCCAGCAGGAAGCCGCCGAGCAGCGGCCCGACCGCCGCGCCGACCGCGGCCACCGCACTCCACACGCCGATGGCCAGCGCCCGCTCCCGGCGGTCGGGGAAGACCTGGCGCAGGATCGACAGCGTCGCGGGCATGATCATCGCCCCGCCGATGCCGAGCAGCGCCCGGGCCACTATCAGCACCGGGGCGCTGTCGGCGAGGGCCGCCAGGGCGGAGGCGACGCCGAACAGCCCGTAGCCGCAGAGCAGCACCCGCCTGCGGCCCACCCGGTCGCCCAGGGTGCCGAACAGGATCAGGAGCGAGGCGCAGACCAGGGGATAGACGTCGACGATCCAGAGCAGCTCGATCGAGCCGGGCCGCAGGTCCTCGGTGAGCGCGGGCACCGCCACGTGCAGCACGGTGGCGTCGACCGCGACGAGCAGCAGGCTGACGCAGAGGACGACCAGGACCACCCAGCGATCGGCGCCGGACCCGGCCTCCCGACGGCGCGGCGCGGCTGCGGCCGTGGGCGTCCCGGACATGGCGTACCTCCAAGATGTTCCCCCGCGTCCGGCGGGCCTCGCGGGGGTGGGGACTCCCCCGCGGCTCGGCCGGGAGGAGCGGTGCCTCCGGGGCCGTGCGACGGAACGCGAATGGGCCGCCAGCGTACGCGAGGCCCGCGGGGGCGACGGTGGCGGGCCTCACACGCCCCTCCCGCCCCGGCCGGCCCACGCCGCCGCGCCACCCGGCGGGGAGCGCGCGGGGCGGGACGCGGGGACCCTGCCGAGGGGCCGCGGCGGGGCCCGTGACCCGGCCGAAGGGTCCGGCGCCGCCCCCGTGGGGCCGAGGCCCGCGCGGCGTGGGGCCGGGGCCGCGCGCCGCCGGGGCGCGGGGTCCCCGGGGCGCGGGGTCCCCCCGGTCTCCCGGGCGGCCCGCCGGGCGCGCGAACGGAGCGGTCCACGCCCGCCACGGGAAGCGGTCCGCGCCCGGCCGAGCGGGTGCGCGGGAACGCTCCGCCCCCGGCGAAGCGCGTGAGCGGCATGGTCCGCCCCCGGCCGAGCGCGTGGGCGGGATGGGTCCGCCCCCGGCCGGGCGAGGGCAGGGACACGCCCCGCCCCGTACGGGCGAGGGCACGGGAACGCCCCGCCCCGGACGGGCGGGGACCCGCCCCGTCCCCGGCGCGGAAGATAATCGGGCGCGTGATCGATCTCGAAACGCGCCCGGCCCCGGTGCCGGACCGCCCCGGGCCGCTGCGCCGGGCCGCCCCCGCGCTCCTCGGCTACGCGGCGGTGCGCGTCCTGGGGCTGGCCGTGCTGGCCTGCTGGAGCGCCGCGCGCGGCAAGAGCGCCCTCACCCTCCTCACCGCCCGCTGGGACTCCGTGTGGTACTCCGGCGTCGCCGAGCGGGGCTACGGCCGCGTGGTGCGGCTGCCGAACGGGGACGTCCACTCCGACCTCGCGTTCTTCCCGCTGCTGCCGTGGCTGGAGCGGCTGGGCGCCGCGGTCTCCCCGCTGTCGCACGGGACCGCCGGCCTCGTCGTCTCCCTGCTCGCCTCCCTGGCGGCTGCCTGGGGGATCTTCGCGGTGGCGGAGCAGCTGTACGGCGGCCGGGCGGCGGTGGGCGCGGTGCTGCTCTGGGCGGTGCTGCCGGTCGGGATCGTGCAGTCGATGGCGTACAGCGAGTCGCTGTTCACCGCGCTCGCGGCCTGGTCGCTGTACGCGGTGCTGACCGGGCGCTGGGTGACCGCGGGCGCCCTGGCCTCCCTGGCCGGGCTGACCCGGCCGGTGGGGCTCGCGGTGACGGCGGCGGTGTGGGCGGCCGGCATCGCGGCGCTCGCCGGCTCCCGCCGCGCCGACCCGCCGCTCTCCGGTACGCGCGCCCGCGCCAGGTGCCTGGCCGGGCTGCTGCTCGCCCCGCTGGGCGCCGCCGGGTACGTGCTGTGGGTGGGCCACCGCACCGGGCGGGGCGCGTTCGGCTACCTCGACGTCCAGGCCGGGTGGCGCAACGGCTTCGACGGCGGCGCGGCCTTCGCCCGTTTCACCGCGGCCCTGTTCACCTCGTTCCCCTCCGCCCTGGCCGGGGCGGCGCTCACCGCCGGGGTCGGCCTGCTGCTGTGGCTGTTCGGGATCTGTGTGCGGCGGGGCCAGCCGCTCGCGCTGCTGGTGTACTCCGGGACCGTGACCGTCCTGGCCCTGTGCGCGTCGAGCTACTTCGGCTCGAAGCCGCGGCTGCTGCTGCCGGCGTTCCCGCTGCTGCTGCCCCTGGCCGTGGCCCTGGCCGGGGCGCGCGTCCCGCGGGCGGCGCTGGTGGTGGGCGGCGCCGCGGCGGTGTCGGCGGTGTACGGGGCGTTCTGGCTGAACGGGTCCGGGCCGCCCTGACCGGGGGCGACACCCCGGCGGACCGGGGGCGGGCACCCCGGGGGTCCCGGGCGCCGCGGGTCCCGGTGACGCCGGCGGCCCGGCGGGCGCCGTGAGCGGCGGGGAAATTCCGCACCAGTATTCGGTGAACGAATTTTAAAAGCACGATAAACCCGTCGTCCGGGCCGATCAAAGGAATTGAAGCCCACTCCGGCCACGCCCGCGCATTCACGGAGAATAGGGCGCCCCCTGAGAGCAATCCCACATCACATCGTCATCACAAAGCCGTTGATTCGTCGGGGTTCACTCCTCACTCGCTGTAACGTCGATTGGGTGCGTACCGAACGGAAGCCCACCCGGCTGGACCGGGTGTTCGCGAGACTGGACCGGGAGTCGGAACGACCGGTCCACCTCGCGGTGCCGTCGATGAGCCGGCACCGGACCGTGCTGTTCGCCGCGACCCTCGCCTTCTACCTCGCGATCGTCTGGGCCGTGCAGATCACCTCCTGGCTGGTCCGGCTCGACTGGCAGGTCATGTTCTTCCGGCCCTACCAGCAGTGGCCGGAGATCCACGCGTTCGTCGACTACTACGTGGTGCTGGGCCAGCGCGGCCCCACGGCCGTGATGGTCGCGGCGTGGCTCGGCTGGCGCTCCTGGCGGCAGCACACCCTGCGCCCGCTGCTCGCGCTCGGCGCCTCGCTGCTGCTGCTGAACGTCACCGTGGGCGCCGCCAAGATCGGCATGGGGCGGCTCGGGCCGCACTACGCGACCACCATCGGCTCGAACGAGATGGGCGGCGGCGGCGATATATTTCCGAGCGGTCACACCGCGAACGCCGTCGTGACCTGGGGCATCCTGGCCTATCTGGCCTCGACCCCGAGGGCCCGGCGCTGGCTGTCCGCCCTGTCGGCGATCACCTCGCTCGGAGTCGGGATGTCGACCGTGTACCTCGGTACGCACTGGCTGAGCGACGTGCTCCTGGGCTGGACGGCGGGGCTGCTGATCCTGCTGGCCCTGCCGTGGTTCGAGCCGCTGATCTCCCGCGCCGAGGCGTGGATCCTGGGGGTGCGCGACCGCTGGTTCGCCCGCCACCGGCGGCGGACCCCGGCCCGGGGGCCGTCCGCCGCCCCGGCGGCCGCCGCCGCGTCCGCACGGCCGGAGTCCCCCGCGCCGCACCCCCCGTCAGGAGCGGACCCGGGGGCGCGCCCCGCCGCGCCGGAGCCCGAGCCGGTCGGCGCCCAGCGGGTGGCGTGGGCGCCCGTCTACCTGGCCCCGGGCCCGCACACGAGCCGTCCGGACCGCACGCCGGTCACCCCGGCGGGGAGCCGCCGTCCGCCGCACGCGGACCGGCACCCGCGCAGCGCGGCACCCGCCGCGCGCCACCTCTCGGGCGGCTGAGCGCCGGACGCCGGGGCGCGGGCCGATGGGCGCCGGGGCCCGGTGCCGCGGCCCCGCGGGCGGCGGTCAGCCCTTCCAGGCGCGGACCACGCGGCCGTCCCGTACCTCGAAGTTGAGCCGCCCCACCCGGTACTCCATGGTGATGACCGCGCCCGGCGGCAACGACCGGACCGACGACCACCCCCGTTCCCGCGCGCGGCGCTCCGCGGCGCCGGAGGCGAGGCCGACGTACGCGTCCGGACTGTCCCGGGGTTCGGCCGGGGGTGTCGGTATCGGTGCCATACGGCCACGCTAGGCCCTGGCCCGGCGGCGGGGAAGCCCGGACCGGTGACACGGGGTGCGCATCGCCCTCCGGTCACACTTCTGTCACAGGATCACGACACGGCTTCCGGTCGCCCCCGGCCACCCGGACGGGCGTATCGCTCCCTCTTCAGGAGGCATGGCCGAGGTATTTCCGAACGACCGGACCACCCCTCGAATACATGGACGGAAAAGAGCCCGGGAAACGATTCGGCGGGGCCGCGCATTCCGCGCGCGATGGTTCGAACGAACACTCCGGAATCGGGCACCCGCACAGGAAATACCTGCGGCGCCCGTCCATTCCCCGCCCCGGCGGGGTTCCCCCCCGGGAGGACCGGGAAGGCGGCCGGCCCGAGGGGCGGGTGCGGGCTTCGCGCGGAGCCCGCCCCCCTCACAGGGCGGTGACCGACACCGACAGGTCGTTGTCCCAGGTGTAGTGCGGGACGGCCTCCAGAGCGCCGTGCGGGGTGGTCACCCGGGCCCGGGGGAAGCTGAAGACGGGCTGCTTGTCCGCGACGTCGTCCAGCAGCCGGGCCACCCTCACGGCGGGGCCGGCCTCCCCGGCGGGACGCAGCCAGAGGTCCCACACCCCGGGTTCGAGGGTCCCGTAGTCCACGTCGAGGCGGAACTCCGTCCGGTCGGCGGCCACGTCGAGCCGCCGGAGGCCCGCCCCGCCCGCGTCCGGACGGCGGCGCAGCTCGGCGTAGGCGGCCCCGGGGGCCAGTTCGGTGCCGTAGACCCGGCCGCGCACGGTCAGCCCGCCGTCTGCGGGGCGGGGCCCGTCCGTCTCGGCGTGCGGGGCGCGCAGCCAGCTCCGGACGGTGAGGTTGCCCCGACGGGTGGCGTACGGGATGCGGACGGCGACGTGGCCGAGCAGCCCGCTGGGGGCGCGGTCGGCGAGGGAGCTGAGGTCGGTGACACCGGGCAGCAGGCGCAGGGGCTCGCCGTCGGCCAGCCGGGCGTAGGCGTCCCAGCGGCCCTCGGGCAGGGCGACGCTGCTGGGCAGCGCGGCCCGCAGCCGGTCCTCGGCCACGGGGACCAGCGGCAGGCCCACCTCGTCGTCGCCGTCCCGGCGGCGCAGCACCAGATGGGCCGTGTCACCGCCCTCCCGGGCGGCGACGTCGAAGGTGAGACCACCCGCGGAATCGGCTGTGCAGTCGGCGCGCAGCGGGGGCGTCGGCGTCATGCGGTGCGATTCCTCCTCGGTCTTCTCCTCGTACGTTCAGACCCGGAACCGGACCCCCGGGTTGTCCCGAACCGGTTGCGATGTGGTCACGACCGACAGATCGGTACGCGCGCTCCTCACCGTTACCTCCAGTATCAGCCACTTTCGGCCACACCGTTCCTTCGCTGATTTCCTGATTTGTCGACTCCCCGGAGCGAGGGCCCCCGGGCCGTGATTCCGGCCCGGGGGCCTTGGGGGCACAGGGATGCGCGGCCCCGCGCGGTGTCCCTCCGGGCGGCCGGGGCCGGGGGCCGCCGCCGGGATCGCGTTCACGCCGGGGCGTGACTCCCGCCACCGGTCGCCCGTTGTCCTCTGTGTGAGCCGGGGACCGCCCCGGCTCCGGGCCGGGAGCCACCCGGTCCGGTCACGCACCACATCCCGAGGGAGCCACCCGTGCCGCGCATGCTCGACGTCAGCGACGAGGTACGCGCCGAGATCGGCGACGAAGAAGCCGACCGCCTGCTCGCCGGGGAATCCGCCCCGGGAAGCTACGACTGCACCTCCTGCCGCACCCCGGGCGACTGCGAGCAGGAGCGCACCAGCACCGTTCTGTTCATCGGCGACGAGACCGCCGTCCTCGCCTTCGCCCACGCCGGCTGCCTGCCCTCGCAGGTCGTCAAGGTCACCGAGGAGCAGCTCCAGGGCGCGGTGCGGTCCATCAGCGCCGACGGCGCCGACCGTCCGGAGCCGCCGCGGGCCGTGCCGGAGCAGGCCGTCCCCGAGCAGGCCGTGCTCGGGGTGACCAGCGGCCTGGTGCTGATCGCCGGGGAGCTGCACCCGGCCCTGGTCGTGGAGCCGACCGGCCCGATCGCGCGGCCGGGCACCACCGGTCCCGGCGACGAGTTCCTGCCGCTGCTGAGGGAGCAGGGCTTCGCCCCGGCGGCCGACCTGTCCACCACCCCGGCGGTGCTGCACGGCTGGTCGGTGCTGCTCGCCATGGGCCAGTTGCACGCGGTGCTCCAGCCGGGGGTGAACGGGGGCAGGCCGGTGGCGTGGTGGCAGGCGCACCAGCCGCTCCAGGTCACCGAGGGCTGGCGCACGGCGGCCAACAAGCAGCAGCAGGTGCTGATGTACGCGGCCCCGGTCGGCAGCATCGGGCGCCAGCCGCGCGAGGACCTGCTGAGGGACGCGCTGGACAAGGCGGCGGCGAACGGACGGCTGGTGGCGGCGGCCCTGCCGCTGGCGGGCACCTGACCCGGCCCCACGAGGGCCCCGTCTCCTCCGGCCCGTCCGCCGGGCCCTGCCGGGCCTGCCGCTTCCCCGGCCGAGCCCGGCGGCCCACCTGCCCCTTCCCGGGCCGAGCCCGGCGGTCCACCGGGCCCACCCCTGCCGGGTCCCGCCTCACCGTCCAGGCGGGCCCGGCCCCACCCGGACGGCCCCCGCCCGGTCGGCCCGGCCCGCCGCCCGATCAGCCCGATCCCTCACCCGGCTCTCCGGGTCCCGCCCCCGCACCCGCCCCTGCGTGACACGAGAACCCGCGGGGGCACCCGTTCCCCGCGGAACCCGGACTCAGCCGGCCGTCCGCCCCCGGCGCGCACGGCCAAGGGGCGTCCGGCACCCCGGCGGGTCCGCCCGTCCCGCCCCGAACCCGCCGGGGGCCCGCGTCCGCCCCCTCCCGTGGACACGGGCCCCAGTGGCCGCGGCGCACTCCCCCGTGCCCCGGGCGCCCCCGGACCGCCCCCGCCCCCGCCTCACGGCTCCCGTCCGGCCGCATCCCTTCCGGTTCGGGGTCGTTTGGACATACGTGCACGCATACGAGTCATTCCGACGCCACGGTGGCCCCTCGGCCACGCCGATCTTCGACGCGCTCTGCGCCGAGTACGTGAGGGCCTTCCGCTCGCTGCCCGGCGACCGCAGTGGCGAGGAGGACCTGGAGTTCACCGCGTTCGGGACCATGTCCCGCGGCCCCGGTGCCTACAGCGCCTACAGCGCGGGCTCCCACAGCGCCCGGCTCGGCCAGCCGTCGCCGTGGCAGCGCGTCGGCTATCTGGCCCCGCACGCCCCCGGGGCCCGGCACGTCCCGGCCGCGCTGCCCCCGGCCCCCCGCCGGGGGATCTGACCGCCCGGGGCAACGGGAGGAGGGGCCGCCCCGGCGGGGCGGCCCCTCCTCCCGTGCCCGCGCCGCGCGGCCCGGGGCCGCGCGGTGTCCCGGAGCTACTTCTTCTTCGCGCCGCGCTTCTCGCGCACCCGCACCGAGAGGTGGATCGGCGTCCCCTCGAAGCCGAACTCCTCGCGCAGACGGCGCTCGATGAAGCGCCGGTAGCCCGCCTCGATGAAGCCGGAGGCGAAGAGCACGAACCGCGGCGGCTTGGTGCCCGCCTGGGTGCCGAAGAGGATGCGCGGCTGCTTGCCGCCCCGCACCGGGTGCGGGTGGGCGGCGACCAGCTCACCGAGGAAGGCGTTGAGCCGCCCGGTCGGGACCCGGGTCTCCCAGCCCGCGAGGGCCGTCTCGATCGCCGGGACCAGCTTCTCCATGTGCCGGCCGGTCTGCGCCGAGACGTTCACCCGCGGCGCCCACGCGACCTGGCCCAGCTCGGTCTCGATCTCCCGCTCCAGGTAGTAGCGGCGCTCCTCGTCGAGGGTGTCCCACTTGTTGAAGGCGAGGACCAGCGCGCGGCCCGCGTCGACGGCCATGGTGACGATCCGCTGGTCCTGCACGGAGATCGACTCGGCGGCGTCGATGAGGACGACGGCGACCTCCGCCTTCTCGACGGCGGCGGCGGTGCGCAGCGAGGCGTAGTAGTCGGCGCCCTGCTGGAGGTGGACGCGCTTGCGAATGCCGGCCGTGTCGACGAACTTCCACGTCCGCCCGCCGAGTTCGATCAGCTCGTCGACCGGGTCGCGGGTGGTGCCGGCCAGCTCGTTGACGACGACCCGCTCCTCGCCCGCGACCTTGTTCAGCAGCGAGGACTTGCCCACGTTGGGCCGGCCGATCAGGGCGATCCGGCGGGGGCCTCCGACCGCCGAGCCGAAGGTCTGCGCCGGGGCCTCGGGAAGGGCCTCCAGGACCTTGTCGAGCATGTCGCCGGTGCCCCGGCCGTGCAGCGCGGAGACCGGATGCGGCTCGCCCAGGCCCAGCGACCACAGGTAGGAGGCGTCCGCCTCGCCGCTGGCGCCGTCGACCTTGTTGGCGCACAGCACCACGGGCTTGCCCGCCTTGCGCAGCAGCCGGACGACGGCCTCGTCGGTGTCGGTGGCGCCGACCTTGGCGTCCACCACGAAGACGACCGCGTCGGCGGCCTCGATGGCGTACTCGGCCTGCGCGGCCACGGAGGCGTCGATGCCCAGGACGTCCTGCTCCCAGCCGCCGGTGTCGACGACCTTGAAGCGGCGCCCGGCCCACTCGGCCTCGTAGGTGACGCGGTCGCGGGTGACGCCGGGCCGGTCCTCGACGACCGCCTCGCGGCGGCCGATGATCCGGTTCACCAGGGTCGACTTGCCGACATTGGGGCGGCCGACGACGGCGAGGACGGGCAGCGGGCCGTGCCCGGCCTCCTCGATCGCACCCTCGACCTCCTCCAGGTCGAAGCCCTCGTCCGCGGCGAGCTCCATGAACCGCGCGTATTCGGCGTCGCCAAGCGCCCCGTGGTCGTGCTCCTCGCCCGAGCCCTCGGAGTGGATGTCGTCGTTCATGAAGTCCGTACCTCGTTCATCGTGGTGATCGGTGGAACGCCCTGTTCAACGGGTGTTCCACTACTCAGTGTCGCCTAGCGCCCGGTGAGGCGCCCGGCGTTTTCCAGGTGCGCGGTGAGCCGCTCGCGGATGCGTTCGGTGGCCTCGTCCAGCGCCTTGCGCGTGCGCCGCCCGCTGCCGTCGCCCGCGGTGAAGGGATCGCCGAAGACGACGTCGACGCGGGAGCGCAGCGGGGGCAGTGCCCTGGTCAACCGTCCGGGGGTGCCGGAGCTTCCCAGGACGGCGACCGGGACGATCGGGGCGCCGCTGCGGACCGCGAAGTAGGCCAGCCCGGCGCGCAGCGAGGCGAAGTCCCCCTCGCCCCGGGTGCCCTCCGGGAATATGCCCAGTACGCCCCCGGCCTCCAGGACCCCGAGGGCGCGGGCGATGGCCGTGCGGTCGGCGGAGCTGCGGTCGACCTGGAGCTGGCCGATGCCGGTCAGGAAGCGGCCGAGCGGTCCGACGAACGCCTCCTTCTTGATCAGGAAGTGCGTCGGCCGGGGCGCCACGCCCATGACCATGGGGCCGTCGATGTTGTGCGAGTGGTTGACGGCGAGGATCAGCGGGCCCTGGGCGGGCACCCGCCAGGCGCCGAGCACCCGCGGCTTCCAGAGCCCGTACATCAGGCCGACGCCGATGCGCCGGCCGACCTCGGCGCCCCGGGCGGAGGGGGCCGCGGACCGCCCGGGGGCGGTGTCCTTCCGGGGGGCCGGGCGCCGCCCGGCGGGGACGGCCGGGGAGGGGGACGGGGTCACTTCCCCGCCCGCTTCTCCTCGACGAGGGTGACGACGCACTCGATGACCTGCGTGAGGGTGAGCTCGGTGGTGTCCACCTCGACCGCGTCGTCCGCCTTCGCGAGCGGCGAGGTCTTCCGGCTGGAGTCGGCGGCGTCGCGCTTGATCAGCGCCTCGCGGGTGGACCGGAGGTCGGCGCCCTTCAGCTCTCCGCTGCGGCGGGCGGCGCGGGCCTCGGCGGAGGCGGTGAGGAAGATCTTCAGGTCGGCGTCCGGGAGGACGGTGGTGCCGATGTCGCGGCCCTCGACGACGATGCCCTCCGGGGCCCCGGCGGCGATGGCGCGCTGCAGTTCGGTGATCCGGGTGCGCACCTCGGGGACGGCGCTGACCGCGCTGACCCGGGAGGTGACCTCCTGGGTGCGGATCGGGCCGGCCACGTCCACGCCGTCGACGGTGATGGAGGGGGCCGCCGGGTCGGTGCCCGAGACGATCTCCGCCTTGCCGGCGGCGGCCGCTATGGCACGGGGGTCGTCGGTGTCGATGCCGTTGGTCACCATCCACCAGGTGATCGCCCGGTACTGGGCGCCGGTGTCCAGGTAGCTCAGGCCGAGCCGGGCGGCGACGGCCTTCGAGGTGCTCGACTTGCCCGTCCCGGAGGGGCCGTCGATGGCGACAATCACGGCCGGGGCGGTCGGGGCGGCGCCGTATTCCACGGGGACACCTTCCTGGTGCGGTGCGGTGCGGGGTCGTGCGGGGCGGGAAGACGCCCCGCACAAGGTTACTGGCTCCCCGGGGCCGCTCCGACAGCCGTACGGCGCGGGCTCACCGGCGCAGGGCCCAGCCCCGTTCCCGCAGGGCCGCCGTGAGGACGGGCACGGCCCGCGGCTCCACCATGAGCTGCACCAGGCCGGCCTCCTGACCGGAGGCGTGCTCGATGCGCACGTCCTCGACGTTGACGCCGGCCCGCTCCGCGTCGGCGAAGATCCGGGCGAGCTGGCCGGGCTGGTCGTCGATGAGCACCGCGACGGTCTCGTAGGCGTGGGGGGCGCTGCCGTGCTTGCCGGGGACCCGGACCTGTCCGGCGTTGCCGCGCCGCAGGACCGCCTCGATGCCGGCGCCGCCCTCGCGGCGCTCCCCGGCGTCGGAGGACTGCAGGGCGCGCAGGGCCCGCACCGTCTCCTCCAGGTCGGCGGCGACCTGGCCGAGCAGGTCGGCCACCGGGCCGGGGTTGGCGGCGAGGATGTCGATCCACATCCGGGGGTCGGAGGCGGCGATCCGGGTGACGTCGCGGATGCCCTGGCCGCAGAGCCGTACGGCGGCCTCCTCGGCGTGCTCCAGGCGGGCGGCGACGGTGCTGGAGACCAGATGCGGCATGTGGGAGACGAGGGCCACGGCGCGGTCGTGGGCGTCGGCGTCCATGACGACCGGCACGGCGCGGCAGTGGGAGACGAGTTCCAGGGCGAGGTTGAGCACCTCGGTGTCGGTGTCCCGGGTGGGGGTGAGCACCCAGGGGCGGCCCTCGAAGAGGTCGGCGGTGGCGGCCAGCGGGCCGGACTTCTCGCGCCCGGACATGGGGTGGGTGCCGAGGTAGGCGGTGAGGTCCAGGCCCCGGGCCTCCAGTTCGCGCCGGGGGCCGCCCTTGACGCTGGCCACGTCGATGTAGCCGCGGGCGGCGCCGCGCTCCATGGCCTCCGCGAGCACCCCGGCGACCAGGGCGGGCGGGGCGGCGGCGACGGCGAGGTCGACGGGGCCGTCCGGCGGCTCCTGGGTGCCGGCACCGAGCGCGGCGGCGGTGCGGGCCTGCTCCGGATCGTGGTCGGCGAGGTGCACGGTGACCCCGCGCCGGGCCAGGGCGAGGGCGGCGGAGGTGCCGATCAGACCGGTGCCGATGACGAGGGCGGTTCTCACTGGGCGATGTCCTTGCGCAGGGCCGCGGCGGCGCCGAGGTAGACGTGGGCGATGTCGGCGCGCGGCCGGTCCGACTCGATGTGGGCGAGGATGCGCACGACGCGGGGCATGGCGCCCTCGACGGCCAGTTCCTGGGCGCATATCAGCGGCACGTCGACAATGCCGATGCCCCGGGCCGCGGCGGCGGGGAAGTCGCTGCGCAGGTCGGGGGTGGCGGTGAACCACACGCTGATCAGGTCGTCGGCGGCCAGCCCGTTGCGCTCGATCAGGGCGGTCAGCAGGGCGGCGACCCGCTCGGCCATGTGCCCGGCCTCGTCCCGGTCCAGTTGGACGGCGCCCCGGACCGCTCGTACCGCCACGGTGTTCGCTCCTCGCTGCGTCTGCTCCGGCTGCTGACCCGCACCACCCTAAGGCCTGTCCGACGATTCCCGTCCGCCTCACGAAGCCGTGCACGCGCTCCCGTCGCACACCGCCCCCGGCCCCGGGTACGTCCGAGCACGAAGGCCCGTGGCCGGCGCGCCGGGAGCACGCACCTGACACCGCGCGGCCGCCCCACGGGCGACGACGGCAGCGGTCGGACAGGCACCGGGGCCCGTCAGCGGGGCCGTGCCGCCGGGCGCGGTCCGCCGGGACGCGGCGCCCGGGGGCGGGCGGAAAAGGCCGGGCCGCGCGGCGGCGGGCCGCGTAGGCTCCGGGCATGGTCCCGGCGCCCCTCGAAACCCGACGTGTCCCGGTCACGCCCGCGTCGCTGGTGCGCGACCACACGGTGTACTCCTGTGTGATGGGCTCGCGGGCCTTCGGTCTGGCGACGGAGGACAGCGACACCGACCGCCGGGGCGTGTTCCTCGCGCCGGCCCCGCTGTTCTGGCGGTTCGAGAAGCCTCCGACGCACTTGGAGGGCCCGGCCGAGGAGCAGTTCGGCTGGGAGCTGGAGCGCTTCTGCGAGCTGGCCCTGCGCGCCGACCCGAACGTCCTGGAGTGCCTGTACTCCCCGCTCGTGGAGTACGCCGACGCCACCGGACGCGAACTGCTCGACCTGCGCGGCGCGTTCCTCTCCCGCGGGGTGCGGACGTCGTTCCTGCGGTTCGCGGACGGCCGGCGCCGCCGGCTGGACGCCGCCGTGCGGGCGCACGGGGCCCCGCGCTGGAAGCACGCGATGCACCTGCTGAGGCTGCTGGCGAGCGCCCGCGACCTGCTGCGCACCGGCACCCTGGAGGTCCGCGTGGGCGACCGGCGCGAGGCGCTGCTCGCGGTGCGGCGCGGCGAGGTGCCGTGGGCGGAGGTGTCGGCCCGGCTGGACCGGCTGGTGGAGGAGTGCGAGGAGGCGGCGCGGCGCGGCCCGCTGCCGGAGGAGCCGGACCGGCGGCGCGTGGAGGACTTCCTGGTCCGCGTCCGCCGCGCCTCGGCGGCACTGCCCGATCCCTACGAGGAGGCCGTGCGGGACGGCGGGCGGGGCTGACGCCCCCGGGCCGGTCCGGCGGACCGGGCGCCCGGCGCCCGCCGGAGCGGACGCGGGCTCAGTTGTCCCAGAGGGCGCCGAGGGAGAGCAGACCGGCGCGGTACTCCACGCTGTCCGCCCACTCCCGCGGCCAGGCGCCGGCGCCGAGGTGCGCGCCCGCGAACGCCCCCGCGAGGCAGGCGATGGAGTCGGAGTCGCCCGAGGTGCAGGCGGCGCGGCGCAGGGCGGTCAGCGGCTCGTCGGGGAGGAGCAGGAAGCAGAGCAGCCCGGCGGCCAGCGCCTCCTCGGCGATCCAGCCCTCCCCGACCGCGAGGCACGGGTCGGTCTCGGGGGAGGCGGTGCGCAGGGCGTGCCCGAGGCGGTCGAGGGCGGCCAGGCACTCGTCCCAGCCGCGGGCGATGAACTCCCCCGGCCCGGTGTCCCCGGCGCGGGTCCAGAGGTCCCCGAGCCACTCCTCGTGGTAGCGGGTGCGCTGCTCCAGGGCGTGGGCGCGCAGCAGTCCGGGGAGCGCGCCGGGGGCGGTCCCCCGCGCGAGGAGGAGCACGGCGCGGGCGGTGAGGTCGGAGGCGGCCAGCGCGGTGGGGTGGCCGTGGGTGAGCGCGGCCTGGAACTGGGCGGCGCCCGCGCGCTGTTCGTCGCCGAGGCCGGGGAGGAGTCCGAGGGGGGCGACGCGCATGTTGGCGCCGCAGCCCTTGGAGCCGATCCGGGAGGCGTCCTGCCAGCGGCGGTCCCCGTCCTCCAGGAGCGCGCAGGCCCCCAGGCAGGTGGTGCCGGGGGCCCGGTCGTTCTCGGGCGAGCGGTACCAGTCCGTGAACTCCCTTCGCAGCGGGCCCTCCAGTTCCCGGGGGCCGAGCGGTCCCCGTTCCGTGGCGGCGCGCAGGGCGCGGCCGAGGGCGAGGGTCATCTGGGTGTCGTCGGAGACGACGGCGGGAAGCGGCAGCTCCCTCTCCCGCCAGGGGCCGAACCCGGCGAGGATCGTGGGCACGTCGTGGAACTCGGTGGGGAAGCCCAGCGCGTCGCCGAGGGCGAGTCCGAGGAGCGCTCCGGTGGCGCGCCGGGTGGCGGTGGTCGTGGTCATGCGGGGTGTCCTTCCCGGGGGGCGCGCGACAGGGGCGGGTGGAGGGCGGTGGCGGGCCCGGCGCGGTACAGGGCGGCGGGCTTGCCCCGGCCGCCGGTCAGCCGGGCGGCGCCGGGGACGGGCTCGACGAAGCCGGGGGTGGCGAGGACCTTGCGGCGGAAGTTGGCCCGGTCCAGCGTGGTGCCCCACACGGCCTCGTAGACCTGCCGCAGCTCGCCGAGGGTGAACTCGGGCGGGCAGCAGGCGGCGGCCAGGGGGGTGTGTTCCAGTACGGCGCCGACCCTGGCGCGGGCGTCGGCCAGGATACGGTCGTGGTCGAAGGCGAGGCCGCGGGCCCGCTCGTAGGGCACCCAGCGGGCGTCGGCCGCGTCGGTGGCGGCGCGCGGTTCGGCGGGGGGCCGGCCGGGCGGGGCGGGCAGCAGGGCCGCGAAGGCCACGGAGACGACGCGCATCCGGGGGTCGCGGCCGGGGTCGCTGTAGGTGCGCACCTGCTCCAGGTGCGGTCCGGCCGCGTCCGCGAGGCCGGTCTCCTCGGCCAGTTCGCGGCGGGCGGCGGTCTCGGCGGACTCGTCGGGCAGCAGGAAGCCGCCGGGCAGGGCCCAGCGGCCGGCGTAGGGCTCCTGTCCGCGCTCGACGAGCAGCACGTGCAGGGCGCCCGCGCGGAGCGTGAGGACGGCGAGGTCGGCGGTGACGGCGAAGGGTTCGTGGGCGTGCTTGTCGTAGCCGAGCAGGACCGGCCACCCCCTTTAAGAGTCACTTGGACTATAAAAGGGGGTGGCCGGTCGCCACAACCCCGGGCACCGCCCGTGCGGCCCCGCGGACCGCCGGGCTCCGGCTTCGCGCGGGCGGCGGAGCGGCCTGGGGCCCGGGGCCTGTCCGACAGACTCCCCGCCCGCCTCACGACGCGATGCACGCACTCCCGCCGCGCACCGGCCCTGGGTACGTCCACGTACGAAGGCACGGGGCCGGCGCGCCGGGAGCACGGACCTGACACCGCGCGGCCGCCCCGCGGGCGACGACGGCAGTCGTCGGACAGGCCCTGGAGTACTAGAGCTCGACCTCCTGCATCAGCATCCCGACCTCCGTGTTGGAGAGCCGGCGCAGCCAGCCGGACTTCTGGTCGCCCAGGGTGATCGGCCCGAAGCCGGTGCGCACCAGCTTGTCGACGGGGAAGCCCGCCTCCGCCAGCATCCGGCGGACGATGTGCTTGCGGCCCTCGTGCAGGGTGACCTCGACGAGGTAGTTCCGGCCGGTCTGCTCCACCACCCGGAAGTGGTCCGCGCGCGCGTACCCGTCCTCCAGCTGGATGCCGTCCTTGAGCCGCTTGCCGAGGTCGCGCGGGATGGGCCCGACGATGTGCGCCAGATACGTCTTGCGCACCCCGTACCGGGGGTGGGTCAGCCGGTGGGCCAGCTCGCCGTGGTTGGTGAGCAGGATGACGCCCTCGGTCTCGGTGTCGAGCCGTCCGACGTGGAAGAGGCGGGTCTCCCGGTTGGTGACGTAGTCACCGAGGCACTGGCGGCCCTCCGGGTCCTCCATGGTGGACACCACTCCGGCGGGCTTGTTCAGCGAGAAGAACTGGTACGACTGGGTCGCCACGGTCAGGCCGTCGACCTTGACCTCGTCCTTCTCCGGGTCGACGCGGCGGCCCTGCTCCAGCACGATCTCGCCGTTGATCTCGACCCTCGCCTGCTCGATCAGCTCCTCGCAGGCCCGGCGGGAGCCGTATCCGGCGCGGGCCAGGACCTTCTGCAGGCGCTCGCCCTCCTGCTCGGCACCCGGGAAGGTCCGGGGCAGCCGGACCTCCTTCTTGCCCGCGTACCGCTCGCGGTTGCGCTCCTCCGCCCGCGTCTCGTACTCGCGGGAGGTGGCCGGGGCGCTGCGCCCGTGCTGCTGGGGCCTCTTCGGCCCGCCCTTGGCCCCGCCGCGCGCGGCCCCCCCGCGCCCCGACTTCGGGCCCTCGGCGGAGGCGCCGGGACCGACGTCGTAGCGGCGCTCCTCCGGGCGGGGCTTGCGGGGGCGGCCCTGGCCCTGCCCCTGCTTCTGGTCCCTGCTGTTGCCGGCGCCGCGGTAGTTCCCGCGCCCGCCGCTCTTGCCGCTGCCGCTGCTTCGCATCAGATTTCCGTCGTCGTCGTGTTCGTGTGGGTCGTGCTCGCCGGGTCGGCGTCGTCCGCGTCGGGCGCGTCCGGGTCGAACGACGGCACGCCCTCCTGGCTCTCGGCCTCGACCGCCGCCGCCTCCGGGAGGAAGGGCGCGAGGTCCGGTAGCTCGTCCAGGTCCCGCAGGCCCAGCCGCTCCAGGAAGTGGTTCGTCGTCACGTACAGGATCGCACCTGTTTCGGGTTCCGTGCCCGCCTCCCGCACCAGCCCCCGCTGGAGGAGGGTCCGCATCACGCCGTCGCAGTTCACCCCGCGCACCGCCGAGACGCGGCCGCGGCTGACCGGCTGGCGGTAGGCGACCACCGCGAGGGTCTCCAGGGCCGCCTGCGTGAGCCGGGCCTGCTGGCCGTCCAGGACGAAGCCCTCGACGGCGGCGGCGTACTCGGACCGGGTGGAGAGGCGCCAGCCGCCCGCGATCCGCCGCAGCTCGAAGCCCCGGCCCTGGGCGGTGTACTCGTCGGCCAGGGCGCGCAGCGCGTCCGCGACGGACCGCCGGGGCCGCTGGAGGACCCGGGCCAGGTGCTCCTCGGTGGCGGGCTCGTCGACGACCATGAGGACGGCCTCCAGGGCGGGCCCCAGGTCGAGGTCCGCGACGCCGGGCGGGGTGCCGGGTGCCCGGCCCGTGCCGTCGCTCACCTCAGCCGCTTCGTTCATGCCGTGCCGTCCTCCGTCGTCCCCTGGTGGTCCCGTGCCGTCTCCCGGTCCCGCGCCGTCCCCGGCCCTCCCCCATGGTCCCCCGGGCCGCCCGGGGCGGCGGGGGCGCGCTCCTCCGGCGGCCGGTCGAACTCGTCGGTGACCAGCGGCACGGTGTCCCGGTCCCCGCCGGTCCAGCGGACCAGCAGGTCGCCGAGGGCGGTCTCCTGGTCCAGGGCGACGGCCCGCTCCCGGTACAGCTCCAGCAGCGCCAGGAAGCGGGCCACCACGGTCAGGGTGTCGTCGGTGTCCTCCACCAGGTCCCGGAAGCTCGCCTCGCCCAGCTCGCGCAGCCGGGCCACGACGACACCGGCCTGCTCCCGCACGCTCACCAGGGGCGCGTGGATGTGGTCGACGTACACCTGCGGCTCGGGCCGGGGCCGCGTCGCCGTCACGGCGAGCCGGGCGAGTCCCTCGGGCCCGATGGTCAGGACGACCTCGGGCAGCAGCTCGGCGTGGTGCGGCTCCAGGCCGACGGTGCGGGGGTGGCGGCGGGCCTCGGCGTCGAGCCGCTCGGCGAAGATCTCCGCGATCCGCTTGAAGGCGCGGTACTCGAGCAGCCGAGCGAAGAGCAGGTCGCGGGCCTCCAGCAGGGCGAGGTCGGCCTCGTCCTCCACCTCGGCGGCGGGCAGCAGCCGGGCCGCCTTGAGGTCGAGCAGGGTGGCGGCGACGACCAGGAACTCGGTCGTCTCGTCCAGGTCCCAGTCCGGGCCCCGCGCCCGGATGTGCGCCATGAACTCGTCGGTCACCCGGGACAGGGCGACCTCGGTGACATCCATCCGGTGCTTGGCGATCAGCTGGAGCAGCAGGTCGAACGGCCCCTCGAAGTTGGCCAGCCGCACCGTGAAGACGCCCTCGGCGCTCGGCGCCCCTTCCGGCTCCGCGTCCGCCGTTCCGGCACCGCCGGGCACCGGACCGCCGGCCGCGCCGGGCTCCCCGTCGGCCCCGTGCTCCCCGTCGCCGTCCCCGGCCGGGCCGGTGGGCGTCCCGGGAGCGGCGCCTGGCGGCGTCCCGGGGGCCGGTGCCGCCGCGGACGGCCCTTCGGCGGCCCGCGGCGCTCGGCCGGGTCCCGGGGCGGGCGACGGGGGTGGCGCGGGGGGTTCCGCGGCCCCGGGGCCGGGTCCCGCCGCGCCCGGTCCGGCGCTCCGCGGACCGGAGGCGGGCTCCGCGGTCCGCGTCCCGGTGGTGCCCGGCGGTCCGGGCGGCGGCGCCCCGGTGGGGGGCGGTGATGGGGTGCGGGGACCCCGGCCCAGGGGGCGGCGGGGGGTGTGGTTCGCGGGCATGGCCCTGGCAGGCTACCCGCTACCGCCCGCGCAGCCGCCGTACGAGGATGCTGGCCTCGCCGCGGGTCTCCAGGTCGGCGAGGACCACGGCGACCGCCTCGCGGACGATCCGGCCCCGGTCGACGGCGAGCCCGTGCTCGCCGCGGAGCACCAGGCGGGCGTGCTCCAGGTCCATCAGCTCCTCGGCGGAGACATAGACGGTGATCTTCTCGTCGTGGCGCTCCCGGCCGCTGGGGCGGCGCGCGGCGGCCCGGCCGCGCTTGCGGGGCTGGGCGGCGGGCGCCTCCTGCTGCGCTCCCGGGCCGCGCCCGACGGCCCGCGCGGCGCGCTCCGCGGCCCGGCTGTGCGGCTCACCGGCCGCGCCCTGCTCGGCGTCGGCCGCCGGGGCGTGCTCCGGGCCCCCGCCGTCGCCGCCCTGCGCGGGCACCGACTGCGGCGCGTCCTCGGCGGCGGCCGGGTCGTTCTCCCCGGCCGGCCCGGGGATCCGGGCCTCGCCGCCGCCCGGCGGCCGGCGCGGGGTGGACGACTGGAGCGCCGTCCCGCCTGTCGTACGGAAGAGTTCGTCGGCACCCGGCAGACTCACTCGGCGTGACACCGGGCGAGCACCTCCCTGGCGAGCTGGCGGTAGGCGGCGGCACCGACGGAGTTGGAGGCGTAGGTGGTGATCGGCTCACCGGCGACCGTGGTCTCCGGGAAGCGGACCGTGCGCCCGATGACCGTGTGGTAGACGTGGTCGTCGAAGGCCTCGACGACCCGCGCCAGCACCTCGCGGCTGTGCACCGTGCGCGAGTCGTACATCGTGGCGAGGATGCCGTCCAGCTCCAGGTCGGGGTTGAGCCGCTCCTGGACCTTCTCGATGGTCTCCGTCAGCAGCGCCACGCCGCGCAGCGCGAAGAACTCGCACTCCAGCGGCACGATCACCTTGTGCGCGGCGGTCAGCGCGTTGACCGTGAGCAGGCCCAGCGAGGGCTGGCAGTCGATGACGATGAAGTCGTAGTCGTCCATCAGCGGCTTGAGCGCCCGCTGGAGGGTGGACTCGCGCGCGACCTCGCTCACGAGCTGCACCTCGGCCGCCGACAGGTCGATGTTGCTGGGCAGCAGGTCCATGTTGGGGACCGCGGTCTTCAGCAGCACCTCGTCGGCCGCCATGCCCCGCTCCATGAGCAGGTTGTAGACGGTGAGGTCGAGTTCCATCGGGTTGACGCCGAGACCGACCGAGAGCGCGCCCTGCGGGTCGAAGTCGACGAGCAGCACCCGGCGGCCGTACTCGGCGAGCGCGGCACCCAGGTTGATGGTCGACGTGGTCTTGCCGACGCCGCCCTTCTGGTTGCACATCGCGATGATCTTCGCGGGGCCGTGCTCGTTCAGCGGGCCCGGGATCGGGAAGTACGGCAGCGGGCGTCCGGTCGGACCGACGCGCTCCCGGCGCTGCCGGGCCGCGTCGGGAGCGAGCGTCGCCGCGTACTCGGGATCGGGCTCGTACTCCGCGTCCGGATCGTAGAAGTGCCCCTGGGGCAGTTCGTCGTAGTCGGCGAAGTGGTTGCGGGGCGCGCCACTTCCGTCGCCGGCCATGGCGTTCACGTGTTGGCCATCCAAGCTCATGTGTGCTGTCCGAGTTGCCTGCGGACTCTGGTGGGCTGCGAAGGTGCGTACAGCGACGGAGCCGACGGCCTCAAGACGCCCGGGGGCCTCGGCCCGTGCGGTCATCCCTGGTTGACCACCCCCGGGAGTAAATGTCGACTTATTCACAAGTCGTCTTACCTCCTTGGTGACCAGGGAACTTCTGGACAGGTCAGCGTGGCACCATGCCGACGGTTCGCGACTCTATGGCGTGTCGGGCGTTCGCAGCAACACAATCCGCCGGACCCGGCCCGATGTGTCGGTAATGGAACATCCCCCTGTCAAGGGCGTACGACCGTCGCACAGCAGGATTCGGCGGTGTGCGAATCGGTCGAACCGTGGCGTTCGAGGCGAGTTGACCGAGCATCGCAAAGTGACCATACACACACTCGGCCGGACCTTGTCGGGCAAGGTCCGGCCGGGTGTGCTGGGTTGACGGCACGGGTTGACGTATCGCCTTGGGTGTCCGTCGACTTGGCCGATACGTCGACCCGCGCGGTCGCGACGGCTCCCGCCGGCGGGGCTCAGGCGAGCAGTGAGGCGAGCTCCACGTGCTCCAGGCCGTGGGCCTCGGCGACCTCCTTGTAGACGACCTTGCCGTCATGGGTGTTGAGGCCCCTGGCCAGCGCGGGGTCGCGGCGCAGCGCGTCGGCCCAGCCGCGGTTGGCCAGCTCCACGATGTACGGCAGCGTGGCGTTGGTCAGCGCGTAGGTGGAGGTGTTGGGGACCGCGCCGGGCATGTTGGCGACGCAGTAGAAGACCGAGCCGTGGACCGGGAAGGTCGGCTCGGCGTGGGTGGTCGGGTGCGAGTCCTCGAAGCAGCCGCCCTGGTCGATCGCGATGTCGACAAGGACACTGCCGACCTTCATCCGGGACACCAGCTCGTTGCTGACCAGCTTGGGGGCCTTGGCGCCCGGCACCAGCACGGCGCCGATCACGAGGTCGGCCTCCAGGCACGCCTTCTCCAGCTCGAAGGCGTTGGAGACGACGGTCTGGATCCTCGTGCCGAAGATCTTGTCGGCCTCCTTGAGCTTCGTGATGTCCTTGTCGAGCAGGGTCACGTGGAAGCCCAGGCCGATGGCGATCTGCGCGGCGTTCCAGCCGGAGACACCGCCGCCGATGACGACGGCGCGGCCGGCCAGGACGCCGGGGACGCCGCCGGGGAGCACGCCGCGCCCGCCGTTGGCCGCCATCAGGTGGTAGGCGCCGACCTGCGGGGCGAGGCGGCCCGCGACCTCGGACATCGGGGCCAGCAGCGGCAGGGCGCGACTGGGCAGCTCGACGGTCTCGTAGGCGATGGCGGTGGTGCCGGAGGCCAGGAGGGCGTCCGTGCACTCCCTGGAGGCCGCCAGGTGCAGATAGGTGAAGAGGGTCTGGTCCTTGCGGAGGCGGTGGTACTCCTCCGCGATGGGCTCCTTGACCTTCAGCACGAGGTCCGCGGCGGCCCAGACCTCGTCCGCGGTGGCGAGTATCTCCGCGCCGGCGGCGACGTACTCGGTGTCGGGGATCGAGGAGCCGACGCCCGCGTCGTGCTCGACGACGACCTGGTGACCGTGGCGCACGAGCTCGTGCACGCCGGCGGGGGTGATGGCCACCCGGAACTCGTTGTTCTTGACCTCGCGGGGAATGCCGACCTTCACGTGGATCACGGTCCTTGGCTCAGAGGGTGGGGCTCTTGCAGGGCGTACCCGTCCATAATCGGGCACACCAGGAGATACCGCAGGAGAACGTGCGGCAGATCCAGTCTAATGAAGGTGTTCCCGCTGTCCAGCCTTTCAAAGCATCAAACTTCATCGGACGCACTGCGGAATTCGCAGGCTTCTGCCGGATTCTCCCTCAGCAAACGATCCGCGGCCCCCCGGTGCAGTCCGGCCGCCGCGGGATCACCGAGTCGCTCCAGGGTGTCGGCCAGCCTGAGCCGCAGCGCCGCCTGGAGCCGGGTGTCCTCGGCCCGGCGCGCCCATTCGACCGCCTCCTGGCAGGTCTGCAGGGACTCCTCGGGGCGGCCCGCGTACTCCTGGACCCGGGCCAGCTCGCTCAGCGCCCGCGCGTGGGCGGCGACGTCGCCCGCCCTGCGGTGCCCGGCCACCGCCGCCCGCCAGTTGCGCTGCGCCTCGCCGTAGCGGCCCGCGTAGGTGTGGGCGGTGGCGATGCGGCCGTAGACCCGGGCGGCGTCGGCGCGCTCGTCGCGGGCGAGCCGCTGGGCGAGGGCCCGGCCGAACCAGTCGGCGGCCCGGTCGTAGTCCCCCAGCTCCAGATGGGCGCCGCCCACCGACTCCATGGCGCGGCCCGTCGCGTACGGGTCGTGCGCCTCGCGCCCGGCGTCCAGGGCGGCCCGGTAGCGGGTCAGGGCCTCGGCGGTGCGGCCGGTGCGGGCGTCCAGGTCGGCGAGGTTCAGCAGGGCGGCGGCCTTCTCCCGGGGCAGGTCGCGCCGCTCGGCCACGTCGAGGACCAGGCGGTGCACCCCGTACAGGTCGGCCGCGGCGGCCCGGGTGCCGACATGGGCGACCACGGCCCGCACGAGCTGGGACATCAACCGCCGGGCGAGCGTGTCCAGCTCGCCGTCGGCGACCGCGAGGCGGGCCGAGGCCAGCAGGGCGGGCCGGCGCAGCCGCAGCCACTCGGCGGCGGCCCGGGGGGTGGGGAAGCGCAGCGCCCGGGGCATCCCGAGGAGCTTCTCCCGGGCCTGCGGGCTGTCGGTCTCGGTGATCGCCCGGCAGGACATCAGCAGCCGCACGGTGCGCTCCAGCATGCGGGCGCGGGCCAGTTGCAGCTCGGCGGGCCGCTCGTGGGCGGCGGCGAGCGCGGCGAGCCGGGCGTGCAGGCAGCCGGGGACCTCGTACTCGGGCAGCGGGGAGTCGGCCCGGCGCAGCGCGCCGAGGGCGACGAGGTCGTCCAGGAGGACGCGGGCGCCGTTGACCGAGCACCCGGCGAGCGCGGAGGCGGTGTGCGGGTCGACCAGTCCGGCCGGGGCGAGGGAGAGCAGGCGCAGCATCCGGGCGGCGGAGCCGGGCAGGGAGGCGTGCACCAGGCCGAGGACCCGGCCGAGCGGGTCCCCCTCGTCGGGCTCGGCGTTCAGGTGCTTGGCGAGGTCGGCGACGGCCGCCTGGGGGCGGGCGGCGAGCCAGCCGCCCGCCAGGGTCAGGGCGGCGGGCTGGCCCTGGCAGATCTCGGCCAGGTGCTCGGCGGCGCGCGGGTCGACGGTGACGCGGACGGAGCCGGCGTGCCGGGAGAGCAGCCGGACGGCCGACTTGGTGTCCAGGCCGCCGAGCGTGCAGGGCCGCACGTCCGCGATGCCGGTGAGCGGGCCCCGGGCGACGGCGACGACGAGGCAGTCGGGGGCGTCCGGGAGCAGCGCGTCGACCTGTTCGGCGTCGGCCGCGTCGTCCAGCAGGAGCAGCGCCCGGCGGCCGTCGAGGGCCTCGCGCAGGGCGGCGGTCAGGTCCTCTTCCCCGGCCCCGGGCGGGGCGGGGCGGTCCAGGGCGGTGAGCAGGTCCCGGGCGAGGCGTTCGACCGGGACGCGGGTGCCGTCGGGTTCGCTGAGCCGGGCGCGCAGCACCCCGTCGGGGTAGCGGTCGGCGACGCGGGCGGCGAGTTCCCCGGCGAGCGCGCTGCGGCCGGAGCCGGGGCGCCCGGCGATCAGCAGCACGCGGGCGCGGGGGGCCTTGCGGCCGGAGAGGGTGTCCAGGCCGGCGCGCTCGATGTCGGCGCGCAGCTCCTTCAGCTCCCGCACCCGGCCGAGGAAGCCGTCCCCCCCGGACATGTCGTCGGTCAGCCGTACGGCCTCCGTGTCCACCGCCTGATCCGTCACGGGCCACACTCCCGATCCCACCGCGCTCCGGCGCCCGCCGGAACCCCGTACGGGCGGTTTCCGAGCCTAGTTCACGCTCTGCTACGTCCCGTGCGGAGCGCGGCGGACACATCCCCTGATCGGATCAGCGGATCGTCACACCTTCACTGGGCCGGATGGCCCCGCGGCCCCCGCCGGACGGCCCGGACCGGCCCCGGCACCGGGACGCGCGGCCGGAGCCGGGCGGCCGGTCGACGCGGGACCGGGGCCGCCTCCCGGGACCGGACGGCGCGGAGGCCGGACCCGGGACGCGGGCGGCCGGCGCCGAAGGCGGCGGCGTCAGGAGGCGAAGGGGCGGGCGGGCCACGGCGCCCCGGCCGGGCGGAGCGCGTCGAGCCCGTCCCCCTGACGGGCGGCGACCAGCGACAGCACGCCCACGACCAGGCAGTTGTTGTGCAGCTCCCCCGCGAGCACGCCCCGCACCAGCTCGGCGACCGGCACCCGCGCCAGCTCCATGTCGGCCTCCTCGTCCTCGACCGCGAAGCGCTCCCCCGCGGCCTCCGACAGGTTCCGGGCGAGGAAGATCCGCACGGCCTCGTCGCAGCCGCCGGGGGTGGTGTAGACGTCGGTCAGGACCCGCCAGTCCGCCGCCTCGACGTGGGCCTCCTCGTACAGCTCCCGCCGGGCGGCGTGCAGGGGGTTCTCGCCGGGCACGTCGAGCAGCCCGGCGGGGATCTCCCACAGCTTCTGCCGCACCGGGTGCCGGTACTGCCGGATGACCAGGACCCGGTCCTCCTCGTCCAGGGCGAGGACGGCCACCGAGCCGGGGTGCACCTGGTAGTCGCGGCCCGCCACGGAGCCGTCGGGCATGACCACCTCGTCGGTGCGCACGGACGTCTTCGCGCCGCGGAACGGGGTCGAGGTCGCCCGGACCTCCCACTGCTCGGGGGTGTCCCTGATGGTCATGCCTGTCCTTCCGGAGGTACGCGGGAACCGGGGCGCGCGTACTGGTCACGCGCGCCCCGGTCACCGTACCGCCGGTGGGCTAGCGGGCCGTCTTCCGCTCGACGGCGGCCTTGACCAGGCCGGCGAAGAGGGGGTGGGGCCGGGTCGGGCGGGAGCGCAGCTCCGGGTGGGCCTGGGTGGCGACGAGGTAGGGGTGCACGTCGCGGGGGTACTCGACGTACTCGACCAGCTTGCCGTCGGGCGAGGTGCCGGAGAACACGATGCCGGCCTTCTTCTCCAGCTCCGCGCGGTAGGCGTTGTTGACCTCGTAGCGGTGGCGGTGGCGCTCCTCGACGTACTCGCGGTCGTCGTGGACCTCGCGGACGATGGAGCCCTCGGCGAGCTTGGCCGGGTACATGCCCAGGCGCATGGTGCCGCCGAGGTCCCCGTCACCGGCGACGATGTCGAGCTGCTCGGCCATGGTGGAGATGACCGGGTGGGGGGTGGCCGGGTCGAACTCGGTGGAGTTGGCGTCGGTGATGCCGGCGAGGTTGCGGGCCGCCTCGACGACGATGCACTGCAGGCCGAGGCAGAGGCCGAGCAGCGGGATGCGGTTCTCGCGGGCGTAGCGGATGGCGCCGACCTTGCCGAGGACACCGCGGTCGCCGAAGCCGCCGGGGATGCAGACCGCGTCCACGTCGCGCAGTTGGGCCTCGGCCCCGGCGGGGGTGCGGCAGTCGTCGGAGGTGACCCACTTGACGGTGACCCGGGCGCGGTGGGCGAAGCCGCCGGCGCGCAGGGCCTCGGTGACCGAGAGGTAGGCGTCGGGCAGGTCGATGTACTTGCCGACGAGGGCGAGGGTGATCTCGTGGTCCGGGTGGTGGACGCGGTCCAGGAGGTCGTCCCAGGTGGTCCAGTCGACATCGCGGAAGGGCAGGTCGAGCTTGCGGACTACGTAGGCGTCGAGGCCCTCGGTGTGGATGACCTTGGGGATGTCGTAGATGGAGCGGGCGTCGGGGCAGGCCACGACGGCGGCCTCGTCGACGTCGCACATCAGGGAGATCTTCCGCTTGATGGCGGTGGGGACCTCGCGGTCGCAGCGCAGCACGATGGCGTCGGGCTGGATGCCGATGTTGCGCAGGGCGGCCACGGAGTGCTGGGTGGGCTTGGTCTTCAGCTCGCCGGACGGGCCGATGTAGGGCAGCAGCGAGATGTGGACCACGAAGACGTTGTCCCGGCCGACCTCGTGGCGGACCTGGCGGACGGTCTCCAGGAAGGGGAGCGACTCGATGTCGCCGACGGTGCCGCCGACCTCGGTGATCACGACGTCGACGTCGTCGGTGGCCATCCGGCGGATGCGGTGCTTGATCTCGTTGGTGATGTGCGGGATGACCTGCACGGTGTCGCCGAGGTACTCGCCGCGGCGCTCCTTGGCGATGACGGTGGAGTACACCTGGCCGGTGGTGACGTTGGCGGAGCCGTCGAGGTCGCGGTCGAGGAAGCGCTCGTAGTGGCCGATGTCCAGGTCGGTCTCGGCGCCGTCGTTGGTGACGAACACCTCACCGTGCTGGAACGGGTTCATCGTGCCCGGGTCGACGTTCAGGTACGGGTCGAGCTTCTGCATGACCACGCGCAGGCCCCTGGCCTTGAGGAGCATCCCCAGGCTGGAAGCCGTCAGGCCCTTGCCGAGCGAGGAGGCGACCCCCCCGGTGACGAAGATGTGCTTGGTCGTCGAAGACGTGGGCGGCATGGCCAAGGCGGGGCTCCCGTGGTCGCGGTCTGGGGTGCGGTGCGTTCGTCGTCCGGCCCGGGGGGAACCCGGTTCTCGTCGGCGGCGCCGTCGCTGCGGTTCCGGGGTTCTTCTCCCACCGGTCCACGGGCTACCAGAGTAACAGCGCCTCGGGGGGATGGCTTCCGGCCACCCTCCGCGGCCGGGCCGGTACACAGGCGCACCGTCACGGGTCCCCCACTCGGCGGTCACACATTCGGTGGACGCGGGTTGTCCGGAGCGGCACACAGATCGTCCGTGTGCGTCGTATCCTGCTCGGACGTTCGCTGCCGAGCCCGTCCGGAGCCGCGGCACCACCCCTTGCCGTACCTGCCGGAACAACGCGGGCCCGTCAGTCCGTTGCACAACAATCGTCCTTCGTGGCACAGCGTCCGGCCCAGGCCGGACGACCGCCGTGCCCACCGCCGACGACGCATGACCCACCCCCCTTGACCGCATCAGCGACCGCCCCCATTTGCGGGGTGACGTGGCCGTTCGACTGGAGTTGCACGTGGCCGGGCGCATCGAAGACTACGCACTCATCGGAGACATGCAGACCGCCGCCCTGGTCTGCCGGGACGGCACAGTCGACTGGCTGTGCCTGCCCCGCTTCGACTCGCATGCCATCTTCGCCGGTCTGCTCGGCACCGAGGACCACGGGTTCTGGCGCCTGGGCCCGGCCCATGACCCCGGCTCCCGGCCGCCCGCGGCGGACCGGCGCGGATACCGGGGCGACTCGCTGATCCTGGAGTCCGAGTGGGACACCCCCGGGGGCACGGTCCGGGTGACCGACTTCATGCCGCCGCGCGACGGCGCGCCCCAGGTGATCCGGATCGTGGAGGGCGTCTCCGGCCGGGTGGAGATGCGCTCGGAACTGCGGATGCGCTTCAGCTACGGGCGGATCGTGCCCTGGGTGCACAAGCACGAGGGCCGCACGGTGGCCGTCGCCGGGCCCGACTCCGTCTGGTTCGACACGGAGGCCGAGACCTACGGCGAGGCGCTCACCACCTACTCCGACTTCACCGTCTCCCCCGGCGAGCGGATCGCGTTCACCATCTCGTGGGAGCCCTCGCACAAGCGTCCGCCCGCACTGCCCGAGCCGGAGCAGTCGCTGGAGGCGACCGCGGACTTCTGGCGCGAGTGGGTCGAGCACTGTACCTACCACGGCCCCTACCGGGAGGCCGTGATCCGCTCCCTGATCACGCTCAAGGCCCTCACCTACGCGCCCACCGGCGGCATCGTCGCCGCGCCCACCACCTCCCTGCCGGAGGAGATCGGCGGCGTCCGCAACTGGGACTACCGCTACACCTGGCTGCGCGACGCGGCGATCACCCTCTCCTCGCTGCTGCGCACCGGCTATCGCGAGGAGGCCCGCGCCTGGCGCGAGTGGCTGCTGCGCGCGGTCGCCGGGGACCCGGAGAACCTCCAGATCATGTACGGCATCGCCGGTGAGCGGGAGCTGGGCGAGGCGGAGCTGGACTGGCTGCCCGGCTACGAGAACTCCTCCCCGGTCCGGGTCGGCAACGGCGCGGCCCACCAGCTCCAGCTCGACGTGTACGGCGAGGTGACCGAGGCCCTGCACCTGGCCCACATGACCGGCCTGGCCCGCAACGACTACGCCTCCGTGCTCCAGCTCAAGCTGATCCGCTACCTGGAGGACCACTGGCAGGAGCCGGACGAGGGCATCTGGGAGGTGCGCGGCCCGCGCCGCCACTTCGTGCACTCCAAGGTGATGGCCTGGGTCGCCGTCGACCGCACCATCAAGCTCATCGAGTCCGGTGACGCCGAGGGCCCGCTGGAGCGCTGGAAGCGGTTGCGCGCCGACATCCACCGCGACGTCTGCGAGAAGGGCTACGACAAAGAGCGGAACACCTTCACCCAGTCCTACGGCTCCCGGGAACTGGACGCCTCGCTGCTGCTGATCCCGCAGATGGGCTTCCTCCCGCCCGACGACAAGCGCGTCATCGGCACCATCGAGGCGATCCAGCGGGAGCTGTCGACCTCGGACGGCTTCATCCTGCGCTACCCGACCGACGGCGAGACCGAGGGCGTCGACGGCCTGCCCGGCGACGAGGGCGCCTTCCTGGCCTGCTCCTTCTGGATGGCCGACGACCTGGCGATGATCGGCCGGGTGGACGAGGCGCGCCGGCTCTTCGAGCGGCTGCTGGCGCTCCGCAACGACCTGGGCCTGCTGGCCGAGGAGTGGGACCCGCGGCTGCAGCGCCAGGTCGGCAACTTCCCCCAGGCGTTCAGCCACGTCCCGCTGATCGACACGGCCCTCCGCCTGACCGCCAGCGGCGCCTACGGCGGCTGAGCCACGGGGTGCCCGGCCGCCCGGCGGCGGGGCACCCCGCGCACCTCTCCGCACCCGTTCCCCCGTCGCGTCCGCGCGGGACCGGTGAATCCGGTCGCGGCGGGGCCGGACCGTCCGGTGGGCTGACCCCGTGGACGGAGCCGCGGAACGGCCGGGTAGTCCCGGGGCGCCGCGCTCGGGGGCCGGGGCGTGGGGTCCGCGGGGAACACCGATCGGCCGGGCGAGGCCGGACCCCGCTGGGTGCGCCCCCGCCACCGCCGCGGGCGCTCCGGTCCGCGCGCGGTGGGCCGGGGACACCGGTGGGTCGGCGGAGCCCTGCCCCGGGGGCTCCCTCCGTCCGCCGCCCCGGGGCCCGATGGCGCCGGGGACGCCCTCCGCGCGGCGGTGGGGTGGTGGGCCCGGGGCCGCGCCGGGCGGCTGTCCGGCGGGTCCGCCCCGGCCCATGCGACCGGCGTAGCGCCTGGGTACCGTCTTCCATGAGCAGCCCCAGCGTCCCCCCGCCGCCCTCGGGGATCACCGTACGGCGCGCCCTGGAACTCCCCGGGCTGCGCGGCGGCCTGCCGGAGATCCTCGCAGGCGCCGACCGGCTCCACCGCACTGTGCGCTGGGTGCACGCGGGCGAGGTCCCCAACGCAGACGCTGTACAACCGGCTGGCCCGGATCGGGGAGTTGCTCGGCACCGACCTCGACGACCCGCAGAACGTACTGGCGTTGAGCCTGGCCCCGCGCGCCCGCCGCCACGTGCCCTGAGCGCGGGGGCACCGGTCCGGAGGGGCAGGGGGCGGGACGCGGAGCGCGCGGACCGGAGCGCGGGCGGAGCCGGGAGCCGGCCGCGTGGCACGGCGCCCGCGCCGGGATGTGAGGGGCCGTCGGCCCGGTCGTGGCGCGCCCGGGAGGTGGTTCGTCCCGGCTGTCCGCTCGGGTGCGGTGCCTCCGGGGCACTGCCGAGCGGGCCCGGTGCCTCCGGTGCGCTGCCGAGCGGGTGCGGTGCCTCCGGGGCACTGCGGAGAAGGTGCCCGGAACGGAGGAAGGGCCCGGCGCGGAGGAAGGGCCGGGCACGAAGGAGGGCCCGGCGCGGCGGCGGGTGGCGACGGCGGCGCGGACGCGCGTGCCGGGGGCGCGCCCCGCGGCACGGTCCGCGGGGAAGGGCTTCAGAGCAGCGGGAGGGGCTTGGTCAACTCGTCGTAGACGCTGAGGACCTGGGCGACGGTCTCGTCCTCGGTGGGCCAGGTCGCCGCCTGGCGTAACCCGGCGTCCGCGAGCGCCTCCCGCCGCTCGGGGGCACCGAGCAGTCCCACGACGGCCTCGGCGAAGGCGTCGGCGTCGCCGGGCGGAACGATCTCGGCGGCGTCGCCGAGGAGTTCGCGGAGGCCGGACCCGGCGGCGACCAGCGGCACCCGGGCGTGCAGGGCCTCCTTCGCCACGGCGGGCCGCGCCGCGCACCCGGCGGGCAGCAGGGCGAGATCGGCGGCGGCGAGCAGGTCGGGGACGTCGTCGCGGTCGCCGAGGAGCAGCACGGGCAGCCGTTCGTCCTCGATCCGCCGCTGCGACTGCGCCCGCGCCGGGTCCTCCCCCGCGACGACGACCAGCGGTGCGGGGTCCAGCCGGCGCCAGGCGCGGGCGGCGTCGAGCAGCGGGCCGAGGCCGTGCCGCCGCTCCAGCGGTCCGGCCGCGACGAGTAAGGGGCGGCCCACGGCTCCGAGTTCGGCACGGAGCTTGGCGCGCGCCCCGTCGTGGCCCTCGGGCCCGGCCGGGGGTCGCTCGGGGCGGGGCAGCCCGACCGCGCCGAGCCGGGCGTCCCGGGCGCCGGACCGCCGGGCCGTGTCCACCAGTTCGGAGGTGGTGCCGAGCACCACGGAGGCGGCCCTCATCACCCGCCGCTCCAGCACCCTCAGCAGGTGCTCGCGGGGACCCTCGGTGTGCGTACGGCCGTGCCAGGTGACGACGAGCGGGGTGTGCACGCGCCGTCCGGAGAGGGCGAGGGCGGCGCGGAAGGAGGCGTGCAGCCCGTGGGCGTGCACCAGGTCGGCACCCGAACAGGCCGCCCGCAGCCCCGCCACCGAGACCGGGTCGCTGCTGCGCGGCACATGCACATGGCCGGCGCCGGTGCCGACGAAGTCGTGGGCCCGTTCGGCCTCCAGGGGGGCGCACACCGTGACGTGCACGCCCCTCGCGACGAGTCCCGCGGCCAGGGAGCGCACGTGCGCGCTGCTGCCGGCGTTGCCGCCGCCGAGCACCTGCACGGTGCGCAGTGGCGACTGGCCGAGCGGTGCGTGGCTGCTCACGGGGGTCACGTGGCCGGGCTCCTGGGTTCGGCGTGGGACGGTCACGGAGAAGGTACGGAACGGCGGCGCGGAGGGTCGCGCCGCGCGGCTTCCCGCACGTTACCCCGCTCAGCATGCCAGGCCGCACGGATGTTCCGGGAACGGCGGGCGGCCCGCCCGCCCGGCTCCGGACAACCCCCTGACTCCAATTCACTCACAAGAGTGAAGCCTCGCCCACCCCTCGCGCAGCTCCGTCGGCCGGGCGGCCCGCTCCCCGGGCCGCGGGCCCGCCCCAGCGTTCCCGGCAGTCACGGGAACCCCACCGGGGGCGCGCATTCAGAAAGTGCGCCCCCCGGCCGGAGGCCGTGGGAACCGGACCGGTTGGCGGGAAACGGCCCCTCTCCGGCACCGGCCGGACCCGCCCGCGCGGACTCCCGCCGACCGCGGCACGCCGCCCCCGTACCCCGCGCGGACGCGCACCCGGCGCACGCCCCGCACCCGGCCGCACCCCGCGCACCCCGCGCGGCCTACGCGTCCGTGCGGGCCGCCGCGAGCAGTTCCTCCGCGTGGGCGCGTGCCGTCTCGGAGTCCTCCTGGCCCGCCAGCATCCGGGAGAGCTCGCGCACGCGCTCCTCCCCCTCCAGGACCTTGACGCCGGACCGGGTCACCGAGCCGTCGTCGGTCTTCTCCACCAGCAACTGCCGGTCGGCGAACGCGGCGACCTGCGGCAGGTGCGTGACGACGACGACCTGCGCCGTCTTCGCCAGCCGCGCCAGACGTCGCCCGATCTCGACCGCCGCCTTGCCGCCGACCCCGGCGTCGACCTCGTCGAAGAGGTACGTCGGGACCGGGTCGGTGCCCGCAAAGACCACCTCGACGGCCAGCATCACCCGGGACAGCTCACCCCCGGAGGCACCCTTGGCGATGGGCCGCGGAGGCGCACCCGGGTGCGGGGCGAGCAGCAGCTCCACCTCGTCGGCGCCGTGCGGCCCGTGGGCCACGGTCCGGCCGCCGACCTCGATGCCGTCGGGGTCCTCGGTCTGCCGGATCGCGAACGACACCCGGGCGTGCGGCATGGCCAGCGAGGCCAGTTCGGCGGTGACCGCGGCGGCGAACCGCTCGGCGGCCTCCGTCCGCGCGTCGGTCAGGGCCTGCGCCAGGTGGCCCAGTTCCGTCCGCAGCGCGTCCCGTTCGGCGGTCAGCCCGCCGATCCGCTCGTCGTCGCCGTCGAGTTCCGCCAGCCGTCCGGCGCTCTCCTCGGCCCAGGCCAGCACGGCGGCCACGTCCTCGCCGTACTTGCGGGTCAGCGCGGTGAGCGCGGCGCGCCGCTCCTCGACCGCGGCCAGCCGCAGCGGGTCGGCGTCCAGGTCTCCGGCGTACCCGGCGAGTTCCCCGGCCACGTCGCGCAGCAGGATGCCGACCTCGCCGATCCGCTCCGCGAGCGCGGCCAGCGCCGGGTCGTGCGCGCGGACCGCGTCCAGGGCCCGCTGCGCGCCCGCGACGAGGGTCGCCGCGTCCACGCCCTCGGGGTCCTCGGGGTCGCCCGCGAGCGCGGCGTGCGCCGCCGTGGCGGCCGAGGCGAGCGCCTCGGCGTGGCCCAGCCGCTCGGCCTCACCGGCCAGCTCCGCGTCCTCGCCGGGGGCGGGGTCGACGGCCGCGATCTCGTCGAGGCCGTAGCGCAGCAGGTCGGCCTCCTGGACGCGTTCCCGGGCGCGGGTGGTGATCTCGTCCAGCTCGGCGGCGACGGCCCGCAGCCTGCGATGGGCGACCCGGTAGGCGGTGAGCGTGCCGCTGACCGCGTCGCCCGCGTACCGGTCCAGCGCCTGGCGCTGGCGGCCCGGCTTGAGCAGCCCCTGCTGGTCGGTCTGCCCGTGCACGGCGACGAGTTCGTCGGCCAGCTCGGCCAGCATGCCGACCGGCACGGACCGGCCGCCCAGATGGGCCCGCGAGCGGCCCTCGGCGGACACGGTGCGGCTGATCAGCAGCGCGCCGTCGTCCAGCTCGGCCCCGGCCTCGCGCGCGCGCACGGCCGCCGCCGCCTCGCCGGGCACGGCGACGCGCCCCTCGACGACGGCGCTCTTGGCACCCATCCGCACCAGGGCCGCGTCCGCGCGCCCGCCCAGGAGCAGCCCGAGGCTCGTGACCACCATCGTCTTGCCGGCCCCGGTCTCGCCGGTGACCGCCGTGAACCCGGGTGACAACTCGACCACGGCGTCGTCGATGACTCCGAGCGACCGTATCCGCATCTCCTCCAACACGCACCCGACCTTACGAGGTCCGGGCCGGGGAGTGCGACCGGCCCGCCCCCTCGCCCGCCGCGCCGGGCGGCCGCGAGGGGGCCCGGGGGCACGGCGGAGCGGCCGGAGGCCGTGCACGGCCTCCGGCGCCGCGAAACCACCCCTTCGGGTCTCCTACTGGGGCGCCCCCCGCCACCCGGAGACGGGCAGCGCGAACTTGGCGACCAGCCGGTCCGTGAAGGAGGCGTGGTGCAGCCGGGCCAGCCGAACCGGCACCGCGCCCCGGCGCACCTCCACCCGGGCGCCCGGCGGCAGCTCCACGGTGCGGCGGCCGTCGCACCACAGCACTCCGGGCGGGATGTGCGGCAGCACCTCCACCACGAGCACCGAGTCCGGCGAGGTGACCAGCGGCTTGGCGAACAGGGCGTGGGCGCTGATCGGCACCATCAGCAGGGCCTCGACCTCGGGCCAGACCACGGGGCCGCCGGCCGAGAAGGCGTACGCCGTCGACCCGGTCGGCGTCGACAGCACGATGCCGTCGCAGCCGAAGCCGGTCACCGGCCGCCCGTCCACCTCCAGCACGACCTCCAGCAGCTTCTCGGCACCCGCCTTCTGCACGGCGGCCTCGTTGAGCGCCCAGTCGGTGTGCACGATGTCGCCGTTGCGGTGGACGACGACGTCGACGGTCATCCGCTCCTCGACCTCGTAGGCCCGGTTCACCACCCGGTCGACGACCTTGTCGAGGTCGTCGCGCTCGGCCTCGGCGAGGAACCCGACCCGGCCGAGGTTGACCCCGAGCATCGGCACCCCCGAGCCCCGGGCGAACTCCGCGCCGCGCAGCAGGGTGCCGTCGCCGCCGAGGACGATCAGCAGCTCGCACCCGTCGAGGCACCCCGAGGCGTCCTCCCCCACCGGCTCCACCTCGGCCGGCAGCGGCAGGTCGCGCGCCTCGGCCTCCAGGACCCGTACCCCGAGTCCGGCCAGCAGCAGCCCCTTGACCACCAGTTCGGCGCTGCGGATGGCAGCGGGACGTCCGGTGTGGGCGAGCAGGAAAACAGTACGAGCTGGGTTCTGTGTCAACGCGGCCCCTCCGCCACTGCACGGTCAACGTCGTCCGGGTCGAGGCGGTCCGCCCCGGCCCGCAGCCACAGAAAGTACTCGACGTTGCCCGAGGGACCGGGCAGCGGACTCGCGGTGACGCCCTCCACCCCGAGCCCCAGTTCCCAGGCCCGGTCGGCGACCTGACGCACCGCCCCGGCGCGCAGCTCCGGACTGCGCACCACTCCCCCGCTGCCCAGCCGCTCCCGGCCGACCTCGAACTGCGGCTTGACCATCATGACCAGATCGGCGCCCGGCCGGGTGCATCCCACCAGAGCGGGCAGCACCAGCCCGAGCGGGATGAAGGACAGATCGCCCACGACGAGGTCCACGCGCTCCCCGTCGATGGCCTCGGGCGTCAGCTCCCGGACGTTGGTGCGGTCCTTCACGGTGACGCGGGCGTCCTGCTGGAGGGACCAGGCGAGCTGCCCGTAGCCGACGTCGACGGCGACCACGTGGGCGGCCCCGGCGCGGAGCAGCACGTCGGTGAAGCCGCCGGTGGAGGCCCCGGCGTCCAGGGCGCGCCGCCCCTCGACGACCAGCCCCCGGGGTACGAAGGCCGCGAGCGCCCCGGCGAGCTTGTGGCCGCCGCGCGAGACGTAGTCGGGATCGTCCTCGTCCCGGGTGACGACGATGGCGGCGGCGGTCTCCACCTGGGTGGCGGACTTGGTCGCGACGGCCTTGCCGACGGTGACCCGGCCGGCCGCGATGAGCTGCCCCGCGTGCTCCCGCGAGCGCGCCAGTTTGCGGCGGACCAGTTCCGCGTCGAGACGGCGGCGTGCGACTCCTGCCACGTTCGGTTCAGCTCCCTTGTGCGTACGGGCCCGGGGGCGCCGGGGGTCCCGGGCGGGCGTCGAGCGCGGTGAGCGCGTCGCGCAGCCCCCGGTGCACATCCTCGTACACCTCGGTGTGCCCGTCGGTGGTGAGGTGGTCGGCGTCGGCCAGCCGCAGCAGCCCGGCGTCCACCCCCGCGTCGCCGGTGGGTTCGCGGGGGACGCCCAGCGGGGCGGGACCGGGGGTGCCGGACTCCGGTTCCGGTCCGCCGTCCCCGTCCGGTGTGCGCGGGGCCGCCGGTTCCGCGTCTGCGTCGCTCATGCTCCGACGCTACCGCGCGCTGGGGTACGGTCGGTCCCCATGGCGACGACCGAGGAGTGCCGTGCCGCGCTCGACCGGCTCTCGGAGCGGATGGGCGAGGCCGACGGGGACCTGCGGGCCGCGGCCTCCCCGCCCCGCTCGGTGAGCTGCCACATCACCGATCTGGACCTCACCTTCGCGGGCCGGATGGCGGACGGCGGGATCGAGGTCCGCGAGACGCTCCCGGGGCCGCCCCGCCGACGGGCCGACATCCGGCTCGCCATGACGGGCGACGACCTGGTGGCCCTGGTCGACGGGGAGCTGCACTTCGCCCGTGCCTGGGGCTCCGGACGGGTGCGGCTGGAGGCGGGCCTGCGCGACCTGTTCCGCCTCCGCAAGCTCCTCTAGGACCTCTCCGGGACCGTGGCGCCGGGCGCCGGTGCCCCGCGCCGCCGGGTCGCCGGGGCACCGCGTCGGCCCCTCCCCACCCCGCTCCCTTGCGCGCCGGCCCCCGCCCCGGAAGGCCGGAAACCGCCGCCCCCCGGCGGGACGGGGACCCCAAGCGGGGCCCCCGCGCCGTGGTGGCGGCCCGCCGCTCAGAGCCCCAGCCGCGCCAGCGCCTTGCCCCCGTCCAGCCCGCATCCGCTCGCGCCGCCCGCCGTCCAGGCCGCGGCGCACAGGGCCCGCAGACCGTCCAGGGCCGCGCCGTCACCCGCCAGTTCCAGCCGCTCCGGGCCGGCCGTCGCCGTCCAGCCGCCGCAGCGGAAGCCGCCCGCCGCCTCCCCGGTGACCTCGGGCTGGCCGGTGAGCAGCCCGCGCAGATCGGCGTCGACATAGGTCGGCCGGTGCTCCGGGGGCGCCGCCAGCAGCCGGGCCCCGTCGGTGACACCGGTCAGCACGAGCAGCGAGTCGACCTCCCCGTTGAAGGCGCCCTCGATGTCGGTGTCCAGCCGGTCCCCGACCACCAGCGGCCGCACGGCCCCGGTGCGCAGTACCGTCTCCCGGTGCATCGGCGGCAGCGGCTTGCCCGCCACCTTCGGCTCGGCGCCGGTGGCGATCCGCACGACCTCGACCGCCGCGCCGTTGCCCGGCGCGATGCCCCGGGCGCCGGGAATCGTCAGATCCGTGTTGGACGCGTACCAGGGCAGCCCGCGCGCGACGGCGTACGACGCCTCCGCGAAGCGCCCCCACGGCAGTTCGGGCCCGCCGTAGCCCTGCACCACGGCCACCGGGTCGTCCCCGTCCGACTCGACCGGCACCAGGCCCCGCTCCCGCAGCGCGACGCGCAGCCCCTCCCCGCCGATCACCAGCACCCTGCTGCCCGCCGGCAAGTCGTCGGCGATCAGCCGGGCCACCGCCTGCGCCGAGGTGATCACGTCCTCGGCGGCGCTCGGTATGCCCAGCTCGGTCAGGTGCGCGGCCACCGCGTCGGGGGTGCGCAGCGCGTTGTTGGTGACGTACGCCAGCCGCATCCCGTCCCCGCGCGCCGCCGCGAGCGACTCCACCGCGTGCGCGATGGCGTTCCCCCCGGCGTAGACCACACCGTCCAGGTCCAGCAGCGCCGTGTCGTACGCCCGGCTCAGCCCCTGTCCGCTGCCCTGGGGACCCGTCCTGACGCTCCGGACCATCGCACACCGCTCCTCGTTCGACGACTTTCCCCCGATCATCCCCCATGCCCCCGGCGGACGTACGATGCCGGGATGAAGACCGCAGGCCACCCGGAAGCAATGGCGCGCCGGGGCCTGGAACTCACCCCGTTCCGAGGCCTCCGCTACGACCCCGACCGGGTCGGCAGTCTGGCCGCCGTGACATCCCCGCCCTACGACGTGGTGGTGCGCCCCGACGGACTGCTGCACCTGGAGTCGGCCGACCCGCACAACATCGTCCGCCTGATCCTGCCCCAGGCCGCGACGCCCCGGGCCCGCAACGCGCAGGCCGCCGACACCCTGCGCCGCTGGCGCGCGGAGGGCGTGCTCACCGCCGACCCCGAACCCGGGCTGTACGTCTACGAGCAGCGCGACGGCGGGGGGCTGCTGCAACGGGGGATCATCGGCACCCTGCTGGTGACGGACCCCGCCGAGCGGATCGTCCTGCCCCACGAGGACGTGATGCCCCACGTCGTGGCCGACCGGGCCGCGCTGATGCGCGCCACCTCCGCCAACCTCGAACCGCTGCTGCTCACCTACCGGGGCGACGACGGCGCCTCCGCCACGGCCGCCGTCGTGGAGCGCGCCTCCGGCCGCCCGCCGCTGCTCTCCACGACCACGGAGGACGGCTTCTGGCACCGCCTGTGGGCGGTCACCGATCCTGACGAAGTGGCCGCGGTGCGGCGGGAACTGGCTGGGCACCAGGCGCTCATCGCCGACGGCCACCACCGCTGGGCCACCTACCGCACGCTCCGCGCGGAGCACGGCTCCCCCGGCCCCTGGGACCACGGGCTCGTGCTGCTGGTCGACACGGCCCGCTATCCGCTGCGGGTGCGCGCGATCCACCGGCTGCTCCACGGGCTGCCGGTGGCCGACGCCGTGGCCGCCCTGGAGGGCCGCTTCCGGGTCCGCCGCCTCGGCACCGCGCTGGACGGCGCGCTGGAGGAGCTGGCCGGGGCGGCGGCCGGGGGCAACGCCTTCCTGCTGGCCGGGGACGGCGCCTTCCACCTCGTGGACCGGCCGGACCCCGCCCTGCTGGAGCGCACGGTCCCGGCGGACCGCCCCGCGGCCTGGCGGAGGCTGGACGCCACCGTCCTGCACGCAACACTGCTCGCCCATGTCTGGGGCGTCCCGGACGATTCCGCCGCCCATGTCTCCTACATCCACGACACGGCGGCCACGGTGGAGAAGGCGGAGCGGGACGGTGGCACGGCGGTGCTGATGCACCCGGTGCGCGAGGAGGTCGTCCGGGACCTGGCCCGGCAGGGCGTCACGATGCCGCGCAAGTCGACGTCGTTCGGCCCCAAGCCGGCCTCGGGGCTGGTGCTGCGCGCGCTGGACCTCTGACCCGGCGCGCGCGGCACCGCCCGCTCACTCCGTGCCGGTGTCCTTCCCGGTCTCCCCGGCCACGGCGCGCTCGCCCGCCTCCCCGGCGGGGGCGCCGTCCGCGGCCGCGCCGTCCGGGGCGGCCTCGTCCGTGTCACCGTCGTCCGTGTCACCGTCGTCCGGGACGGACTCGTCCGCGGCCTCGTCCCCGGTCGTCACGCCCTCGGTCGTCACGTCCTCGGTCACGGTGCCGGCCGCGGGGCCGTCCTCGTCACCGGTCCGGGCCTCGGCGGGCACGGTCGAACCGTCCTCGACGAGAGCGTCCACGAACTCCACCCCGTCCAGCTCGGCGAGCCGGTCGGAGGCGTCGGTGCTGCCGTCCCGGTCGGACTCGACGGCCTTGGCGAACCACTCGCGCGCCTCGCCCTCGCGCCCGGCGGCGAGCAGCGCGTCCGCGTAGGCGTACCGCAGCCGCGCGGTCCAGGGCTGCACGGAGTGGGAGGCCAGCTCCGGGCTCTGCAGCGTCACGATGGCAGCGTCCAGCTGGTCCATGTCCCGCCGGGCGCCGGCCGCGACGAGCCGCATCTCGACCTGTCCGGCCTTGTCCAGCTTGTGCACCTCGGGGGCGCCGGCCATGTCCAGCGTCTTCTCCGGGCGGCCGAGACCGCGCTCGCAGTCGGCCATGACGGGCCAGAGGTCGACGGAGCCGGTCATCCGCCGGGCGGCCCGGAACTCGGCCAGGGCCTCGCTGTACTTCTGGTTGGCGTACGCGGCGAACCCGGCCGCCTCCCGGACGGCGGCGACGCGCGACGCCAGCCGCAGCGCCACCTTGGAGTAGCCGTAGGCGCCCTCGGGGTCCTCGTCGATCAGGCGGGCGACCATCACGAGGTTGCGGGCGACGTCGTCCGCGAGCGTCTTGGGCAGGCTCAGCAGTTCCTGCCGCACGTCCTTGTCGATCTCCTCGCCGGTGACGTCCTCGGGGATCGGCAGCCGCTTGATCGGCTCACGGTCGCGGTCCCGTTCGTCGCGGAAGCTCCCGCCGCCGCGCCGGTCGTCACGGCGGTCGTCGCGCCGGTCGTCACGGCCCCGGTAGCCGCCGGGGCGCCCGCCCCGGTCGTCACGGCGGAAGCCTCCGCGGTCGCCCCGGTCGTCACGCCCGCGGAAACCACCGTGGTCGTCGCCGCCACGCCGGTCGTCACGGCGGAAGCCGCCCCGGTCGTCGCGCCGGTCGTCCCTGCGGAAGCCGCCCCGGTCGTCGCGCCGGTCGTCCCTGCGGAAGCCTCCGCGGTCGTCACGGTTGTCGCGGTCGTCACGGCGGAAGGCCGGACGCTCACCGCGGTCGTCGCGCCGGAACGGAGGACGGTCGCCACCGCGCTCGCCACCGCGTTCGTCGCGACGGAAGGCCGGGCGGTCGCCACCGCGCTCGCCTCCCCGCTCGTCGCGGCGGAACGGCGGGCGCTCACCGCGACCCCCTCGCTCGTCGCGCTCGTCGCGACGGAAGGCCGGACGGTCGCCGCCCCGGTCGTCACGGCGGAAGGCCGGACGGTCGTCGCGACGGAAACCGCCGCGGTCGCTCCCGCGGTCGTCACGCCGGAACGGCGGACGGTCGCCACCGCGCTCGCCACTCCGCTCGTCGCGGCGGAACGGCGGGCGCTCACCGCGACCCCCGCGGTCATCACGCTCGTCACGACGGTACGAGGGACGGTCGCCGCCCCGGTCGTCACGACGGAAGCCGCGGTCGCGGTCGTCGCGGCGCGGGCCGTACCCGCCGCCCCGGTTGTCGTCACGGCGGTCGTCGCGGCGGAAGCCGCCCCGGTCGCCGCGGTTGTCGTCCCTGCGGAACCCTCCGCGGTCGTCCCTGCGGAAGCCTCCGCGGTCGTCACGGTCGTCACGGCGGAAGGCCGGACGCTCACCGCGGTCGTCACGCCGGAACGGAGGACGGTCGCCTCCGCGCTCGTCGCGACGGAAGGCCGGGCGGTCGCCAGCCCGGTCGTCACGGCGGAAGGCCGGACGGTCGTCGCGACGGAAACCGCCGCGGTCGCTCCCGCGGTCGTCACGCCGGAACGACGGGCGGTCGCCGCCCCGGTCGTCGCGGCGCGGGCCGGAGTCCCGGTCGTCACGGCGCGGGCCGTACCCGCCACCCCGGCTGTCGTCACGACGGCCATAGCCGCCACCGCGGTTGTCGCCCCGGCTGTCATCGCGACGGAAGTCACGGCGATCGCCCCGGCTGTCGTCACGGCGGTCGTCACGGCGGTCGTCACGGCGGAAGCCGCCGCGGTCCCCGGAGCGTCCGCCCCGGTCGCCGCGGTCACCACTGTCCCGTCGCCGCTGGTCGCGCTCCGGTCGGTCGTCGGGAGAGTTGGTGGACATCGGTGACTCCTGTCTTCGGTACCGCACGTCATTCTCGCGCACCCGGGTACCCGGTGCGCCCTGGAAAAACGAAAGGACCCCTGGTCCCCAGCATGAACGCTGGGGACCAGGGGTCCTTTCCAAAGATTGTTCGGCGGCGTCCTACTCTCCCACAGGGTCCCCCCTGCAGTACCATCGGCGCTGTAGAGCTTAGCTTCCGGGTTCGGAATGTAACCGGGCGTTTCCCCTACGCTATGACCACCGAAACCCTAATGGTTTCGAGCGAACAAGCACACTTTTCACTTATGTGTTCAGCTCAAAGCCGGCAACGGTTCGTTGCCTCAGAACTAACACAGTGGACGCGAGCAACTGAGGACAAGCCCTCGGCCTATTAGTACCAGTCAACTCCACACCTCACGGTGCTTCCATATC
>NZ_WWGX01000037.1 GCF_009862265.1 Streptomyces sp. SID8352 | reverse complement strand
CCGGTGGTGGTACCGGTGGTGGTACCGGTCGTCGTGCCACTGGTCGTTCCGGTCGAGCAGGAGTTGAGGAAGATCCGGTTGGTGTCGAGCGTCACGGCGCCGTTGCGAGCCAGCGCCCGGCCCTCGATGTTGGTCCCCGTGGTCACGTGGATGTCCGTCAGAGCCATGATGGTGCCCACGAAAGTGGAGTTTGTCCCGAGGGTGGCCGAACTCCCGATCTGCCAGTACACGTTGCACGGCGAAGCGCCGTTCGTCAGGAGTACGCGGCTGGAGGAGGCCGTCGTCAGGGCCTCCGGAATCTGGAACACCCACACGGAGTTCGGGTTTCCTCCGGCGTCCAGGACCAGATCGCCGGTGATGCCGACACCAGAGGAAGCGGTGTAGACGCCCGGAAGCAGCGTGGTGCCGTTGCCGATGCCCGCCGCGAGTGCGAAGTCCGTGGCCTGGCCAGCCGCGTTGTTGTACGCCGTGACCAGGTCGGACTTGGCCTGAAGTGCCACGGCGTCGGCGGCGTGCACAGCGCCGAGCACCTCGCCGGGCGGGAATCCGGTGATGGACGGGTTCGGGTGCGTCCCGAGGTCGTGACTGATCACTGTGGGGCCCGTGTTGGTGACTCCCGCGCCCGCCAGCACGGAGAAACTCGCCGCCGTGGCCAGCGGTACCGGCGTTGCGATGGCGATTGCCGGGGCGGGTGACAGGACGACCATCGCGGCAGCGACCGTGGCGGCGAGGGCCGAGGCCAGCAAGCCGGGCACGGTACGTCGGCGAGCCATTTCAGGGATCTTCAGCTTCATCAGGAGGCCATTTTCTGTGGGGGCCGTGGCATGCCGGGCCCTAATCAAACGCCCGGGGAGCCTTGATCTGGTTGTGCATATTACGGAGGAATCTCACAGGTGCCGCAGAATGCGTGCGAGAGTCGTGTTTTCCGGGCATCGAGCCGCCGAATGCAGGGCAATTTTTGGGGTGTTCATATATCCGATCATCCACTGTGTTGGCCTACTGAGGTTGAACTCGTGATTTCGTGTTCTTGTTCAGGTGGGCCTAACCTCGATCTTTCGCGCGCCCAGCAGACTGGAGGTCTTGATGCTGTAAGTGATCTTCGGTCGTAAGCTCGTTGTCGCCTGCTGGTGGAAGTCCGGTCCGGGTAGCTGCCAGGGGGCCCGGTAGCAGACTGGCGGCGTCGAGGGGAAACGCCCGGCGTCGAAGCCCAGTGTCAAAAAGCCCTGTGAAGGGGGAGCAAAGCAGCGGTCCGTAGCATGAAGCGAAGATCCTGGAGCAGCTCCAGGCGGGCGTCACCGGACTGCGTGAGGAGAGCCGGGAGGTCCGTCGCCGTCAGGACCGGATGATCAGTGACCTGAACGAGACGAGGGGTGAGCTCCGGCAGCTCCTGGACCTCGCCAACGTTCTGCGTTCCCTCACACCGCCCGAGGGGGCGGGTGCCGCGGCCGGCGAGAGCACGCGGGTCCTTGCCGGGGGAAGCGTGCAGCCGCCCGGACCCGGGGCCGGCCACGGCCCGCCTGCGGGCGCCGACGGCCATCCGTCCGCCTCCACCGACACCGACTCCCAGGGGGGAACCATGGAGAACACCACCGGGCACCAGCAGCTGCCCGAGCCCGGCGAGGACCAGGACCTCGTGCTGAAGAGCGCCATCGAGGCCGCCTACCAGGGCAGCAGCCCCGTCACCGGCCCGCCCCCTGCCGCCAAACCGCAGGTCCCCGAAACGAAGGATCCGAAGGTCGCCCACGGTGTCCTGCTGCTGACGGCCGCCGGTGTCGCCTCCGCCGAACTGACCGCCCACCGCGACACCTGGGAGTGGCTCGCCGCCCTGGCCGTCGACCACAGCCACTTCCGCACCCCGCCCTCGGTCGAGGACATCAAGGAGGGCCGCATCCAGACTGTCCTGTCCGGACGCTCCCTCATCGCCCTGCTCATCGAGCTGTGGAACACCCGCGCCTCCGCCGCCCCGCTCCAGGGCGACTGGGCACTGGCCACCACCACCTACAACCGCATCGCGGCCGAACTCACCGACGTCACCGGACAAGGCGAAACCATCCGCATCGTCCTGGACGACGGGCTCCCCCACGAAGCCGGCGACTGACCAGCAGCCCACCGAGAAGCAGACGACGGCCGCCCGGATCGATCCGGGCGGCCGTCCTGATTCGCGAGCTGGAAAGCGCGAGGGCCGCACGGTCAAACCGTGCGGCCCTCGACTGACGTCTGAACCCTTGAGGGTATGGCCTGCCCACTTTCGAGGGCTACCAGGGACGAGATCCTCGGGGCATCGCTGAAGGCTGTCGACGGATAGTGGATGAAGGCTGGCTTTCTCGACGCCATGCGACAGCAGTTGTCAACGGCCTCGGGAGGCACCCGCCGCGCCGGCATGTCGTTGTCGACGACAACGGGAGGCGCCTGCGGACACCCGGCAGCGAAGCGGTACCGGGTCCTACCTGAGCCCGTAGCCAGCGCATTTTGCCCGAACGCCGGACAGGCGACCGACAGCGTCCCGCCGAACACCGCCGAGCCGCCGTCCGAGTCGTCGACCTTCGGCGTCGGCAGCGCCTCCCGAACTGCCAGAGGAACGCTGCTCTTCGTCATCGACAGAGCCACACTCTCCCGCGCACCGGAGCAGAAGGAGGATCCGGCACCCGTACCGCCGGCCCGAGAGCAGGTTCGCTCAACGCAGTTCAGGAAGGGTGGTGCGGGCGATTTCGGCAAGGGCCGCGTAGGCAGCCGGAGCCTTATCGCTGGGGAGGGCGTCTTCCGTCCGAGCCTTCAGCTCGCACAGAAGGTTGCTGTCACGCACCGTGAGCCACAACTCCGTGTCCCACGGCGGCATATCTAGTTTGTGGCTGTACTGAAATGCCTGCTGCCCGACATGGGGAGTGTCTTTTACGCCATCGACCGCATATTTGACGCCAACACCACGACGGTAGTCGAAGAGTTCGGCCGTTCTGGGGACGTCAATGTACGCCCGGCACCCCACGAAGGCTTCATTTAAGACATCGATAGAGCCGAAGCGCTGCACACACTCAGCACCGCCTCCGGTGTCGTTGCTGAGCTGCGTGGCGTCCCCGGGGGCCTTGAAGGGTTCACCCAGCACAGCGGTCAGCGGGCTGAAATCGATCGCACCACAGATTTTCCGGGGGACACGGTAAACGCCAGGGTCGACGACGGCCTTCGGTGTTGGGGCTGCGATGCGCCTCTCATCTATGCCGCCCCCATCGGAGCTTCCGCAAGCAGTCGCGCCGAACAGCGTGACGGCCAGAGCAAGAGAGGTGACCAACCGGTGGCCGTGCCGTATTGCGCCCATGATTCCCCATCAGTCGAATTCGCATTGCACCGGGCAGAGTAGT
>NZ_WWGX01000036.1 GCF_009862265.1 Streptomyces sp. SID8352 | reverse complement strand
GCGGCGAGGACGGGGCCGACGACGGCGCGGACGGTGCCGCCGATGATGCCGGACTCGCTGTAGGCGGGGATGACCTGGACGCCGGTGATGACCCAGACGAGGATGCCGGGCGTGCCGGGCGCGCCCTGGGCNCGGAGGTTCTGCCGGGCCATCAGGGCGCAGGAGAANAGNGCCAGCTCGGCGGCGGCGAACATGGCGCCNCGNTCGGNGGCGGAGGCCATGTCGAGGCGGTGTTCGGCGAACCGCCAGCTGGTGTCGGCGCTGTAGGCGGTGCAGGCCATCGCGGCGAGGGAGGCGACGGCGACGGCGGCCGGTGTCCTGCGGAGCGCCCGGAGCAGCAGACCGAGGACGGCGAGCGCGAGGACGAGGGCGGTGATGGTGAGGACGGGCTGGGCGACGGTACTCACCGGCCTCCACCCGCCTTCAGCGCCGCGATGTACTCGTCGACGGTCCGGTAGTCGGCCGGGCGCAGCTCGCTCTGCTTGCGCAGGTAGTCGGCCTCCCACTGGAGGCCGAGGATGGCCTCACCGCCGAGGACATCGCGGATGGTGGCCTGGATCCAGGCGATGCGGTCGCTGGCGTGCCGCTCGTACCCGGCGAGGTCGGTGTAGTCGCGGCCGGGGTGGGGCAGGGCGAGGGCATCGCTGATCGCGGCGAGCAGGGCCCGGACCGGGCCAGTCAGGGTGTCGGGGGTCTCGCTCATCGGTGCTCACCTCGCAGGTGGGCGAGGTCGGCGATGAGGCGGTCGAGGCGGACGGCGGCGACGCGGAGGGCCTGGGCGAGGTGCCGGGCGTCCTCGGGGGCCACGGTGGCGTCGACGTCGACGTGGACGACGAGCAGGGGGCGCGGCTCGGGCAGGGTGCGCCCGTGCGGCGTCTGGGTGATGCGCGCGTCCATGATGTCGACCTGGCCGTAGCGGGCGGTGACCGCGCTGGCGGTGGTGGCCGCCCCGTTGTGGGTGAGGTCGGCGAGGGCGTTGACGGGGTCGTTGTCGTGGCCGGTGCACCAGGCGGGTTCGGGCACGGTGACCTGGCCGTGGTCGATGGTGCGGAGGGTGACGGTGCCGTGCCGGTACTGGGGGTCCTGGGGGGTGGTCATCGCTTGCCCCCGCCCTGGCGGGCGCGGCGCAGGGCCTCGTCCATGTTCGGGTCGGAGTCGCCGTTGGCGAGGGTGGCGGTGCGGAAGCCGGTGGCGGCCGGGGTGTAGTAGCCGGCGCCGCTGGGGTCCATCTCCCGGTTGGCGTAGGTCCAGTGGCCGGTGTCAGCGGGGACCTCGGCGGTGTTCTTCTTCCACCGGTAGTGCTCGGTGACGACGCGGCGGGCGAGGGTGGCGAGCCAGTTGTACATCTGGCCGTCGGTGGTGGCCCGGCACTTGTGGAGGTCGAGCCAGGCCCGGTAGAAGGCGTCGGCGGTGAGGTCTTCGGCGAGGTGGTGGTTTCCGCCGCGGACCTCGCGGGTGACGAGGCGGGCGATGCGGGGCTGGAACTGGGTGTAGATGGCGGCGAAGCGCTCGTTGAGCTCCTGCGCCGGGGTGCTGCGGCGGGCCGCAGACATGGCAAGATCGGTCATGCCGACTCCTGGTGTGAGATCCAAGTCGGTAGAGGGTCGGGCGGCGCGCGCGCCTCCCCGGTGTTCCAGCACCGCGGAGAGCTGCTGCCCGGCCCTCGTCTTATGGGGTTGTGTACTTCTTGATCGAGTGGGCGACTGCCGTCCAGCTGAGGCCGAGCTCCTTCGCCAGCGCATAGACGCTGCCGAGTTCGCCGACCCCTTCCTTCAGGGCTTCCGCCCGTCGTCTGCGGGCCTGATCCACCTGGGATTCGAGCTGTTCCAGCAGCTCATCCTCCGTGCGGATTTGGTCCCGCCATAGGGGCGTTTCCACCTCTCCGAGACTATCACTAACCCCCCTATGCGCAAGGGGGTTAGCGATACTCATGCTGCTTCTCTGGGGGAGAAGTGCACGAGCAACGCCCAGTCCTGCGCCGTCTCATACACGTAGCCGCACCACGGGCAGGCCAGCCGCGTCTCCCCGGGCAGACGGCTGATCACCGCCCCGCAGACCACGCCCTCCCCGGTCACGGCCACACAGTTCCCCAGCCGCTGCGGCCGCGGCTCCAGCGCCCCCACAACGGACTCGGCAGCACGCCGCAGCTCCAGCACCTCACGCGCCAGATCCCCGGCCGCCGGGTAGGCCGCCACGATCCAGTCACGCTGCCGGGCCAGCCACCGGCAGTCCTCCACCAGCCCGCCCGAAGGCGGAGCCCCGCGGTGCGGCCACCGGACCCGCCGCACGTCCCCACGCCACAAGCGCATCACCTCGCAGGCACGGCCCCAGTTCACCGTGTCGATGACGTCCTCGTTGACCGGCGACCGCGGGCCGGCCGAACCCCGCGTCGGGATGATGTCGCCGAACGTGGAACGGCGGGGCACCAGGCACTCGCCGACCTCGTCGTACAGCCCAGGCAGGTCGAGCAGGTTCTTCACCAGCTCGTCCCCGTGCCGGGTGCACAGGTAGCCGCGGGCAGCGTTGCCGCAGCACTCGCAGGTGGACACTGGGGATCTCCTTCGGGGTGGGCGACTGAGCTCCTTCAGGGAGTTCAGTGCGGGTTGCTGGTGGGGCGCCGGGCCCGATGCCCGCGGGCCCGGCCGGGAAGGCGGGGGTGATGGCCTGCTACGTCTGGGCCATGTCGATGAAGCGGCTGAAGTGCAGTTGTGAGGCCACGGTGATCGTTGCCGTGGGACCGTTGCGGTGCTTGTCGACGATCAGGTCCGTCTCTCCGGCCCGCGGTGACTCCTTCTGGTAGGCGTCCTCGCGGTGCACGAGGATCACCACGTCCGCGTCCTGCTCCAGGGACCCGGACTCCCGCAGGTCGGCCTTGGTCGGCTTCTTGTCCTGCCGCTTCTCCGACTCCCGGTTGAGCTGGGAGAGGACCACGACGGGCACCTCCAGCTCCTTGGCCAGCAGCTTGAGGCTGCGGCTCATCTCGGACACCTCAAGCTGCCGGTTGTCCCGCCGGGAAGTCCCCGCGGTCAGCAACTGCAGGTAGTCGATGACGACCAGGTCGAGGCCGCCCTGCTGCTTCAGGCGGCGGCACTTGGCCTTGATCTGGGCGACGGTCTGGTTGGGGCCGGCGTCGATGACGAGGGGGGCCGCCGCGATGTCGGGCGTCCGCCGCGCGACCCGCGTCCAGTCCTCGTCGGTCATGTGTCCGCCGCGGATGTGGTGCAGGGCGACCCGGGCCTCGGCGGAAGTGATCCGCATCTGCACCTCGCGGCGGGACATCTCCAGGCTGAACAGGACGGACCGACGGCCGTGCCTGATGGAGCAGGAGCGGAGGAAGTCGACGCCGAGGGTGGACTTCCCGAGGCCGGGCCGTCCGGCGACGATGACGACCTGCCCGGGGTGCAGTCCGTTGAGGAGACTGTCGAGGTCGGTGAAGCCGGTCGGCACTCCCATCGCCAGGCCGTCGCGGCCGAGGCCCTCGATCTCCTCGATGAAGTCACCGAAGTCGTCGCCGACCGGGGCGAAGTCATCGTCGTCGTCGATGGCGGTGATGCTGGCGATCTCGGCCGCGGCGGCATCGACGGCTTCGGCGGCGTCGCGTCCGGAGTAGCCGAGGCTGGCGATGGTCGCCCCGGCCGTGACCAGACGCCGACGCGTGGCGCAGTCCCGGACGATCTCGGCGTGGTAGCCCGCGTTCGCCGCGGTCGGCACGTGCTTGAGCAGGTCGTGGGCGGCGAGTATCCCGCCCGCTCTGGTGAGCGTGCCCTGTTCCCGCAGGTGGTTGGTGACCGCGATGGGGTCGGTCGGCTCGCCCTTGGCGAACATGGTCACGATGGCGTTGAACAGCACTTCGTGGGCCGGCTGGTAGAAGTGCTCCGCCGTGATGATGTCGACGACGTCGGCGATGGCGTCCCGGGACAGGAGCATCCCGCCCAGGACGGCGCGTTCGGCGGACAGGTCGTGCGGGAGGGCCCGCTCCTGGTGCTCCTCGCTCACGCCGCGACCTTCTTCCGGCGGTCGGCGCCCTTGAGCGTGACCCGCTCGCACATCTCCGCGATGCGCGAGGCGACTCGGTCCCCGACGGCCGCGCCGAGCTGGCCGGGCACCACGTTGGTCGTGAAGATCGTGGGCAGGCACCGTTCGTACCGGTCGTTGACCAGCCGGTAGGTGACCTCTTCGGCCCACTCGGTGTGCTTCGCGGCGCCGAGGTCGTCGAGGAACAGCAGCGGGGCGTGCGCGATGGACTCGTAGTCGGCATCCGCTCGGCGGTCGTCACGGGGCCTGAGAGCGGCGTACAGGTTCGCCGCGGTGTACGCCTGCCACCTGACCGTGCTGCCGGTCTCAGCGACCGCACGCAGGGCGCTGAAGGCGTAGTGGGTCTTGCCGACACCGACGGGTCCGGCGAGGAGCAGCGACCGGGTGTCGTGCGGAGCGGCGGCAACGCGGCCGGCCCAGTTGCGGGCGACGGCGTCGGGCGCGGCCTTGGCGAACCGGAGCGGGACGTGAGCGTCGAAGTAGTCGAGGGCTGCCTGCCGCCACTCGTCGACCTGCTCCTGCAGCTCGCCGCGCAGGAACCTGCGTTCGGCCTCGGTGAGTTCGGTGACGGGCCGCTTCCCGGTGTAGTGCTCAAGCAGGTGTGCGGCGAACGGCTCGGGGTCGAGGCCGGCGGTCTGTGCGTGGAAACGGGCGGCGGCCTCGGAGGGCAGGGCATAGCGGCCCGGGGGAAGGCCGAGACCGGCGTGGTCGAGGGTGAGGGTGCTGAAGTGCTGGTTCATGACACTTCCTGGTCGTAGTCGTCTTGGTTCTCGGGGTCGCGGTACGGGCCCTGCCGTCCACGGATCTCGCCGAGGGCGATGTCGAGAGTTGCGCCGGAGATCGCGCGGCCCTGCTGGGCGACGCGGTGGAGAGCGCGGGCTAGGTCGTCGCGTTCCACGCCGTTCTTGATCGCGGTCCGGATGATTCCGCGAACGGCGAGGAAGGGTTGGGCTCGGCCCTTGCCGTGCTTCAGCCAGAAGGCGGCGGTGAGGTCGTCAGCGACCTGATGCGGGTTGGGCTTCACCGCTGCCTTCTTCCGCGACTTGCGCTTGACCGGCTCGCCTGTCGTGGCGTCTTCCGGCTGCTCCTCGGACGCGTTAGCGGAAGAGGAAGTAGTAGTTGAGGAAGTAGAGGGGTAGGGGTGGTTCTTTTGACCACCCTTCGTGGTCGAAAAAGACCACCCTTCAGGGTCCGTAGGGTGGTTCATTTCGCCACCCTGGGGTTCGCCCTGGTCAGAGTCGTAGGGTGGTTCATTTGACCCGCCTACGGGATCCGTAGGGTGGTCGTTTTCGCCACCCAACGACTCGACCGGGCCGAGGTGAAGGAACCGATACTTGGCGGTACGCCCGTTGTGACCTTTGCCGACCTGCTCAAGCACTTTCTCCCGCTTGAGGCGGGCGACGATCCGCAGCATCTTCCGGCTGTCGGGGACCATGGCGTAGCGCATGATCTCCTCGTCGACGACGCTGTTGTACGTCAGCCGAGAGTCGTCGTTGGCATCGTCCGCCAACACCAGGGCGGTGAGCTTCTCCTGGTGCGTGAGCGAGGGCGGCGCCCACATCTTCACCTCGCGATAGAGCAGGAAGCCCATCACCACACCGCCCTCTCCCGGGCGGCGCAGATGGTCGCCTCCGCGGTGGTGCGGCTGCCGCCGGTAACGCTGTTCACTAACGGCTCTTCTCTGCACTGGAGCTGAACGGTTGATGAAGCGGGGCGGCCTCCAGCCGCCCCGCGGGCATCAGGCAGGCCTCTTGGCGATGACGTCGATGAGGGCGGCCACGATGTCGTCCCGGTGCCTCCGGCAGGCCGCGTAGTCGTACCTGCGGTTCGGGCCGGCGAAGGCGCTGACGATCGCCTCAGCCGCCTTGGGGCAGCCGCTGCACTGGTAGTTCGCGGTGTTGTGCGGCGAGTCGGGTCCGTCGGGGCAGTCGCACCAGCTGCACTGCTCGCCGTTCGCCGCTGTGATGGCGATGGGGGCGAGGGCGGGATGAGCTGCGGCGTCCCGCGCGGCGGCGAGCGCCTGGTCGGACAGGAACGTGTCCCGGGGGGTGCGTGTCACTTCGCCTCCCGGAGCTTGGCCACGGCGGGAGCAAAGAGCACTCGCAAGGTGGCGATCCGCTCGATGCGCGCCCAGTAGGCCGCGTTACGGGCAGGGTCCTCGAAGCGGACCGGGCGAGACCGGGGTGTAGCTACACCTGCGGCCGTTGCCGAGGTGTCGGCCGGGGCGGTCACGCCTGGGCCTCGCTGTCGCTGGCGGGGGCGGCGGGCTGCTGCGGCCTCTCGGCGTAGTCGATGAGGATGCGGGCGGCGGCGAGGCGCTCGACCGGGGACTGCCCGACGGGGAAGGCGAGGGTGGGCGCACCGTCGCGGAACTGGACGTAGTACCCGAAGTAGCCGTCCCGCATGGACTCGTCGAGGGTGGAGGTGTCCCACTCCCTGACGACGTAGCCGACAGTGAGGGCAGCGAGCTGGGCGTGCGCACTGGCGGGCTCAGCGCCAGCGTGATGCCCAGCAGCCACGATGCCGGCCTGGTCGGTGGAGAGGGCGGGAGAGGCGTCCGACGCCGTTGTCGGCTGTGCCATGCTGTCCATAGAGCTGTCTCGTTTCTTACTTGCTGGTAGCTGCGGATTGCTCGACTGAAGAGGCCGCCTCGCACGCGGCCTCTTCGTCGCTTCCGGCTGACGGTCCCGCCTCGCACGCGGGACCGGCGCCGTTCTCCTCCGGGGCCAGCCGAAGGAAGCGGTGGAGGTCGATGGTCCGGGCGACACGTCGGCGCCCCATGCGGATGACCTCGATGGGCAGCCGGTCCTCGGCGGCCAGCTGATAGGTGGTGGACTCGGAGAGGGACAGGGCCCGCCCGACGGTCGGCCACAACGGGACGACGGCGGGCAAGTCGAGGATCTCGGCGATCGTCAGGGCCGGGGCGGTCATGCCGCCTGCTTTTCAAGCCAGGCGTCGACGTCGGACCAGCGGGCTCGAAGGTGACGCCCCACCCGGAACAGCGGGAAGGCTCCACCCCGCGAGGACCACTGGTAGATGGTGGCCTTGGAAACTCCCAGGTAGGCGGCCAGTTCGTCCGGTGTCGCGAGCGGGCGGCGCTGCTCCTCGTGCTGCTCAGCAGCGGTCATGTCTGTTTCCCTTCTGGGAACGAAACATCGGAAGGTGGGAACAGATTGCGACAACTCGCGCCGTTCGTCAAGTGGCATCAACTGTTGCCTAAACGGAAACACTCCAGGATGGCCAACCGTTGAGGCGGCCGTTGCGTGTTCCCTGGTTGGCCTCTACCGTTCCCGGCATGGAAACAACGACAAAGCTCGGCAGCGTGGGTCAGCGGGTGGCAAAGGAGATCGCACGGCTACGAGGGCGCACTACGGTGCGCGAGCTGTCCGCCCGGCTAGGCAAGCTGGGCCGGCCGATCCTGCCTTCGGGCATCACGAAGATCGAGCAAGGGAAGCGGCGCGTCGATGTCGATGACCTCGTCGCACTCTCGGTTGCTCTGCAGGTAACCCCCACACGCCTCCTCATGGGGCCGCCTCCTACCGAAGGGCCTGACGATCCGGCGCACGAGGAGGCCTGGGAGTGGTATGAGGAGGAAGACTCGAATGGGGAGGTCCGTTCCTACAGCGCGCTTCGGCTGGCTTCTGAGCTCGCTTTGGATCCTTGGGATGCATGGACGTGGGCACAGGGAGACTTCCCGCTCGGGGAGATCTGGAGATTGCCGGAAGAGGAGTCGTTCCACTTCGCCGAAGACGCTGAGGAGAAGTTCAAGGCGGAGAATCAGCTCCCCGTCCTGCGCCCCCTCCTGCATCTGGGAGACAGCGTCCAGGGGGCGATCACCGCCATCACTGCCGCCACCATGGACGCCTTGGACAAGGGCTTGACGGATGATCAGGTAGAGCAGTTGGTGAAGCAGTCGATCAGGTCCTGGAGCCGGGAGTCCAGAACACTGAGGGCGAACGCCGAACGTCTCCGCAAGGCACAGGAACAGGCAGACAATGAAGCCTCCAGCTAGTGGGAGGTAGTGATGAAGGGCTCGACGTATCGTCGCTGTTACTGCCGGGACGGTGACGGCAAGGCCATGGGCAAGGTCTGCCCGCAACTGTCGAGCCGGCGCCACGGCGTGTGGGCTGTACGGCAGGAGCTCCCGCCACGGGCGGACAGCGGACGGCGCTCCTTCTCCCGCTCCGGATACGCCACCGCGAAGGACGCTCAGGAGGCCCTCGACACCGTCCGGGCCCTGCTCGCACTCGCACCCGGCGACGACCAGGAAGCACAGACGAAGATCGGTGACCTGCTCGAAACCGTCAGCAAGAACAAGAACGCGCCCCTGCCCGACCTCACCGAGACCCGCCGCAGGTTCCGCGCCGGGCAGCCCCTCACATCCAAGCTGACGGTCGGCGACTGGCTGGACGAGTGGGTCGAGGGCAAGAAGCGGAAGAAGTCCACACTCAACGGCTACAGCTCCCACATCCGCGTGCACCTCAAGCCGGGCCTCGGGCACGTCCTGATGGACCGGCTGAACGTCGGGCACCTGGTCGAGTTCTTCGACGCGATCGACACGGCCAACGAGACGATCGCGGTACAGAACCAGCAGCGGCGCGAGCAGCAGGCCCTCGCAACGTGGGGGAAGCGTTCCCGGCCGCCAGCCTCGGAGACGGCACGGCTGGCCGCAGAGAAGGCGAAGCTGGACGCGATGCCCCCGTACCGCCGGATCACCGGCCCCGCCACCCAGCAGCGGATCAGGGCGACGCTGCGGTCCGCGCTGAACGCGGCGATCTCGCAGCAGCTGCTCACCTTCAACCCGGCCGCGCACGTCGAGCTGGCGTCGGGCAAGCGGCCGAAGGCGGTCCTCTGGACGCCGGAGCACGTGGAGCGGTGGCAGCAGACCGGCGAGAAGCCGTCGGGGGTCATGGTGTGGACGCCGGCACAGGTCGGGGAGTTCCTCGATCATGCCGAGCAGGACCGGCTGTACGCCCTGTTCCACCTGATCGCGTTCCGGGGCCTTCGCCGCGGCGAGGCGGTCGGCCAGGACTGGGCGGGGATCAACTTCGCCAAGGCCCAGCTGACGGTGTCCAAGACGATCATCCAGGACGGGTGGACGCCGGTGGAGAGCGACCCGAAGACGGAGGGCAGCGCGGCCACCATCGCCCTGGGCCCGGCGACGCTGCAGGTGCTGGCCGACCACCGGGCAGCCCAGCAGGCCGAGCGGCAGGCGTACATGGAGAAGGGCCTGCCGTGGCAGGAGACGGGCAAGGTGTTCGTCGACGAGGACGGCGGTTGGCTGCACCCTGAGAAGGTGTCGGACGTCTTCCGTCGGCTGTGCAGGGAGGCGGCGCTGCCGCCGATCAACCTCCGCGACTTGCGGCACGTGGCCGCAACGCTGATCCATGCGGGTGGAGGTGACCTTCACGCGATCAAGGAGACGCTGCGGCACGGAACGATTCAGCTAGCGTCCGACACGTACACGACCCTCCTTCCCCAGGTCGACCAGGAGGTCGCGAGGAACGCGGAAGCGATCGTGCCGCGGGCCCGGCGTCCACTGCCTTCGGACACTGCCGCTCACGCACCGCTCACGCAGGAGCCGCAGAACGACTGAGCGCCCCGTCTGGTCTAAACCAGTTGGGGCGCTCTAAGTGCTGGTGACGGGCCGACTTTCGAACGGTCGTTCTGGTGGGGCGGGTGGGACTCGAACCCACGGCCGACGGATTATGAGTCCGCTGCTCTAACCGGCTGAGCTACCGCCCCATAGCGGCGTGTCGCGTACATGTGTGCGCGCCGTCTGCCGCAGCATAGCCGCTCATACGATCTCCTGCCTCGGATGGTCGGCTTCCACGGCACCTTCCTGACCATAGGACTCCGCGGTGCGGCGGGTGGTTCCCCGGGGAGGCGGGAGACATGAAAAAGGACCCCGGAGGGTCCTGGTTCACGATGCTCCCCCGACTGGACTCGAACCAGTAACCTGCCGGTTAACAGCCGGCTGCTCTGCCAATTGAGCTACGGAGGACCGAGCTCCCCCGACTGGACTCGAACCAGTAACCTGCCGGTTAACAGCCGGCTGCTCTGCCAATTGAGCTACGGAGGAATGCCTCGTCGCATCGAACGCCCCGTCCCGGGTACCCACCAGGGGCGTGCGCTCGCTGCGACACATACATTAGCGCAAGCAGGGGGGTGCTCCGCCAATCGGTACTCCCCCGCTCCCGCA
>NZ_WWGX01000035.1:3785-319417 GCF_009862265.1 Streptomyces sp. SID8352 | reverse complement strand
GCGCGCGCTTCGCTCCGCGAAGACGACGCGCCGTCGCTACGCGACGGATACATCGCGATGCTCCGCATCGCTGGCGCTACGTCACTCCGTGACGTAAGCCGGCCACTTCGTGGCCGGTTGAGATCCCGCTCCGCGGTCTCTCAACGGAGTTCGCTCCGCGAACTCCTCCAGCGGGCTGCAGCCGTGAGGGTGCGTCGGGCCTGCTTGTGTCTGCGGAAATCACGCGGCTCCAAAACGCACCCGGGCAAGGGGCCCTGAGTCTGAGTTTCTCCACTGAGGAAGACACCGCACAGTAGTGCTTCCTTAGTGGAATTGCGATCAGAAAAGTTACGGGATCTCTGAGAATCCGGGGCGCTCCTCTTCCGGAGGAGCGGCGTCGGCTTCGCGGAGGATGCTCTGGATCAACTGGCTTCTGTTCTCGCAAAGTTGACCGTTCTTCTGGGCAGTGCGAGTCTTGCAGAGCCAGGGGCCGATCATCACACGCTCTCCGTCAACATCGATCCCCTCCCGGGCGCCAGGAGGACGGCCGTGCCGTTCCACGAAGGCACGCAACAGAGTGGCTGTCTGTTCGAAGGAGCGGCGTTTCCTGGTTCTGGGGGTGCTGGGTGTGGCGGGGGTGGTGGTCTTCGTCGCAGTCAGGGTGATGTGGTCGGGGGTGAGACCGAGGCTGACCAAGAGGTGGCGTTGGCCGTCGTCGAGAGTGCTCCAGGTGGTGAGTTGGCGGTGCAGCCAGGTGCCGGCTTTCACGCCGTCAATCACGGTGTCACGACGCAGAGTTGAAGGGTCGTTTCCGGTCTGGAGGTAGCTGGCCAGGAGGTGGTATTTGCGGTGCCAGTCGGGTCCGTGCGGGAGGGTCCAGTCGGGGGCGAGGGCGGTCAGACGCGTGTGGCGGGGCTTTGGGAGTTGGCCTTTGCGGGCGAGGCCGCGTTGGTCGACGAGGAACTGGCCGCCGGGATCCTGGGCGGGGATGGCGAGGTGGCCGTGTTCGGAGTGGAATGCCTCGATAAGGGTCATGTTGCCCTCGAAGGCGGCTTCGTGCTCGTCCCAGATCATGCCGAGTGCGTCGAGTTCAGCTATCCAGTCGGCAGTCAGGATGCCTCGGCGGTGGGCGGTGCGCTGGCCTGTGATGAAGGCTCCCAGGCGGTAGCCGTAGGCGTCGGTGTAGCCGACCGGAACCTTCAGATGGCCGTGTTCTGTGTGGTAGCGGGTGGCGGCGGCCAGGCCGGCGCGGCGGGGTGCGGAGAGCACCGCGCCGGTGGAGGGCCAGGCCAGCAGATCCATCGCTTGGACGATCGCGTGGGGGTCGAGGGTGAAGTCGAAGCGGAACCGGCGGGTGATCAGGCGGTGGACGGCACTGTCCAGGCGGTGCGTGGTGGTCTTGCGCGGGGCACGGGCGGCGATGGTCTGGTCGTGGTGGCGCAGTGCTGCGGTGATCAGCCAGAGGGCTTCGTAGGGGGTGTCGAGGAGGTCGGTGGGGTCGGAACCGGGTGGGGTGTAGGCGGGGATGACCAGGCTTGCGGTCTTCACGTCGACGGTGGGGGGTTTGCGCAGGGCGCGGCCCAGGGCCTGGACGATCCGGCGCACGCTCTCGGTGCGTGAGGCGAAGACGATCGCGTCGACGGCCGGCAGATCGATCCCCTCGGACAGGACCTGGGCGTTGGTGATCACCGCGCGGTCGGCGTTCGCGAAGTTGTCGAGGAGTTTCGCGCGCTGATCAGGTGTGTGGTTGCCGTTGATCGACGAGACGGACAGGGTGCCGGTCCAGGGCGGGCGTTGCTCGGGTGGGAGGGTGCGCAGGGTGTGGCCGAATTGGCGGACGAAGTCCGCGGCGTCCGCGACCTGCTGGAAGTAGACGATCACATGTTTGAGGTCGTGCTCGGTCATCGCTTTGAGGACGGCCAGGTGCAGAGCGGTCGTCCGGCGCGCGGTGGGGGCGAAGCCGGTGTGGGTGTTGTCGGGGTCGGTCAGGACTGTGCGCAGGTCGGTGTCGGTGATGGTGGGGACGAGGAGCTGGTAGTCGGCCAGGACGCCGTCCTCGATCGCCTGGGCGTGGGAGTAGGTGTGCAGGCGGGGGCCGAAAACCTTCGGATCGTCCATCGAGGCGATCAGGGACGGGGACTCCCACGCCGGTGCGGTCGACGCGGTCCGTTTCGGGCGCGGGCGGGCATCCGGGGCCTCAGCCAGGCGCGGCGCCTCCCACTCATATGGCGTCGCGGTCAGATACAGGCGGCGACCCATGGGGATCCGGGATGAGTCGTGGATGATCGTCCATTCTTTGTCCCAGCTGCCTGCGGTGCGGTGCGCCTCGTCGATGATCGCGAGGTCGAAGGCCGGAGCCGGGAAGATGGAGTGCTGGATCTCCTCGATCCGCCGCAGCGAGTCCAAGGTGACGAGCACGGTCGCTGGCTCGTTGTTCTTGGCGCGCTGGGCCAGCCAGTACGCGAGGTACTCCCCCGACCTCGTGCTGCTTGCGTCTGCCTCAACCAGCACGGGATGCTTGTGTGCCTTGAGTGAGGACACGGCCATCAACGGCTCCCGGCGGCCATCGGCACGGGCGGCCCGGGCCCACTGGCCGATCAAATCCCTCGATGGCACCACCACCAGCAGAAACCGGGTGTCGAGGGCCTCCGCCGTCCGCAGGGCGATCAGTGTCTTTCCTGTGCCGCACGCGGACACCATGTGCCCGCGGCTGCCCGGTTTTCTCAGACCGCGTGCCCCGCTGTCCACCGCCGCCTGCTGATCCGCACGCAGCGTACGGCGGACGGGCGCGATGGCGTCGGTCAGGGGCGGTGGGATGTCCGGGGCGACAGGGCTGGGGTCGGTGGCCATCAGATGGTCCTTGGGGGAATCGGCTGAACGTCGCGGGGCAGAGGGGAGGTTACTGGTGGAGGAAGTCCGCTTCCCGCACCTGGAGTCCGTCGACCGGGGCGACGGCGGTGTCCGCAGCTTTCCGGTGCTCCGCGGCTGTGCAGGCGCCGTAGATGGCGTTGGTCGGTCCTGGTCACAAGGTCCGGGTGCAGCTCGGGCGGCGGCAGGAACTGCTGCTGCCGACGGCGGGCCGTCTCCGCATCGTGTACATGGTCAGCACCGCTCACGATTCTCTCCACAGGCCCCTCCGGCAAGGGTTCGGGGCTGGTCTTCCGGCCCCGTCGTCGCGTGCTCTGGAGGCACGTCGGCTACAGAACGGCGGACATGCCGCACAGCGGTGGATCTTCTAGTAGGGCAGGGGATGGTCACCGGGAAGTTGACAGGGCTCCTTTAATGTCGAGGATCCCATCACCGTCCACCACGCCGAGAGCCTGGAGACAGTTCGGCCGTGTAGGTCGGTTTTCGGGTGTGGTGCAGTGTGTGGGGTTCAGGCGGCGAAGCCGATGTTGGTGACGTACTCGTACTGGCCCCATTGCGAGCCGAGGTCGATGATCTGCTCGATCCAGGCGTCGCCCAGGGCCCGGTCGTCGCCGGTGGACCAGGCGTCGATGATGGCCTCCCAGTGGCGGATGTTGAGGGTGCGGAATTCCACGGCCCGCTGGTGGGCGGTGCTCACGCCGGACTGGTTGAGCGGGTGGATCTCGACGCGGGTGCCCCGGCCGGCGCGGTTGAGGCGCGCCAGGAGGTAGCGGGCGACGTTGTGGCGGCGGACCGTGCGGTAGGCGGCTTCGACCCGGGCGAGGTTGTGTTTGGTGGGGTTGCGGGTGCCGGCCAGCCATGCCTTCAGGGTGCGGTCGGTGACGGTCAGGCCCGCGTCGTATGCGGCAGCGCGGGCGCGGGGGGTGCGGGTGAGGTAGTGCAGACGGGCCATGAGGCCGCGCCGGGTGGTGACAGGAGAAGTGATGAAGTCGGCGAGGGCGTCGAGTCGGCGGGCGACGGCTTCGTGGCCCTTGACGCCTTGGGCGCCGTACTTGCCGAAATCGATGGTGCGATCGGGCACGTGAACTCCTGGCCTGTCAGTTCTCGTCGGTCTGTCCGGCGGCGGCCGGGTCTGCGGGCGCGGTGCCGACGGCGTACACGTCCTTGACCTTCACCTCGGGAACTCCGCGGCCTTCGGGGAAGACACGCCGCCAGTCGCCGACGACGTGGAGTTCGTCGGTGCCCATCACTCGGACGACCGTCAGGCCGGCGTCGTGTGCCTTGAGGGCTTTGGCCCAGAGGTTGGCGAAGGCCTGCGAGCGGATCAGGTGCATCCAGTCGGGGCGGTACAGCTCCCGGTTGTAGTTCGACTCCCCCATCGTGGAGACGAACTTCGAGTACATCGCTTTCACGTATTCCAGCGTCACTTCGTCGTCGGCGGCGATCGCGGTGTCGCGGGCGTTCTTGAGGGTGATGCGGAACTTCTCCAGCAGGCTCTCCGTCGCCCCCGAGGTGAACGACTCGTGGATCTCGGGGGGTTCGCACAGGCCGTGCTTCGGGCCGGACAGGCGCAGCAGCAGGCGCAGGGTGGGTTCGGTGACCCACAGGGGGCCGGGTTCGTCACGGTTGCCGATCGGGTTGGGCAGGTACGCGTCGTGCTCCCATGCGGGCGGGGTGATCAGGTGGACGCCGGCGCGGCGGCGGTCGTGCCTGTTGCCGGTGGTGTGCTCCAGTTGGCCGAGCGGAAGGTGCGTCTTGAGTGCGCTGAGGTAGGCGCCGTTGATGTCCAGGGCCGTCACCTCGTGTCGGCCTGCGGGGAGTTCGGGGCGGCTCCACTTGGGGCGGGCTTCCCAGATCTGGTCGGCGCCGCGTGCGGATTGCTTGCGGAGGATGTCGGGGATCCAGGGGTGGGCGATGACGGCGTAGCGGCCGCCTCTGCGGGTCTCGTCCAGCAGGGCCATCGCATCCGGGATCGCCCGCTTGACCAGTGCTGTGGTCGCCGCCTCCACATCGCCCTCGTGTGCCTTGAGCGTTTCGGCCACTGCCGCCGTGATGGGGCTGGACGGGTCGGTGTCGGACACCGTCGGCGCACGGCTGCCCGCGGGCACGGTCTTTGCCGGCTTCGCGGTACGGCCCTCCGTCCGTGTAGTGGGGGTGCCGGGTGTGGGTGCGGGGGCAGTGGCGGCGCACTGGGCGGGGTCGAGGTGCTGGGGGAAACCGGCGACCTGGTGGCGGGCCGGCTGTCTGCACAGGACGCACGGCTCAGGCGCGGCCAGAGCTTCGACGTCGTCCAGGTCGTCGTCTGCGGCCGGCCCGGGTGCCGGAGGCGTTGTGGTCTCGTCCGGCGCGGGCGGGGGCGCGGTGGCTTCGTCTGCGGGCTGCGGGGTGGGGGGGGCGAGTTTCGCGGCCAGGCCGTCCAGGAGGTAGGCGTACTTCGTCCTGAGTTCTCCGGACGGGTCCCGGCCGGTCTCCCACCCTGTGATCGTGGAGGGGCTCACGCCGAGGGTCCTGGCCAGCTGGGCCTTCGACAGGCCGGCCCGCTCACGCAGCTCGCGGCGTACCCGTGCTTCGGGGAGTGCGGGTTTAGGGGTGAGAGAGGCGAGCAGCGAGTCGATCGCGTCGAAGTCGCTCATCGGTCCGCTCTCTCAGATGTAGGTGACGGGGTTACGGGACAGGTGCGGGCTCGGTGTGGGCCGGCCCACCCGCGCATCGCCGCGCAGCAGGTCGCCCTCGAGGGCGTAGCGGTCCCCGTGCTTGGAGATGCCGGTGATCCTCGCGACCGCGAGTACCGTGCCCTCGGTGTTGATGATCTGCGCCTCGTCCTGGGACAGGGCCCGGTCGGCGTTGAACTTCCAGATGCCGCGCCCTGTCTGCCAGGCTTCGTCCTCGGACATGCCGGGGCGCCATCCGGTCGTGGCGCGTCCCAGCCCGTCGCCGGCGTCAGCGGGCCGCTCGGCTCCCAGTTGGATCTGCAGCACCTCGTCCGCCCTCCCGTCAGTGAACTCTTTGACTTGTTGCAAGGTTATCAGCGATTGGGATACTTTGCAACAAGTTGCAGAGTTATCGGACTGATCGACGGGCCGACGAGCCCACCGTCGCCCAGGCAGTCGAGGAGACACACGGCCAAGGCCCACGCCGAGGTGCCGCGCGGCGTCCGCGAGGGCACCTGCGCCCGTGCGGCACACCCCGCGCCGAGTTGCTCCACTCTTGGGGTTCATCCCCGACGCGGACGTCCGCAGCAGCAGCGAATGCGGCGGCGAGACCCCACGGGGGACTCTCGTCTCCGCCCCGCCGGGCGAAGTCACTCACCGTGCGGTGCGCTTCTCGGCACGAGGTGTCTCCAGGCCGGCAGGTCGTGACGACGGAGGCTGCCGGCGGCCGGCCGCGAGGGTGTGGGGACCGGGGAGGCCGTCCTGCCGCACGGCGGGGAAGGAGCGGGTCGGTGCCGGCCCGTGTCAGTGGATGGGCGGCTCCGCCCCCGGCGGTGCGGCCCGCCCTTCGTAGACTGGTCCGTGGACGATCACGGCGGCCCCGGACCTCGGTTGGCGCCGCACGCCAGGGAGCCGGGGGGCAGACATGCGGAAGAGGCGTCCTCTCGGGGCGCTCGGTTACTTCCTGATGGGCGGTGCGTGCCTGCTGGTCGCCGTCGCGATGGCGACGGGAGTGAGGCAGGCGGTCCATCTGCTGCCGGTCGTCATCCTGGGTGTGCCGGGTGCGGTGCTGACGTTCCGCGCGCCGGTGTTCGGCGTCCGTTACGGGCCGGACGGGCTGAGGTACTCCGGGCTGTTCAACGCGCGCTCCCACGCGTGGGCGGACATCCGGGAGGTGCGGGTGGCCGTCCTGTCGGGCACGGTCTACTCGTCCGACGTCCCGGAGCTGGTGCTGGCCTCCGGCGGGACGGACCAGCTGTACATGCTGTCGGGCCACAGCTTCGGCCGGGCCCGGAACAGGCGGGTCGTGCGGCTGGTGGCCGAGCTGGAGGCGGCGCGCGCGGCCGCTTCCTGACGCCGGTGGAGCAGGCCGCGCGGACGTGGAGCACCACGTGCTCACCCGCTTCCCTCCGCTGTGCGAATCGGCGGAGCTCGACTCCCCCGGGTGTCGGGCGTGTTCGGGGTCCCTGCGTCGCGGCTTCGGTGACTACTCGCCGGCACACGCCTTTCGGGAGCGCTCAGCCGCTGGGGCGGTCGGCTTCGCGTGCGGCCGCGTTCGCCTTGACTGCCGCTGCGACGAGGAACACGAGGGCGGCTCCGTATCCGGTCAGCGGAACGGCGATGACCGCCGGGTTGCCGCCACCGCTCAGTGTCGCAGCGAGGGCAACGGCCAGGGTGAGCGCACCGGCCGCGTAAGCGGTGAGGAAGGTCGCGGCCAGCAGCGGTCCCGCCGAGGCATGACCGGCTTCCCAGGCGCTGTCGGAGGACATCGTGGCCCTGGTACGGATGCCCACCGCGGAATTCCGCCCGATGTTCCCGTTCGCCACCTGGTTCCTCACGTAGTGGATCAGCATGCCCAGCGTCATCAGACCCGTCCCGAAGACCCATCCCGCGATCGGATCCACTGTTCTTCCTTCCAGAGCACGGACATCATCGACGGCCACCCTGCCCGGGTCCGCGGTATGCGCGTTCACCCACGTGGCCACCCAACGATCGCACGCGCCCTCGGCCGCTGCTGGGGAGGCCGTTCTGAAGGCGGTGGGTCCCGGCACGGGTTTCGGCTTCTTGTCTCCGGCAGGGGGAGAGCCGCCGCTCCGCCGCTCCCGGTCCGCCTTCAGCGTGTCGGCGGGACCGCGCGGGCCATCCGGGCGGGAGCGGGATGGCGGTCGGCAGCGCGGTGCCCCCCCGGGGGCCGACCGGGATCCTGCTCCCAGGGCGGGATCGTCCTCGGGCCCCACGACGGGGGCCTGAGCCCGGGAAGAATGTATGTCGAGGTGTCAAGAGAGGGCCGAGGAAGGAACACCATGCCCACATCCCCTGCCGCGCCCGCCGCGAGGCACAGCGGGCCGTTTTCCGGCGGGACCGTGTCCTGGACCCGTAACGACGTCCTCGTCGCCGTCGGTGCAGCGGCTCTCGATCTGATCGGCTTCGTTCTCACCAGCCAGGATGTGCAGGGGTTCGTTCCCGTGGCCGGCTGTCTGCCGATGGCGGTGTCCGTCCTGGTGCTCCTCCTTCGGCGGCGAGCCCCGGTGCTCGCCTTCGTCGCCGTCCTGGCCGTCGGGCTCGCCGTCCATCTGAGCTGGCCGGTGGGGCAGGGCTTCAACGCTGCCATGGTCGTCGCCCTCTATTCCCTCGTGCGCCTGCGGGGCCCCGCCGTGTACGTGCCGGCGTCCCTGGTGAGTGCGGTGCTGCCCCTGGTCGCGCAGGTGCCCTGGTCGCGGGTCTCGTTCCTGAATCTGGCGGGGAACTGCGCGGGCGTGCTGTTCGTGGTCGTGGCCGGGCTCGTGGTCGGTCGCTGGCAGCGGGAGGTGGAGGCGAACCGCGGGCTGCTCGCCGAGCGGGCCGTGGCCGACGAGCGGCGCCGTATCGCCCGCGAGATGCACGACATCGTCGCCCATCACGTCACGACGATGCGGCTGATGGCGGGCGGTGCCCGCGCCAACCTGGACCGGGACCCGGAGGTCGTGCGGGATGCCCTCGTCACCCTGGAGGGGCTGAGCTGCGCGGCGCTGCACGAGATGCGGCAGCTCCTCGACGTGCTGCGGGCCGACGGGGAAGCGCGGGGGACGACGGCCGTGCCCCATCCGGGCGTCGCGGACCTGGAGCGGATCGTCGCCGAGTCGTGTGCGGCGGGCCTGCCCACGGAGTTCGAAGTGCGGGGGCCCTTACGTCAGTTGCCGGCCGGTATGCAGCTGACGGTGTTCCGTGTCGTGCAGGAGGCGCTGACGAACACCCGCAAGCACGCGGGGAGCGGTGCCCGCGCACGCGTGTGCCTCACGTACGGGGAGCATGAGACGACGGTGGAAGTGCTGGACGGCGGGGACGGGGCGGCGGAGGGCTCCGTGTCCGCGCCCGGTTCCGGGTACGGCCTGATCGGTATGCGTGAACGCGTCGCGCTGCACGGCGGGTTGCTGGAGACGGGCCGGCGCGAGGGCCGGGGCTACCGGGTCGCGGCCCGGCTGCCGCTGCCGACGGACGAGGGAGCGCTGCGATGAGCGGGACGGCGGACGGTGGGAGCGGGGCGGGGGCGGCGGGTCCCTCGGTCGTCCGCGTGCTGATCGCCGATGACCAACTCCTCGTGCGCCACGGCCTGGTGCTCATGCTCGGGCCGGAACCCGGCGTCGAGGTCGTCGGCGAGGCCGCCGACGGGGCACAGGCCGTGGAACTCGCGCGGCGGCTGCGGCCCGATGTGGTGGTCATGGACATCCGGATGCCGGTCCTGGACGGCGTCGCCGCCACGGGACGGCTCACCCGGGAGGTGCCGGGCTGCCGGGTCCTCGCGCTGAGCACCTTCGACCTCGACGAGTGCGTGGTGGACGCGCTGCGCGCGGGCGCCTGCGGCTTCCTGCCCAAGGACGCCTCGCCCGAGGAGCTGGTCACAGCGCTGCGTGTGGTCCGCACCGGCGAGGCGGTGGTCGCCCCGCGCCTGCTGACCCGTCTGATCTCCTCGTACGTGACGGCCCCGCGGCGCCCGGCGGAGCCTGCCGGGGCCGTGCGCGCGGGTGTCCCGGACGGGCTGACGCCGCGCGAGCGCGAGGTGTGGCGGCTGATCGCCACCGGCCTGGGCAACACGGGGATCGCCGCGGAGATGTTCATCAGTCCGTCGACGGTGAAGAACCACATCACCGCGCTCTTCGCGAAGCTCCGGGTCCGTGACCGGGCGCAGGCGGTGATCGCCGCCTATGAGGCGGGTCTGGTGAGGGCGGGCGAGCGCGGGTGACGGGGCGGTTCGCGACGGGAGGCGGCGGGCTCAGCCGGTGGTGGGCAGGTGGCGCGGCGTCCTTCGGGCCTGCGTCGCCTGCTCGAAGGCGTACGCGTAGCCGAGGAGCCGGGCGTCGCTCGCCCCGGTGCCGAGGAAGGTCACGCCGAGCGGGAGTCCCTCGGGGGTGTATCCGGCGGGGACGCTGATCTGGGGGTAGCCCGCGGCGACGGAGCTGTTGGTCGTGCTGGCGAAGGGGTTCGTGTCCCCCTCCTTGAACTGGTGGTCGGCCGCCGGTGCGGGCAGGGCGGTGGGGGTGACGATCGCGTCCAGCCGCTTCGTCTCCAGCACGTCGTCGATCGAGCGGCGGGCGAGGCCGGTGGCGGCGGCACGGTGTGCCCGGTACGCCGGATCCTCCGGGTCGGCGCCGTTCTTCTGCGCCTGTGTGAAGTACATCTGCCCGAACCAGTCCATCCGCTCGGCGCCGGGGTGGTCCTCGTTGTACGCGATGAGGCCGGCCAGGTTCTCCGGGTGGGTGCCGGGTGTCGCGGCGAGGTAGGCGTTGATGTCGTGCTTGAACTCGGAGAGCAGCGCCGGCAGGAGGTGGCTGAGGAGTTCCTGCGGTTCGATCACATCGGCGCCCTCGACCACGGTCGCGCCCAGTGCCTCCAGCTCGCGCACGGTCGCCTCGAAGACCCGGTCGACATCGTGGTCCACGCCGGTGTGGCCCGCGCGCCACACGCCTATGCGCTTGCCGCGCAGCGCGCCCCGGTCCAGGAACCTGCCGATGTCGGGGGGCAGGGCCCCGGCGGTGGCGGTGTCCGGGTCGGCGGGGTCGGGGCCGCTGATCGCGGACAGGGTGAGGGCGGCGTCGGTGACGTTGCGGGCCAGGGGGCCCGGGGTGTCGTGACGGGAGGAGATCGGGACGATGCCGGTCCGGCTCGCCGTCCCCAGCGTGGGGCGCATGCCGACGGTGGACGTCAGGCCCGCCGGGTCGACGATGGAACCGCCGGTGTCGGTACCGAGCGTCACCGTGGCGAGGTTCGCGGCAGCGGCGGCGGCGGAACCGCTGGAGGACCCGCCGGCGCTGCGGTCCAGGACGTACGGGTTACGGGTCAGCCCGCCGACCGCGCTCCAGCCCGCCACGGCGTACGGGTCACGGAAGTTGGCCCACTCCGTCATGTTCGCCTTGCCGAGGATCACGGCTCCGGCCGCGCGCAGCCGCTTCACCACGTGCGCGTCCTGGTCCGGCCGCGCGCCGAGGAGCGCTGCCGATCCGGCCGTGGTCGGCTGGCGGTCGGCGGTGTTCATGTTCTCCTTCAGCAGTATCGGGATTCCCTCCAGCGGCCCCCGCGCGGCGTGCGTACGGCGTCTGCGGTCGCTGGCCCGTGCGATGTCCCTCGCGTCGGGGTTGACCGTGACCACGGCCCTGAGCCCGGGGTTCAGCTCGCGGATCCGCTTCAGGTACAGGTCGGTGAGCTGCTGCGACGTGAGTCGCCCGCGGTCCATCGCGCGCTGGATGTCGGGAATGGTCATGCGTTCCAGGTGCGCTGCCCGCACCGTGGCGGGCCGGGTTCCGGCGGGGGTGGTCTGCTTGGCCTGAGCCGCCGGGGAAGCGGTCAGTCCGGTTGCCGCAGCGGCTGCCAGGGCGCGGCGCAGCGTGGTCCGGGTCTTCGGTCGCACAGTGACTCCTTGTTCCCTGACGTGTCGCTGTCCTGCCGTTGCGGGCGGGCGGCGGCGCGTCGTACGGCTTCCTGGAGCAGGAACAGTAGGTTCGGCGGTGTGGTCCCCGGCAGTGAGCGGGCTCCTGGTTTCCGGGGTCGTTGCGGGGCTTGTGGGGGTGTGCTCCTGGGAGCGACGCCGTAGAACGAATCGACGGCTCCGGTGCGGGCCTTTCCAGGAACGCTCCGCTGCTGCTCCAGGCCTGGCGCAGCGGTTCGACGGACGGAGCCGCCTTGGCTCCGCTCTTTCCAGTGCTTGCATGATCCGTGGGCCTGTGCTGCGGCGGCGAACTCGACGGCCTCGCGAAGGGCTTCGCGCTGGCGGAGCGCGAAGTCAGCCGGAGGGCGGGGCCGGGGCCCGCAGGCCGAACCGCTGGCCGGTGTCCCGGGGCGGACGCCGCAGGGTCCCCGGCCTCGAGTTCGCGCCGCACGAGCGTTCCCGGTCTTGGTCGGTGCGGGCTGCCGGGCGGCGGATCCGGGACCGTTCGTGCCGGTCGGCCGATCAGTGGCCTCGGCGGCGATCGGGGCTCGCGGCATCGTCGCGGCGATCGCGCCCGCTCACGCGCGGTGTCGTCCGTTCTCCGGCCGGGGGCTCCACCCGGCCGGGTGGACGGTGTCCGATGCCGTGGCCGCTGCCAGGCTCTGTGGCGCATCCGGGACAGCAGCGGGCATGACGGCGTGCAGAGGTCGGTCCCCCGTCATCTGCCCGGCCCCGGGACGGGCCGGGCAGATGACGGGGGCGGGACGGGCCGGGCGAGGGTGACGAGGTCGCGGTGGCTCTCGTTCCACCGGAGGCGCGCCGAGTTGCCATACAGCAGCCCTGGCTGCACGGATACATGATCAGGACAATAGCGGCACCCGGTGTGAGGCTCGATCAGTCAGCTGAAGGACCGGCGTCAGCCCGCCTTCTGACCGATACCGACCGAAGGGTCACGCCTTCGTACAGGAAACACTCCATTTCCGAATCAGTCGGCGGTCGGGCTCCCACATTCCAGGAAGATCGCGACTGTCTGCATTCGATCTAGTGCGGAGAGCGTCGGGAGCATTGTCGTTGTCCTGCCGGGAGCGGACGCGACGGCCACACTGCCCCGGACCCGGCGTGCGATCCGTGGAAAAGGATCCCCGCCCTCAGGAAGGGACATTCCTTGAGCATCACCGAAGAGCAGGCCGCCGAAGCCTTCCAGGCCGGTCCCCCGGTCATCCTGGCGCCCGGGCCCCGCACGACCGACCGCATCCCGCCCCCGCCCAACGACGTCTGGGAGCTCCCCTACGGCACCGCCTGGGTCTACCACGGCGAGGGCAACGGCCGGCTCACCCGCCCGGTCCTGATCGCGGACGGCTTCAGCACCGGCCCCAGCGACCTCAGCCTCACCTGGGAGCTCCTGGAGTACGGCCCCTTCCCGCTCCTGAGCGAGATCCGCCGCCGGGGCCGCGACGTCGTCCTCATCGGCTACCACGAGCGCAGCGCGTCGATCCTGCAGAACGCCGAGGCGGTGATGGCGGCCGTCATCGAGGCGATCGGCCGCCGTGTCGGCGACCACCCGCTGACCGTCGGCGGCTTCAGCATGGGCGGCCTGGTCACCCGCTACGCCCTCGCCAAGCTGGAGGCGGACGGCATCGAGCACGAGGCGCAGCTCTACTACTCCTGGGACAGCCCGCACACCGGCGCCTGGATCCCCGTCGCCCTCCAGGCGTTCGCGCACTACACCAAGAAGCTCGACCCCCGCTTCTCCGCCCAGATCAACAGCCCGGCCGCCCAGGAATTGCTCTGGAAGCACATCGCGAGCTGGGAGGACAAGCCCGCCACCAGTGAACGGCGCCTCGCGTTCCTGCGCGCGCTGCGGGAAGTCGGCGACTGGCCCCGGGCGAGGGAAACCCGGCTGATCGCCCTCGCCAACGGACCCGACAACGGCGAGGGCAACGGCGTGGCTCCCGGTGCCGAAGCCGTTACCGGAAAGGGGCCGGCCGTCACCGGTACCGAGCTGCGGACCCAGTCCGAGGGCGACGACCAACTGGTCGCCAAGCTCCGAGTGGTCACCATCCCCACCCGTGAGATCCGCACCGGCCAACTGCCCGACATCGACGGCGCGCCCGGCGGCACCCTTCCCGGATTCGGCATCCTCGCCGACGCGTTGAACGAGACCCCTGGCTTCGGCGTCGACAACCCGATCCGCGAGCACTGCTTCGTCCCGGCCGTCAGCGCCGTCTCCGCACGCGAGCCGGCCACCCACGACGACCTCTACACCCCGATCGGCGATGAAGAGCTGGAGGAGTCGCCGTTCCACGCCGTCAAATTCGCCTCGCAGAGCGAGACGCACACCCTGGCCACCGAGGAACTCTCCACCTGGTTCCTGGACCAGCTGCCGTAACCAGCAGTGGCGTCGGACCCCGTTGCCTCGGCCTTGAACCGCTTGCCGGCGGTCACGGTTGTTCCCGGGCCGGGGCAGCGGCGGTCTCACGCCTGTCCGCATGACCGCCCCTGTGCCTGGACGACAAGCGCATCGTCGACCGTGCTGCCCGGAACGACGACGTGTCGACGCCCCAGAACTCGGCGGCGACCGCCGATGTCGTCGTCATCGGTGCCGGCATCCTCGGTGCCGCCGCCGCGCACACCCTCATGACCCCCGTCGCGATCCAGATGCACGTGAGCGTGCGGATCCCGGAGACCACCCGGCTGCTCGTGCAGCACGTGGGAGAGGGCTTGTCCGTCAGGCAGACGTCGTCGACGCCCGCTCCTCGCCCGGTCGCCCTCTGTGCTCCCGTCGATGGCGCCGACGACGGCGCCCCCGTTGGCAGGACTGCCGGGTCATCGCCGTACCGACGGCCCCCTCCCCCGCCCGGGCGTACGAGAGATCTGGTCGGGGGCCAGGTCCGCGGGGGCAAGGTCCTGCTCCTGACCGGCGTCGCCGACGTCGCCGACGGCTGTGGCGGGTGCGGCGACCGGGCACGGCGCGTCCGTGTGGCCCACGAGCGCTGTTTCCTGCTGCGGGCCTGCTGCCTGCGTCGAGAACTCCCACCGCGTGGGTGGCCTCCGCCCTGTCGGGCCCCTCCTGCGCGCAGTGGCTGGGCCCGGCCGGAGCCGTCCGCGCCCGTTCGCCGGTCCACCGGCCTGGGGCGGTGGTGGCGATGACTGCTCCGTCGGGGCGGTCCGGGGTCGGCAGTGTGCCCCGCCCCATGCGGACGGACGCGTGCGCCCGGCGCCGTGCCGGCCCCCGGCCCGACGGCCGGGGCTTCGCGCGCCCCGGGACGACTGCCCGGCGGGCGGCGGCCGTCCGGAAGCCGTGTCCACGGGGCCGTCCCCCACGGGCTGCGGCCCCGGTCCGCGAGGGCGCGGGCGGGGCCGGGGACCCGGTCAGGCGCCGGTGGCGATGTCCCGCGCGGCCGGCACGGGAGGCCCGGTGGCGGCGGTGGGCGGGGGCGTCCAGGGCCTGCGCGGCACCAGGGCCGTCAGGACGGCGGCCAGCACCGCCGGGACGGCGAAGGCGTAGAAGACCCAGTTGTCCCCGAGGGAGCCGGTCTCGACCTTGGTGAGGACGTAACCACCGTACGTGGGGCCGAGGATGCCGCCGATGCGGCCGATGCCGAGGGCCCAGCCGAGGGCGGTCGCGCGGGCCGTCGGCGGGTAGAGGCCGCCGATGAAGGCGTTGACCAGGGTCTGTGTGTTGGAGCCGAATCCGGCGAGGGCGCCCACCATGAGCAGCGGGACCGTCGACGGTTTGGTGATGAAGAGGCAGACGGCGACGGCCGCGAGGCAGAAGGAGCAGGCGATGACGAGCTTCTCCCCCAGTTTGTCGGCGAGCGCGCCCGCGATGATCACACCGGCCACGGCGCCCAGGTTGAAGACCAGCAGGAAGGTGAGCGCCGATCCCATCGAGTAGCCGGCGCCGCGCATGAACTGCGGGAGCCAGGTGTTGAGTCCGTAGACGAGCAGGAGGCCCATGATGGAGATCGCCCACACCAGCAGGGTCATCGCCAGGCGCCGGCCGCCGAAGAGGGTGCGCAGGATGTCGAGCACGCCGCCCGCCCTGCCGGAGGCGGCCGGCGCGGGTGCTGCTGTCTCACCCCCCGCGCCGGGCACTCCGGGGCCGGAGACGCCGAACCGGCGGGCGTACATGGCGGCTTCGTCGAGGCGGCCCTTGGCGGTCAGGTAGGCGATCGACTCGGGGAGCATGCGCAGCGCCAGCGGGAGCACGAGGAACAGCGGGACCACGCCGACCACGAACATGGCCCGGAAGCCGGCCACCGGCAGCAGCCACAGGGCGAGCAGCGCGGCGAGGACGCCGCCGACCGAGTAGCCGGAGAACATCAGGGAGTTGTTGAGCTGGCGGCGGCCCTCCGGGGAGTACTCCATGGTCAGGGCGATGGCGGTGGGGACGACACCGCCGAGACCGAGACCGGTGACGAAGCGCAGCAGCATGAAGACGGTCGGGTCGGGGGCCAGAGCGGTGACCGGCATGGCGACCGAGAACCAGACCAGGCAGCCGATCATGACCTTGCGGCGGCCGAGGACATCGGTGATGGTGCCGACGCCGAGCGCGCCGATCAGCATGCCGACAAGGGTGACACTGCCGATGTGGCCGACTTCGGCGGGGGTGAGGTCCCATTCCTTGTGGGCGAGCAGGTCGGGGACGATCGTCCCGTAGACGATCAGGTCGTAGCCGTCGAAGATGACGGTGAGGCAGCAGATGAGCAGGACCCAGTGGGGGCTGTGTTTCGCGGTGACGCGGGGTGCGGGCATCGAGGGGATTCCGTTCTTCTGGGGAAGGCTCCGCCCGCCGTGCCGGGGCGGGGCCGTGGGGCGGGCCGGGGCGGCGGGCGGGGTCGGCCGGGCCTGGGGCTGGTGGGCACATGCCGTAGGCCGGGGGGCGGGGCCGTGAGGGCGTGCGTGCCCTCGTCCTGGAGCGCGGCGGGGTACTGCGCCGTGGTGTCTCGTTCCTCTTCCTCGGGGCCCCCGGTTCCGTCGGACGGGCGGTGGGGGCGTCGTGGGCCGGGGAGAGGCGGGTGCGGGCCCGGCCGTGGTCGCCGCTCGGGCGGCCACGGGTCCGGTGGTGCCGGTGGCCCGGGTGCGGGCGGGCGGGGCCGTGGTCGGCGGGCCGTCGGTCAGGTCCCGGCCGGGGCCATGCCGATGTCGAAGCGCACCCGCGACCAGGGGCCGTCGACCATGCGCCCGTCGGGGCCCGCGGTGCCCGCCGGCTGCTGTACGAAGTCCTTGACCAGGGACTCCTTGACGCCGAAGACGCTGTCGCGGTCGAGGAGTCCGTCGCCGCGCATGAAGATGTGCGTCACCAGGCGGCGGCAGCCCTCGGCGGTCACCATGAAGTGCAGGTGCGAGGCGCGGTAGGGCGACCGTCCGACCGCCTCGAGCATCCGGCCGACCGGCCCGTCGTGCGGGATCGGGTACGGCGTGGGTGTGATGCCCCAGAAGCGGTAGCGGCCCTGTTCGTCGGTGAAGAGGTGGGCGCGGGCTGCGGTGCGGCCGTCGTCGTACTGGACGTCGTAGAGGCCGTCCCCGTCGGCCTCCCAGACCTCGATGCGGGCGCCGGGCACGGGGGCGCCGGCCGGGTCGGTGACGGTGCCCTCGACCCAGCAGGGTTCGCCCGCCGCGCCGAAGGACAGGTCACCGCCGAGCGGGATCTCGGGTGACCCCTCGACGAAGAAGGGGCCGAAGACGGTGGCCTCGGTGGCGTCGCCGTACGCCGCGTTGTTGATGGCGATGGTCTGCATGGAGGCGCCGAGGGTGTCGGAGAGCAGGATGAACTCCTGGCGCCGGTCGTCGGTGAGGCGGCCGGCCTCGGTGAGGAAGGCGATCGCCCGGCTCCACTCCTCCTCTGTCGGGCGCACGTCCCGCAGGAAGGCGTGCAGGTGGCTGACGAGGGAGCGCATGAGGAGCTTCAGGCGCGGGTCGGCGCAGGCGTCGAAGGAGCGCAGGACGCGCTGGAGGAGTTCCTCCTCGCGGGCGGCCTGTTCGGCGCCGACGGCGGGCGCGGCGGGTGCCGTCCCCGGGCCGGTGCCGGTTTCCTCGGTGCGGACGTCGGTCATGACGGTTCGCTCCCTTCCCAGGCCGCGCGCAGCAGGCCGGTGACGGTGTCCTCGGTGACGGGTGCGGGGTTGCCCGCGGGGGCCGCCGCGAGGATCGGGGCGACGGCCCTGGCGATGCCGTCCTCGGGCATGCCGTACTCCCTGAGCGCCGTGGGGGCGTTGAGCCGGGCGCGCAGCGCGGCCAGTCCCGTCGAGGCGGTGTCGCTGCCGAAGGCCTGCGCGATGCGCCGTTCGGTGTCGGGGGCGTGCGGCGCGTTGAGGGCGAGGACGTACGGCAGGACGACGGCGTGGGTCTGGGCGTGCGGGAGGTTGAACATGCCGCCCAGCACGTGGCAGATCTTGTGGTGCAGTCCCGAGCCGGCGCCGGCGAAGGAGACCGCGGCGAGGTAGGCGCCGTACAGGGTCTGTTCGATGCCCTCCCGGCCGGCCGGGTCGGCGGCGACCGCGGGCAGTGCGGCGGCGAGGGCGCGGACGCCCTCCTGGGCGAGGGCCCGGTCGATGGGGTCGGCGCGGGGTCCCCAGAAGGAGTCGACGCAGTGGGCCATCGCGTTGAGTCCGGAGGCCACGCTCAGTTCGCCCGGCAGGCTTTCCAGCAGGGTGGCGTCGTAGACGACGGAGCGGGGCAGTACGGCGTTGTCGGCGCCGGTGGTCTTGGTCGAGCCCTCGGTCAGGCCCCACACGTTGGTCGCCTCGGAGCCGGCGTAGGTCGTGGGGACGGCGATGACGGGCAGGCCGGTGGTGAGGGCGACGGCCTTGGCGAGGCCGGTGGTGGAGCCGCCGCCGACGCTGACCAGCACGTCGGCGTCAAAGGCGGCGGCTGCCTCGCGGGCCCGTGCGGCGACCTCGAGCGGTACGTGCATCACGACTTCCTCGTGGCGCACGGCGACCGGGATCTCCCGGGCGATGGGGTCGGCGAGGGCGGCTTCCCGGCCGGAGGCGATCAGCATGGCTCTGCGGGCGCCGAGCGCCGCGGCTTCGGCGCCCACCGCGGCGGCGGACTCGCCGGGGGCGAAGACCACGCGCTGGGGCATCGTCTCGTGTGCGAACTTCATCGCGTCTTCCCGTCTGTCAGGGTTTCCGGCCGCGCCGGAACACGGGGCCTCAGGGGATCCCGGCGTCCTTGCGGTCCATGGGTCCTGCCGCACGTTCACCGTGCGGCGGCCATCCGGTCCAGTTCCGTTTCCGGGTCGTACTCATAGATCCACCCGTTGGCCAGGAGCGGGTCCTGCTGGGCGTAGGCGGTGTCGCGGGCGCGCTGTTCGGCGCCGTCCGGGAGGTGGTTGACGTGGGCGCGGCCGTGGCTGACGGTCTGCAGGCGGGTGGTGCGCGGGACGCGCAGCCCTTCGTAGCGGCGCAGCGCGGCGGCCGGGTCGCCGAGGCCGCGGGCGAGGCAGCCGGCGAGGACGGCGGCGTCCTCGATGGCCTGGGCGGCGCCCTGGGCGAAGAACGGGAACATGGGGTGCGCGGCGTCGCCGAGGAGGGTCACGCCGCCGTCGGACCAGCAGCTCAGCGGTTCGCGGTCGAGCAGGGCCCAGCGGCCGGGGGTGCCGGCCGCGCGGATGAGTCCGGTCAGGCGGGGGTCCCAGCCGGTGAACTCGGCGAGGAAGTCCTCGACGGTGGTCGTGGCCGTCCAGGACTCGGTGGTGTACGCGCCGGCGGGGGCGAAGGCGACCAGGTTGACCAGGTCGCCGCCGGACACCGGGTAGTGCACGAGGTGGTGGTCGGGGCCGAGCCACAGAGTCTGGGCGGGGCGGCGGGCGAACCCGGGGGCGTCCTCGGCGGGGACGAGGGCGCGGAAGGCGCAGAGTCCGGAGTAGGTGGCGGGTGCGGCGCCGAAGAGGGTGTCGCGGACGACGGAGTGGACGCCGTCGGCGCCGATCACGATGTCGGCGGTGGCCGTGCTGCCGTCGGCGAAGCGCAGTGTGTACGCCGCTCCGGCGGTGTCCAGGCCGACGCACTCCCGGCCGAGCCGGACGTTCTCCCCGGGCACCCGGGAGTGGAGGGCGGCGAGCAGGTCGGCGCGGTGCGCGGTGTAGGTCTGTTCGCCGTAGAGGTGTTCGCAGGCGTCCGCCAGGTTCTCCGAGGAGAGGACCGTGCCGTCCTGCCAGCGGCGGAACTCCCAGCCGGTGTCGAGGCGTACGGCGCGGTCGCGGAAGGCGTCGAGGACGCCGAGCCGGCGCAGTTGGCGGGCGGCGTTGGGGGCGACGACCAGTCCGGCGCCGATCTCGGCGAGGCGGGGGGCCTGCTCGTACACCGTGCTGGTGAGCCCTTCGCGGCGCAGGAACGCCGCTGTGGCGAGTCCGCCGATGCCGCCGCCCAGGACGGCGATCCTGGGCGTGGCGGTCGTACGTGCTGTCATCCTCTGGCTCCTCGGTTCCGCGGGCTCCGACACGACGGCCCGGTGCGAAGGTTCGGGGCCGGGCCGTCCGGGCTCGGCGTCGTTCATGCTGCACGGCTCACATCGGCACGGGGCATGATGGTTCATTGAACGAACATCGGTCCCGCTTTTGGGGCGGACGGGCGAAGCATCGGCCCCGGTGTCCCCCAGCGCGTCACCGCGAAGCCGCCTGTCCGGCATCGGGGTGTCTCGTCGGCCGAGTGCGAGGAGGGCGCGTGCCCCGTACCAACGAGCCGGGCCGGAGTGTCAGCTCCCGTCTCCTCGGGCTGCTGTTCGCCTTCCAGCCCGGGGAGAGCGAGCTGAGCCTCGCGGAGCTGGCCCGCAAGACGGGGCTGCCGCACGCCACCGCGCGGCGGCTGGTGCTGGAGCTGACGGAGGCCGGCGCGCTGGAGCGGCGGCCCGACGGCCGGTTCGCGGTCGGGCTGCGGCTGTGGCGGCTCGGGACGCTGGCGCCGCTGACGGAGTCGCTGCGGACGATGGCCCAGCCCTTCATGGAGGACCTGTACACGGCTCTGCACCAGCACGTGCAGCTCGCGGTGCTGGAGGGCGAGGAGGCGGTGATCATCGAGCGGCTCTCGGGGCGCCGGGCGCTCGGGCTGGTCTCGCAGGTGGGCGGGCGGCTGCCGCTGCACTGTTCGGGCGTCGGCAAGGTGCTGCTCGGGCATGCCGGGCCGGAGTTGTCGGGCCGGGTCCTCGGCACCGAGCTGCGCCGCTACACCTCTCGGACGGTCGTCCACCCGGATGCGCTCCGCCGGGAGCTGGCCGACTGCCGGCGCACCGGCAGCGCCCTGGTGCGCGGGGAGCTGACCCCCGAGGCCGATTCCATCGCCACTCGGATCATGAACGGCGAGGGCCGCGTGGTGGCCTCGCTCTCGGTCGTGGTCCGGGCCGGTTCGGTGCAGCCGCAGTCCGTCCTGCCGTCGGTGATCACCAGTGGGCTCGGCATCTCCCGCATGCTCGGGTGGCGCCCCGGCATCCGCGTCCGCGAGGGCTGAGCGCGGCTGCCCTGCGGCTGCGCGAGGGCCGTCCGGCTCGTACGGACCCGGTCCGAGGGTGTGCTCCAGCACGCGGTGGCCCGGAAAGGAGCGGCCGGGACGCCCGTGGGGCCGCTCGGGCCGGGGCGGTGGGCCGCTGTGCGCCCGTCGGGCCACGGCCCGCCGCGAAGGCGCGGGGGATTCCCCGCTCGGGCCCGGACGGTGCTACCGCGGAGAGGGCCGGCGCGACGGCCGCGGGGGCCGGGCCGTGTGCGTCCTGGAGCCAGAAGGGGACGGCCGGGAGCGCGCCGGGGACGGCGAAGCGGTACGCGGCGGCGACCACGGCCGCGGCCGTCGTGCGGAAGGCGGGACTGCGGACCAGCGCCGGGCCAGTCGGTGCCCCTGAACGAGTCCAGCCGGTCCAGCGCCGGCGCGAACGCCCCGGTGCCGGCGCTCCCCGGAGAGCGCGTCACGCGTCCCGGGCGGGCCCGCGGGCGGCGGAGTCCGCTGCGGGTCCTCCTGCGGGCGGGAGCACCGCTTTCGCCCCGTACGGCCCGTCGGCGACGAGGCCGCCGGGGCGTCATGCCGGCGCGGTCGCCTCGTCCGGTCCGGTGGCGGAAGGTGTGAGGAGGTCCTGCACGGTGACGGGTTTGACCGGAGCGCGCGCGGTGAAGCCTCCCACGTCCTGGGGGGACTGGCCGGTCTCCGTCGCGATGAGCCGGCAGACGGCGAGTCCGCAGGACCTGCCCTGGCACAGGCCCATGCCGGTGCGGGTGAGGAGTTTGACCGCGTTGGCAGAACGCAGGTGGGGGTTCTCGCGCAGGGCCTCGCGCACCGTGCCGACGGTGACCTCCTCGCAGCGGCAGATGACGGTGGTGTCGTCGGCGAGGGCGGCGAGCGCCGTGTCGTCGGGGGCGAAGGCGGTGCTGATGAAGGAGGAGAACCTGCGCCGGCGGGCGAGGTCGCGGTGGAGCGGGCGGGCCAGCCGTCGCGCGTCCGCGTCGTTGACGATGCCGAGGTCCGCCAGGATGCCCACGGCGGCCAGCCGTCCCTCCGTCACGGCCTGTTCCGCCCCGGCGACGCCGGTGATCTCTCCCGCCGCGCTGATGTCGGGGACGGTGGTGCGCTGGTAGGGGCCGACGGCCGTGGTCCATCCTCCGGCCGGGCGGTCCCACCGGACCTCGCAGCCGGACTGGAGCGCCAGTTCGACGGAGGGGACGAAGCCGTATCCCAGGGCCAGGGTGTCGCAGGCGAGCACCCGGTCCGTGCCCTTCCGTACGGTCCAGTCCTCGTTCACGGAGGCCAGGGTGACGCTTTCCAGGTCTGTGTCGCCGTCGGCCCGGCGCACGACGGTGCCGCCGCGCACCGGTACGCGGGCCCGCCGCAGGACGGCGAGCGCGCGGGCTCCTTCCGCGGCCTTGCCCAGGTGTCCCGGCAGGGCGCGCAGTCCGCGCAGGGCCGTGGGCAGGGGCATCCGGGTCTGGGCCAGGGCGACTTCGGCAACGTCGGCTCCGGCCTCCACCAGTTGGGCCGCCACCACCAGCAGCAGCGGGTGGGCGCCGGCCAGGACGAAGCGGCGCCCGGGGAGGATCCGCTGGGATTTGAGGAGCACCTGTACTCCCCCGGCCGTCATGACCCCGGGCAGGGTCCAGCCGGGCAGCGGCACGGGCAGGTCGTAGGCCCCGGCGGTGAGGAGCAGTCTGCGCGGTCGCAGGAGCCGGGAGCCCTGCGGTCCGCTGGTGGCCAGTTCCAGCCGGGCGGCGCCCGCCGGTTCACCGGTGCGGAAGGTTCCCCAGGCCGTGGTCCGGTGCCACCACCGCACGGTCGGATGGCGGGTGGCCGCGCTGATGAGCCGTAGTCCGGCGGTGCTCGCGGTGGGCGAGCCCGGGCCCGGGGGCGGCTGTCGGTAGATCTGGCCGCCGGGGCGCTGCTGCTCGTCGACGACCAGGACGTCCACGTCGTGCCGGCCGAGCAGGTCCGCGGCGGCGAGCCCGGCCGGGCCCGCGCCCACCACGGCCACGTCCGCGTCCGCCGGTTCCGGGGTGTCCGCCGCGCTCACGACGTGTGCCCCGTGCGGACCTTCATGCCCGCGGTGACGGGGCGCAGGCAGGAGCGGACGGCGCTCTCCCCGTCGACGGTGACGACGCAGTCGAAGCAGACGCCCATCGCGCAGTAGGGCGCGCGGGGCGCGCCGCCGTGGGTGACCCGGGTGCTGCGGTAGCCGGCCGCCATCAGGGCGGCGGCGAGGGATTCCCCGGGCAGTGCCGCCAGGGGCCGTCCGTCCACCTCGATGGTGAGGGGGTCGGGCCGGTCGGCGCTGTCGCCGACGCGTCGTGCGAGGGGTGCGCGGTGGTCAGGCAGCATTGAGGAATCCAAATCGTGCGGGTGAGTAGGGGCCGAGGGGCAGGGAGGCCGTGCCGGTGAGGATGGTTTCCGAGAGGAGCCGGGCGTAGGTGGGGCCGAGGGTGAAGGCGGAGCCGCCGGTGGCCGCGTACAGTCCGGGGCGGCGCGGCACTTCGCCGATGAGCGGGAGCTGGTCGGGGGTGAGGGTGGTCATGCCGGACCAGGCGCGCAGCACGGGCAGCGGGCGGATGCCGGGAATCACGCTCGCCGCGTCGAGGTTGCCGGTGATCGAGGAGTGGCGGAGGCCGGGCGGGGAGTCGACGTCGGTGCGGCCCTCGCGGATGACGAACGCGGACGGCCAGCCGCCGCCGATGAGTACGTTGCCCTCGGCGGTCTGCTTCAGCGACAGCCGTCGGCCGACGTGCTGGACCAGGTGGGGCAGGAAGGGTGCGGTCCGGGCGGTCGCCAGCATCTGGAGGGCGACGGGGGTGACCGGGAGCCGCACATCGGCCATGCCGGCCACCTGGTCGGTCCATACTCCGGCGGCGATCACGACGGTCTGGGCGCGTGCGCGGAAGCCGTCGGCGCAGCCGAGTCTCCACCGGCCGGCGCCGCGGATCAGTTCCGTCAGCGGACTGCGTACCCGGATCTCGGCGCCGCGGGCGGCGGCCGCCCGGGCGAGGGCCGGGGTGACCAGCCTGGGGTTTGCCTTGCCTTCGTGGGGCATGTACGCGGCGGCGGTCACCTTGGTGGAGAGGTAGGGGGCGTGCTCGCGCAGGGCGGGGCCCTCCAGGAGGGTCACGTCGAGGCCGAGGCTTCTTTCCAGTTCGGCCTTCTCGGTCAGCAGGCCGATCTGGTGAGGTGTCTCGGCCAGCATGATGCCGCCGTTCTGGACGACGCCGCAGTCTTCGCCGATCTCCTGGGGCAGGTCCCGCCAGGCGGTGATCGCGTCCAGGTGCAGGGGCAGGGCGCGGGCGGCTTCCCGGGCCGCTTTCCGTCCCTGTTCGATCATGCGGTATTCGAGCTGGAAGTGGAGGCTTCCGGCGTTCTGGCCGGAGGCGTGGCGGCCGATCTGGTTCTTCTCCAGGAGCAGGACGCCGGCGCCTGCGCGGGCGAGGTAGTAGGCGGTGGCGCAGCCCAGCAGTCCGCCGCCGATGACGGCGACGTCGTAGGTGTCGTTCATGCCGGGATCAGGCCGAGTTCTTCGAGTGTGTGGTCGACGCGGCGTTCCTCGGCGGCGGTCAGGGGCAGCAGGGGGGCTCGTACGTGCCCGGCCGGTACTCCGCGGCGGCGCAGGGCGTGTTTGAGGATGGCCGGGGCGCTGGCGAAGCGGGCGCCGTAGTCGCGGGAGAACCAGCTCTCCATCAGGATTCTGTCGCGGGCGCCGAGTGTCCGGGCCCGGTCCAGGTCGCCGTTGTCCACGGCGCGGAAGAAGTCGGGGTGGTCGGAGCCGAGGACCGCGCCCGCTCCCATGAGGCCGTCCCCTCCCACGCCCCGGAGGAGTCTGATGCCGGTCTCGTTGGTGGGGATGCCGAAGTACCGGACGGTGCCGGACAGTTCGGTCAGGCCGGTGACGAAGGCGCCGAAGTCGGGGGTGGAGTTCTTGAGTGCGACGACGTGTTCCAGGGCGCAGATCTCGCGGAGGGTGTCCGGGCTCATGTCCACTCCGGTGCCGCGGGGCCAGTTGTAGACGCACAGCGGTATGGGGACCGCGTCCGAGACGGCCCGGTAGAAGGCGGCCTGTTCGGCGGGGGCGGGGACCACGTAGGGCGGGAGGCTCAGCAGGATGCCGTCCATGCCGGCGTCGGCCGCGGCGCGGGCGTGGGCGATGGCCCGGGCCGGGGTCAGGGCGTTGCAGCAGCCGATGACGGTCATGGCGTCGCCGGCTTCCTCGACGGCGGTGCGGAACAGGGTGGCGCGCTCGTCGTCCTCCAGGCTGAACCACTCTCCGGTGGTTCCCGCGACGATGACGCCGTGCATCCGCTGTGCGGTCATCCAGCGCAGTTGCTCTCGCCATGCGCCGGTGTCCACGGTGCCGTGGGTGTCGAAGGGGGTGGTGATGGCCGGTATGTAGCCGTGCCAGTCGATCGAGTGCCGGTCCATGGTCTCTCCTTGTCCGATCCTGCCGGGCGGCGTGGGGCGGGTGGCGGGCCGCGTCAGGGGGTGGGAGGGGTGACCGCGATGACGAGTGCGGCCGGTTCCCGTGAGGTGTTGAGGTAGCGGTGGGGCAGCCGTGAGTCGAAGGTCACCGAGTCGCCGGCGAGCAGTTCGTGGTTCTCCTCGTTGATCTCGACGACGATGGTGCCGCTCAGTACCAGGGCGCACTCGCTGGAGGGGTGTGCCCATGGCTCGGCCGAGCTGACGTCGCCGGGTGCCAGGTTTGCGCGCAGCACTTCCAGGTCGCCGCGGCCGGGCGTCAGCCGTTCGTAGGTGATGCGTCCCTGGGGCGCCGACAGCAGGCTTCTCGTGCCGGGCCTGCTGATGTGGACCATGGGGGCGTTGGGTTCGCTGAAGAGCGCGGCGATGTCCGAGTCGAACACCCCGGCCAGTTTGCGCAGGGTGGCCACGCTGGGATCGGCGTTGCCGTTCTCGATCTGGCTGAGCAGTGCCGCTGACACGCCTGCTTCGCCGGCGAGTTCACGCAAGGTCAGACCACGGGTGTGACGTAGTTCCCGGAGACGGTCACCGAGCATCGAGGCTCCCCATGTTTGATTCGAATGAATAACCTTGACTACGTTAAACGAGCCTGCTTAGTGTGGTCAAACATTGTTCACTCTCATTCCTGCCCGTCTCCCGTCGCCCCCGTCGCGGCCCTCCGGGAGACGGCAGATCCAGCCGTGACATCCCGGTTGATTCCGACATGGAGCCGCCTTGACCGACCGTCCTTCGCTTGACACCGGCCACTTCAAGCCGCCGTTCTCGGACGCCTTGAGGAACTACCTGGGGCAGGGCTGGGATGATCGCACTCCCGTCCCGGGCGCCCCGGGCGAGGCGGCCCCCCACGCCGCGCGGCGCCGGGCCCGGCTCTCCCGGTGCTTCCCCGGGGAACGCCTCGTCGTGCCCTCGGGACGGCTGAAGGTGAGGGTGAACGACTGCGACCACCCCTTCCGGCCGGGGAGCGACTACACCTGGTGCACGGGGGACCAGGAGCCCGAAGCGGTGCTGGTGCTCGAACCCGTCCCCGGGGGCCATGACGCGGTCCTGTACACCCGGCCCGGGTCGGACCGGTCGGACCCGGCCGACGTGTTCGACGGCAGGCACGGGGAGTTCTACGTCGGACCGCGCAGGTCGCTGCGCGAGACCGAGGCGTTCCTCGGGATCGAGGCCCGCCACGTGGACCGGTTCACCGCCGACTCCCGGGACCGCCCCTCAAGGGTGGTGCGCGGTCTGGACGGGACCGTCGACGCCGCGGTCCCCCGGCCCGACGCGTACCTCGACGACGAGCTGGCCGCGGTGCTGTCCGAACTGCGCGCGGTGAAGGACCCCTGGGAACTGGACCAGCTCCGCCGCGCCGTCGCCTCCACGGTCCGCGGCTTCGAGGACGTGGTGCGCGCCATGGACGACGCGGTCGCCACCAGTGAGCGATGGCTGGAGGCCACCTTCTTCCGGCGGGCCCGGGTCGAGGGCAACGATGTCGGCTACCAGAGCATCGTGGCCTCGGGCCCCCGGGCGACCGCCCTGCACTGGATCCGCAACGACGGTCCCGTCGTCCCCGGCTCGATGGTGCTCATGGACGCGGGAGTGGAGACCCGCTCCCTCTACACCGCCGACATCACCCGCACGCTTCCCGTCGGCGGCCGCTACAGCGACGCCCAGCGCCAGGTGTACGAGCTGGTCCTCAAGGCCCAGCGGGCCTCACTGGAAACGGTCCGGCCCGGCACCACCGTCCATGACTTCAACGAGGCGGCCGTCCGCACCCTCGCCGAGGGTCTCGCCGACTGGGGCATCCTCCCCGTCAGCGCCGAGGAGTCGCTGCGCGAGGACAGCGGACTGCACCGCCGCTACACCCGGCACGGCATCGGCCACATGCTCGGGCTCGACGTCCACGACTGCTCCCGGGCCCGGTCCGCGCACTACCTCGGCGGCCGGCTCACCGAGGGCCACGTCTTCACCTGTGAACCCGGCCTCTACTTCCAGCACGACGACCTGACCGTCCCCGGGGAGCTGCGGGGCATCGGTGTGCGGATCGAGGACGACCTGGTGGTCACCGCCGACGGTTACGAACTCCTCTCGCGGGACCTGCCCCGCGAACCGGACGAGGTGGAGGCGTGGATGGCCGCCCTGCTCCTCACGGACGGCGCCGCCCGGCCCTGATCCGGGCCCCACCGCGTGCCGGCGAAACAGCACGGCCCCGGACCCGCCCGTCCGGCGACGGCACAGCAGCACACGCAGCACACGCAGCACACGCAGCACACGCAGCAGGACAGCACACGCACAACCGGTGAGAGACCAGTGAGGACGGACACCCGATGAACAGAACGAGACTCACCGCCGCCGCGGCCGCCACGGCGGCGGCGGTACTGGCGGCCGGCTGCTCGGCCGACGGCGCGGGCGCGGGGGGCGCGGACGGCGAACCCCGCCGCGGGGGCACGCTGCGCCTGCTGGGCGCGGCCGACGTGGACCACCTGGACACCGCCAGCGTCTACTCGCCCAACGGCACCGCGCTCATGCGGGCGATAAGCCGCCAGCTCGTCACCTTCCCCACCACGGAGGACGAGAAGGACGCCATCGGCCTCGTCCCGGACCTGGCGACCGAGGTCCCCCGGCCCGCGGACTCCAGGACCTTCTCCTTCACCATCCGGGAGGGCGCCACCTGGGACGCCGGAGAGTCCGGGCGGCAGATCACCGGCGCCGACGTGGAGCGCGGCTTCAAGCGCCTGTGCAACCCGGTCGTCCCCAGCGCCGGGGCCTCCTACTACATCGACGCCATCGAGGGCATGCGCGCCTTCTGCGACGGCTTCGGCAAGGTCGCCAAGAACGTCACCGCCATCAGGGAGTACGTCGAGAAGAACGACATCACCGGGATCGTCACCAAGGGCGAGCGCGAGGTCACCTTCAGACTGACCGCCCCCATGGGCGACTTCACCAACCTCCTGGCCCTGGTGTCGGCCAGCCCCGCACCGGCCGAGAGCCTGGACCACCTGCCCGACTCGCCGGACTACCGGCGCACCGTGGTCTCCAGCGGCCCCTACCGGGTGAGCGACTACCGGGCCGACCAGAAGATCGTGCTGGACCGCAACCCGGCGTGGAAGGCCGCCTCCGACCCGCTGCGCAAGGCCTACGTCGACCGGATCGAGATCACGTTCGGCGCCACCCAGGACTCGGTGATGCAGCAGCTCCAGGCCGGGACGGTCGACCTGCCCTGGGACACCGTCGTACCGCCCGCGCTGCTGCCCGGCCTGGCCGCCGCGAAGGACGACAGGCTGCTGATCGTCAAGACCGGCGCGACCGAGCCGTACCTCGCCATCAACCTGCGCAGCCCCAACAACGGCAAGGCGCTGTCCAAGCTGAAGGTCCGCCAGGCCCTCGCCTACGCCGTCGACAAGAAGGCCGTCCTCCAGGTGCAGGGCGGCGCCACCGTCGGCCAGATCCAGAACCAGCTCTTCGTCTCCACCCTCATCGGCTCGGAACCCTTCGACCCCTACCCCACCCCCGGCCACCGCGGTGACCCGGACAAGGCCCGCGCGCTGCTGGCCGAGGCCGGGTATCCCGACGGGCTGACCCTCAAGCTGCCCTACCGCACCAAGGACCAGTACCCCCAGGTCGCCCAGGCCCTCCAGGCGGGGCTCGCCAAGGCCGGCATCACCCTGAAGCTGATCCCCGTGACCCCGAACGACTACTACGGCGAGTGGCTCACCAACGACGCGGCCCAGACCTCCGGCCGCTGGGACATCGCCCCGGCCGGCTGGGCCCCCGACGCACCCGGCACCTCCCACCGCACCGTCTACGACCCGCTGATCCGCAAGCCCTCGGTCACCGGCTCGTACAACTACGGCAGCTACAGCAACCCGAAGGCGGACGCCCTCGCCGACCGGGCCCTGGCCACCAGTGACGAGAGGACCGCCGCCGAACTGTGGAACCGGATCGACCGCATGGTCATGTCCGACGTCCCGCTGATCCCGATCGCCGTCCGCAACCAGGCCCTCTACCGGGGCGCCAACACCGCCGGCGTCGTCGCCAACTCCCTCAGCAAGTGGCCCGACTGGACCCAGCTCTGGCTGAAGAAGTGACCCACCAGCCCGCATCCCCGCCCCGCGCGGGCAGCGCCGGAACGGAACGAACGATCAGCGATGAACCTACTTGAAGTATCCGGCCTGTCGGTCGGACTCCCCACCGCGGACGGCCTCGTCCGGGCAGTGGACGGACTGTCCTTCTCGGTCGCGGCGGGAGAGCTGTTCGGCGTCGTCGGCGAGTCGGGTTCGGGCAAGAGCGTCACCATGAGCACCCTCGTCGGGCTGCTGCCGGGGGCCCAGGCCTCCGGCAGCGCCCTCTTCGAGGGCGAGGACCTGCTCACCCTGCCGCCCGCGCGGATGCGCGCACTGCGCGGGCGGCGGATCGGAATGATCTTCCAGGACCCGCTCTCCAGCCTCCATCCGCACTTCACCGTCGGCTGGCAGATCGCGGAGATGGTGCGCGCCCACGAGGACGTCACGCGCAAGCAGGCCATGGCGCGGGCGGTGGACATGCTCGGCCGGGTGGGCGTCCCCGACCCGGCCCGCCGGGCCGCGGAGCACCCCCACCAGTTCTCCGGCGGGATGCGCCAGCGCGCCATGATCGCCATGGCCCTGGCCCTGAACCCGGCACTGATCATCGCCGACGAACCCACCACCGCCCTGGACACCACCGTCCAGGCACAGATCCTGGAACTGTTCGGCTCGATCCAGCAGGAGTACGGCACCTCCATCATCATGATCACCCACGATCTGGAGGTCCTCGCCGACATCGCGGACCGGGTCATGGTGATGTACGCGGGCCGCCGCATGGAGGCCGGCACCCGCGAGGAGATCTTCACCCGGCCCCGCCACCCCTACACCCGGGGCCTGCTGGACTCCTCTCCGGCCCGGCACCCCGGTGCGGGACGTCTGCGCCCGATCGACGGACGCCCGCCCAGTCTCGTCAGCCCGCCCGCCGGATGCGTCTTCCACCCCCGCTGCCCGGTCTCCACCGACGCCTGCGCCACCGACCGGCCCCCCGTACGCACCGGCCCGGCCGGCTCCACCGCCTGGACCTGCTGGCTCGACGCGCTCCCCGCGCCGCCGGCCGCTCCCCCGGCAGCGGCCCGGACCGCGGCGGCGAAGGCCGGGGGCCGGACCCTGATCAGGGCGAAGGGCATCGTCAAGAACTTCGACGGTCCCCGCGGCCCGTTCCGCAGGGGAACAGCCCCCGTCAGGGCACTGGACGGCGTCGACCTCGAACTGCGCGAAGGAGAAACGTTTGGCCTGGTGGGCGAGTCCGGCTGCGGCAAGTCCACTCTCGCCCGGTGCCTGGCCGGGCTGCACCCCCTGACCGGCGGGCACCTGACCATCAACGGAACCGACGTCTCCTCCGGCGACCCCCGGGCGTGGAACACGGTCCGCCGGGACGTCCAGATGGTCTTCCAGGACCCCTACGGCTCGCTCAACCCCCGGCGCCGGATCGGCTCCGTCATCGCCGAGCCCTTCCGCATCCACCAGGCACTGGAGGGCTCCGAACTGCGCAGGCGCGTCCAGGAACTCATGGAGACCGTCGGCCTGGACCCCGAGCACTACAACCGCTTCCCGGCCGAGTTCTCCGGCGGCCAGCGCCAGCGCATCGGCATCGCCCGCGCCCTCGCCCTGCGGCCCCGGATCATCATCTGCGACGAACCCGTCTCCGCACTCGACGTCTCCGTCCAGGCGCAGATCCTCAACCTCCTCTCCGATCTCCAGGACGCCTTCGGCCTCACCTACGTCTTCATCGCCCACGACCTGTCCGTGGTCCGCCACATCAGCGACCGCGTCGGCGTCATGTACCTCGGCCGTCTCGTCGAGGTCGGCGACAGCGAACAGATCGCCACCCGGCCCGCCCACCCCTACACCCGGGCCCTGCTGTCCGCGATGCCCTCGGGCGGCGACCCCGCCCGGTCCGGACGGCGCATCGCGCTGCGCGGCGACCCCCCCTCCCCCAGCGCACCGCCCCCGGGCTGCGTGTTCCACCCCCGCTGCGCGCACGCCGACGCGGAATGCTCCGCGAGCCGGCCCGCGCTCCTGCCCGGCCCGGACACGTCCGGCCACCTCGCCGCATGCTTCCACCGGCTGCACCACGGCGACACACCGGCGACGGCCCGGTGACCGCCCCCGCACCCCCTCGCGGGGCACCGCGCACCGTGCCCCGCCCCCACGAGAGAAGACACCAGTGACCGAACTCGCCGCGCCGCGCACCGGCGCACCGGTCAAACCACAGGGCTCACTCGCACTCGCGTGGCGGCAACTGCGCCGGAGCAGGGCGTTCCTGGTCTCCGGCGGCTTCGTCGTCCTCATCGTCCTCCTCGCCGTCGCCGCCCCCCTGGTGGCATGGCTCACCGGACACGGCCCCAACGAGCAGTTCAACGAGACCGGGCTGTCGGAAGCCGGCATCCCCGTCGGGCCCGGAGCCGAGTTCTGGCTGGGCACCGACCAGCTCGGCCGCGACGTCCTCGTCCGCGCCGTCTACGGGAGCCGGGTCTCCCTGCTGGTCGGCGTGGCCGCCTCGGCCGTCGCCGTCACCATCGGCGTCCTGGTCGGAACGGTGGCGGGCTACTTCCGCGGCGCCGCCGACGCGGTCCTGTCCCGGGTCATCGACGTCGTGATGAGCCTGCCGTTCCTGCTGTTCGCCATCGCGCTGGTGTCCGTCGTCGGCCCCAGCGTCCAGATCAGCGTCGCCGTCATCGCCTTCTTCTCCTGGGGCGCGATAGCCCGCGTCGTCCGCGGCCAGGTCCTGTCCATCCGCGAACGCGAGTACATCGAGGCCGCCCGCTCCCTGGGCCAGAGCCGCATGCGGATCGTCCTCCGCGACGTCCTGCCCAACCTCACCGCACCCATCGTCATCTACTCCACGCTGATGATCCCCCAGGCGATCGTCTTCGAGTCGACCCTGTCCTTCCTGGGCGTCGGCGTCGTACCCCCCACCCCGACGTGGGGCGGCATGCTCGCCGAAGCCTCCGGCAACTCCATGTACCTGGTCGCCTGGTGGCTCGTCCTGGTGCCCGGACTCTCCCTGCTCGCCACCACCGTCGCCTTCAACGTGCTGGGCGACTGCCTCCGCGACGTACTCGACCCGCGCTCGCGCCGCACGACCAAAGGCAACTGAACCATGGCCAGACACCTCCTGACCCGAGTACTCCACGGCCTCGGCGTGCTCTGGGTGATCAGCCTCGCCGTCTTCTTCCTCTTCTACCTCGCCCCCGGCGACCCCGCCCGGTCCATCGCCGGCGACCAGGCCTCCCCCGAAGTCCTCGCCCAGGTCACCCGCAGCCTCGGGCTCGACCGCCCCCTGTACGAGCAGTACGTCCGCTTCCTCGGCAACCTGGTGACGGGCGACCTCGGCTACTCCTACCGCAACCAGCAGCCCGTCCTGAACGTCATCCTGGCCCATCTTCCGGTGACGCTCTCCCTGATGGGCGGGGCCGTCGTCCTGTGGCTGCTGATCGGCATCCCCGTCGGCATCATGTCGGCCCGCCGCCCCGGATCACTGCGGGACCGCGCCGGTTCCGTCATCACCATGGTCGGACTGTCGTTCCCGACCTTCGTCCTGGGCATGCTCGCGCTGTACCTGCTGTTCTTCCTGCCCAGCAAGGCGGGCCTGTCCCTGGTACCGGCCGGCGGCTACGTGCCCTTCGCCGAGGACCCGCCCGGCTGGGCCTGGCACCTGCTGCTGCCGTGGCTGACACTGGCGTTCATCACCGCCGCGGTCTACGCGCGCCTGACCCGCGGCCAGATGCTCGACGTGCTCGGCGAGGACTACATCCGCACCGCCCGGGCCAAGGGCCTGCGCGAGTCCCGCATCACCTACGTGCACGGGCTGCGCAGTTCGCTCACCCCGCTGGTCTCCCAGCTCGGCGTGGACCTCGGCACCATGTTCGGCGGCGCCGTCGTCACCGAGCAGGTCTTCGGCCTGATGGGCATCGGCCGCCTCGTGGTGACCAGCGTGACCACACAGGACCGGCCCGTCATCATCGGGGTGGTCGTCTTCGTCGCAGCGGCCGTCGTCGTGGTCAACATCGTCGTGGACTTCCTCTACGCCCTCCTGGACGCGCGGGTCCGCGTCTCCTGAAACCACGGTCCGCACGCGGGCGTCCGCCCCGTCCGACCGCCGTCCCATCCGCCCGAACCCCAAGGAGGCCCCGCGGTGCTCCCCCCCTTCCGCACTGCCCGCGAGCGTGTTCTGGCCGGCGCCACCCTGTTCACCGGCACCGGCGACACCTCCCAGCACGACCAGGGACTGTGGATCGGGTCCGACGGGACGATCCGCGCCACCGGGCCGTCCGACGACGTGGTCGCCCAGGCACACGAGCGGTCCCCCGGCACACCCGTGACCGACCTCGGCGGCCAGACCGTGCTGCCCGGACTGGTCAACAGCCACGTCCACCTCGGCCTCACCCTGCCCGGCCCGCTGGCCGACGCCATGGGACGCGCCGAACCGGCCGACATCGCCCTGCTCATGGCGGACTCCGCGCGCCGCACCCTGCACGCCGGGGTGACCACCGTCCGCCTCGTCGGCGAACCCTCCTTCACCGACATGGCCCTGCGCCGGGCCATCGACGCCGGGGCCGCCGACGGCCCCACCATCTACACGGCCGGACAGGCCCTGTGCTGCACCGGCGGCCACGGCCACGACCTCGACGGACTGGAGGCCGACGGCGCCGACGGCTTCCGCCGGGCCACCCGCCGCCAACTGCGCGCCGGCGCCGACCTGATCAAGGTCTGCGTCTCCGGCGGCATCGCGAGCTCCCACGCCACCGTCGACACCCCTCAGCTGACCGACGAGGAACTCGACGCGGTCATCAGCACCGCCCACCAGTGGAACCGCAAGGTGACCGCCCACGCCGGCCCCGCCGAAACCGTCGCCCGCGCCGTGGAACTGGGCCTCGACTGCGTCGAACACGGCTACCGGCTCACCCGCGAGGTCACCGACCTCATGGCCGCCCGGGGAGTCTGGTACGTCCCCACCATCTCCGTCAGCCGCTGCGAGGACTTCCTCGTCCGCAACAACACGCCCTCCTGGCTCATCGACCGCGCCCTGGAGGCCGGACCGCGCCACTGGGAGAGCCTGCGCCACGCCCTGGCCTCCAAGGTGCCCCTCATGGCAGGCAGCGACATGCCGCCCCACGCGCCCTTCGACGAGACCACGGCCACCGTCCGCGAACTCGAGTTCCTCGTCGACGCGGGCCTGACCCCGGCCCGGGCCCTGCGCTCCGCCACCGCGGACCCGGCCCACTGGCTCGGAGCCGCGGACACCCTCGGCACCCTCCGGACCGGACGGCGCGCCGACCTCGTGATCACCCGTGCCGACCCCTCCCGGGACATCACCGCACTGCGCGGACTGCACACGGTCCTCAAGGCCGGCGTCGTCCACCGCGACGACCTCGGCACCCTCCGGCACTCCCCCTGAGCCCCGCAGGCCCCCGCCCCCGCACCCGCCCCCCGACCGAGGAAGCCCCGTGACCACACCCGTACGCCGCCTCGCGGACGCCCACCTGCGCGCACTCGCCCCCCTGGACCCGGAGGCCGCCGCAGCGCTGGGCCACACGGATGTCAACCTCATCCCCGACCTCTCCCCGGAGGCCTTCGCCGAACGCGCCGCCCTGGCCCGCCGAACCGGCCGGGAACTGCCGCACACCCCGGCGGACACCCCCTCCGACCGCGCCCTGGCCGCCGCCCTGGGCGAACGGCTGGACAGCGAGAACGCCCTGTACGAAGCCGGCTTCACCACCACGCTGCTGGCCCCCCTCGCCACCCCCGTCCACCAGCTGCGCCAGGTCTTCGACGACCTCCCGTCCGACCCCGAGACCATCACCGCGCATCTGCGAAGGGTCCCGGAGGCACTGTCCCAGTACGGCCGCACACTCTCCTCGGCCCAGCGCGCGGGCCACCGCGTCTCCCGGCGGCAGGCGCTGCTCCTGGCGGAACAGTGCGAATCCTGGGTCGACCCGCACGGAACCGACTCCTACCGGAACCTGGTCCGGTCCGCGGCCGCCGGCCGCCCCGTCCCCACCGCCGCGTCCCGGGCGGCCGAGGAGGCGAGCGAGGCCATGTCCGGCTTCGCCCGCTTCCTGAGAACCGGACTGCCCGGCGCCACCACGGCGACCGGCGCCGGAGCCGCTCTGTACGCCGTCACCTCCAGCTCCTTCCTCGGCGCCCGGACCGACCCGGACGAGCTGTACGCCTACGGGTGGGCGGAGCTCGCCCGGCTCGGCCGCGAGGCACACGACCTGGCGGCCGACATCACCGGGGAGACCACCCTCGGCGACGCCCTCGACGTGCTGGACCGCGACCCCGCCCGGCAGATCCCCGCGGGCGAACCCCTGCGCGACTGGCTGCAGACGCGGCTGGACGCGCTCACGGACGCCCTCGACGGCCCGCACTTCGACCTGCCGCCGTCCCTGCGCCGCGCCGAGGCCCGGCTGGACAGCACCGGCGCGGGCGTCATGTACTACGCGCCCCCGGACCCCGCGTCCGCCCGGCCGGGACGGGTCTGGTGGACGACCCCTCCCGGGGAGCGGTACGTATCCACCTGGCGGGAGGTGAGCACGGTGCACCACGAGGGGCTGCCGGGCCACCATCTCCAGTTCGCCGTGACCCTGGGGCTGGAGGATCTCCACCCCTGGCAGCGTTCCCTGTGCCAGGTCCACGGATACGCCGAGGGCTGGGCGCACTACGCCGAACAGCTCTCCGCCGAACTGGGCCTGCTCGACGACCCCGCCGAACGGCTCGGCATGATCTACGCGCAGATCTGGCGCGCGGCCCGGATCGTCATCGACATCGGACTCCACCTGGACCTCCCGGTCCCCGCCGGCAACGGAGTGGTGCCGGCCGGCCGGTGGACCCCGGAGACGGCCGCCGGGTTCCTGCACAGGGCGGCCGGGGTGCACCCCGCGACGGCCTCCTTCGAGGTGGACCGCTACCTCGGGTGGCCCGGACAGGCGCTGGCGTTCAAGGCCGGAGCCCGGCTGTGGCAGCAGATCCGGGCCCAGGCACAGCACCGCCTCGGCCCGGCGTTCGACCTCAAGGCCTTCCACATGACCGCGCTCGGCCTCGGCCCCATGGGACTCGACCCGCTGCGCCGGACCCTGCACGACACCTTCCTCACCGAAGCGCGGCCCCCCGCCCCGCCGGAATGGTGAACCGCAGGTCCGGTCGCTCCCAGGCGACCTTCGGGGGCGAGGGGGCGACCGTCCCCACCCGCTGCGCGCCCATGCGCAGATAGAAGTCCTCCGCCGGTGGATGGGCCACCACGCGCACGCCGGTCACCCCCGCCTCACCGGCCCGGCCGACCATGTGCCCGATCAGGCGCCGGCCGACGCCCAGCCCCTGCGCCTCGTCCGCGACGAACGCCAGGTCCAGCTCCGGCGGGTCCAGAACGAGGGAGTAGAAGCCGAGTACCCGGCCGGATGAGCCGACGGCCACGAAGACCTGATGCCGGGCTATGTACTCCGCTGTGACCCGGTACCCCGCGATGATCGGGGCGTACTGCCCCCGATAGGCGCCGGACCGCTGGATCAGCGAGGTGAGGTGCTGCGCGTCGTGCGCGAGGGCACGTCTGATCGTCATGGGCCGCATCCAACGGAGTATAGGAGCGTTCACCACATTCACCCATTACATGCCCTGAACGGGCGGGCCCGCGCCGCCGCCCGTTACGACGGGCGGGCCCGCATCCCGCCCGGCGCCGTCACCGCCGCTCGTCCCTTCAGGACAGGAAGGCGAAGTGCGCGTCGTCCCGCTCAGCGGCAGCCTGTTCCCCGACCGCCACGACAGCCCTGAGGGGGACCCCCCGCAGCCGCGCGCCCAGACCGGCGGGCCACGGCAGCGGTGGAGCCTCAGGCCTGTCCCCGGCCGTCGTGCGCACTGTCCTGAGAACGCCGCGACCGGCCCGGTGCCCGGCAGGCGGCACGGCGCGGAGCGTGGCACCTGGCCGGTGCCGCGGAGCGAGAACTCCGGCGTGAATCAGCACGGGCTGCTTGTCATGCCCTTCAGGGCTCCGGTGCGCACGGCGCCGCCGGCCGGGGGCCCGGGTGCGGGCTGCTGCTGGTCGCCGGGGAGCGCGTCACTCCCGGGGGAACCGGCCGGGGCCCGGTGGCGCGGTCAGACGGCGCCGGTGAAGGTGTCGCAGCGGGCCGGGGAGCCCGTGGTGTACCCGGTGGTGAACCAGTGGACCCGCTGCCGCGAGCTGCCGTGGGTCCAGCTCTCCGGGTCGACGCGGCCCTGGGTGCGTTCCTGGATGCGGTCGTCGCCGATGGCCTCCGCGGCGTCGAGTCCCTCGCGGATGTCGGAGTCGGTGAACGGTGCCTCGAAGAAGCCGGTGGTGACGGCGTTCTTGGCCCAGGCCCCGGCGTAGCAGTCGGCCTGGAGCTCCAGCCGGACCGAGCCGCTGTCGGCTCCCGTGCGGTCCCGGCCGGCGCGGTTCATGGTGCCCAGCAGGTTCTGCACGTGGTGCCCGTACTCGTGGCCGATGACGTACGCCTGCGCGAAGGGGCCGCCCTTGGCGCCGAAGCGGTCCTCCAGTTCCCGGAAGAAGCCGAGGTCGAGATAGACGCCGCGGTCGGCCGGGCAGTAGAACGGGCCCATGGCGGAGGTGGCCCGGCCGCATCCGGTGCTCCAGGTGCCGGACACCAGCGTGGTCCCGGCCTTGCCGTAGGTCTGCTGGAAGTGCTCGGGAAGAGCGCCCTGCCAGTAGCTCTGGATGCTGTTGACGACGCCCACCACGCGGCACTTCTCCGACTGGTTGGCGTCGCTGCCCTTCCGGCACTTCTCGTTCAGGTTCTCGCCCGGCTGCGAGGCGGTGGAGTCCGAGCCGCCGCCGTTCAGGAGACCGGCCGGGTCGACGCCCAGGAACAGTGCGACGACCAGGACGACGACGCCGACGAGGCCGCCGCCGATGGTGAGCCCGCCGCCGGGTATGCCGCCGCCGCCGCTGCTGCCGCGGTCGTCGACCTGGGAGGCATCAAGATCCACGTCGTCGCGGAATTCCATGGGTCGTCCGTCTCCTGGAGGTTGGTGATCGCCCCCCATTCTGCCCGGTGCCGCGGACCGGTCGCGAGGACCGGGCGGTGGGGACCGGGGTACCGGCTTCGCTCGCCGGTCCCTCCTCGGACAGCGGGCCGCCCGGCGGTGGCTCACCGGGCGTGGGGCCGGGCCATGGGGCCGCTCATGAGGAGCCGTTGACCGCGGCGGTGGCTATCACCAGGTCCTGCCACGACATGCCCACGCTCTTGAAGAGCTTCGGCCTCAAGGGCGTGACGTCCACCGCTCCGCGGACGAGTTCGGACAGGTTGCCCGCGATCGCCTCGGTTCCGATGTCGCCGGAGCGCAACGGGATCAGGATGTCGCCCGCCTCCCTCAGCGCGGCGGTGCGCGCTTCGACGACCACCGTGGCCCGGGCGACGAGGTCGGTGCCCACCTCCCGGGCCGTCGGCTCATGGGAGCCGACGGCCACCACCACCGCGTGGGGTGCGATGTCCGCGGCGGTGAACAGGGGGGTGCGCGAAGTCGTGCAGCAGGCCACGATGTCGGCGTTCGCGAGGGCATCCAAGGAGGCCGTATCCGCGTGCAGGCCGCTCTTCCGGCAGTGCTCGACCAGATCCGCCGCCCGCTCCGGCCGTCGCGTGATCACACCGACCGAGAGAACGGGGCGCACGGCCCGGATCGCCTCCACGTGGCCCCATGCTTGGGGGCCCGCCCCGAAGACGACGAGCCGTACGGCGTCGGGCACCGCCAGATGGTCCACGGCCACGGCGGAAACCGCGGGAGTGCGCAGCAGGGTCAGGGCGGTGCCGTCGATCAGGGCGGTCGGGCGGAGGATGGCCGCGTCCATCAGGAGATAGGAGGCGATGACGCGTGGCTGCCCCCGGGCGGGGTTGCGGGGTGCGACTCCGGCGATCTTCACTCCGGTGGAGGAGGGCGTCGTGGAGGGCATCAGCAGCAGTTGGCCCGCGTCGACGTCGAGCACGGTGCGGGGGATGTCCGCTTCGGGGTCCAGCCCTGCGCGCAGGGCTTGCTCCACTGCCTGTACGGCTCGTGGCACGGGCAGGCGGCGCGCCAGTTCCTCGGCGTCGATCAGCGGCAGGGCTGCGGGGTTCACGCACTCAGTTCCTTCAGAATGTGCGAGGTCTTCTCCAGGGCTGCGAGCAGGTGGGCCGGTTCCTGGCCGTAGGTGAACCGCAGATGGTGCTCGGTGCCGAAGTGGGCGCCGGGAGCGACCAGCACGCCGCCGCGGGCGTGCAGTGCCTCGGCGACTTCGGTGCTGGTCAGCTCGTCGAGGTGGTAGCGGACGAAGGCCAGGGAGGTCGCCTGGGGCGGTACGACCGAGAGCAGTTGGTCATGGGAGGCGACCCACTGGTGCATGTGGGTCCAGCTCTCGCGGAGAAAGCCGCGGTAGCGGTCCAGCAGCCGGGTGCGGGTGGCGGGGGCGAGTGCCAGTTCCGCAAGGGCCATGGCCGGGCCGGCGGCGGAGACAGTGGTGTATTCGTGCCGTTGCCGAAGCCGCGGTGCGAGGACGGGCGGCGTGATCAGCCAGCCGAGGCGCAGACCCGGCATGCCGAATGCCTTGGAGAGACTGCCGACGCACACGGCCCGGTCGTAACGCCCCCGGAATGTGGGACTGACCGCCTCGGTGCGGAGTTCGGTGCCACGGTGCACTTCGTCGGAGAGGATCCATGCACCCACGCGGTCCGCGATGGAGACGATGGCGTCCATCTCCTCATCGGTGAGGATGATGCCCGCCGGGTTGTTGGGGTTCGTCACCGAGATGGCTCGGGTGTCCGGTCGGACCATGTCCGCCAGCGCGGGGATGTCGGGGCGCCAGCCGCGCTGCGGGTCCAGTGGGAATTCCTCGACGACGGCGCCCTGGTTGCGGGCGGCGCCCCAGACCTGACGGTAGCCGGGTGACATCGTCACCACATGGTCCCCGGGCCGGATGAGGGTCTCGACGGCGACCGTGTTGGCCTCTGCCGCCCCGGCCGTGACGATGACCTCCGAGGCGTGGTCCGCGCTCCCGGCGTGCCACTGCGCTATCAGAGCGCGCAACCGGGTGGTGCCGCAGGTCGGGGGATAGCTCAGCTCACTGTCGAGGAGCCGGTTCAGGGACTGTTCGCTGTCCACGAGGTCGCGCAGCCGGATCGGCCGGCAGCCGCTGTCGGCCAGGCTGTGTGTGGCCGTGGCTCCCAGTCTCCCCTGCCATTCCAGCAGTTCGAACGGGGTGAAGGTCATGGATGTCCTCAGGGGTCGGGTGGAATGCGGGCGGCGGGGTTACTCGGCGCTGTCCACCTTGGCCGGGTCACGCTCGACGACCGGGCCGAGGACGGAGTCGATGCGGCGCATCAGGGCCGGCTCGATGCGGAGGCCTGCGGCCTTCGCGCTTTCGCCGATCTGCTCCGGCCGTGAGGCTCCCACGATGGCCGCGGCGACGTTCGGGTTCTGCAGTGTCCAGGCGAGTGCGAGCTGTGCCTGGCTCAGGCCCAGTTCCCGGGCGATGGGGGCGAGTTGCCGCACCCTCTCCAGCACCTCGTCCCGCAGGAAGGTCTTCACCCAGCCGGAACCGACCTCGTCCGCGGCCCGTGATCCGGCGGGCGGGGGGTGCCCGGGCCGGTACTTGCCGGTGAGCACGCCCTGGGCGAGGGGCGACCAGACGATCTGGCCGAGCCCCTCCTGTTCGCACAGGGGCACGATCTCCTCTTCGATGACACGCCAGAGCATCGAGTACTGGGGCTGGTTGGACACGAACCGGTCCAGTCCCAGTTGGCCGGCGAGTTTGACGGCCTGTGCGATCTGGTCCGCGGTCCACTCCGAGACGCCGATGTAGAGGACCTTGCCCTGCCGGACGAGGTCGTCGAAGGTCCTGAGGGTCTCTTCCAGCGGTGTCCGGTGGTCGAAGCGATGTGCCTGGTACAGGTCGACGTAGTCGGTGCCGAGCCGCTTCAGTGAGCCGTTGACGGCCTCGGTGATGTGTTTGCGGGACAGGCCGCCGTCGTTCGGCCCGGGACCGGTCGGGAAGAACACCTTGGTGGATATCACCAGGGATTCGCGGTGTTGGCCCTTCAGTGCCTTGCCGAGCACGGCCTCGGCGGCTGTGCCCGCGTAGACGTCGGCGGTGTCGAACGTGGTGATTCCGGCGTCCAGCGCCGCGTGGACGCACCGGACGGCCTGGTCGTCGTCGATCTGGGCGCCGTGCGTGAGCCAGTTGCCGTAGGCGATCTCGCTGACCTGGAGCCCGCTGCGACCCAGTTGCCTGAATTTCATCCGCAGTCCTCACTGCTGTCGCCCCCGCGTGGAGGCAGTGGTGTTATCCGCACACGGTTGTCGTGGTAGACCGCTCCGCCGCCCATGTCCGCGTCCCGCTCGTCGACGGTGGCGTTCGGGCCGGAGCCGTCGGTCAGCTTGGGCCAGTGGCCTTTGGTCGTCATGGCGACGCCCGGGCGTACGGCATCGTCGATCGTGGCCAGGGCTTCGAAGGCGCCTCGGCTGTTGGCCACCTGGACACGGTCACCGCTCGCGAGGCCGTTCGCCGCGGCGTCCTTCGGGTGCAGCACGACATACGGCGGGCCGGCCCGGCGGCGCAGCGCCGGCTTGTTCCCGAAGACGGTGTTGAGGAAGAAGTGGTTCGCCACGGAGAGAAGGACGAAGGGGAACGACCGCGCGAGTCGGGTGTCGTGCGTCTCGGCCGCCGGGACGTAGCCGGCCATCGCGTCGAAGCCGTCCGCCCGGGCGGTCTCCGAGAGGAATTCGAGCTTCCCGCTGGGGGTGGGGAATCCGTTCGCGAAGGGCACATGCCGTTCCGGATAGGAGAGCCGTGCCCATCCTCTGTCGCGCAGCGCGTCCATGGTGATGCCGGCCAGGGAGGGGTGCCGGGAGTCGAGGAGTTCGCTCGCCAGTTCCTCGTCGCTGGCGTACAGCGCCGGTTCCGTCAGCTCCATGGCCCGGGCCAGGCGCCGGAAGGTCTCGGTGGTGGACAGGCACTCCCCCGGCGGGGCGACCGCCGGTTCGTTCCAGGTGATGTACAGGTGGCCGTAGCCGTCGTGCAGATCCAGGTGCTCGGGCTGCATGGTGGCGGGCAGCACGATGTCCGCGTAGTCGGCGGTGTCGGTCTGGAAGTGGTCCATGACCACCGTGAACAGGTCTTCCCGGGCAAGGCCCCGGCGGATCCGGTTCTGATGGGGGGAACTGGCCAGCGGATTGGCCCCGTAGACGACGAGTGCCGCCACGGGCGGATCGTCCGTCTCCAGCAGTCCTTCGGCCAGCCGTGTCATGGACAGGCTCCGAACGGGACGGCTCAGCAGGTCGTCCCTGTAGAGGGCCTCGCGGTTGCCGCCGAAGTAGCCGTCGGTCGTGTAGAGCAGACCGCCGCCGGGACGCCGCCAGTCGCCGGTCACGGCGGGCAGACAGGCGAGGGCCCGCAGGGTTGCGCCGCCCCCGGCGTGACGCTGGATGCCCTGCGACACCCGGATGGCGGTGGGCCGGGTGTCGGCGATGCGCCGCCCGAGCCGGATGATCTCTTCCTCCGTCACCCCTGTCTCCTGTGCCGTGCGCCGGGGGGTGAACTCCAGCACTCTCCTCCGGAACGCCTCCCACCCCACGGTGCGGGTGTCCAGGTATTCGCGGTCCTCGGCCTTCTCCTGGAGGACCATGTGCATGAGGCCCAGGGCGAGGGCCGCGTCCGTGCCCGGAAGGGGTGCAATGTGTTCATCGGCCTGGGCCGCCGTACGGCTGCGGACGGGGTCGATGGCGATGACACGGGCGCCCTCGCGCCGCGCACGCTGGATCACCTTCCACAAGTGGTGGTGGGTCGTGAGCGGGTTGCTGCCCCACAGCAGGATCAGCCGGGAGTGCACCAGGTTCTCCGGGTCGATCCCGGTACTCGTGCCGAGTGTGTACCGGAGTCCGGTGAGGCCGGCGACCGAGCAGATCGTCATGTCGTGGCGCGAAGCTCCGAGTACGTTCCAGAGCCTGCTGCCGGCCCGCCCCTGAAGCCCCTGGAGATAGCCGAGCGTTCCGGTCCCCTGATAGGGCCAGATCGCCTCTCCGCCGTGACGTTCGACGGTCTCCGTCAGCCGCCGCGCGATCTCGCCGAGGGCGGTGTCCCAGCTGATGCGTTCGAAGCGCCCTTCTCCCTTGCGGCCGGTGCGTCGCAGGGGGTGGAGCAGCCGGTCAGGTGCGCGGGTGTGCTCCAGGAACTTGTTGACCTTCACGCACAAGGTGCCCCTGGTGTAGGGGTGGTCCGGGGTACCGCGCAGTGTGAGGGCCTCACCGTCCTGGACCGTCACCTGCCAGCTGCAGCCGTCCGGGCAGTTGAGCGGGCACGCTCCGGGGACTTGTGCGATGCTCACGGGCACTCCCCGCCGGACGGCCCCGGGGCGGTGCGCGGGGCGGGCGGCCCTGTGCGCGGCGGGGGCGGAAGGACGCCCCGCGTCGTCGTCCGCGCGGTTCCGGCCGGGGTGAGCCGGCCGTCCCGTGCCGCACTCCCCGCGGCTTCACCGCGGGACATGCGGGTCCTCCCGTCCCGGTCGGCACGGGCGGGCTGCGTTGTGAGCCGGTACCGGGCGAACCGTTCGAGACGCGTTCCGTCGGCCATGGACGGATCGGGATGAATTCCTGGCGGGGTGCTCGGGGATCCAGTGTTCACGGATGAGTTTCCTCAGCGGTGAGCGGGAATCGGAGGGTGCGTCGGCGCTCCGCCGGACGTGCCGGGAGATCACCGGCCGTGGACCGCGCGTGGGTTCGCCGACGGGATTTCCGGAGGGCCGGCCGATCACGGGCGGCGTCTGAGGGGCGGGATTCCAACGGAACGATCCGGCAGCGAGGATCTCCCGGCAATCACCGGAGGGATCCCCATGTCCGTCTTCTGATCGGGTAAGTGAGCTTCCGGGCCCACACCGCCCCCTGACGTATGCCGAGTCTCCATACCAGCGGCATGGTCAAGCGGAACGCTAACTTCTCGGCTGCTCAAGGAGCCATATCGCTGCGGGAGGTTGACGTGACGAGAGGTCTTGACACGGCTGGTAGGAGGATGCGTCCCCGCCGGATGCCGATGGCGCGATGCCCGCCCTTCTCCGCCGCGGTTGTCGTGGCGGGCGGCCGTCGAGACGGCCGCCCGNCATGTGTGTGGTGTCCGGGGGCGCGTCAGTCCTTCGCCGGTGCGGCCGGATGCGACCGGTGCCGGCCGTGGTCGGCGTCCGGGGCGGACGTCCTGCGGGAAGCCGCCCGGCCGGCCCCCTCGCCGGCGGCGAGGAAGAGAACCGCGAACAGCAGCAGGGCCGTGCCGGTGAGAACGACCGCGTTGAGCCGCTCGTCGAAGACGAGGATGCCGATGACCGCGGCGGTGAGCGGCTCGACCAGTGCGACCACGGACGCCGTGGTCGCCCGTACGGCACCGAGGCCGGCGAAGAACAACGTGTACGCCAGGGCCGTGGGCGCGGCCCCCAGGTAGAGAACCAGGGCCAGGGTCCATGCCGGTCGCGCCATGTCGGGCAGCAGGCCCTCCAGCAGGGCCATCGGCAGGAGGCAGACCGTGCCGACCGCGAAGCCGGTGACCGTGGACTCGAACGCGCCACCGGTGTTCTCCCTGCCGGAGAAGCGGCCCAGCAGGGTCACGCCCGCGTACCCGGCGGCGGAGAGCAGCGCGTATCCGATGCCCAGGAGGGGAGCCGGGCCGGTGTTCCCGTCGGCGCCTCCCATCAGCAGCACCAGGCCGCCGACGCCGCTCGCCACCGCGGCGGTTCCGGCGACGCCGGTGCGTTCGCCCAGTGTGAGCCGTGCGCCGATGGTGACCAGTACCGGGCCCGAGCCCAGGGTCACCACCGTGGCCACGGTCAGCCCGGCCTGCTGGACGGAGGCGAAATAGGCCGTCTGGTACACCGCCAGTCCGGAGCCCGTGATCAGAGCCCGCCACGGGTTCGCCGCGAATGCCGCGCGGAGCGACAGCGCCTTTTTCGGACGCCGGGATCGTCGCACCAGATGAGCGATCAGAAGTAGCCCGAGTCCGGTCAGGAACCGCCAGAAGGAAACGGAGATGGGGCCGATTCCGCCGACGTCGTACAGCTCGGCGGCCACTGCACCACCCGTGCCCCACGCTGTGGCCGCAATCGCGACGTAGAGAACACCCCGCCGAACGGACGGGGCGGAAGAGGACTGCAACTGAGGTCTCCTCGATTGATTGCCATCACGATGTGTCCGTGGGCAACCCGCACGGCCGTCCCGAGGCGCACGGAACGGCTCTGCATGACTGCCCGCCTCAAACGGCGGGCGGCGGAGGCGTCGAAAAGAGCTGCATGCGATCACCCTACCCAGCAATGGGCAGGAGCCCTGGCACAAGCCGGGGAATTCTTCACCGCTCGGAAGGAGGCCGTGCCGAGATGGCGTCCGCGGGCACGAACGCCGCCGGGGACGGGCCTTTCCGGCGGGCGGGACCGGCGCGGCCCGTGCACCCGCCGTCGGCGGCCTCGGCGCGGTCGGCGTCCCGCGGCGGCCCGGGCTCCGGCGCCCGCGCCCGCCGCCGGCCCTCCCGCACGATTCGAGGGCGGTTCCGGCACCGTCCCGTTCCGGCGCCGGCGGTGCGCGTGACCGGGAGCCGTCGCATCCGGCACGGCCCGGCCGCTCGCCCCGGCGGCCCCGCGCGCGCCGGGTGTCCGTGTGCCCGGACGGGCGGGAGGCCCCCGCCCGTCCGGGCACACGCCCGTGACGAACGGAGGCCTCTCGTCCTCCCGGCAGCGAATGGGTCGGGGACGGCTGCCGCGAGGAGCCGGGGGGTGCCTGCCCCGTGCGCGGGGGCGGCGCGGTGTCAGCGGGTCTGCGCCGCCGACAGCGCGCGGTACACACCGCTCTCGGACAGGGCCTTGTAGGCCTGCCGGTAGATGTCCCACAGCTCGGTGTACCGCTCGTGGCAGGCGGGGTCCGGCTGGAAGACGCGGTCGACGTGGACGGTGGCGTCCACGCCTTCCTCGACGTTGTCGAACACCCCGGCCCCGACGGCGCCGAGGATCGCCGCCCCCAGCACGGCGCACTCGCCCTCGCGCAGTACGGCGGTCGGTTTGCCGTAGACGTCGGCCTGGATCTGGCACCAGAGTTCGGATTTGGTGGCGCCGCCGGCGAGACGGATCTCGTTGAGTTCCAGGCCCATCCCGTCGTAGCCGTCGAGGACTTCCCGGGCCTCGTAGGCCACGCCTTCCAGGACGGCGCGGGCCATGTCGCCGAGGGTGTGCTTGAGGGTCAGTCCCAGGAAGCCCGCCCGCGCGTGTTCGTCGTAGTGCGGGGTCATCGATCCGGCCAGATACGGGTGGAAGACCAGTCCGTTGGCGCCGGCCGGCGAGTCCGCGGCGAGGGCGTTGATCACGATGTAGGGGTCGGTCCTGGTGAAGGGCTCGATGTAGCGGGCCATGTAGCCGATGTTGTCGCGGAACCACCGGTAGGCGGCTCCCGCGGCGGCCTGGATCCCCTCCGCCTCCCACGCCCGGTACGGGGTGGCGTGCACCGACCGGGTGATGACCCGGTTGGGGTCGTTGACCGGCTCGGCGAGGAAGGCGACGGAGTTGCCCGCGGTGCCGAAGGTCAGCTCGCACAGGCCCGGTCTGATGGCGCCGGCCCCGATCCCCGCGCACTGCTGGTCGCCGCCGCCGGTGGAGACGGGCAGGCCGACGGGCAGACCGGTGCGCCGGGCCACGGAGGGGGTGACCGCGCCGACCCGGTGGCCGGAGGGGACGATCGACGGGAGCAGGTCGGCGGAGATGCCGACGAGGTCCAGCAGTTCCCGGCTCCAGTCGAAGCTGTCGACGTCCATCAGGCCGAACAGGGACGCGTTGGAGTGGTCGACGACGTAGTCCGGCACATCGCTGAGCCGGCGCAGGAAGTACTCCTGGGTGCTGAGGATCTTGCTGGTCTGCCGCAGCACGTCCGGTTCGTTCTGCGCCACCCAGAGGATCTTCCCGATGGGCCAGAACGCGCTGATCGGCAGGCCGGTGATGGCGTAGAAACGTTCGTCGCCGATCTCCCGGCGCAGTTGGTCCAGTTGTGCGGTGTGCCGTGCGTCCTGCCAGGACAGTCCCCGGCCGTCGCGCAGGATGTTGCCGTCGGCGTCGATGTAGAGGTGCAGGCCGCGCTGGGTGGACAGTCCCAGTGAGCGGATCTCCCGCGGATCGACGCCGGAGGTCTCCACGACGCGGCGGATGACCTCGAAGTTGGCCTCGTCCAGCAGGCGGATGTCCTGGTCGACCCACCCGGGATGCGGGTACTCGCATCCGTACTCGCTGGTGGCCGCCGCGACGACGACCCCGGTCGTGTCGTACATCTTGGCCCGGGCGCTGGTGGTCCCGTTGTCGAGTCCGATGATGTAGCCGGCCATCATGTCCTCCTTGACATGTTCGCTGGTCAGATCGCGGTGTCGATGGCCCACCGCAGCTGCGCGGCGAGCGAGGGTGCGGCGGGCAGGGCCGAGTCGAGCACGGCACTGCCGATGGTGAAGGCCCAGAAGTCCAGGTCGGCGAGGCGCCGGATGCGTTCCCGGCTGTCGACCGAGCCCGCGTTGACCACCTGGAGGCCCTGCACCGATGCGACCTCCCGGAGCAGGAGGTCGACGTCACCGGTGTAGCGGTAGCCCAGCAGCATGGTTCCGGTGACGCCTTCGGTGGCGACGAGCTTCTCGCAGCCGGAGACGATCTCGTCGATGGTCCCTCCCAGTCTGCCGGGCAGGCTGTTGAGGTCTCCGACGGCGGGGTAGTAGCCGATCGGCGAGCCCTCGATGACTTCGAGCACGGCGTCGGTGTGGGTGCCCCCGATGATGATGTCCGCCCCGAGCCGCAGGGCCAGCCGGGCGGCCTCGCGTTCCGACCCGGGGTCGGCGCCGACGACCTCGACCACCAGCCTGCGCCCGTCCGCCACGATGCGTTCGCCCAGCCTCGCGAGGTCGGCGAGGGAGTGGCCGACGTTCTTGAAGCCGACGTAGGGCAGTTCCTCGGCGGTGAGCGAAGCGGTGACGGCGGCGTAGACCTCGTGCGCGTCCGGGATGGTGACGTCGTGCTTGGTGAGCATGAACTGGGTGATCATGGTGGGTCTTCTCTTCTCGTTGCGGGAAACAGGGATCAGGTCAGGGCGTGGGCGGCGAGGACGACGCTGGTCAGGGTCCAGATCGCACCGGCCGGGGGGTCGATGTGGGTGTCCCCGTGGTTCTGGACCGTCCTGGCCCAGAACTCCCCGAGCAGCCCGGCGGCGCCCCCGACCGCGGCCCCCACGAGGACGGAACCGCTCAGGTGTGCCGCGGTCGCGGCCGTGAGCGTCATGTGGTGGGTGACCGGCACCCCCTTTCCCACGGCGGCGAAGCCGAGGGAGACGGCGGACACGGCGAATCCGAGTCCGACGGCGGCCGAGCCCAGTTCGGGCCGGGCCTCGGCCAGTGCGAGGGTGGCGTAGGAGGCCGGCAGGCCCGCGACCACTCCGAGGAGCGCCGCCTGCGACATGCGGGACTGGTGCGGGACCCACGCCTCGTCGGCGGTGGGTCTGAAGCGCCGACGCAGGGATGTGCCGGGTGGCAGATGGCCGAACAGGCCGTGGTGGCCGAAGAGCAGACGGGCCGCCACGCCCAGGACGACGACGATGAGGGCGGTCGCGTTGGTGTACTGGTTCAGTGTGTCGCCCCACAGCCCCATGACCGTCTGCCCGGCGAGGCCGAACAGTCCTCCGATCAGGAGGGGGCCGGCCCTGCCCAGTTCGGCCAGGGAGAAGGCGATGTCCTTTCCGTCGGTGATGTGTTCGCGGCGCATGGCGTAGGCGGCCGCGGCGACCCCGCCCGCGAAGGCGACGTGGGGGCCGAACAGGGGTCCGTTGGCCACCACGTCCAGAAACGCGGGGCTGCCGCCCGCGAGGACGATCGAGATTCCGGCGATCAGAGCGATCCCGCAGAAGATGAATGCCGCCAGCGCACCGATCGCCGCTCCGAACGCGCCGCCGGCGAACGCCGTCAACAGTGTTGCTGCGTCCATGCCTGCCTCCACTGTATGCATGTTGCGTATTCGTTCGCAAGGTTGCGTATGGCGGCTCACCGTAGGGCTAAACGGGCATGTTGGCAATGTTTAGGGCGCACTGACTTGCGAGAGCTCGCACGAAAGGGAACAGTGACCGCATGGAAACGCAGGGAAACGCAACCGATGAGACCCTCCTGAAGTCCCAGCGGCACGAACGCATCCTCGCCATGCTCAAAAGGTCCGGGCAGGTGCACGCGGGCGCCCTGGGCGAGCTGTTCAAGGTCTCCGCCTACACCATCCGGCGCGATCTCGACGAGCTGGCCGACGCGGGGGCGCTGCAGCGTGTGCACGGCGGCGCCGTGCTCGCCTCGCACGTCCCGAAGAGCTACGAGGAACGCGAGGGCAGCGGAATCGGGGAGAAGAAGCAGAGCGCGCTCGCCGCGCTGGCCCTCGTCGCCGAGGACGACGTCGTCATCATCGACGGCGGCAGCACCACGGCCGCCCTGGTCCGTGCCCTGCCCGCCGGGTATCCCGCGACCTTCATCACCCACAGCCCCGCGATCGCCGACGAACTGCTGCACCGGTCCGTCCGGGAGACCATCCTCATCGGCGGCCGGCTCGACCCCCACTCACGGGTGGCCGTCGGGGCCCTCCCGGTGGAGACGTACGGCAGGATCTCCGCCGACATCTGCTTCCTCGGGATCTGGGGGCTCAACATCACCCAGGGCGTCACATCGCCGTACTACGACGAGGCGCAGGTGCGCGCGGCCATGGTGGGCGCGGCCAACAGGGTCGTCGGCCTCGCCGTCGCGAACAAGCTCGGCACCGGCGGGCCGTTCACCGTCGCGCCCGCGAGCGCCCTGACGCACCTGTCCGTCGAGGGCGGTGTGCCCGAGGAGGTGACCCGTCCCTTCGAGGAGATCGGGATCAGGATCCTCAGCCCGGGGCCGGAGGCCTAGGGTCCGCCGTCCGTCATCGGCCGGCCCCGGGGGGACGGGGCTCCGGTCCGAACGCGGCCGGTCATACCGGAGGGCGGCCGCCGGCCGCCCTCCCGCGGGGCCGGGTCTGCCGACGGTCCCGGGGGGGGGCGGGCCCCGGAGGCCGGAGCGGGTGCTGACGCCCCGTCAGTACGGGGGGCTCGGCGGGCAGCCGGTTCCGGCCGGGCCGGGGCGACGGAGCGACGCTCGGCCGGTGGCCGGGCGGGCGGGGCCGGGCGGGCGGGGCCGGGCGGTGCGCCGACGGTGCGGCGGGACGGGCCGGTGCCCGGCCGTGACCGGCACCCGGGCCGGACGTCCTCCGGGAAGCCGCCGGGCTCCCGGCGCTCAGTACGGCGAATCGCTGATCTCGGTGACGAGTTCGGCCAGGGGCAGGCGCCCCGCGGGGATCGCGGACCTGCCGGCGGGTGCCGGGGCCGGGCGGCCCATGGAGATCGCGGTGCGCACCCGCCAGGGGTGCTCCAGTCCGCAGAGCCGACCGGCCCGGTCGGCGTTCACGGCGGGGAAGAAGGACGCGGGGCAACTGCCCAGTCCCTGCAGGTGGGCGGCGAGCATCAGGTTCTGTGCGGCGCGGCCTGCGTCGAACTGGGCGTCCTCGCCGCCCGCGTCCTCGTCGACGCCCAGTGCGACCACCACCGGCGCGGTCGCCAGGTGCCCGGCGTAGGAACCGAGGCCCGACAGCTCCCGGCGGACCGCACGGCTGCGTACCACCACGAAGCGCCAGGGCTGCCGGTTGCGGGCCGATCCGGTCCAGCGCCCGGCCTCCAGCACCTGGCGCAGTTCTTCGTCGGTGACCGGTTGCGCGGTGAACCACCGACTCGCCCTCATGGACGTCAGTGCCGAGACAGGAGGGTGTGCCGCATCCATCAGCGATCCGCCTTTCACACGGGGCCGGTCCGGCTCCGACGGCTTCTCCCCCGGAGCGCGTGGTCTCGACCGGCTCTGGAACGGACCGGAGGAGCACGGCGTCCGCGAACCCCGCGCGAACGGACGCGACGTGATCATCATCGGTGACGAACCCGGCGGCCGGCCGCGGAGGGTCCGCGGGACCGCCGGGCCGCGTCCGCCGTCCACCGTCCGTCCCCGTCCGGCCCCGTCCGGGAAGTGCCCGCGGCGTGCTGCCGCACGGGGCACGGCTGCGTGCGGGGGCCGGGGGTCGGGGGCCGGGGCAGCGATCGGCCCGCCCCCGCCCGGGTGAGCCGGGGGCATCCGGTGCCCGTGGCCCCGGAGCCCTCGGCTGCCGCGGAGCACCCCGGACCGGGGCGGGCTGCCGGGGTGGGGGCCCGCGCCCGGTGTGCTCCGGGCATGGGCGCCGCGGACGGAGGCCGGTCGTCCGCCGTATGACGTCCGCCGTCTGTCCGGCGGTCTCGTCCGGGAGGCCGGTCGCCGCTTCCACCGGACCCGGTGGGGCCGAGGCGGGGGCGGGGCGGCTGAGCTGGGGTTTCGCCGTGTCCCGTCCTCCAATGCGCCGGATTGTGTCGCCTGACCAGCCGCTTCAATGTGCCGCCCGCCGGTGACGGTGTTTGTGTGGTCGTGGCAGGGCAGGTGAGGTCTGTGTTCGGCCGGGCGCCGACGCGTCAGCCGCGGCCTTCTGCCTTCTTTCCCCTGAACGCACGCAGGCGTCATGTCCGCCGCGCGGGCGCCCGCATCCCCATCCTCGGAAGGTCTTCCCATGCGATCTGCTGTGCAGGATCCGTTGTCGGATCTCAAGGACGCCACCCTCGCCCACCAACGGGCCCACGGGTGCGGCTCTCACCCCTTCGGGGACGGCGCACGGCTGGCGGCCTGGGCCGTCGACGCCGGTGCGCGTACCGCCGTGGAGATCGGCACCTCGCTCGGGTACTCCGCCGCGTGCCTGGCCGGTGCCGGGGCCCGTGTGCACACCGTGGACCGCGACCCGGTCCACACGGAGCTGGCGCAGAAGCATCTCGGTGAGCGGGGGCTGGCCGACCGGGTGAGCTGTGTGACGGGTGAGGCCGTCGACGTGTTCGCGGAGCTGCCCGCGGGTGGGGCCGACCTCGCCTTCTTCGACGGCATGGAGGTGAGCGTCGCCGAGGTCGAGGTGCTGGCCCGGGCGCTGCGCCCGGGTGGGCTGCTGATCGTCAGCAACATGAAGCTGGGCGGCGAGGAGGCGGAGGTCCGTGAGCTGCTGGGCGGCTGGCGGCCCCGGGAGGAGGGCGAGGAGCTGTTCGCCGTCAAGCCCGGCCAGAGCCGGTGAGCGGCCATATCGGTGGGGTCGGCGCTCCGGCCGGGGCGCCGGCCGTGGTCACCGCGGTGCCGAGTGCCGGGAAGACGGGGGGCGAGGCGGCCGCCGGGGCCACGCCGATGCCGCTGATGCGGTTGCTGGACGGGTTCCGTGCCTCCCAGGTGCTGGCGTCGGCCGTGCGGCTGGAGCTCTTCGACGCGCTGGCGGCGCACGGCCCGCTCTCCGTGTCCCGGTGCGCGGAGCTGCTCGGTCTGCGGGAGCGGCCGGCGGGGATGCTGCTGGCCGCGTGCGCCTCGTTCGGGCTCGTCGAGCGCAGCGCCGCGGGCTACGGCAACAGCCCGCTCGCCGCGCGGTACCTGGTGGCCGGGCGTCCCCACTACTTCGGGGACTTCGTCCGCCTGGTGGAGCAGCAGCAGTACCGGTCCTGGGCGGAGTTGCCGGACGTGCTGCGCGCGGACGGTACCGCGGGGCGTGTTCCGCAGGCGGAGCGGCGGTTCGCCGCCGACGAGGCCGACCGGGACCCGTTGTTCTGGAGGGGCATGTCGTCGGGTTCCGCGTTCACCGCGGAGGCCGTGGCCCGGTCGTACGACTTCTCGCGTTTCCGGAGGCTGCTCGATCTCGGTGGCGGCCAGGGCGATTTCAGCCTGGAGCTGTGCCGGAGCAATCCGGGGCTGTCGGCGACCGTGTACGACCTGCCCTCGGTGTGCGGGCTCGCCCGGGAGCGGATCGCCCGCGACGGGTACGCCGGCCGGATCGGGACCCGGGACGGTGACCTGCTCACCGCGAGTGAGCTGCCCGCCGGCCACGACGTGATGCTGGTCTCCAACATCCTGCACATGTGGGACGAGCCGGGCTGCCGCGCTGTTCTGGGGCTCTGTCTGCGGGCGTTGGAGAAGGGCGGGGCGCTGGTGGTGGCCGAGGCGTTCGTCGACGACGACGGCACCGGCCCGCAGACGGCCGCGCTGATGAGCCTGAACATGCTGGTGCACACCGCCGGCGGCGCCAATCGCACGCGCCGCGAGTACGAGACCTGGCTGGCCGAGGCGGGTTTCCGGTCCGTCGAACGCGTCGGGCTGGTCGTGGAGGCCCCCGGGGCCAACGGCCTCGTCGTCGCCCACAAGTGAGTGCCAAGGAGTGGACATGCAACTCACCGCCGCCGGCATCGTCGGCATCGGAGCCGTGTCGGGATACGGCTGGGGGATGAAGGAACTCTGGTCCGGTCTGGCCACGGGAGAGTCCAGTGCCCGGCTGCACCATGGCCTGGGCGGACGGTTTCCCGACCCGTGCTGGTTCGCCCGCGTGCCCGAGGGCGGCGATCCGGAAGTGGGCCACACCCGGTATGTGCGGGCCGCGTTCGCCGCGGCGGACGAGGCGGTCACGGACGCCCTCGCCCGGGGCTGGACGCCCGGCGAGCGGGTCGCGATCGTCCACGCCACGACGCGTGCCGACCTCGAACTCGTCCGCAACCGCTACCTCGACCCGGGCTGGATCAGTCCCCGCAGTTCCTATGTGGAACAGACCTGGACGACCCCGCCCGCCCTCGTGATGATCAAGTACGGGTTCACCGGGCCCTCGGTGGTCACCAGTGCCGCCTGTTCCTCCGGGCTGCACGCCCTGACCCTGGCACAGCGCCTGCTGACCTGCGGCGACGCCACGGACGTCATCGTGACCGGCGCGGACGTGGGTTTCGACGGCGAGGAGATGCGCCTGGGCGCGTCGGTGGGGCCGCTCATCCACGACCGTCCCCCGCACGAGGTGTGCCGTCCCTTCCAGAAGGGCACCCGCGGGTTCGTCCTCGGTGAGGGTGCGGCCGCGCTGGTGCTGACTCCCGCGCGCCAGGCGCAGCCCTATCTGGAGCTGCTCTCCTCCTGTCTGGCCAACGACGCCTTCCACCCCGTCGCGATCGAGCCGTCCTTCCGGCACATCCTGACGACCGTCGACGACGCCCTGGGGCGGGCCGGTGTCCGCGCGGCGGACATCGGCTACTACAACGCCCACGGCACCGGGACCCGTGAGTGCTACGACGCGGACCTGGCCGCCCTCGGCCGTCTCGGCCCGCGGGCCACCGCCTACGGTTTCAAGCCGATGTTCGGTCACTCCATGGGTGCCGCGCCGCTGCTGGACACGGTGACGACGGCGCGTGCCCACGAAGAGGGTGTGCTGCCCGCGCCGGTCCCGGCCGCCGGGGACGCCCATTCCCAGCTCGCCCCGGGGGCGGTCGCGCACACCGGGGGCCTCACCCTGCAGGTGGGGCTGGGCTTCGGCGGGAACATCTGTGCCGCCGTCTTCCGTGCCCCGACCGGCGAGGGCTCCTCGCGGTGATCCGGTCCGCGGGCCCCGCCCCTCCCCCCTTCGAACCTCCTCCGGCCGAGTGCGCCGGGAAAGGACGCGCCATGCCCGAACTCACCGTCAAGGACCTCGCCGCGATCCTCGCCTCGTGCGCCGGCGACGAGGAGGTGGTGCCGCTGGACGAGGAGCACCTCGACACCTCCTTCGCCGAACTCGGCCTGGACTCCCTCGCCCTGCTGAACACCGTGGTGAAGCTGGAGCGGCAGTGCGGGGTGGTCCTGCCCGAGGACGTCCTGGGCAGGACCCCGACGCCGCGGGACCTGATCAAGATCGTCAACGACCGGGTGAGCGGATGAGCACCGCCGCCGGCCCGCCCGGTCCCGGGCGGGTCACCCCGTGTGGAGAGGACTGATCACCATGTGCGGAATCACCGGCTGGGTGGACTACCGGCTCAGCCTGCCCCGGGAACGGGCGACCGTCGAGGCGATGACGGCCACCATGGCCCGCCGCGGTCCGGACGACGGCGGTGTCTGGCTCGACGAGCACGTCGCCCTGGGGCACCGCCGGCTCGCGGTCATCGACCCCGAGGGCGGCCTGCAGCCCATGACGGCCGAGGAGGACGGCCGGGTGCTGGCCGCCATGACCTTCAGCGGGGAGGTGTACAACTTCCGCGAGCTGCGTGCCGAACTCGCCTCCCGCGGGCACCGCTTCCGCACCCGCAGCGACACCGAGGTCGTCCTCCGCGCCTATCTGGAGTGGGGGGAGGGCATGGCCGACCGGCTGAACGGCATGTACGCCCTGGCCGTCTGGGATCCGCGCACCGAGGAACTCCTCCTCCTGCGCGACCGGATGGGCGTCAAGCCGCTCTACTACCTTCCCACCCCGCACGGCGTGCTGTTCGGCTCGGAGCCCAAGGCGATCCTCGCCAATCCGCTCGCCCCCCGGACCGTCGGCGCCGACGGTCTGCGCGAGGTGCTGGACATGCTCAAGACGCCCGGGCGGACCGTCTTCCACGGCATGCGCGAGGTGCGGCCGGGCCAGCTCGTCCGGGTCGGCAGGGACGGCCACCGCGAGCGCCGGTACTGGCGGCTGGAGGCCCGCGAGCACACGGACGACCTGGCCACCACCATCGCCACCGTGCGTGGTCTGCTCGAGGACGCCGTCACCCGGCAGATGGTCTCCGACGTGCCGCTGTGCACGCTGCTGTCCGGGGGCCTGGACTCGTCGGCGGTGACCGCGCTCGCCGCGCGGGCCCTCGCCGCCGGGGGCGGCGGCCCGGTGAACTCCTTCTCCGTCGACTTCGCGGGCGGAGACGAGCGGTTCGAGGCCGACGGGGTGCGCGAGACCCGCGACGCGCCCTTCGTCACGGAGCTGGCGCGGCACGTCTCGGCCGATCACACCGAGGTCCTCCTCGACAGCGGGCGGCTGTCCGACCCCGCGGTCCGCGCGGCGGTCCTCGAAGCCGTGGATCTGCCGCCCGCCTACTGGGGCGACATGTGGCCCTCCCTCTACCTGCTGTTCCAGGCCGTTCGCGAGCAGTCCACCGTCGCGCTGTCGGGCGAGGCGGCCGACGAGCTGTTCGGCGGCTACCAGTGGTTCCGCAACCCCGCCGCCATCGAGGCCGACACCTTCCCCTGGCACACCTCGGGCTCCGCCCGCTACTTCAGCGGCCTGTCCCTGCTGGACCGCGGGCTCAAGGAGAAGCTCGACCTCCCCGGCAACCGTCAGGCCCGCTACCGGGAAGCCCTCGCCGACGTGCCCGTGCTGCCCGGCGAGGATCCCGGTGAGCGACGGCTGCGCGAGATGACCCATCTCAACCTCACCCGCTTCCTCCAGATCCTGCTCGACCGCAAGGACAGGATGAGCATGGCCGTCGGCCTGGAGGTCCGGGTGCCGTTCTGCGACCACCGCCTGGTCGAGTACGTCTTCAACACCCCGTGGGCGATGAAGTCCTTCGACGGCCGGGAGAAGAGCCTGCTGCGCGCGGCCGTCGCCGACCTGCTCCCCTCGTCCATCCTGCAGCGCGTCAAGTCGCCGTACCCCGCCACCCAGGACCCGGGCTACGAACTGGCGCTGCGGCACCGGCTCGCCGGTGTCCTGGCCGACGGGGACTCCCCCGTCCTGCCGCTCCTCGACCAGAAGAAGGCGCGGCGCGTGGCCGCCGCGGACCCCGGGGACGTCAGCCTGCCCTACAACCGCGGCGGCCTCGAACTCGCCCTGTGGCTCAACGACTGGCTCTCGTCCTACGACGTCACCCTCGACCTGTGACCCGCACGCGGCCCACCGCCGGAGGCAACCATGCCGGACACCACGACCACCAGGTACCTGCTCGGCGAGCGGGACATCCCCCGCGCCTGGCACAACCTGGCCGCCGACCTGGGCGGCCTCGCTCCCCCCGTCCATCCCGTCACCGGGCGGCCCGTGACCGCGGACGACCTTCTCGCGATCATGCCGCCGGAACTCGCCCGGCAGGAGACCAGCCGCGAGGCCGAGATCGAGATCCCCTGGCAGATCCGGCGGGCCTACGCGCAGTGGCGGCCCACTCCCCTGTTCCGGGCCCGCCGTCTGGAACGCGCCCTCGGCACCCCGGCCCGGATCTACTACAAGTACGAGGGCTGCAGCCCCACCGGCAGCCACAAGGCCAACACCGCCGTCGCGCAGGCCTTCTACAACCAGCAGGCCGGCATCCGGCGGCTCGTCACCGACACCGGCGCCGGCCAGTGGGGTTCCTCGCTGGCCTATGCCGGGGCCCTCTTCGGTCTCGCCGTCCAGGTCTTCATGGTGCGGGTCAGCTACCAGCACAAGCCCCACCGCCGTACCTTCATGGAAGCCTACGGGGCCCGCTGCGTGCCCAGTCCCAGCCCCGAGACCGCCGCCGGACGGGCCGTCCTGGCCGCCGACCCCGACTGCGAGGGCAGTCTCGGCATCGCCATCTCCGAGGCCGCCGAACTCGCCCTGTCCGACCCCGCCACCAGCTTCGCCAGCGGCAGCGTCCTCAATCACGTCCTGCTGCACCAGAGCGTCATCGGCAAGGAGGCCGTCGCGCAGCTCGCCCTCGCCGACGACCATCCCGACGTGCTGATCGGGTGCGTGGGCGGCGGCAGCAACCTCGGCGGGCTCATCGCGCCCTTCCTCCATCCGGCCGCCGGGCCCCCGCCCAGGATCATCGCGGTCGAGCCGACCGCCTGCCCCACCCTCACCCGCGGGCGGATCGCCTACGACTTCGCCGACAGCGCGGGGCTGACCCCCATGCTGCGGATGCACACCCTGGGCCACACCTACATGCCGCCGGCCCTGCACGCGGGGGGACTGCGCTACCACGGCATCGCGCCCCTCCTCAGCGCCGCCCACGAGCGCGGCCTCGTCGAAGCGCTCTCCCTGCCCCAGACCGAGTGCCTCGCGGCCGGTCTGCGCTTCGCCCGCACCGAGGGCATCGTCCCCGCGCCGGAGTCCTCCCACGCGATCGCCGCCGTCGTCCGCGAGGCACTGCGCTGCAAGGAGGCCGGACGTGCCGAGAGCATCCTCTTCGGACTGTCCGGCCACGGCCACTTCGACCTCACCGCCTACGAGAACCATCTCGCCGACCGCCTCCACGACCAGCCCCTCGACGAGAACGCCCTCGCCGCGTCCTTCGCCCGGCTCCCGGCGGCGGCGCTCGTCCAGGACTGACGTCCGGCGGGGCGGCCGGAGCCCCGCGGGGTACGCCGCGGGCCGGGGTACGCCGCGGGCCGGGGTGCGGGGCGTGCCCGTGGCCGGGCGGGGTCCCTCCTCCCGGCGGGACGGACCGCGCGACCGGGGCACGACACCGCAGACGCCGCCGGGCCCGTCCCCCGGCCTCGGCGTGTCCCTCGGAGTTCATCGCCGGGCCGAAGCAGCCGCGCGCGGCCGTGGTACGCGCGGACCAGGGCCGGGGCCGGCCGCGCGGCAGCCTCACGCTGCGCCCCGCGCACCTGCCCAACCCGGGAGCCGACCTGATCGAGGTCTTCGACCGGCCGCCGGTCCCGCACGGCAGCGCGGCGCGCCGGCCCCGCGCGCGTGGAGCACACCACGGTGACGGCCGGCCGGCCGCGGACCGGCCCCGTGGACCGCCCCGGTCGAGGCGCCCGCCGGCGATCCGGTCGCCTTCGCCTCGGACTCGCCGTACGCCTACGCAGCGCCGGGACCCGACGAGGTCCGCGCACCCCGGCCGCCAACCGCTGTCCGACGGCCGCCGGGCCGCCGGGCCACCGGGCCACCGGGCCACCGGGCCACCGGGCCACCGGGCCACCGGGCCACCGATGAGGTTACGAGGCCGATCACCCTCCTGGGGCGCAGGAGCCGGGGGCGCAGGTGGGGGCGGTGGGGGGTGGTGGGGGCAGTCCGGGCCATTGAAGAGACGCAACGTATGGTCTAACTTAGACAAGACGCAACGGTGAGTCTCACCATGAGCCTGCCGTCCCCCCGCACACCCGACCGCTCACGAGAGGCCGTGCCAGTGGAAATCGCGACCGTCCGTGCCGCCCAACGGACCGGCTCCCCCGGGAGGCCGCACGGCGGCGGCCCCGCCCTGTTCGGCGTGGTCTTCGCCTTCTGGATCACCATGGCGGGCACCACCGCGCCCACCGCGCTCTATCCGCTGTACGGAGAGGAGTTCGGCTTCGCGCCGTTCACCGTGACGGTGGTCTTCGCCGTCTACGCGCTCGGGGTCATCCTCGGGCTGCTCGTCTTCGGCCGGCTCTCCGACCAGGTGGGGCGCCGTCCCGTCCTGGTCGCCGCGACCCTGCTGTCCGCGGCCGCCGCCGCGGTCTTCCTCCTGGCCCACGGCCTCCCCGCGCTGTTCGCCGCCCGGGTCGTCTCCGGATTCTCGGCGGCCCTGGTGACCGGCGCCGCCACCGCTTCGCTCACCGAGCGGCTCGGCCCGCACAGCCGGGTCGGGCCCGCCACCCTCGCGCTGTTCGCCAACATGGGCGGGCTCGCGTGCGGCACCCTGCTCGCGGGTGTGCTGGCGGACCTCGCGCCCTCTCCGCTGCGCACCCCGTGGATCGTCCTGCTCGCTCTCGCCTCGGTCGCCGTGCTCGCGGTCCTCCTGGCCGGGGAGAGCTCCCCGCACCGTTCCGGGTTCTCCCCGCGGTTCCAGCCGCTGGGCGTCCCGGCCGAGATCCGTTCGGACTTCCTGCGCTCCTCGATGGCGGCGGGCGCGGGCTTCGCCGTGCTCGGCGTCCTGACCGCGGTGACCGGTCTCTTCGTGGGAACGGTGCTGCACGAGCCCGGTCACACACTGACCGGCCTCGTGGTCTTCGCCGCCTTCGCGTGCACCGCCCTCGGCCAGCTCCTCGTCCGTGCCCTCCGGCCCGCCGTCGCCCTGCCGGTGGCGTGCGCCGGCCTGATCACCGCGGCCGGGCTGATCGGCACCGCGATGGCCACCGGCTCCCTGGCCCTCCTGTTCGCCGGGTCCGCGGCCGACGGGCTGGCGACGGGCATCGCCATCGGCCACGGCCTCGGCACCATCACCACCCGCGGCGCTCCCCGGCACCGGGGCGCCTCGGTGTCCACCTTCTTCGCCGTCCTGTACTCGATGCTGGCGGTGCCCGCGATCGGGGTGGGTGTCCTGATCCGCGTGACGGGCCTGCGCCCGGCCGGCGGGATATTCAGCGCCGCGGTCGCCGCCCTCGCCCTCGGCGTCCTGCTCAGCCTGGTACGGACGGGCCGGAGAACCGCCTGACAGGGGCGCAGCGGACCGCTCCGCCACGGATCCGCTGTGCCAGAATCACAGCGACCGACACCGGGTGAAGGGCAGACGGACCATCAGCGCCACGCAGAGACCAGGACCGGCCGGCGGGAAGACCGCGGTCGTCAGCCGAACCGGCCCGCGCCGCAGCGAGAGTGTCCGGCGCGCGGTCCTGCACGCCGCGGACGACCTGCTGGTCGAGCGCGGCTTCGCGGCCCTGACGGTCGAGGGCATCGCCCAGCGCGCGGGCGTGGCCAAGCAGACGATCTACCGCTGGTGGAAGTCGAAGGTCGACATCCTCCTCGACACCCTCACCGACGACGCCCGCGAGGCCCTGGCGTGGCGGGTGGACGAGGACGGCAGCGCCGAGGAGAACCTCACCTCGCATCTGCGGCGCGTGGCCGGCTTCTTCGAGGAACCGGCCGGCCGGGTGCTGCTGGCCCTTCTCGGCCATGCCCAACTGGACCGTGAGACGGCCGCGTCGCTGCAGTCCAGGTTCCTGCGGGAGCAGCGGGAGCGGGACGTGGCCGGCCTGCGCGACCTGCTCGCCCGCGACGGCGGTCCCGGCGTCGACGACGCCACGCTCCACCGCCTCGTGGACCTGCTGCTCGCCCCGCTCTACCACCGTGCGCTCGTGCTCGGTTCCCCGATCGACCGGGAGCTGGTCGACACCACGTCCCGTCTCGTCCTCGGGCTCGCCCGCCGGCCGTCACCGCGGGACTGCTGAGTCTGCCCGCCCGGGTGACCGCGGGAGAGGTCCCGCGGTCACCCGGGCCGCTGCGGGATGAGAGCCCCGTGCTGGATGAAGGGGCCGGGGCCGGCTGTGCACTTCCCCCGTTCACGGCACCGCCACCCGGGATCGCCCGACACGCGGGCTTCCAGCGCGCCCGTCACCTCAGCGGGCGCTGTCCGCCTCGGCGGACGGTGCCGGGGTTTCCGCCGAGCCGACCGGGGCCCGGCGAGGGATGGCCCACATGGCCAGGGCGCCCAGCAGCGCGGGGATGGCGAAGGCGTAGAAGTTCGCCCTGAAGCCCCAGTCGGAACCGATGACGCGGCCCCCGTAGGCGGGGCCGAGGATCGCGCCGAGACGGCCGACGGACAGTGCCCAGCCAAGCGCGGTGGCCCGGTTCTCGGTGGCGTAGCGCTTTCCGATGAATGAGCTGACCTGGATGGTCGTACCTATGGTGCCGGCACCGGCGATGGCCACGAGCAGCAGCCGAACGCTGATGGGCAGGGGCAGGCTGAGCAGGAAGATGCACAGAGCGGCCACCAGGAACATGGTCACCGTCACCCGGCGGTCGCCGAGCCGGTCCGCGATGGCACCCGCGACCGGTGTACCCAGGATGGCGCCCGCGTTCAGCGCCAGGACGAAGAGCAGTGCCGACCCGAAGGAGTATCCGCCCTGCGTCATGATCTGGGCGAGCCAGGTGTTGAGACCGTAGATCAGCAGCATCCCGATGGCCATTCCGATGCCGAACAGCAGGGTGGGACGCCTGTTGCCCCGGGTGAACAGGGCGCGGAGCGGCTCGAGTCTGCCGGTGCCGCCGGGTGCGGTGTCCTCCCGGCCGCCCGCACCGTCTGCCGTCCGGCTGGTTCCGGTGCCGGGCTTCGGCCGGGCTCTCCTCTCCCTGGCGGCAAGGAAACTGGGGGACTCCGGAAGGAGGAAGAACGCCAGTGGGGCGAGCAGGAGGACCGGGGCCGCCCCGATCCAGAACATGGTGCGCCAGCCGAGGGCGGGGACCGTGGGGAGCGCGATGAGAGCGGCCAGGATGCCGCCGACGGAGTATCCGCAGAACATCAGGGCGTTGGTCAGGCTGCGGTAGCGCGGATGCGCGAACTCGAGCGTCAACGCGATGGTCGTCGGGGCAAGACCGCCCAGGCCTATCCCGGTCAGGAAGCGCAGGGCGCCGAATGCCGTCGGGGTCGGCGCGAGGGCGCACAGCACCATCCCGGCCGAGAGCCAGACGAGGCAGAGCAGCAGGACTTTTCGGCGCCCCACAAGATCGGTGATCGTTCCGACGGCGAGCGTTCCGACCAGCATGCCGATGAACGTGTAGGAGCCGATGGCTCCGGCTTCGGCCGGTGTGAGGTTCCAGGTGTCGTCCTTGAGGAGGACCGGCACGACGGTGCCGTAGACGATCAGGTCGTAGCCGTCCAGGACGATACAGGCGAAGCAGATGATGACGACACGCAGCCGATCCTGCTGTGCCGACATGAGCATGGGGGAAGTCATCGGGTTCTGTGATCCTTCCGCGGGATGTCACGGCCGGCGGCGCGGGTGTCCCGGGCACAGTGGCTGTGCGGCACCGCTCCGGCATGGGCGCGCCGGGCGTTCCGGGGCCCAGGCGGATGGACGCCGCCTTCTCCTTGTCCGCGGACGACCGGCGCGCTTGGGGTGAGATGTGACGAGGGTCGCGCTCGCCCGCCCCGCCACCAACGGGCCGTCCGGCTTGGCCGGACAGGCGGTGCCGGTGCCGGTTCCGGTGCTCAGGCGGTCAGGGGCCATGGGGGCGGGCGGGGGCCGGAGCCGGGTCCATGCCCTGGAACCGGGGTGGACGTCCGTGCCCGGCCGGGCGTCGTCACTCCATGAGGTGGGGCAGCCGACGGCCGATGGTCGTTGCCACCAGCAGCAGGTCCTTCACCAGTTCGTCGGACACCTCGCGCCGGCGCATCGCGTCCACGGGTGCGGAGATCGACACACCACCCACTGGTACGGCTGCGCGGTTCGTGATCGCGGCACCGACGGACGCCCTGCCGGAACGCTGGACGGGGGCCGTCGCGAAACCCCGCCGTCTCACCTCGGCGAGATCGGTCTCGAGGGCCTGGCGTTCCGGTACCGGTCGGTACTCGGCCTCGCAGGCCACGGCGACACGCCGCCACGCTTCCTCCGGTGCCAGCGCGGCAAGCGCCGCCCGGCCGCAGTCGGTGGTGTGGGCGAGCACGCGAGAGCCCATGTGCACGTCGGTCGGCAGGCTCCAGAGGCTCGACGTGCGGTCCAGGTACACGATCCAGCCTCCGACCAGTTGGGCGAGGTGGGCCTCCACCTGGCCGAACCGGACGAATCGCTTGCCCACGTCCTTGGCCGCGTCGAGCAGCCCCACGCGTTCGATCACCTGTCCGCCGAGACCGATGAAGGCGGGCCCGAGCCGGTACCCACGGCCCGGCACCGGTTCCAGCATCTCCGCTTGCACGAGCGCCACGCACAACCCGTGGGCGGTGGTCCGCGGAATGCCCGTCCGGGTCGCGATCTGCCGCAAGCTCTGGCAGGGCGTGACGGCGTTGAAGCTGTGGAGGATACGGGTGGCTTTCAGTACCGAGGAAACAGGGGAAACCTTGCGGTGCCTCCCGTCCGGGCCAGCCGGTTCCTCCATCGATGTGTTCCAGCCGAACTCAGTCGAGGAACCGGACGGACCAATCATGCGATGAGAGTACCTATCGGACCCGAGGGGGACCAGATCCGGTCGGGCGGCGTCCGGTGGAGCGGGCCGGAAGGCGTGGCGAAACCCGGCCCGGCCGAACGCGGGACGCACCGGTGGGCGGCCGGGGTTTCGGCGCCCGTCCCGGCAGCGGGCCGGACCCACGGGCGCCCGGTGAGAGGGGCGAGTGCGCGCGGGGTCCTCGGCCGGAGTCCTGGCGTCGCCGTCGAAGGCTGGTCCCGGGCGGCGCCGGCGGAGCCTGGCGGACAGGAAGCGCAGGCCGCAGGACACCTGGTGGCCCCCGGTGCTCCGGCTTCAGTGTTCAGATCCCGCCGAAGCGTCGGCGCTACGGTACCCGGCACACCCTGCCGGGCGCCCGGCCGCAGCGAACGGGAGGCGTGCGGCGCCCCCTTCCTCTGTTCCGGACTTCCGGCTGCCCTTCGCCGACGGATCGGCCACGGCCGGCGCGGAGAGCGCGGTGCGCCGGAGCGCGAGTGCGGTCCGGCGCGGGATGCGGTGGGCCGGGGGCGCCTCACGGGGCCCGTCCGGTGGGGGTGTGCGGCAGGGGCGCCGGCTGTCCGGGGCAACGAGCAGGACGGTCGCGGGAGGCTTCCGAACACGAGGCGGGCCGGAAGGGGGAATCCGATCGCGGACGGCCCGCTCCCCCGCGGGCCGTGCCGGCTCTCGCGGGTCTTCCCCGGCACGACCGAACCGCGCGGACACGGGGAATCCCCGGCGCCCGGCGGCACGGCCGCTCACCCGCCTCAGACGCCGGTCAGCCTCAGCGTGCCGAGGTGGGCGAACTCCGCGCTGATCTCCTGCTCCGGCACCAGGGGCACCGCGTCCGTCAGTCCTCCGCTGAGCACGAGCCACCCTTCTTCGATGGCGATCCCGCGTGCGCCGAGCGAGTTCGCCGCCAGGGCAAGCGCTTCCGCCGGGTGCCCCTGTACCGCCGCGCCGGTGGCGGAATCGATGACCCTGCCGTCGGACCCGAGATCGCAGGCTTCCCGTGCGAGGTCGAGATCCCGGGGCGGCAGTCCGGGCCCGCCGACGACGAAGCGAGCCGACGAGGCGTTGTCGGCGACCACGTCGGGCAGCGCGAACGCGAAATCGGCGAACCGGCTGTCGATGACCTCGAACCCGGCATGCACGCTGCGGACGGCAGCGAGTGCGCTCGTGGCGGTGACCCCCGGCCCGCACAGCCGCTCCCCCATGAGGAAGGCGATCTCCGGCTCGACACGGGGATGGATCAGCTCGTGGAGCGGCACGGGTGCGCCCTCCGGCAGCATCATCGCGTCCGTGAGCCATGCGGTGAGCGGGGAGTCGATGCCCATGCGTTGCTGCTTGGCACGGGAGGTGAGGCCGAGCTTGACCCCGACGACCCTCTCGCCGGATTCGACCTTGCGGCGCACCAGGGCGTCCTGCACCCGATACGCGGTGGGAAGGTCAAGCCCCTCCCAGTCGTCGCTGAGCCGGTCACCGGCCCGGCGGTCGGCCTCCCGGCCGAGCAGTTCGTCCACCGCCCGGTCGATCGTCCAGTCACTCATCAGGATTCTCCTTGTGGATCATGGGCGAATCCGCCCTGAACGCGGCGCCGCACCGGACGCAGGGGCCCGCCCGCCGGAGGGGGCACCCCCGCCCCCTCCGGCGGGGGTGTCACGAGACGTTGACGCCCGCACCCGTGCGGTCCCGGCCGGGGCGCGGTACCTTTCGTCGCGACCCGCCGGGCCGTCGCCGGAGAGGGCGTCCGCACCCGTCGGGGGCCGCCCCTCGGCGGCGCCGGGCCGGGAGGGTGCGGTCGCCGGCCCGGCGGTCCTCAGCCCTCGGTCCTCAGTCCTCTATGGACAGGACCATCTCGATCTCGACCGTGAAGCCCAGCGGGAGCGCGGACGCCCCGATGGCGGAACGGGCATGCGAACCGCGCTCGGGACCGAACAGCTCGTGCAGGAGATCGGAGGCACCGTCGATGACTTTCGGTGCGTCGCGGAACTCGGGGGCACAGGCGACGAATCCCAGGATCTTGATGATCCGGCCCACGGAATCCAGCGACCCGAGGGCGTCGCGTGTCTGCGCCAACAGATTCAGCATGCAGTCACGTGCGGCGAGGCGCCCCTCCTCGATGGAGCGGGCGGCGCCGACATGCCCGACATGCCCGTCGGCGCCCTGTCCGGAGAGGAACAGCAGGTCGCCGTGGCGCACATATCCGAGGTAGTTTCCGGCCTTCGGCCGCAGCGGCGGAAGCACCAGGCCGAGCCGTAGGAGACGTTCTTCGGGGGAGACGGTTTCCAACCGCCCGTCTCCGCCCCGGTGACCGGAGGTTCCACAGGCATCGTGGGCCCCCACGAGACCATCCGTCCGCTTTGCCCCGCTCATCGTCACAGCACGCCCTTCGCAGGCCGCATCTGGAGGTCCTTCCGGCGGCCGGGCCGCTCCACCAGCCGGATCTCGTGCAGGTCGTGCCCGACGGCGCTGCCGCCTCTGAAGTCCCGCCGTACGTGCTCCAGCCATTCGTCGTCCGAGACGACATCGGTGTGCGCGGGAGCGAGGTGGCTGAGGACGAGGTTGGACACCGCGGCGGACTCGGCCACCCTGCCCACCGCGGAGTGCAGGGTGTGGCGCTCCTCCCAGTTAGCGAGCAACCCCTCCATGAGGCCCGGCGCGGGCTTGAGTTCGGAAAGCAGGTGGTCGAGGTGGATCGACTCGTGCAGCAGGAGGTCGCTGTCGGCTGCGAGCCGCAGCAGGTTGTCGTTCGGCCTGGTGTCGCCGCTGCACACCACGGAGCCGTGCTCGGTGTCGAACCGGTAGGCGAACGCGGGAAAGCAGAAGCGGTGGTCGACCAGAGTGGCGGTCACCCGCACCCGGTCGTCCTCGAAGACCTTGAACGGGTCCATGGGCGGGCACCGGCGGGTGGCGTAGTCCGCGCCGGCTTCCTTGGGAATTCGCAGGTCCCGGGTCCGGATGAGCTCATGGATGTCGGCGTGGTCCTCATCGACGTACCGGATGTTGAGGTCGCCCTGGAACGCCGAGCCGAGGATACCGTCGACGACCTCGCTGATACCGGGGATCGGCGAGGCGAGGTTCTCCACACGTCTCGGGAAGCTGGGCTGTCCCGGCGGGCCGTGATGCGGCAGGTCCAGGGGGACCGCGCCGGGTCCCCAGATCGACAGCGTGTCGGTGTAGGACTCCCCCGGCAACTCCCACGGCACCAGGAGCGCGTGAGGCAGCTCCAGGTAGTGGTCGGAATGCATGTGGGTGATGAAGATGTGGCGGAGGTCCTCCCAGCGCAGACCCAGCTGCCGGTACCGCTGGACGGAACCGATCCCCGCGTCCACCATGTAGCTGACGCCCTCGACGACGATCACTGTCGAGATTCCCGTGCGCCCGCGCCAGACGACCGGCCCGGCCGCGGTCCCCAGCGTCAGGACGCGAAGGGCGGCACTGTCCCGGGACGGGTGCTCCCCGGACTCCGTGCCGGGGCCGCGCGTCAAGTCCGTTCGGAGCCCGGTGACCGCGGGGAGCGTCGGCTTCGGGGACAGGCCGTCGTCGCAGCAGTCCTGGGGGCCGGCAGGACTGCTTGCCAGCCGGCGGGGGCGCGTCCGGTCACCGACGCCCGAATGAAATACCTTTGCCATGGAATCGAACCTAGAATCGGGGCTCACAGCCGGTCCAACACCCGTCCGGCAAGGCCGGACACCGGTCCCGCACAGGGCCGGGGGTCTTTGACCGAGCGGTCGGCCGGCTGATCACCGAGGCGTACACGGTCACCGCGCTGCCGCGCGGTCGATCCGGCGGAGGAAGCCGAGGAGAACGGGCAGGAGCACATGAGGCATGTCGATGTTCGGCGCATGTCTGCATGGGAGTTCCACCACCTCGCAGCGGGGTGCGACGGCGGCGATGTGCGCGGCCCAGCCGGGCTCCAGCAGACTGTCGGACGTGCCTTTGACCAGGAGGAGGGGGACATCGGTCGCGGCGAGGGCGGCGGGCCACGCGTCCTGGCGGGGCTGCTTGAGCGGCTCGGGCAGCGCCACGCCGATGGAGGCCATCGCGCGGAAGTGTCCGGGCTGCCTCGCCCAGCGGGTCCGGTCGGCGGCCTGTTCCGCAAAGCCGGGGAAGTCGTCCACGAGCAGCCTGAGTATGCGTTCGATATCGGCCCGCGACCCGTCCCAGCGCGACAGTTGCCGTGACAACGGCGTTCGCCACGGTCCTCCGCCGCCCGCGATGCTGACCACCGACCGGGCCGGGAGCGCCGCCTCGGGCAGGGACCGCAGCGCGACCGTCCCCCCGAAGGAGTTGCCGATGACGTGTACCGGCTCTTCCACGGCCAGGACCCGCAGGAAGGCCGCCAGGTGCCGGATACGGAACTCGTGGGGGGGCCGGTCGAAATACGCCACCTTGTCGGTTCCGCCGAAGCCCAGGAGGTCCGGGGCGAGGACGCGGTAGTGCTGCGCGAACATGGGGATCATGGCTCCCCAGGTGACGTCGCTGCTGCCGCCCCACGCCCCGTCGTGCAGCAGCAGGAGCACCGGTGCGGCGGGGTCACCGGCTTCCAGGTAGCGCGTCGTGTACCCCCCGGCCCTGACTCGTCGTTCGGTGACGGGCCACGGGCCCGCGGCGGCAGCCGGCCCGTCGGCGGGGAGCGGGCGCGGATCGGTGTCAGGCATCAGGGACGTCCTGTCCAAAGTGGTAGTCGGCGGGGTCGGGCCGCCTTGTCAGCCGCCAGTACTCGATGATCGGCAGCGGCCAGTTCTGCGTGACCCGGCCGGAGGCGTTCTTGTACCAGCTGTTGACCCCCGGCGTGCTCCAGGCCATCGACTGATTCGCCTCGTCGATCCGGGAGTTGTAGGACTCGAAAACGTCCTGACGGCATTCCATGGAGCCCGCGCCGCGGCGCATCAGCTCCTGGATGCAGCCGATCGTGTAGTGAACTCCCGCCTCGGAGAAGAGGATGATGCTTCCGTTGAGGACCAGATTGGTGTTCGGCCCGTAGAGGCAGAACAGGTTGGGGAACCCGGGGATCGTGATCCCGAGGTAGGCACGCGGGTCACCCGCCCATTGCTCGTGCAGATCGACACCGCCTCGTCCGGTGATCTTCATGGGCTCCAGGAAGTGCGCGGCGAGGAAGCCGGTGCCGTAGATGATCACGTCCACCTCGTGCTCGACCCCGTCGGCGGTCACGATGCCCTTCTCGGTGATCTCCTCGACGCCCTCGGTGATCAGGTGGACGTGCTTTGACTTCAGGGTGCGTGCCCAGTCCCCGTTGTCACGCAGCATCCGCTTCGTGTACGGGGGATAGTCCGGGACCACCCGGGCCAGCAGGTCGGGGCGGTCGGCGTACTGGCCCTCCAGGTGGGAGTGGAGTGCCCGGCGCACCGCTTCGTTCAGCCTGGACACGGACCGTTCGGACGTCCAGTCGGGATCGATCACCATGAACTGGCGTCTGGCCTCGAGGCTGTTCCAGAACTGCATGAACCTGAACCAGCGGTGGTAGTTGGGCACATGCCTCAGCAGCCAGCGCATGCCGTCGGGAAGCTTGTCGTGATAGGAGGGGGTGGGCATCATCCAGGGAGCGGTGCGCTGGAACACCCGCAGTTCCCCGACCTCGGGTGCGATGGCGGGGATCACCTGGTAGGCGCTGGCGCCGGTCCCGATGACGGCCACCCGCAGTCCTGCCAGGTCGGCCCCGTCCGGCCATTGCGCGGTGTGGAACGCCAGTCCCCGGAACCGGCTCCGGCCGGGGATGTCCGGGTAGCTGGGCCGGTTGAGTTGGCCGACCGCGCTGATGACGGCATCGGCCCGGACGACCGACCGTGATCCGTCAGTGGACTCGCAGGTCAGCTCCCAGGCCGCCGTCCCCTCATCGAAGTGGGCGGAGACGACCTCGGTCCCGAAGCGGATGCGTGGGCGGATCGCGAATTCGTCGACGACCTCGTCGAAGTAGTCGAAGATCTCGTCCCGGGGAGAGAACTGGTTCTGCCAGTCGGCCTTCTGCGCGAAGGAGTAGCTGTAGGCGAAATTGCTGGTGTCCAGCCGGCATCCGGGGTAGCGGTTCGCCCACCAGGTGCCGCCCACGTCCTCGCTCTTCTCGAGAACGACATAGGGGACTCCGGCCTGATCGAGGCGGTGAGCGGCAGCGATTCCCGACATCCCGGCCCCGATCACCGCGACCGAGAATTCCCTGTCCGGCGCGAGTTCGTCCTTGTGCCAGTCCGGCGCCCCGGCGTCGCCGGTGAGCCCGAGTTCATGGTTCAGGAGCGGCAGGTAGTCGTCGGGAAGGTCTCCCGTGACGAACCGGACGAGAGTCCGCTGTTCCTCCGGGGAGAGAGGCCCCGGCGGGGGCGACCCCGCGTCGCGGTACTGTCGCAGGGCCCTGAGAGCGAGTTCGCGGGCCGCGGCCTGGCTCTCGGGGGACATTCCTCCCTGCGGGAGCAGGTCCGCCACCGGTGAGGGAGGCGCCGGGCGAAACCGGTCCGCGATGAGCGCCGGATCCCCGGTCAGATGGGCGAGGGCCGGCAGCAGGGCAGGCAGATCCGCTTCGAGCAGCGCCTCCCTGATCTCGTCATCACCAGCGGTGACGGGATTGACGGGTCGCGGTTCGGTCATGCCTGCGCTCACTCTCTCTATCGGCACACTGCGGGTGGGCGCGGCACACGCCTCGGCCCGCTCCAGGTGACTTCTCACGTCCGGGGTCCCGCCGGGGCTCAGGGCCCGGCCAGGCGGACGCACACGTTGGTGGGCTCACTGTAGAAATCCAGTGAGTGCCTTCCGCCTTCGCGGCCGATCCCGGACAGGCCGGTGCCACCGAACGGCGATCGCAGGTCGCGCAGGTACCAGTCGTTGACCCATGACATGCCCACGCGCATCTGCTGGGCCACCCGGTGGCCACGCTCCAGATCGCTGGTCCAGACCACGGCGGCCAGTCCGTACTCGGTGTCGTTGGCCAGCGAGACCGCTTCGGGCTCGCTGTCGAAGGGCACCAGCCCGGCGACCGGGCCGAAGACCTCCTCCCGCATCACCCGGGAGGAGTTGTCCAGTCCGGTCCACAGGGTGGGCTCGATCCACGCTCCGCCGTCCAGTCCCGGCCCCAGGTCCGGGATGCCACCGCCGACGACGACATCGGCGCCCTCCTGCACGGCCCGTTCCAGGAAGGAGGCCACCTTCGCCCGGTGCCCGAGGGAAATCAGCGGTCCGGTTGTCGTCCCGGCCGCGTAGGGCGACCCCATACGCAGCGAAGCCGCCTTCTCCCTGAGCCGGGAGACGACTTCGTCGAACACCGGCCGCTCGACGTAGACCCGTTCGGTGCACAGGCAGACTTGTCCCGTGTTGGTGAAGATGGAACGGCTCAGTCCTTCGACCGCCCGGTCGAGATCGGCGTCGGCGAACACGACGGCGGCGTTCTTGCCGCCCAGTTCGAAGGAGACCGGACGCACATGGTCGGCCACGGCACGCATGATCGTCGAGCCGGTGCGGGATTCCCCGGTGAACGTGATGGCGTCCACCCCGGGGTGGGTGGTCAGGAACTCACCGGCCGATCCGGCACCGAACCCGTGGACCACGTTGAACACGCCGTCGGGGACACCGGCCTCCGCCATGATCTCGGCGAGTACCACGGCCGATGAGGGTGTCTCTTCCGAAGGCTTGACGACCACCGCGTTTCCGCAGGCCAGGGCAGGTGCCACTTTCCAGGTGAGCAGAAGGAGCGGAAGGTTCCACGGAACGATGACCCCGACGACCCCCAGGGGTTTGGGCACCGTGTAGTTCAGTGCCCTGCCGCCGTTCCCGAACTCGGTGACGAAGGCCTCCGGACCGGTGCAGGCGACCATGTCGGCGAAGCTGCGGAAGTTCATGGCCGCACGGGTGACATCCAGTTCCCGGGCGAGCTGGACGGGTTTTCCGGTATCCGCCACCTCGGCTCGCACCAGATCATCGAACCGGGCTTCGACGGTGTCGGCGACACGGCGCAGCAGGCGTACCCGCTCGGCGACGGTGGTGCGCCCCCAGGGGCCCTCCAGCGCCTCTCGCCCCGCGCGTACGGCGGCGTCCACGAGGCCGGAGCCGGCCTCGTGGACGACCGCCACCACGGAGCCGTCGACCGGACTGACCTTCTCGAACGTCGAGATGCCCTCCACGAACCGGCCGCGTACGAAATTGCGGAGTGAGGATCGGCTCGCACCCACGTCTACTCCCGGGCCCGGTCCGCAGGATGCCCCGGCGCGCCGGGAGACACCGCCGCCCCCTGGGCATGGTGGTGGTCGGCGCCGCCGACCAGGGCGACCACCGCGGCGTCGACGCCCTCACCGGCCAGCCTCCGGGCCACGTCGTCACCGGTCACCAGCACCGTGTTCCCCTCGGCCACCTCCACCAGGTCGACGGCCACGACCAGCGCGCCCTCCGCGGGCTTGACCATCACCAGACGCCGCTTCGCCAGCGACGGGATCTCCCGGGCGTTCCACACCCGTCCGACAACCTGGCCGACTATCACCCCGCACCTCCGCTTTCCAGGCTCCGTGTCCCCTGGGGCGCCGCTGTCGCCAGTGCCGCACGGGAACCGTTCTCCAGCAGTCCCAGCGACACCGCGTCAGGACGCGGATACATCCGCACCGCCCGCAGTTCCCCGTACTGCGCCACCGCCGCGGACCCCGAGTCCAGCGCCTGCCGTACGGCCGCGAGCTGCCCTCGTACCGCGACCGCGAAGAACCCGTACGAGATCCGTTCGATCCCGGCCACTTCCACGTCCGCGGTCTTCAGCATCGCCTCGATGCCCGCTGCCAACGCGACCGCTCCGCGCGTCTCCACCAGGCCGACGGCCTGACCAGACTGGTTCATCGCACTTCCTCCTACGAGTCCAGCAGTTCCGGATGAAAAGCGAGCGCCGCCACCGGTGCGGCCGGGCTCGCGAAAATGATCGAACGTACCCGCGCGCCCGACACCTCACGCGCTGCCGTCTCCCCCACTTCCACGGCTTCCTCCACCGTGGCCAGGTCTCCCGTGACCGCGACCGCGACGAGTCCGCCGCCGAGCCTGACGGTGCCGTTCACCTGTACCGAGGTCGCTTTCACCATGGCGTCGACCGCGTCGAAGACCGGCACGAACCCCTCTGCCTCGATAAACCCCACCGCGTGGTTCACGATTCACCTCTCACATTGTTTTCTACGAATGAGGACGGCCAGTGGACGACAGCTCCCCCGGTGCCCCACAGGGGGCCGTAGGCGAGAACCCTCGCCGGGGAGGTGAGCCGCCCGGTCCCGGCCAGGAAGGCCAGGGCGCGGAACTGGCTGTCCGCCTGCGCCTCGGACGCGTACCGTTCACGGGTGGCCAGCGCCCGTTCCAGGTCACCGTCGGACAGCAGATCGAGCATCCTGCGGTCCCACGCTTGGTGCTCGTGTTTCTCGACGCGGTCCTCCTCAGGGGCCATCCAGCGCTGTGTCAAGCCGCTGGACATCCCGGACACAGCCACGAGGAAGACCCGTTTCCCGGAGGATTCCGCGGCCCGTACTCCTGCCGCGGCGATTTCCCCCAGGTCGTCGGCCGCGGCGTAGAGATTGCACGAGACAAGAGCGGAAGGTATTTTGCCGCCGGGGTTGAGGAAATTCTGGGCGACAATCGTTCCCGTATCGATGGGGAAGTGCTCATAGCGGGTACGCCGGGCCTGGAATCCGGACCGCTCGGTTTCCGCCGCCCATTCCTCGGTCAATTCGACGTCGACGGGGAACGAGTACCTCAGGGTCCCGTAGTCGAAGTCGTACCAGTTCTCGTCGACGTGCACGCCCTGCGGGCGTGGGTCCATCTGGAACTGGTGGCCCAGTACCGTGAACCACTGGGTCGAGAGGATCAGCAGCGCGTCCGGCGCCTCGTCCGCGATGATCCCGCCCACCTCGGTGGTCGCCGCCGCGAGCGCCTCCCAGCTGCTCGCCCTGTGCCCTGCGAGCAGCTGGGGCATCCCCGGGACCAGGGCCGCACCCGCGAAGCCCGGTGAGTGGTTCATGCCGACACCCTTCCGGGCTCCCAGGCCGCGACGGCGTTGCCGGTGCCGATGACCGTGCCGTAGGCCAGCACTTCTCCGAGTCCCTCGGGCCACCCGAGAGCGGACAGCATCCAGCTCAGGCTGCCGGCCTTCGTCTCCGACTCGGTGGCTTCGATGTGCTCGGGGATGAACCCCTTGAGGTCGCGCGTGCGGCCCGCCCGGACGAGTTCGAGCAGACGCATGTCCCACTGGTACTGGTGGTTGCTGTAGACATGCTCACCGGCCATGTCCTCGGGCAGCTCGGGCTCCCGGTCCCAGTGCAGATGGGACAGCGAGTTCGAGCCCGCCAGGACGGCCCGGCGCCCGGTCGCCTCGATCGCCTTGCGGGTGGCCTCCCCGAGCACTTCCATCTGGTCCAGCGAGCTGGTCGAGTAGTAGTAGGGGTTGTTGTTGGCGGACAGCGACACCACGGGGATGTCCCATTCCGGGTTCAGCAGGTGGAGCGCGGTGATGGTGGCGTAGTCGACGCGTACCCCCTCGGTCTTCAGCTTGCGGGTCACCAGACCGTCGGCGGACGCCTGGTCCGCGATGGCCTCGGCCAGTTCGACGTCCGTCCGGAAGTCGTAGCGGTAGCGCAGCAGGTTGGGAAAGATCGGCTCCACGGAGACACCGCGCGGGTTGGGCACGCAGTTCACGTGGTGGCCCACCATCGTGATCCAGTGCGGGGCGTGGATCACGATGACGTCCGGCCGAAGCTCCTTGATCCGCTTCCTGACGTTCTCGTAGGCCCAGCGCAGGACCTCCCATCCGCCCTGGGACCGCGGTTCGTTCTGCGGCGGATTCTCCGCGTACAGCAAATGGGGCGGGTGCGGCGCGAGGTAGCCGGCGACGATGCCGGGGCCGTCGTCGGCCGGCGAGGTGACCGGGGAGGGCCTACGCCGCCACGAGTTGTCTCCCGGCGTTGCACGAAAAATGCGCGACATGGGAGGAGTCTGAATCGCCGGCACGGGGGCGGCCAGGGGCTGTCCGGCAGCGCGGGACAGGAGCGGCGGGCAGACCGGCGGTGGATCCCAGCGGGTTCGCCAGGGGCCGGCGCCGGCTTGCCGGGAAGAGGCGGTCGTGGCCGGTCGTCGGCCGGGGCCCGACGGCCTGGAGGCTAGGGCCTCTCGTTTGGATCATGCCGGGCTCGCGGACCCTGGCACCGCACCTCGCCGCGTTGTCGTCGGTCCCCAGGGCTCCGCCCCGACTCCCTCCTCCGCCCTGCGACGCACGGCGCCGGACCCCGCTCCCCGATCCGGCCTGATCCAGACGAAAGACCCTGGTGCGGGGGCTGTCCGCTGTGCGTCTGTCCGGACGGGTGGCCGGCGGGGCAAGCCGGGCCGTCCGCGGGTCACCGGCGTTCACGGGGCGGTCCGGGGACGGCCCGCCTGCGGGGCGAGTCCGCTACGCGCGGGTGGCCTCGAAGGTCCACACGTCGTCCGCGGCGGTCGGGGCGGCGCCCGCGCGGTAGCCGCCGTGGACCTCGACCCGGGCGAAGCCCGCCCGGTGCAGCATGGCGGTGAACTCGGCCAGCCCGAACCACAGCAGGGAGAAGACCTGGAGTTCGGTGCGCGTCAGGGCGCCGCTCCGCCAGGCTTCGTAGCGGAGCCAGCGGGTGGTGCGCTGGGCGACCGGGTCCACGTGGGTGCGCCAGGTGGTGAGGGTGATGAGGTCGTCGCCGCTCCACCGGTGGCGGACCGGTCCGTCGTCGGGGGCCGTGCCCGTGGACGGCGGTTCGACGTCGACGATCAGCCGTCCTCCCGGGGCCAGGTTCGTGTGCATGGCCGCGAGCGCGGTCCGCGCGCCCGCCTGGTCGGGCAGCAGGGCGAAGGAGCCCGTGGGGATCACGATCGCCTCGAAGACCCCCGGGGCACGGTGGGTGGTCATGTCGCCCTCGGACAGCTCGGCCCGCACGCCGTGCCGGGCGCAGTTGGCGCGGCACCGTTCCAGCATGGGGGCCGAGGTGTCGTAACCGCGTACGTCCAGTCCCCGTTCGAGCAGGGGGATCAGGACGCGGCCGGTTCCCACGGCGGGTTCCAGGACGGGGCCGGACACGTTCCGCAGACGGTCGGCGTAGAACTCGACGTCTCCGAACGAGGTGCCGACCGGCTTGTCGAGTTCGTAGAACAGGGTGGCCAGCGGGCCGTAGCGCCAGGCGGTGTCGTCGAAGCCGGAGTGCATGTGTTCCTCGGGGTGATGTCCGGGCGGACGGGCGTGTCCCGTCCGGGATCCTGCGGACATCCTGCAATGGAGCTGTCCGGGAGACCAAGCCGGTTGGGCGGGCGGGGCGGGGGCCGTCCGCGGCGCGTTCCCCCGGCCGGGCCCCTGAGCACGTCAGCGCTGAGCGCGCGGGACCGCTCCCGCGCACCGGGCCGGCGGCCCTGCGGTGCCCGGAGGTCATGGTGTGTGGTGCCCGCCGTGGGCCGGAGCGGTCCGTGGCCGCGGGGTCAGCGGGCGTGGCGGCGGAGCGCGTCGAGGAACCGGTCGATGTCGTCGGGGGTGTGGGAGAAGGCGGTGACGAGCCGGACGACCCCCGGTCCCCAGCGCCCCCGGTAGAAGGTGTAGCCCTCCGCGAGGAGTCCGTCGATGGTCCGCTCGGGCAGGCGGCAGAAGATGATGTTGGCCTGTGGGGCGGCCAGCAGGTCGGTGCCGGCCATGGCTTTGAGGCCGTCGCCGAGCCGTGCGGCCATGGCGTTGGCCCGGCGGGCGTTGCGCAGCCAGAGGTCATCGGTGAGGTATGCCTGCATCTGGGCGGCCTGGAAGCGCATCTTGGAGGCGAGTTGCCCGGCCCGCTTGACGCGGAAGGTGAGTTCGTCGGTCAGTGCCGGATCGAAGCAGACGATCGCTTCGGCGGTCATCGCGCCGTTCTTCGTGGCCCCGAACGAGAGCACGTCGACGCCGGCCTTCCAGCTCATCTCGGCGGGGGTGGCGCCGAGGTGTTCCAGGGCGTTGGCGAAGCGCGCACCGTCCATGTGGACGCGCAGGCCGGCGTCCTTGGCGATGCCGGCCAGGCGGTGGATCTCCCCGAGGGTGTAGACGCTGCCGCTCTCCGTGGCCTGGCTGATGCTCAGCACGGACGGCTGCACGCTGTGCACATCACCGGCCCGGTGGCGCGCCGCCCGCTCCAGGGCGTCGGGGTCGATCTTGCTGTCGTCGCCCGGAACGGCGAGCAGCTTGGCGCCGTCGGTGAAGAACTCGGGAGCGCCGCACTCGCTGTTGTTGATGTGGCTGGCCGGATGGCACAGCACGCCGCTCCACGGCCGGGTGAGGGCGGCCAGGCCCAGGGCGTTGGCGGCGGATCCGGTGTTGACCAGGAAGACGGAAGCCTTCCGTTCGAATACGGCGCTCAGTCGGTGGCGGACGGCTTCGGTCAGGGGGTCCCTGCCGTACGGCGGGGCCTGCCCGGCAGCCGCGTCGGCGACGGCCCGGACCATCTCGGGCGAGGCCCCCGCCATGTTGTCGCTGAGGAAAGCGGGGTTGGAGGGGGCAGGGTCGGCGGAGGTGTCCATGGAGGGCCTTCCTGGTAGCCGGTGTCGGGGGGAGCCGGGGCCGATGCCTTCTCCCCCGGTGCTGCGGCGGGACCGCGGGGGGCGCGGCCCGGTGTGATCGGTCGATCGCGGGCTCCGGCCGCGCTGTCTTCCCCGGCCGGCGCGCGGCGGGCCGGGGCGGGGGCCGTCGGCCGCCGCGGTGGTGGTGCGGAGGCGTGCGCCCCGATGGTGCCGCTCCTTTGGCGGGGTCCGGAGAGGAGCGGGGACGGAGGGGCCGGGCCGCGGTGCGGATGCCCGCCGGGCCCGGGCCGGGCACACGGGTGCCCGCCTCGGCGGTTCTGCGGTGGAAGAGGCGCGGTGCCGGGGCGCGGTCGGCATCCGGGCCCCTTCCTCCCGGGAGGACAAGGGAACGTCCGATGATTCACCGTTCCGAGGGCGGTGACGGCGTTGGTTCGTCAGTCGAGCACTGCCCGCTCGGAGTCGCGGAGGTACTGGTCGAGCAGCGCGGCGGCACCGTCGAGATCACCGGCGCGCAGGGTGTCGGCGATGGCCTCGTGCCGGTTGAGGAAGCCGAGGTGGAAGACCTGGGTGTCCTTCATGAGCGCGTAGGCGAGCCGGTGCTCGGCGAGGACACCGTCCATGATCTCGTTCAGGCGTTCGCTGCCCGCCAGGGCGACCAGGGTCTGGTGGAAGCGGATGCTGGCCGAGGCCACCAGTTCCCACTGCCCCTCCCCGGCCGCGCGCTTGCCCTCCTCGATCGCTTCGGCGAGCTGCCGCAGGAGTACCGGGGTCAGCGTCTCGACCTGGCGCAGCGCCGCACACTCGATCACTCTGCGGACCCGGTAGAGGTCACGCAGCTCCGCGCGGGTCGGTTCCCGGACGAAGACGCCGCGGCTGAGTTCGTGCACGAGGAGGCGGTCCCGGACCAGCAGCCGGAACGCCTCGCGCAGGCTGCTGCGCGAGACCCCGTACCTGGCGCGGAAGTGCTCCTCGGACAGCCGCTGGCCCGGCCGGAGCGTACCCGCCCTGATCTCCGCACGGAGCAGATCGGCGACCCGCATGGCGGCACCGCCGTTGACCTCGCTCATGGACACCCCTTCCCCGGACGCCGGCCGTCCGGTCGCGTCCCATGGTTCCTCACCCGTCTCATCGTACCCAAGGAACGTCCGACGATCCATGAGAAGATTGTCAGACGATCCATGGATCGGACGGAGTCGCCCCCCTGACCGGCCGCCCTCTGGCACGGTGCCGTCGTGCGCGGGGTGCCGGGAGGTCCGGACAGGTGCGGGGCGGGCAGCGGGCACGGTGTCCCGCGGACCGGCCCGTGGCGGACGGCTCTCCCCGTCCAGGTGCGGTACCTGGCTCACGGGCCCGTGGCCGGGCCGCGGGAGGTGCCCCGGACGACATAGCTTCCGGGCATCCTGACCAGGGCGGCCGGGTCGCCGGTGTACTCGATGTCCACGCCGTAGACCGCGCGGGCCGCGTCGATGCCGACGTATCCGTTGACGACGTCGTCGAGGACCTTCTCGGGGGCGCGGTCGGCAGGGTTCCCGTAGCCGCCTCCGCCCGGGAAGGACAGCCGGACAGTGGTTCCGGGCGCCAGCCGCACCAGTCGCTTGGCCGGCAGCGGCCGGCCGGTGGCGTCGTCGACGAACTCGCCCCGGGTGCCCTCGGCACCTCCCCGGGCCCCGGGGGCCGGGTGGGTGAGGCGGTCGATGTTGGCGTTGACCGACCAGGCGTTCACGCCGAGCCGGCGGACCCGCAGGATCTGCCCGAGGCCGCCGCGGAACTCCCCCGCACCGCCGGAGTCCTGCCGCAGCTCGCGCTGGACCTGCACCAGCGAGGTGAGTGTCTCGAGGACCTCGGTCGGCGCGGCGCGCACACCGGTGGGGAAACTGGTGGTGTTCAGGCCGTCCTTGGCCGGGCGTGCCCCCGCGCCGCCGGCGGCGAAGGCGGTCAGTGTGAAGGGGAACGGCTCGCCGAGCTCGGCGCTGCGCCACACCGTCATCCACAGGGCGTCGGCGCTGCTGGCCTGGAGCCCGCCGGGGACGGCGGGGCGCAGGGCTTCGAAGAGCAGACTGGGCAGGAAGTGCCCGACCAGGTGGCGGGAGGCGACGGGGGCGGGGTCCACGCAGTTGAGCACGGATCCCGCCGGCGCCCTGACGGTGACCGGCCGGAACGATCCCGCGTTGTGCGGCACTTCCGGGGCGAAGGCGGCCTTGACGGCGAAGGAGGTGTAGGCGCGGGTGTAGTTGAGCACCACGTTGACGCCGTTGCGCGACTGCGGCGAGGAGCCGTCGTAGTCGATGTCGATGGCGTCACCGCGGATGGTCACCCGTGCCTTGAGGTGGATGGCCTCCCCGTCGAAGCCGTCGGAGGTCGCCTCGGCGCAGTACACACCGTCCTGGAGTTCACTCAGGGCCGTGCGCAGCGCCGCCTCCGAACGGCGCATGATCTCGTCGGCCACCGGGTCGATGGTGTGCAGGCCGAATTCGTCCATCATCGCCAGCAGGCTGCGGGCGCCCACCTCGTTCGCGGCGACCTGGGCATAGATGTCGCCCAGGGTCTCGTCAGGGGTGCGGACGTTGGCGCGGATGATCTGTTCGAGGGTCTCGTCCGGGCCGGCGGCCGAGCGCAGCCGCATGACCGGCAGGCGCAGGCCCTCCTCGAAGACCTCCGTCGCGGCCGCGGACAGGATCCTGCCGCCGATGTCGGGCGAGTGGCAGCAACTGGCGAACCAGGCCACGAGGGTGCCGCCCCGGTAGACGGGGGTGGCCACGGTGATGTCGTTGATCTGTCCGGCGGTGAGCCAGGGATCGTTGGTGATCAGTACGTCGCCCTCGGCGAGGGTGTCCTGGGGGAAGGCGGCCACGATGTGCTCCATGCCGGTGGCCATCGCGTTGATGTGACCGGGGGTGCCTCCGGAGGACTGGCCGATCATCCGCCCGGCCGAGTCGAACACGGCGCACGCGAGGTCGAGCGACTCGCGGACGACGGGACTGAACGCGACGCGGATGAGTGCCACCTGCTGTTCGTTGAGCAGGGAGTGCATGCGGTTGGCGACGAGGCCGACGACGATGGGGTCGACCGCGGTGTCCTCGGGGACGGTGGGTGACGCGGCTGCTGGGGTCGATGCGCTCACTGAAACTGCTCCCGGTCGAACTCGACGACGATGCTGGTGTCCTCGGCCACGGTGCACCGGTCTCCCGGGCCGACGACGAGGGTGGACTCGCGTTCCTCGATCAGTGCCGGACCCGTGAGGACGGTGCCGGCCTGCAGGTGGTACCGGCTGTAGACCGGAGTGGCGACGTAGCCGCCCGCGGCGGGGAAGTACGCCCGGCGGTGTCCCTTGAGGGCCTCACCGGTGCGGCCGGCCCCGGTCAGGCGAAGTGTCGCGTCAGGGCCGGGGCCGCGTACGACGGCCCGCCAGCTGATGATCTCGGGGGCGACCCCGCGGGGGACGGCGGTGCCGAAGCGCTGGAGGTAGAGCCGGGTGAAGTTGGTGGCCACGGCGTTGTGCCAGTTCTCGTCGGCGGCGGGTGCCGGCACCTCCAGCTCGTTGCCCTGGCCGATGAAGCGCATCTCCAGGGTGCGCTCGCAGACGATGTCGCCGCGCGGGATGCCCGACTCCTCCAAGATCCTGACGCCTTCGGAGGCCATCTCCTCGTACAGCGTCACGACGTCGGCGAGGGTGATCCCGGCGAGCGGGTAGTGGCGCGAGCGGACGATGTCGATGGACATCGGCGCGGAGAGGAATCCCAGCGTGCTCAGGACGCCGGCGGCGGGCGGGGAGACGAGGCGAGGGGCGCCCAGGGCCCTGGCCACGCCCGGGCCGTGCAGGGGTCCGTTGCCGCCGGAGACGAACAGCGGCAGTCGGGCGGGGTCCTGGCCGCGTTCGATGGCGTGCACGCGCGCCGCGCTGGCCATGGCCTCGTTCGCGGTGGTGTGGATGCCCCAGGCGGCCTCGGGGACGCTCAGGCCGAGCGGGCCGGCGATCTGCTCGTCGATCGCGGCGGCCGCCGCCGGGACGTCCAGGACGAGGTCCCCGCCGCTGAAGGAGGCGGGATCGAGGTAGCCCAGGACGAAGTCCGCGTCGGTCACCGTGCAGCCGGTGCCGCCGCGTCCGAAGGCGACCGGGCCCGGTTCGGAGCCGGCCGAGTCGGGACCGACCGTGACGAGGCCGAGGCTGCTGATCCGGGCGATCGAGCCACCGCCGGTCCCGATCTCGATCATGTCGATGACGGGGGCCCGCACCGGCAGTCCCGAGCCTGCCAGCATGCGGTACATGCGGTCGACCTCGAAGGTGTGGGTGACCAGGGGGCGGTGGTTCTCGATGACGCACAGCTTCGCCGTCGTACCGCCCATGTCGAAGGCCATCTGGTGGGGGCGGCCGGCGACGCGGCCGAACGCCACCGCGCCCAGGGCCCCTCCGGCGGGGCCCGACTCGAGCATGCGGATGGGGAATCTGGCGGCGACGTCCACGGTGGCGACGCCGCCGTTGGACAGCATGATGAGCGGGTCCCGTGCGATGCCCATCCTGCGCAGCCGGCTGCGCAGGTCGGCCAGGTAGGTCTCGACGAGGTCCTGCACGTAGACGTTGGCCAGGGTGGTCGTCGCGCGTTCGTACTCGCGGATCTCGGGGTTGACCTCGCTGGACAGTGCCACCCGCACCGTGGGGGCGACGTCGCGGAAGATGTCGGCGACGCGCTGCTCGTGCGCGGGGTTGACGTGGCTGTGCAGCAGGCAGACCCCGACGGCCTCGATGCCGACCGACCGCAGTTCCGTGGCGAGGCGGCGGACGACGGCCTCGTCCAGCGGCCGTTCGACCGCTCCGGTGGCCAGCGTGCGTTCCGGTATCCCGAACCGCAGGTACCGCGGGACCAGTGGCCTGGGCAGGTCGAGGTTGAGGTCGTAGAGCTCGTAGCGGTGTTCGCGGGCCATCTCGACCACGTCGCGGAAGCCTTCGGTGGTGAGCAGCGCGGTGCGGGCGCCGCGGCGCTCGATGAGGGCGTTGGTGACCAGTGTGGTGCCGTGCACGACCGTTGAGACGGCGTCGACGGGGAGGGCGTTGGCCACGAGCGTCTCCCCCAGCAGCCGTTCCACGCCCGCGGCCGGCTCGGCGTGCGTCGTGAGGGTCTTGCCGACGGCGACGATGCCGGTGTCGTCCATGATCGCCATGTCGGTGAAGGTGCCGCCGATGTCCACGCCTACGCGTAGCTGTCCGGAATGCGTCATCAGTACTTCCATTCGTGGCTGGCGGACCGGTGCGCCGCCGCTCCTCGGTCGCGGGGCCGTGCTGTTCAAGTCGCGGGGCCGCGCTGCGCAAAGGGGGCGTGCCGTCCCGGGCGCGGCGCCCGGGCGCCGGGCCTTGTCCGGCACCGGCGCGGACGAGGCCTGCGCGATGACATCGAACGATAGTCAATCGTCCGACGATTTAGCAATAGATCGTCGGACGAAAAAGGCCTCCCTGCCGCCGACGCGGCGTACCGGGTCGCGAACATGCCGCGTGCGGGCGCCCGCACCGAGGGGCGCGCACGGACCGGGCGCGGCGCTTCACGCGACGGTCCGTACGAGGGCTCCCGGCGGCCGGCCCGCGGCCGTGACCGTGCGGCACAGCCCCCGGACGCAGCCCTGGAGCGCATGTCACCGAGGCGCCGGCTACGCACACCCCCCCCCCTTCCGGGAGGGCGTGCACGGGGAGCACCCTCGGCACCCCCACGGCAGTACCGGAAGGGGCCCGTCGTGTCCGATACGGCCGCTCCGCACTCGACACGAGAGTAATCGCCGGACGACCAAAGAGAATCATCCGGCAAACGATTGTTAATCGTCAGACGTTCCTCTACTGTTCCACGGCATGACGCCGCCCGAGGGCGACCGGCCGCTGCCGGGCCCCGAGCACGGCGGCCCCTTACCCCCCTGAGGTGACATCCCCATGGACCGTCTGAGCACAGCCCACGTCCGCGCCGCGGCCGAGCGAACGGGAGCACGTCTCCTGCGGGCCCCGCCGCCCGGCTCGACGGCGCGACCGGCGCCGCAGGCCGCGGCCGGGACGTCGCGGCCGTGGCCCGGCCGCTCGGCACGGCCGCCGCGGCTCCCCTGCCGGTCGGGCCCCGGAGACGCGGTCGGGCCCCGCCCGCGGCGGGGCGGGGGCATCGCCCGTGATCCTGGCCGGGAGGACCGCGAGGCGCTGGTCCATGACGCGGCCGCCGAGCGCGACCCGGCCTTCGCACCCGCCCCCGACGGCGTGCGCACGCATGCCGTCCGGCCCGCCACCGGCGCGTACGGCCGCCGCGGCGGCGCCGGGAGGCCCGCTGTACCGTTCGAAGCCGGCACGCGGGAAGCCGCACCCCGGGACGGGGTCCCGGGCGTGACTTCATGGGCGGCCGCCAGAAGCGATCCGCGGAAGAACCGGCGGGCGGAGCACCGGCCGGAAGCCGCTTCACCGGTCCGCCGTGAACGGACCCGCAGGGCGGCACCACCGGTTCCGGGCGGCCTTCCCCTACGGGTACGACCCAGTCCCGCACCGGGATCTCAGGAACGGTCACGGTTTCCGCAGTCGGACGACGGCCCTTCGGGCGGCAGTCATCTCACCACGCTGATCCCCCATCTCTAGGAGCGAACATGAACCAGCCCGTTTCCGCGTCCGGCGCGGACGCCGTCCCCCGTCCCGACGGGGGCGGCCGGCCGTCGGCACCGGCCGAACTCGACCGCTCGACGGTCGTGAGGACGGCCCGGGCGAGTTTCAGCGGCACGGTCATCGAGTGGTACGACTACTTCCTCTACGGCGCCGCCGCAGCCGCCGTGTTCCCGCACGTCTTCTTCAACGGCATGGGGCCGACCGGAGCCCTTCTCGCCTCCCTGGCGACCTTTGGCGCCGCCTTTGTCATGCGCCCCCTGGGCGGCATCGTCTTCGGTCACCTCGGGGACAAGGTGGGCCGCAAGACGGCCCTCGTGTCCACCTTGATGATCATGGGTGTCGGCACGTTCCTGATAGCCCTGCTGCCGACAGCGGACCAAATCGGTGTGCTGGCACCGGCCCTGCTGGTCGTTCTTCGCATGGCACAGGGCATCGGCATGGGCGGGGAATGGGGCGGTGCCGCGATCCTCATCATGGAGAACTCCCCCAGGGACAAACGGGGATTCTACTGTTCGGCCGCGCAGCTGGGCATTCCGGCCGGCCAGCTGCTCTCCTCCGGGATGCTCGCGGGCTTCTCGCTGCTGCCCGAGGACCAGTTCCTCTCATGGGGATGGCGCGTCCCCTTCGCGTTCTCGGGTTTGCTGGTACTGATCGGCCTGTGGATCCGCACCAGGATCGAGGAGCCCAAGGAGTTCCAGAAGCTGCGGGAAGACGCCCCGGAGCGTCCCAAGCTGCCGCTCGCCGACCTCTTCCAGAACGCCAAGAAGCCGACGCTGCTGCTGATGTTCGCCTCCGGCGCGTCCACCATCGTCTACACCTGTTTCACGGTCTTCGTCGTCAACTACGCCCGTGACACCCTCGGCCTTCCCAACTCCTACGCCCTCACCGGCATCCTGAGTTCTGCCGCGGCGCTGCTGGTCCTCATGCCCGTCTACGCCTGGCTGTCCGACCGGTACGGCCGCAAGGTCGTCTACCTGACGGCCACCGCGGCCATGGGCGTCCTCGCCTTCCCCTCCTTCATGCTGCTGGACACCCGCCATCCCGCCCTGGTCGTGCTCGGTATCGCGCTGCCGCTCGTACTCGGCTACGGGCCGACCGGGGCCATCAACGGCGTCATGTACTCCGAGCAGTTCCCGGCCCGGTACCGCTACACCGGGACATCGGTCTCCTACCAGTTCGCCTGCATGATCGCCGGAGCGCCGGCCGCCTTGATCATGGCGTCGCTGATGACGACCACCAACACCAGCGACTCGGTGGCCTGGTACCTGATCGGCGCCGCGGTGGTCTCCTTCCTCTGCGTGCTCGCCCTGAAGGAGACCAGCCGCACCGAACTCGCCGTCGCCTGAGCACGGGAAGCCGCCCGGCCCGGACGGAACGGGGCGGCCGTCCGCACATCACGGCGTGAGGGCCGGCCCCGGGCGCGGCGGCCTCGCGGGGCCGGCCCCCGCACCGGCCATGCCGCCCGTGTGCCGCGCGTGCACCGCCACGGCAGCGGGTGCGGGCGGCGAGCGGGCCGCGCCCACCGTCGCGCCCGGGGGGCCTGCCGGAACACCTGAGGTTCCGGCAGTGCCACCGCGGGGGCGCGGGGGATTCCCGTCCGGGCCCGGACGGTGCTACGCGGGCGCATCAGGCGACGGGCGGCGGCGCAGGCCGAGGAGCACGGCCGCGGTCGCCCCGGCGCAGACCAGGGCGGTGGCCAGGGCGATGGTGACCAGGGTGCGGGGCCACCGGGCGGGGTCGTCACCGGGCTGGTGGACGCGTACGGCGGCGGCGCAGGCGGCGATGCCGAGGCTGATCCCGAACTGGCGTGCCGCGTTGACCGCGCTGGAGGAGACGCCCGTCCGGGACGGGGCCACACCGTCCATGGCGGCGGCCGGCAGCACGGGGGAGATGATCCCGGAGCCGACACCGGTGAGGACCAGCGCGGCCAGGATGCTCTGCCATCCGGGTGCCAGCGCGGGCAGCGCGAGGCCGAGGCATCCGGAACCGCAGATCACCAGACCGGCGGTGAAGGGGACGCGCCGGTCCAGCCGGCCGAGGCGGGCACCGGACAGCGCGGAGGTGAGGAAGAAGGCCACCGGTTGCGCGGAGAGGACCAGCGCGATGGCCGCGGGGGCCAGGCCGTGTGCGTCCTGGAGCCAGAAGGAGACGGCCGGGAGCGTGCCGAAGGCGGCGAAGTAGTACGCGGCGGCGACCACGGCCGTCGTGCGGAAGACGGGGTTGCCGACCAGCGCAGGGCCGATGAGCGCCCGGTCCGGGTGGCGGCGTTCGTGGACGGCGAACACGGTGCCCAGGCACGCGCACGCCACGAGAACCGCCGTCGCGCTCATGTGGGGGCCGTGCTCGGCGAACACGAGGGTGGCGGCGACGAGTCCGCCGACGGCAGCCCCGAGCAGGACCATTCCGGTGGCGTTCAGCGGGGAGCGCCCGCCCGGCCGGTCGCGGGGCAGGAACACCGCGGTGAGCACCGCGGCGGCGAGCGCGAGGGGGACGGCGGCGGCGAAGACGGCGCGCCAGCCGAGGGCGGAGAGCAGCCCGCCGGAGACGTTGCCGACGGCGGCGGCCAGTCCGGACACGGCCCCCCAGATGGCAAAGGCACGGTGTCTGGCCCGGCCGCTGTAGGAGGCGTCGAGCAGCGGCAGGGTGGTGGCGAACAGCGCGGCGGCGGCGGTCCCCTGCACCAGCCGGGCGAGGACGAGCACGAGGACGCCGGGGGCCGAGGCGCAGGCGAGCGAGGCGGCGGCGAACGCGACGAGGCTCCACAGGAGGAGGGAACGCCTGCCGATCCTGTCGCTGAGGGTGCCCAGCGGGACGAGGAGCGCGGCCAGGGCGATGGTGTAGATGTCGATGACCCACTGCAGGGCGCCGAAGCCGGTGCGGAGATCGGCGGCGATCACCGGCATCGCGACGGTCACGACCGTGGCGTACGCCAGCAGGAGGAAGGTCGCCGTGCAGGAGATGACCAGCGGCATCTGCCGTTTCACGCGCCCCTCGGGCGGCGCCGGTGCCGGGCCGTGCGCGAGGGCGGGGTCTCCTTCCCGGCCGACGAAGGTCTCGCGGCCGGCGTGACGTGCCCCGCGGACCGGCCCGGGGGCCGGGGCCTCCCGGTGCTCTCCGGCGGCGACGGCAGCGCCGTGGTCGGCGGGGCGGACCGCGTCGCGGTAGCGGGCGGCCGGACACGGGTCGTGCGGCACACGGGGAGACATGGGGTCCGGACCTCTTCCAGGGGCGGTCGGCGCGGGCCGCCGGGAAGCGGTCCGCACCGATCGTCGCGCCGGGGGCCCGGACCGGGTGTGGAGCGGAGGACCGGTTCATGTGGAGCGAGCGGCGCGGGCCCGTCGCCCACGGCCGGCGGGCCCGCGCCGGGGTCCGCCCCGGCCGCCCGGAAGGAGCGGCGGTGTCCGGTGCGGGCGCCCCGGTGGCGGGAGGCCCGCCCGGCGCGCCACGTGTTCCGGACGACGACGCGGGCGGTGAGGTCTTCGCCGCGGCGGGCGGCGGGGCGCCCGCCGAGGGAAGAGCCGCGTCCCGCCCGGCCGCGGTCCGTGCCGCCGGACCCCTTCCCCTGTCCGCGCGGTGATCCGGACGGAGCGGTCAGCTGTGCCCGCGCCGGTACGCGGCGGGGGTCGTCCCGAGGCGTCGGCGGAAGGCGTAGACGAAGTTGCCGGCCGACGCGTATCCCACTTCGTGTCCGATGCGCTCGACCGTCCAGTCCGTCTCCAGTAGCAGTTCGGCGGCGCGTTCGAGGCAGCGGCGGCGGTGGTGCTCGAACGGTGTCACGCCGAACAGCGCCTTGAAACCGCGGGCCAGGCGCTTCGGGCTCATCGACAGCTCACCGGCGACCTCGGCGAGGGCGGGCGGGTCGTGGCGCTCCCGCCACAGGATCAGCGGGACACGGCGCAGGGCCTCCGCCTCGTGATCGTCCAGCCCGCCGTGGTGCTCGCGCGCCGACGCCGCGTCGACGAGCAGTGCCAGGGCCGCCATCACCCGCGACTCCATCAGCAGGATCCCGCCGGGGCTCTCGGCACGCGATCCGAAGATGTCCGCCAGCGGGCCCGGCAGGCCGTGGAGCCGTGCCCCGCGCCCGAGGTAGAGGTCGGCGCCCCCGGACGAGTCCAGCCGTTCCAGCGCCGACGCGAACGCCCCGGTGCCGACGCTCCCCAGGTACGGCGAGAGCGCGTCACGGGACCCGGTCAGCGAGAGACCGCGATAGGGCCGGCCCGCGGGGTGCGTGATCATTCCCCTGGTGGGCCGCGGAGGCGTCAGTGACGACGAGAACCGGCCCAGGTCCGCCCCTCCCGCCTCGTCCTCGGCTATGCGCAGCCGGCCGTCGAGGCAGACCTCCAGCTCGAAGCGGTCCCCGGGGAAGTGATAGCCGACCCGGTGATCGGCGGTGAAGCCCACGTCGTACCGGATCACCCGCAACGATCCCCGCAGCCGCGTCACCTCGATCGATCCCCGGCCGACCTCGGGACGGAGCGTGTACGTCGTGATGTGCGGGGTGGTCCGGCTCCGGCTGCGGGTCGCTATCGCCGAGTAGTAGCGCGCGTACTGACGCTCCTGCTCGGCCGAGCCGGTCCCGCCGGACAGGAAGTGAGCACTCGACACGGAAGCAAGCCTAAGGGCTGTCCCGCAGCCCTACCTGCCCTGGTCTTGACGGCCTCGTCCGCGCGGGCTCTCCGATGCGCCGGGGGCCGCCTCCGTTCCCGGCGGCCGCGACGCACGCCCCGCCCGCCGGCGGACGGCCCCGCGCTGCGGGTGCCCGGCCGGCACCGGGCACCCGTGGCACGGTGGCGTTCGGCCTCCGTGCCACGGCTCCCCGGCCGGGACGGGCGGCCGCCCCGATGGCCGATCCGCGGGACGTCAGGTCCGGGCGGGCGGCGGGGCGGGCGGCCGGGGGCGGTCCCAGGCGGTCAATCCGGCCGAGCGGGCTCGCGCCCCGCCGGGCCGGCCGTCATGGCAGTGGCCCGGGTGCGACGGCGTCGGCCGGCCTCTCCACGGTGGCCGCGCCGTCCGGCACGGGCGGAGCGGTCGGAACGGCCCACGCGTCACCGGGGGCAGGCCCCTCTGCCGGGAGCGGCAGGCCGGCCGGCAGGGGGCAGAAGGCAAAGGGATCATCCATGGGTCACCACTACCTCACACTCCGCCAACACGGGTGAAACATCCTCGCGGCCGGCATCGGTGCGGCCGGTGAATCACTCCTTCCACCCCCATTGAATGCATATGCCCGAGGCATGTCCTGTCGGAGGGCGGGGCGACGGCGCCGGGCCGGTGAGCGGGACCGGAGCCCGGCACCGGCCGGCGGAGCGTCCCCGGCCCCGGTGGGCACGCGGGGCCGGCCGGGAAGGCGCGGGGCCGGCCGGGAAGGCGCGGCGCCGCGCCGCGTCCTCCCGCCCCGCCGCTTCACGGCCCCGGTCACCCTTGTCACCACACCACGACCTGGCGTACCGGCGCGGTCCCGGTTCTCAGCGCCTCGATGCCTTCGTTGATCCGGGCGAACGGGATGCGCGCACCGACCATTGCCTCGAGGTCGAGCAGGCCGGCCCGCCACAGCCGCAGGAGCCGGCCGAACTCGTACCGGACATCGGCGGAGCCGGACAGTGAGCCGATCAGCTTCTTCTCGTGGCGGAACAGTTCGTAGGCGTTGAAGGTGACCAGGGCGTCGGTCCGGCCCGAGCCGACGACCACGGCCTGCCCTCCTCTGCGCACCGCGTCCCAGGCCGTCCGCACGGTCCGTGGCGAACCGACGACGTCGAAGGCGTGGTCGACGCCCAGTTCGTGTTCACGCCCGGCCAGTTGTTCCGGGGTGAGCGCTTCCGTGGCGCCGAACCCGTACGCCAGTTCCCGCTTGTCCTTCGAGGGGTCGACGGCGATGACCCGCCCGGCCCCGGCGATCCGGGCGCCCTGGAGCACCGCCGCGCCCACTCCTCCGCAGCCGATCACGAGAACGCTCTCCCCGGGCCGCACCCGGGCGGTGTTGAGGACCGCGCCGACCCCGCTCACCACGCCGCAGGACAGCACCGCCGCGAGGTCGAAGGGAACGTCGCCGACCGGAATCGCGGCGGCGGCCGGCACCGTCAGCTCCCGCGCGAAGGTGCCGAGCCCGACGTAGCCGCGCAGCGGCTGTCCTCCCACCCGCAGCCGGGGCGGTTCCTGCGCGTACGTTTCGCACAGGTGCGGGGTGCCGCGCAGACAGACGGGGCAGGTGCCGCACGGCGGGACGAAGGTGAGGACCACGTGGTCGCCGGGTTTGCGGTCGGCCACACCGGAGCCGACCCGGGTCACCACTCCCGCGCCCTCGTGGCCGGGGACGAGCGGGGCCTGCGCGGGCAGTGCGCCGGTCATGGCGGACAGGTCGCTGCGGCAGATTCCGGCGGCCTCGACACGGACCCGGACGTCCGTGGGGCCGGGCTCGACGGGGAGCACGTCGTCCCGCAGGTCCAGGCGTCCGTCGCCGACGCGGTGCAGAACGGCCGCTTTCACGAGAGGTCCTCCTGTCCCGGTGCCCGGATGACGGCTTCGTGCAGCAGGTCACCGACCTGGCGGGCCACTTCGCGGGTCTGCGCGGGGTTGAGACGGGGGTCGCAGGCCGTGCGGTAGCGCTGCGGGAGGCGGTCCGGGGTCACCGGCGGGGTGCCCCCGACGCACTCGGTCACGTCGTCCCCCGTCAGCTCCAGGTGGACACCGCCGGGATGGGTGCCGAGGGCCCGGTGCACCGAGAAGTAGCCGTCCAGCTCCGCCATGACGTGCTCGAGGTCGCGGGTCTTGTATCCGTTCGCCGACACGTGGGTGTTCGCGTGCATGGGGTCGCACTGCCACACGACGGTGCGCCGGGCCTCGGTCAGCTTCGCGATCAGCGGAGGCAGGCACTCGGTGACCTTGTCGTGCCCCATCCGGCAGATGAAGGTCAGCCGTCCCGGCACCCCGGCCGGATCGAGTGTCCGCGCGTATCGCAGAACCTCGTCGGGTGTCGCCCGGGGACCGAGCTTCACCGCGACCGGGTTGTCGACCGCCGCCGCGAACGCGAGGTGCGCACCGTACCGCTGCCGGGTCCGCTCCCCGATCCACAGCGAGTGCGCCGACAGCGAGTACGGGCGGGCGGCGTTGCCCTCCGGTCCCCAGCGCACCAGCGGGGCCTCGTAGTCGAGGAGCAGTGCTTCATGGCTGACGAAGAGGTCCGGGGCGAAGGAGTGGGTTCCCAGCCAATTCAGGGTCGCGGAGGCCTGGGCGTACGCGGCGAGCATCCGCGCGGCGTCGGGGAGGCGGGAACGGGCGTCCGGTGCGAGGCCGTTGACCGCATCTCCCCGATAGCTCGGCAGACCCTGGCCGTCGAGCTGCGCCGACCTCGGTTTCGCGTACTGGCCGGCGAGGCGTGCGAGGACCGTCACCGGGAGACCGGTGGCCCGCCGCAGGGTCTGTGCCGTGCGGTGCAGCGCGGACACGTTCGCTCCCACGTGCGCGGGCGTGTTGTCGGCGAAGGTCTCGGCGCAGTCACCGCCCTGGAGCACGAACGCGCGGCCTTCGGCCACGTCGGCCAGCCGGCGACGCAGTCGTTCGATCTCCGCCACCGTGACCAGGCCCGGGGCGTGGCCCAGAAGCTGGCGTACCGCTCGGGTCAGCAGGGGTTCGGGCCACACCGGTTGCTGGGCCGCCGGCAGGGCGAGGGCGGGTGCCAGGTAGTCGTGCAGCAGTTGGTCCTGGGCGGTGATCACCGGTGCGGGCACGGCTGGGCACCTCCCGGCTCCGGGGCGGGGGTGCGCCGTCGCAGCAGCGGCACGAGCCGTTGTGCCACATCGGTCAGCGCCCTCTCGTACGAAGAGGGGAGGAGGTCGGGAGTGGCGAGGCGGAGCGCGAAGTGGCGTGCTCCGGCGTCGGCGTAGCGCAGCAGTTGTCCGGCGACCTGTTCGGGCGTGCCGCCGAACACTCCCTGGGTTCGGCGGATCGATGCGAGGTCCTGCCGGTAGTAGCCGCGGACGAAGCGCTCTAGATCCGCTTCCGCCGCGGGCCTGTCCTTTCCGAGTGCGACGGTGACGTACATCGCCGGTGTGACGGAACCCTCCGGCCGGCCGGCCCTGCTTCTGCTGGACTCGACCGCGCGCCAGCCCTCCGCGTACGACTGGGCGCCGGTGGCCGTGGGGAACCAGCCGTCGGCGAGAGAGCCCACACGGCGCAGCGCCGGAGCGGCGGCGCCGGCCAGCCACAACGGTGGACCGCCCTTGGTGTGGGGCGCCACTTCCATGGCCACATCCCGCAGTCGGACGTGTGTGCCTTCGTAGTTCACGGGCTCCCCGTGGGACTGCCACAGGAGGCGGCACGCTTCGATGAGTTCAACGGACCGCTGCACCCGGCCCTGATAGGGCACGCCGAGCGCGGCGAACTCCGCTTCGCACGCGGCGGAGGTGAACCCGACCCCCAGACCCAGCAGGAGGCGGCCTCCGGCCAGTTGGTCGAGGCAGGCGGTCGCGTGGGCGAGGCGTACCGGCTGGTGCTGGACACCGAGCACCACGGCGGTGCCCAGTGCGATCCGTTCCGTGCGGGCCGCCGCCGCTGCCAGGAGCAGCAGGGGGTCGAAGCGGCAGCGCGCCAGGGGCGACTCCCCCGCCCACACCGAGTCGTACCCCATGCCTTCGGCGCGCGCCGCCAGGGCGGCGATGCGACGCGGGTAGCCGCCCCCGGTGACCACGGCCTCACGGCCGGGCAGCACCACACCGATCCTCGGTCCGTCGTTCTCGGTCACACCCGTCCTCCTGCTCGTTCGTCGGGTTGCCCGGGCGTTGTCAGGCATATGCCTCGATCTCCACCAGCAGGTCCGAGCGGCAGACGTCCACGTTCAGGAACACGACCCGGGTGCCGGTGCCGAACCGGCCCGCGCAGAGCGCCTCGACCCGTGCCACGTCCGCGGCGTGCTTCACGTAGACCTTCACGAGCTTGAGGTCCCTGAGGGTGTAGCCGCGGGTGCCACCGTGCGCGCGGAGGTTCTCACCGCCGATCAGGAGCCGGATGTTTCCCAGTGTCGTCTCGCACTGAGCCGCCACGTCCCCGTGCCCGACCGTCTCCGAGCCGATGATGCTGGCGGTGCCGGAGACGAACAGGCGGGGTGTGCCCGCGTCGTCCAGGAGCGTGGCCCGCGCGAACTTCGGCGGCTTGATGCCGTACCGGTCCGGGTACTCGTAGGCGGGCACCTGCTGCGGGTTCTCGATGTGCACCGGCAGTCCGCCGCGGCAGGCGAGGGCGTAGATCCCGATGCCCCGGCCGTGCGCGCCGATGCCGGTGGCCGCCGGGACCGGCGCGTCCGGGCCGAGTTCCTCGAAGGCCCTCGCCCGGCCGACGCAGAAGTCGCGGTAGATCTCGGTGCCCTCGCTGTTGTCGTCGTTGATCCCGCCGATGAAGTTCCACATCCGGAACACGCGCGGGTAGCGGAGCCTGCCGGTCAGTTCGAAGACCGCCCGGTAGATGGCCTCGGTCGACTCGTGGTAGGTGGGCGACGCGGGGATGTGGGCCGCGCAGAACAGCCGTTCCCCGTCGTGGGCGTACACCAGGTTCCCCACCCGTCCGCTTCTGACGGCTCCTCCCGCGCTCCATGTCTCGGAGAACTGCCACCCGCTGTCCGATACGGGCAGGGAGAGGCGGGGTATCCCGTCGAAGCGCAGTCCGCTGTCCAGCTCCGTGCCGTGGGTGACGAAACCGAGCACTCCCTGCGCGCCCTCCGCCGGTTCCCGGTCGGCGAACACCGCCGTCAGGGGCCTGTCAGCCGACACGGTGTTCGACCCCCGAAGTGACCGTCCCCGGGTCGGTGCGGATGAAGGTGAACCGGTCCCCCTTCGGGGACGGGTAGAGGTCCCAGTGGGTCATCTCCCCGGCGATGACTCCGGTCTGGGAGGCCACGCAGTCGGAACCGAGCGTGTAGGCGGCGTCGTACCGTTCGATGGGAGCGACGTTTCCGCCGACGCTCACGCGGATGGTCCCCTTGATGTGTCCCGCGCCGTCGAACTCCTCGAATCCGGCGTAGCTGAGGGGAGTCCGGCCCGATGCGGTGGTCAGCCATCCGTCGGCGGCGAAGTGGTAGCGGCCCTTCAGGGTGCCGAGGCCGCATGTCCGGGGTGTCTGGGCGGGCATCGCGGCGGCGAGTGTGGTGCCGCCGGCCGCGCATACCAGCAGGGCCGCGCCGCATGCCGCGACAAGGCGGCGCCTGCGCCGGGGGGAGAGGTCGGTGAGCATGAAGCCCTCCTGGGTGTCGTGGTCCTCTGTCCTCCGCCGGCGCGCCCGGGCAGGCCGGCGGAGACGGCCGGGGCCTGGCGGCGGACAGCCACCGCCGCGCTCCCTCCGGCCTTCTCGTCCTCTCCAGTAGGGCGCAGCGGTCCGGTCGGTGAAAGGTCCGGACGGGTGGCACGGCGTGCACGCGTTGAACACCGGTCGGATACCGCCATCCGCCGCTTCCCGCACGTCTCCACGGAGCGGACGACGCTTCGGACCCGCGCCGACGTGCGGTGGCGCCGATTCCCCGGGGGGGCGCCGGCTGCCGCGGCGGGAGCGGCATGCAGTGCCGCTCGGCCCGCGCCTGCGAGGTCACCGGACCGGCGTGCGCCGTGAATGCCGCAGAAAGCGGCCCGCGCCTCAGGAGTGTGGGTGTCGCGAATCAGGCCGCGCTCCCGCACGAAGGCGTCACCCGCTGTCCACAGCACATGCATCATCCGGCAACTCCGCCGTCATGAGAAGTCAGCGGTCGGAATGCCCTGTGCGTCGACGAGGGCGTGGTGTCCGGCGGGAACGACGCGGCGACATCCACGAAGTGTTCCTCGGGCGCGCCACCCGCCTCATCACCCACCGGCACGTCCAACGCCTTGCTGGGACCTCCGGGGCCGGGAGGAGCCGATCGCCTTCGGCCGGTCGGCACCCGTCAGGACCGGGCGGGGGCCGCCGGGGAGCCGAAGCCCGTTCGCACCGCGCCGGGCGGAGCCGCCGTGTCGGAGCGCGTCCGCACGATGCCGATGGGCCCGGGCCCCGTCCGGCGGGGGACCGGCGAGTACCGGGCGATGCGCTGAAGGCGCCGCCGGGTGTCTTCCGGATCGCTCGCGGAGGCCGGGCTCACCCGCCCGCCGGGCCCCGGCGACCGGGATCGGCCGTTGGCCGGACGGCCCCCGGCGCTCCCCGCCGGTCGGCGGTCGGTCCGGGGGCCGGGGGCGGGGCGTCGGCGTGTCTCAGGAGGCGGTCGCCTCCCCGCCGACGCCGTGGTGCTGTGCCTGTTTCGTGTGCTGGTTGTGGAGGGTGAGGACCCGCTTGATCCCGGCGAAGTCACCGGCGGCGAAGGCGTCGATGATCTCGTGGTGCTCCTCGACGGCGTGGGCGCTGGGGGTGTCGCTGCCGCTGAGTGCCGCGGCCATGAGGCCGGGTGTACCGAGTCGCCGGTAGATCCGGCGCAGGCTCGGGTTCCCCGCGAGTCCGATCAGGTACTCGTGGAACTCCTCGATCGCGGTGAGGTAGCCGTCGGTGTCCGTGATCCGTCCGTGGGCGACGTGTTTGCCCGCCCGGTCCGCGATCTCCCGCCACTGCCGGACCGCTGCCGGGTCCAGGGGACCCGGCAGGCCGGCCGCGACGCCGATCTCCAGGGCGAGGCGGCCGTCGAACGCGTCGACGGAGGCACGGGCCAGGGGGACCAGGACGTGTCCGCGTTCGGGGTCGCGGCCGATGAGCCCCTCCCCCACCAGCCGGGTCACCGCGTAGTGGGCCGCGGCCACCGGGGTGTCCAGCAGTGGGGCGAGGTCCTCGGCGCGCAGGCCGGTGTCCGGCGGCAGCCGCCGGCTGACGACGAGGTCCCGCAGCCGTTCGTGGGCGACGGTGTGCCGGGCGGGTTCGAACCGGCCGAAGCCGCCCCGGAAGTAGGCGAGCGGGGATCCCTCCCGTGCCCGCGCGCCCAGTACCCGGGCCAGGAAGACCCGGTGGGTGCCGCCGACGATGTCCTCCACCACCTCGCACTCCAGGACCGCGAGCGCGTCCGTGAGGACCGGCATTCCCCGGGCGCCGCGCTCATGGGCGACGCCGGCGAACTTGTCGGCGCGGGGGCCGGCGAACTGGGAGGCGAGGTGCTCCTGGTTCTCGCCGAGCACGTTGACGCAGAACACTCCCGCGCGGTGGAGGGCCGCGTGGGTCGGCGCCTTGGTGTGCGCGCAGACCAGCAGCATCGGCGGGTCGAGGGAGAGGGAGGAGACGGCGCTCACGGTCATTCCGTGGTCGGTGTCCCCCTCCCGGGTGGTGATGACGGCCACGCCGCTGGCGAAGTGTCCGATGACGTGCCGGAACAGCGTCTGGTCCAGGGGAGCCTGCTCCATGGGCGCCTGCTCCGAAGGCGCCTGGTCCACGGGCCGATTCACCGCTGTGCCCAGGGGCCGCGGACCCAGCCGTCGAGGTCGTAGTCGGCCATGCACTCCTCGGCGAAGGCGTCGAGGCGGTCGGCGAGTCCGCCGCGCCGGGCCGCGTTCAGGGCGTCGATCCTGACCTGGTCGGCGTTGCCGGAGTAGACCCGCTCGTACAGGTCGTGGCGTCCTCCGAAGCCCGTGCCGATGGTGTCCCAGACCAGCTTGAAGAGTTTGATGCGGCTCTCGGCCGAGGAGTCCGAGCCGCGGTAGTAGCGGTCGATGAGCGGGCGGAGTTCGGGGTTGGCGAGGTCGCGGTGGCTGGAGGGCACCACCAGCGGGGCGCCCCCGAGGTGCGTTTCGAAGAGTTCCCGGACGCGTTCCCATGCCTGGGAGGTGAACATGCGCAGGGAGCCCGCGTGTTCGATGCGGGGGACGACGCTTCCCCCGGGGCCGGGCTGGGTGTCCGTCGCCATGACCGTGGAGAGGGCCCAGGCGGTGTTGCGCAGGGTGAGCACCTCGCCGATGGCCGCCTGCACCCCGCGGAACCCGTCGGTGCCGTTCGACTTGGCGGCCCGCGCGAACAGCCCGGCCATCAGGTCGAGTTTGACGGCGAAGCGGGTGCCCGCCTGGAGGTGCGAGCGGTTGATGAACCCCGAGCGGGGGAAGAAGGAGTTGGCCCTCTCCACGTCCCGGTAGATCAGCACGTTCTCCCAGGGGATGAGTGCTTCCTGGAAGACGAGGACCGCGTCGTTCTCGTCGAAGCGCGAGGAGAGCGGGTGGTCGAACGGGCTGGTGGCGGCGGCTTCGTAGGAGCTGCGGCTGAGCAGGACGCAGCCGGGGGTGTCCATGGGGGCGATGAACGCCAGGGCGAAGTCCTCGGCCTTGCCCGGTTCGAGCCCGACCGCGCTGTTCTGTGCGACGAACGTGGCGTGGGTCAGTGCCGAGCCGGTCGCCAGCATCTTGGCGCCGCTGACGACGATGCCCCGGTCGTTCTCCCTGACGACGTGCACGAACACGTCGCCCACCTCGTGGACCGGACGGCTGCGGTCGACCGGCGGGTTGACGAGGACGTGGTTGAGGAACAGTGCCTGGGAGGCGTAACGGCGGTACCAGGCGCGGGCGTTGTCCGCGTAGGGGGCGTACAGCTCGGGGTCGCTGGACAGGCTCGCCATGAAGGCGGCCTTGTAGTCGGGCGTGCGGCCCATGAAGCCGTAGCTGAGCCGGGACCACGCGGCGATGGCGTCCCGTGCCCCCAGCAGTTCGTCGGCCGTGCGGGACGGCGCGAAGAACCGGTGGGTGGTGATGCCCTGGTCGTCCTCGAAGGTCAGGGCGTCACGTGTCACGGGATCGTGGAGGGCGTCGTAGAGGCGGGCCACGGAGCGCGCGCTGTTGCGGAACGCCGGGTGTTCGGTGACGTCCTCGACCTTCTCGCCGTCGATGTAGACGGTGCGGCCGTCGCGCAGGCTTTCCAGGTAGGACTGTCCGTCGAGGAGTTGGTTCGTCATGGGTCACGTCCAGAGGGGGTCGGGGGCGGGGGCGGGTGCCGGGGGTCAGGTGCCGGGGACCGTGACGGGCGGGGTGAAGGGGACCGGGGTGGGGCCGAGCGCGTCCACGTCGATCTCGATCACGCTCGGTCCGCGGACGGCGAGGCTCTCGTCGAGGGCGCGGGCGAAGTCCTGGGCGCGGGTGACCCGTTGGAAGGGCAGCCGGTAGGCGGCGGCCAGGGCCGCGAAGTCGGGCGTGGTCAGGTCCACTCCGCTGCGCCGGCCGCGGTGGGCCTCCTGCATGTTGCGGAGCACGCCGTAGCCCCCGTCGTTGAAGACGCACAGCACCAGCCAGGGCCGTTCCTGGGCGAGCGTGCCGAGTTCACCGAGGTGGACACTGAGTCCGCCGTCGCCTGCGATGACCAGGGTGGGTGTGCGGGGCCGGGCGAGGGCGCCGCCGATCCCCATGGACAGGCCCTGGCCGATGCCGCCGCCCAGCGGGAAGAGGTTGGTCGAGGGGTCGTAGATCTCCAGCAGCCGGTTGCCCCACTGGCTGGAGGCGATGGTCACGTCGCGGGCGATCACCGACGCCCGGTCCAGGCGGCTCCTGAGCGCGTCGCAGACCAGTGCGTACGGGCCGATCGCGGCCCGCAGGTCGGTGCGGGCCCGGGCGGCGAGGTCCGCGCCGCGCTGCCTCCATCCCGGCTCGGCGCCGCTGTCCGGGAGCAGTTCCAGCAGAGCGGTGAGGGCTGGGTGGGCCGCGGCGACGATCCCCGCGTCGGCGGGGACGACCCGGCCGATCGCGGGTGCCGAGATGTCGATCTGGACGTGGCGGCCGGGCGAGGGGAGGGTGTAGTCGGCGGTCTCGTTGGAGCGGAAGTGGGTTCCCACGCTCAGCAGGAGGTCCGCGTCCGCCAGCAGTTCCCGGCCGGCGGGCGACGCGGCGAAGTTGCCCACCACCAGCGGATGGTCCTCCGGCAGGGTGCCGCGGCCCGCGTTGCTGGACAGTACGGGGGCCCCGAGCCGTTCGGCGAGGGCGAGCAGGGGGCGGCCGGCGCGGCGGGCGCCGCCGCCGGCCCAGATCACCGGCCGGCGGGCCGCCGCCAGCAGTTCGGCCGCGGCGGCGAGCTGTCCGGGGTCCGGGGCGGGCGGGTGGCCGGCCGGGACGGCCGGGCCGTCGAGCCGGTGGCGGGCGTACTGGAGGTCGATCGGCCACTCGACGCTGACCGGGCCGCACGGGGGTGTGCGGGCGTGCGCGATCGCGTCGCGGAGCAGGGCGCCCGCGTCCGCGCCCGGCCGTACCGTCGCGGTGTGGGCGGAGACCGCGCGCAGCAGTCCGGTCTGGTCGCGGGTCTCGTGGATGACTCCGCGGCCGAGTCCGAGGTACCGGCTGTCGATCTGGCCCGTCACGTGCAGGACCGGTGCTCCGCCCGACTGGGCCTCGATCAGGGAGCCGGCCGCGTTGCCGCAGCCCGTTCCGGTGCTGGTCAGCGCGACGCCCAGGCCGCCGCTCACCCGGGCGTACGCGTCGGCCGCGTTCACCGCCGCGGCCTCGTGCCGCACCGGGACGAACCTCAGTGCGCCGCTGACCGCTTCGACGAGCGGGAGGTTGTGCACGCTCACCACGCCGAAGACCACTTCGGCGCCCTGTTCGCGCAGTACGGTCACCAGCAGTTCACCGCCGTCGCCCTGGGGCATGGGAGGCTCCGTTCTAGGTCTCGGTTCCGGGGGATGGGGCGCCGCCGCGGGGGCGGGCGGCGGGGCCGCCGCCGTCGGGTGCCGCTCACGCATAGCGGCTCACCCCGCCGCCGACGTCGAGCGTCGCCCCGGTGACGTAGGCCGACCGGGGGGAGAGCAGGGTGACGACGGGGAACGCGACCTCCTCGGCCGTGCCGAGACGGCCCATCGGGATGCCGCGGTCGGCGGCGAGGGCGGCGCTCCAGGCCGTGTAGTCGTGTTTGCCGCCGTCCTCCCGGTGGCGCCGTCGCCACTGGCCGGTGTCGATCAGTCCCAGGGATACCGAGTTGACGCGGATGCCCCGCGGGCCGAGGTCGGTGGCCAGGGTGCGGGTGAGGTTGAGCAGGGCGGCCCGGGCGGCCGAGGTGGCGGCGAGGGCGGGCTCGGGCTGGCGGGCGAGGATCGCGTTGACGTTGACGACGGACGGCCCGTCGGAGGCGCCCAGCCAGGGCAGCGCGGCCTCGACGGTGTTGAGCACGGAGAAGAGCTTGAGTTCGAGTTCGGCCCGCCACTGGTCCCTGGACGTGCCGTTCCAGGGGGCCATCAGCGAGCGGCCGGCGTTGTTGACGACGCCGTCCAGGCGGCCGAAGCGGCCGGCGGCCCGTTCGGTGAGGCTCCGGACCGCCTCGGGGTCGCGGACGTCGGCCGCCCCGGTGAGCAGCCGGTCGGTGTCGGGGCCGAGGGCGGCGGTGAGGCGGTCCCCGTCTCGGGCGCACGCGGCGACGGCGCAGCCCTCGTCGAGCAGCAGCCGCGCGGTGGCGAGTCCCACACCGGAACTCGCGCCGGTGACCAGGTAGGCCCTGCCGTTCAGTCGGAGGTCCATGTGCGCTCCTTGTCACGCGTCGCGCCGTCCGTCGTCGCGGCCCGTCCCGGTGGCGGGTCCTCGCGGGGGGCGGGCCCGTCCGCGGCCGGGCCGGGCCGGGCGTCCACGTCGGCGAGGAAGCCCTCCAGGAGGCGGAGGAAGAGGTCGGGCCGCTCCTGGTTGGCGAGGTGGCCGGCGCCGGGGATGACGGCGAACGCGCTGCCGGGGACCAGCCGGTGGATGTGCTCCGACTCCGCGACGCCGGTGACCCGGTCGTGCTCGCCGACCAGGACGAGGGTGGGCAGGCGCAGGGTGGGCAGTGCCCCGGTGTGGTCGGTCTCGGCCATGGAGGCGGCGGCCTCGGCGTATCCGGGCAGGCGTACGGAGCGGGCCATCAGGTCGCGCACGGCGGCGACGGCGGATGCCGGGGCCCGGTCGGAGAGCAGCCGGGGTGCTCTGGTCCGGGCGAACTCCCGTGCCCCGAGCGCGGCCAGTTCCCCGCCCCGTTCGAGCATCGCCCGTGCCGCCGCGGGGTCGCGGCCCGAGCCTCGGGTGGAGCCGACGAGGACGAGGGAGCGCAGCAGGTGCGGGTGGCGCAGTGCCAGGCGGGTGGCGACGACGCCGCCCCAGGAGACCCCGACGACGTGCGCGGGCGGTGGTCCGAGGCCGGTCAGCACGGCAGCGGCGGCGTCGGCGAAGTCGTCCATGCGGTAGGGGGCGGGGGGGTCGTCCGAGCGGGCGTAGCCGGGGGCGTCCCAGGCTGCCGCCCGGTGGTGGCGGGCGAGTGCGGGCAGTTGCCCGGCGAAGGAGGCGGCGGCCGAGCCGATCCCGTGGAGCAGGAGCACGGGGGTGCCGTGTTCGCCCGCGGTGTCGACGCGCAGGCCGGTTCCGGTGGTGACGGTGCGTGTGGTGGTCATGCCACGCTCCCGTTGGTCCCCACCAGGGCGCCGATGGCGCGCAGGACCGCGTACGGCACCACCGCGCTGGTTCTCGGGTTGTCCGGGGAGGGGTGGTTGGCGACGTCGAAGGCGTACCGGCCCGTGGGTCCGGACGCCTCGATCCGGTGCCGGCTCAGCCTCGCCTCGGGGTCGGCGACGACGGATGCCTCGACGAGGTCCCAGTCGCCGACGGCCAGGGCCACGGACGCCGCCACGTTGCTGGTGGCGGGGAACGCGCGGGTGACCTCGCGGGCGGGGCCGCGCAGCACCTCGAAGGGGGCCGTCGCGGTGTGCAGGCGCTCGGTCTCGCGCTCGGTCATCCAGGGCCGCAGCAGGGCTCTGGGGGCCTTGGTCGTGCGGATCGTGACGGTGTCGAAGGGGGCCTGGCGCGTGGCGGTCGTCAGGAGGTCGAGGCCGCCGACGGCGCCGGCGCACAGGGTGAGCCGGCCGGGGCCCGCGAGCAGGCGCTCGTGCAGGGCCGTGTCCGCGAGGGCGCCGGTGGACAGGGCGAGCAGGTGGCGGCCGGCGGCCACGACGGCGGGTCCGGCCTCGCGCAGGGCGGTCTGCCCGGCGCATTCCACGACGAGTTCGGCGCGTTCGAGGGCCGTGTCGAGCGAGGCGGCGGGCACGGGCGGGGCGGGCGGTACGCGGTCGACGACGGCGACCAGTCTGGCGCCCGGTACGGCGTTCGCCCGCAGCGCCGCCGCGACGGCGGACCCGATGGCTCCGTGTCCCAGTACGGCCACGGTCAGTTCGCGGGGGGCCGTCATGCCGGGCCGCCGAGGGTTCCGGGGTCGGGGATGCCGGCCATGCGGGTGCGGGTGTCCGCGGAGGGCGGTCCCGCGGTGCCCCACAGGTCGGAGAGTTCCGGGGTGCGCCGCCAGGTGCGGCAGAGCCAGGTGTCCTCCTGGACCTGGTCGACCTCGGAGGTGTACTCGCAGACGAGTCCCGAGGGGTCGGCGAAGTAGGAGAAGGTGTTGTTGCCGGGGCCGTGCCGTCCCGGTCCCCACAGGGGGAGCTGTCCGTGGTGTCTGAGCCGGCCGATGCCGCGCATGAAGTGGTCGATCGTCGTCATCTCGTAGGCCACGTGGTTGAGCGAGGTCCATTCCGCCCGGTTGAAGGCGATGGAGTGGTGGTCGGTGCCGCAGCGCAGGAACGCCATCTGCCGTTCCGACCAGTCGGATATCCGCATGCCGAGGACGTCGGTGTAGAAGGCGCAGGCGGCCTCGATGTCGACGGTGTTGAGGACGACGTGGGCGAGCTTGCGCGGGATCGCGGCGCGGCCCTCCGGGTCGCCGGGGGTGACGGCCTCGACCTCGCAGGAGAGTTCGATCAGCCGGCCCTCGGGGTCGGCGAACCTCAGTCCGTAGCCGCCGCCCGGCTGGTCCAGTGCGGTGGGGCCGGTCAGGAGCTGCACTCCGTGTCCGGCCAGCCGCCGGGCCGCGGAGTCGATCTCCCGGCGGTCCCCGACCGAGAAAACGATCTTGCCGACGGCGTTCCGGGCGGCCTCCCGGACCTCGAGGATGTGGTGTTCGGTGCCGGTGCCGCGCAGCCAGGCCGCTCCGTCGTCGCGCTCCACCGGGGTCAGGCCCCAGACCTCGCCGTAGAAGGCGGCGGACTCGGCGGCGTCCGGCGTGTGGAGGGTCACCGAGCGCAGTGAGCGGAGCCGGACGACCGGGGCGGGCGGGCCGGAGGGGCGGTGGTCAGTCACGGGTCACGCCGTGCATCGCGGAGGTCGACGGGTAGGTCGGCAGTTGCGGCCGGGCCGCGCCGATGATCACGCAGAAGAGGGCGTCGGTCTCCCCGGTGTTGCGCAGGCTGCGGGGCACTCCGGCCGGGACCCTGACCAGGTCGCGGTAGCCGAGGGTGCGGCTGGCCGTCCGCGTGCCGTCCTCGACGTCGTGGACGGTGACCTCCAGGGTCCCCTCGAGGACGAAGAAGGCCTCCTCGGCGTCGTGGTGGGTGTGCTCGGGGCCGACGGCTCCGGCGGGCAGGCGCATGTTCGAGAAGGTGAAGTGGCCGGCCGGGAGTATCCGGTCGTCGCCCTCGTGGTCGCCGGTGGCGCCGGATCCGACGTAGCGGATCTGCGCGCGCCGGAACTCGTCGCCGGCCTTGGCCTGGAAGCCCAGGGTGTCCCAGTCCTCGTGGCGTGACTCGCGGGTGGCCACGCAGGAGTCGAGGAGTTCCCGGAGGGCGGACGGGGACCGGTCCTCGTGGGCGGTGCTGTGCTGGTTCACGGGTGTGTCCTTTGCGTGTCGGGTGGGGTGGTGCCCGTGTCGGGCGGGGTGGAGTGGTGCGCGTGCCGCGTGCCGCGGGCGGGGGCTCCCGGGCGCGGGTGCGGCGGGTCCCCGAAGGGGCGGGGGCCGGAGAGGGGTCAGAGGCCCCAGGCGGACGGCGTCTCGTCGAGGCCCCAGTAGACGCCCTTCTGGGTCATGTAGGACCGGATGCCCTCCCGGCCCTTCTCGCGGCCGAGGCCGCTCTCCTTGACCCCGCCGAAGGGGGTGGCCGCGGAGAGCTGCTTGTACGTGTTGATCCAGACGGTGCCGGCCTCGATGCGGCGGCCCAGACGCCACGCCCTGCGGTAGTCGCGGCTCCATATGCCGCAGGCCAGTCCGTAGGGGGTGGCGTCGGCCAGGGCCGGCAGCTCGTCCTCGTCGTCGTACGGGAGCGTGACGAGGACGGGCCCGAAGATCTCCTCCCGGCAGACCCGTGACCCGGGGCCGAGCCCGGTGATCACGGTGGGCCGGTAGTAGAAGCCTTCGCCGAGGGCGTCCCCGGAAGGACGGGTGCCTCCGGTGCTGATGTGCCCGCCCTCCTCGGCCGCGAGCCGGACGTACGACTCGACCTCGGCGCGGTGTTCCGCGGCGATGAGCGGGCCCATGTGGGTGCTCTCCCGGGCGGGAGCGCCGATGACCAGCGCTTCGGCGGCCGCGGTGATCCTCTCGACGACCTCGTCGTGGACGGACCGGTGGACGATGAGCCGCGATCCCGCGACGCACGCCTGTCCCTGGGAGGAGAAGATGCCGAACACGATGCCCCGGACCGCCTGGTCCAGATCAGCGTCGGGCAGCACGATCGTCGGTGACTTGCCGCCCAGTTCGAGGGAGACCGGCATCAGCTTCCCGGCGGCGACGGCGGCGATCCGGCGGCCGGTGCTGGTGCCGCCGGTGAAGGTCACCTTGCGGACGCCCGGGTGGCGGACCAGTGCCTCCCCCACCACGCCGCCCGGTCCCGGCAGCACGCTGACCAGGCCGGGAGGGAAGCCCGCGCGCAGCAGGAGCGCGCCCAGGCTCAGGGCCGCCATCGGGGACCACTCGGCCGGCTTGATCAGCACCGCGTTGCCCGCCGCGAGCGCGGGGGCGGCCTTCTGGGCCTCGCTGGCGATCGGTGAGTTCCACGGGGTGATGGCGGCGACCGGGCCGACCGGCTCGTGGACGCTCATGCTCAGGTAGGGGCCGCGGGCCGTGGTCAGTGTGTCGTCGAGGGTCTCCAGGGCGGAGGCGGTGTAGCGGAAGGTGCCGGCGGCGCTCGCCACCAGGGCCCGGGTCTCGGTGATCGTCTTGCCGTTGTCCAGGGTCTGGAGCCGGGCGAGGCTCTCCGACTCCGCGTGGATGAGATCCGCGGCCCGGTGCAGGAGCGCCGCCCGCCGGTGGGGCAGCAGGTCGCGCCAGGCGGGGTCCCGCATGGCCGCCTCCCCCGCGGTGACCGCCTCGTCGACGTCCTCGACGCTCGCGGTCGAGACCTCGGCGAACACCCGGCCGGTCGCCGGGTCGACCGAGGACAGCGGTTCACCGCGCCCCTGCCGGAACCCGCCGGCCACGATGATGTCTCTCGCCCCACCAGCCATGACGCCCCCTTGAGCAGCTTCTGCCGGGCCGGGGCCTCCCCGGCGCAAGTAACTTAGATATAAGTCTCTTAGAGCGTCAATAGCTATCGCTGATATTCTTGCTGCTCAGCTTTTCCCGACGACCGAAGGGCGGGCGCACGTGAGTTCACCAAGCGCCGGGCGAACCGAAACCCCTGGCCAGGACGGCTCCCGGCCGAAGGCGGCCGCCGCCGGCACGACCCGGGAGGGTCCGCCGGACGACGTGGACCGGATCATCGCCGAGTGGCGGACGGAGCGCCCGACGCTGGACCCCCGGAGCATCGACGTCGTCGGCCGGGTGACCCGCTGCAGCCTGCTGATCCGCAACCTGTCGAACCGGCTGTACGACCGGCACTCCATCAACCAGTCCGTCTTCGAGGTCCTGGCCAGCCTGCGCCGGATGGGACCCCCGTACCGCAAGACCGCCCGGGAGCTGGCCAACTCCTCCCTGCTGACCTCGGGCGGCATGACGATGAGGCTCGACCGGATGGAGCGGGACGGGCTGATCAGGAGGATCAGGTCGACCGAGGACCGCAGGAGCGTGTACGCGGAGCTGACGCCCGCGGGGTTCGCCCTGATCGACCGGATCATCGACGACCACCTGGAGCGGGAGCGGGAGATGCTGGCGTCGCTCGACGAGGGGGAGCAGGAGCAGCTCGCCCGGCTGCTGCGCAAGCTGGAGACCCGGCTCCGGCACCTGGACTGACCCGGCCGCCGCGGGGGGCGGGCCCGACGGACCCGGGCGATGCGGGGGCGGACCCGGGCGGGACGGTGCGGGGCCGGGCGGGACGGTGCCGGGCGAGCAAAGATGCTCAAGTCAAAGCTTCTTTTGTCTGAGCCTTGTGCATCCGGGTTCTCGGTGCCTATGGTCTCGGCACCGGATCAGCCCCTCCGGCCACGAGCTCACCGGGCGGCCAGGGCTCTCGCCCCGGCCGCCGGACGGCTCCCGGTTGCCGGACGGGTTCTTCCACCGGCAGCGGTGCACGCGGAAGCGCGGCGGGAATCCGGGCCGGGGTACGGCGAACGGCCGGGACACCCCGCCCGGCGCCGTGCGGCACACGTGAGGTTCGACCACGAGATCGGAGACACCTGAATGGCCGGGTCATCCACCTCGCTCAACGGACTCCGCACCGAACCGCCCGGGTGCCGTCCGGCCCGCGCCGGTCACCGCGCCCGCACCCGGAGGGCGGTGACCGCCCCGCTCCCCGGCGAACGCGACGGGTCCGGAGGCGGACGCCGCGCCGTCCCCGCACGGCGCTCCCGAAGCACCGGACCGCACCGGCCGCACGGCCCCGCCGGCAGGCGGGTCCCGCGGCCCTTGCCCGGCCCCGGGCCGGACGGCGCGGGGCGCTGACGCGATGCGGACGGCGAACCGGACGCGCCGCCCGGCCCGGCGTCCCGTCCATGGCGGACGGGAGGCCCGGCGCCGCGGCGCGCACCGTCGCCCCGCCGCCCCACGCGGCGCGGCGGGGCGACGGCCGCCGTCCGGCCACGAGGACCGTCGCCGGACCGGCTCCACCGCCGGCCGGGCCGGCGGACACCGCCCGGCGGCCCGCCGGGTCCGGAGGGGTGCGGCCCGCCCGGTGTCCGAAGGGGCCGCCGGCGGGGCTCGCCCCGGCCCGCGCGTCCCCGTGCGGCCCGGCCCTTCCTTACCTCCGGACGGACGGTCACGCCATGCCCGGTCCCCCACGCCCTTCCCGATCACCCCGCAACGACTCAGGACCGAGTCGACGCCCCCTCGGGCACCGCCGACCGCGCGGTGCGCCCGCGGGGGCCACGAAAGGAGCGACCCGTGCCGACTCCCACTCCCCTCCCCGCCTCCGGCGGCACGATCCCGGAAGCCGCCGCACCGCACAGCGAGCGCGCGTTCCGGATGCGGCAGACCGAGGAGTTCATGGACGCCCATGAGCTCGACGGCCTGCTCATCTTCGGCGCCGACCGCAGCGACCGCTACGACGCGGGCCAGTACCTCTTCCGCGACCGGCGCTACCAGCACTACGTCCTCCCCCGGCACGGCGAGCCCACCATGGTCGCCTTCGCCGCGCAGGTCGCCGCGCAGCACCAGCTCTCCAGGGAACGCGGCCTGGAGACCTGGATCGACGACATCAGGGTGGGCTCCGCCCCCGAGCTGCTGCCCGCGATCGCCCACGAGAAGAAGCTCGGCAGGGGCAGGCTGGGGGTGATCGGGGCGGGTTACGGCTCGCCGTTCTACCCGGGCGGCTGGGTGTCCAAGCCGGTCTGGGACGCCATCAGCGAACGGCTCCCCGAGGCCACCCTGGTCGACGTCACCCGTGACTACGGACTGGTGATGGCCCGGCGCAGCGACGAGGACCTCGCCCACATCGCCACCGCTGCCGCCGCGGGCGACGCCGCCATCGAGGCCATGATGGCCCTCGCCCGGCCCGGAGTGGACGAGACGGAGCTGTACGCCGAGGGCGTGGCGACGATGATGCGCAAGGGGATGCGCGTCACCTGGATGCTCTTCCAGACCGGGCTCGACAACTACGCCTGGGGCGAGCCCACCTGGCTCACCCGCCCCGAGCCCTCCCGGAAGCTGGAGCGCCGGGACATGGTGTGGGCGGAGATCTTCCCCAACTACGCCGAGCTGAACACCCATGTCAACATGAGCTTTACGCTCGGCGAGCCGCCGGCCGAAACGGCCCGCTGCGCCGAGGTCGCCCGCGCCTCCTACGAGGCGGGAGTGGCCGCGGTCCGGCCCGGGGCGACCTTCGGCGAGGTGTGCGCGGCGATGGAGGTGCCGCTGACCGAGTCGGGGATGTGGCATCTGACGCCCCAGTTCGCCTCCCTCAACCCCCTGCTGTCCGGCGGCGGCTCCGCCCTCGGCATCCGGGAGCACGTCGACGCGTTCGCAGAAACGTATCCTCACGCCGATGGCCACGCCCGTCCGTTCTTCGACTTCGAGATCAGGCCCGGCATGACCTTCTCCCTCCAGCCCGACGCCCGGTCCGGCAGGAGCGGTGCGATCGTCGGCGGTGTGGTGGCCGCGACCGAGTCCGGCTGCCGCGAGTTCAACACCGTGTCCACCCGGCTCAACACCGTGGACGTCTGATCCCGGATCCCTCCCCGGATCCCGTCGGCGGTTCCCTCCCCGGATCCCCCGGCGCGCTTCCCGGCCCTCCCGCCGCCCGGCGCGGTCCCCGGCCGCGGGACGCCCCGGCCACGCGGTACCCCCGTACCGCGTGGCCGGGAGGCTCACCCCGCGGCTCCGACCGGACAGTCCGTCCGGCCCTCTCAGCAAGGTGACAACGCTCATGACCAAGCAGTTCCCCTCACTCAACCGCCGTTCGGTCCTGCACGGCATGGCCGCGCTGGGAGCGGGCGGACTCCTCGCCGCCTGCGGCGGCGGCACGGATTCCAGACCCGGCGGCCCGGGCGGCCCGGGCGGCGGAAAGCTGCCCTCGTCGCTCGACTCCCTCGCGAGCGAGGCGGCCAAGGAGGGCAAGGTCCGCCTGTTCGTCAGCACCGACTCCCGTACCTCCGCCCACGCCCGCAAGCTCCGCCAGGCGCTGCGCGCCGACACCGGCGTCGACCTCGACATCTCGTTCGTCGGCGGTGAGCCCGACCCGCGCTACGCCAGCAAGCTGGTGCAGGAGTCGAAGGCCAGGATCGCGCCGGCCATCGACGTCTTCGCCACCACTCCCCTGGTGGTCAAACAGCTCAACGCCGAGGGCCTGGTGCAGCAGGTCGACTGGGCCTCCATGGAGGGCGTCGCACCCGCCGACGTCTGGCAGGGCCACCAGGGCATCTACATCGCCGAGATCGCCCGCGCCGTCCTCTACAACACCGGCACGGTCCAGGAGGCCGACGCCCCCCGCACCCTGGACGACCTGCTCACCGACACCTGGCGCGGCAAGATCGTCACCGCCGGGATGCCGGACGTGTTCAGCCCGCTCGCCGCCGGCCTCGGCACCGACGGAATGCTCGACTTCGTGCACCGTCTGCTCGAGAAGGGCAGAGCGTCCATGGCGTCCGTCCCGACCGCCGTCCGGACCCAGGTGAGCAGCGGGGAGTTCCCCATCGGATACGGCATCCGCATCGGCGAGAGCCAGCGCGCCGCCAAGGCCCCCATCGCGTACGCGCCGGTCAAGACCCCCGTGGTCCCGCGCGCGGGCCTGGTCCTCAAGGGGGCACGCAACCCCGCCGCGGCCCAGCTCTTCCTCTACTGGCTCAACGCCACCGAACAGGGCCGCAGGAAGGCGTTCGAGGTGCTGGACTGGCCCCGGTACACCACGCCCGGCACCGATCTGCACGCACTCGCCGAGAAGGCCGGCGGTGTGATGACCGCGGACCTCGACTGGTGGATGAACGATTACGAGAAGGTCGACAAGCAGGTCGCCCAGCTGCTGAGGAAGTAGAGATGGGGTCACACAGCGTGTCCGAGGCCGTCACCGGCCCTCCCGCCGCCGACGACGACGAGCGGGGCACGCCCCGGCCCGGGCCGCCCTCCCGGGCGCGCCGGCCCCGGCGCGGCGTCGATGTGCCGCTGGCCGTGCTGGCGGCGATGATCGTCCTCCTGTGCGCCGTCCTCCTCGTCCCGCTGGCCGGTCTGGTCTGGGCGGCCTTCGGGCCGGGAGAGGGGTTCGGGGGCGGAGCACCGTCCTTGGACAACTTCCGTACCGTGCTGGCCTCCAGCGGTCTGGGCGGCACACTGGTGCGGACGCTGCTGCTCGGCGTGGGCAGCGTGCTGGTGATGCTGGTCGTCGCGGTTCCCCTCGCCTGGCTCTACACGAGGACGGATCTGCGCGGCAAGACCGTGATCCTCTTCCTGGCCGCGGCCAAGATGGCGATCCCCGGCTTCCTCGTCGCCCTCGGCTACATCTTCATGTTCAACCCGAGCAACGGGATCATCAACACCTGGTGGGGCGACCTGGGCGGCGGCGCCCCGCTGAGCAACGTCTACAGCCTGAAGTGGATCATCCTGCTCCAGGGCCTGGACTTCGCCGGACCGGCGTTCTTCATGCTCGTGCCGACCCTGCGGGTCATCGACGTCAACATCGAGGAGGCGGCGGCGGTCCACGGGATCCCCCGCTGGCGTGCCGCCCTCCAGCTGCTGCTGCCGGTGGCCGCTCCCGCGATCGCCGGGGTGTCGATCTTCTTCTTCATCGTCGCGGTCGAGGTGTTCGACTACGCGGGGATGCTCGGCATGCCCTCCCGCATCACGGTCCTGTCCACCCTGATCTACCAGTACACCCAGGGCTCCACCGGCGTCCCCGAGTACGGGAACGCGGCGGCCGTGGGCCTGGGCATGGCGCTGGGGATCGGGCTGGTCATGTTCGCCTACTACCGGGCGATGCGGCGCGCCAACCAGCTCGCCACCGTCACCGGCAAGCGCGCGGCCCGCGAGCCGATCCGGCTGACCCGGGGCGGCCGGACCGCGGCCTACGGCCTGATCGGGTCGTACGCCCTGGCCGGCGTGGTCCTCCCGGTCCTCATGCTCGTCTGGGCCTCGCTGATGCCGTATCTGAGGCCCCCGTCGGCGGCGGCGTTCGCGGACCTGTCCTTCGCCGCCTACACCGACGCCGCCTACGACCTGGCGGAGGTCCTGCCGAACACCCTGCTGCTGGTCGCCGTGGTGCCGACCGCCGCCGTCGCCTTCGCCGCGTGCGCCGGCTGGCTGGTCACCCGCACCCGGCTGCGCGGCCGGCGGGGGCTGGACGCGCTGATCATGATGACCCTCGCGATTCCCTCGATCGTGATGGCCGTGTCCTTCGTGTACGTGGGGCTCTCCGTGTACAGGTGGCTCCCGCTGTACGGCACCGCGGCCTTCCTCGCCCTCGTGGTGGCCTGCCGGTTCGTCGCGACGGCGTACCGGACGCTGCACGGCACCATGCTCCAGGTCCACCACGAACTGGAGGAGGCCGCCGCGGTCTCCGGCATACGCCGCGGCCGGGCCTTCCTCTCCGTCGTCCTGCCCACCGTCCGCGGCAGCCTCGTCTACGCCTGGTTCTGGATCGCCCTGCTCACCCTTCGCGAGCTGACCATCACCCTGATCCTCTCCAGCGACGGGACCGACGTGATGTCCACCCGGATCTACGGCTACAGCTCGGCCGGCGAGACCAGCCTGTCCGGTGCCCTCGGGGTGATACAGCTCGGGATGATCACCGTTCTCCTCGTCGCCTTCTGCCGTGTCGCCCGGCGCCAGTCCCTCTAGGAGCCTCACCATGATCGAACTTGTAGGCGTGTCGAAGGCGTTCACCCAGGGCCGCACCCCGGTCCCGGCGCTGCGCGAGGTGTCCCTCTCCGTCGACCAGGGCGAGTTCTACGTGCTGCTCGGCGCGTCCGGCTGCGGCAAGACGACGACCCTGCGCATCGTGGCGGGCCTGGAGCGCCCGGACAGCGGCTCGGTGCGGATCGACGGCCGGCAGGTCTTCGGGCGTTCCCCCGACGTGTGGGTGGGGCCGGAGGAGCGGCCCCAGGCCATGGTCTTCCAGTCCTACGCCCTGTGGCCGCACATGACGATCCGGCAGAACATCGCCTTCCCCCTGCGCCGGGGGGTCCGCCGCCCGTCCGGGCCGGAGGCCGCGGCCCGGGTCGAGGAGGCGCTCGGGCTCTTCCGGCTGACCGAGCAGGCGGACCGCAAGGTCACCCAGCTCTCCGGGGGCCAGCAGCAGCGTGTCGCACTGGCGAGGGCCCTGGCCCTGCATCCCAGGGTGCTGCTCATGGACGAGCCCCTGTCCAACCTCGACGCCCGGCTGCGCATGGACCTGCGGCTGGAGCTGAAGGAACTCGCGCGGCGCAAGGGGATCACCTGCCTGCTGGTCACCCACGACCAGGAGGAGGCGATGATGCTCGCCGACCGCGTCGGCATCGTGCACGACGGCGCCATCGTCCAGGAGGGCACACCGGCCGAGCTGTACGGGGCGCCGAAGTCGGAGTTCGTCGCCACCTTCCTCGACCACATGAACCTCATCCGGTCGGCGGAGGTCACCTCGTGCGACGCCTCGTCCGGCCCGGAGGTCACCGCGCGGGGCGTGCGCCTGCGCCTGGGTCCGGGCGACCATCCGCTGGGCGGCGAACTGACCCTCGGCATACGCCCCGGCGACATCGTCGTGCTCGACGCCGACGACGAGTCGCCGTCGGCCCCCAACCTGCTGAGCGGGCGGCTGGTCGACCACCACTACCTGGGCGGCCAGTACCTCTACCGGTTCGAGACCCCGCTCGGGCGGCTGAACGTCCGCTCGGCGGTCACTCCCCAGCGGTTCGCCCAGGGCACGGTGCGGCTGCGGCTGCCGGCCCAGAAGCTGATCAGCATGGCCGCCGGCGGGACGCCCTGACACCCCCGGAGGACTCCGCCGCCGGGCCGGCCGCCCGGCACCGCTGACGGCCGGCGCGGACCGCGGTGCCGGGCGGCCGGGCGGGCGAGGGGCACCGCGTGCGGACGGCAGGACCCGCTCGATGCCGGACCGGCCGTGGACGCCCGCCGGCCCGCGCGGAGAGCATGCCTCCGGGGGCCGGCGGCGGTCTGGATCCGGGCAGTGGTCCGCGGCCTGCGGGCGGGCACGGCTCAAAGCGCCGGGGGCAGGCCGCCGGCCATGTCGTGGTCGTCCCGGGCGAGCAGGGCGTGCGGGTCGATCATCTGGCCGTTGACCTCGACCCATCCCATGAAGTTCCTGCCGGAACTCCAGCCGAGCATCCGCTGCACCTCCTCCGGGAGGGCCCTGACGCGCGACAGGGGGACGGAGAGGTACTGGTTCTCCTCCTGCCGCAGGCTCGCCAGGTCGTAGCCCATCGTGATCCCGGTCCGCAGGGTGTCCGAGGTGTTGGTGCCGCCCCCGTGGTAGGTGGAGCCGACCCAGACCAGGGCCGATCCGGGCGTCATCTCGGTGGCGACCGCCTCCTCGGGGGACGGCATGCGCTCGTCGTCCCACCGGTGGCTGCCCGGGATGACCAGGGTCCCCCCGTTGCCCGCTGTGAACTCGCTGAGGGCGACCATGATCTGCACCCGGGCCTCACGGCCGTAGTGCGGGTGACGCCAGAGGAAACTGGTGTCGTCGCGGTGGAGCGGCTGGGCTCCCTGGCCGGGCGCGATCTGTATCGCCTGGGTCACGCCGATCTGTATGTCCGGGGTGATCGTGGTCCGCTCCGTGCCGAACCACACGTCGACCGGCTTCTGGAGGATGTGCCGGGACAGCCCCAGATAGAGCGGGTTCCGGGCGATGTGCAGAATGCCGTCGGTCCTCGCGAAGAGCGCGCCGGCGCGCCGGGTCCGCGCACCGGCGAAGAACTCCTCCCGGCCGAACTCCACGCCGCCGAGCACGGGCGTGAGATCGCGCAGCAGTCCGGCCACCACCTCGGGGGCGAAGAGGTCCTCGATGATGACACCGCCGTCGCGGTCCATCACGGCCGCCGCCTCCTCGACGCCGGTCGTGGCGGGGAGGGTGGTCAGTCCTGTCACTTGGCTGTCTCCTGTGGTCGCCGCGCGGTCCGCCCGGAGGCGTGGCGCACGGATCGGTCCGACGGTCACGGCAGCGCCGCTCGACGGCGCGGGAGGGCCGGCCGAAGGGCGCGTCACGGCACGGGGCGTGCGACCGGCCGCCGGGCCGCTTGTCGGGGAACGGCGGGCGTCCGGGGCACGGCGGCGGCGACGGGCAGGGCCGACGCGCGCGCAGCCGCTCCCCTCCGGTCGGCCGCCGGGTGGACGAAACAACTTGGGCATTTGGTCAAGTCGGTTGCCCAACGATGGGTGAGCCCCTCGGCACCTGTCAAGAGGCCGCCGGGATCCGCCGGGGGCGGGCCCACGGAAAACGGGGGGCGCGGAACGACGGAAGGGGCGGGCGTCCCGGCAAGAAGCCGCCCGGCGGCCGACCCGGGCATCCGCCCGGGAACCACTGCGGCCGATGGGGGCCGGAGCTCCCGGCGGCGGACCCCGGGGCCCCTCACCCGTCCCTGCGGCCCGGCGCCCCGCTCCCGGGCCGCGGGACGGCCGCGGCCCGGTGGCGCCTCAGGACGTGGCAGCCGGGAGGGGCGTGAACTGGTCCTGAAGCAGACGGGTCGACCTGTCGACCATGCGCTCGAACGTGTCGTCACCGAGCGCCAGCCACTGCAGGACGTGCCCGTCGAGCAGAGCGATGATCTCGCGCGCGAGGAGTTCCAGATCGATGTCCTCGTCGCCCGGCGCCCTGCACTCCCGCAGCAGCTGGAGGCAGCCGTCGATGTACCGGCGGTACACGCGCTGGGCGAGGTGGCGCGAGGACTCGCTGCGCAGGGACCACAGGGTCAGTTCGTACTGTGCCATCTGGATCTCGGGGTGCTCCCTGATCCAGCGCGCGAAGCCCTCCAGGACGCGGGCTATCCCCTCCCGCAGACCGACGCCCGGCGTCACCGCGCTCCCCACGGTCACCAGCCCGTCGGTGGTGCCCGTCTCGAACGCCGCCTGCAGCACCTCCTCCTTGGTCCGGAAGCAGTAGTGCAGGCTGGCCGCCGGGGCCCCCGCGGCGTCGGCGATGCGGCGGGTGGTGGCGCGCGCGACCCCCTCCGTACTGATGACCTTGATCGCCGCGTCGACGAACTGCCGTCGCCGGTCGGCGGCGGGCACATGGCTCACGGTTGCCTCCTCGATGCCCTCAGGGATATGCCAGGGGTGGCGACTGTCCGGTCGGCCACCGCTCCCAGTTTACTTGGGCAATTGCCCCGGTCAGCCGCTCGGGCCTGGCGGCGGGCAGGGCCCGACCCGGAGGAGCCCGCCGGGCCGGACGGGCCACTTGCCCAAGATGGACTCCGCTCCTGCTCCGGCGGCTGCGACGGCGCCCCACCCGCCTCAGCACGGTAAAGGATCGACCACGGGGTATTGACTCCCTCCTGCCCGCACCGTGATGCTCGCACCACTTGGCCGAGCGCCCAAGTTCGACCCATCGCATCGGAGTGCGACGCCGGGCCGCCTTCCCGCCCCGCCGCGCCTCCGCGCCTCCCCCACCGGCCGCCCGGCCCCGGGCAGCCGGCACGCCCGAAGAGTGGAGTCCCTCATGGACAGCCTTCCCTCCACCCGTTCCGTTCCGGCGGACCCTCCCGCCCCCACCGCCTCCCCTCCGCAGGAGCCGCGCCGGCTCAGCGGAAACATCGGTGTCATCGGCCTGGTCTTCACCGTCCTCGCCTTCAACGCCCCGCTGGCCGTCATGGCCGGATTCGTCCCCCTGGTGGTCGGCTACGGCAACCGGGTCGGAGCCCCGTCGACCTATCTCGTGATCGGCGCGTTGCTGCTGCTGTTCTCCGTGGGCCTGACGACGATGAGCCGTTTCATGAGCAGCCCGGGGGCCTTCTACTGCTACATCGCCGCCGGGATCGGCAAGGTGCCCGGCCTGGCCGGCGCCTTCGTCGCCTTCGGCGCCTATGTCGCGATCGCCGCGGGCTCGTACGCGTACGGCGGCATCCTCGTCGACACCCTGGTCCATGACCTGCTGGGCGGCCCCTCCCTGGACTGGTGGGTGTGGTCACTGGTCCTGTGGACGGGTGCCTCGGTGCTCACGATGCTGCACATCGACCTGTCGACGCGCGTGCTCGGGGTGACGATGTGCGCCGAGGTGGTGATCGTCCTGATCTGGCAGATCGCGGTGGCGGTCAACGGCGGCCCGGAGGGCCGGTCCCTCTCCTCCTTCACACCGGACGCCTTCACCTCCGGTTCCCTCAGCTTCGCCCTGCTGTTCGGAGTGCTGTGCGTGACCGGCTTCGAGGCGGTGGCGGTGTTCCGCGAGGAGGCGCGGGACCCGGCCAGGACGATCCCCCGGGCCACGTACACGGCCGTCGCGTTCCTCGCCGTCCTCTACGGGCTGGGAGCATGGGCGTACATCGTGGCGTTCGGGCCCTCCAGGGCACCCGACTCCGCACTCGACCCCTCCGGCTCGTTCCTCGCGAGCATGCACGAATACGTCGGCAGGTTCGCCGTCGACGTCGTCATCGTCCTGCTGGTCACGAGCGCCTTCGCGGCGATCCTCGCCACGCAGAACATCGCGGCGCGCTACCTCTACTCCCTGGGCCACGACGCGGTCCTCACCCCCCGGCTCGCCCGCGTCCACCGGCGGCACGGGTCGCCGTACGTGGCGGCAGCGACCGTCGCCCTGCTGTGCCTGGGAGTGGACGCGGTGGCCGCCCTCGCGGGCACGGACCCGGTCACCCTCTACGCGGCCCTGACGGGATTCGGGGGCTTCGGCATCCTGCTGCTGATGACTGCCACCAGCGTCGCCGTCATCCTCTTCTTCCGGAGCGCCACGGGGCACACGGCGAGTGCGTGGCGCTCGCGGATCGCCCCCTCCCTGTCCCTCGCCGGCCTGCTGACGGTGCTGGTGCTGGCGACGACGAACATGGACTCGATCATCGGCAGCGAACTCGGCGGCAACCTCGTGCTGGCCCTGGCCGCCGCGATCATGCTGGGCGGCGCCGCGCTGGCCCTCGTCTACCGCTCCCGGCGGCCCGAGGTCTACTCCCGGATCGGCCGTCAGGACGTCTGACGAGGCCGTCCCACCCGCCCCGGCCCCTCCCCGCCCCGCAGCCCCCGCCACCCCGCGCTCTCGTCGCCCGGGGCCGCTCACCTCCGCGCCCGAACTTGGGCAACCGCCCAAGTATTTCACCGAGAACCATTGACTCCCCAGTTCAGCACTTCATAAAGTTGGGCAACCGGCCAACTCATTCATCATGGATGCGTCTGAAGCCTTCGACGCCCATCCGCCGGCAGCACCGCACCGGACGGGACCACGGCCCTCCCCCGCCCCCTCGTTCCCTGGAGAGCGACCATGACCGCGAAACTGACCACCCTGCCGAACTCGGCAACGGTCGACGACGTCCTCGAAGTCCTCGAACGCGACGGCGGCGTCATCGTCGCCGACATGATCCCCGACGAGACCATGGACCGGATCTGGTCCGAGCTGTCCCCGTACCTGGAGGCGACGCCGAACGGCGACGGCGACTTCGTCGGCCATCTGACCCGGCGCACCTCCAGTCTGCTGGCCAAGTCACCGGCGTGCGCGGCGCTCGTCACCGAGCCGCATCTGCTGGGCGCGGCCGACTCCCTGCTCAGGGAGACCGCGAAGTCGTGGGTCGGCGACGAGCACTCGCACTACCGGGGCACCGTGCAGGTGTCGGCCGGCCAGGCCATCTACATCGGCCCCGGCCAGAAGGCACAGCCCCTGCACCGCGACGACATGGTCCACCACCGTCGCCACCCCGGGCCGGAGAGCCAGGTGCAGACGCTGTACGCGGGTACCGAGTACCACTACGCCAACGGCGCGACCATGGTCATCCCCGGGAGCCACCTGTGGGACGACGACCGCAAGCCGCTGCCGAGCGAGGCCGTGCCCGCCGAGATGACACGCGGCTCGGGGCTGATCCACCTCGGCTCGACGTACCACGGCGGCGGTGCGAACACGACCACGGACGAGTACCGCCTCGCCATCTCCCTCTCCCTGTGCCGCGGCTACCTGCGGCAGGAGGAGAACCAGTACCTCGCCGTGCCCCGGGAGCAGGTTCTGGCATACCCGGAGGAGGTCCAACGGCTGCTGGGGTACGGCCTGAGCATCCCCTTCTGCGGCTGGTACGAGATGCAGGACCCGCACCTGCTGCTGCGGGACGGCGAGGCGGACGGCACCCGGAGCGCGCACGACCTGCTGCCGAACCGCTAGCGCCGCCGTGGCCGGAAGGGTTCACCGGCTGGCGACGCCCGGCACGGCGCCTCGCCGCATTGCCGCACCACCCGAGTGCGTCCGCCGCCTCGCGACGCACCGCACCGGACACCGCGAGCTGTCCGGCAGACCATTCCGGACACAGCACCAGCCGTCCACGACGACTTCACACCGCGCTCCGACGCGCCGTCACATCAAGGGGCTTGTCATGACAGTCGATGCCGTAGTTCCGCCCGGGGCGCCGCCCGGCGGCGCCGCGATCCGCCGGGCCGCGGACGCGACACCGTTCGTCCGCCTCGTCTCCCACCTCCTGTCGCTCAACCTCTGGTCGGAGAACGGCCGCGCCGTACTCGCGGACTTCGACGGTGCGGTGGGGGTGCGGTCGGCCGGCAGCCCCCAGAAGGCGACGGTCCGCGCGGTGGACGGCGGTCTCGGGGTCGAGCACGGTCTCACGGCCGCCACCGGCGCCGTCGTCGAGATCGGCCCCGCCGGCCGGGCCCGGGTGTTCACGGCCACGTCCGCGGAGCACCGTGACCGTGCCGAGCGGACGGTGCGCCTCCTCGACCCGGCCCTGCCGCCCTGGCAGGACCTGGCCCTCTTCTTCTGGTCGGCGGTGCGGGAGCTGCGGGGCATGCCCTCGCTGCGGCTCGTGGACACGGGGACCGGCGAGGAGGTGTCACTCGGCGGAACACCGGACCCCTATGAGATCCACGGCGACGCCGAGGCGCTGACCCGCCTCCTCGCCGGCCAGGAGTTCTTCGCGGACACCGTGTTCGCCGGCGGGTTCCGGATCCTCGGGACCTTCAGTCAGTTCTCCGTCGTGTGCGGGGCCTCGATGAGAGTGATGTGGGATGTCTGAGCAGCGCGACTGGCGGGCGTGGGCCGAGGAGAACGGCATCCGCTCGGTCCGGGCCGAGACGATCAGCCTCGACGGTGTGGCCTCCGGAAAGTACCTCTCGGCCCGCAAGTTCCTCTCCGGCATGGCTTCCGGCTGGAGCTTCTGCGATGTCGCGTTCGGTGTCGACCTGTCCAACGAGCCGCAGCTCGGCTTCGACTTCGGGGCCTGGCGCGGCGAGATGGGCGACGTGTTCCTGCGTCCCGACCCGGACACCGTCATCGTGGACCCCTCACTCCCCGGGCTGGGCGCGGTGATCTGCGACCTGGTCGACCGCGACGGCAGCCCGCTGCCGGTGTGCGCCCGCTCCGCCCTGCGCGAGCAGGTCGGGCGGCTCGCCCGGGCCGGGTACACCGCGAGGGCTGCCATCGAGGTCGAGGCCACGGTCTTCGAGGAGTCCCTCCAGGAGGCCCGGGCGAAGCGGTACAGGGACCTGCACCCGCTGGGCGGCGGGGCGGGAGCCCTCTACGTCCTGGGCCGCACCGGCGACTTCACCGCCTTCATGGACGGCGTAAGCCGCCGGCTCGACGAGACCGGCATCCCGTGGGAGGGCTGGTGCGACGAGTCCGCCGCCGGCCAGATCGAGTTCAACATCCCGCCCATGGACCCCCTCCGCGCCACGGACACCTACAACCGTGTCAAGCTCGTGATGCGGCAGGTCGCCTCCGAACAGGGCCACTCGGTCACCTTCATGGCGAAGTGGTCGCCCGACCTGTTCGGGCAGGGGGCGCACATCAACCTGTCCCTGCTCAGGGAGGGCGTGAACGCCTTCCACCACGCGGACGACCCCGCGCGGCCGTCCAGGACGATGCGGCACTTCGTCGCCGGAGCCCTGGACACCATGGCCGCCGCGACGACGTTCTCCTTCCCGACCGTCAACTCCTACCGCCGCATCCAGGAGCTGAACGGGCCCCCCACCACGGTCACCTGGGGCGTGGAGAACAAGACGACCGCCATCCGCGCCATCTGCCGCGACGCCGGGCAGAGCCGGCTCGAGTACCGCGTCCCGTCCGCCGATGCCAACCTCTACCTCGCGTTCGCGGCCTTCCTCGCCGGCGGCCTGATCGGCCTGGAACGCGGGAACGAGCCGCGGCCCGCGCTGGACGTGATGGCCTGGTCGCTGCCGGACGGCACGGACCCCATCCCGCCCACCCTGTCACGGGCCACCGACGCACTGGCCCGCGACACCGACCTGACCGGGGCCCTGGGAACGGACCTCGTCGACTACTGGATCGGCACCCGCAGATGGGAATGGCTCACGTTCCACACCGGCGGCGGCGACCCGGACGAGGGCGTGTCCGACTGGGAGCTCAGGCGCTACTTCGAGCTCGTCTGACCACTCCCCTCCTCAGCCCTGCCGTCAACGCCCGCCCACCGCAGGGCCCGGACACGGGCCGGGCCCTGCGGACGAGGGCGACACGACGGCAGGACCCAGCACCCGAAAGGAGCAGCCATGCGAGCGGCCGTACTGAACTCGGCGCCAGGCCGTCTGGACCTGGAAGAGGTCGAGATCGACGCGCCCGGACCGCACGAGGTGCTCGTGCGCACCGCCGCCGTCGGCCTGTGCCACAGCGATCTGCACTACCTCGACGCCGTCTTCGCCACCGGCCTGCCGGAGGTCCTCGGCCACGAGGCGGCCGGCGTCGTGGAGGAGGTCGGCGAAGAGGTCCGCTCGGTCCGGCCCGGCGACCACGTCGTCACCTGTCTGACCGTCTTCTGCGGGCACTGCCGCTACTGCACGGACGGACGGCTGTCCCTGTGCGCCAACCGGTCAGCGCTGCACAGCCGGCCGCGCCCCGCCCTCGTCAACGCCGACGGCACCGCCGTGGGCCGGATGAGCGGGATCGGCGGGTTCGCCGAGCGGATGCTCGTCCACGAGAACGGGCTGGTCACGATCACGCCGTCGATGCCCCTGGACCGCGCCTGCCTGATCGGCTGCTCGGTGATGACGGGAGCAGGCGCGGTCTTCCGCGCGGCACGCGTGCGGCCGGGCAGCGACGTCGCCGTCTTCGGCTGCGGCGGGGTGGGCATGGCTGCCGTCCAGGGAGCCCGGCTGGCCGGCGCGAACCGCGTCGTGGCCGTCGACATCAGCCCGGACAAGCTGGCCCTGGCCTGCTCCATGGGCGCCACCCACACCGTCGACGCCCGCGACGGTGACGTCGTCGGCACCGTGCGGGCGCTCACCGGCGGCGGCGTCGACTACTCCTTCGAGGCCATCGGCAGGCGCGAGACCGCCGAACAGGCCTTCCACGCCCTGGCCCCCGGGGGAACGGCCACCGTGCTCGGCATGATCCCCGCCGACCAGCCGCTGAGCATCCCGGGCACCGAACTGTTCCTCCACGAGAAGCGGCTCCAGGGGTCCTTCATCGGGTCGAACCAGTTCCGGGTCGACATCCCCCGCTTCGTCGACCTCTACCAGCAGGGCCGCCTCAGGCTCGACGAGATGGTCTCCCGGGTGCTGCCCCTGGAGGAGATCAACGACGGCTTCCACGCCCTGCGTTCGGGAACGGTCAACCGCGTCGTCGTCACGATGGAGCGGCAGCCGTGAAACCGCTGATCGGCATCACCGGGCGCCGACTGCCCGCGGCGTCCCTGCCCCTTCTCGAAGAGCGCTACCGCCACACCCGAATAGACATGTACTTCACCGACTTCCCCCGCCGGGTGCACCGAGCCGGCGGCATCCCCGTGGAACTCCCCTACGAGGCGGGCACCCGGGAGACCGTGACCCGGCTCGACGGGCTGGTCATCACCGGTGGCCATGACATCCACCCCGCGCTGTGGGGCGGCGGGCCCGACGACGCGGCGGGCCCGATCGACGTCCTGCGCGACGAGTACGAGATCGCCCTCGCCACCGCCGCGCTGGACCTGCTCCTCCCCGTCCTGGGGGTCTGCCGCGGCGCCCAGGTGCTGAACGTGGCCCGGGGCGGGCAGCTCGTCCCCCACCTGCCGGACCACCCGGTCGACCATGTGTCCGGCACGCTGCCGGTCCACACGCTCCAGCACGAGGTCCGCCTGGCCGAGGGCTCGCTCGCCCGCCGGCTCTACGGCCCCAGCACCCGGGTCAACTCCCTGCACCACCAGGCCGTCGGGCGCTGCGGCAGAGGAATCACCGTGACCGGCCGCGCCCCCGACGGCACCGCCGAGGTCATCGAGGTACCCGGCTCCCCGGTCCTGGGAGTGCAGTGGCACCCGGAGTGGATGAGCGGCCCCGACCCGGCGTTCGAGTGGCTGGCCGCGGTCTCGGCGGGCCGGGCCGCCGCCCACCGGGGCGCGCCATGAGACCGTCCGAGTACGCCTCGCTCGACGGCACCGCGCTGGCCGCCCTCCTGCGTGCGGGAGAGGTCACCGCCGAGGAGGTCCGCCGTGCGGCCCGGTCGTGCATCGTCCGGGTCGACACCGAGCTGAACGCCACCGTCGGCGGGGTCCTGGCCGACCCGCCGGCCCATGACCCCGGCGGCCCCTTCGCCGGTGTCCCCTTCGCCGTGAAGGACCTGGTCTGCCACGCCGAGGGGCTGCCCCAGCAGAGCGGCAGCCTGCTGTGCGCGGACACCGTCGCCGACCACGACACCCATCTGATGCGCCGGTGGCGTGCCGCGGGACTCGTCACCCTGTGCCGGACCACCACCCCCGAGTTCGGCCTGAGCTGCTCCACCGAGTCCCGGGCGACCGGCATCACCCGCAACCCGTTCCGTCTCGACGCGACTCCCGGCGGCTCCAGCGGCGGCTCCGCCGCGCTCGTCGCCGCCGGCGCGCTGCCCTGGGCGCACGCCAATGACGCCGCCGGGTCCATCCGGATCCCCGCCGCCCTGTGCGGGCTGGTCGGGCTGAAGCCGACCCGGGGCCGCATCCCCTCCGGTCCGGACGCCGACGACCCCCTGTTCGGGCTGTCGGCCGAGTTCGCCCTCACCCGGACCGTCCGCGACAGCGCGGCCCTGCTGGACGCCGTCGCCGGGTGGGAGCCCGGGGAGCGCTACCAGCTCCCGGCACCCGGCCTCCCCTACTCCCGCGCCGTCAGGCGGGACCCGCCGCGGCTGCGGATCGCCTTCACCTCCACTCCCCCGCTGACGGCACGTGTCGACACCGCGCACCGGCGCGCCGTGGAGGAGACCGCCGCCGTGCTGGAAGCACTCGGCCACGAGGTCACCGAGACCCCTCTCGCCCTCGATCCGGACGAGTTCGTCGAGAACAGCGCGCGCCTGTGGTCGGCGTCCGTCGCGGACACCGTCGGCGGCTTCGCCCGGGACCGCAGCACCTATGAGACCGACCGGCTGCTGGAGCCGGTCACCCGGGTGTTCGCCGCACAGGGGCGGACCCAGCGCTGGAGCGACGTCTCCGCCGCCCGAGGCTGGCAGAACCGGCTGACGCGCGCGGTGGCCCGGCAGTTCCGGTCCTTCGACCTGCATCTGACGCCCACCGTCGCCCGTACCGCGTGGCCGGTCGGCCTGCTCGGTCTCGACCAGCACGTGGAGCGGCCCGCGCAGTGGCTGGCCCGGTTGTTCGAGTTCGTGCCCTTCACCCCCCTCCACAACGTCACCGGCCAGCCCGCCATCAGTGTTCCCGCCGGCTTCGACGACGGGCTCCCGGTGGGCGTACAGCTGGCCGCCCACCCCGGGCGCGAGGACCTGCTGCTGTCCGTGGCCGCACAGCTTGAGCGGGCCGCCGGCGCACCCGCGCCGCGCCCGACCGTCCACGCGGCTCCGCCCGCCGCGTCACCCCAGGAAGGCAGTTGACCGACATGCCCCGCACCCTTGCCGAGTGGGAGACCCTGGCCTCGCGCACCGCGCTCCCGGCCGGAATGTGGATCGACGGCGCGATCACGACCGAGGGGAGCGAGGCTCCCGTCGAGGTGATCGGCCCCCGCGACGGCAGGACACTGACCGCTCTGCCGGCCGCCGGAGCCGGGGAGGTGGACCGGGCTGTCAAGGGCGCCCGTGCCGCCTTCGAGGCGGGCCACTGGTCGCGTGCCACGGCCGAGCACCGAGGCCGGGTCCTGCAGCGCTGGGCCGGTCTCGTGGAGGAGCACCGCGACGAACTCGCCCTGCTCATCACCCTGGAAATGGGCAAGCCGGTCACGGCCTCCCGTGACGTGGAGGTCACGGCGTGCGTCTCGGCACTGCGCTGGTACGGCGAGGTCTCCGGAAAGCTCCTCGACGAGTCCCCCCGCGGGCTCACCGACGCGCTCGCGCTGGTCACCCGGGAGCCGGTCGGCGTGGTCGGCGCCATCACTCCCTGGAACATGCCGGTCACCCTGCTGTCCTGGAAGCTGGGGGCCGCGCTGGTGGCCGGCAACAGTGTCGTGGTCAAGCCGGCCGCGCAGTCGCCCCTGTCGGCACTGCTCCTGGCCCGCCTCGGCACGGAGGCGGGCCTGCCGGACGGGGTCCTCCAGGTCCTCGTCGGCACCGGTCCGGTGGCGGGCTCGGCGCTCGCGCTCCACGACGGGGTGGACTGCCTGACCTTCACCGGGTCCCCGGAGGTCGGCAAGCGGCTCCAGTCCTGCGCCGCCCGGTCGAACGCGAAGCCGGTGTGGCTCGAACTCGGGGGCAAGACCCCCTTCGTGGTGCTGCCCGGCGCCCGCCTCGACGCCGCCGCCGACGCGCTCGCCTGGGGCATCACCTTCAACTCGGGCCAGCTCTGCACCGCGGCCTCGCGGCTGATCGTCCACCGGGAGATCGCCGGGGAGTTCACCGCCTCGGTGGTGGACCGGATCGCGGCACGCGTGGTGGGCGACCCGCTCGACCCGGCGGTCGACATGGGCCCCGTGGCGAGCGAGCGGCACCGCGAGTCCGTCCTGTCCGACATCCGCCGCGGCATCGACGAGGGAGCCGAACTGGTCCACGGCTCGGCCAGTCCACGGCCCGGAGACGGCTGGTACCTGGAACCGGCGGTGCTCACCGGTGTCGGCCCGAAGTCGTCCCTGGCCCAGGAAGAGGTCTTCGGTCCCGTGCTGTCGGTCATCACCGCGGCGGACACCGAGGACGCCGTGCGGCTGGCCAACGACTCCCGGTTCGGGCTCGGCTCGTCCGTGTGGACCGGGGACGTCTCGACGGCCCTGTCCGCGGCCCGCCGGATCGACGCCGGAACGGTCTGGGTCAACTGCTTCGAGGAGGGCGACATGTCCGTGCCCTTCGGCGGCCGCAAGCTCTCCGGCCACGGCGCGGACAAGAGCCTGCACGGCATCGACAAGTTCACCACCCTCAAGACCACCTGGATCGCCCTGTGAACACGGCCCCACGCGACCCGCGGATCGTCATCGTCGGCACCGGCTTCGGAGGCGTGTGCGCGGCGATCCAGCTCCGCCGCGCCGGCTTCTCGGACATCGTCATCCTGGAGCGCGCCGGTGACGTCGGCGGCACCTGGCGCGACAACGACTACCCCGGCTGCGCCTGCGACGTGCCGGCCGTCCTGTACTCCTTCTCGTTCGCCCCCAACGCCGACTGGAGCAGCGTCTACTGCGGCCATGACGAGTTGTACGCCTACCTGCGCCGGACCGCGGACCGGTACGGGCTGCGGCCGCTGATCCGCTTCGGCAGCGAGGTGACCGGAATGCGGTTCGACGAGGCGGCGGCGGTCTGGGAGGTCTCCACCGCGGCGGGTGAGACCCTCGTCGCCGATGTCGTGGTCAACAGCACCGGAACCCTGAGCCGGCCCGCCGTGCCCCGCCTTCCCGGTCTGGAGGACTTCGAGGGCACGTCCTTCCACTCCGCCGACTGGGACCACGGCCACGACATGGGCGGCGAACGCGTCGCCGTCATCGGCACCGGTGCCAGCGCCATCCAGTTCGTGCCCGAGATCGCCCCCCTCGCGGACCATGTGGACGTGTACCAGCGCACTCCTCCCTGGGTGATGCCCCGCGCGAACCGGCGCTACGGCACACGCGAGCGCGCGCTGTTCAGGAGGCTTCCGGCGGCGCAGCGGGCTGTGCGCTGGAAGACGTACTGGGACTTCGAGTGGCTCGCCCGCGGGTTCCTCGGCGGGCGCAGGGCCGTGGACGTCTACCGCCGCGGCGCCGAGCGGTACATCGAGGAGTCGATCCCCGACCCCGTCCTGCGCAGGGCGGTCACACCGGACTACGACCCGGGCTGCAAACGCCGGCTGATCTCCGACGACTGGTACCCGGCCCTGCTGCGGGACGACGTCGACCTCGTGACCGCCGGGATCAGGGAGATCAGGGCCCGGTCCATCGTCACGTCCGACGGTGTGGAGCGGCCCGCCGACACGATCGTGTTCGGCACCGGTTTCGCCGCCACCGACTTCCTGGCGCCGATGAAGGTGGTCGGTGTCGGCGGGGTGGAGCTGTCCTCGGCGTGGCGGGCGGGTGCGGCGACCCACCTGGGCGTGGCCGCCTCCGACTTCCCCAACCTGTTCCTGGTGATGGGCCCGAACACCGCTCTGGGACACAACTCGATCGTGTTCATGATCGAGGCCCAGGTGCGCTACATCGTGGCCGCGCTGGGGCACCTGCGCCGCTCGGGAGCGTCCGCCCTGCAGCTGAAGCGCAGTGTGCAGGACCGGACGTACACGCAGGTGCAGAAGCGTCTGGGCGGCACCGTCTGGGCCTCGGGCTGCAGCAGCTGGTACCTGAAGCAGGACGGACGCAACGACTCCCTCTGGCCGGCGACGACCGTGGAGTACTGGTGGCGGACCCGCCGCTTCTCACCGAAGGCGTTCAACGAGTACGAACCCCGCCCGCCCCTCGGCCCGCGCACGGCGAAGGAGCCCGCCGCCGGCCGTCCCCACTCACCCGAAGGATGACCGCCATGACCCGTACCCTCTCGCGACGGACCGCCCTTGTCACCGGAGGCACGATCGGTATCGGCAGGGAGATCACCCGAAGGCTCCTCGACGAGGGCGTCGACGTCGTCATCGTCGGCCGCCGCCGGGAACTGCTCGACGCGACCGTGCGGGAGCTGACGGCCGCCGCCGGGGAAGGCAGCGGAACGGTCAGCGGTGTCGCCGCGGACGTGGCGGTCGTCGAGGACCTCGACCGCGTGGTGGCCGCGGCGCTCGAGCCGTCCGGCCGTATCGACATCCTGGTCAACAACGCCGGTGTCTTCGACGACGCGACGCTGCTGAGCCTGCCGAAGGAATCCTGGGACCAGGTCATCGCGGTCAACCTGACCGCGCCGTTCCTGCTCACCCAGCGCGTCGGCAAGGTCATGGCCGGGCAGGGGCACGGCGCGATCGTCAACCTGGCGTCGGTCGACGGCCACGGGGTCGACGGCAGCTACGTCGCCTACAACGTCTCCAAGGCCGGTGTTCTGCATCTGACCCGGCAGACGGCCGTGGAGCTCGGCCCCCTGGGCATCCGCTGCAACTCGGTCAGCCCCGGCTGGACCAGGACTCCGATGGTGGAGTCCGCCCTCAGCGAGGAGCAGCTCCGGGTCATGGCCGACGGGTGGAAACGCTCGCCGAACCGCCGCATGGTCACGCCCGGGGAGGTGGCCGCGGCGGTCGTGTTCCTCGCCGGTGACCAGGCCTCCGGCATCAACGGCACCGACATCGTGGTGGACGGCGGCACCATCTCCAACCTCTACCTGCTGGAGACGCTGCCCGGCTGAGCCGGCCCGTCCCGCCAGGTGAGACCAGTGAACGTGAGGAGACATACATGAGCCCTACTCCCCCTGCGGACCTGAGGGGCAGGACCGTCGTGGTGACCGGGGCCGGCAGCGGCATCGGGGCGGCCTGCGCCGAGGTGTTCGCGCAGACGGGCGCCGACGTGGTGCTCGTCGACCGGGACCGCGCGGCGGTCGAGGCCCGGGCCGGGGCCGTCGGCGGAACGGCTGTCGTGGCCGACCTGTCGTCCCCCGAGGCCGTGGAGGCTCTCGGTCTCACCGGGGACGTCCTGGTCAACAACGCCGGCTTCCAGCACATCGCCCCTGTCACCGGGTTCCCGGTGGACACCTTCCGGACGATGCAGTCGCTCATGGTCACCGCCCCGTTCGTGCTGGCGCGGTCGATGCTGCCGGGCATGTACGCCCGCGGCTGGGGCCGCATCGTGAACATCTCCTCCGTTCACGGACTGCGCGCCTCCGCGTTCAAGTGCGCGTACGTGGCCGCGAAGCACGGGCTGGAGGGGCTGTCGAAGACGATCGCGCTGGAGGGCGGACCGCACGGGGTGACGTCGAACTGCGTCAACCCCGGCTATGTCCGCACGCCGCTCGTCGCAGGTCAGATCGCCGCCCAGGCGGCCACCCGAGGAGTCCGCGAGGACCGGGTGGTCGACGAGGTGCTGCTCGCGAAAAGCGCGGTCAAACGGCTCGCCGAGCCCCGTGAGGTCGCGGAACTGGCGGTCTTCCTGTGCGGTCCCGCCGGGTCCATGGTCAACGGCGCGTCGCTGCCGGTGGACGGCGGCTGGACCGCGCAGTGACCGCCCCGGAGGTTCCCCACGTCCCCTCGTCCGTCCTTTCCCGTCCCTGGAGTCGTGAGTTGAACAAGTTGTGTGCCTCCGCGGCGGACGCCGTCGCGGACATCGGATCCGGCGCCTCGGTCGCCGTGGGCGGCTTCGGGCTGTGCGGCGTCCCGTCGGTCCTGATCGCCGCGCTGTACGAGCAGGGGGCCGGGTGTCTGGAAGTGGTCTCCAACAACTGCGGGACGGACGACTGGGGCCTGGGCGTTCTGCTGCGGGCCGGACGCATCTCACGGGCCGTCGGCTCGTACGTCGGCGAGAACAGGGAGTTCGCCCGGCAGTACCTGTCGGGTGAGCTGGAACTGGAGCTCACCCCGCAGGGCACGCTGGCGGAGCGGCTGCGTGCCGGAGGCTGCGGCGTCCCGGCCTTCTACACGCCCGCCGGGGTCGGGACCCAGGTGGCCGAGGGCGGACTGCCCTGGCGCTACGCCTCCGACGGGACGGTCGCCGTCGCCTCTCCTCCCAAGGAGATCCGTTCCTTCGACGGGCGGGACCATGTGCTGGAGACCGGCATCACCACCGGTTTCGCCCTGGTGCGGGCCGCACGCGGCGACGGCCACGGCAACCTCGTCTTCGACGCCTCCGCACGCAACTTCAACCCCTTGGTGGCGATGGCCGGCCGGGTCACGATCGCCGAGGTGGAGGAACTGGTGGAACCTGGCTCCATAGCCCCGGCCGACGTCCACCTCCCCGGTGTTTTCGTACAGCGCGTCGTGGCGCTGACCGCAGATCAGGCCGCGGACAAGAGGATCGAGAAGAGGACGGTCCGCGCACCGTACTCGGGCGGGGAGGTGACCTCCTGATGGCGTGGACCAGGGACGAGATGGCCGCCCGGGCGGCGGCGGAGCTGGAGGACGGCTCCTACGTCAATCTCGGCATCGGGCTTCCGACGCTGATACCCGGCCACCTTCCCGCGGGGGTGCACGTGGTGCTGCACTCGGAGAACGGCATCCTCGGCACGGGCCCGTACCCCGCCGCGGACGAGGTCGATCCGGATCTGATCAACGCCGGCAAGGAGACCGTGACGGTTCTGCCAGGGGCCTCGTTCTTCGATTCGGCGCTCTCGTTCGGCATGATCCGGGGCGGTCACGTGGACACCGCCGTCCTGGGCGCGATGCAGGTCTCCCGGACGGGTGACCTCGCCAACTGGTCCGTCCCCGGAAAGATGATCAAGGGCATGGGGGGTGCGATGGACCTCGTCCACGGAGCCCGCCGCGTCATCGTCCTGATGGACCATCTGGCCAGGGACGGTTCGCCCAAGCTCGTCGAGCGGTGCACGCTCCCGCTCACCGGCCGGGCCTGCGTGGACCGTGTGGTCACCGGTATGGGAGTCATCGATGTGACGGCCGACGGGCTCGTGCTGAGGGAGCTCGCCCCGGGGGTGACGCCGCGGGAGATCCGCGCGGCGACCGGCGCGGACCTGTCCGGCTGCCCGTGATCCCCCGCCCGGTCCGATGACGCCTCCTGGCCCGCTGCCCCCGGGACACCGCGCGGGTCCCCGGGGCGTCCGGGTCCTCGTCCGGCCCGGGGCGGGCCGGTGCCCCGGGCGGCGTCCGGGGCCCCTGGCGGGCAGGGCCGTCCCCGGCGCGGCGCCGGCGGCCGGTCGACGCGGCCCGGCCGGTGGGCCACCTACATGGTGGCCCACCGGCCTCGTCGAGTCGGGGTCCGACAACCGCCCGCGCCCTTCGCACGGGATGACCGGCCGCGCCCGGTCGGCGGAACGTCGGCGCGTCCCGCACTTCGTCCGTCCCGGGTACGCGGGACGGACGAAGTGCGGGACCAGGGTGACGGCATCGTGAGCATGGTTGCGATCAGCGCACCGCGGTTCCGTCGAGGTCCCCGCCACCGGGGGTGTCTCCGCTGCCCAGCGCCGTCAGCACCTGGGTGAAGGCACCGGCCAGGTCGCCGACTTCGCCCTTGGTCATGGTGAGGGCCGGGGACACCTGCAAGGCCGTTCCCCCGATGACCCGGGTGAGCACCCCGGCCTCGCGCAAACCGGACAGAGCCGCGGTGGCCAACGCCGGGTCGCCCAGTTCCACGGCCGCCAGGGCTCCTGTCCCCGAACGCACCGAGCGCACCACGGCCAGGTCCGCCACCGGCGCGAAGGCCTCCGCCAGGTCCTTCTCCAGTCGGGCCGCCCCGTCCACCAGATGCTCGTTCTCCAGCAGTTCCAGGTTGCGCAGGGCCGCTGCCGCCGCAGCAGCGTGCCCTCCGTAGGTGTACCCGTGCCGAAAGGCGCCCGCCTTCCCGGCGAAGAAGGGCTCCGCCAGCTCTGGAGAGACCAGTACCGCGCCCATAGGGGCATACCCTGAGGTCAGCCCCTTCGCTGTGAGAACGAGGTCCGGTTCCAGGCCGAAGCGGCTGCTGGCGAACCACGCCCCTCCGATGCGTCCGTAGCCCGTAATGACCTCATCGGCGATGAACGGGATGCCCGCCTCTCCGCACACCTGGCGTACGCCGCGGAGATAGCCCTCGGGAGCCGGATGCACCCCGCCCGCCCCGATCACCGGTTCGCAGAAGAACCCCGCGATCCGTTCGGCGCCCAGGCGTCCGACGGCCTTCCGCAGAGCCTCCACGCTGTCCCAGGCGACCACTTCCGTCTCGATCGGAGCGACTCCGTAGCCGTCGCGGTTGGAGGGGATGCCGGCCAGCGCCGTACCCGCCAGATGCATGCCGTGATACCCGTGCTCACGAGACAGGAAGATCCGCCGCTGTGGCTGCCCGCGGAGCGTCCAGGTGCGCAACAGCAGCTTCACCGCCGTGTCCACCCCGTCGGATCCGCCGTTGGTGAAGAAGACGGAGGCCTGCGCCATGGGCGCGATGCCGGCCAGCCTGGCCGCCAGTTCCGTGGCCACGGGTGTGGTCAGATCCCCGAATCCCGAATAGGCGGCCAACCTGGTCATCTGAGCCGCGGCAGCCTGGGCGATGCACTCGCGGCCGTGCCCGACGTTGGCGAACCAGAGCCCGGCAGTGGCATCCAGATAGCGGCGTCCTTGGACGTCCCACACGTGTACGCCCTCACCGCGGTCCAGACTGAGCATCCCCGTCCTCTGGACCTGGGCCATGTCAGCGAAACCGTTCCACAGAGAGCGGCTGGTCATGTTGTCCTCCTGTGATTGACGTCGTCCCGGGTCGCGGACCCGAGCGGTTCGCAGCCTGCGCGCGGCGGCATGACGGCGGGCGTCCCCGCCCGGTTGCACGGTGTCGTCCTCGCGGCACCGCGGCCGATGAGGCTGGTGCCCCACCGGCCGCGCGCCGGCATCCAGGGGTCACGTGTTCCCGCCCGGACACCGGCCGGCCGACGGGAGCGTCGGACGGAACTCCGCAGCGTTCCCGGCTCCTTCTCCTGCGCCTCCATGACGGAGGCGCTCGGGGAGCGCCACCTCCGAGCCCCTGATCCGTCCCGGGCTACTTGCCCAAGGTGAGACAGGAGCGGAACGGTTCCCCGATGGCGCGTGAGGAGCCGTCGGCAGCGTCCCAGTTCACGTACCGGGCTCTGACCTCGACGCATTCCTCCTCGGCTCCTTCAGCGGTGGGCCGCGTGATCAGGTAGCTGACGGTGAGGCTGGTGCGGCCGACCTCGGCGTCCTGGACCAGCACCTGGAGTTCGTCATCCAGGAGGGCCGGGGCCAGGAATCGGGCTTGTACCTCTCCGACCACCAGATCCAGCCCTTGGGCTGCCAGGGAGGCCCAGCCCCGGCCGGTCACGGTTCGGACCCACTCGGTCAGGGCATCGTCCACGATCGCGAAGTAGCAGCCGTGGAACACATGCCCCTGCGCGTCAACCTCGTGAATCCGCACCCGGTGTCGGTGGACCACCGTCATGGCGTCGGCACTCCGATCGCGCGTGCCCGTTCCAACACCGATTTCGCACGCCGGACATCTGCCGCGTCGATCAGCGCTCCGTCCAGCGTTGCCGCCCCGTGTCCGGCACCGGCAGCCTGCCGGTACGCCTCCACCACGCGCCTGGCGAACGCCAGTTCCGCCTCCTGAGGTGAGAACACCTCGTTGGCGATCTCGATCTGCGAGGGGTGGATGGCCCACTTGCCCTGGTATCCGAGATCGGCCACCATCGCGCACAGGGCTCGGTAGCCCTCCCCGTCCCGGAACGCCCCGTACGGCCCGTCGACCGCGGCGACCTTGGCCGCGGCCGCGGCGAGCGCTATCTGGGAGCGGGTGTGGTGGTAGAAGTCACCGGGGTGGCGCGGGAGCCACCCGTCGATGGCGTCGACGGTGGCCCCGATGGCCGCCGTCAGATCCGCCGGCCCGAACATCAGCGAACGCACACGCCTGCTCGACGTGGCGATCTCGTGCGCGTTCAGTACGGCGGCGGGCTCCTCGATCAGCACCTCCAGACCAATCTGCCGATCGATTCCGGCCACCGCCTCAACCTGTTCGAGGAGGGTGGCGACCCACCAGACGTCCCGGGCCGTGGTGACCTTCGGCACGACGATCGTGTCCAGCGATGATCCGGCGCCGGTGACCACGTCGATGACGTCCTGGTATCCGAAGGGGCTGGTGACCGCGTTCATCCGGATCGACCGGGTGCCGGGCTTCCAATCCAGATTGGCGAGTGCCCAGGTCGCTCGTTGCCGAGCCTCGTCCTTGCTCGTGTCGGCGACGGCGTCCTCCAGGTCCAGGAAGACCTGGTCGGCCTGGCTGGCGGCGGCCTTGCGGATCATTGACTCGCTGTCACCGGGGGTGGACAGGACACTCCTGCGCGGGTTCACCTGGAACTCTCCTTCATCGGGTCGGCGCGGTGAAGGGGCGTGGGCGACTGGCCGCCGGACGTGAGGCGGGCTTCTCGCCTCGTGTCGGACACCACCACACCCCGGTCGACAAGTTCTTGAACGGCGGCTTCGGAGAAGCCCAGTTCCGAAAGGACCACGGAGTTGTGTTCTCCCAGATAGGGGGCCCTGTGGTAGTCCAGTCGGCTGTCGGTCATCTTGATCGGGTTCCCCGCGATCTGCACTGCCCGGCCCGACGGGTCCTCCACATGCGGGAGCATGCCCCGGATCTGTGCGTGGGCATCGGCATAGATGTCGCTGATGGAATTGACCGGACCGACCGGGATGACTCCGCCCAGTGTCCGGAGGACCTCACCGGTCGTCAGGTGCCTGCTCCAGTCCTCCACCACTCGGCGCACCTCGGCGCTGTGCGCCGTCCGCTCCTCGTTGGTCGCGAAGGCCGGGTCGTCCACCAGTTCCGGCCGTCCCATCAACCGGGCCAGTTCGGCCCAGTGGTGGTTGCCGGGAGCGGCCAGCGCGACCCATCCGTCCGAGGTGGGGTAGACCCCAAAGGGACACAGAATGGGGTGCTCATTGCCGATTCTGGTAGGTACCGCTCCGGTGTAGGAGTGCTGGTACACCAGGCGTTCGCACAGACTCAGGATCGCGTCGAGCATCGCCACGTCGACGAAGCCTCCGCGGCCGGTGCGCTCGCGCCGGTGGACCGCCGAGAGGATTCCCACGGCCAGCAGCGTCGCCGGGAAGATGTCACCGATGCCCGGACCCACCTTGGTGGGCGGACCGCCCGGTTGCCCGTTGACCTCCATCAGTCCGCCCATGGCCTGAGCCACAACGTCGTAGGCGGGCCAGTCACCGTACGGGCTGCGCCCCGTCCGGTCGTCCCCGAATCCGCGCAGCGCGGCGTAGATCAGCCTTGGGTTGGCCTGTGCCAGGGTCTCGTATCCGCAGCCGGCCCGCTCCATGACTCCGGAGCGGTAGTTCTCCACCACGATGTCGCACCGTCGCACTATCCGCTGCACCGCGTCGGCGGCCCCCGGTGCCTTCAGGTTCAGCACCAGGCTCCGCTTGTTCCGGTTGACGCTCTGGAAGTAGCCGCCGAAGACGCGCTCCGCATCGCCCGGGACCCATGGGCCCTCGCCTCGGGTGATGTCCCCCTTCGGAGATTCGATCTTGATGACGTCGGCTCCCAGGTCGGCCAGCAGCATGGTCGCGAACGGACCTGAGAGGAACTGGGTGAAGTCGGCGACCACCAGTCCGGCCAAGGGCTTGTCGGCCTGCGCCCGTTCCTCCGCCTCCATGCCCGGCCTCGCACTCATCGACTGCTCCAGTGGCTCGCGCGCTTGACCACGATGCTGCGCGTCCCCTGGAACAGCAGCCGGTCCTGGGCATCCAGCCCGTAGTGGGTCCAGGTCCGGGTGGCGGTGTCGGGGGTGGGCCCCTCACCGGCTCCGATGAGTTCGGAGCAGGCGTAGACGGTGGTGCCCTCGAAGACGGGCCGGTGCAGACGCACCCCTGTGAGTTCGCTCTCCCACAGCGCCGTCTCCGCTGTGTCCTGGGTGGCCAGGCCGAGGACCAGGGAAGCGGTGACACCGCCGAAGACCGGCTTGCTCTTGAACTCGCCGTCCTGGACGAAGTGCTCGTTGAAGTGGTCCTGAGCGGTGTTCATGGCGATGTGGGTCAGCAGGGTGTGGTCGGCCGCCGTGATCGTCTTGCCTCGCTGGTGCTTCAGCACCGAGCCGATGCCGTAGGTCTCGGCGTAGGTGTCACCCGTCATGTCACTGATCTCCCGGGACCGGTGGACCTCCCAGTCGGCGGGCACCGTCGCCTCGGGCGAGGAGACCGCACCGGGGGCGGGATGGTCGGGTGAAGGCAGGTCGGAAGCCGACCCGGCCAGCACGACGAGGTTGGTCCGTTCGAAACTGAGCGCCAGCTCTCCGCCCACCCACCCCCGGGTGAGCCAGGTGACGATGCCGGTGTCCGGACGCGACCGGGACAGACGGCGGGAGATGACCGTGCTGTTCGCGGTGATCGTCTCACCCACGCGGACCCGGCGGTGGAAACGCAGCCGGTCGACCCCGAGGAAGGGGCCGCCGAGTTCACTCAGGTCCTCCACGCTGAGCCCGAAGGCGACAAGGAAGGCCAGCATGGGGTGGCACAGATCCGGCTCCAGGCCGTGGGCGCGCACGTACTCCCGGTTGAAGTACAGCGGGTTGTAGGACAACGTCAGGGCCACGAAGGACGAGTTGTCCGACTCCGTAATCGTCCGGCCCCAATGATGCCGGAAGGTCCTGCCGGGTGTGAACTCCTCGTACAGAAGACCTCGCACTACCGGTGTGGCACGGGCCTTGAGCCCGTCGACCACGGCATCACCGCGTGTCATGGCTGTCACCGCCTCCTCGTACGTCTCTGCCGGGCAACGCGGGAGAGAAGATCCACAGCACCTTCGTCGTGCCGATCTCGTCCGCGTTGCGGAAATGATGGGCGGCCTTGGGGAACGTGAACGCATCACCCTGGTGAAGCAGGACCACATGGTCCTCGAAGGTGATGGCGAGGCGGCCACTGATCACGTACACGAACTCGACATCGACAGGAAGGTCGTAGAACTCGTCACCGCTTCCGCCGCGCGGCCCGATTTCGGAAAGGATTGCCTGAATTCGGCGCTCACTCGTGGGCGTGAGCAGCCATTCCTGAAGATCGACCCCACCGAAGTCGATCGGCTGGGAGTGCGCGGCCGTCAGCGACTGCGCGGAGGAATCGGTGAGCAGGTCGGTCAGTGAGGTCTCGAGCGCCTCGCAGATCCGGACCAGTGCCGCGACCGAGGCGGTGCTGACGCCGTTCTCCACCCTGGACAGGTATCCGGGCGTCAGGCCGGCCAGCGCCGCTACGTCGGCCAGCGTCTTGCGCTGAGCAAGCCGCACCTCACGGGCCCGCAACCCGAACCCTTTGGTGAGTTCGTTCGTGACGCGGCTCTCAGCTGCTCCCATGGGCGTTCCTCTCCTCGTCGATCCCGGCGGACGCCGCGCGCAGCCGGATCGTCACGGTCTTGGACTGCTGATAGTGCTCCAGCGCCTCCAGCCCCTTCTCCCGCCCGTACCCGCTGAAGCGGCGACCGCCGAACGGGGTCTCCTCTCCGCCGGCGAAGTACTCGTTCACGAAGACCTGACCGGCGTCCAGACGTGCCGCGACGCGATGCGCCCGGGTCAGGTCCCGAGTCCAGATTCCGGCGACAAGCCCGTAGTCGGTACCGTTGGCCAGCGCGATCGCCTCCTCGTCGGTGGAGAAGGGCTGGACGGTGAGCACAGGGCCGAACACCTCCTCCCGCAGGACAGCCGCGGTGGGAGGAACGTTGCTGAGCACCGTGGGCTGGACGTAGTAGCCGGCGGGCAGGCCGGCGTCGGTCACGGCTCCTCCTCCGAGGGCGACCGTCGCTCCGTCCGAACGAGCCCGCCGCAGGTGTGCCAGCACGGTCTCGAACTGTTCGGCCGTCGTCAGCGGTCCCACGTCCGGATCCCGTTCGCCGGGCCCCACCGTGAGAGCCTCCATGCGGGTGCAGACCTCCGCCTGCACCTGGTCGATGATGCTCTCGTGCACCAGCAGCCGGCTTCCGGCCGAACAGACCTGACCGGTGTTCAGGGTGATCGCGGTGACCGCGTCCTGAGACGCGGAGAGGATGTCGGCGTCCTCGAAGATGATGTGCGGCGACTTGCCGCCCAGTTCGAGTCCGACCGGAGCGACCCGGGCCGCGGCCCCGGCAGCCACGATCCGCCCCACGGCCAGGGAGCCCGTGAAGAACACCTTGCCGATCGCCGGGTGGGCCACGACGGCCGCACCCGCCTCGGTCCCGTGCCCGGGAACCACGTTGAGCAACCCCGCGGGCAGCCCCGCCCGTACGGCCAGCCGCCCCAGCCGGAGCGCCGTCAGAGGGGTGTGCTCATCCGGCTTGAGCACCACGGCGTTACCCGCGGCAAGAGCGGGTGCGACAGAGCGGGCGGCCTGCTGCAACGGGGCATTCCACGGCACGATCACGCCGACCACCCCGAAGGGTTCACGTCGGGTATAGGACAGGTATTCCTCACCCAGGGGGATGGTGTGGCCGCCGATCTTGTCCACCGCACCGGCGTAGAACTCGAAGTACCGTGCCGCGCTGGCGACGTCGAAACGGGACTCGCGCAGGGGTTTTCCGGTGTTCCGCGTCTCCAGGACGGCGAGTTCGTCGGCGTGGTCGCGCAGTTCCCGGGCCATGCGCGCCAGCACTCGTCCGCGCTCGGCCGGGACGAGGGCCGCCCAGCGCTCCTGGGCGACACTCGCGCTGTGGACGGCCGCCTCGACATCGTCCGCCCCTCCCATCGCGCAGGTGGCGAACGCGGTACCCGTGGAGGGGTCGATGACAGGGGCGACCGAGCCCGAACGCGCCGGTGCGTCGGCGCCGTCAAGGACGAGCAGCCACATCCGCCCGGTCATCGGCTGCCGACCTGGACTCGTACCTCGACGACCGCCGGAATGCCCGCCCGCACCTGTTCCAGGGCCTGGCTGAGTGCCTCGTCCAGGTGTGCGGCGTCCTCGACGCGCACGCCCCATGCCCCACCCGACGCCGCGGCGACACCGACCAGGTCGATGTTCGGGGTCAGGTCGGCCATGAACTCGCCCTGGGCCACAGCCGTGCCACCGGGATACTGCTCGGCGGTGGCGATCTCCACCGCTTCCCAGGCGCTGTTGTTGAACACGACGGTGAGGAACGCGGCCCCGTACTTGCGGGCGCCCCAGTAGACGGCCGAGGGCGCACCGAACACGAAGGCTCCGTCAGCGACGGCCACCACCACGTCGCGCTCCGGATGCGCCAGCTTGGCTCCGAGGCCGGCCCCCAGTCCCCAGCCCAGCGAGGACCCCCCGGGACCGAAGTACGTCCCGGGTCTGTTCCTGCCGGTCAGCAGGCGGGTGTACTTCTGGCTGGAGATGCTCTCGTCCATCAGGATGGCGTCCTCGTCCAGCAGCCTCCCCAGCGCCTCGGCCACGAGTCGGGGCGCGATGCCGGGGCCCTGGGTGGGGGTGGCGACGAGGTTCGCGCGGAAGTCACGGCCGGCCCGGCGGACACGGTGGCGGCGCTGCCGTATCTGCTCCGCCCTCGATGACCGCTCCTCGTGGAGGCGTTCACGCAGGGCGCGGAGAGTGGCGGCGCCGGATGCCTGCACGACCAGGTCCGCCTCGACGTCGATCAGTCCGATGTCCAGCTTCTCGACGTCTGCGTCCACATGCACGACCCGGCTCCGCGGACCGGCCTGCGCACGCAGGGGCAGCCACGGCATGTCGCAGTCCAGGACCACGATGAGATCGGCCCCGGGCAGGAGGGCCGCGGCGTCCGAGCCCGCGTGCAGCTCGTGGTCGCGCGGGAAGTTCAGGACGTCGGAGGAGACCTCGACCACCGGCACCGCCCAGTCCTCGGCGAACTCGACCAGGGCCGGAACGGCCAGGGGGTCCCTGCCCAGGTAGCTGGTCACGATCAGGGGGGCCTGCGCGTCGCGGATCAGGCCGGCCAGTGTGTCCATGGCCTCAGGAGCCGGGACGGTCTGCACCGGCCGGTAGTCACGGGGCGACGCGGACTCCGAGACCGCGACCTCCTGTGCGAGGGGCTCACGGGCGGCCATCAGGTACACCGGTCCCCCCAGCGGTGCTCCCGCCACGCGCAGGGCGCGCCGCACCAACTGGCGTACGTTCAGCGCCGTCTTCACCTCGTAGCTCCAGCGCGTGTACGGCCGGACGATACCCATCTGGTCGGGAATGTCCTGCCAGTACTGGACGGGGTTACTACGAGAGCCCGGCAGTTCGCCGTTGGTCGTCCAGGGCGACTGCCCGGATATGATCACCACGCCGATGTGACCGCGGTTCACGTTGTGGAGCATTCCGCCCAGATTGGCGGTACCCACGTCGACATGCACGAATACGGCCTGCACGCGGCCGGTGGCCTGTGCGTATCCGGCGGCCGCGGCGATCGCCACCACCTCGTGCTGGCAGAGCACGACCTTCGGCGTGGGCAGCCCTGCCGCCCGGCGCCGGGCGAAGGCCTCGATGATGGCCGGGTAGTCGGTCCCGACGTTCGCGAAGACGTATTCCACACCGCCGCGTTGAAGCTCGTCGACCAGTGCGTCGGCGCCCGTCTCCATCAGCGCGGCATCAGTCATCTCAGACATTCCCGTCCTCACTGGACGCGCAGAAGGCGCTGGCGCGCGACTGTCGCGCGTCAGAATCGAGAACCTGCTCGGGAGAACCGAACTCCATCACTTTCCCCTTCTCCATGAATGCCACGACATCGCTGACCTTGCGGGCGAATGCCATTTCGTGGGTGACGATGAGCATCGTCATGCCGTCTGCGGCGAGGTCCGCCACCACGTCGAGGACCTCCCGGACGAGTTCCGGGTCCAGGGCACTGGTGATCTCATCGAGGAGGAGCAGCCTGGGCCTCATGGCCACCGCCCGGGCGATGCCGACGCGCTGCTGCTGTCCGCCGGAGAGCCGCCCCGGGTACTCGTGCGCCTTGTCGGCGAGGCCGACCCTGGCGAGCAGCCGGCGCGCCCGCTCCTCCGCCTCGGCCCGTGGCTCGTTCTTGACCTTCGTCGGGCCCACCGTGATGTTCTGCAGCACCGTCATGTGCGGGAACAGATTGAAGTGCTGGAAGACCATTCCGATGCCCGCCCGCCGATCGGTGCGCTCACGATCGGAGACCTCGTAGCGGCGCCCGTTGCGGATCGCATACCCACGGGGGACCCCGTAGACGTCGAGTTCGCCCCCGTCGATGTTCTCCAGGAGGTTGACGCAGCGCAGGAACGTGCTCTTACCCGCGCCGCTCGGGCCGAGAAGGGTACAGACCTGTCCTTCGCGCACGGTCAGGTCGACACCTTGGAGGACCTCATGACCGCGGTAGGACTTGCGGACACCCTGTGCCCGCAGGGCTATGGGCCGTCCCGGTTCGTTGGCGTTCATGAGGTTCCCCTCCCGGCAAAGGCGAGCCGCTGGAAGAACCCGAAGCCGCCGCTGTCCTCCATTCGCCCCCTGCCCAGTCGGCGCTCCACCTGTGACTGGACGGCGGTGAAAGCGGTGGTGAGCAGCAGATACCAGAACGTGGCCACGATGAGCAGCTCCACCACCATGAAGTTGTGAGCGTAGATGTTCTTGGCCTGTGTCAGCAGATCGGACCCGGCGATGACCGAGACCAGTGAGGTGGTCTTGAACAGGGTGATGAACTGATTTCCGGTCGGCGGCACAATGATCCGGAACGCCTGGGGCAGCACCACGAATCGCATCACCTGCGAACGCCGCATGCTGAGAGAGTCCGCCGCGTCGAACTGCCCCTTCTCGACTCCCAGGATTCCGCTCCGTACGACCTCTGCCATGTAGGCACCCTCGTTGAGACCCAGTCCGAGGATCGCCGCCACGAATCCGGTCAGGATCTGGTTGGTCTCCACCTCCACGAAACTGGGGCCGCCCGGAATCCCGAGGCTGAGCTGGGGGAAAAGGGCGGCAAGGTTGTACCAGAGGATCAGCTGGACCAGGAGTGGCGTGCCGCGGAAGAACCATATGTAGCCCCCGGCGGCTCCTCGCACTATGACATTGGGGGAACGCCGCATGACAGCAAGAACAACCCCCAGAACGGTGCCCATCAGCATGGCGACACAAGTCAGCAGGATGGTGACACCGACACCGGTCAATATGCGATCGTCAAAGAGGTACTCTCCGACGGTGTCCCAGCGCAGGTTCGGGTTGAAGGCGAAAGCCGCGAACAGCCAGACCCCGATCAGGGCGACGAGGACCGACGAGACGATCCGGGCCGGGTGCCTGCGGGGATGGATCGCGGTCGAGTCCCTTTCCTTCTGTGACCTTCGGCCGGGTCTCGGCGCGCTATTCAATTTCGCCGCCGTTGATGGTCGCCTTCTCGACCGCGCCTTCGGTGAGCCCGTACTTCTCCAGGAGCTTCTGGTAGGTTCCCTCTTCGATCAGCTTGTCCAGGGCGTCACGGAACGCCCGCGCCGATTCGAGGTCACCCTTCGCCAGGCCGATCGAGTACTGACCCCGGCCGAACTCGTCCGGCAGCTGGCCCGCGATCTCGACGTGCACCTGTTTCCCCTTCTCGGGGGTCACGTAGCTCTGCGCGGCGGCGTACCCGAGGGTGTAGGCGTCGACCTGCTTGCTCCGCAGCGCCAGGACGGCCTCGGGGGCGGAGGGGTAGGTCCCGATGTTGATCTCGGACTTGCCCGCCTTCTTGCATTCCTGGCTCTGCTTCCGCATCCGCTCCTCACCGATCCAGCCGGCCTCGATGGCCAGGTCGAGGCCGCAGAGATCCGTCGCCTCGTTGATCTCTTTCGGGTTCCCCGAGGGAACCATGATGGCGCCCCGGTTATTGAAGTAGTTCACGAAGGTGACCTGCTCACGGCGCTCGGCGGTGTCGGTCATTCCGGAGACGATGACGTCGACACGGCGGGCGGACAGGGCAGGTATGAGTCCGGCGAAACTGTCGATGGCCACAATCTCGGTCCTGACACCGAGCGGGCCCGCGAGTGCTTTCATGAGTTCGACGTCGAATCCTTCGATCTTTCCGTCGACCTCCTGCTCGAAGGGCGGGAATCCGGGCTGGAGCCCGTGGCGGATGACGCCGGTCTTCCGCACGCTGCTGCCAAGCCGCTCGTCAGCTTTACCGGCCGACGCAGGAGCTTTGTCACCCGAGTTGCCTGAACATGCTGCCGTGGCACACAGGACACTGATCACCGAGATCCCGATGACTGCCTTTACGGTGCGCACCATTCATCCTCCTGAGAGGTCTGCGGCCCTGCTGCTTAAAGGACCGCGCCGGTTGGCGTAGACGGAGCATCAACCAAGGGTTCCTGGCAGTCAATACATGTTTCCTGGAGGGTGACGGCGTTTTACCGCCCGTCCCGCTCCGCCGGGAACCGGTGCGGGCAAGCCCCCGGAAGATCTTCGGGCAGTACCCGTCGTCGGTTCGCACAAGGCGTTCGGCACTCGTTCACATCGCGGCGCGCAGAGTGAATTCCACACGAGTACGAGCTTCTCGACCTCTCCTCCGGCCTGCTGTTGCTGCTGGTCAGGGGGCGTGCCCTCGAGTCGTTCGGTCCGCTGTTCCGGCGGGACCGGAGTCAGCTCCTCATCGCCGCGCAGATCGCACACACCCCTGTACCCGGCCGACAGGACCGGGAAGGCCGCACACCGAACCGGCCGCCGGTCCGAGCCGGTGAATCTGCGGTTTCGGATACGGGCGCACATCCACAATCGGGATGACTGCGACGGTGAGCCGATCCATCATTCGGACGGCCCGTCGCACCCGGTGGGGACGGAGCGTGCCGCCGTCCGAGGAGCATGCGGTGACAACGGGGGTGAGCCCTTGGGAACGGCCACCGCGCGGGTGACGGGGCCGGTCTCCGCAACACACGGGGCGGCTCCCGTGCCGTCGCGGGGGGGTGTTCCGACGTCTCATCGCACCGGCGAAGGGGCGTCGTTGGTTTCCTTCCCCGCCAACGCCCGGCCTTCCCCGCGCCCCGGTCGAGCGGGGGCACCGCGCTCATCGCCATCCGCGGGATTGGCCGCCGCTGCAGGCTTCGGCCCCATCAGCGTGCCCGGTCGGCCCGGTGTGCCCACGTCGGTGCGACACCCGTGCCCGGGTCGCGGCCGGCTCCGGCATCGCCGTGGGCGTCGCACACACCCGCACCACAGCGGTCGCCGGCCTGCTCGCGGACCGCGCGCCGGGCGGTCAGGCACGTGAAGCCTCCGGCGGAACGGGTGCCCTGACCGGGAGCACGTCCGCCGGAGGCTTCGCCCGTCCGCCAGGCCGTCTCCTCGCCCGCGTGAACGGGGGGAACGGTCCTGGACAGGGTCTCGCACCCGTTCCCGCAGGGACCGCTGGACGCACGCTCCCGCACGGTTCGGGTGATCCGGGCGGAGAAGGAACGGTTGGGAACATCAGCCAGTGGGCCGGTCGACTCCACAGTCGTACGGGCCCACCGGCACGCCACGGGCCGGGAGACGGGCGGCACTCGGCCAGGACGGAGCGGAGGGGCACGCCCCCGGCCGCTCACCCCGGGGAGCCCGGGGAGCCCAGGGAGCCCGGGAAGCCGGGCTCCGTCTCGCCCTCGGCCGGGGCCGCCGCGGCGGAGGCCGTGAGTGCTCCCGGGCCGCCGCGACCCCGGGCCACCGCCCGGCCCACCGGCCCGGGCCCCGTCGAGGACGCCCACCGCGGCCGTCCTGCGGGCCCCGGCAGGCGCGCGGCGGCAGCCCGCGGGCGCCCCGCCGCGGCGCGGAGCGCCCGGACACCTCCGGGACGGCCCCTGCGCCCCGCGGCGCGCACCGGCCGCCGCACCGCCCTCCCCGCCGGTCCGCCGGTCCGCCGGTCCGCCGGGGAGGGCGGTGCGGCGCTCAGTGGCGGATGCCCGCCTCGATCATGAGGGGCATGACCTCGTCCCGGAACATCGGGAGTTCCTGGTCGGGGTCGATCAGACCCATGATCATGCCGCCCATGCCGGCCTCGTTGAGCTCCTTCATGCCCTGGACGACCTGTTCGGGGGTGCCGACCAGCGGATAGCCGCCCCAGCCGGCGATGAAGCGCTCCGACATCTCCCTGGCGTGGTCGAAGGACTGGCTCGCCCCGGAGAGCGCGATCTTGATGACGTTGCCCGCGGCTCCCCAGTCGCCCTCGTCGACGACCTGCTGGAAGGCCGCCTTCGCCTCCTTCTCGGTGTCCCGGACGACCACCAGTCCGTAGGTCATCACGTCGATGGCGCGCTGGTACTCGTCGCGCGCCTTGCCGCGGACGGTCCCGGTGTAGGCCCTGATGTTCTCCAGCGTGTCGAGGCTGGCGAAGTTGATGTCGACGTTGCGGGCCGAGTAGTCGATGCCCGCGGGCGAGTTGCCCGCGTTCAGCAGCACGGGGTTCGGGCCCTGGTGCGGCTTCGGGTAGGACTCCACGTCGCGGCCCTGGAAGTACGTGCCGTCGACGTCGAAGCTGCCCTCCTCGGACCACAGGCGCAGCGCGTAGTCGATCCACTCCTGCCCGAACGCGTACCGCTCGTCGTGCTGGCGCTGCTCGCCGCCGAACATCTCCATCTCCGGCGGGACCCAGCCCATGACCAGGTTCAGGGCGAACCGTCCGCCGGAGATCCGGTCGATCGTGGTCGCGGCCTTGGCCGCCACGATGGGGTGCACGGTCGGCAGGTGCGAGGTCGCCGCGATCGCGATGTTCTCGGTGGCCTCGGCGAGCCCGGCGGCCCAGGTGTAGGTCTCGAAGCAGTTGCCGTTGAAGTTCGTCGAGCCGCCGAAGCCCTTCCACCGCGCGACGGGGACCATGACCTCCAGGCCCATCCGGTCGGCCTGCTGGGCGATGGACTTCGTGTGCTCCCAGGTGATCTCGTACGACGAGGGCGCGTGGGACATGATCAGGCCGTAGGAGCAGTTGGTGCCGAACAGGCCGAGCTTCATCGGCTGGTCGTTGAGCAGCGGGTTGGTCTCCCGGCGGTCCCGGGCCGGCCGGGTCTCGCTGTCGGGACGCGGATCGGTGGCGGCGAGTCCGAGCCTCTCGTTCGCGCTGAGCGTCATGTCGTTCTCCTTGGTTCTCCGGTTCGCCCCGCGCGCGGGACGTCGTGCCCGGGCGGGGGTGGGTACGGTCGCGGCCCGCGGCGACGGGCGCGCGGGTGGAGGGGGGAAGGGAAGGGGGGATCAGCCCATCTTGAACGGGTCGCGGGACCCGCCGGTCAGCTCGACCAGGACGGACTTGTTCTCCAGGTACTCGTTGACCGCGTCGGTCCCGTTCTCCCGGCCGATGCCGGAGAGTCCGAAGCCGCCGAAGGGCATGTTCGGGGTGACGACCCGGTAGGCGTTGATCCAGACCGTGCCGGCGCGGACGGCGGCGGCCACCCGGTGGGCCCGGTGGACGTCCTTGGTCCACACGGCACCGGCCAGTCCGTAGGGCGTGTCGTTGGCCAGGGCGACGGCCTCGTCCTCGTCGGTGAAGGTGTAGGCGGCCAGGACCGGGCCGAACACCTCCTCGCGCACGATCGTGTTGCCGGGGTCGGCGAGGACCACGGTCGGCCGGACGAACAGGCCGCCGAGGTCGGCGTTGGGTCCGCCGCCGCAGGCGATGGTCGCCCCCTCGGCCCTCGCGCCCTCCAGGAAGCCGAGGACCTTCTCGTACTGAGGGCGGTTGGCCACCGGTCCCATCTCGGTCGCGGCCTCCGTGGGGTCGCCCTGCTTGATGGCGTTGGCCCGCTCGACGACCCGGGCGATCAGGTCGTCCTTGACCGACTCGTGCACGATGAGCCGGGACCCGGCCATGCACGTCTGCCCGGTCGCGGCGAACACGCCGGCGACGACGCCGCCGGCCGCGGCGTCCAGGTCGGCGTCGGGGAAGACGATCTGCGGTGACTTCCCGCCGAGTTCCAGGGTCACCTTGTTGATGTTCGCCACCGCGGCCTGCGCCACCTTCGCACCGGTCGCGGTCGAGCCGGTGAACGCGACCTTGTCGACGCCCCGGTGGGCCGCGAGGGCCTCGCCGGTGGACCGGTCCCAGCCGGTGACGACGTTCAGGACGCCGGCGGGCAGGCCGGCCCGGGTGAGGATCTCGGCGAACGCGACCGTCGAGGCGGGCGAGTGCTCGGACGGCTTCACCACACAGGTGCATCCGGCCGCCAGGAGGGGAGCGAGCTTGAACGTCAGAAGCAGCAGGGGGCTGTTCCACGGTGTGATGGCGCCGACCACCCCCACGGGCTGGCGGACCGTGTAGCCGAAGTAGGTCCGCGGGTCCAGGGCCGGGACGGTCTTGCCCTCCAGCTTGTCCGCGAGCCCGGCGTAGTAGGTGTACCAGGTGCCGAGTCCCCTGAGCTGGCCGGTCATCTCGCGCATGAGCTTGCCGGAGTCGCGTACCTCCAGCAGCGCGAGCCGTTCGGCGTTCGCGCCGATGGCGTCGGCGATGTCGCGCATGACGGCGGCGCGTTCGAAACCGCTCTTGGCGCCCCACTCGCCCTCGAACGCGGCCCGTGCGGCCCGGACGGCGATGTCGATGTCCTCCGGGCCGCCGTCGGCGACGGTCGCCCACGGCTGCCCGGTGTAGGGGTTGAGTGATTCGAAGGTCTTTCCGGAGACGGCGTCGACGCTCTCGCCATTGATGAAGAGCTTGAACGTCTCGGGCGGGGAGGAGGGGGAAGCCATGTCGTTCGGTCTCCTCGGAGGGGAGTCGGGGGTGTCGCGGACTTCACACCGAACGCTAGGAAGAGCGGTGCCGGACTCCTATCCCTTCGCGGACGCGTAAGGGCCGTTGAGCGCAGAGTCGGCGGATGCGCGGCCCGCGTCCCCGGTGCGCGGGCACGGGTGGAGCGCGCCCGGCCGGCGGCCGGGCGCGCGGGGTGCGGCGGGTCAGCGCTGGAGCGTGACGGAGGGCAGTTCGTTGAACTGGTCCCGGTACTGCTGGGCGAACCGCGACTGGTGGAAGAACCCCCACCGCATGGCCACGTCCGCGACCCGGGTCTTCTGCGGGTCGCTGCGCAGCAGTTCGGCCCGCACCCTGCTCAGCCGGATGCGGCGTACGTACGCCATGGGCGACTCCCCGAGCTGCTCCTGGAACGCGGCGTGCAGGGTGCGGACGCTCACGCAGCCGACACGCGCGAGGATCTCCGGGGTGATCTCGCCTTCCGCGTGCGCCTCGATGTAGGAGACCACGGAGGTCAGCCGGCCGAGACGGCGCAGGTCCTCGCTCCCGGCGAGCGCGTCGCTGAACCGGTGCCGGCCCGCGTGCAGCAGCGAGGTGAGGACATAGGCCTCGAGCTGTTCACGTGCGAGCGGCATCTCGGCCAGACCGGCGGGCTTGTCGAGTTCGGCAGCGAGGAACTGGACCGCCCGGAGCAGCGCGCGGCCGGAACCGGTGGTCAGGTCGAGGCCGAAGTCGAAGTCGATGATCCCGGTGACCGGTCTGCCGATCAGGTCGGAGAGGTGTGCCTCGAGGCTGGTCCGCGGGATCTTCAGGATGAGCTGCTCCGCCTCGGGGGTCCAGGACACCCGGTTCGTCTGGACCGGGGAGAGCACCACCCCGCGCCGGCCGGCCGCGGTGGCCTCGCGGCCGCCGTCGCTGCGGGATGCCTTCGTCTCGCCGACGATGGTGAGGTTGACGTGGTAGCAGTCCTCGGTCGCCGGCATGGTGAGTTCGGCTTCGGCCTGGTAGGTCAGGTACCCCAGGGTCATGTACCGGTCCGTGAGGGCGTTCAGGCGCATGTCCATCGCGTCCCGGGGGCCGATCAGATCATGCGGCAGGTAGATCCTGGTGACCGCCTCGCGGGCCTCCTCCAGGCTCTGCGTCCTGATCACCGAGGCAGAGGCCAGGTATTCCATGGCACCCCCTTCGGGGCACATCAGCTCCGTGATGAGTGCCGCCAGCGTAGACGTGCGGTGACGGCCGGCGCAGCCGCCCGCGGTGAGCGGCTATCCGTTCCCTGCTGATTCTGGCGAAAACAGGACAAACATCAAGGTCGTGGGTCACATGGGGCCGGGGGTGCGGCGTTCCCGCCGCCCGAAGCAGGGCAGGAGCAGGGCCGGAGCACGCCCGGAGCAGGGCCGGGGCACGCCCCCTGCCGGGCCCGGCCCCACCCGGCCGCGCCGGGTCGGCACGGCTGCGACGGCCTCCCGTCCGTCGGGCACCGCTGCCCGCGCGGGTCCGTCCCCCGTTCGGTGGCACCGGCGTCGTGGGTCCTTTGGACCGGTGCGGTGCTACCGGCCGAGAAGGGTCAGTGCCGCGTCGATGATCGCGTCGGTGCCGATGCCGTGCAGTTCGTGCGCGTCGGCCAGGTCCGAGGACTGTCCGAACTCGGTCACCCCCAGGCACCGGATGCGGTCGCCGCGTGCCCCGGCGAGGTAGGACAGGGTGTGCGGATGGCCGTCCAGGACGGTGACCAGGGGTGTGGGGCGGAGCGGGGGGAACAGCTCGTCGATGATGTCCGACCCGCCGCCGGCCGTGCGGGTCCCGCGCCGCTGGAACGAGCGGAAGACCAGGTCGGGGCTGGTGAGGCAGACGACCCCGGCGCCGATGCCCAGGTCCGCCAGGGCGTCGGAGGCCGCGACGACCTCCGGCATCATCGCACCGACACCGACCAGGGTGATCCGCTCGTCCGCCGGGTCCGGCGAGCGCAGGCGGTAGCCCCCGGCGACCGCCTGGAGGCGCCGCCGCTCCCTCAGCGCCGGGTCGTTCGGGACCCGGGCGAGCGCGGGGTCGACGGGGCGCGTCGAGAGCCGGAAGTAGGCCGACGTGCCGCCGGGGACACCGATCCCGTTCATCGCGTGCAGGAAACACCATTCCAGGTCCTGGGCGAACGCCGGTTCCCAGTAGACGCAGGAGGGCTGTTCCAGGCCGATCGACGGTGTCGTGACGGACTGGTGGGCGCCGCCCTCGGGGGCCAGGGTCACTCCGGACGGGGTCCCGACCAGGATCGACTGGCCGCCGGCGTAGATGCCGTAGCTCCAGGGTTCCAGGGCCCGGGTGACGAACGGGTCGTACAGGGTGGCGACGGGGATCAGCCGCTGGCCCCACCGGGACCACGTGGCGCCCAGTTCACCGGCGAGCGACACCAGGTTGACCTCGGCGATTCCGAGCTGGATGTGTTGCCCGTCGCGGACCTCCGACCACCGCAGCACACGCTCGGTGTCATCGGCGAACCAGTCGGTCCGTTCGGTGGCCGACCACACTCCGGTCTTGTTGATCCAGCCGCCGAGGTTGGTCGAGGAGGCGACGTCGGGGCTGCACGTCACCACCCGGGCGGCGGTCTCCGGGGCGTCCCGGACCAGATCGGCCAGCAGCCGGCCGAGCGCGGCCTGGGTCGAGGCGGGCTTGCGGTGCGGGTGTCCGAGCGCCGTCGGCACCGTAAGGGGTGGCGACGGCGCGTACGGGGAGCGCCGGAGCAGCTCGCCGCGCCGCGAACACAGTCCGGCGGCGGCCGTGCCGGGTTCGAACGGACGCCACGGGTCCTCCGGGCGGACCCCGCACGACTGCGCCAGCGACCGCATCTGCGCCCCGGTCAGGAGCGCGGAGTGGTTGCCGGGGTGGCCCTCGGTCGGCAGGCCGCGTCCCTTGACGGTGTAGGCGAAGACGACGGTGGGCCGGTGCACGTCGACCGTGTCGAACGTGTCGACCAGGAGCCCGAGGTCGTGCCCGCCGAGGTCGCGCACCGCGGCGGCGAGCCGGTCCTCGGTCAGTGAGGCCAGCAGCGCCTCCAGCTCCGCCGAGTCCGTCCCCGCGAGGATGCGGTCGGCGGTCTCGGAGGAGTCGGCCCTGAGCATCCGCTGGTACTCCTCGTTCGGCATCCCCTCCAGGCGGCTGCGGAGTTCCTCCCCGCCCGGGCGGGTGAACAGCTCGCCGACGGTGCGCCCCCACTTCAGGACGACGACCTGCCAGCCGGCGGCGGCGAACATGCCCCGCAGGCGCTCGATCTGTGTGTCGGGCACGATCCGGTCCAGTGACTGCCGGTTCAGGTCGACGACCCACAGCAGCTCGCCGAGTTCCGTCACCTGCGGGTCCGCCACCGCCTCCCAGATGGCGCCCTCGTCGAGTTCGGCGTCGCCGAGCAGGCTCACGAAGCGGCCGGCGGGGGGTGTGCCGGGGAACCGGGAGGCGAGGTAGCGGTGCGCGACGGCCGCCCACAGCGCCGCCGTCGCGCCGATGCCGACCGACCCGGTGGAGAAGTCGACCGTGTCGGGGTCCTTGGTGCGCGACGGGTAGGACTGGAGGCCCCCCTTCGCCCGCAGCGTCGTCAGGTACTTCGGGTCCAGGTCTCCCAGCAGGTAGTTGATCGCGTGCAGGACGGGCGACGCGTGCGGTTTGACCGAGACCCGGTCCAGGCTGGTCAGGTGGTGGAACCACAGGGCGACCATGATGTCGACCATCGACGCGGAGGACGCCTGGTGCCCGCCGGCTTTGATCCCGGTCCGGTTCGGGCGTCCGTGGTTGGCCGCGTCGACGATGGCGGCCGAAAGCCAGAGCACGCGCCGGGAGATGTCGCGCAGGACGTCGGTGCCGTCGGCCGGCCGGTCAGGTGCGTTCGCGGGCGGGGGGACGGCTCGGGGAATCTGTGTCATGGATCGCTGCCTCCCGGTGAGGGGCTGTGGGGTCAGATGTGCGCGGACCGGGCACGGTGGCCGGGCGGGTCGTCCGGTGCGGCGGCGGGCACCGCGTCGCCGGGTCCTGCCACGGCGTCCCGGCACGCCCGGCAGCCGCACGGGCGCGCGAGAAGCCCGGAGAGGACCTCGTGCGTGTGTTCCCCGAGGTCCGGTCCCGGACGGGCGACGGGCAGGGACCGGCGGCCCAGCACGGGCACGATTCCGGGGAACATCACGTCGCGGAGTTCCCCGGCGACGTCGACCGGGAGTGTCTGCACCATGTCGCGTGCCGCGAACTGCTCGTCGTCGACGATGTCCTTGGCGGTGTGGATCGGCCCGGCCGGCACGTCGGCCGCGGCCAGGGCGGCCAGGACCTCGTCGCGGGGGCGCCGGCCGGTCCACGCCCCGATGGCCCGGTCGAGTTCGTCACGCCGGGCCCAGCGGCCGGCGTTGGTCGCCAGACCGGGGTCGTCCCGCAGGTCCGGGCGGCCGATGGTCTCCATGCAGCGGCCGAAGATGGAGTCGCCGTTGCCCGCGATGACCACGGAGTCGCCGCCGGAGCAGACGTAGGCGTTCGAGGGGGCGATGCCCTCTATCCGGCCGCCGGTGCGCTCCCGGAGCACGCCGTGGGCGGAGTAGTCGGGGACGAGGGACTCCATCATCGAGAAGACCGCCTCGTGGAGCGCGACGTCGATGTGCCGTTCGGCGGGCGTCCAGGGACGGCGGCCCCGCTTCTCGCGGTTGACGCGGTCCAGCAGCGACATGACGACACCGAACGCCGCGTAGAGGCCGGCGACGGAGTCGCCGATGGACACACCGACGCGGGAGGGCGGCCGGTCGCTGTCGCCGACGAGTTCCCGCATCCCGCCGAAGGCCTCCGCGACGGCGGCGAACCCGGGCCGGGGAGCGAGCGGACCGGTCTGGCCGTAGGCGGAGATGCGTGCCACGACCAGTTCGGGGTTGGCGTCGGTGAGCGCTTCCGGGGTCAGTCCCCACTTGTCGAGGGTGCCGGGGCGGAAGTTCTCGATCAGGACGTCCGAGCAGGAGACCAGGTCGAGGACCGAGGCCCGGCCGTCGTCTGTGCGCAGGTCGAGTTCGACCGACTTCTTGTTCCGGTTGACGGTGCGGTACAGCATCGAGGTGCCGCCCGCGAACAGGCGCCAGTTGCGGAGTTCGTCGCCGGTGCGGGGCCGCTCGATCTTGATGACCTCGGCGCCGAAGTCGGCCAGCAGGCGGCCCGCGGTGGGCGCGGCGATGAAGTTGCCGAGTTCGACGACGCGGATGCCCGCCAGCGGGAACGTGTCGGCGGAGGCATGGGACCGGTGCGGTGTGCTGCCTGCCAGGCTCATTCTCGGTGCCTTCCTTGTCGGTTGCGGGAGGGTCGGGGGGACTCCGCGGGGCGGCCGGGGCGGCCCGGGCTCCCCACGGGCTCGGCGGGGCGGCCGGGGCGCGTGCCTTCCGCCGCGGCCGGGGTGCGCGTCTGCCGCCGCGCGGACGGCGGGTCAGTTCCCGGTGGCGGCCGGGCTGTCCGCGGGGCCGGTCGGGGCGAAGTCCCCGGCCCGCAGGAGCAGGCCCTGCGGCGGGCTGCCGAGCCGGTCCCCGAGCCAGGACCCGACCCGGGCGAGGCCCTCGGGGTCGGGGGTGCCGGGACCGAGCAGGGGCACGCCTTCTCCGCGCAGGAGGTAGAGGAGGTCCTCGGTCGCGATGTTGCCGGTGGCGGCGGGGGCGAACGGGCAGCCCCCGAACCCGCCGACGGAGGCGTCCAGGGCGACGACTCCGCCCGGGACGGTCCCGCCGTCCGCATCGAGGCGGGCGGCCGCGGCGGCGTTCGCGTAGCCGGTGTTGCGGGTGTTGTGGAAGTGGAAGCGGAGTCTGCGGACGCGCGCGTCGCCGGCCGCGAGCGCGGCCAGCGCGCGGACCTGGCGGGGGACTCCGACGCCGATGGTGTCGGCGAACGCGATCTCGTCCGGCTCGCTCTCGGCCACCCGCGCCAGCACCTTCTCGACCCGGCCGAGGGGGACCCGCCCGGAGAACGGGCACCCGAAGGCCACCGCGAGGGTCACGCTGACCCGCATACCGGCGTCACGGGCGACCTGCGAGGCCGCGGCGGCATGGCCGAGCATCGCCTCGACGGTGAGGTTCTGGTTCCGCAGGCAGAAGGCATCGGTCACCGGAACGACGATGTTGACCTCGGTGCACGGGGTCCGTGCGGCCCGCTCGGCACCGCGCCGGTTGAGGACCAGCCCGATGTAGGACACCCCGGGCTCCCGGGGCACCTTCGCCATGACCTCTTCGGCCCCGGCCATCTGCGGGACGAGGTCGGGGCGGACGAAGCTGACCGCCTCGACGCGCCGGGCGCCCCGGGCGACCAGACGCGTGATGAGTTCGGCGCGGGTGCCGGTGTCGAGCGGCCTCCTCTCGTTCTGGAGGCCGTCGCGGGGGCCGACCTCGACGAGTTCGACGGTCGTGGACATGTACGCGTTCTCCCTGCTGGTTCGGGGACGGCCCGGTCGGCCGGGCCGCGTGCCGGGCCCGCCGCCCGGTGGTAGCTGTTCACGGGTCACACCAGCGGCCTGAGCAGGGCGATGCTCCCGCCGGCGCGGCACGCGGCCGCCAGGTCCACGAGAGCGCGGCCGTGCAGGACGCCGGTTCCGGCCGCTCCCGGGGTCAGGGACCTGTCGGGGCCGAAGGCGGTCCCGGTGAGGAACAGCGACGGTGAGAGCACCTGGACGGCGTAGAAGGAGGTGAGGACGGACCGCAGCCTCTCCGGTGCCAGGAAGTGCTCGGGGGCCGCGCCGGTCATCACCACGGCGGCCGCCTTGCCCCGCAGCGGAGCGCGGGTCTCGTGCTTCGCACCCCGTTCGACGTGTTCGAGGAAGGAGGCCAGCAGGGACGTGTGGGTGGCGCGGTGGACGGGGGACGCGAACACCACGGCGTCCGCCTCCTCGACCGCCTCCACGGCGGCGGCGAAGCCGTCGGCCGCGCCGTCCCGCAGGTCCACGAGGGTGCAGAGGGCCCCGGCCTCGCGGCACCCCTCCAGAACGGCCCCGGCCGCGGCCGCCGTCGAACCGCTCCCGTGCGGACTGGCGAGGACCGCGGTGACCCTGAGCGCGCCGGGCGCTCCGCCGGTCCGCTCCGCGCCGTCCATCAGGACTCCCGCCAGTCCGCGCGCGGGTAGGTCCCGCGGTGGTAGAGCAGGGGGTTCCGCCCGATGTCGTGGCCGAGCGCGGTGACCTCGCCGACGGCGACGGTGTGGTCGCCCCCGTCGTACTCGCGCCACAGGGTGCACTCCGCCCAGGCGCTCACCCCGCCGAGGACGGGAGATCCGTTGGGTGACGGCGTCCAGTCGACACCGGCGAACTTGTCGGTCCCGGAGCGGGCGAACCGGTCGGACAGCCAGGCGTGGTCGTCGGCCAGGATGTTGACGGCGAACCGGCCGGCCTCGCGGATGCGGGGCCAGGTCGTGGACGTGCGGGCCGGGCTGACGGAGATGAGCGGCGGGTCGAACGACAGCGACACGAAGGACTGGCAGGTGAAGCCCAGGGGCGTGCCGTCGGTCCGGCCGTCCAGCGCGGTGACGACGACGACGCCCGTGCAGAACGCGCCCATCGTGGCGCGCAGGGCCTCGGGGGTGATCGCGTCGGCGGCCGTCCGCGTCGGTGGGGTGCTGAGGCTGGTCATGCCGTACAGCGTCATCCACATCGCACGGACCGCATATCCGGTCTCGGCACTCTCCGATCCGGTCCGTGCACAGTGCCCGTCCGCACCGTGTGCGTACCGCACGTTCAACACGTTCACGCGCCCAGCGGCCGGCCCCTGTTGTCCCTCCGCGGCATCGTCGGTTCCCATGGGAACCACTCGGCGAGCGGCTTGGCGGCACCCGGGGAACGGCGGGGGTCCGTCGCCCGCGGTGGTGTTCCCCGGCAGGGCGTCGCGGGGCGGGCCGCCGACGTGCCCGGGGCCGGCATGGGGCCGGCCCCGCCCGGAGGGCCGGGGCCACGGCGGGAGAGGAAGTCATGGAGCTGGGCGCCTGCCCATGCGCCGGGATTCCCGAACCGGTCCGTGTCCCCCGGGCGCTGCCGGAAGGAGGTGGGTGCTGCATGGGTGTCGGTGCTCTCGGCGGAAGGGCCAAGTGCCATCTCGCTGAACTGGGGTTCCCTCCCGTTTCCGCGGAGAACGGCCTCTGGCGCGTCGGCTCCGTCCGGAGCCGGCTCGGAAACGTCACGGTGCGATCGGCGGACACCCCGGGGGCGGATGTGACCACCGAGGAACTCGCCCAGGCCGTCTGCGCCGTGATGAGCCTGTACGGACTGCGCGAGGGGAACGGTCCACGCCGCGTCGGAGTGGACTACACGAGTGTCCTGCGGGCGGTCTCCGTGGGCCAGGGACTTCTCGCCGCCCTCCTCGCCCGTGCACGGGGACACGCCCTCGGCGCCGTCACCGTGGACCCGGTCTCCGCGGTCCTTCTCCCCCACGGGCACTACCTGGCGGTCGCCGAGGCGGCACCGGACGTGTTCAGGCCCCGCGCCGGCCAGGGACGCCCGCCCCCCTTCCGCACCCTCGACGGCCAGTGGGTGGAGATCGAGACACTCCGGGCAGACGCCTGGGGCTCCTGGTGGCGGCACCTGGGCGTCGACGGCGTCACCATCGGCCACGCCTGGCGCGAGCACGCTGCACGTCAGTGGACCGGGCGGAACCGCGTCCCCGAGGCTCTGCACGCGGCTGTCGCGGTCCGTTCCCTGGCCGAGCTGGAAGCCGCTGCCGAGGACCGGGGGGTGGCCGTGACCAGGCTCCAGCCGCACGGCCGGCACCGGCCCGGCGCGCTCCCCTGGACGAGCACCGCGCACCAGCCGCCCCACGGTCCCCCGCCGGTCTCCGGGTCCCCCGCCCCCGGGAGCCTTCCGCTGTCCGGGGTGACGGTCGTGGAGTGCACCCGCTTCCTGCAGGGCCCCTACGCGGGCCTGGTCCTCGCCCTGCTCGGCGCGCGGGTCGTGCTGGTCGAGCTTCCCGGCGGGGACCCGGCGCGGGGGATCGAGCCGGTGGTCAACGGCTGCTTCGCCGGCTTCCGGTCCCTGCACCGCGGCAAGCATCCGGTCCGCCTGGACATCACCAGTGCTCCGGGCCGCCGATCGTTGCTCGAACTGGTCTCCGGGGCCGATGTGTTCTTGCAGAACTGGCCCGCCGGCCGCGCGGAACGTCTCGGTCTCGCTCCCGGGGCGCTCTGGCGGGTGAACCCGCACCTCATCTGTGCCCAGGCCTCCGGCTGGGCACCCCTGCGGGGCCCCCGTCTGCCGACAGTCGCGACCGACTTCTCCGCTCAGGCCCATGCCGGTCTCGCCTACGCCCAGCGTCCCGTCGGCGAGGCCCCCGCGTGCAGCACCACTACCATGCTGGACGCCCTGGGCGGCATGGTGTGTGCCGAGGCGGTCCTGGCTGCCCTGCTCCACCGTGAGACCACGGGGCGCACCGCGGCCGTGGAGACCTCACTGCTGTCCTCCGCCCGGCTTCTGCTGAGTGACCCCCGTCCCTCTCCAGCGCCGCTCTTTCATCCCCTGCCTGCGGCCCGGGGGCACCTGGCGCTGTCCGACACCCCGCGGACCCGCGCCGTCCTCGGGGTGTCCTCCCACGCCGGGAGGCGGGAGCTGGTCCGGGCCCTGGCGGACGACTCCGCCGCCGGCTGGGAACACCGCCTCAACTCCCTGGGTGCTGCCTGTGCCCGTGTCCGCGGCATCGGCGACATCGCCGACGACCCCGCCACCTCGCGCTGTCTCCAGCACGACCAGGGCGTCCGCGTCGCCGCTCCGTGGGAGTTCTCGTGACCGCCGCCCGTCGGCGCCGACCCGCAGCCTGTACCGCCGGGTGGTGCCGCATACGTGCGGGGCCCGGCAGGGCGTCCGGCCTGCCGCCGTGCCGACGGGCGGCGGATGTCGGTCCGGTGTCCGCTCCCGTGCGAGGCCTTTACCTCCGGAACGTGCGGTGGCCTCCCACATCAAGACAGCTTTCACGCAGCCGCAGAACACCCTGCCGGCCAATCCCTCGAAGCACGTGGCGGGCCAGAACGCCAGTGACCCGCTGCACCGGCTGCAGAAAAGCATCAGCCAGACGAATCTGAACAGATACAATGCAAACCGGCGTGAGGCCGTGAAGGTGTGCACAGCCGTAGACCCCAACTACGCGTCGAAGGGGTTGGAGTGCGACGAGTACCCGTTCGCCTCAACCTATGAAGGGTCGGCCCAGTCCATCTACGAGCCGAGTAAACCCGAGAAGAACTTTTCGGCGCTGGCCATCAACGGTACCGAGAACACCGCGGGTGGCAGCCAGCTCGCTACGTACTACGCCAACAACAGGATCATCGACGGCCCGAACGACGAGTTCTATGTGGTGATCATACCCTGACGCCAGTCATCTGTTCCCGGCCGGCTTCTGGCCGGGAACAGCACCCGCCTCGCTAGAATTCCCACTCAAGGTATCCGTCAGCGGTGAACACCGCAGCGCACCCGTTGAGCGTCAGAAGGGGATCACTGTCGCATTCGATCCCTTGAGTGACTCCGGTCTCCAGCGCACACGCCACATCGGCCCACATGTCGGCCACGCTGGGCCAGGTGGGCGCGCCGAAGTAGCCGTCGGCCTTGCCCCAGGTCAGAACGCTCCCGCGCAACTCACCGGGCCTGTTGTCCACCACCAGCAGGTCCCCCGTCGTGTCGTCCCCGATGGGCACCAGCAATGGATGAAACTCCTGGCAGGCGTCCCCGGCACGGGCTGTGGCAGTTGCCCCGTCAACGGAGTGCTGCCGGGCGGCGAGCTTCTGCTGCCACAGCATCTGCATGCGCTGAAGCCCGAGGGGGATGTACAAGGGGGGCAGTACAACGCCCGTGATCGGGTTCGGCTCCGCCCCGTCGAAAAGCAACAACTGTTCCCTCACCGCATCGGGGAACGTCTGCCCCATCAGGGACTGAGCTTCGGATAAGTCGTTCATGGTCGCCGGTGGCCGGACAGTACGTGCTGTCGCGGGCGCATGCGCATCCAGAGCCGTTCGGACACGTGCCCAGGCATCGGTGAGTGTTGTTGTCGTCATCACTCCATCTTGCTACTTGGCGCTGATCGAGTACGCCCTTGGCGCGAAGTGATCGCGTACGGTCCGGTGTTCCCTCTGCCGCCCTCCCCCTGGACCCGCGGGACCGGGCTCGTGCCGGCAATGTTCGGCGCCGGTACGCTCGCCGGCCCGGTGCTCGGCGGCGGGTTCGCCGAACTCGGTCACTGGCGTGCCGCTTTCGGGCCTGGCGGTGCTGCCCTGCCTGGTCACCCTGCGCGCCCTGCCCGTCGGACGGCCGGAGAATCCGGTGAGCCGCCCCGTGCCGGTGGCATCGATGGCCGCGCTCGCGTCGACGGCGGCGGTACTGAGTCTCAGCTCCGCCCTCACCGGGTTCCTGGTGCCGCTGGTGGTCCTCGCCGGGCTGCTGCTGGTCCTGTTCCTCGTCGTGGACGCCCGGGACGCCAACGGCGTGCTCCCGCGCCTGACCTACGTCCGCGGCAACCACCTCAAGGGGTCTACCTCACAGTGGCGGGCCTGTGCGCGGAGGTGATGACAGAGAACTTCATTCCGCTCTTCGGGCAGCAACTGGGGGGTCCGGCCCCCCTGCCGGCGGGGCTGCTCGGCGCCGTCCTCTCACTGGGCTGGGCCGCGGCGCAGCTGTCCAGCGTGCGTGCGACGGGGCGGGGGCCCGAAGGCTCGTGCGCACGGGCCCCTTGTTCCTCGCCGCCGGTCTCACGGCGTACGGCCTGCTCCTGGCCGAGGACGCCCCCGGCACGGCCGTTGTGCTGTGGGCGGTCCTGCTGCTGGTCGCGGGTGCCGGGATCGGCTGCGCGTTTCCCCATCTGCCGGTGGCCACCATGAGCAGCGGCGCCGACGAGGCGGAGGGCTCCAAGGCCACGGCGGCCGTCAGCACCACCCGGCTGATCGCGTTCACCCTCACCTCGGCCGTCGCGGCACCCTGCTCGCGGCGGGCGGCGCGGACCCGCTCGTCTCAGCCCGCCGGCTCGTCCTCGGAATCGCCGGGATCACCTTCCTGGGTGTCCTGACGGCCACCCGGGCGGCCGTCAGGACACGCGGGACCCCGTGAGCCGCTCCGCTCCGGCCGACGGGGCCGCCCGGGCGGGGCAGGGCCGCCCTTCGTCAGGGTTTCCTCGCGACCGCTCCGTACATGGCGATGTCGCGGCCGTCGATGCCGTCCTGTTCGGGCCCCGGGCGCCAGAGGTGCACCTGGGTGATGCCCGGTTCCTGGAGCTCCAGCCCGTCGAAGAACGACCGGGCGGTGGCGAGGTCCCGCAGCGTCATGGGCATGCCCTGCCTGCGGTAGTCCTCCGCCACCCGGTGGACCTCCTCGGGCGCGAAGTCCGCGGTGCCGATGGTCATCGCCAGGTAGCTGCCGGACGGCAGCGGATCCAGCAGCCGCTGGATCAGGCGCCGGTCCTCGGGCGGCAGGATGAAGTGCATGATGCCGATCACCATCAGGCCGACCGGCCTGTTCAGGTCGATGAGTTCGTGGAACTCCCGGCTGTTCAGCACGGCGTCGGGGTCGTGCATGTCGGCTTCGACGTAGACGGTGGCGCCCTCGGGCGAGCTGTGCAGGAGGGCGCGCGCGTGGGCGAGGACGATGGGGTCGTTGTCGACGTAGACCACGTGCGACTCCGGTGCCACCTCCTGCACCACCTCGTGCAGGTTCGGCGAGGTGGGCAGTCCGGTCCCGATGTCGAGGAACTGCCGGATGCCCCGTTCCCGGGCGAGGTAGCGGGCGGCGCGGTGCATGAACCGCCGGTTCTCCAGCATGTGGACCGGGAGGGCGGGCCAGTGTTCGCACATGGCGTCGCCCGCTTCGGCGTCGACGGGGTAGTGGTCCTTGCCGCCCAGGATGTAGTCGTAGACCCGGGCGGAGTGGGCCCGTGAGGTGACGAGCCCCTGCGGCCTGCTGTTCGGAGTGTTCATGTGACACCTTCCCGCTGAGGGTGGGTACGGGTGCGTGGCGTGCTGCTCGTGCCGGGTTCGCGGTGGTCCGGGCCGGTCCCGGTGGGTCTTCCCACCGCTCGTGCGGGGCGGAGGGCCGGTGGCGCGTTCCGCCGCGTCATCGTTCCCTCTCCGCCCGCAGGGCGATGACGGCGATGTCGTCGCGGCGGTCGTGGACGGACGGCAGGAGTTCACGGATCAGACTGGGCAGGGGCACTCCTCTCCGGGCCAGGGCGCCGGTGCGCTCCCGCAGGCGCCGCAGGTTGTGGCCGATGTCCGTACCGGGCCTCTCCACGAGCCCGTCGGTGTAGAGCAGCAGGGTGTCGCCTTCGCGCATGGCCACGAAGAGGTCCGTGCGGGGGAAGGCGTCGGTGACGCAGAGGGGCGGGTCCGGGGCGGCGAGGTCGTGCAGATACCGCGGTGGCGCGCCGGCGGGGACGAACAGGGGCGGCGGGTGTCCGGCGTTCGACAGGGTGACGTCCCAGGCGTCGCCCTCCCGCCGCCGCAGGATCGCGTGGACCACCGTGACCATCGAGGGGCTGTCGAGCGCCTGGACGATGCGGTCGAGCCGGTGCAGTGTGGCCGCCGGGCTCGCCGCCGGTCCGCTGTCGAAGGCAAGGCCCCTCAGCGTGCTGTTGACCCGTCCCATCGCCATGGCCGCGTCCAGGTCGTGGCCCGCGATGTCGCCGATCGACACCGCGAGCGAGTCGTCCGAGAGCCTGACGGCGTCGTACCAGTCACCGCCGACCTCCGCGGCGGAGTCGGCCGGGTGGTACAGCGCCGTGATCGTCACCCCCCCGACGTACGAGGGGGCGGCCAGGAAGGACTGCTGCAGGGTGAGGGCCGTCTCCCGGATGCCCTGCATCTCCAGCGTCCGGCGCAGCGGTCCGCTCATCTGCTGGAAGACGTCCTGGAGGAGCGCGAGGTCCGCCTCGTCCGCGGGCGGGTTCCCGCGGCAGGTCGCCGTGCTCGCCAGCGCGACCGTGCGGCCGTCGACCACGACGGGCAGCAGGGCCACGCTCGTGGCCCCGGCCCGCCGGAGCCACTGGTCGGAGACGTGGGAGAAGATGCCCTCGGGCGGGCGGCCCGCCGAGAAGGTCAGCAGCTGGGACCGCTGGGAGCGCATGGCCCGCTGCGTGGTCGGGCCCATCGTGAAGTCCCCGCTCAGCTCGGGCAGGGAGGGCAGGCCCGGGGCGAGGGCCACCCGCCCCACCGGTACCGCGGAGGGCGCGTCCCGCGCGGGCGGGGATCCGTCCGGCGTGTCGCTCTGCACGTGGAAGATGGCCACGGCGTCGGCCAGTTCGGGGACGACGGCCGCCGCGGCCGTCATGAACGCCTCGGAGAGATCGCGTGCGGCCGGTACCGACGCCATGCGGGCGAGCAGCTTCTCCCGCATCCGCGTGCGCCAGTCGTCCTCGGCGTCGGCAGCGGTGCCCACCCACTCCTCCTCCCCGCCGGGAACGGGCGCCGCGACGATCCTGACGTGCCGGTACCGGTCGGGGCTGTTCTCCAGCCGCACGCGCACGATCTCGTCGACGGGGAGCCGGCGCCGGGTGGCCCTGCGCCACACGCGCCGGAACCGTTCCCGGTCCTTCGGGTGCACCGCGTTCATCCACGAGGCCCCGCCGTCGGGTGCCCACAGCCTCTCCGGGATCCCCCGGCCCGTCAGCCGGGTGACGACTCCGTCGGCCGACATCACCCACACCAGCTGGGGCACCGCGCCCAGGAGGGCTTCGTACCGCTTGAGGAGGTGCCTGTCCTCCACCTCGTCCCTCCTCCGCCGGGGCGTCCTCCGCCTGCCGCTTCCGGCCCGGCGCTTCCGGCCCGGCGGGCGTCCGGGGCCGGTCGGATGCCCGCGGCACGGGCATCACCGCGCTCCGGCGTCGCCACCGCGCGCGTCCGGCGGACCGGGCCTCCCCACCGGTGCGCTCCCGTGGACGCAGGCGTGGGCCTTCGGGCCCGGCGTCGCCCACCACCGCCGCCGGGCCCGGCGGGCCCGTCCCGCGGCGGACACCGGACGGTCGTCTCCCCACATCCTCCGACACTCCCGCGCATCCGGCACGGCAGCACGCCCCGGACGCCGGCGCGGCCCGGCTCCCCGTCCGGGACATCGCCCCCCTGGTCCGGAGGCCGTCCGGACCGCCGGTGGCGGGCGCGGCACGGGCGGGCAGGGGCGCGCGGTGCCCTGTGCGGCGGCGGGCCGAGGGCTCTCCGCCGCCGCACGGGCCCGGGCCCGCCGCACGCGCCGCCCGTCCATCCGGACCCGGTCGCCACCCGTGCCGCGCACTCCGTCACCCGGCGGCCGCTGTCCGCGTCCGCCGTCCTGGAAGATTCCGGGGAAACGCCCGGAAGCGTCGCGGGTGCGCTCGCCACCGCGTTTCAACACGTTCACTCAACGCGCCCGAAGGACCCCTTCCGCCCACTCTCCGGTCCGGGGCTCACTGGTGGAAGCCGTTCCCGGAAGGAGCGGGACCGGAACGACGGGAAGGGAAGGGTCAGGATGACGCTGCTGCCCGGATGGTCCAGCCGACAGCACCGCGAGCTGCACGGCCCCGTGGAAGCGGCGGGACACACGTCGGGCTCACCCGTGTTCGCGGGACGGACCGCCCTCGTCGTGTCCGCCAGCCGGGGTATCGGATACGCCATCGCCACCGAACTCGCACGTCAGGGCGCCTGTGTCGCGCTGACCGCCCGCAACGGGGAGCCGCTGCGCGCCGCCGCCTGCGCCATCGCCGAGGAGACGGGGAGCCGGGTTCTGCCCCTCGTCGCCCACAGCCGCAAGGCCGCTGAGCGCCAAGCGGCCGTGGACGCCGTCATGGAGTCCTTCGGGCGTCTCGACATGCTTGTGTACACCACGGGGATCAACCCGGCCATGCACACACCGGTCATGGAACTCGACCTGGAGTCCGTACGGCACACCATGGAGACCAATGTGCTCGGAGCCCTGGGATACACGCAGCTCGTCTGGCATTCCTGGATGAAGGACCACGGCGGAGCGATCCTGATGACGAGCACGGTGGGCGCGACCGGGGGGTTCCGCCTCCCCGCGTACAGCGCGAGCAAGGCAGCCCTGAACCGGCTCACCCAGGACATGGCCGACCAGCTCGCGCCGCGCGTGCGCGTCAACGCGGTCGCTCCCGCGTTCGTCCGGACCTCCTTCATGGAAACCCTGATCACGCTCCCCCATGACACGATCGCGGCCAGCTATCCGATGGGACGCATCGGCGAGACCGGCGACATCGCTCACGCCGCCGCCTTCCTCCTGTCACCGCACGCCTCATGGATAACAGGCGTCACGCTGCCCGTCGACGGCGGCAAATCCGTCGCGGCCATCACCCACGACCGCGCTCATCCAGGGCCGGGCCAGCGAATCCACTGAACCGGGGCCGAAGCTCCACGGGCATACGGGAACCACCCGCCGCCGGAGTGGGGAACACGCACGGCCGTCCTTCTCACGGAAGGCGACGGCCGGGAAGAGGGACCGGCACACGCCCGTGCCGTGTCCGCCGTGGACACGCGCCTGAGCACACCGCCGGCCGAACGGAATCGGAAGAGAGAAGAAGGGAATCCCGGTCATGTCCGACGAAAAGACCCCCTCGGGCGGGGAATCCGCCGGCCTGTTCCTGATAGAGCAGGCCCTGGGCCTCGCCTACCCGGCGGCCCTGCGCGCCGCGGCCGTCACGGGCGTGGCCGACCACCTCTCGGACGCCCCCGCACCACTGGAGGAACTGGCACGGGCCACGGGTACCGACGCGGGGAACCTGCACCGGATCCTCCGGGTCCTCGCCACCCGCGGCGTCTTCCGCGAAGTCGGCGCGGGGCATTTCGTGCTGACCCCCGCGGCCGAACCCCTCCGCACGGACGCGCCGTCCTCGGTGCGGGCCGCGATCACCATGCTCACCAGCAAGGCCATCTGGTTCTCGTGCGGCGAGCTGGCCGTCCCGGTCCGCGGCGGGGACATCTCCTTCGACAGCGTCTTCGGGAAGAGGATCTGGGACTACTGGGGAGGCGATCTGCCGAAGGACGAGGAGTTCCACGCGGGGATGGCGTCCATGTCCGACCCCGAGATCCGCTCCCCTCTGCGGAGCTACCGGTTCCCGGACGGTGCCACCGTCGTGGACGTGGGAGGAGGACACGGCACCCTCCTCCTCCACGTCCTCGCGCAGAACCCGAGCCTGAACGGCGTCCTGTACGACCGGGAAAAGGTACTCGCCGGCCACCGGCTGGGGGAACTGGGCGCCGATGAACGGTGGGAGACCCGGGCGGGGGACTTCCTGGAGGAAGTACCGGCCGGGGACCTGTACCTGCTCAAGTACATCACCCACGACTGGGACGACGAACGGGCCGCCCGCATCCTGCGGAACTGCCGGAGGGCCATGGCACCCGGCGGGCGGGTGCTGGTGTTCGACGCGGTCATCCCGGAGGGCAACACACCGCACACCGGCAAGCTGCTGGACCTCATCGTGATGTCCGTCCTGCCGGGCCGGGAACGCACGGAGGACGGGTTCCGCCGGCTGTTCGCCGACGCGGGACTTCGCATGACCCGGGTCATCGGGACCGACAGCCACGTGTCCGTCGTCGAAGCCGTGGCCGCCTGACCGGGCATCCCGCACCTCGACGGACCCCGTCCCGGTCAGGACGGACCGCCCTCGGCAGGACCGCCGGAGGAAGGAACGCGCGGGAGGACCGGCGACCGCAACAGCGGGAGGCGCCGCCGGGCCGGGCGATGTCCCGCGCGTTCGGGCCGGGCCCGCGGTGTCTCGCGAGCGGCGGGCGGTTCCCCGGTCATGCCCGTGACGGTGGTGTGCGACCACGCGCCGTGTACCGCGCACCGTCCCGTCGTGTCCTCCTGTGCCTCGCCCGGTGCGGCCGCGGCCCGCGGTCTCCCCTCTCACCCGGCCGGTGTCCCGTGGGGTGAACTGCCCGGTGGGCATGGCGTGTTCGCGGTCCTGCGCACCGGACGACCGGTGGGCGCCGGACCGGCCGGCTGCCGCGTCATACCGGCCCGCCCCGGACCGTCCCGGCACCGCCCCCGGACCGTGACCGGAGGCGCACCGCGCACCCGGTGCGCTCGTACCCCGCTCCTGGCCGGACCGGGTCTCCGGGGCCTCCCTGCCCGGGGGCTTCGCCGGTCCGGGCCGCCTGCCCCGGCGGCCCTGTCCCGCCGCGGCGGAGGCGGAGGCGGGCGGTGCCGGACCTCGGCCAGGTCCGGCGCGGGACGGCCGCCGGCCCCGGGCCCGCGGCGCCCGCCGCGCATCCCGGTCCGCCCGTCTCCCCCGCCCGTACCGGCTACGCGGCCCGCGCCGCCGGTACGGGGTGGGCCGGGTGCGGGTCGGGGCGGCGGCGCAGGTGACCGTGCTGGTAGGCGAGGGCCACGGCGTGGGCCCGGTGCCGGGCCTGGAGGACGTCGAGGATGCGGCGGACGTGGCTCTTGACCGTGTTCACGCTCAGGTGCAGGCCGTCCGCGATCTCCTCGTTGCTCTTCCCCTCGGCGATGAGCCGGAGCACGTCCTGGCAGCGCCCGGTGAGGACCACCCACTCGCGCGGCTCGGGCGAGAGCCGGGCCAGCCAGCCGCGTTCGTAGCCGATGGCGACCATCCGCGCGCGTTCGCTGGTGCCCAGGCTCTTGCCCAGCCGGTCGACGTGGCGCTGCACGGTCGGCCGGGCCACGTGCAGGTGCCCGGCGATCTCGACGTTCTTGTACCCCCGGGCGACGCCCGACAGGACCTGGAGCTGTCTGCAGGTCGGCAGTACGGCCGCCTGTCCGGCCGTCCGCCCGGTGGTCCGCGGACCGGTGGTGGTCACGATGCCCCTCTCCTCTGCCGTCTCGGGAGGCGGCACGGGTGCCGTCTCCCCCGTGAAGAGACCGCACGGGGACATTCCTGACGCCGTTTGACGGAACGTTTTTCCATGTCCGCCAAGGGATTTGCCCCGACGGGCTCCCGCACCCCCGGACCGCTTCCCTCCGGTACAGCTCACCTGCCCCGACCAGGCGATTTTGCGTCCAGGAGAAAGTTGACCGATTTCATTGCGCTCCTGGGAAGGTGCCTCCACGATGGTCTCCACGTCACACGCAGCGTGTGACGTGGAGCACGGAAGGGCACGCGATTCGTGGACATAGACCTCGAGGAGCTTGCAGCGATCATCGAGCTGCTCGACAACGCCGAGTTCACCCAGTTCCGGTTCGAGAAGGGCGATCTGCGGATCGCGGTCAGCCGGGGCGGGGCGCCGCTCGAGCCCGCCGCCCCCGCCCCCGCGCCGTCCCCGGCACAGGCCGCGGCCCCCGGGCGGGCGGCCACCGGCGCGGCGACCGCCCCGGCCCCCGCGCCGGTGTCCGCGCCCGCCCCCGCCGCCCCCGCGGCGGGCTTCGACGAGAGCTCCCTCGCGGCCGACGAGACCCTGGTGCGGGCCCCGCTGCTCGGCACCCTCTACCGCGCCCCGAAGCCGGGCGAGCCGCCCTTCGTCGAGGTCGGTGACACGGTCGAGGCCGACTCGGCGCTGTGCATCGTCGAGGTCATGAAGCTGATGAACTCCGTGACCGCGGGCGTGCCGGGCGAGGTCACCCGGATCCTCGCGGCCGACGCGGAGCTGGTCGAGTTCGGCCAGCCGCTCTTCGTGATCCGGCGGCTGCCGTGACGCACCGGATCTTCATCGCCAACCGCGGCGAGATCGCCGTCCGGATCATCGAGGCCTGCGAGCGGCTCGGGTTCGAGACCGTGCTCGGCGTCTCCAGCGCCGACACCACGACCCTGGGCGCCCGCCGCGCCACCCGCTCCGTCGTCCTCGGCGGCCCGCAGTCCCGCGACAGCTACCTGTCCGTCGCCGGTGTCGTGCACGCGGCGGTCGAGACGGGCTGCACGGCGCTCCACCCCGGCTACGGCTTCCTGTCCGAGCGCGCGGACCTCGCCCGTGCCTGCGCCGAGAACGGCATCGTCTTCATCGGCCCCTCGCCCGAGGCCCTGGAGTCCCTGGGCGACAAGCTCAGCGCCCGCGCCATGGCGACCCGCCTGGGCGTGCCCGTCTCCCCCGGCGGCACGGCCACCTCGCTGCGGGAGGTCGAGCGGCTGGGCGCCGAGGTCGGCTTCCCGATCCTGGTCAAGGCCGCCCACGGGGGCGGCGGACGCGGCATGAAGCTGGTCACCACCCCCGAGGACCTCGCCGAGGCATGGGCGCTGGCCTCCTCGGAGGCCGAGGCCGCCTTCGGCGACGGCACCGTCTTCCTGGAGCGCTACGTCGCCGACGCCAAGCACGTCGAGGTCCAGATCCTCGGCGACCGGCACGGCCACCACGTCCACCTGGGCGAGCGGGAGTGCTCGGTGCAGTACCGCTACCAGAAGGTGGTCGAGGAGTCGCCCTGCGCCGCCCTCGACGCGGCCACCCGCGACGTCCTGACCACCAGCGCGCTCGCGATAGCCCGCGAGCTGGACTACGTCGGGCTGGGCACCGTGGAGTTCCTCTACGACGTGGCCCGCGGCGAGGTGGCCTTCCTGGAGGTCAACCCGCGCCTCCAGGTCGAGCACCCGGTGACGGAGCAGGTGACCGGCGTCGACCTGGTCCGCGAGCAGATCCTGGCCGCGCTCGGCGAGCCGCTCTCGGTCACCCAGGAGGACATCACCGTCACCGGCCACGCCATCGAATGCCGCGTCACCGCCCAGGACCCGGCCCGTGACCTGCTGCCCAGCCCCGGCCCCGTCACGCACTGGCGCCCGCCCGCGGGCGGCGGCATCCGCCTGGACACCCACATCTACCAGGGCTACGTGTTCCCGCCCTACTACGACGCCCTGATGGCCAAGCTCATCACCTGGGGCACCGACCGCGAGGCGGCCCGCACCCGCATGGAACAGGCCCTGGCCGGCTTCGGCATCGGCGGCCCGGTGACCTCCCGCGACCTGCTCGCCCGGATCATCGCCCACCCCGACTTCGCCGACGACTCGGTCACCACGCACTGGCTCGCCGACACCATCCTCACCGGGGGGTCCGCATGACCGCCGTCAGCCTCGTCGACGTCACCATCCGCGACGGCAACCAGAGCCTCTGGGGGGCCGTCGGCATCACCCGGCGCATGATCGAGGCCATGGCGCCCGACCTCGACCGGGTCGGCTACCGGGCCGTCGAACTGGCCAGCAGCACCCTGCTCGCCACATCGGTGCGCTTCCACCAGGAGGACCCCTGGGAGACGCTGCGGACCGCCAGGCGGCTGATGCCCCGCACGCCCCTGGCGTTCCTCACCACCGGCAAGCGGTTCATCACCTTCTACCGCACCCCCGAGTCCCTCTTCGAACTCGCCTTCACCCTGCTGGTCCGCAACGGCGTCAGCCGCCTGTGGGTGGTCGACCCCATGCACGACATGGAGGGCGCCCGGCGCATGGCGGAGATGGCCAAGCGCGTCGGCTTCACCGACGTGGTCGCCGGGATCTGCTACACCAACAGCCCCGTCCACACCGACGACTACTACGCCGCCAGGATCGCCGAACTCGACGCCTGCACCGCGATCGACAGCGTCTACCTCAAGGACCCGGCCGGCCTGCTCACCCCCGAGCGGCTGCGCTCCCTGGTCCCCGGGCTCCAGTCCTCCCTGCGGCGGCTGCGCCTGGACGAGATCCACAGCCACGCCACCACGGGACTCGCCCCGCTGACCCTGCTGGAGGCCGCCGACCTGGGCATGACCAAGCTGCACTGCGCCCTGCCGCCGCTGGCCAACGGCACCTCGCACCCCGCGGGCCCCCAGCTCGTGCGCAACCTGCGGGCCCGCGGCCACGAGGTCGACGTCGACACCGACGCGATGGAACGGGCCTCGGCCTACCTGCGGCGGCAGGCGAGGACCAAGCGGCTGCCCGTCGGCGCGCCGATGGAGTACGACGAGGCGTACCACCGCCACACCATTCCGGGCGGCGTCCAGTCGACGCTCTCCCGCCAGCTGCGCGAACTGGGCCGCCCCGAACTGTTCGACGCGGTCATCGAGGAGTCCGTCGAGGTCCGCCGCGACCTGGGCTGGCCGATCGTGATGACCCCCTTCGCCCAGTACATCGTCACCCAGGCGACCCTGAACGTGATCACGGGCGAGCGGTACAAGCAGCTCAGCGACGAGGTCATCGACCTGCTGCGGGGCGACTTCGGGCCGCTGCCGGGCGAGGTGGACCAGAACCTCCTCGACCGGGCGACGGCCACCCGGCGGGGCCGGCTGCCCGCCTCCGACGGCAAGGAGGAGGTGACCCTCGCCGACCTGCGGCACCGCTTCGGCGAGAACCTCACCGACGAGGAACTGCTGCTGCGGGCGGTCATGCCCGGCGAGCAGGTCGACGCGATGGTCGCGGCACGCCGGGAGTCCCCGGCCGCCGTCCTCAAGGGCCTGCTGCGGACCGCCGAGCGGCGGCCCGGCCTGAGCATGTCGGTCAGCAGCGGCACCACCCGGTTCACCCTCGAACGCGCGCCGGAGGCGTCGTCATGACCTCACTGGAGCAGATCCGCGGCTGGGTACTGGACGTCGACGGCTGCCTGGTCCGCACGAGCCGGGCCGGCGGACGGGGCGGCACCGCTCTTCCCGGCGCGGCCGGACTCCTGGCCGCGCTCCGGGCCGCGGGGCACCGCGTGATCGTGTGCACCAACGCCTCGGAGAAGGCCCCCGCCGCCTACGCCGACCACCTGCGCTCCATCGGCCTGCCGGTCGAGGACTCCGCGTTCGTCACGGCCGGCAGCGCCACCGTCGACCACATCCACGCCCACCACCCCGGCGCCCGTGTCCTGGCCGTCGGCGACGAGGGGCTCACGGTGCCGCTGCGCGAGATGGGCATCACCCGGGCCGGTGCGGACGACGCCGAACCCGCCGACGTCGTCGTGGTCGGCGCCGCCTCCTCGTACTCCGCCGCCGACCTCAGCGCCGCCGCCCTCGCGGTCGACGCCGGGGCCGCCTTCTACACCACCGTCGGCTCCGCCTGGTTCCACGGCGGCCTCGGCCGCTCCCTGGCCGTCTCGGGGGCCGTCGCGGCCAGCATCACCTGGGCCACCGGCACCGCCCCGGCCGTGGGGGGCAAGCCGTCCCCCGTCCTGGCCGCGTCGCTGCTGCGGCGGCTGGCCCTGCCCCCCGAACAGGTCGCCGTGGTCGGCGACGCGGTCGCCGAGATCGCCCTCGCCCGCCACATGGGCGCCCGGTCGGTGGCGGTGCTCAGCGGCGCCCTCACCCCCGCCGATCTCGACCGCATGACCCCGGACCAGCGCCCCGACCTCGTCCTGGACGACGTCGCGGAACTCCACCGCCGTCTGGGCCCCTCCCAACCCGCGTCACAGCAAGGAGTCTTCTCATGAGCGGTGAGGTTTCGCGCTTCCCCTTCTTCCACGAGACCCCGGCACCCGAGGGCGCCGAGGGGTGGGAGTCGATGTACCCCTACTACCTGCTCCCCCGCGAGGAGACCCGCGACTGGGAGGACTCCGTCCTCTGGTTCGCCGACACCATGCACTGGTCGCGCGGCGTCCACCCGTTCGACAGCATCGGCGCCGAGGCGGTCTACCTCGGCGCGGGCCAGAACAGCACCCGCATCTTCGTCCTGCCCACCTCGCTCGGCCTGGACGTCCGCGTCCACAACGGCTACGTCTACATCGCGGGCGTGCCGGTCACCGACCCCGAGGAGATCCGGCGCCGCGCCGTCCTCTTCCAGGAGCGGGCCGGCCACTACTACGCCAACTGGGACGAGCTGTACGCCAAGTGGAAGACCAAGGTGACCGACGCGGTCGCCCGCATGAGGACGATCAGCTTCCCGCCCCTGGGTGAGCTGGACCCGGTGGAGGTCGTCACCGAGGCCCGCGGCCGTTCCACCTCGTGGGACATCATCGCCAACTACCACCGGCTCATCGACGAGTTCTTCCTGGTCTGGCAGTACCACTTCGAGTTCCTGAACCTCGGCTACGGCGGGTACATCGTCTTCTTCCAGTTCTGCAGGCAGGCGTTCCCGCAGATCACCGAGCAGGAGGTCGCCCGCCTCGTCGCCGGTGTCGACGTCCTCGCCTTCCGGCCGGACGACGAACTGCGCAAGCTGGCCCGCAGGGCCGCGGACCTGGACCTGGTGGACGTCCTGTCGGGCCCCGGGACGGCCGGGGAGAAGTTCGCCGCCCTCGCCCTGAGCGAGAACGGCCGCACCTGGCTCAAGGACTACGAGGACGCCCGGGAGCCGTGGTTCAACTACTTCGCGGAGTACGGCTTCACCCACGACCAGGACACCTGGAACTCCAACCCCGAGATCCCCCTCCAGGGCATCGCCCGCTACGCCGCCCGCATCCGCGCCGGCGAGGACATCGCCCGCCCCGTCGAGCGGCTCTCCCGCGAGCGCGACGAGATCGTCGCCGAGTACCGCGCTCTCCTCAGCCCCCAGGAGCAGGCCCAGTTCGACGAACTGCTCGGCCTCGCCCGCAAGGTGTTCCCGTTCATCGAGGAGCACAACATCTACGTCGAGCACTGGACCCACACCGTCTTCTGGGAGAAGGCCTGGGAACTCGGCGACTTCCTCGTCTCGGCCGGGTTCGCCACCGCCCGCGACGACATCTTCTACCTCAACCGCTTCGAGCTCGACCAGGTCCTCGCCGACGTCGTGCAGTCCTGGGCGATCGGCGTGGAGATCCGCGGCAGGAAGAAGTGGGCCGACGTCATCGCCCGCCGCCGCCCGATCGTCGCCGCCCTCCAGGCCCGGACCGCCCCGCCCGCCTACGGCATCCCGCCCGAGGAGGTCACCGACCCGTTCGCGGTGATGAACTACGGCGTGACCACCGACCGGGTCAGGGAGTGGCTCGGCGCGTCCGACGGGTCGGCCACCACCCTCACCGGCATACCCGGCGGCCCGGGTGTCGTCGAGGGCCCCGTGAGGGTCCTGCGCACCGAGAAGGACCTCGCCCTCCTGCAGCCCGGCGAGATCCTGGTGGCCCCCATCACCGCCCCCTCCTGGGCCGCCGCCTTCTCGGTGGTCACCGGCGTCGTCACCGACATCGGCGGCATGATGAGCCACGCCGCCATCGTCTGCCGCGAGTACGGCGTGCCCGCCGTCGTCGGCACCGGCTTCGCCACCGCCAACCTCACGACCGGCCAGCGCGTCCGCGTCGACGGCAACACCGGCACCGTGACCATCCTGGAGGACACCCCGTGAGCGCGCCCGTCCTGACCCGCAGCACCTTCATCCTGCCCTTCTCCGACCCGGGCTGCCTCGACGCCCGCGCCGTCGGCGGCAAGGGCAAGGGACTGGCGGAGATGACCCAGGCGGGGCTGCCCGTCCCGCCCGGCTTCACCGTCTCCGCCGCCGCCTACCGGGACTTCCTCGACCGCGGCGGACTGCGCGAGCGGATCACCGCCCTCGTCGCCGGGGTCGACCTGCACGACGCCGCCTGCGTGGAACGCGTCTCCGGGACCCTGGAGGACCTGCTCACCGCCCAGCCGCTGCCCGACGAGCTGGCCGCCGAGATCACCACCGCCTACCACGCCCTGTGCGACCAGCTCGGCGTGCCCGGCCTGGCCGTCGCCGTGCGCTCCAGCGCCACCGCCGAGGACTCCGTCGCCGACAGCTTCGCCGGCGAGTTCGAGACCTGGGTCGACATCACCGGCGCCGACGACGTCCTCGCGCACGTCCACCGCTGCTACGCCAGCGTGTACGCGAGCCGCGTCCTGCACTACGCCCTCGAACGCGGCGTCGACCTCGCGGGCGTCGAGATGGCCGTCGTCGTCCAGAAGGTGGTCCGCGCCCGCTCCGCCGGCGTCATGTTCACCCTGGACCCCATCACCGGCGACCGCTCCCGCATCGTGCTGGAGTCGAGCTGGGGCCTGGGCCTGTCCGTCGTCGGCGGCGAGGTCACCCCCGACCGCTACACCGTCGGCAAGGTCGGCCTGCATCTGCAGGACAAGGTCCTGGGCGCCAAGCGCGTGGAGTACCGCGACGGCAGCGGCCCGGTCCCCGTCGCGGAGGACCGCCAGCGGGAGTTCTGCCTGCGCGACGAGGAGGCACTGGCCCTGGCCGCCCTCGCCAAGACCGTCGAGAGGCAGCACCAGGCCCCCCAGGACATCGAGTTCGCCGTCGACGAGGACCTGCCCGACGGCCGGAACCTGCTCCTGCTGCAGTGCCGCCCCGAAACGGTGTGGAGCGGCAGGGAGCGCGCACCGCGATTCGACGGGGCGGCGGGACTGATGTCCTGGATCACCGGCAGCATCAGCTCCGCCGCCTCCGGACAGGCACCCCGGGAGGCCGGTCATGACCACGGCTGACGACACCGCGCCCGCCCGCCCGGCCCCGCCCGCCCTGCTCGCCGAGCCCCCCGCCGGGATCCGCGAACGCTCCCGGATCGGCCACTACCTCGACTGGCTCGAACGCGAACGCGGCCTCTCCTTCGCCACCTACGACGAGCTGTGGACGTGGTCGGTGACCGACCTCGAAGCGTTCTGGTCGTCCGTCTGGGACCACTTCGGGGTCGTCTCGCACACCCCCCACCACCGGGTCCTGGGCTCCCGGGAGATGCCCGGCGCCCGGTGGTTCGAGGGCGCCACCCTCAACCTCGCCGAGCACATGCTGCGCCACCACGACCTGGACGACGAGACCGCGGTCATCGCCGTCTCCCAGACCCGCCCCGACATCGAGCTCACCTTCGGCGAGGTCCGCGAACAGGTCCGCCGGGCCCAGGCCGGGCTGAAGGCGCTCGGCGTCCGGCGCGGCGACCGGGTCGCCGCCTACCTGCCCAACATCCCCGAAACGATGATCGCCTACCTGGCCACCATCAGCCTGGGCGCGGTCTGGGCGAGCTGCGCCCCCGAGTTCGGCGCCACCGGTGTCCTGGACCGGTTCCGGCAGATCGAGCCGAAGGTCCTCCTGACCGTCGACGGCTACCGGTACGGCACCAAGCGGATCGAACGGGTCGACGAGGCACGGGAGATCCGCGCCGGGCTGCCCTCGGTCGAGCACGTCGTCCACGTGCCCTACCTGGGCCTGCCCATCGAGGCCGCGGTGAGCTGGGAGGAGCTGCTCGGCGGGCCCCTCGGCCCGGACGCGCCCCTGGAGTTCGAGGCCGTCCCCTTCGACCACCCGGTCTCGGTCCTGTTCACCTCCGGGACCACCGGCCAGCCCAAGCCCATCGTCCACGGCCACGGCGGCCTGCTGCTGGAGCACCTCAAGAACCACGCCCTGCACTGGGACCTGGGCACCGGCGACCGGCTGCTGTGGTTCACCACCACCGCGTGGATGATGTGGAACGCGCTCGTCTCCACCCTGCTGGTGCGCGCCGGCATCGTCATGATCGACGGCGACATCACCCATCCCGACACCTCCCAGCAGTGGCGGCTGGCCGAGCGCACCCGGCCGACCGTCATGGGCATCAGCGCCGGACTGCTCATGCAGTGCCGCCGCGAGGGCCGCCACCCGGCCAAGGAGTTCGACCTCGGCTCGCTCCACCAGCTCGGCGTGGTCGGCAGCCCGCTGCCCCCCGAGGGCTACCAGTACGTGCACGAGCAGTTCGGCGACGAGGTACTCCTCAACGTCGGCAGCGGCGGCACCGACGTCTGCTCCGGCATCGTGCAGGCCAACCCCCTGAGCCCGGTCTGGCTCGGGGAGATGTCCGGCCGCAGCCTCGGGGTGGACGCCCACGCCTTCGACGACCACGGCCGGCCGGTCGTGGGCGAACTCGGCGAACTGGTCATCACCTCGCCCATGCCCTCCATGCCGGTCGGCTTCTGGGGCGACACCGACGGCAGCACCTACCGGGCCGCCTACTTCGACGTCTACCCCGGCGTGTGGCGCCACGGCGACTGGATCCGCTTCAGCGGGACCGGGAGCTGCGTCATCACCGGCCGCTCCGACGCGACCCTCAACCGCGGCGGGGTGCGCCTGGGCACGGCGGAGTACTACCGGGTGGTGGAGGGCATGCCCGAGGTCTCCGACAGCCTCGTCGTCCACCTGGAGGACCCCGACGGGGGCGCGGGCGAGCTGCTGCTCTTCGTCACCCCCGCCGACGGCGCCGTCCTCGACGACGCGCTGCGCGGACGCATCCGCACCGCCATCCGCACCCGGCTCTCCCCCCGGCACACCCCCGACGGCATCGTCGCGGCGCCGGCCATCCCGCGCACCCGGACCGGCAAGAAGCTCGAACTGCCGATCAAGCGCATCCTGGCCGGCAGCCCGGCCGCGACGGTCCTCGACCCCGACGCCGTCGACGACGCGGAAGCGCTGGCGTTCTTCGCGGCGATCGGAGCGGACCGGTGACCCGCTACGAACCGCGCATCGACGTCGACGCCCTCACGGCGCTCGACTTCCACGCCCACATCGAGACCGACGGCCACGGCCACTACGCCCTCGACCAGGAACTCCTGGACGCCTCCGCCGCGTACTTCCGCGGCGGCCAGGACCGCACCCCCACCCTGGAGACCATCGCCGCCCTCTACCGCGAACGCCGCATGGCGGCCGTCGTGTTCACCGTCGACGCCAGCACCTTCCTCGGACGGCCCGCGCTGTCCAGCGAGGAGATCGCCGAGTCCTGCGCCGCGCACGCCGACGTCCTCGTCCCCTTCGGCTCCGTCGACCCCCACCACGGGGCGGAGGCGGTGAAGCGGGCCCGGCGCCTGGTCGTCACCCACGGGGTGCGGGGCTTCAAGTTCCACCCGAGCCTGCAGGCCTTCGACCCCTCCGACCGCGCCCACTACCCGCTCTGGGACGCCCTCCAGGAGCTCGGCGTCATCGCCCTCTTCCACACCGGGCAGACCGGCATCGGCGCCGGCCTGCCCGGCGGGCGGGGCATCAAGCTCCGCTACTCCGACCCGATGCTCGTGGACGACGTCGCCGCCGACTTCCCGCACCTCGACATCGTCCTCGCCCACCCGTCGGTCCCCTGGGCCGACTCGTCCCTCTCCATGGCGACGCACAAGGCCAACGTGCACCTCGACCTCTCCGGCTGGTCACCGAAGTACTTCCCGCCCCAGCTGGTGCGCCAGGCCCGGACGCTGCTCCAGGACAAGATGCTCTTCGGGTCCGACCTGCCGGTGCTCATGCCCGACCGGTGGTGCGCGGACTTCGAGAAGCTGGAGATGCCCGAACCGGTCCGCCACAAGATCCTCAAGGGGAACGCCGTGCGCCTGCTGGGACTCGGGGGGACGCGGTGAGCGAGCCGCCGGGCCAGCCTCCGATCGAATCGGTCGACCGCGCGCTGCGGCTGCTGACCATCCTCCACGACGGCACCGAACTCAGCGCCACCGACGCCGCCCAGCGGCTCGGTGTCGTCGTGTCGACCGCCTACCGGCTGCTCTCGTCCCTGGTCTACCGCGGCTACGCGGTCCAGGGCCGCGACCGCCGCTACCGCCTCGGCCCCGCCCTCGTTCCCGCCTCGGCCACGCCCCTGACCCTCGGCGGGCTGCGGGCCCTGGCCCACTCCTCCCTCGAGACGCTGCACGAGCGCACGGGCGAGACGGTCCAGCTCATGGTGCTGGAGCGGCGCAGCATCCGCTTCGTCGACGGGATAGAGAGCGAACTGCCCCTGCGGGTCGGGGTCCGCAACGGCGAGAAGATGCCGGCGCACTGCTCGGCCGGCGGCAAGGCGCTCCTGGCGGCGCTGAGCAACGCCGACCTGGACCGCCTCTACCAGACGGGGCTGCCGGTCTGGCCCACCGCCAAGCTCGGCGACCTCGGCACCCTGAAGCGGCAGCTGGTCCGGGTGCGGCAGCAGGGCTACGGCCGCAACGACGAGGAGACGGAGCAGGGGGTCAGCGGCATCGGCATGGCCGTCACCGATGTGCTCGGGCAGCCCGTCGCCGCCCTCACGGTGGCCGTCCCCACCGCCCGGTTCACCCGGGACCACATCGACGCCTGTCTCACCGCGCTCGGCGCCGCCGCGGCCGGGACCGCCGACCGGCTGCGCAGCGCCGCCTCGGCCGGCTCCCCGCCGGCCGCGGCGGACGGCACCGGCCCGGCGGGGGCCGGGAGCGGCGCGGACGACGGGCCGGAACGCACATCCGCCGCGCGACGGGCGCGTACGGAGAATCCCGGAGGAGAAGCATCATGACCCTCAGAGACAAGAGGACCCTGGTCACCGGAGCGGGCCGGGGCATCGGCCGCGCCATCGCCCTGGCCTACGCGGCGGAGGGCGCCCGGGTGGCCGTGGCGGACGTCGACGACGCGGCCGGCGAGGAGACGGTCGCGCTGATCGGCGGCCTGGGGGGCGAGGCGTTCTTCGCGCACACCGACGTCACCTCCGAGGCGGACCAGAAGGCCCTGGTCGACGCGGTCGTCGTGGCCTGGGGCGGTCTGGACGTGGCCTGCAACAACGCGGGGGTCGCGCCGCCGATGACCCCGCTGGCGGAGATCACGCCGGAGCTCTGGCACCGGGTCATCGACGTGGACCTGACCGGGGTCTTCCTCGGGGTCCTCCACCAGCTTCCCGCCATGCTCGCCGCCGGGGGCGGGACGATCCTCAACATGGGCAGCATCCTCAGCCGGGTCGCCTTCCCGGGGCTGACCCCCTACACGGCCGCCAAGCACGGCGTGGACGGGATCACCCGGCAGATCGCCCTCGAGTACGCCGCCCGGGGCATCCGCGCGGTCACCATCGGCCCCGCCTTCATCCGCACCGGCCTGGAGGCCGCCCTCGAACCCGCCGTGCGGGCCGACCTGGACGCCCAGCACCCGGCGGGGCGCATGGGCGACCCGGAGGAGGTCGCGAGGGCGGCCGTGTTCCTCGCCGGTGACGGCGCCTCCTTCATCAACGGCGCCTACATCCCCGTGGACGGGGGCTTCCTCACCCGGTAGCCCCCGCGGCCCGCGCCGGTGCGGCCGGCGCGCGCCGCGCGGACGCCGCGCCGGGCACGGCGCGATGCCGGGCACGGCGCGATGCCGGGCACGGCGTGATGCCGGGCACGGCGTGATGCCGGGCACGGCGCGATGCGATGCCGGGCGCGGTCCCCGCCGGGGCGCCGCGCCGTTCGGCCGGTCCGGGCGGGGCTCTCCCGCCGGCGGGGACCGCGCGGCGCGGAGCAGCGCCCCGCCCGCCGCCGGACCGCGTTCGCCCGCGAGGCCGGAGCGAACAGCGAGGCGCCCTGGACCGGCGTCGGGAACGCCCGCGCCCGGGCCCGGCGCTCCTGCCCGGACAGGTGCGGCGCCCGTTCGGCCGGACGGGCCGCGGGCTTCTCCCGGTGTCCCGCGCGCAACGAGCGGACGGCCCGCGCCACCGCCTCGTCGCGGGCAGCCGGGGCCCGGGTCGTTTCCCGCCCCTCCGGTCCGGAATCGGGCAGCGTGACGCCGTGACACTGCGTCAACATCCACTTATCGCCAAACCCTGGCCAAAAACACACACCCATGTATAGCCTCTGTCACACATCACTGACATGTCAGTGATGTTCCAAGGTTCGCGCGGCAGTGCATGGCGTGGACTCGCGCTGCTCTTCGTACTCCGAAGCCATCCTCCACAGAGGTCGCACATGAAGAAGTCACCGAGAATCAGCGGCGTCGTGGCCATCGCCACTGCCCTCGTCGCGCTCACCGCCTGCTCCGGCGGGAACGGAGCGGACGGTGAGAACCGGGCGAAGCCGTTCGGGGACTGCGAGGTCACCGAGAATCCCCCGGTCCACGAGATGAAGACGAGGAAGGACGGCGAGCTGACCGTCGCCGCCTCGCTGCCCTTCCCCGCGGGATACCGGGGCAACACGCTGGATTCCATCGACGGCGGCTACATGTACTGCCTCGACGCGGAGATAGCCAACCGGGCGGGCCTGAAGAAGATCACCCTGGTCAACGCCTCCTTCGAGGCGCTGGTGACGGCCAAGACGTCGAACTTCGACTTCGCGGTGTGGGACATCCTGGTCACCCCGGAGCGCCGCAGGGCCGTCGACTTCGCCAGCCCGTACAACACCTACGAGACCGGTGTCCTCACCAAGACCGGTTCCGGGATCTCCCGGTCCGGCATCAAGAAGGCGACCGTCGGCGTGCTGGCGGGGTCGCTCCAGCTGAAGTTCGCCGAGGACACCCTGAAGCCCGGGAAGGTCCGGGTGTTCAACTCCAACGACGACCTCTTCAACTCCGTGCTCTCCGGCCAGATCGACGCCGCCCTGAACGACACCGCGACGGTGATGCCGCGTGCCGCCAAGTCGGACGGGAAGCTGGAGGTCGTCGGCAGGTACCCGGTCGGCGGCGACGTCGCGCCGCTGTTCCCGAAGGGGTCGCCGAACGTGGCGGCGGTGAACGCGATCCTCGCCGACATGGAGAAGGACGGCACCCTCAAGGCGATCATGGACAAGTGGCTCAACCCGATCCTCGGCGGCGACCCGAACGCGCTCCCCGACTGGAGTGCCTGAGCATGAGCGCGGCAACCCTCGACAAGGGCACCGCCGACGGGTCCGCGCCCGGCGCGGAGGGCTCAGCCCCGGCCCGTCCGCTGCGGACCTCGGGATACCTCGGCGCGGCCGCGGTCCTCGCCCTGCTGACCGCCGTCCTGTGCTACCAGTTCGCCGGGACCCTGCTGACCGGACCGATGCCCAGGCTCCTGGCCGGTGCCGTCCTGCCGGTGCTCGTCCTGGGCGGGCCGCTGCTGCTGGCCCACCAGCGCAACCGGCTCTCGGAGGAGGAGTGGGAGGCCGGGCGCCACACCGAGTCGCGGGTCGCGGCCGCCCGGTCCAGGAACGCCTCGGTGTCCTCCCTGGGCCTGACGGGCTTCGTCGCCGTCGTGGCGGTCGCCGGGCTGCTCGTCTTCACCAACGACGGCGCGGTCCAGAAGACCTTCTTCAACATGTCGTTCATGACCCGGAGCCTGGGGGACGTCTTCGGGGCCCTCCTCATCAACATCCAGATCGCCGTCGGCGCCCAGCTCCTCGCCATGACCTTCGGCCTGCTCCTCGCCGTGGCGCGGCTCCTGCCCGGGAAGGGCTTCTGGCCGGTCCGGGTGCTGGCCATCGCGTACATCGACGTGTTCCGCGGCATCCCGTCCGTGGTGCTGATCTACCTGGTCTGCTTCGGACTGCCCCTGACCGAGGTGCCGGTGCTCAGCGAGGGCGACCCGGTCGTCTACGCCATCATCGCCCTGGCGCTCACCTACAGCGCGTACAACGCCGAGCTGTACCGCGCCGGCATCGAGTCCATCAACCCGGGGCAGACCTCCGCGGCGCTCTCCATGGGCCTCTCGCAGCCGGACGTGCTCAGGTTCGTCATCCTGCCGCAGATGTCGCGGAACATCGCCGCGCCCATGCTGAGCCAGTTCATCGGGCTGCAGAAGGACACGGCGCTGGTCATCGTCGTCGGCATCATCGACGCCTTCAGCCAGGCGAAGATCTACTCCGCCAACGACTTCAACCTGTCCGCGGTGACCGCCGTGTGCTTCGTCTTCGTCCTCGTGACCATCCCGCAGACCCGCTTCGTCGACTACCTGCTGGCGCGCTCCGGCACAAAGCTGAAGAGAGTCTGACATGACGACAACCGCACATGTGGCCCTGGAAGAGGTCACGAAGCAGTACGGCGCCACCACGGTCCTCGACCGCGTCGACCTCTCGGTGGAGCGGAACGAGGTCGTCACCCTCATCGGCGCGTCCGGGTCCGGGAAGTCGACGCTCCTGCGCTGCGTCAACGGGCTCGAACCGATCCAGGGCGGAAGGATCTCGCTCAACGGGGACGTCGTCTCCGGCGACGGGGTCGACCTGGTCAGGCTGCGCCGCCGGGTCGGCATCGTGTTCCAGAGCTTCAACCTCTTCCCGCACATGACCGTCCTGCGCAACTGCACGCTCACCCCCGTCCGCGCCAAGGTCGCCACGAAGGCACGGGCCGAGGCCGACGCGCGCGTCATGCTCGAACGCGTGGGCCTCGGGGACAAGGCGGACGCCTATCCCGAACAGCTCTCGGGCGGACAGCAGCAGCGGGTGGCGATCGCACGGGCCATGCTGATGCGCCCCGAGGTGCTGCTGCTGGACGAGATCACCTCGGCCCTGGACCCGGAGCTGGTGATCGAGGTGCTCAACCTCGTCCGCGAACTGGCGGACGACGGCATCACGATGATGATGACCACCCACGAACTGCCCTTCGCCCGGGAGATCTCCTCCAAGCTCTGCTTCCTGCACAAGGGGAACATCCTGGAGCAGGGCCCGCCCGAGCAGATCTTCAACGAGCCGCGCAGCCCCGAACTGAAGAACTTCCTGCGCCGCATCCACGAGGCGGGACGGAACTGAGGGACCGCCCGCCGGCCCCTCCCTCCCGCCGCGCCGCACCCCTGCGGCCACCGGCCCCCTTTCGCACGAGAACCCTATGGACAACGGGAGTTGACGATGCCTCAGCCCTACGACGTGAAGAACTTCTTCAAGTACCTCGGCTACCCCGGCGGCGACCAGCCGTACTGGTCGAAGGACCTGCGGACCCTCTCCGTCTACTGCCGGGGGGACGCCGCGAACCTCGCCGCCCTGCTGGAGCCCACGCCGTTCGAGCCGGCCGACGACCGGTTCGTCGTGCAGATAGCGGACTTCGGCAACGCCACCCCGGGCGCCTTCTACGACTCCGGGATCGTCATCCCGGTCCGCTACAAGGGCACCACGGCGGTGACCTACTTCTTCGAGTTCGAGGACCAGCACTGGAGCGTGGCCTTCGGCCGCGAGGTGTGGGGCTACCCCAAGCAGTACGCCGAGATCGAGCTGACCGACGACGAGGACGGCGCCCGCGGCACGGTCACCCGCGCCGGGTCCCAGATCTTCCGCATCGCCATGTCGGCCCGGGAGGGCCACTCCGCCGACGCCTGGTCGGACATGCGCCTGTACCCGCACCTCCAGGTCCACGCGCTCCCCGAGGCGAACGGGCCCGGGTTCAAGACCTTCGAGATCATCTCCCGTGACACCTCGAAGGACTTCGTCCTGCGGCACAAGTCGTTCGGCCCGGCCGAGGTCGACCTCTCCCCGGCCCTCTCCGTCAACGGCGTCGAACTGGAACTGGTGGAGGTCCTCGGCGGCGAGTACTCCGTCGGCGACTACGCCTGCACCGTCGAGAACGGCATCTCCACCGTCATCGACGACCTGCTCGCGGCCCCCGCGGCACAGGACACCCGGGCCGCGGCCACCCCGTAGCCTGCTCCCAGTCAACCGCCCACGGCGCCAACGGCCCTGCCGTTGGCTCCCTCCCCCACAAGAGAGGTCGTCCGGTGTGTTCCGTGAAGGTCGTCGGCGATTCAGCGGCCGACGGTGAGGCGTCCCCGCCGAGCCTGCTCAGCACCTCGGCCTACAACGCCCTGTGCTCACGCCTGGTGCGCTGCGAGATCATGCCCGGGGAACGGCTCAGCGAGCCGGAGCTGCGCAGCGGGCTCGGCCTGGGGGCCTCCCCCGTCCGCGAGGCGATCAGACGGCTCGCCTTCGAACGTCTCGTGGTGGTGTACCCCCGCAGCGGCACCTACGCCACCGACATCGCCCTGAAGAACTCCCGCTCCGTGACCGAGCTGAGGCTCGAACTGGAGTCGCTCGCCGCGGTCCTGGCCTGCCGCCGCGGATCGGACGCGGAGAAGCAGCGCCTGCTGGCACTCGCCGAACGGCAGGCGGAGACCGCCAACCTCCAGGAGTGCATCGACCTGGACGCCGCGTTCCACCGCGCGATGTACGCGATGACCCGCAACGTGCACCTCGCGGCCACCGCCGAGATCCACTTCAACCTCGCGCTGCGCCAGTGGTACTTCTGCTCGAAGGTCGTCACCTCCCCCGGCGGCACCGCGGTCGACCACCGCCCGCTGGCCGAGGCCATCGTCCGGCAGGACACCGGGGCCGCCGCCGAGCACATCCGCGAACACGTCCTGCACGACTCCCAGAACGTCGTGCGGATCCTCACCGACTACGGACTGTAGGCACCGCCGCCCCGCGCGGCCCCACCCGAGGAGTACCGTCCCATGCCGGCCGATCACGCCACCGCCCCGCCCGCCGGCCCGCCCGGCCTCTTCTCCCTGGCCGGCCGGACCGCCCTGGTCACCGGCGCCGGCGGCGGCCTGGGCCGTGCCCAGTGCGAGGCCCTGGGCACGGCGGGCGCCCGGATCATCGCCTCCGACCTCCACCCGGCCGCCGCCGAGGAGACCCGCGCGTACCTCGCACGACGGTCAATCGACTGCTCGGCCCTGGAACTCGACGCCACGAGCACGAGCGCCGTCGAGGCCGCCTTCGACGCCCTGGAGGCGGCCGGGGACCTCCCGGACGTCCTGGTGAACAACGCGGGCGTCTCCCTGCGCAACAGCGCGCTGGAGGCCACCCCCGAGGAGTTCGACACCACCCTCGCCGTCAATCTGCGGGCCACCTACTTCACCGCGCAGCGCGCGGCACGCGCCATGCGGGAACGCGGGGGCGGCCGGATCATCAACCTCGCCTCCATCGGCGGCCTCGTGGTCGACGGCGAGCGCTCCTCGGTCTACGACGCCTCCAAGGCCGCCGTCGTCCAGGTCACCAAGAACATGGCCTACGAATGGGGCCGGTACGGCATCAGGGTCAACGCCATCGCCCCCGGCTACATGCGCACCGCCATGACCACGGACCTCCTGCCCGACCGGGCCGAGGAGGACCGTCTCGTCGCCACCCACATCCCGCTCGGGCGCATCGGCGAACCCGGCGACCTCGCGGGCGCGGTGGTCTTCCTGGCCTCGGACGCCTCCGCGTACGTGACCGGCCACACGCTCACGGTCGACGGCGGCTGGGTGGTGTCGCTCTGACTTCCGCTCCACCGCCCCGGAGGGCGGGGATTCCCGCCACGGCCGGCCGGCCGTCCCGGTGAGTTCCCGCTTCACCGCGCCGTGCCGGGACAAGTCCCGGTCCCACCCGCGCTCCGCAGGCTGACACGGCCGGTCCGGCCGCCTTCGCGACGGCAGCGGCACCCGGCCGGTGACGGCCGCTCCCCCGCCGGCCGGGTGTCCCGGCGGCGGGGGAGGCACGCGCGGCCGCGCCGCCGGGAGGCCCGGGGCGCGGACACGCCTCAGCCCAGGCGGCGCGTCCTGCGGACCACCACGGCGGCCGCCGATCCGACCGCGACCAGCAGGGCCCCGGTGGCGGCCAGCAGCCAGTTGTCCGACCCCGCGCCGGTGCTCGCGAGCGACCCGTCGGAACCGGACTGGTCCGGGCCGGACCCGTCCGGACCGCCGGAGCCGTCGGAACCGCCGGGGCCGTTGGGGCCCTCGGAGCCGCCGGGGGCGGACGGCAGGCCCGGGGAGGCAGTGGGCTGCGGGCTCGTCGGGGTGTCCGACGGCGTCGGGGAACCGCTCGGGTCGGGCCCCTGCGACGGGTCCGGGGAACCGCTCGGGTCCGGGCTCTCCGACGGGTCCGGGGAACCGCTCGGGTCGGGGCTGCCCGACGGGTCCGGGGAACCGCCCGGGTCGGGGCTCTCCGACGGGTCCGGGGAACCGGTCGGCTCCGGCGTGGACCCCTCGTCGCAGCCGGGCAGGTCGCCCTCGAAGGGATAGGCGTGCAGTTCCTGGCCGCCCGACTGGCCCTCCGACGTGTGGGTCAGTGAACCGGCCGTGTAGAAGCGGCCGTTGGTGCCGCTCATCGAGAGCGTCGTCATGCTCGACGGGTCGCCGACCAGCACGCTGCCCTGGAACTGGGCGGCCCCCCTCAGCCGGATCTCGGTGGCGTCCGGGAAGTTCCACATCAGGCGCTCGCGCAGCCCCGTCTGGGGCAGGGCGTCCATCAGCGTGCTGATGGCGCGGCTCGCGCCGTAGATGTTGACGAGGACCGTAGCGCCCTGCGGGATGTTCTCGAACCTGATGTCCTGCGCGCCGCCCTGGGCGTTCGCCAGGTCGGCGTCCAGGGAGAAGACCTGGAGAGCGGAGGTGCCGTCGCCCGTGAAGACCCTCTCGTGGCCCGCGTCCTCCACCGTCCCGGTGGCCGGGCGCCGGTGGTCCTTGCCGTCGTCGTAGGCGTAGCACTGGCTGGCCAGGGTGAGCCGGCCGCGCAGGGCGGTGTACGGGGCCACCGCGTCGGCGTCCTTGACCGGGTCCGGGGAGACCGTGCCGCTCAGGTTCCGCCCGTACTTGACCACGCCGTGGCTGGTGCCCTCCTCGGCGAGCAGCCGTTCGCCGCTCGCCACGGTCAGGTCCCGGCCCACGGTGAGGTAGTCGGAGCCGTCGGGCGGCGGCACCCGGGAGCCGACGCCCGCGACGCCGACGTTGTAGATCTGCGAGACGCCCGCGCGCTTGTCCATGTCGAAGTCGCCGAGGACGACGGCCTTGCCCTCGGCCTCGGCGGCGGCCTCCCGTACCAGGAAGTCCCCGCCGACGAAGATGTTGACGTTGCCGTCGTGGTGGGTGACGGGACCGTTGTTCAGGCCCGGCCAGTCGGTGGGGCAGTCGCTCCCCAGGCAGGGGCCGAGCCCTCCGGGGAGCGGAGCGGCCGCGGCCGCGGGCGCCAGCGCGCCGGTCATCGCCACCGCCGCGGTCACGGCCACCGCGACGCGCACGGTTCTTCCGCCACCGCGTCTCAGCTTATATATCCTCATACGGGTCAATATGCAGCACATCTCACAGAGAGTCACCTCGCCGGGGTGATAGTGATGCGAAACACCCTGAAACGTCCAGGTCATGCGACTCCGCGTATTCGCTTTGACGTGCACATTTTTGACGGGCCGTCGGGCGCCGCGGACGGTGCGCGGGAGGGGCACCGGCCGGGGCGGGGCCCCCGACAAAGTGATGACCCGGGCGGCGGGGCCCCTCCGTTCCGTGATGGACCCGTACGGGAGTCCCCCGCCGGGGCGGGCGGCCGTCCGGGGCCTCCGCGGCCTGACGCCCCGGGGCGGGGGACGGGGGCGCCGGTGCCGCGCCCCTGCCCCCTGACGCCCCGTCCGCGTGGGCGTGGGCGGGGCGTCAGGGGGCGGCCGGCCTGTCCAGGGAGTGGACGGTGACCGGGCCGCCGAAGAGGGTGTCCTCGCGCAGGGGGGTGAAGCCGAGCCGTTCCGCCACCCGGAGCGAGGCGGCCCGGGGTGACCGTCCCGCGGGGCTCGCGGCCCGGCAGTACGGCCCGGTGCACGCCCACGGGGAGTACGACGTGGAGTGCGACACCGGTGCGGCGGACCCCCGGGCGTGCGCGCTGCGGATCAAGGAGGCCCTCGCGTGCCCTCCCCGCCCCTCCGCCTTCACCCGTCTGCGACGGCGTCATCTGCCCGACGGCGTGTGAGCGCCGGGCGGGCCCGGGGGCGCCCGGCGGGGCGTCGTCGGGGCGTCGCCGGGAGGCCGTCGGGGCGCCCGTCGGGGCCCCCTTCTCCCGTCCGTGGTGCCGGGCCCGTGTCCGTACGGCCGCCGCGGCCGCGCCTTCTGTGACGCACTTCACTGTTTGAAGGAACCGGGATCCGATCATCTTCTCGTCAACGACAGAGGACCCACGCTCCGCATCGGGAGGTGGGTCCTCGGCGTGTCCGGGGGTCCGCGCGCCTCTTCGGAGGGGGCGTGGGGCCGCGCGTCCGCGGGGCCCTGGCCGGGGCCGGCCGCCTGGATTCTCACGGGTCCTGGGCGGCGGGCCCCCGGAACCGGAGAGGCCCGTCATGACGGTACACATCGAGGGCGTGCACCTCGCGATCCTCGTGATCGCCTGTCTCGTGGGGTACGCGGTCCACCGCCGTTCGCCGGGGCAGCCCGCGGCGGCCGGCGGTCCCGCGGAGGCGATCATGGTCGCGGCGGCCGTGGTGACCGCGCTGGTGCTGCTCTTCACGGGTGCGGAGACGGGCCCGCCGGAGGTGCCGCCCCCGCCGGCCGGTCCGTCGCACCCCTCCCCCGGCGCCCCCTCGGCGCCGCCCGGGCCGTGAGCCGTCACGGGCCGTCAGGGCGGCGGGCCCTCCCCCGGCCCGGCCCCTTCCCCGGTCGGCACCGCGTCGGCGCGCCGGGCGGCGGGCCGCGGGGCGGTTCACGGGGGCGGGCCGCGGGGCGGTCAGAACAGCCGGCGGACGGCCTCGACCGCGCGGGCCAGGTGGGGTTCGGTGCGGTCGGCGCGGTGGGCGACGGCCAGGTCGATCGTCGCCGCCGGGCGGACCAGGGGCCGGTAGACGACGCCGTCGAGGGCGAGCGCGGTCACCGGTTCGGGCACGACCGCCGCGCCGAGCCCTCCCGCGACGAGGGTGATGAGAGTCGAGGTCTCCCCGACCTCGTGGCGGATGCGGGGGTCGACGCCGGCCTCGCGCAGGAGGCCGAGGACGACGCCGTGCATGACCGAGTGGCGGTCGGCCGCGTGCACGATCAGGTCGGTGCCGGCGAGGTCGGCGGCGCGCACCCGGGCGCGTGCCGCGAGGGGGTGCTCGGCGGGGAGCGCCACCACGAGGCGGTCGCGGCGCAGGGTGTGGACGGTGAGGGAGGGGTCGGCGGCGACCGGGCGCAGCAGGGCGACGTCGATGGTGCCGCCGCGCAGCGCCTCGACCTGGTCCGGGGCGAGCATCTCGCCGCGGAAGGAGAAGTCGATGCCGGGCAGTTCGGTGGCGAGGTGGCGCGAGAGGGCGGGCAGGAGGCTGTAGGTGGCGGAGCCCACGCAGGCGAGGGTGAGGTGGCCGACCGCGCCGGCGGCGACCCGGCGGGCGTGGTGGGCGGCCTCGTCGACGTCGGCGAGGATGGCCCGGGCGCGGCCGAGGTAGGCGCGGCCGGCGTCGGTGAGGTCGACGCGGCGGGTGGTGCGCCGGAGCAGGAGGACGCCGAGTTCGTCCTCGAGTTGCCGGATCGCCTGCGAGAGCGGGGGCTGGGCCATGTGGAGGCGCTGGGCGGCGCGTCCGAAGTGGCGTTCCTCCGCGACGGCGACGAAGTAGCGCAGTCTCCGCAGATCCATAGTCCTCGTGTCTCAATCGGGGCGGATATGGATACTTCACGATACTGGCGCCCGGGTCTAGCGTCGAGTGCATGAGCAGTGCATTCCTCTACTCCGCGACACGGACGCCGTTCGGCAGGTTCAACGGGGCGCTGGCCGGTATCCGGCCCGACGACCTGGCGGCCGCCGCGATCGGCGGTGTGCTCGCGCGGACACCGTCCCTGGATCCCGGTGCGATCGACGAGGTCGTCTGGGGCAACGCCAACGGCGCCGGGGAGGAGAACCGCAACGTCGGCCGGATGGCGGCGCTGCTGGCCGGGCTGCCGGCCGGGGTGCCGGGCACGACGGTCAACCGGCTGTGCGGTTCGGGCCTGGACGCGGCGATGGCCGGTTCGCGGATGATCGAGACGGGTGACGCGGGGATCGTGCTCGCGGGCGGCGTCGAGTCGATGACGCGGGCGCCGTGGGTGCTGCCCAAGCCGTCGCGGGCCTTCCCGGCGGGTGACACGGCCGCCGTGTCGACGGTGCTGGGCTGGCGGCTGGTGAACCCGCTGATGCCGAAGGAGTGGACGGTCTCGCTGGGCGAGTGCAACGAGCAGCTCCAGGAGCGGTTCGGGATCTCCCGTGAGCGGCAGGACGAGTTCGCGGTGCGCTCCCACCGGCTGGCGCACCGGGCGTGGGAGGACGGCTTCTACGACGCGCTGGTCACCCCGGCCGGCGGTCTGGAGCGCGACGAGGGCATCCGGGCGGACACCAGCACCGGGAAGCTCGCCGCGCTGAAGCCGTCGTTCCGGCCGGAGGGCACCATCACCGCGGGCAACGCCTCGCCGCTCTCCGACGGCGCCTCCGCGGTGCTGCTGGGCGACGAGTCGGCGGCGGAGGTCCTGGGGTGCGATCCGCTCGCCCGGATCGTCGGCCGGGGCGCGATGGCGCTGGACCCGCGGGAGTTCGGCTACGCGCCGGTGGAGGCGGCCGACCGCGCGCTGGCGCGGGCGGGCATCGACTGGGGCCGGGTCGGCGCGGTCGAGCTGAACGAGGCGTTCGCGGTGCAGGCGCTGGCCTGTGTCGACGCGTGGACCGGACGCGGTCTGCGCGATCCCGGGATCGTCAACCAGCGCGGCGGGGCCATCGCGATCGGGCATCCGCTGGGTGCTTCGGGCGGGCGTCTCCTGGGGACGCTGGCCGCCGTCCTGCGCGAGCGCCGTGAGCGGTACGGCGTGGCCGCGATCTGCATCGGTGTCGGCCAGGCGCTGGCCGTCGTCCTGGAGAACACGGAGGTGTCGAAGTGAGCCGTGCCGCGGTTGTGGAGTCCACCGACGAGGCCGTCGCCGGGATCGAGGACGGGTCGACCGTCCTGGTCGGCGGGTTCGGTCTGGCGGGGATGCCGTTCGACCTCATCGACGCCCTGATCCGGCAGGGGGCGAAGGACCTCACGATCGTCTCGAACAACGCCGGCAACGGTGATGTCGGGCTGGCGGCGCTGCTCGCGGCGGGCCGGGTCCGCAAGGTGATGTGCTCGTTCCCCCGGCAGGTCGACTCCCATGTCTTCGACGCGCTGCACCGTGAGGGGCGGATCGAGCTGGAGGTGGTGCCGCAGGGCAACCTCGCCGAGCGGATGCGGGCCGCCGGTGCCGGGATCGGCGCGTTCTACTGCCCGACGGCGGTCGGCACCCCGCTGGCCGAGGGCAAGGAGGTGCGCCGCATCGACGGGCGGGACTACCTGCTGGAGTACCCGATCAGGGGCGACTACGCGCTCATCTCCGCCCACCGTGCGGACCCGATGGGCAACCTCGTCTACCGCAGGACCGCCCGGAACTTCGGCCCGGTGATGGCGACCGCGGCCGCCACGACGATCGTCCAGGTCGGCGAGGTCGTCCCGCTCGGCGGGCTGGACCCGGAGGCGGTCGTCACCCCGTCCGTCCACGTCGACCGGATCGTCCGGGTCGACACCCGCCACTACACCGTCCAGGGGGCACGATGAGCACCGGTACGACCCTTCCGGCCGGCCCGGCGGACCCGTCCGCCGGGAGGCCGCTGACCATGGACGAGGTGGCCGCGGTGATCGCGCGGGACATCCCGGCCGGGTCGTTCGTCAACCTCGGCATCGGCCGGCCGACCACGATCGCCGACCACCTGCCCGAGGAGCTGGGCGTCGTCCTGCACACCGAGAACGGCATGCTCGGCATGGGGCCGAAGGCCGAGGGGGAGCTGGTCGACCCCGATCTCACCAACGCGGGCAAGGTCCCGGTCACCGAGCTGCCGGGGGCGGCGTACTTCCACCACGCGGACTCCTTCGCCATGATGCGCGGCGGTCACCTGGACGTCTGCGTGATGGGCGCCTACCAGGTCTCCACCGGCGGCGACCTGGCCAACTGGCACACCGGCAGGCCCGACGACATCCCCGCCGTGGGCGGTGCGATGGACCTGGCCATCGGGGCCAAGGAGGTCTACGTGATGATGACGCTCTTCACGAAGTCGGGCGCGCCCAAGCTGGTCCCGCGGTGCACCTATCCGCTCACCGGCGTCGGCTGCGTGAGCCGCGTCTACACCGAGCTGGCCACCTTCGACCTGCGGCCCGACGGGGTCCATGTGCGGGAGACCCACGGCACCACCGTCGCGGAGCTGCGCTCCCGCCTCGGCGTCGAACTGCGCTGACCGGCGCGGGAATCATGTGAGGGCCCGGACCACCCTGGTGGTCCGGGCCCTCATGTGTGCCCGCCCGCGGATGCCCGCGCCGGCGGGCGGGCCGGCGGCGGGGCGGGGCCGGTGCGGCCCCGCCCCGGGCCGGTCAGCGCGCGGTGTAGCCGCCGTCGATCGGCAGGTTCACGCCCGTCACCCAGTCCGCCTCGTCGGAGGCCAGGTAGAGGACGCCGTAGGCGACGTCGAGGGGGCGGCCCAGGCGGCGCAGCGACTGGTTGCCCGTCATGTGCTCCTCGTAGGCGGGCAGGCCGCCGGGGAAGTCGGCGGCGATGCCCTCGACCAGCGGGGTCAGGACGGTGCTCGGGTGCACCGAGTTCACGCGGATGTTGTACTTGCCGTAGGTGGCCGCGTCCTGCTTGGTCTGCATCGAGACCGCGCCCTTGGCCACGTGGTAGGCGGTGAACTCGTCGTTGCCGATCATCCCGTAGATGGACGAGTAGTTGACGATGCTGCCGCCGCCCCGGGCGATCATGTGCGGGATGGCGTGCTTGGTGCAGAAGAAGACCCCCTTCACGTCGACCGCGAACAGGGCGTCCCATTCGGCCTCGGTGAGTTCGTGGGTCGGTTTGTCGACGCCGATGATGCCGGCGCAGTTGACGAGGATGTCGAGGCCGCCGAACTCCTGTGCCGCGGCGTCGACGACCTCCTTCACCGAGCTCTCCCGGGCGACGTCGAGGCTCCAGAACTCCGCGGTCCCGCCGGCGGCGCGGATGGCCGCGACGGTCTCGCGGCCCCGGGTCTCGTCCAGGTCGGTGACCGCGACGGCGGCGCCCTCGGCCGCGAAGAGCTCCGCGGTCGCCCGGCCCATGCCCATCGCGGCACCGGTGATCAGAGCGGTCTTGTTCTCCAGGCGTCCCATGACGGTGTCCCCTCTCCTCGTGTCCGGTTCAGGCGCCGGCCGGCTGGTTGGCCAGGAAGGAGCGGTAGCCGTCGGCCTCGGCGTCGCGGCAGAACTGCTGGTACACCTGGCCGCCGCCCATGTAGACCTGGAACTCCTCGGGCTTGCCGGGGATGTTGTCGCCGAGGAACCAGGCCTTGGCCTTCTTGCCCTCGGAGTACATGACCGTGGCCTTCCCGGCGCGCTCCGTCTCCTCCACCCACCAGGCCTCCGACTCGGGGGTGGCCTCCAGGAAGGGGACGTCGTTCTCCCGGGCCCAGGCGATGGCCCGCTGCAGCCACTGGGCGCCGAGCTGGATCGGGACGGGCAGGTTGGAGTAGGGGGTCTGCGGGCCGAGGGACATGAAGAAGTTGGGGAACCCGTGGGCGCCGATGCCGAGGTTGGAGCGCAGTCCGTCGGCGAGCCACTTCTCGCGCAGCGTGCGTCCGCCGCGGCCCACGATGTCGATGCCGGTCAGGGTGCCGGTCATGGCGTCGAAGCCGGTGGCGAAGACCAGCACGTCGACCTCGTACTCGGTGTCGCCGACGACCACGCCGCGCTCGGAGATGCGGCTGATCGGCTGCGAGGCGACGTCGACGAGGTGCACGTTGGGCCGGTTGAACGTCGCGTAGTAGTGGTGGCCGGTGGGGACGCGCTTGCCGTTGAAGGAGTAGCCGGTCGGGGAGAGGAGGTCGGCGACGTCCTGGTCCTCGACGATCTCGTGGATCTTGCGGCGGATGAACTCCGAGGCGAGTTCGCTGGCCTCGTGGCTGGTGGCCAGGTCGTTGAAGCACTCGTTGGCGAAGTGGAACCCGCCCTCGTTCCACTTGCTCTCGAAGATCCGGTCGCGTTCCTGCGCGGAGACCTCGAGCGCACCGCAGGGGGCCGGTTCCATCGCGACGCCGAAGGGGTGGCCGGCCGCCTTCTCGTAGATCTCGTCGTAGTGGTCGCGCAGGTGGGCCATGTCCTGCTCGGTCACCGGGTCGTTGGTGGTCTCGACGACGAAGTTCGGGGTGCGCTGGAAGACGTGGAACTCGCCGGCGTCCTTGGCGATCTCGGGGACCATCTGGATGCCGGAGGCGCCCAGCCCGATGAGGCCGACCCGCTTGCCCTTCAGGTCCACGCCGCCGCGGGGCCACGCCGAGGAGTGGTACTTCTCGCCCCGGAAGGAGTCGATGCCGTCGATGGCGGGCAGGACGGCCTGGGACAGGACGCCCATGCCGGAGACGAGGTAGGTCGCGGTCAGGGCGGTGCCGTCGGCGAGGTGGACGGTCCAGAGGTTGGCGTCCTCGTCGTGGACGGCCTTCTCCACGCGGGTGGACAGGCGGATGTCCCGGCGCAGGTCGAGCCGGTCGGCGACGAACTCGAGGTACCTGCGGACCTCCTCGCCGGCCGGGTAGCGCTCGGTCCAGGTCCACTCGTCGCGGACCTCCTTGGAGAAGGAGAAGGAGTAGTAGCTGTACTCGCTGTCGGTGCGGACGCCGGGGTAGCGGTTGACCCACCAGGTGCCGCCGATGCCGTCCTGGCCGTCGACCACGAGGGTGGACAGGCCGATCTCGCGCAGGTGGTGGAGTATCGCGAGGCCGGAGAAGCCGGCGCCGATGACGATCGCGTCGTGGTCGGGCTTGCTGGTCATGTCTGTGGGTCCTTTCACCGGGTGGTGGCGGAGGGGGCGCCCGGGGCGGGGCGCGGAAGCAGTGGGGGGGCGGGGCCCGGCGGTCGCGGTCAGGACCGGTACCAGGCGGCCATGGCGGCGATCTCCTCGTCGGCGCGGGCGAGGCGACCGGCCTGGAACGGGAAGACGTGCTGCATGCCCCTGCCGACGGAGAACGTCACGTCCGTGCCGGCGCTCCTGGCCAGGGCGACCAGGCGCTCGGAGTCCTCGAAGAGGGACTCGGTGTCGGCCGCGCAGACGTAGAGCGGCGGGAAGCCCTCGTAGGTGGCGTACAGGGGGTTGACGTACGGGTCCCTCGGGTCCGCGCCGCCGGAGAGGTAGCGGTCGATGTTCCCGGCCAGGCCCTCGCGGGTGATCAGGAAGTCGGTGTCGTTGTTGGTCTCGATCGTGGCGCCGGTGTTCTCCATGTTCAGCCAGGGCGACATCGTCAGGACCCGGCCGGGCAGCGGGCGGCCGTCGCGGCGCAGCGTGAGCGTCATGGCGACGGCGAGGTTCCCCCCGGCGCTGTCGCCGACGAAGCAGATGTCCTCGGCCCTGATGCCCTGGTCCAGGAGTGCCTGGTGGACGGCGAGTCCGTCCTCGATCTGGGCCGGGAAGGGGAACTCCGGCGCGAGGCGGAAGTCGACGACGAAGGCGCGGGCCCCGCAGGCCCGGGCCAGGTGCCCGGCGAGCTTGCGGTGGCTCGAGGCGGAGCCGAGCGCGAAGCCCCCGCCGTGCATGACCACCATCATCCGGGAGGGGTCCGCGCCTGCCGGGGTCACGAGGATGCCGGGGACGCCGCCGAGGGAGGTCGTGGCGTAGCCGACCTCCTCGGGTTCGGTGGTGGCCCGCTGCCAGTCCTCGAAGACCCAGCGCATGAGCTGGAGCGACATCTGCGGATGGGCCTCGAACTCCACGCTCCACTCGGCGTAGATCTCGCCGAGGGGGTCTGTGGGGCGGGGAAGGGGCATGTGGGCGCTCCTCGGTGTCAGGGGCGGTGGTCGGTGCTGCCGCGGGGCGGCGAACGCGGCCGTCCCGAGGTGGCGAGCATCTCCGCCGCCGCGCGCCCCGCATGAGCGCTGTCACAAAATGAGGCACCCCTGTCTCACGGTGGCTCGCGTCACACGGCCCCGCTCACGACAGCCTTCGACGAGGCCCCCACCGGGCCCGGTTCCCCTCACCCGGGCGATCGCGCCGCTCCGAGCGCACCGGCGATCCCGCCCCTCGGAGCCGGGCCGCCCCCGGCTCCGCGCCTCCGTGCACCCGGTCGCCCGGTTCCTCCGGGCCCTGCGGGTCACCGAGGTCCTTCACCGTTCTCAGCGAGGAGACATCCCATGTACGTCAAGAAGCGGGCCGTCGCGGCGACCGCCGCCGCGGCCGCCGCGGCCCTGGCGCTCAGCGCCTGCGGCGGGCTGTCGGCCGGCTCCGGGGACTCCGGCGCTGCCGGTGACTCCGGCGGGCCGTGGCCGACCGTGAAGGTGGGCGGTGTCGGTGTGCAGTCCGACATCAAGGACGTCACCGCGTTCTGCGGCACCAAGCCGATCAAGGTCGGCTACGCCGACGGCAACACCAACAACACCTGGCGCAAGGCCACGATCGCGCTGTTCCAGGCCCAGGCGGCCAAGTGCCCGAACATCACCCAGGTCAAGGTGACCGACGCCCAGAACAACACGCAGAAGGCGATCTCGGACATCAACTCGATGGTCGCGCAGGGCGCCAACGTGATCGTCACCTTCGGTGACGCCGGGCAGGCCCTGCTGCCCGCCATCCGCAAGGCGAACGAGGCCGGGGTGGCGGTCGTGCCGATCGTCTCGGGCATCGGCGGCACACCGGGCAAGGACTACGTCGACTTCGTCGCCGAGGACGTCGAGGGGTACGGCACCACGCTCGCCGACTGGGCCGCCAGGACCATGGGCGGCAAGGGGAACCTGGTGATGCTCGGCGGCGTCGCCGGCAGCGCCTACTCCCAGACCGTCTACGACGGTGTGAAGAAGGCCGTCGCCGCGCACCCGGACATCCGTCTGCTCAACCCCGACGGCTATGTCGCCACCGACTGGGACGTCAGCAAGACGCAGCAGGTCGTGGCCGGCCTGATCACGAAGCACGGGAAGATCGACGGCATCGTCTCCGACTTCGGCGGCGGTTCGGTCGGCGGCATCCGCGCGTTCATCGCCGCGGACAAGCCGCTGCCGGTGTGGGCCGCCAACGACTCCAACGAGTTCGCGGGCCTCTGGCACCGCTACCACAAGCGGTACCCGAGCTACCAGATCGCGACCGAGTCCTCCCGCAACTGGGTCGTCCAGGCCGCCCTGAACAAGGGTCTGGCGGCCTACAACGGCATCGACAACGACGAGCCCTCCACGTACAAGCTGGAGATCATCGAGGACTCGACCAACCCGAAGCTGCTGCCCAGGCACGACAAGTCGCTGCCGGCCGACGCGATCCTCTCCTCCGGTCTGACCACCGAGCAGATCAAGGAGCTCTACAAGTGATCCGGGTCCGGCCGGGGCGGCTCCCGGGCCGTCCCGGCCGGACCGGCGCCGCCGCCCCTTCCTTCCCCACCGCTTTCCTTCCTGCCCTCCCCGGCCGTCCTCCCGTACGGGACCGGGCCGCGGGCGGGGGACCGACCGAGGAGCACCCATGAACCGACTCGCCGGCAAGGTCGGCATCGTCACCGGCGCCTCGCGGGGCATCGGCCGCGCGATCGTCGAGGCCATGGCGGCCGAGGGCGCGGCCGTCGTCGCGACCAGCCGCGCCGCCGCCGACGACTCCTTCGGCGCAGGGGTCGACTACGCGTCCCTCGACGTGGCCAGCGAGGACGACTGGCGGCGCGTGGTCGCCGGGACCGTCGGCCGCCACGGGCACGTCGACTTCCTCGTCAACAACGCCGGGATCATCGCCTACGAGGGCCTGCACGAGCTGACCGGCGAGGAGTGGAACCGGGTCGTCGCGGTCAACCAGACCGGCACCTGGCTCGGGATGCGCGAGGTGATCCCGCACATGGTGGCCCGGGGCGGCGGCAGCATCGTCAACGTCTCCTCGATCTGGGGCAGCGCCGCCGTCGCCGGGGCGCACGCCTACCACGCGACCAAGGGCGCGGTGCGCAACATGTCCAAGAACGCCGCCATCAGCTACGCCCGGGAGGGCGTGCGCGTGAACTCGGTGCACCCCGGCTTCGTGCGGACCCCGCTGACGGACGCCCAGGACCCGGAGGTGAACGAGTTCGTCATCTCCCGGACCCCGATGGGCCGTGCCGGGCGCCCCGAGGAGATCGCCGCCGGGGTCGTCTTCCTCGCCTCCGACGAGGCCAGTTTCGTGACCGGTTCCGAACTCGTCGTGGACGGCGGCTACCTCGCCCAGTAACAGGCCCGGCGACGGGCCGGGCACCGGGCCGGCCGCCCGGGCCGGTGCCTCCCCAACTCTTCCAGGAGATCCGACGTGACCAACTCCGGCAGCAACGGACCCGAGACCCGGGTCCGGCCACCGCAACGGGGCGCGGGCCCCGCTCCCGACCCGTCCCGCGGGGCGGCCGGCCCCGTCGCGCCGGTGCTCTCCCTGCGGGACATCGGGAAGTCCTTCCCCGGCGTCCGCGCGCTGGACGCGGTGAGCTTCGACGTCCGTCCCGGCGAGGTGCACGCCCTGGTCGGCGAGAACGGTGCCGGCAAGTCCACGCTGATGGCCGTGGCCTCGGGCGCCCTGGCCGCCGACGACGGCGCGGTCCTCATCGGCGGCGGCCGGCTCACCCACGCGCAGCCCGAGCAGGCCCGGAGCCTGGGCCTGGGCATCGTGCGCCAGCACCCGGCGCTCCTGCCCGACCTGACCGTGGCGGAGAACATGGCGCTCGGTGTCGGCTACCGGCGGGTGGGCGGGCTGCGCCGGGCCGCCGCCTGGACCCGCGAGACCCTCGCGCCGTGGGGGATGGACATCGACCCGCGGGCCCGCGTCGCCGACCTGTCGATGGAGAAGCGGTTCATCGTCGAGATCGCCAAGGCCCTCGCGCTGGACCCGAAGGTCCTGATCCTGGACGAGCCCACCGAGCACCTGAGCGCCGAGGAGGTGCAGCGCCTCTTCGCGAAGGTCCGCGAGACCGTCGCGGCGGGCGCCGGCGTCGTCTACATCTCCCACCGCATCCCCGAGGTCAAGCAGATCGCGGACCGGATCACCGTCCTGCGCGACGGCCGGACCCGCGGGACGTTCGACGCCGGGAGCGTCACCGAGGACCAGATCGTCGAGCGGGTCGTCGGCCGCCGGCTGGAGACGGTGTTCCCCGCCAAGGAGCCCGTGCCCGCGGGCGCGGCCGGGCGGCTCGTGGTGAGCGGGCTGTCCGGTCCCGGTTTCGACGGCGTCTCCCTGACCGTCCGCTCCGGCGAGATCGTCGGCCTGGCCGGTGTCCAGGGCAACGGGCAGACCGAACTCGTCCGCGCCCTGGCCGGGCTCGCCCCCGCCTCGGGCCGGATCACCGTCGACGGAGCGCAGGTCCGCGGCGGGAACGCGGCCGCCGCGGAGGCCGGCGTCGTCTACGTGCCCGCCGACCGGCACGGCGAGGGCGTCTTCCTGCCGCTGGGCGTGGGCGAGAACATCGTGGCGCGCACCCTGCGCAGGGTCTCCCGCTCCGGCCTCGTCAGCGACACGCTGGCCCGGGCCGCCGCCGAGGAGCAGATCCGCGGCCTCGCGATCAAGACCCCGACGCCCGACACCCCCATCGGCTCCCTGTCCGGGGGCAACCAGCAGAAGGCCGTCATGGCCCGCACCCTGCTGGCCGCGCCGAAGGTCCTCGTGGTCGAGGAGCCCACCCAGGGCGTCGACGCCGGAGCCCGGGTCGACCTGTACCGGATCCTGCGCGCCGCGGCCGACGACGGCGCCGCCGTCATCGTGCTCTCCTCCGACAACGTCGAGCTGGAGGGCCTGTGCCACCGGGTGCTGATCATGTCGCGCGGGAACGTCGTGGAGGAGCTGGCCGGTGCGGAGATCACCGAGGCGGCCATCACCCACGCGGCGCTGACCTCGACGACCGTGCGCGACCAGGACCGGGCCCGTCCGGCGGGGCGCGGCCGGCTGCGGGCCCTGCTGGCCGGCGACCAGGCCCCCGCGGCCGTCCTCGCCGCGTTCGTGGTGCTCCTCGGTCTGGGGACCGGGCTCCACAACGGCGACTACCTCGGCCAGTTCAACCTGGGCAACCTCATGCTGATGATCGCGCCGCTGCTGCTGGTCGGTGCCGCGCAGCAGGTCGTCGTCCTGGGCGCCGGGTTCGACCTCTCGGTCGGGCCCCTCATGGGCCTCCTGGTGGTGATCTCGTCGTACTGGATCGTGGACGGCGGGAACCTCGTCCTCGGCCTGGTCCTGATGGCCCTGGGCGCGCTCGCGGTGGGGGTCCTCAACGGTGTGATGGTCACCTGGTTCCGGATCAACCCGGTCGTCGCGACCCTCGCCGTGTACATGGCCCTGCAGGGCGTCTACCTGTCCCTGCGGGACACCCCGGGCGGCACCGTCTTCCCGCCGGTGGTGGACGCGGTGCAGGCCCGCTTCGGGGCGGTGCCGCTGGCGACCGTCCTCGCGGTGCTCCTCGTGCTGCTCCTCGAACTGGCCCTGCGCCGCACCCGGTGGGGCGTCGAGCTGCGGGCCGTCGGGTCCGAACCGGACGCCGCGGAGCGCCTGGGGGTGCGGGTCCGGCTGGTCCGGTTCGGCTCGTACGTGCTCTGCTCGCTCCTGGTGCTGCCCGCGGGTGTCCTCCTCATGGCCCAGATCGGTGTCGGTGACGGCCGCCCCGGTCTCGCCTACACGCTCAACTCGGTGACCGTGGTCGTTCTCGCGGGAACCAGCATCTTCGGGGGCCGCGGCTCCTTCATCGGGGTCATCGCCGCCGCCGTGCTCGCCCAGCAGCTGGTCAGTGTCTCCCCGTTCCTCGACCTCTCCCCCGCCTGGGGCTACTGGCTCCCGGGCCTGGTCACGATCGGCGCCGCCGTGCTGTACGCGCAGCTGCGCCGTACCCGGGGGACGGGAGCGCACGCATGAGCACACGGCCCTCCGGCGCCCCGCGCCGCATTCCCAGTCCCCGGGAGGACGACATGAACGACAACGGCTCCGGCGGGGGCATGGCCTGGCGCCGCCTCCTTTCGGGCGGCTGGGCCGGGATCACGTTCGCCACGCTGCTCCTGTTCGCCCTCAGTCCCGCCATCGCGCCCGGCAGCACCGGCTCGGCACCGCTGCTCAGCATGCTGCCCTTCGCCGCGGTGCTCGCCATCGCGGCGGCCGGGCAGACCCTCGTCGTGCAGCAGCGCGGGCTGGACCTGTCGGTGCCGGGCATGATCGCGCTCGCCGCGGCCGTCTCCACCTGCACGGTCCAGTACCACGGCTGGCCGACATGGCTGGCGATCACCGTGGCCGTGGCCGCGCCCGCCCTCGTGGGCCTGCTCAACGGTGTGCTGGTCGCCGTCACCCGGGTGATGCCGCTGGTCGTGACCCTCGGCATGAACGCGGTCCTGCTCGGCACGGTGCTGAAGATCTCCGGCGGCTCGCCGGCCACGGCGCCCGACGGGCTGAGCCGGTTCTCCGTCGACCGGACCCTCGGCGTCCCGAACACCTTCCTCATCGCGGTCGCCGTCCTCGCCGTCGGCGGTGTCGTCGCCAGGCGGTCGGCGGCCGGACGGCGGCTGACGTACATCGGGGTCAGCGTGCCCGCCGCCTCGGCCCTGGGCATCCGGGTCGTCCGCCACCAGGTCACCGCCTACGGCTTCGCGGGCCTCGCCTACGGTGTCGCCGGGGTCCTGCTGGCGGGCTACACCCGGACCCCCGGCCTGTTCATCGGGGACAGCTATGTGCTGCCGACCGTGGCGGCCGTCGTCCTGGGCGGCACCGCGCTGTCCGGCGGCATCGCGAGCATCGTGGCCAGCGGCATCGGGGCGCTGTTCCTGACGCAGCTCGGCCAGCTGCTCCGCTCGCTGGGCTGGAACGACGCCCAGCAGCTCATCGCGCAGGCGGCGGTCCTCGCCGCGGTGGTCCTGCTGCGCCAGGCCGCCCCCGTCCTGCGCCGGGCGGCCCGGCGCAGGAGGGCGCTGCCCGCGGCCGGCTGAGGACGGCCCGCGGACACGCGGCGGTGCGGTCCGGGAAGAGGGTTCCCGGACCGCACCGGACGGCGCCCGCCGCACCCCGCCGCGGCCGGTGTCCGTGCCGCCGTGCCGGTGCCGCGTGCCGCGGTGCGGGCGCGGGGCCGGGAGGAGCGCTGCGGGAGGGGGCTGCGGGAGGGGGCCGGAACCGCCGTCAGGTGCCGGTGAGCTTGTAGGACTTCATTTTGCGGTAGATCGTCGCCCGGGACAGGCCCAGCATCTCGGCGGCGCGGGAGCGGTTCCCGTCGGTCTCCCGCAGCGCCCGGGAGATCGCCTCCAGTTCGGCCCGCTCGATCATGGTCAGCGCGCGGGCGCCCTGGATGCGTTCCGGCAGGTCGCCGGGGAGGACGTAGCCGCGTTTCCCGGCGAGGGCCAGCCCCTCGACGACGTTGTGGAGTTCCTTGAGGTTGCGGGGCCACTCGTAGCCGGTGAGCAGGTCGAGGGTCTCCGAGCGGGGTTCCAGGCCGACCCCCGGCATGGCGCGGTCCGTGAAGTAGCGCCACAGCGCGGGCAGGTCGGCGGTGCGCTCCCGCAGCGGAGGGACCCACACGTGCGACGCCCCGAGGCCCACCGCCGTCTCCTCGGCCTCGGCGGCCGTGCGCAGCGTGGCGGTCAGGATCACGGGGCCCTTGGGGACGCTCATCTCCAGCAGCCCGGCCAGGGCGATGCGCGCCGCCGGGTCGAGGGCGTCGATGCCCTTGACGATCACGGGCGCGCCGCTCTGCAGCCGCTCCGCGATGCCGCGCAGCCAGCGCTTGCCGCCCACCAGGGTCCGTTCGACCGTGTCGATGACGATGTGGGCGCCCGGTCCGTCCTCGCCCGGACGGAACGGGAGTCCCAGGGCGAGGGAGGTCTTCCCGACGCCCGACTCGCCGGCGATGACCACCGGGCGGGACGCCTCGCGCCGCCGGGCGACGGCGTGCAGGGCCGCCATCCAGTCCTGGGAGCGTCCGATGAGCTGGGGCCGGGCGCGTCCCGGCGCGGTGACCGCCGGGGTCCTGCCGCGCTGGAGGGAGACGATCGCCCCGGCGCCGCCCTCCACGGGCGCCAGCCGGACCTCGGTGGGGCCGCTCGAGAGTTCGACGACGAACCGGCCGTCGGACCCCCGCTGGGCCAGGTCCCCGAGCGCGGCGACATCGGCGCTGGACAGCCGGGAGGCGCCCTGGCTCTGCATGATCAGCCCCTGCGGGCCGAACCCGACCACCGCGCCGGCCCGTGCCTTCGAGGCGTCCAGGAACGCCTGGAAGACGGCCCGCGCCTTGGGCGAGGCCACGTCGAGGAGGTGCTGTTCGAGCTGGTCGGCGACCGCTCTGACCATGGGCCGCAGCAGTGAGCGGCCGTCGATGAGCCCGCTGGAGAGGGTCACCACCGCGACGATCTTCTGGGTCGCGGGGTGCCGGATCGGCGTCCCGGTGCAGACGGAGTCGCTGTACATGTCCGCGTAGTGCTCGGCACCGGTGATCTGGACGCTCTGCCCGGTCGCCAGGACCGTGCCGACGCCGTTGGTGCCCACCAGCGACTCGTCCAGGACGGCGCCGCGGCCGGTGCCGACCCGGTCGAAGTGGCGGGAGGAGTCGCGGTCAGCGGCCCACCGGCCCAGGATGCGGCCCTGGGCGTCGGCCAGGAGCAGCCCCACGCCCGTTCCGGACAGGTCGCTGGAGAAGCGGGACATCGGCGCCTGGAACAGGTCCAGGAGATGCTGGTCGAGTTCGTCCTCCGCCACGTGCGGAACCTCGCGGACGTTGGCCGGCACGCCGAGCGCCTCCCGGGAGCGCTGCCAGGACCGCAGCAGCTCGGGTGCGACGCCGATGCGTTCGGTGCCCCCTGTCAGCCACTCGTCCTTGAGCGTGTGGATTGGCGCCATCGACATGCTCTTCTCCTTCCTGGAGCAGAGTCGGAGCATTGTGCGACATGGCGCGTATAGTGCCACATCACATCATCCGGTAATAGGAGAAGACGGTGGGCCCCGGACCGTGCGGGCCGCCGTCCCCTCAGGCCGTGCGGCGGCGGTGCTCCTCGGCGGCCAGGGCCGCCGCGCCCCGGACGTGGTCCTCGCACGCGGCGCGCGCCTCGGCGGGGTCGCGGTCGACGGCGGCGGCCCGGGTGATGCGGCCGAAGTGCTCGAAGGAGATCCGTGCCCGCCGGGCGTCGGTGAAGGCGTAGCGGCGGAAGATCTGGACCCGGGCGTGGATGCGGGCGACCTCCTCGGTGAGGACGGGGTTCCCGGCGCCTTCGAGCAGAAGGCCGTAGAACCGCTCGTTGGCCTCCTCGCGCGTGCGGACGGTGCCCCGGAGGTAGCTGACGTCCATTCCGGCCAGGAGTTCCCGCAGGGCGGTCCTGGCCCGCTCCGGCGCGTGGACCGCGAAGAGCTCCCCCACCAGGCCCTCCAGGGCGCGCCGGACCTCGTAGATCTTCTCGATGTCCTGCGGGGTCAGGACGGTGACGACCGGGCCGTGGTGGGCGACGACGGTCACCAGCCGTTCGGTCTCCAGCTGGCGCAGCGCTTCCCGGACGACGGTGCGGGAGACGCCGTAGGCCTCGCACAGGGCGCTCTCCCGCAGGGCGTCGCCCGGCTGGTGGGCACCGCTGAGGATGTCCTCCCGCAGGAGGCGCGTGATCTGCTGCCGCAGGGGTGCCGCGTGCCGGGTCAGTCTCGGGGTGCTCATGACGGGTTCCTCAAACTCCAGCCGCTGCCCGGCGTCCCCGGGGCGGTCCCGGTCCGTGGGGCAGCTGTCTCAAATCGATGCACCGGGCCTGATCCGGCCCTCGGACCCCTAGCGTATTACGGGATGACGGTCATACGTCATGGGCGTGCACGCGCCGTGCGGCACCGGGGGCAGTCCCGCCGGGCCGGCCGGCCCGCCGCCGTATTGCTGCCGCCGAAACGAGGAGGGCCCCTTCCATGACGACTCCGACCGCGCCGGTCACCGCGCAGGTCCGCGGACGGGAGATTCCCGTCGGCCTGTACGTCGACGGCGCGTGGACACCTGCCGCCGGGACGTTCCCGGTCGTCAACCCGGCCGACGGCCGGACCGTCGCCGAGGTCGCCGACGGCACCGTCGGGCAGGCGCTCGGCGCCCTCGACGCGGCCGTCGCCGCCCAGGACGGCTGGCGCCACGTGCTCCCCCGCGAGCGCGCCGACCTGTTCCACCGCGCGCACCGGCTGCTCCTGGAGCGGGCCGACGAGATCGTCGAGACGATGACGCTGGAGAGCGGCAAGCCGCTGGGCGAGGCCCGGGGCGAGTTCCAGCTCTCGGCCGACTTCTTCCTCTGGTACGCCGAGCAGATCGCGCACCTGCACGGCACCTACGCGCACGGCTCCCGGGGCGACTACCGCATCGTGACCACCCATCAGCCGGTGGGTCCGTGCCTGCTCATCACCCCGTGGAACTTCCCGCTGCTGATGATCGCCCGCAAGGCCGGGGCGGCGCTGGCGGCGGGCTGCGCGGTGGTGGTGAAGTCCGCGAAGGAGACGCCGCTGACCTGTGCGCTGTTCGTGCGGGCCCTGCACGACGCCGGTTTCCCGGCAGGTGTGGTCAACCTCGTCCACACCACGTCCTCGGCGAAGGTGTCGGCGGCGCTCATGGCGGACAGCCGGCTGCGCAAGGTGAGCTTCACCGGTTCGACCGGTGTGGGCAGCACCCTGCTGGGCCAGGCGGCCGCGAACATCACCAACGCCTCGATGGAGCTGGGCGGCGACGGCCCGTTCCTGGTGCTGGACGACGCCGACCTCGAACTGGCGGCGGAGCAGGCGGTGCTGTGCAAGTTCCGCAACGCCGGTCAGGCGTGCGTGGCGGCCAACCGGATCATCGTCGACAGCAGGGTCGCGGAGGAGTTCACGGCCCGGTTCGTGGCACTGACCGAGAAGCTGAGGGTCGGCGACGGGTTCGACCCGGACACGGAGATCGGCCCGATCATCTCGGCCCGCCAGCGCGACACCGTCAGGGAGCTGGTGGACGGCTTCCGGGAGACCGGCGCGACGCTGCTGACCGGCGGCCGGGAGGTGCCGGGCGACGGGTTCTTCTTCGAACCGACCGTCTTCTCGATGGCGGGGGCGGCGGCGGGCGACATCTGCCGCCGGGAGCTGTTCGCGCCGATCGCCGCGATCTACCCGGTGGACTCGGTCGCCGAGGCGGTCGCGGCGGCCAACGACACCGGCTACGGGCTGGCCGCCTACGTGTTCACCCGTGACGTGGACCGCGCCATCGCCGTGAGCGAGCGCCTCGACTTCGGCATGGTCGGCGTCAACCGCGGGGTGATGGCCGACCCGGCGGCGCCGTTCGGCGGCATCAAGGCCTCCGGCCTGGGCCGCGAGGGCGGGCACGAGGCGATCCACGAGTTCCTCGAACCCAAGTACCTGGCGATCACCGTGAACGGGACGGGGGCCGGACTGTGAGCGCGGACGTCTTCCCCACCGGTGTGCTGCGCCAGCCCGGGACCGTGCTCTTCGGTCCCGGTGAGCGGCGCCACCTGCCCCGTCTGCTCGCCGGGATCGCGCGGCACGTCCTGGTCGTCACCGACGCCCGCATGGCGGGATCGGCCGTGTTCACGGACCTGGTGGCCGCCGTCGAGGCGGAGGGGCTCACGGTCTCGGTGTTCTCCGGGACCGAGCCGGACCTGCCCCGCGAGAACGCGCTCGCCGTCGTCCGGGAGTACGGCGGCGCCGGTGTGGAGGCGCTGCTCGCGGTCGGCGGCGGGTCCTGCCTCGATCTGGCGAAGGTGGCCTCCGCCGTCCTCGCGCACGGCGGCGACGTGCGGGACTACTACGGCGAGTTCCTCGTCCCTGGACCCGGGCTCCCGGTCGTCACCGTCCCCACCACCGCCGGCACCGGCGCCGAGGTGACCTGCGTCTCCGTCGTCTTCGACCGGGAGCGGGGCATGAAGGTCGGCGTGGCCAGCCCGCACCTGGAGCCGTACGCCGCGGTCATCGACCCCGAGCTGACCCTCACCTGCCCGCCGGCGCTCACCGCGGCCACCGCGGCCGACGCGCTGACCCATCTGGTCGAGACGTTCACCGACCGGGTCAAGGACGTGACGCCGGAGTTCCTGGACCGTCACCTCTACGTCGGGAAGAACCCGCTGACCGACATCTTCTGCCGCAGCGGGCTGACCCTGCTCAACACCTCCCTGGAGGCCGTGGTCGCCGACCCGTCCGACATCGGGGCACGCTCGGCGACCATGCTGGCCGCCTACAACGCCGGGATGGCCATCAACACCGCCGGCACCGCCGCGGCGCACGCGATCCAGTCCCCGATCGGCGCGCTGACCGGCACCTCGCACGGGTTCGGGGTGGGAGCCCTCCTGCCGTACGTGATGCGCTTCAACCTCCCGGCCCGGGTCGCGGAGTTCGCCGAGATCGGGCGGCTGCTCGGGGCCGCCGCTCCCGGGGCGGCGCCCATGGAGCAGGCGCGGGCCGGGATCTCCCGGGTGGAGGAGCTGCTGGAGACCGTCGGCTGCCCGACCGATCTGCGGACGCTGGGCCTGGACCCGGGGGACTTCTCCCGCGTGGCCGACCAGGCGATGCTGGCGACCCGTCTGACGGCGAACAACCCGCGCGACCTCACCCACGCGTCGGTGGTCGAGATCCTGCGGCGCGGCTACGACAACGACCGCGGCTGGTGGTCGGTGTGACGGGCACCCCCTCCGCTCCCCCGCCGGACGCTCCGGCTCCGGTCGCGGTCGCCGGGGCCGGCTCCATCGGGGTCGCCTTCGCGATCGTCTTCGCCCGGGCCGGGCACACCGTGCGGGTGTGGGACCCCTTTCCCGCGTCCCTGGAGCGCGCCCGGGGCGAACTCGCCGACCGCCTGGAGCGGCTGGCGGCCCACGGGCTCGCCGGGGACCCGGCCGCCACGGGGGCCCGCGTCGCGTTCACCGACGACCTGGCGGAGGCGGTCGCGGAAGCGGCGCTGGTCCAGGAGTGCGCCCCGGAGCGGGCGGACGTCAAGCGGGACCTGATCCTGCGCGCCGCGCGGAGCGCGCCGCAGCGGGCGGTGTTCGCCAGTTCGAGCTCCGCGATCCGCCCCGGCCTCCTCGCCGAGGGCCTGCCCGGCACCGTGCGGGAACGGGTCCTGGTCGGCCACCCCGGCAATCCGCCCTACCTCATCCCGGTGATCGAGGTGGTCCCCTCCCCCGCCACCGCCGGGTGGGCGGCCGAGCGGGCCCGTGCCCTCTACGCCGGGGCGGGGCTGCGCCCGGTCACCGTCCGCCACGAACCGGAGGGGTTCGTGTTCAACCGGCTCCAGGGGGCGGTGCTGCGCGAGGCCTACTGCCTGCTGCGGGACGGGGTGGCGACCGCCGACGAGATCGACGAGGTCGTCCGCAGCGGTCTCGGCCGCCGGTGGAGCCTGATCGGCCCGTTCGAGACCGCCGACCTCAACAGCCGCGGCGGGCTGGCCGCGCACGCGCGGACCATGGGGCCCGCCTACGCCCGGATGGGCGCCGAGCGCGGGCAGGACGATCCGTGGACGGAGGACCTCGTGTCGGACGCGGTGGCCCAGCGCCGCGCCCTGCTCCCGCTGGAGCGGTGGGAGGAGCGGGTCCGCTGGCGCGACGAGCGGCTGATGCGGCTGACCCCGCTGTGGGAGGAGGGCCGCGACGGCGCCTCCTGAGCGCCCGCACCGGGGGGCCGCCCCCGCCGGGCCGCCCGCCGGCGGTCCCGCGGGGGCGGCGCCGTCCGGTCCCGGGCGCGCGGGCGGGGCCGCGGGGGCCGGCGTCCTCAGGCGGAGCGGGTCTTGGCGGGCGGTGTCATGTAGGTGGTGCGGCTCGGGGTGACGCCCAGGCGGACGCAGCTCTCCAGCCAGGTGACGGCGGCGCCGGTCGGGTCGATCACGGGGACGGCGTGGCCCGCGGCGGCCAGGCGGTCGCGGAGTTCGGCGGCGACGCCCAGCATTCCGGTGCAGCCGAGCACGATGACGTCCGCCTCGCCCCGGGTGACCGCGTCCGACGCCTGGGCGAAGAGGCGGTCGAGGAGCACCCGGCGGTCCTCCAGGCCGAGCACCGGCAGGTCGACGACGCGGATGGTGCCGATCCGGCCCTCGATGCCGTAGCGGCGGCCCAGCGAGCGGAGCATGGGCAGCACGTTGGGCAGCACGGTGACGATGCCGATCCGCTCGCCGAGGCTGAGCGCGGTGAGCATGGCGGGCTCGTAGCCGCCGACCACGGGGGCGTCGATGATCTCCCGGGCGGCGTGCACCCCGGGGTCGCCGAAGCAGGTGACGAAGACGCCGTCGACGCCTTCCGCCGCGGCCTCCTCCACCCGCCGGAGGATGCCGGGCCCGGCCAGGGCCTCGTCGTACTCCGACTCGATGCTGGCGGTTCCCCGCTCCAGCGACACCACGTCGACCTCGGTCCCGGCGGCGGCCCAGCCGGTCACCTCCGTGCGGACGTGCTCGATCAGGGCATCGCCGATCACGGGGAGGATGACCCGAATGCGCATCTCGTCTCCTTCGGTAGCGGGGGTACGGGGAGAGTAGGCAGCCCGGAGGGGACCGGGAAGGTGCGCGATGCCCAGCGGGCCGCCGTGTCCTGTGCGACCCGCCCTGCCGCGGGGGTGCCGTCAGGCGCCGAGGGCACGGCAGGCGACCTGGAGGGCGAGGCGCCGGCTGGGGTCGTCCAGGTCGATGCCGAGGCGTTCGCGGACCTGCTGGAGGCGGGCGGTCACCGTGTTGCGGTGCACGCCGAGGGCCTGGGCCGTCAGGACGACGGATCCGCCGCTCTCCAGGTAGGTCCGCAGGGTGGCCAGCAGGTGGGTGTGCGCGGGGTCGCGCAGCGGGGCGAGGGAGGTGTCGGCGAAGGCGCGGGTGGCCTCGGAGCGCTGCCAGGTGGCCAGCAGCCGGGCGACGCCCAGTTCGTCGGAGTGCTCGACGGCGGGGCGGTGGTCGTGGCTGCGGGCGAGTTCCGCGGCGTCCCGGGCCTCGGTGAGGGTCTCGGCGAGGCCGCCGGGGCCGGGGTGCGGGCGTCCGATGCCGGCGGTCAGGTCGCGGTCGCGGGGCAGGGCGGCGATCACCCGGCGGACCGCCCGCAGGGTCGCGCGGGCGTCGTCGGGCGCGGGTTCGGTGTCGGTCGTGGTCCACAGGGCCCATCCGTCGCCCCGGTTGACGGCGCCGGCCAGGGGGACGCCGTGCCGGGCCAGTGCGGCGCGGAACTCCTCGACGAGGGGGTCGCGGACGCCGGGCCCGCCCGGGTCGCCCGCGGCCAGGTGCAGTCCGACGTGCCAGCCCTGGAGCCGCCAGCCGAGCGAGACGGCGCCCTGGACGACGTCGCGGCTGACCGAGTCTCCGCCGGTGAGGATCTCCGAGAGCATCCGGGACTGGAAGACGGAGTCGCGGACGGTCCGCGCGCGCTGCGCGGACAGCCAGGAGCGCACGAACGGCTCGGTCATGGCCAGTCCCACCGCGAGCGTGTCCAGCCGGGACTCGGCGGCGCGTTCGTAGGGGCAGGCCAGCCAGGCGGCCGCGCGGTGCGCGTCGGGGTCGAGGACGGGGTGGACCAGGACGCGGTCGGCGCGCTGGGGCACGGGCTGTCCGAGGCGGAGGGCGGGGTCGAGGGCGACGGGGTCGCCGAGGAGGACGTCCCCCTCGGCGGTCACCAGGGAGAGCGGGGCGGCGAGGACCTCCCCGGCACCGGCCAGGATGTCCCGGCCGGTGCGTCTGGCGGCGAGCCGGCGCAGCAGCCGCTCCACCGTCCGGGCGCGGGCCTGTTCGGGGGCGCGGACCCGGGCGGTCAGTTCCTGCACCAGGCGGACCGGGTGGTCCTCGCGCAGCCAGAGCACGGGGATCCGGAGGCGGTCGGCCAGCCGGACGCCGGAGAGCAGCGGCTGGGCCGGGGCGGCGACGACGAGGAGGGCGGCGGCGCCGGCCTCCTGGGCCCGCCGGACCAGGGCGTCGAGCCGGTACAGGGGGGTCACGTCGCTCTCGCCGCACAGCAGGAGGTGGCCCTCGATGCCGTCGACGTCGCCGTCGTACCAGCGCACGTCCCGCACGGTCCGTTCGGTGCCGGCCGCGCCGGCGACGGTGCGCACCCCGTCGAGTACGGGGTCGTGGAGGAGGTCCGCGACGCGGGGGCAGCCGGTCATGGGGTCACCGCTTCGGGGTCGAGGCCGAAGGCGGAGGGGCCGACGAGGCCGTCCGTGCCGGGGGGCCAGGTGTGCAGGGCGGGCAGGGCGAGCAGGGCGAGGGACTGGCCGAGCCGGAGCTGGTCGGTGCGCAGCGGGGCGCCGTTGCCGGCGGCGAGGGCGACGATGATGTCGGGGGTGCGGGCGACGGTGGCGCCGTCGAGGGTGACGGCGAGGAACTCCTCGTGGTGGTCGAGGCGGGCGGTGGCGGCGCCGTCGGGGGCGGTGAGGGTGACGCAGCCGGGCGCGCCGGCGAGCGGGGGGCGGATCTCGTCGATCCGGCCCTCGAACAGCGGCCGGGCGCCGAGCCGGGCGGCGAGTCCGCGGGCGCCGGCGGCGGGGTCGTGGGCGAGGAAGGCGGTGCCCAGGGCGTGGCAGGTGCTGAGGCTGGCGCGGACGCCGTGGGCGGTGAGCACGGCGGCGGTGAGCGGGTACATCGCCAGGCAGGCCGCGCCGCCCATGGTGGCGGCGCAGCCGCGGATGAGGGCTTCGGCCATGGCCGGGGAGGCGGCCGGGACGATCACGGTGTCGGCGGCGGGGCCGACCAGGGCGAGCGGGGCGGCGGGGTGGCCCGCGGCGGCGGCCGTGGTCTGGCTGATCCGGGGGAAGGCCCGGCCCATGAGGTCGCCGTCGACGACGGGGACGCCGAGGTGGGCGGCGGTGAGGACGGCGGCCATGGCGTTCAGCCCGCCGATCTCGATCACGCCGACGGCGGCGAGGCCGCCGCCGAGGTGGCCGACGAGGGCCTCGACGGCGCGGGCGAGGTCGGCGGGGGCCAGGAGCCGTTCGGCGAGCACGTCGGGGGCGCCCACGACGCCGGCGTGGACGACCAGGGCGGTGGGCGGGAGGGCGGTGGCGGGCACCACCTCGACGCGGCGTCCGGCGGGTGCCAGGGCCCGGCGCAGGAGGTGTCCGGCGAGGGAGACGTCCCCGCCGCCGCCCGAGCCGAGCAGGGTGGCGCCCGCGCCCAGGGCGTCGATGTGCTCCGCGGCGATGGTGCGGAGCGCATCGTTCCGGGTGGACGTCATGGGCCGATGATCGCAGATGGCGGCGGGGTGTCCGCGGGGTGCGGAGGGGCGGTCACACGGGGACGTAGGGGTGGTCGTAGCCGAAGTAGGCGGGGCCGGCCAGGGCGAGTCCCCCGGGGGTGCGCCAGCGCGGGTCGCAGGGGGCGACGACGACGCTGACCCGCAGTCCGTAGCGGAGGGTCTCGGTGGTGACGGGTTCGCCGGTGTCGGTGTCGAGGAGGCAGATGAGGTCGGGGACGCTGGCGACGACCCGGCCGTCGTGCCGGGCGACGAGGTTCTCGTTCTGGAAGGAGACGTCCATGCGGTCGCCGAGGTCGGGGCCGAGCCCTTCGAGGACGGCGTCGCCCCGGGCGAAGCCGCCCTCGGTGGTGCGGCGCACGTCGACGAGCTTGCCCTGGAAGGCGCGGCGGCCGCGGAGGACCGCCGCGGCGGCGGCGACCGGGTCGGTGTGGTTCTCGTGGGCCTCGCGGATGGCGGTGCCGATGTGCCGGCACAGGGTGATGGTGCCGTGCACCATGTGGTCCTTGACCTGTCTGCCGGTCAGGACGTAGAGGCTGACGGCGGCGCTGCAGCCCATCTCGATGGTGGCGGAGCGGGCGAGGCGTTCGGCCCAGGAGTTGTCGGCGGTGCGCAGGCCGACGGTGTTGCCGCGTTCGTCGGCCAGGGCCATCGGGGTGGCGGAGACGCCGCCGAGGGTGGGCAGCAGCATCTGCAGTTCGGGGAAGGCGCGGCCCATGCCGTCGGCGTCGACGAGGGGCAGGCCGAGTTCGGCGGCGGCGGAGAAGGGGATCATCGAGTTGAGTCCGCCGGCCTCGATGGAGACGGTGTGGGTGGCGCGGGTGCCGATGAGGTCCTCGAGGGCCTTCAGGGCGGCGGTGAGTTCGCTGCCCGAGGGCAGTTTCTCCAGCATGACGGTGGGGGCGCCCATGAAGGCGGTGGGGATGACCACGGCGTCGTCGGGCAGCGCGGCGGCGTCGACGAGGCGGACGGGGCCGTTGCGGCGGATCGACTGCTGTGCGAGCAGCCGGCCGATGTAGGGGTCGCCGCCGCCTCCGGTGCCCAGTACGGCGGCGCCGCGGGCCATGTCGGGCAGGTCGTGGACGGTGATCTCACGCATCGTTGTCTCCCAGGCTGAGTTCGCCGACGGCCTTGACGCGGATCCGGGTGGCGTTCCCGGGCAGGTAGGCGAGCGGCACTTCTTCGATGTCGACGACCCGTACGGAGCCGGGGCGGGCTCCGGCGGCGACGGTCCGGTCGACCGCTTCCTGCCGGGCCTCGTCCAGGACGGTGTCGCGGCGGCCGGGCTGGACGGAGAAGACCCGGTCGACCTCGCCGCCGACCTCGGCGATGGCGGCGCCGATGGCGTTGGCCACGGCATGGTGCTCGGGGCGGTCGACGGTGGAGGCGCCGGGGAGCCGGTCGGGGACGAGGATGCTGCCGCCGCCGACGGCGACGACGGGGACGGGTTCGGCGGAGATCCGCATCCGGTCGACGGTCTCGGCCATCCGGTCGGCGATGTGGTCGAGGCCGGCGCGGACGAGGTCCTTGTCCAGGTGGGCGACGCGGCCGGGGTCGCCGATGGCGGCGAGTCCGGCGGCGACGGCGAGGTCGGTGGCGGTGAGCCGGTCGCCGCCGAAGACGAGGGCCTGTTCGGTGAGCCGGGAGCCGACGCTCCTGGGGCCCACGCGCGGTGCGCCGTCCCGGGTGACGTGGCTGCCGCCGCCGATGCCCATGGACAGGACGTCGGGCATGCGGAAGTTGGTCTGGATCCCGGCGACGGCGACGTCGGCGGACGCCTCGCGGGGGAAGCCGTTGCGCAGGATGCCGACATCGGTGGTGGTGCCGCCGACGTCCATCACGGCGCAGTCGGTCCGGCGGGAGAGGAAGGCGGCGCCGCGCATGGAGTTGGTGGGGCCGGAGGCGAAGGTGGCCACCGGGTAGCGGCGGGCGTAGTCGACGTCCATCAGGGTGCCGTCGTTCTGGCTGAGGAAGAGGGGGGCGGTGATGCCGGCGGCGGTGACGGTCCGGGTGAGACCGGCGGCGACGTGTTCGGCCAGTTCGCGCAGGGCCGCGTTGACGACCGTGGCGTTCTCCCGGCCGAGCAGGCCCATCCGGCCGATCTCGTGGGAGAGGCTGATGGGGCAGCCGGGCAGTTCCTCGGCGATGATCTCGGCGGCGCGCTGCTCGAACTCGGCGTTGACCGGGGAGAACACCGAGGAGAGGGCGAAGGAGCGGGCGCCGGCGCGGGCCGCCCGGTCCAGGACGGCGCGGAACTCCGGTTCGTCGAAGTCGGCGATGCGGGTGCCGTCGTACTCGTGTCCGCCGTGGCACAGGTAGCTGTGGTCGCCGATGGCGGTGCGCAGCCCGTCGGGCCAGTCGACCAGGGGCGGCAGGGCGCTGGTGGCGGGCAGCCCGAAGCGGATGGCGGCGGTGGGGGCCAGCCGGTCGCCCTCGACGAGGGCGTTGATGAAGTGGGTGGTGCCGATCATCACCGCGGCCACGGAGGCGGGGTCGAAGTCCGACGCCTCCTTGAGTCCGGCGATCGCGGTGACGATGCCGGTGGTGACGTCCGGGCTGGTGGGTGCCTTGGTGGTGGCCAGGACACGGTTCCCGTCGATGAGGACGGCGTCGGTGTTGGTGCCTCCGACGTCGATTCCCAGTCTCAGCATGGTGTGCGTTCTCCTTCGCTCGGCTTCACCGGGCGGCCGGGCGGTCGGGGTTCGCCGTCGTCCCGGTGGTGGTGGGGGGCAGAGGGGTGGCGGACCGGCCGGCGCCGCGGACCAGGCCGAGCCGGGCCGCCGCCGTGTAGAGCAGCATCGCGACGGCGACGGAGTTCACGGACGGCAGGCCCCAGTCGACGAAGTGGCCGAAGAGCGAGGCGCAGGCCCACACCGCCAGGGCGGCGGGTACCCAGGTCGGCGCGGTGTCCGGGAGGGTGCCGCGTTCGCGCGAGGCGTCGAGTTCGGGGCGCCAGGTCCGGGCGATGAAGTACTCGGCGACCATGATGCCCGCGATGGGCGGGAAGATCACGCCGAGCAGCACCAGGAAGTCGGTGAAGCGGTCGAGGATGCCGGCCGCGCCGAGGACGGAGCCGAGGACGCCGGCGGCGAGGGTGACCGCGGTGCGGTGGACGCGGCGGCCGAAGGCCTGGTCGACGAAGTTGACGATGCCCAGGGAGGCGGCGTAGAGGTTCCAGTCGTTGATCTTGAGGGTGGCGGCGATGATCACCAGGGTGCCGAGGAAGCCGGACGTGGAGGTGACGATGGCGACGACGTCGTTGGTGCGCAGGGCGAGGGCGAGCAGGACGCCGATCAGGCCGATGACGTACTCGCCCAGGGATATGCCGATGACGGTCTGCCGGACCACGTCCCCGGGGGTGCGGTTGAAGCGGCTCATGTCGGGGGTGATGACGGCGCCGACGATGAATCCCCCGGCGACGATGGAGGTGCCCTGCAGCAGGCTCAGCTGGGGTCCGGCGGGCGCCGCGTGGATCAGGTCGCCGAGGCTGTGCCGGGACAGCTCACTGACGATGGACCAGCCGGCCAGGGCCAGGAACGCGGGCACGGTGAGGTAGGCGGTCCAGGCCATGGAGCCGATGCCGAGCATCACGATGGCGGTGACGGCGAGGCCGAAGACCAGGGCCCAGGCCCACATCGGCAGGACGCCGACGAGGCTGACCAGGCCCTGTGCGGAGACCGCGTTCTGGATGCCGAACCAGCCCAGTGCCGAGATGCTGATGGCGAGGCCGATCAGGGAGGATCCGGCCCGGCCGAAGCCGGTCCAGCGGGCGAGGACGGAGGTGGACAGTCCTTCGCGCTGTCCGGCGATGCCGGTGAAGACCGTGACGATCTCCAGGACGACCGCGCCGAAGGTGATGGCGAGGACCGCGTCCCAGAAGTTCATCCCGAAGCCGAGCGTGGCGCCGATCAGGAAGCTGGCGAGCGAGCTCAGCATTCCGAAGCGCTGTACGGCGAGGGAGAACCAGTGGTGCCTGCGGTGGGCGGGCATCCGGCTCAGAGCGTGGTCGTCGTGCTGCTCAGCGGTGGTTTCCATGGCGTCTCCCGGGCCGGGAACGGAACATTCCGCTGAAGGTAGGCGTCCCGGTGACCCCGGTCACTGGGCGGAAGGACCGGTGCGGCCGGGGTGGCTGTGCGGCACGCACAGCGGCGGCGGGGCGCCGGGGGGCTCCGGGACGCCCGGGGGCGGGTTCCCGGGCGGTGGGGGCGGGCGGAGCGCCGCCGGGCGGACGGCGGGGGCGGCGCCGGGCAGCCGGCGGGGGCGGCGCCGGATGGCGGGGCGCCGTACCGGCGGCAACGAGTCCGTGTCCGTGAGGGACGGACGCCCGGATGCCGGGGGCGGGCGCCGGACGCCCGGGGGCGGGCGGCGCAGGGCGGGCGGGCCGGGCGGCGTGGGTCGGGCGGCGCGGGCCGCCGGGGCCGTCGTCCCGGGACGGCGGGCTTCCCTCCCCCGGGTCCGGCGGGCGTCCTCCGGGAGGGGCCCGGGTCCGCGCCGGGGGCCGCCGCCGTGTGCACACGTCCGGGTGGTTCCCGGCGGCGCCGCCCGCGTCCGGGCGCTCCCGGCGGCCGGGGGCTGCGAGCATCGGGGACCGTCCGTGCCCGCCCTCCGCGCCGGTGAGGTCCCCGCGTCCGTGAAGGTTCCCCGAGTCGTCCCCGCCGCCCGCAGGGGTGGGAGGAGGACCGTGTGCGCGCTCTGCTGACGGACGCGTACCGCACCCTCGTGCCGCCCCGGGGGGAGCGGCACGGTCCGCTGCCGCCGCTGCTGCTGGTCCTGACCCTGGTCACCGGTCTGACCGACGCGGTGAGCTTCCTGGCGCTGGGCAGGGTGTTCGTCGCCAACATGACCGGCAACGTGGTCTTCATGGGCTTCTCCCTGGTCGGGGCGCCGGGGCTGTCCACGCTCGCCTCCGGGGCCGCGGTGGCGGCGTTCCTCCTCGGGGCGCTCGCCGGGGGCCGGCTCTCCGTCCGCCTCGCCGCGCACCGCGGGAGGCTGCTGTCCCGGGCGTCCGCCGCCCAGGCGGTCCTGTTCGCGGTCGCCGCGGTGGTCGCCGCCGCGGCCGGGGGCCGGATGACGACCGGCGTCCAGTACGCGCTGATCGTGCTCCTCTCCCTCGGCATGGGGCTGCAGAACGCGGTCGCGCGGCGCCTGGGCGTGCCCGACCTCACCACGACGGTCCTCACCCTGACCCTGACGGGGCTGGCCGCGGACTCCACGGCCGCGGGCGGGGCGGCGCCCCGCCCGGGCCGCCGCGTCCTGGCCGTGCTCGTCATGTTCCTCGGCGCGCTCGGCGGAGCCCGGCTGGTCCTGGACGGCCGTCTCGCGCTCGCCCTGGCGCTGACCCTGCCCCTGCTCGGGTGCGTGGCCGTCCTGGCACACCGCTTCTCGGCCGGCGGCCCCGCCTGGACCCGGCCCTGAGCCGAAGGGCCGCCCGCCGCGGACGGAGCCGGCCCCGCGTGCGACACTGCCGCCCATGTCGCTGTCCGGCCTCACGCTCCGTCAATGGCGGTCCTTCGACCGGCCCGCCGCCCTGCGCACCGCCCGGGAGGCCGCCGACCGGGCGGGCGGCCGGGTGGCGCTCGTCGAGACCTCGGAGGGCGCGGACGGCCCGCTGCACCGCGTCCTCATCGAGCGGGAGGGCCGGGAGTTCGCCCTGGTGCCGGGGGGCCGGGTGACGCTGGGTTTCGACCCGGACGCCTGGCGGCCGTCCCCGGAACAGACCGCCGACTACGCCGGGAGCCTGGAGCAGGGGTACGGCCAGGGGCCCGATCTGCGGGCCCACCTCGCGCGGGTGCTCAGCCCCCGCCGGAGCGTGGACCTGGCGGCCGTGCTCATGGCCGTCGAGGACGAGGACCTGAGCGAGCCCCCCGCCGACATGCCGGCCGTCCTCGCGGCCCGCGGGCTGCGGATGCCGAGTTCCGACGAGTGGGAGCACGCCTGCGGCGCCGGGGCGGACACCCTGTTCCGGTGGGGCGACGACTGCCCCCTCGACGACGTCCCCCTCCCGGACCGCCCCGGCCCCCAGCACCGGCCGAACGCCTTCGGCCTGCGCATCGCCTACGACACCTACCGCACGGAGCTGAGCAGCGACGTCACCGCCGTCCACGGCGGCGACGGGGGCGAGTCGGTGTGCGGCGGCTACGGCGCCCTGCTGGCCTGGCTCCCCCTGGCCACCGCCCACCGCAACCCGTTCATGGCCGAGTTCGTGTACGGGCCGGACGGGGAGGACCTCCACGAGGACTGCTCCACCCGCCCGGTCCTGGCGCTCTGACGCCCCGAAAGGGGCGTGCCCCGGCCCGGGGACCCGGCCGGCCGCCGGTGTGACGGCGGACGCGGGGCCGGTCCGGCCGGGCGCCCGGCCCGGACGGTCACTCGTACCGGTACTTCAGCGACTCCGCCTCCGTCCGCTCGATGTCGGCGATCGTCAGCCCAGGCTTCCGCAACTGGGCCAGCGTCACCTCGGCCGAGGTCGGCTGGGCGTCCGCCGGGAGCCACTGCTCCGGCTTCCAGGCCCCGGCGCGCAGGAACGACTTGGGGCAGTGCGGATAGACCTCCTCGATGCCCAGCACCAGCGCGGAGGCCGGCGGCCTGCCCACGGCGGTCAGCCGCGACAGCAGGTCCGGGCGGGTGGAGACACAGGCCCGGCCGTTGACCCGGAGCGTCGTGGTGCGTCCCGGGACGACGAACAGCAGCCCGGCCCGCCCGGTGGCGACGACGTTCTCCAGGGTGTCCAGCCGCTTGTTGCCGGTCGCGTCCGGTACCGCCACCGTCCGCGCGTCCAGGACGGCGACGAACCCGGCGGGGCCGCCGCGCGGGGAGACGTCGCAGCGGCCCTCGGCGTCCGCGCTGGCGACCAGGACCAGCGACGAGCACCCGATCAGCCGTCTGGTCTGCTCGGTGAGCCCGGCCATCTGCTTGCGCACGGCGGCGTCGCCGGGCAGCGCGTAGGCCCGGCGCAGCGCCTCCCGGTCGGGCACGGCGTCGAGGCGGAGCGAGTCGAAGGCACTGCCGGCGGGGGACGTTGTCATGCCTCCCGACCCTACGGCCCCTCCCGCGGACCGTGCCGGGGGCGGTGCCGCGCGGGGCGCTCGGGAGGGTGCCGTGCCGGCCGGGACCCGGCCGGGTCCCGGGAGGCGGGGCCGGGGCGTCTCAGAAGAGGATTCCCGTGAGGCCGTCCCCTCCCCGCGCGCAGGCGAACGTGCCCGCGCGGCACCGCTCCCGGCCGGTGGGGGCACGGATGCGGGCCGGTGCGGGCGCGGATGCGGTGGCGGGCGGTCAGCCGGGACGGGCGGGGCGGCGGGAGGGCCAGAAGTCGAGCAGGTCGCCCGGTGCCAGGCCCAGGGAGCGCTCGATGTCCGCGGGGGCGGTCTGCTGGAGGTGGTCGGCGGCGACGGCGGCCAGGTCGTGCCAGTAGCCGCGCAGGGTCGACTCGGACAGGTGCATGGCGCGGCTCATCTCGGTGTAGGTCTGGCCGCGTGCCCGGCCGGCCAGGACCTGGCGCTGGCGGGGGGACAGGATGGTCAGCGAGCCCCTGCGGACGAGGAGTTCGGTGAGCGCGACGAGGCTCTGGGGGACCACGACCCGGCCCGCGGCGAACTGCGCGATGGCCTCGGCGACCTCGGGCAGGGGCAGGGACTTGCGGATCAGGCCGCGCGCGCCCGCGGCCAGGCAGGCCGCCAGGACGAACCGGCGCTCCTCCTGCGTGTAGAGGCAGACCCGGTATCCGGCGGAGACGAGGTCGGTGACGGCGGCGACGCCCTGGGTGGCGTCGCGCTGGCCGCTGTTGGCCAGGTGGAGGTCGAGGATGACGATGTCGGCGGCCGGGCGGGCGCGCAGGGCCTCCTCGGTCCGGGCGAAGGCGGCCACGAAGGTGATGTCGGGCAGCAGGGCGGGCAGTCCGAGCCGGATCGCGGTGGCGTCCTCGATGAGGACGGCGGTGAGGCCGCCGGTCATGGGCGGAGGTTCCCTTCGATGGTGATCCGGGTGCCCAGGCCGGGGGCCGAGGCGATGCTCGCGGTGAGCGCGTGCCGTTCGAGTTCGGCGAGGAGCTGGCGGCGCAGTCCGGTGCCCAGGGCGGTGGTGGCGGTGTCGAAGCCGATGCCGTTGTCGCGGATGGTGACGACCCAGCGGGCACGGTCCCGTTCGGCGTCGGCGTGGACGATGACCATCGTGGCGCGGGCGTGGCGGCGGACGTTGTGCAGGACGCCGGCGACGGCGCCGCGCACCGCCTCGCCGGCGTCCGCGTTCACCCTCACGCCGTCGGCCAGTTCCAGGGCGGGTTCGAGGCCGAGGTCGGCGAATCCCGACATCCCCTCCTCCAGGACGTCGCGGAGCGTCACGTCGCCGTCCCTGCCGAGGCCGCCGGTGCCGGGCGGGTGCGGGGCGCCGGGTCCGCCGCGCAGGTAGGCGCGCATCCGCCGGATCTCGGCGGCGGCCTGTTCGCAGAGCTGGGCGCGGGTGTCGGCGGGCAGGGCGGGGTCGGTGAGCAGGTGCATGATCGTGATGGCGTCGTGCATGGTGAGCTGGGCGCGCTGCTTCTCCTCGTGGCGGGCGAGTTCGGCGACCCGGGCGCGCGCGGCGTCGGCGTCGGCGGCGACGCGGCGGATGTAGCGGACGACGATCCGCGCGACGCCGCCGAGGCCGAGGAGGGTCAGGGTGTTGCCGGCGATCGTGGAGTGGCCGGCAACGGCGGTGGCGTCGGCGATGAAGAAGACGTAGGCGGCGGTGACGGTGGCGACGGCGGTGCACCAGGCGGCCGTGCTCAGTCCGGCCACGCCCACCACCACGGCCAGGGAGTAGCCGGGTGCCCAGCCGACCCAGGTCCCGACGCGGTCCTGCACCGGCACCGCGAGGGTGCCCAGGACGAGGAAGGCGGTGCACAGGGCCACGTCCACGACGACGACGGCCGGTGACAGCCCGCGGCGCCGCAGCACGGCGACCGTGACGGCGCCCGCGGCGTTCGCGGCGGCGAGCAGCCAGAGCACCAGGTAGAGGCGGGGGTTCTGGCTCACCTCCATGCCGCGGGGCAGTGAGGGCAGCATCTGCAGGATCGTCGCGACGCGTGCGCAGCCGTAGGCGAGCGCGAGGACGTTCTCCACCCCGGCGGCCGACGTGGACGCCGTCAGTCGGCCCCGCGACACCGCGTCCTGCCCGGCTCGTCCGCCACACTCCCCGTGAACACGCCGACATTCTGTCCCAAGATCCTTCTCCGTACCCGCCGTTCGGTGAATCGGGAGGCGTATGCCCGGCGGCCCGCCGGGCACACCCGTCATGGGCGCCCCGTCCGTCTCCGCCGGGTGCCCGGCGGGTCCGGGAGCGCGGGGAGCGGGCCGTCGCCGGTCCCGTTCCCGGCCCGGCGGGTGCCGCGGGCGGGGCGGCGGGGTTCCTTTTCGGGGGGTACGGCCCCGGGGTACCCGGGGCCGCAAGTCCGCGTTTTCGTTGGGTTGCCGTCTGCGCGGGCCCCGTTCTTTGATGGCGGGGCCGCCGCCGGTGACGTGCTGTGTTCGCAGGTGGTGGACGAGTTCCGGCTTCCGCCCCCTCCACGTCCGTTTGGGAGCACCAGTGAACGCGCACCTTCCCTCCGCTCGTTCGGGTGCGGGTGTGTCCCGGTGCCCCGGGGTTCCGGGGACCGCCCCGTCGGCCGCGGTGGCCGCGGTGGTGCGGCGCCCGCCGGCCACCGCGCCCGGGGCGGCGCCGGTGTGCGGTCCGTTCCGGCCGGGGCGCGCGCGTCCCGGGAGACGGGGGGCCGTGCCGTGTGTCCGTTTCCGGAGCCGGGCGGGCGCCGTGTCCCGGCGTGCCGCCGGATTCCGCGCGCGGGGTGCGGCCGTTGGCCGCGCGGGACGGCTCCGGGGACCGGGGCGGTCCCGCCGCCGGGGGTCCGGCACGGGGTGCGTCCCGGTCCGCCGGGTGCCGTCCGCGGGACGGGCCGGGGCCCTTCCGGGATGCGACGCCGCGGCGGCGGGCCGCCGTCCGTGCGCTCCGCGGTGGCCGGGGCGTTCGCGCCGGCCGCCCGGACCGGGGCGCCGTGCCCGTCGGCGGGCGGCCCGGCGGGCCGGGGCCCGTCCGGGCGGGGCCGTGCGGGACCTGCCGTCCTCCGTGGTGTGATCCGGCGCCGGTGTCCGGCGCGGGCGCCGGGCCGGGCGGTGCGCGCCGGGGGCACCGGTGCGCACTCGTGCGCCCTCCCCGGGGCCGCATGGCGCGGCGGGTGCGGGACGGGTGTTCCGGACCCGTCCCGCACGGTGTCAGTGAATATTGCCCCCGGCCCGCACTATGCCCTTTTCGTAGGCGTAGATCACGGCGTGCACCCGGTTGCGCAATGCGAGCTTGTCCAGCATGCGCTGAACATGTGATTTCACTGTGCTTTCACTGAGGAAAAGCGCCTCTGAAATCTCCGCATTGGAATATCCGCGGATGATGAGTTCCAGCACGTCACGTTCTCTGCGGGTTATTCCGATGGCTTCCAGATCAGGATCGGATAAACCCGCCTGTGCGACGTGGGCGGGCTCTTCGGCCTTCGCCTCCCCGCCCTCGCAGTGCGGCACGACCAGCCGGTAGCCGGCGCTGATCATGCGGACGGCGGCGACGATGCGCTCGGGGCTGGCCCGGTTGTCCAGCACCCCCCAGGAGCCCGCCGCCTGCCAACTGTGCGCCACCCGGTCCACCTGCGGGACCATGGCCAGCACCTTCGGGCTGGCCTCGGCCGCACCGGCGATGAGCAGCCGGATCTCCGCGGATGAACACGGTTCGAGATCCTGGCCGTCGATGATCACGACGTCCGGTGAGAGTCTGGCCAGACTGGGCAGCGCGCTCGCCGGGTCGGCGGCGGCGCCGACCACGTCCAGACCGGCTTCACGGTCCAGCAGAACACTCAGACCCACCCTCGAAACAGCCCTCGAATCCACCAGAAATACTCTGGCGGCCTCCTCTTGCATCGCTAGCCCCCGTACACCTCAGCCAAGCTGCCACAAGCAGAATACGACCCTAGCATGGCCGCCGCGCCCCGGACCATAGTTGGGAATTGAAACAATCTCCCCCGAGCACCGCGACGGAGGGCGCGGCGATCGGTCCGGTTCCGTTTACTGTTTCATTCGGCGGGCGCGGCTTTCCGGAGAGCGGAAGGCGTGCGCACTTCCCCGGTATGAATTCACCGGGGTCCGGAAACCGGTGTCCCCGGACACCGGTCCGCGGCGGCGCGCCCGGACGGCGGGGTCCGGCCGGGCGGGAGGGCGCGGCGGTCCGCGGCCGCGCTCACCGGACGGCCCCGTCCCCGGCGGCGGGGGGCGGGGGCGGCAGGGGGCCGGTGAGGTAGTGCTGGATGGTCGGGCCGACGCAGGCCGCGAGGTGGTCGATGTCGGCCTCGGTGAGGGGCTGGAGGGCGAGGATGTGCCGGCCCATCGCCAGGCCCACGAGGTGGGTGGCGGCCAGGGTGATGCGCAGGCCCGGCTGGTCCCGGCCGGAGGCGGCGGCCAGCGGGCCGAGGATGGTGGAGGTGAGCACCTGCTTGAGGATGTCCGCGGCCTCCGGGTCGGACATGCCGGTGCGGACCATGGCGGCCAGCGGGCGGGCGGTGGCCGGCTCCTGCCACATCGTCAGGTAGAGCCGGACGATGTACCGGCCTATGTCCTCCATGTCCCCCGCGACGAGTCCGGGGAGCTGGTCGACGAGCGGCTCCGGCAGGTGCACGGTGGCGGCGAACAGGTCGCGCTTGGTGCCGAAGAAGTGGTGCACCAGCGCCGGGTTGACGTCGGCGGCGGCGGCGACGGCGCGGATCGTCGTGGCGCCGTAGGTGCGGGTGGCGAACAACTCCCTTGCGGCCTCCAGGATCCGCCCGCGGGTCGCGGTGTCGCCGGAGCGGCTTCCCGCGGGCCGTCCGCGGCTGCGTCGAGGGGCCGGGCCTGTTGCTGTCACGCCCCCATCCTACTTAATAAACGCCTGTTGCATTTCTGCTTCCGGACCCCCTACGGTGTGCCAGTCCGGCCCACCCCTCGCGACGGCACCCCTGGCGTGGGCCGGCCCTCTTTCCGGGAGGCGGGACCGGGCAGACACGGCCCGCCGTACGAACAGTTGGGTGACGCCATGTGGGCGATGATCCTCAAGGAATTCCTCGAGCTGCGACGGGACAGGCGGACGATGGCGATGATCATCGCCCTACCGCTCCTGCTCCTGGTGATCTTCGGCTACGCGGCGAACTTCCATGTGGACGAGTTGGAGACACGGGTGGTGGGCCCGCGGGCCGAGCAGGTGGCCCAGCAGCTCAGGGGGCCGTTCGACGTCACGTCGGTGCGGCCCGGCGAGGGGCGCGCGGACGCCGAGCGGGCGCTGCGGTCGGAGAAGGCCGCGGTCGTGGTCGTCACCTCCGAGGGTGACGGGAAGCCGCGGGCGCTGATCGACGGCTCGCAGCTCTTCTCCGCGCAGTCGGCGTCGGCCGCGGTCGCGGCGAGCAACGGGGCGCTCACGCCCGAGGTCCTGTTCAACCCGCGGCTGAAGACCTCGTGGGTGATGGTGCCCGCCCTGGTCGGCATGATCATGGCCTTCATCGGCACGATCGTGACCGCGATCGGCCTGGTGCGCGAGCGGCAGGCCGGCACGCTGGAGCAGCTCGCGGTGATGCCCTTCCGGCCCTCGGACGTGATCGCCGGGAAGATCGCGCCCTACTTCGTGCTGGCCGCGGTGGACATGGTGCTGGTCACCGTCATCGGCTGCCTGCTGTTCGGGGTGCCCTTCACGGGCAACGTGGCGGTCTTCGCGCTGGGGGCCGCGCTGTTCCTCTTCGTGGTGCTGGGCCTGGGCGTCCTCATCTCGACGCTCTCCCAGAACCAGGGCCAGGCCATGCAGATGGCGCTGATGACGGTGATGCCGCAGATCCTGCTCTCCGGCATGATCTTCCCGCTGACCGCGATGGCCGCGGGCGTGCGCTGGATCGGCTACATCCTGCCGCTGACGTACTTCAACATGATCTCCAACGGGGTCATGCTGCGGGACGCCCCGGTCTCCTCGCTCGCCCTGCCGCTCGGGGTGCTGGCGCTGATGGCGGTGCTGGTGTTCTCCGCGGCGGTGCTGCGTTTCCGCCGCGACCTGGCGCCCAGCGCGCCCAAGCGGATGAAGGCCGCCCAGGCGGCGTCGGCGGCGGGAGAGGGCCGATGAGCCGTACCGTTCCCACGCCCGGGCCCGACGGGCCGTCCGCCGGGAGGGCGGGTTCCCCCGAGGACTGGGGGATCTTCGGCGCCACCGTCGTGCTGGAGCGCACCACCGCGCTGGACGACGTCACGCTGGCCACCCCGCGCGGCGAGGTGACCGCCGTGGTCGGCGGTGACGGCGCGGGCAAGACGACCCTGCTGCGCACGCTGGTGGGCCGGGTGCGGGTGAGCGGCGGCAGGGTGAGCGGTCCGCCGCCCCCGCGCTGCGGGTTCATGCCCACCGGCGCCTCCGGGGTCTGGCGCGACATGTCGGTCGAGGAGAACCTCGACTTCGTCGCCGCCGCCCACAAGCTGGGCGGGCGGGAGCTGGCCGGGCGGAAGGCCGAACTCCTGGCGGCGGCCGGTCTGACCGACGCCGTGGGCCGGCTCGCGCAGGACCTGTCCGGGGGCATGCGGCAGAAGCTCGCGTTCTGCCTGGCCATCCTGCACCGACCGGACCTGCTGGTGCTCGACGAGCCCAGCACCGGCGTCGACCCGGTCAGCCGGGTGGACCTCTGGCGGCTGATCTCCCGGGCCGCGGCCGAGTCCACGGCCGTCGTGATGGCCACCACCTATCTCGACGAGGCCGAACGCGCCACCACCTGCCTGGTCCTGGACCACGGCACCACCCTGGCCTCGGGCGCCCCCGCCACGATCCTGGAGCGGACACCGGGCACGCTGACCACCGGCCGCGCCCCGGCCGGCCCGGCGGAGCTGTCCTGGCGCCGCGGCTACGACACCCGGTCCTGGCACCCGGGACCGCCCCGCGACGGGGAGACCCCCATCCCCGCAGACATGGAGGACAGCGTGATCGCCTACACCCTGGCCGCGCAGCGCGCCGGAGACGCCTCGTGAGCGCCTCCCCGGCCGCGCGGCCCCTGGCCTCGGCGGTCTCCGCGGGCAAGCGCTACGGCTCCTTCGCCGCCGTGGACGACGTGAGCATGCACGTGGGGGCGGGCGAGATCGTCGGCCTGCTGGGCGCGAACGGCGCGGGCAAGACCACCCTGATCCGGCTGGTGCTGGGCCTGACGATCCCCACCAGCGGGTCCGTCGCCCTGTTCGGGCAGGCACCGGACCGCGCCACCCGCCGCCGGCTGGGCTACGTCCCGCAGGGCCTGGGCCTGTGGGAGTCGCTGAGCGTCACGCAGAACCTGCGCTTCGCCAACGCCGCCTTCGGCGCCGACGACCCGGAGCTGCCGCCCGCCCTGCAAGCCGTCCGCGACCGGCCGGTCGGCGCGATCGGCCTGGGGCTGCAGCGTCAGCTCGCCTTCACCATCGCGCTCGCGCACCGGCCCGAGCTGCTGGTGCTGGACGAGCCGACCTCGGGCGTGGACCCGCTCTCGCGGGCCCGGCTGTGGGACGCCGTGCACGCCGAGGCCGACCGCGGCGCCGGTGTGCTGGTCACCACCCACTACATGCAGGAGGCCCAGCAGTGCGACCGGCTGGTGCTGATGTCGCACGGCAGGGCGGTGGCCGAGGGCACGGAGAAGGACATCATCGGCGCCACCACCGCCTGCGAGGTCGACACCGGGCAGTGGTCCACCGCCTTCGAGGCGCTGGACCGGGCCTCGCTGCCGGTGACGCTCGCCGGACGGCGGATCCGGCTGGCCGACACGCCGCCCGGGACCGTCCGCGACACGCTGAGCGCGGCGGGCGTGACCGCCGACGTCCACGAGGTCCCCGCCACCCTGGAGGAGACCATGACCGTCATCGACCGGGCCGCCGCGGCCACCTGACGCCGGGCCGGCCGGGCCGGGGGTCCGCTCCCCCGGCCCGGCCGGGTCAGGACGTCCAGCCGCTGCGCCGCCAGGCTCCCGCGCCCGGGACGGGCACCCCGGTCATCACGAAGGCCCGGGCCGGCGGGCGGGCACCCTCCGGCCCGCCGTCGCGGGCGGCCGCCGCGCGGGCGCCCTCCTCGGCCAGCCGCGCCCAGAGCACCATCAGGGCGGCCAGTTCCTCGGGGTCCGGGGTGCCGCGCACCACCCGTATGTGCGAGCCGCTCACAGCGGGATGTTCCCGTGCTTGCGGGGCAGCCGGGTGATCCGCTTGTCGGCCAGGGCGCGCAGCGCCGACGCCACCTCGCGGCGGGTCTCCCGCGGCATGATCACCGCGTCCACGTAGCCCCTTTCGGCGGCCCGGTAGGGGTTGCACAGGGCCTCCTCGTACGCGGCGCGCAGCCGGTGCGCGGTCTCCTCGGGGTCGTCGGCCCGCTCGACCTCCCTGCGGTGGAGCACGGTGACCGCGCTCTGGCCGCCCATGACGGCGATCTCGGCGGTGGGCCAGGCGAGGTTGACGTCGACGCCCAGGTGCTTGGAGCCCATCACGCCGTAACCGCCGCCGTAGGCCTTGCGGGTGACCACGGTGACGGTGGGGACGGTGGCCTCGGCGTAGGCGTAGATCAGTTTCGCGCCGCGGCGGATGATGCCGCCGCGTTCCTGGTCCAGTCCGGGCAGGAAGCCGGGGACGTCCACGAAGGACAGGACGGGGACGTGGAAGGCGTCGCAGGTGCGGATGAAGCGGGCGGCCTTCTCGCTGGCGTCGATGTCGAGGGCGCCGGCCATCATCTGCGGCTGGTTGGCGACCACGCCGACGCTGCGGCCCTCGACCCGGCCGAAGCCGCAGATCATGTTGCGGGCGAACAGCGGCTGCACCTCCAGCAGTTCGCCGTCGTCGAGGACGGCCCGCAGCACCTGGTGCATGTCGTAGGGGCGGCTCGGCTCGTCGGGGACGAGGGTGTCCAGGGCGAGGTCGGCCGGGGAGAAGGTGTCGGGGTCCACGGCGGGGGCGTACGCGTCGACGGGTGCCTCGGACATGTTGTTGCTGGGCAGGTGGCCGAGCAGCAGCCGGACGTACTCGAAGGCGTCCTTCTCGTCGCGGGCGAGGTAGTGGGCGTTGCCGGAGACGGTGCTGTGCACGGCGGCGCCCCCCAGTTCCTCGCGGCCGATGCGCTGGCCGGTGACGGCGTGCAGGACCTCCGGGCCGGTGACGAACATGTGCGAGATGCCGTCGACCATCACCACGAAGTCGGTGATGGCCGGGGCGTAGACGGCGCCGCCCGCGCAGGGCCCGGTCATCAGGGAGATCTGCGGGATCACCCCGGAGCCCTGGACCTGGCGCCTGACCATCTCGGCGTAGTGGGCGAGGGCGACCACGCCCTCCTGGATGCGGGCGCCGCCGGAGTCGTTGATGCCGATGACGGGGCAGCCGATGCGCAGGGCCAGGTCCATGACCTTGTTGATCTTCTCGCCGTAGACCTCGCCGAGCGCGCCGCCGAAGACGGTGAAGTCCTGGGCGAACAGGCACACCCGGCGGCCGTCGACGGTGGCGTGGCCGGTGACGACGCCGTCGCCGAGGGGGCGGTGGCGTTCCATGCCGAAGTCGTGGCTGCGGTGGCGGGCCATGGCGTCCAGTTCGACGAAGCTGCCGGGGTCGACCAGGGCCTCGATGCGCTCGCGGGCGGTCAGCTTGCCCCGCTCGTGCTGTCTGCGCACGCCGGGCGCGTCCTCGGCGGCGGCGCGCAGTTCCTCGCGGCGGGCCTCCAGTTCGGCCAGCCGGGCCGCGGTGCCGGGGCGGGTGCGGGGGGCCGGGGCCCGGGGCGGGTCCGGGGCGGGCGCCGGGGGCGGTGCGGGGGTGTCCGACACGGGCTGGTACCTCCCTGGGTACGCGGACGGCGGGTGCGGGGGGCGGGGCGGTGCTGGGGCGGGGGCGGTGGGGGCGCCGCGGGGGGAGGGGCCCGGTCAGGGGGTGCCGGGGCCGGCGGCCGCGAGGGTGCCGGCCTCGTACAGGCCGCGGGCGGCCCGGCGCTGGACCTTGCCGCTGGTGGTCTTGGGCAGGCTGCCGCGCCGTACCAGCAGGACGTCGTCGGTCTCCAGGCGGTGGTTGTCCCACACGGCGTCGCGCACCAGGCGGCGCAGCCGGGCGGGGGCGGTGGCGCGGGCCGTGCGGCCGTCGACCTCGACGACCACGACCAGGCGTTCGGCGGTGCCGTCGTCGACGCAGAAGGCGGCGGCGCAGTTGGGGTGCAGGCCCGGGGCGCTGGTCTCGGCGGACAGTTCGATGTCCTGGGGGTAGTAGTTGCGGCCGGTGCGCACGATGACGTCCTTGAGGCGGCCGTTGACGAAGAGTTCGCCGTGGTGGAGGAATCCGAGGTCGCCGGTGCGCAGGTAGGTGCGGCCGTCCTCGTGGCCGGGGGCGGGGCGGGCGCGGAAGACCTGTTCGCTCAGGGCGGGCCGGCCGTGGTAGCCGCCGGCGACGCAGGGGCCGCTCACCCAGATCTCGCCGATGGTGTCCTCGCCGGACGGTACGAGGGTGTCCGGGTCCACGATCAGTACGCGGGTGCCGCCGACCGTGCGGCCGCAGCCGACCAGGGGGCTGGTGCCGGGGGCGGCGGCGGGGCGGGTCACGACGCGGCCGTCGCGGCGGGCGTCGTCGTCGAGCCAGAGGACGGTGGGGGGTTTGCCGCCCTGGTCGCCGGTGGCCTTCAGGGTGTTCTCGGCCAGGCCGAAGCCGGGGCACATGGCGCGGGCGTCGAAGCCGTGGGGGGCGAAGGCGGTGGTGAAGGCCTCGATGGCGTGCCAGCGCACGGGTTCGGCGCCGTTGGCCGCCACCTGCCAGCAGGACAGGTCCAGTCCCGGGGGCACCGCGCCGGCCTCGGCGGCCCTGGCGCACAGTTCGTAGGCGAAGCTGGGGGCGGCGGCGTGGGTGCCGCGGAAGCGGGAGATCGCCTCCAGCCAGCGGGCCGGGCGGCGGATGAACGCCTCGGGTGCCATCAGGTAGGCGGGGGTCCCGCAGAGCAGGGGCAGGATCACTCCGAAGAGCATGCCCATGTCGTGGAAGAGGGGCAGCCAGGAGACGACGGCGCTGCCGGGGCCGCACGGCCAGGACTCGCGGGTCTCCGCCGCGTTGTGGAGGAAGTTGGCGTGGGAGACGACGACGCCCTTGGGGTCGCCGGTGGAGCCGGAGGTGTACTGGAGCAGGGCCGGGGCGTCCGGTCCGGGCGGGGGCGGGAGCGCCGTGCCGGCGGGCCGTGCGGGCAGGGTGTCGGTGGCGATCAGGTCCAGGCCGTCGAGTTCGGGGCCGTCGCCGAACCGTTCCAGCAGGTCGGTGCGGACGGCGGCGGTGGTGAGCACGGTGCGGGTGCCGGCGTCGCGGGCGACGCGCCGTACGCGGTCCAGGGAGCGGGCCCGGGTGGGCACTTGCAGGGGGGCGGCCACCACGCCCGCGCGCATGCAGCCGAGGAGGGCGCGGACGAACTCCGGGCCGGTGGGGTACAGGAGCAGCGCGGGACGTCCGGCCAGTCCCGCGGCGGTGAGGGCGCCGGCGCGGTCGGCGGTGGCGGCGGCCAGGTCCCCGTAGGTCAGGGGCGGTTCGGGGTGTTCGCCGTCGCGCAGGAAGACGTAGGCGGGGTCGTGGGGGTGGGTGAGGCCGCGCAGGGCGAGGGCGCCGGTGAGGGTGTGCGCCCCGTCGGTCACGTGCTCGGTGAGCTCGGCGGTCATCGTTCGCACTCCTTGTCGAGCCGGGCGAGCCGCCCGCGGTAGAAGGTGAGGGGGCCGTCGTGGCCGGCCGCGGTGCCGGGGCCGAGGAGGCCGAGGGCGGTCACGGCGCCGACGACGATGCGGTGGTCGCCGCCGGGGTGTTCGTCGGCGAGGGCGCATTCCAGGTAGGCGACGCTGTCGCGCAGGACGGGGGCGCCGGTGGTCGTGGTCAGGCAGTCCAGGCCGTCGAAGGAGGGCCGTCCGCGGGCCGCGAAGCGCAGGGCGGTGGCGCTCTGCGCGGCGGCGAGGATGCTGACCGCGAAGCGGCCGCGGGTGCGGACCGCGTGGAGCAGGCGGGAGTCGTGGCGCAGGCAGAACAGGACGAGGGGCGGGTCGAGGGAGACGGAGGTGAAGGAGTTCACCGTCGCTCCCGTCCAGCCGTCGCCGGTGTCGGCGGTGACGACGGTGACGCCGGTCGTGAAGTGGCCGCACACCCGGCGCATGGCGTCCGGGCCGGGGGCGGTCCGGTCCGCGGCGGGCGGGGCGGGGCGGTCCGGGGCCGGGGTGAGCGGGCGGGGGTCAGTCGTCATCGCCGAGGTCCCTGCCGCCGCCGCGCAGTCCGTAGGAGCGGACCAGGCGCTGCACCGAGGGCTGGGCCTCGCCGCGTATCCAGCGCAGGGTGCGCAGCCGGCCGCGCAGGCTCAGTACGTACTCCAGGTCGTCCGGGTCGCCGAAGCCGTAGATCGGGGGGACGATCCGGTCGTGGCGCAGGCGCCGCATGATGCGGTCGGCGGCCTCGCGGGGGGCGGTGTCGTCGGCGGCGACCCGGCGGCACAGGGCGAGGGTGGAGTCGAGCAGGTCGTCGTACTCGGGGACGGTGCGGTGGCAGACGCCGCGGGACGGGTCGGCGCGCAGTCCGGCGAGGGCCTTCTCGGAGGCGCCGCGGGCCAGTTCCTTGGCGCTGCGTTTGAGGGAGAGCGCGTCGAACATCGTGCCCAGCAGCCATACGCGGGCCAGGGCGCTCCAGAGTTCGAAGGAGCCGCCGGCCGCGAGGGCCGCGCCGACGAGGGCGTCGTGGCGGTCGGCCATGCCGTGCTGGAGGCGTTCCAGGTAGCGGAAGCGGCCCGGGGAGAAGTCGTCGTCGCGGGCGGCGGCCAGGATGTCCCCGGCGGCGACCAGGACGAGCTGGGCGGAGGCGTAGAGGTCGCGGCCGAGCAGGGGGTCGCCGCCGAGGGCGGCCCGGTCGAGGAGGAGCATGCGCTCGCCGGCGGTGCGGGTGGCGCGCCAGTGGGGTGCCGGGTCGCTCCAGGAGGCCATGGGGCGGGCCCGGGCGAGCTGGGCGGCGAGGGAGGGGTGGGGTGCGGTGTGCCGCAGGACCTCCTGCCAGAGGTCCTCGGTGCTCTCCCCGGGCGGGGCGGGGTGGCGGCTCGCGTCGAGGGAGAGGGTGACGACGGCGGGGGCGGTGGGCGGCGGGGTGCCGTCGCCGTTGCGGAAGTGGCCGATCTGGAGCCAGCCGCCGTCGAAGAGGTGGGTGAGGACGCCCTGGGACCAGGGGTGGGAGCCGGGGCGGGGCGGGGCGATCAGTTCGTAGGGCCGTACGCCGACGGCGTGGAAGCCGTGGGTGCGGGTGGTGCGGAGGGTCGTGCGTTCGGCGCCGAGGGCGCGGGCGACGGCGGAGCCGGGGCCCTGGGTGTCGACGACCATGCGGGTGCGCAGTTCCCGGCCGGAGTCGAGGGTGAGCCGGACGCCGTGGTCGTCGGCGACGGCCTTGTCGACCCGGGTGCGCTGCTGTGTGCGCACGCCGCGTTGTGCGGCGCGGGCGAGGAGCCAGGCGTCCAGGTCGGGCCGGTGGAAGTGGCTCTCGCCGTGTTCGGAGGGCACGTTGAACTGGAGGCTGTGGGCGGCCCGGTGTTCCCTGCCGGGTTCGTGGTGGGCGAAGCCCCAGGTGCGGTGGACGCCGGAGTGGTGGGAGACCTCGGCGCGGACCCGGCCGGCGTCGGCGAGGAGGGCGGCCTCGGGCAGCCGGTAGCGGGTGGCGATCAGTTCGTAGAGGAACGAGGTGCACGGCAGGGTCGCCTCGCCGCCGGTGACGCGGGGCAGCTGGTCCTCGCCCAGGAGCTGTACGGTCAGGCCGCCGCGGGCGAGGGCGAGGGCCAGCAGGGTGGCGGTGGGCGTGGTGCCGAGGACGGTCACGTCCGCGTCGTCGGCGGGGCGGGCGCCGTGGTGGTCGGGCTGGCTGGTCATGTTCGCCATCACCTGTTCGGATCGGGCACGTTCGGGTGCCGGTCGGGGTGCCTGCGGGTGCGGGCCGGGGCCGCGCGGGTGGGCGCGGGTCAGCGGCCGGGCACGTGTTCGCGGGCGAAGGAGCTCATGGCGCCGGTGATCGTGCCGGCGATGTGCGCGGGTGCCTTGGTCCTGGCCCAGGCCGCGGTGCGGGCCATGCGCGGTGGTGTGGCGTGGAAGAAGTGGTTGTCGGGGCGGGCCAGTTGCAGGGGCGGGGGCAGGAAGTCGGCCCGGCCGAGGAGGTCGAAGATGCGGGTGGACGCCTCGCGGGGGTCCAGGGTGCCGTTCTCGACCCGGTCGCTGATGGCGGTGGAGGCGCGCAGCAGTTCGTTGGTGGGTTCGTGGGTGGGGAAGGGGGAGCCGAGGTACTTGGCGTTCTCCAGGTCGCGCAGCGGCTGTGTGTCGCCGAAGCGGCGCAGGCGGTCGTAGGCGGTCTGGAGGCCGAAGGTGCCCAGGACGGTGGAGATCGCCCAGACCCGGAAGACCGCGTTCCAGAGGTCGTAGTCGCGGAAGGCGGTGAAGGAGCTGTTGACCAGGTCGTCGTTGGAGTCCAGCAGGCGCTGTTCGAGCTGTTCGACGGGGGCGAAGCGGTCGCGGGAGAAGTCGTCGTCGCGGACGGCGTCGAGCAGGCGGTGGGCGAGGACGTTGACGACTTCCAGGGTGTTGGTCATGCCGCGGGAGTAGAGGGCGTCGATGAAGCCGGCGGCGTGTGCGGTGACGCAGTAGCGGTCGCCGACGGTGCCGGTCGCGGAGTACTGCAGGCGGCCGGTGGAGACCCATTCGCGCACGGGGCGGGCGTCGCGGAACTGGGGGGCGATGTCGGGGAAGCGGCGCAGGAAGTCGTCGAACTCCTGCTGGGGCGGGCCGTCGGGGCGGGGGTGGCGCCGGGGGTCGAGGGTGAGGCCGACGCTGACGAGGGGGTTGGTGCCGTTCTTGGTGTTGTCGAAGGGGATGACCCACAGCCAGCCGCCGTCGAAGACGTGGTGGAGGGTGCCCTCGTGCCAGGGGCTGGGGTTGCCGTAGGCGCGGGGGTTGCGCATCACCCGGTCGTAGGGGGTGACGTTGACCATGTGGGTGAACAGGGACCGGGAGTGGTGGCGGAAGCGGGTGGGGGTCTCGCGCAGTCCGAAGCGTTCGGCGACCGGGGAGCGGTGGCCGCTGGCGTCCACGACGTAGCGGGCGAGGAAGCGGGTGCCGCCGGCGGCGCTCAGGGTGACCCCGGAGCCGTCGATGTCGATCTCCTCGATGCGGGTGTTCTGGCGGACCTGCGCGCCGTAGCGGGCGGCGGTGTAGGTCATGTAGGCGTCGATGTCCTGCCGGAAGAAGTGGTTCTCGGTGTGCAGCATCCGGGGGATGACGAACTGGTTGACCTCGTGGGGCCGCTGGGCCCGGCCCTCGCGCTGGTAGACGAAGCCGAAGTTGCGTTTGATGCCGCAGGCGCCGGTGACGTTCTTGCGTACGGAGGCGAAGCTGGAGAGGTGGCCGATCTCGGGCACGCCGTAGCGGGCGGCCACCACTTTCAGCAGGACGGAGGTGTAGGGGATGGTGGATTCGCCGATGGCGAAGCGGGGGTGGCTGCCGGCGTCCAGCAGGAGCACCTTGGCACCGTTGCGCGCGAGCACCGACGCCAGGATCGAGCCGGCGATGCCGGCTCCCAGGATGGCGACGTCGTGGCGTTCGGTCATCTGATGCCTCTTTCGTTCTGGTGCTGCCGGTCCGGTGTGCGGCCGGCCGGTGCGGCGCCGGTCGTGGCGGTGCCGTCGGGGCGGCCGGGTGCGGGTCGCGGGGTCAGGGGGTGCGGGGTGCGGGGTGCTGGCGGGCGACTTCCCCGGCGAGCAGCCGTCCCCAGCCGATGGCCGGGATCTCGAAGAAGGGCCGCGGTTCCAGGCGCAGGGCGAGGTCCTTGCGGTAGCGGGTGATGAGCTGGCTGACGCCGAGGGAGTCGAGGCCCATGTCGAGCAGGTCGATGTCGTCGGTGATCTCGGCGCGGGCGACGCCGAGCTGGTCGGCGAGGGTGTCGCGGACGTAGGTGTCGAGGAGGTCCTCGTGCCGGTCGGGCGGGGCGGCGAGGACGCGGGTGAGCCGCGGGGAGGGGGCGGTGGCGGGGCCGCCGGGTCCGGCGGCGCGGATGCCGGCCAGCAGGGGGCGGGCGCGGCGGGATTCCAGGAGGGGTTTGAGGGTGTCCCAGTCGGTGCCGGAGACCACCGCGTGGGCGTGGTCCTCGCGCATCAGGCCGCCGAGCTGGTCCAGTCCGGTGCGGGCGTCCAGGGCGCGCAGGCCGAGGGCTTCCAGGCGGGCCAGGAGGTCGTCGCCGCCGAGGCCGCTGGCGATGTTCCACGGTCCCCAGCTGATGCTGAGCGCGGGGCGGCCGGTGGCGCGGCGGTGGGCGGCCAGGCCGTCCAGGAAGCGGTTGGCGGCGGCGTAGGCGGCCAGGTGGGCCGATCCCCAGACGGAGGCGATGGAGGACATCAGGACGAGGAAGTCCGGTTCGTTGCCTTCCAGCAGCCGGTGGAGGGTCCAGGCGCCCTCGACCTTGGGCCGCAGGACGGCGTGGAGTTCGGCGGGGTCGGCCTCGTCGATGTTCTGTGCTCCGGCGAGTCCGGCGGCGTGCACGACGCCCCGTACGGGGCGGCCCTCGGCGGCGGCGGTGGTGAGGAGGTCGCGCATGGCGGGTTCGTCGGTGACGTCGGCGCGGGCGACGGTGACGCGGACGCCGCGGTGTTCCAGGGCGCGTACGGCGCGGACGCGGTCGGCCGCCGGGTCGCGGGGGGCGGCGGAGGGCCCGGTGGCGGTGAGGGTGTCCCACTGGTCGCGTGGTGGCAGTCCGGAGCGTCCGGTGAGGACGATGTGGCGGGCGCCGCGGTCGGCGAGCCATGCGGCGAGGGTCAGGCCGAGGCCGCCGAGGCCGCCGGTGATCAGGTAGGAGGCGTCGGGGCGCAGGGCGGGCGGTGCGGTGTCGGGGGTGGTGTCCGCGGGCGGGCGGGGGGTGAGGCGGGGGACGAGGCGTTCGCCGGCCCGCAGGGCGATCTCGTCCTCCTCGCCGGGGTGCAGCAGTTCCGCGGCGAGGCCGGCGGCCGTGTCGGGGCCGGGGGCGGGGTCGAGGTCGATGCTGCCGCCCCAGAGGGCGGGCTGTTCGAGGGCGGCGACCTTGCCCAGGCCGATGAGCATGGTGCCGGCGAGTCCGGCGGGGTCGTCCTTGTCGCGGGCGCTCTGGGCGCCGCGGGTGACGAGCCAGAGCCGCGGCGGGCCGTCGGGGCCGGCGGCGGTGCCGTCGGCGAGTGCCCGGAGCAGGTGGACGGCGGTCTCCGGGCCGGTGACGCGGGCCAGGGCGAGGTCGGCGGCGGTGGCCGTGCCGCCCGGGGGGATGTCGAGGGAGGCCAGGTGGACGACGCGGTCCAGCGGGGCGTGTTCGGTGAGCAGGGCGCGCAGCCGGGCGGGGTCGTCGGCGGGGACGGTCAGGGGGCCGGGCGCGGGGCCGGCGGGGGTGGTGAGCCGGGCGGTGACGACCGTGCCGCCGCGGGCGGTGAGGCGGGCGGCCAGGTCCTGGGCGACGCCGCCGGAGTCGGCGAGGAGCAGGGTGCGGCCGGCCGGGGTCTCGTCGGTGGCCGGGGCGGGGGCCTGCTGCCAGGTGACGGTGTAGCGCAGGGTGTCGGCGGGAGCGGTGGCGGGGGCGGCCGGGGCGGTGGCGGGGGCGGCCGGGGCGGTGGGGGCGGTGGCCGGGGTGAGGGGGTAGGACAGGGGGCGGCGCTGGAAGGCGTAGGTGGGCAGGGGGACGTGGCGGGGGGTGCCGGGGGTGTGCAGGGCGGTGAGGTCGACGGGGGCGCCCCAGGTGAACAGTTCGCCGAGGCTGTCCAGGATCTGGGTGTTCTCCGGGGTGCCGCGGCGCAGGGAGGGGAGCCGGAGCAGGGGGTCGGTGTCCTGGTCGGGCAGGGTGCGGGCGGTGAGGCCGAGGAGGGTGCGGCCGGGGCCGGTCTCGATGAGCGCGCCCGCGCCGGAGCGGGCGAGCGCGAGCAGTCCCTGGTGGAAGCGGACGGGCAGGCGGGCGTGCCGGGTCCAGTAGCCGGGGTCGGCGAGGGTGGCGCGGTCCAGTGCCTGTCCGGTGAGGTTGGAGTAGACGGGGATGCGCGGCTCGTGGAACCCGATGGCGGCGGCGGCCTCCCGGAGGGGGGCGAGGACGGGGTCGAGCAGGGGTGAGTGGAAGGCGTGCGAGACGGCGAGGCGGCGGCCGGTGACGCCGTCGGCGGCGAGTTCGGCGGCGATCTCCTCGATGGCGTCGGCCGCGCCGGACAGCACGGTGTCGCGGGGGCCGTTGACGGCGGCGAGCGAGACGCGGTCGGTGCGCGGGCCGACGGCGCGCAGGGCGTCCTCCTCGCCGAGGGGCAGGGCGAGCATGGCGCCGGGGGTGCGCACGCTCTCCATGAGCCGTCCGCGCAGGGCGATCAGGCGCAGGGCGTCGGGCAGGTCGACGGCGCCGGCGACGCAGACGGCGGCGTACTCCCCCACGCTGTGCCCGATCAGGGCGGACGGCCGCACGCCCCAGGACTGCCAGAGTTCGGCCAGGGCGTACTCGACGGCGAACAGGGCGGGCTGGGTCCGGGCGGTGCGGGCCAGTTCGTCGCCGTCGGGGGCGAAGACCACGTCGTGCAGGGTGGGTTCGCCGTCGGTGGCGAGCAGGTCGGCGCAGCGGTCGAAGGCCCGGCGGAAGACGGGTTCGGTCTCGTGGAGCTGCCGGCCCATTCCGGCGTACTGGGTGCCCTGGCCGGGGAAGAGGAAGGCGACCTTGGCGCGCTGCGGCCGGCGGGCGCGGCGCGGGGCGGGGCCCTCGCCGTCGGCGAAGGCGCGCAGGCGGGCGGTGAGGCCGGGCAGGGTGGTGGCGGTGAAGGCCGCGCGCAGCCGTTGTGCGGCGCGTCCGGTGGCGGCGGTGCGGGCGACGGCGGGCAGGGGGGTGGCGGGGTGGGCGTCGAGGTGGCCGGCCCAGTGGCCGGCGAGTTCCCGCAGGGCGTCCTCGCCGCGGGCGGAGAGGACGACGAGTTCGGCCGGGCGGGCGGGGAGGGGGTCCGTCCGCTGTCCGTCGGTGGCCGGGCGGGGGGCGGGGGGCGGTTCCTCGACCAGCAGGTGGACGTTGGTGCCGCTGGCGCCGAAGGAGCTCACGCCGGCCACGCGGGGCTGTCCGTCGGCGGGCCAGGGGGTGTGCGCGGCGGCGACGGCCAGGTGCAGCCGGTCCCAGTCCACGTTGGGGTTGGGGGTGCGGAAGTGGAGGCTGGCGGGGATCTGCCCGTGCCGGACCGCGAGCACGGCCTTGATCAGTCCGGCGATGCCGGCGGCGGCCTCCAGGTGGCCGATGTTGGTCTTCACCGAGCCGACGACCAGGGGGTGTCCGTCCGGTCGCCGGCTGCCCAGGACCTGGTGCAGGCTGCGCAGTTCGATGGGGTCGCCGAGGGGGGTGCCGGTGCCGTGGGCCTCGACGTAGCCGACCTGTGCGGCGGGCAGTCCGGCGTCCTCCAGCGCGGCGGTGATCACGTCCTGCTGGGCCTGGGCGCTGGGTACGGAGATGCCGCTGGCGTGTCCGTCGTGGTTGACGGCGCCGCCGCGGATCACGGCCAGGACGCGGTCGCCGTCGGTGAGGGCGTCGGAGAGGCGTTTGAGGACCACGACGCCGCAGCCCTCGCCGCGTCCGTAGCCGTCGGCGGTGGCGTCGAAGGTCTTGCAGCGTCCGTCGCGGGCGACCGCCCCGGCCTTGCTGACCAGGACGAAGCCGTAGGGCGACAGGATGACGTTGACGCCGCCGGCGAGGGCGAGGTCGGTCTCGCCCTGGCGCAGTGACTGGCAGGCCTGGCGGACCGCGAGGAGGGAGGAGGAGCAGGCGGTGTCGACGACCTGGGCGGGGCCGCGCAGGCCGAGGGTGTGGGCGATGCGGCCGGCGATGAAGCTGTTCTCGCCGAGGATCTGGTAGGCGTCGATGCCCTCGGGGGCGCCGAACTGCTGGCGCATGCGGACGTAGTCGCTGGTGCTGACGCCCATGAAGACGCCGGTGCGCGAGCCGTCGAGGCCGTCCGGGGGGATCGCGGCGTCCTCCAGGGCCTGCCAGGCCACTTCGAGGGCGATGCGCTGCTGCGGGTCCATGCCGGCGGCCTCGGCGGGCGCGATGCCGAACAGGGCGGCGTCGAAGGTGTCGACGCGGTCGAGGAAGCCGCCGTCCAGGACGTAGGCGGTGGCGGGTGTCTCGGGGTCGGGGTCGTAGTAGGGGGTGGTGTCCCAGCGGTCCTGGGGGAAGGGGCCGATGGCGTCGGTTCCCCGGCCGAGCATCCGCCACATGGTCTCGGGCGAGTCCGCGCCGCCGGGGAAGCGGCAGCCGATGCCGACGACGGCGACGGGGGCGCGCAGGGCGGCCCGCTGTTCCTCCACCGTGGCGCGCAGGGTGGAGATGGTGCGGGCGGCCTGGGCGAGCAGGGCCCGCACGTCGCCGGTGGCGGCGGTGGGTGGGTTCATCGTTCCTCCTGCTCGAACAGCTCGGTGGCGGCCGCCAGTTCGGCTGCGAGCCGGGCGGTCAGGTCGTCCAGGTCGCCGGCGGGCGGGCCGTCCGGGGCGCCGTGGGGGGCGGGGGCCGCGGTGCCGTCGGGGGCGGGGGTGCCGGTGGGCCGGGGCGGGGCGGCGGGGGGGGGGGGGGGGGGGGGGGGGGCTCCCGTCGCCCGCGGGGTGTCCGTTCCGGTCACCTCGGCGGCCAGGAAGGCGGCGAGTGCCTGCCCGTTGGGGTGTTCGAAGGCCAGCGTCGCCGGCAGCGGGCAGCCGAAGCGGCGTTCCAGCCTGACCTTCATCTCCAGGGCGGTGATGGAGTTCAGTCCCAGCTCGAAGAAGCCCTGGCGCGGCTCCAGTTCGTCCTGTCCGTCCAGGCCGAGGACCACCGCGACCTCCTCCAGCACACAGTCGAGCACCAGGTCGGCGCGGGCGTCGGCGGGCAGGGTGCGCAGCTTGTCCAGCAGCGCGTCGGCGTCGCCGGGGGCGGACCGCTCCCGCTCGGCCAGGGCGTCGAACAGGGGGAACGGCAGTGCCTGCCGGTAGAGCGGCAGCAGCAGTCCCCAGTCGACGTCGGCGATCTCGGCCGCGGGGTGGCCGGAGGCGGTGACCCGGTCGAGGAGTTCCCGGGCGGTGGCGGCCGTGAACGGGGTCATGCCGCTGCGGGTCAGCCGCTGGGCGCTGTCCCGGTCGAGCAGGCCGACATCGCTCCAGGGCGCCCAGGCCACGGAGGCGGCGGGCAGTCCGCGGGACCTGCGGTGGGCGACGAGCGCGGTCAGCACGGCGTCGACCGGGGCCTGTGTCCCGGCGCCGATGGCGCCCCAGCTTCCGGCCACGGTGCTCCACACCTGGAACAGGCCGGGCTCGGTGCCGGTGCGGCGGCACGCCCGGTGGAGCAGCCACGCGCCGCTCGCGCGGGCGGTGAGCGCCTCCTCCAGGGCGCGGGCGTCGGGCGCGGCGCCGGAGGGCAGGTTCCAGTCGGCTCCCAGCCACACGATGCCGCCGACCGGGCGGCCGGCCGCGGCCTGGTCCTCCAGGAGCCGTACGGCGTGTGCGGCTCCCTCGATCCGGGGGACGCTCAGCACGTGTCCGGCGCCGCGGTCGGTGAGCCATCCGGCGACCTGTGCGGCGAGCGGTCCAGCGGTGCCGGCCACGAGGTAGGTGCGGGCCTCGTCCAGCCGCACCGGTGCGGGGGGCGCGGCCGGGGCGGGGGCGGGCAGCACCCGTGCGGCCAGTCTCCGGCCGCGGCGCAGCGCGAGCCGGTCCTCGGGGGGTCCGCCGGGGGCGGGGTGGCGGCCGAGTTCGGCGAGGACGGCGTCGGCGTCGGCGCCGGGGTCCGCGCGGAGCGGGTCCAGGTCGAGGGCGGCGCCCCAGGCGGTGGGCTGCTCGACTCCGGCGACCACCGCGGCCCGGCGCAGCGCGGCCTGGGCGGGGGACGGTTCCTCCAGGTCGTCGACGGCCACGGCGCCGCGGGTCACCCACCACAGCCGGGCGCCGGCGCCGGCCGCCGCGACGGCGGCGGTGGCGTCCGCGGCCGCCGCGCACGCCCCGGCGACGGCGGCCGCGCCGGACACCGGGTCCTGGGGCAGGTCGAGTCCGGACAGGTGCACCACGGCGGCGCAGCCGGGTCCGGCGGCCAGGTCCCGCAGGGCGGTGCCGAGCCGTTCGCGCAGTCCGCCGGCCGGGCCGGGGGGCAGCAGGCGCACCGGTGTGCCGCGTCGGGTCAGTGCGGTGGCGAGCGCGTCGGCGACGCCGGAGGCGTCCGCGAGGAGCAGGACCGTGCCGGGGGCGGGCGGTGCCGGTGGCGGCGCGCCGCCGGGCGGGCCGGCCGCGGGCTCCGCCCCGGTCCCGGTCCCGGTGTCGGGTCCGGGTGCGGTGGCGGGCAGTTCCTGCCAGCCGGGGACGTGCACATGGGCGGCGTGGCGGCGGTCGGTGTCCGGGTCGGGGCAGTGCGCGGCGGGGGCGGCCGGGCGGATGCCGGTCAGTTCGGCCAGGGGGCGGCCGTCCGGGTCGGCGATCAGCACGTCGGCCGCCGGGGCGGGCCCGGTGTCCTCTCCCGGGGCGGCGGGGGTGATGTGGAGGACGACGTGCTCGCCGGGCACGTCGTGCGCGGTGACCGAGGCCACCGAGCCGGCCGGGGCGGCCGGGGCGGTCCCGGGTCCGGGGTCGCTCTCGGGGGTGAGCAGTGCGGGGGCCCCGAGGGCGATCCCGGCGAGGTCGGGGGCCAGGTGCCAGCGCATGGCGGCCGGGCCGCGGCGCAGTTCGACCCGGATGCGGTCGCCGTCGGTGCGGACCGAGAGGACCTCGGCCGCGGTTCCGGCGAGCGCGGCGGCGCGGGCGCGCAGGCAGGCGCCGGCCTCGGTGCCGGTGGCCGTGGGGGCGGGGCCGCGCGGGCCGGCCGGGAGGGCGGTGCCGGTGGCCAGGCGCAGCGGGCGGTCGCCGTCCGGGGCGGTGATCTCGAAGCGGTGGGCGCCGGGGGCGTCCGGGGAGCGGGTCAGGGTCAGGGCGGCGGTGCGGGTGCCGTCGGCGGCGGGCGCGGGCAGGGCGGTGCCGAGGGTGACGCCGGTGAGCCGGACGGTGCGGTCGTCGCCGAGGGCCGTGCGGGCGGCGGCGACCGCCAGCTCCAGCCAGGCGGCGGGGGGCACCAGGGGCGGGTCGGCGGCGGGGTCGGCGCCGAGCGCGGTGACGAGTTCGGTGTCGAGGTCGGCCTCGACCACGGTGGTCCCGCCGGTGCGCACGGTGCGGGCGGTCAGCGGGTGGCCGGTGCCGGCCGTGGCCGGCCGTCCCTCCACCCAGTAGCGGCGGTGCTCCCAGGGGTAGCCGGGGGTGGTGACGGGGCCCCGGGGGCGGGGGTGGAGCCGGTGCCAGTCGACGGCGGCGCCGCCCGTGTGCAGGGCACCGAAGGCGGTCAGCAGGGCGCTCTCGCCGTCCTCGCCGCGCACCAGTGAGGGGACGAGCAGTCCCTCGGTGCCGTCGGCGCGCAGTTCCTGTTCGATCGGGGTGAGCTGGACCGGGTGCGCGGACAGTTCGACGAAGGTGTCGTGGCCGTCGCGGGCGGCGGCGCGCACGGCGTCGGCGAACCGGACGGGCATGCGCAGGTTGTCGCCCCAGTAGCGGGCGTCCATCGGGCGGCCGGTGAGGGCGGCGCCGTCCACCGAGGAGTACAGGGGCACGCGCGGGGGCGCGGGGTCGAGCCGTCCGGTGAGTGCCTCGGCGAGTTCGGCGCGCAGGGGTTCGGCCCAGGGGCTGTGTGCGGGGCCGCCGGCGTCGACCATGCGGCAGAAGACGTTGCGTTCCTTGAGGGTGGCGGCCAGTTCGGCGAGGGCGGCGCTCTCGCCGGAGACGACGGTGGAGGCGCGGCTGTTGACGACGGCGACGCACAGCCGGTCGCCGTGGCGGGCGATCTCGCGGGCGGTGGCGTCGGCGTCGAGGCCGACGACGGCCATGCCGCCCAGGCCGACCAGGGAGCGCAGCAGGCGGGTGCGGCGGACCATCACCTCGGCGGCGCCGGGGAGGTCCAGGACGCCCGCGCACAGGGCCGCGGAGACCTCGCCCATGCTGTGGCCGATGACGGCGGCGGGCCGCACGCCGAGGTCGTGCCAGGCGGCGACGAGGGCGTGCTGGACGGCGAACAGCAGGATCTGGCGGTCGAGTTCGTCGGCGGGTTCGGTGCCGGCGGCGATGGTCGCGGCGGGTGACCAGTCGAGGAAGGCGGACAGGGCGCTGTCGGCCTCGTCGAGCGCGGCGCGGAAGGCCGGGTTGCGCAGGGCGAGCGGGCGGGCCATGCCGGGCCAGTAGGAGCCGTGGCCGGAGAAGACGAAGACGGGTCCGCGGTCCCGCTCGGCGGCGCGGGCGAGGACGGTGCCGGGGGCGTCGCGGCCCTCGGCGAAGGCGTCGAGGCGGTCGGCGAGTTCGGCGCGGTCGCGGCCGACGACGGCCAGGCGGTGCTCCAGGTGGGAGCGGCGCAGGGCGAGGGTGGCGGCGAGGTCCGCGGGGGCGGGCGCGTCCGGTGCGGTCAGCAGGTCGCGGTGGGCGGCGGCGCGGGCCCGCAGGGCGCGCGGGGAGGCGGCGGACAGGGTGAGGAGCCGGGGGGCGGCGGTGCCGGGTGCCTGCGGGTCCGCCGCGGCGGGGGCCGTGCCGGGTGCTGTGGCGGGGGCGGGCGGGCCGTCGGGGGCTTCGGCGAGGACGACGTGGGCGTTGGTGCCGCTGAAACCGAAGGCGCTGACGCCCGCGACGCGGCGGCGGCCGCCGCGCGGCCAGGGGCGGGTGGCGGTGGGCACCCGCAGGGGCAGTTCGTCCCAGGGGACGGCGGGGCTGGGCCGGTGGAAGTGGAGGTGGGCGGGGAGGGTCCCGTGGTGCAGCGCGAGGACCGTCTTGATCAGTCCGGCGATGCCGGAGGCTGCCTCCAGGTGGCCGATGTTGGTCTTCACCGAGCCGACCAGGCACGGGCCGAGGCCGGCGGGCCGTCCGTGCAGGGCGGCGCCGAGGGCGTTCAGTTCGATGGGGTCGCCGAGCGGGGTGCCGGTGCCGTGGGCCTCGACGTAGTCCAGGTCGGCGGGTTCCACCCGGGCGTCGGCGAGGGCGGTGCGCAGCAGCTCCTCCTGGGCCGGGCCGTTGGGGGCGGTGAAGCCGCTGCTGGCGCCGTCCTGGTTGACGGCCGAGCCGAGCACGAGGGCCAGGACCCGGTCGCCGTCGCGGCGGGCGGCGGACAGCGGTTTGAGGACGACGGCGCCGCAGCCCTCGCCGCGGGTGTAGCCGTCGGCGGCGGCGTCGAAGGTCTTGCAGCGGCCGTCGGCCGCCAGGGCTCCGGCCGCGCCGCTGGCGCGGTGGATGGTGGTGTCGAGGATGAGGTTGACGCCGGCGGCGACGGCCAGGTCGCTCTCCCCGGCGCGCAGGCTGGCCGCGGCCAGGTGGATGGCGACGAGGGAGGAGGAGCAGGCGGTGTCGACGGCGAGGCTCGGGCCGCGCAGGCCGAGCAGGTAGGAGAGGCGGCCGGGGGCGGCGCTGAAGGAGGTGCCGGTGCCGTAGAAGGCGTCGACGCTGCGGGCGGCCACGCGCTGGGCGTAGTCGGTGGAGTTCATGCCGAGGAACACGCCGGTGCGGGTGCCGTCGAGGGAGGCGGGCGCGATGCCGGCGTGTTCCAGGGCCTCCCAGGCGACCTCCAGGAACATCCGCTGCTGGGGGTCCATGACCCGGGCCTCGCGCGGGGGGATGCGGAAGAAGGGGGCGTCGAAGCCCGCGGGGTCGTCGAGGAATCCGCCCCACCAGGTCCGGGCGTCGTCGAAGCGGCCCTCGGGGGCCTGCCGGACGGCGTCGACGCCGTCGGTGAGCAGCCGCCAGTAGGCGTCGGGTCCGTCGGCGCCGCCGGGGAAGCGGCAGCCGACGCCGACCACGGCGATCGGCTCGGGCGCCGGTGGCGGTCCGGTCCGGGCGGCGGCCGCGGGGACACCGGCGGCGGTGGTGTCCGGGGCGGTGGGGGCGAGGGCGGTGGTGTCCGGGGCAGTGGCCGCGGGGGCGGCCGGGGCGGGGGGTTCCTGGCGGTCGAGCAGGTCGGCGAGGTGGGCGGTCAGGCGCCGCACGGTGGGGTGGTCGAAGGCCGCGGTCCTCGGCAGCCGCAGGCCCAGTGAGCGTTCCAGGGCCTTGCACAGTTCGACGGCGCCGAGGCTGTCCATGCCCAGGTCGGCGAAGCCGCGGGCGCGGGCGACCGCCGCCGGGGAGGCGAGGCCCAGGACCCGGGCGGCGCAGGAGGCGACGAGGTCGGCGAGGGCGGCCCGGTCCGGGCGGGCGGGGGCCGGTTCCGCGGCGGGCCGGGACGGCCCGTCCGCCGTGTGTCCGCGGGCCGGGGCGGCGTCGGCGGTGTTCCCGCCCGCCGGGTGGCCGCCGGGGTGGCCGGTGAGCAGCCGCAGTCCGTCGGTGCGGGCGACGAGCCGTCCCTCGGTGTCGAACAGGCTCAGTTCGCCGCGGAGTTCGGCGGGCAGCGCCGGGGCGGCGCCGGGGGGTGTCCGGATCTCCTCCGGGGTGCCGCCGGGCACCTCGAACCACAGCGGTTCGCCCTGCCAGGGGTAGCGGGGCAGGTCGCGTGCCGGGTCGGGGTGGGGTTCGACGTGCCGCCAGCGGATGTCGGCGCCCGCCGTGTACAGCTCGGCGAGCGCGGCCCGGGAGGTGTGCACGGCGTCGGTGTCGCGGCGCAGGGTGGCCACCACCCGGCCGTCGGTGCCGGCGGCGGCCATGGTCTGGAGGAGGGGCTGGGTGAGCACCGGGTGCGGCCCGATCTCCAGGAAGACGCGGTGTCCGGCGGCCAGGGCGCGGGCGGCGGCGGCGGCGAACCGGACCGGTTCGCGCACGTTGCGGCCCCACCAGGAGGCGTCGAGGGCGGGTTCGGGCCCGTCGGGGGCGGTGCCGCTGGTCCGCAGCAGGGGCAGGGTGGGCTCGGCGGGGGCCAGGCCGTCCAGCAGTGCGGTCAGTTCGGCCCGGTGGGGGTCCATCTGGGGGCTGTGGAAGGCGTAGGCGCCGGGCATGTCGCGGCAGGTGACGCCGCGGGCGGACAGCCGGGCGGTGAGGGCGGACACGGCGGCGGCGGTGCCGGACACGACGGTGGAGGAGGGGCTGTTGACGGCGGCCAGGCAGAGGTCGTCGCCGAACGGCTCCAGCAGCGGCGCCAGTTCGTCCTCGGGCAGGGCGACGGCGGCCATGCGGCCCTGTCCGGCGGAGCGCTGCAGGAGGCGTCCGCGGTGGACGGCGATGCGGACCGCGTCGGGCAGGCTCAGCGCGCCGGCGACGTGGGCCGCGGTGATCTCGCCCATGCTGTGGCCGATGACGGCGGCGGGCTCGATGCCCCAGGAGCGCCACAGCGCGGTGGCGGCGATCTGGAGGGCGAGGACGACGGGCTGGGCGATCTCGGTGTCGGCGAGCCGGGAGCGGTCGGCGCCGGCGCGCAGTTCGGCGGCGGGTGACCATCCGGCGGCCTGCCGCACGAGGGCGTCGACCTCGTCCAGGGCGGCGGCGAAGACGGGTTCGGCGCCCTGGAGTTCGCGGCCCATTCCGGCCCACTGCCCGCCCTGTCCGGAGTAGACGAAGCAGACCGGGAGGCGTTCGGGTTCCTCGTCGGGCAGGGGGGTGCCGGTGCTGTCGGGGAGGGCGGGGTCGGGGGCGGCGAGGAAGGTGTCGAGGTCGGCGGCGAGGTGGGCGGCGGTGGTGCCGGTGACGGCGAGCCGGTGCTCGGCGTGGTGGGTGCGCAGCCGGGCGGCGCCCGCGGTCCAGGGGGCGGGGTCGGCGCCGGGGCGGGCCAGCAGGCGGTCGCGGTGGGCGCGGGCCAGTTCGCGCAGTGCCTCGCCGGAGCGGGCGGACAGGGCGAGCACGCGGGTCCCGGCGGTGCCGGGCGCGGCGGGCGGGGCGGGGGGTGTGCGGGGGGCGGGGGCCTCGACGACGACGTGGGCGTTGGTGCCGCTGAGGCCGAAGGCGCTCACTCCGGCGAGGCGGGGGGTGTCCTGCGGCCAGTGGGCCGGTTCGACGGGCACGCGCACCGGCCAGCGGTCCCAGCGGATCGCCGGGCTGGGGCGGTTCAGGTGGAGGTTGGGGGGGATCAGGCCGTGGTGGACGGTGAGCGCGGCCTTGAGCAGTCCGGCGACGCCGGCGGCGCCGTCGGTGTGGCCGAAATTGGTCTTGAGGGAGCCGACCAGCAGCGGGGTGCGCGGGTCGCGTCCCTCGCCCAGGACCCGGGCCAGGGCGCTCATCTCCAGCGGGTCGCCGAGCGGGGTGCCGGTGCCGTGGGCCTCGACGAAGCCGATGTCGGCGGGGGCGGCGCCGGCGGCGGCCAGCGCGTCGCGCAGCAGGTTCTGCTGGGCGGCGGCGCTGGGCACGGTCAGGCCGGCGCTGTGTCCGTCGTGGTTGACGGCGGAGCCGCGGATGACGGCGAGGACCCGGTCGCCGTCGGCGCGGGCGTCGCTCAGGCGCTTGAGGACCAGGACCGCGCATCCGTCGCCGCGGACGATGCCGTCGGCCGCGGCGTCGAAGACCTTGCACCGGCCGTCGCGGGCCATCGCGCCGACCTTGGACATGAAGATGGTCAGTTCCGGGGCGAGGAGCAGGTTGACCCCGGCGACCAGCGCGGTGTCCGACTCGCCGGTGAGCAGGCTCTGCCGGGCGAGGTGGGCGGCGACGAGGGAGGAGGAGCAGGCCGTGCTGAGCGCGACGCTCGGCCCGTTCAGGCCCAGGAGGTAGGACAGCCGGCCGGGCCCGAAGCTCGCCTCCTTCCCCGACGCGTACCAGGGGTCGATGCCGGTGCGGCCGGCCTCCTGCGCGTGGCGCAGGAAGTAGTCGGCGCCGAGTCCGCCGGACCACACCGAGGTGCGGGTCCCGGCCAGGGTGCCGGGCACGATGCCGGCGTTCTCGAGCGCCTCCCAGGCGACCTCGATCAGCAGCCTCTGCTGGGGGTCGATCTGCCGGGCCTCGCGCGGCGCGATGCCGAAGAAGCCCGCGTCGAAGCGGTCGGGGTCCGGCAGGAACCCGCCCCAGCGCGCGTAGGTGCGGCCGGGCGCGTCCGGGTCGGGGTCGTAGATGCCGGCCAGGTCCCAGCGGGAGGGGGGGACTTCGGTGATGACGTCCGTCCCGTCCCGCAGCAGGCTCCAGAAGGTGTCCGGGCCCGTCACCCCGCCGGGGAAGCGGCAGCCCGCCCCGACGATCGCCACCGCGTCGGCTGCTGTGGAGGTCATTTCAGCAGTGCCGCCCCGGAGGGGGTGGTCAGGCTGCCGAGGTGCTGGTGCCAGAGGTGGTCGGGGTCGCTCTCGACCGCGGCGACGATCCTGCGCATGGCTTCCAGCGCGCGCGGCTCGTCGTCGTCGTAGACGTCGCCCTGGAGCATCTTCAGGACGTCGAGCCGGTACCTCGGGTCCTGCACGAAGGCCGTGAACAGGATGTTGAGGCGGTAGTAGATGCTGATGAACTCGTACCAGTTGCCTACGCCGCGGCGCAGGGTGCGCTCGTACTCGGCGAAGCGGGGCTTGGTGAAGTCGCCGGCCTCGGCGGCGGCGATGATGTCCTTGGTGGCGATGCGGGCGCTGTTGAGGGCGACGCTCACGCCGCTGGAGAAGATCGGGTCGACGAAGCGGGCGGCGTCGCCGATGAGGACCCAGTTGTCGCCGGTGATCTCCTTCATGCCGTAGCTGTAGTCGCCCTCGGCCTTGAAGGGGCGGACCCGCTCGGAGTCCTCCAGGGCGCTGCGCAGTTCCGGCCGGCTGCCGACGCAGTCCCAGAAGAAGCCCTCCAGGTCGTCCTTGGAGGCGGTGAAGTACTTCTTCTGCGTGACGACCCCGATGCTGGTGATGGTGTCGGTGATCGGGATCTGCCACACCCAGGTGTCGGTGATCGGCAGGAAGTGGATGAAGATGTAGTCGGCCTTCTTCCTGTCGTGCGACAGTGCGCTGCGGTCCAGGCCCTCGAACCAGGTGTGCACCGCGTACTGGTTGAAGACCGGGTCGGGCACCTTCAGCTTCATCTGGCGGCCCAGCATGGTGCCGCGTCCGCTGGCGTCGACGACCATGCGCACGGTGTGGGCGGAGCCGCCGCGCACGGGGCGCAGCACCGGGTTGTCGCCGGAGAAGTCGACGCTGCCGATGCGGGTGTCCTCCAGGACCTTGGCGCCGCAGGACGCGGCGTGCTGGAGGAGGAGCTGGTCGAACTTGCCGCGGTCGACGTGGTAGGTGTGGGCCTGTTCGACGCCGGGCTGGTCGCGTTCGTCGAACTCGATCTCGGCGGCGCCCAGTCCGTGGGAGAGGCCGGAGAATCCGAGGGTGGGGATGCCCTTGGGGGCGGCGGAGGTCCAGGCGGCCCCGAACTTGCGGGGGAAACCTGCCTGTTCGACGAGTTCCAGGGCGCCGATGTCGCGCAGCACCGGGGTGGTGGCGGGTACCAGGGACTCTCCGACGTGCGGGCGGGGGAAGGTTTCGCCTTCGAAGACCGCCACGGACAGGCCGGCCCGGGCCAGGTAGCTGGCCGCCGTGGAGCCCGCGGGGCCCCCGCCGATGATGCCGATGTCGTAGTCGACTGCGGACAAGACTGCTCCTCTGCGATCGGTGTGGGTGGGTCAGGCCATCGCGGCGGGGTCGCCCTGGAGCCGGAAGACCAGGGCGCTGATGGTCTCCAGCGTCTTGAAGTTGCGGCCGACGATGTGCTCGGGCGGGATGTACAGCCGGTACCGCTCCTGGATGCGGGCGATCAGCTCGGTGGTGTTCAGCGAGGTGAGGATGCCGAGCTGGAGCAGCGGTGCGTCGGTCTCCAGGCCCGCTGTCCCCTCGGGCAGGAAGCGCTCCTCGATGAACGCCTTCAGTTCGGCGAGGATCTCGTCCTGGGCAACGGTCTCTTCGGGCATGCCTGGGGCCTCCGGGGTCCGGGCGGGGATACGGCGTGACGGCTCGGATCGCGCGCCGCGGGCGTCCCGCCGGGGCGGGTCGGCCGCCGCGGGCGCGGGGACTCGGGACCCGTCGGCTCCGAGTCCCGACGGTTTCCTGCAGGCCGTTCCGGGCGGGCCGGCCGCGGGTTCCCTGCGGTCGGCCGGGGGTCCGGGTGCGGTCGGCTGGGGCCAACCGTACTCAGCGACCCAGGGCCCGGGCTTCGCTCAACGTGATGAATTGCCGGGGGTCCACAGGGGCCCTTCTCCGTACCTAAGGGGGAGATCCGGGCGGGGGGAGGGCAGAAAGGATGAGTACCCGCGGCCGTCGCCGCGGGGCGCCCCGAGCGGTCAGGATCGACGCGGGCGCTTGCCCGCCCGCGGCCACCGCCGACGGACGGCGGGTGCGCCCCGCCGGTGCGGCACGGGCGGGACACGGCCGCCCGGTGCCGCGAGGGAGGGGCCGGGCCGCCGCGCGGCGGTGCCGGACCGGGCACCTCCCGGTGCCCGCCTTCCCGCCCGGTGTTCCGGTGGCGCCCCGGTGGTGCCCCGGTGGTCGGTTCCGGTGATTCCTGGAGGTCGAGAGCAGTGCTGCGCGCCCAGCCCCTTCCCCAGCTGCTGTGCCTGCCGCACGCGGGCGGCAGCGCGGTGATGTTCCATCCGTGGCGCGCCCGGTTCGCCGCCGCCGCCCGGGTGGTGCCGGTGGAACTGCCCGGGCACGGGCGGCGGCGTGCCGAGCCCCCCGTCCGGGACTTCGGCGTCCTGGTGGACCTGCTGGCGGGCGAGCTGGCCGCGGTGGTCGACGGCCCGTACGTGCTGTTCGGGCACAGCTTCGGCAGCCTGGTGGCCGCCGCGCTGGCCCGCGGGCTGCCCGGCCGGGCCGGTCACGCGCCCCTGGCGCTGGCGGTCTCCGGCCGCGACGGCCCGTGCGTCCCGCACCCCCGGGCGCCGCTGCACGACGCGCCCGCCGATGAGCTGCTGCGCGGTCTGCGGGCCCTCCAGGGCACCCTGCCCGCCGTGGAGCGGAACCCGGAGCTGCTGGAGGTCTTCCTGCCGCCGCTGCGCGCCGACCTGGAGATGGCCGAGACCCACCGGTGGGCCGGGCCCGCGCCGCTGGCGTGTCCGGTGCAGGTGGTGGCCGGCGATCTGGACCCGCTCGTGGACGGGGCGGGGCTGGCCGCCTGGCAGCGCGAGACGACGGGGCCGTGCCGGGTGGCGCGGGTCCGCGGCGGCCACATGATCCTCGACTCCCCCGAACTGCACCGCTGTCTGGACGGCCTGCTGGCCCGCACCGCGCCGGCCGCCGGGCGCGGCGCCCCCGCCTCATCCCCGAACCCCCAGGAGACATCGTGGACTTCCAACTGAGCGCGGAGCAGTCCGCCCGCCGCGACCGCGTCCTGCGGCAGGTCGCCGAGGCGTTCCCCGCCGGGCGCCCGCCGGGCTTCGCCCGTGAGGACTGGCGCACGATGGGCGAACTGGGCCTGCTCGGCACCTGTCTGCCCGCCGAGTACGGCGGCGGCGGGCTGGGCGCGCTGGACACCGCCCTGGTGATCGAGGCGTTCGGACGGGCGTGCACCGACACCGGTCTGGTCTTCGCCGCGAGCGCGCACCAGTTCGCCTGCTCGGTGCCCGTCGCGGCGTACGGCACGGACGCGGTCCGCAAGGGCCGGCTGCCGGACCTGGTCTCGGGGGCGGCCGTCGCGGGCAACGCCATGACGGAGCCGGAGTCCGGGTCCGACGTCTCCCGCCTGCGGGTGACGGCTCGTCAGGTACCGGGCGGGTGGGTCCTGGACGGCACCAAGAGCTTCGTCAGCAACGGCCCCGTCTGCGACCTCCTGGTCACCTACGCCACCAGCGACCCGGACCTGGGGCATCTGGGGCAGACCGCCTTCCTGGTCGACGCGTCCGCGCCCGGCGTCCGCCGCAGCGGGCCCTTCGACAAGATGGGCCTCTGGTCCTGCCGGGCCGGGTCGGTGGACTTCGAGGAGTGCTTCGTTCCCGACGAGCAGGTGCTGGGGCAGCCGGGGGCGGGCGCGGCGGTCTTCCAGGCGTCGATGGGCTGGGAACGGGCCTGCCTGTTCGCCGGGTACGTCGGCCTGCTGGACCGGCTGGTCGAACGGTGCGTCCGCTTCGCCCGCGAGCGCCGCCAGTCCGGCCGGCCGATCGGCTCGTTCCAGGCGGTCTCGCACCGCATCGTGGACATGCGGCTGCGGCTGGAGGGCGCCCGGCTGCTGCTGTACCGGGCGTGCGCGGAGATGGACCGGGGAGAGCGCGCGGTACTGCCCGTGGCGCTGGCCAAACTCGCCGTCTCGGAGGCCGCGGTGGCCGGTGCCCTGGACGCGGTGCGGGTCTTCGGCGGGCGCGGCTACCTCGCCGACGACGGCATCGAGGCCATGCTGCGCGACTCGGTGCCGGCCGTGCTGTTCTCGGGCACCTCGGAGATGCAGAAGGAGATCGCGGCCAGGGAGCTGGGACTGTGAGGCTGTACGAACCGGTCGTCGACGCGGCGCGCAGGACACCGCACGCCCTGGCCGTGGACGCGCCCGACGGGCGGCTGGACTACGCCGCCCTGGACCGGCTGGCCGGCCGCTACGCCGCCGCGCTCACCGCCCGCGGTGCGCGTCCCGGTGACCGCGTGGTGCTGTGGGCGGCCAAGAGCCTGCACGGGGTGGCGCTGATGCAGGGCTGCCTGCGGGCGGGGGTGCTGTACGTGCCGGTGTCCTCGGCCAACCCGCCCCCGCGCGTGGCCCGGATCGCCGCGGCCTGCACGGCGGTGCTGGTGGTCACCGACGAGGAGGGTGCCGAGGCCGCGGCCGACGCCGGGGACCAGGCCCCGCCGTGCACCACCTTCGGGGAGCTGCTCGCCGGCGCGGAGGGGGTGCCGGTGCCCGAGCCGGTGACCGGGTCGCCGGACGACGCGGCGTACATCCTGTTCACCTCCGGCTCCACGGGGGACCCGAAGGGGGTGTGCCTGAGCCACCGCAACGCGCTGTCGTTCGTGCGGTGGGCCGTCGGGGAGCTGGGCATCGGGCCGCACGACCGGCTCTCCAACCACGCGCCGTTCAACTTCGACCTGTCGGTGTTCGACCTGTACGCGGCGTTCCTGGCCGGGGCGAGCGTCCATCTGGTGCCCGAGCACCTGGCCTACGCCCCGGCGCAGCTGCTGGGGTTCGTCACCGACCACGAGCTGACCGTCTGGTACTCGGTGCCGTCCGCGCTGACGCTGCTGATGACGCGCGGCGGGCTGCTGGAGCGGCCCGCGCCGCCGTCCCTGCGGGTGTGCGTCTTCGCCGGTGAGCCGTTCCCGCCCGTGCCGCTGCGCCGGCTGCGGGGCGCCTGGCCGCGTGTGCGGCTGTTCAACTGGTACGGGCCCACCGAGACCAATGTGTGCACCTCCCACGAGGTGCGCGACGCGGACCTGGCGACCGGGCGGGCGCTGCCCATCGGCACCGCCTGTTCCGGCGACACCCTGCACCTGGGCGAGCCGGAGCCGGGGCGGCGCGGGCGCGAGCTGCTGGTCTCGGGGCCGACCGTCATGCTGGGCTACTGGGGCGCTCCGCCGCAGCACGGCCCGTACGCCACCGGTGATCTGGTCGAGGCGGACGGCGAGGGGCTGCTGGAGTACCTGGGCCGGCGCGACCAGATGGTGAAGATCCGCGGGAACCGGGTGGAACTCGGCGAGATCGAGGCGGCGCTGGGGCTCCATCCGCGGGTGCGCGAGGTGGCGGTGCTGGTGGACGGCGAGGGCGTGGAGGCGCGGCTGCACGCCGTGGTCGTCCCGGAGCCGGACGCCGGGCCGGACCTCCTGGACCTCAAGCGGTGGAGCGCGCAGCGGCTGCCGTCCTACATGATGCTGGACTCCCTGAGCCTGGTGGGCGAACTGCCGCGCACCGACAACGGCAAGACGGACCGGCGCGTGCTGGGACAGGCGCTGCGGCCGCAGGGCCCACCGCGCTGACCGGCGGCGCCGCCGGCGGGTACGGCGCCGCTCCCCCGCCCGGCCGGACGGGCCCCTCACGCCCGGCCGGGCGGCCCCAGATGCCCGGCCGGGCGATGCCCCTTCCCCCGTGCCCGGCCGGGCGCGCGGCCCCTTCATGTCCGGCCGGGCGGCGTCTCTCCCCTCCGTGCCCGGCCGGGCGGCGCGTCTCCCGTCCGCGCCCGGCCGGGCGCCCGCGCCCTGCCGCGCCGCTCCCCCGCGCCCGGCCGGACGGCGCCCCTCTCCGCGTCCGGCCGGGCCGTTCGCCTCCTCCCCCACCGGGCCGCGTGGTGCCGTTCGCCCCTGCCCGGCCGGGCGGCTCCCCCGCGCCCGGCCGGGCGGCGCGTCCGCTTCCCCGACGCGCGATGCCGCTCTCCCCCCGGGTGGGGTGGCGCGGTGCCGCTCGCCGGCTCCCGGCCGCGCGGTCACCCCGCGCGCCGGTGCGGTGGCCTTCCTCCGTGTGCCGGGCGGCCGGAGTGTGTTCCCGCCAGCCGGTGGGGACGCGCCCCGGGGGGTGCGCCGGGGGCGGGCGCGGTGGCCTCCGGGGGCCGCGCCGGGTCCGCGGCCGGGGTGCCGGGGCCGCGTCCGGGGTGTCGCCGTCTACCGGCGGGTGACGGGGCGGGCGGCGTCCCCCTCGCACGGCCGTCGGCAGGAGCGGTCCTTCACCGTGCCGCCGGGCGGGGCGGCCGGGAGTCCGCCCTTCCCCCGGTGCCGGGGCGCTCCGGGGCGTCCCGGCCGCCGCGCGGGGCGCCCGGCGGCGGGGAGAGGGCGGTGACCTGCCGGGAGTCGCGTTCCGGGGCGGCGCAACCCCCGAAAGGAGGAACGCCCGGCGGGCCGCCGGGGTCGTTCTTTCGGTGCGGTTCTCGTCCCGACGGACTTACCGGGCGCGGCGGGCGTGCGGGAGTTTTCATCCCAACTGCTGTTACCAGCAGGGCACCCGAGTGAGCAGAGTTTGAGTCCGCGGTGTGCCGCCACGCCGCGCCGCCCGGCCGCCCCACGAGGGCGGCGGGTCCGCGCGGCCCTCGCCGCCGCGGCCGCCCTCCCCCGCTCCCCTCCAGGCAGGAGTCCCGATGTCCGTGTGGTTCCGAGACCTACCGCCCGACTGCGTGGCGCTGGCCGACGTGGCGATCGCCGTCCTCGCGGGCGCGGCGCTCATCCGGGCCACCCGCCGGCTGCGCCAGCCCGCCGTGGTCTGGGAGATCGCCACCGGCATCATGCTGGGGCCCAGTCTGCTGGGACTGCTCCCCGGCGATCTGGACACCTACCTCTTCCCGATGGCCCAGCGCCCCACGCTCACCGCGATGTCCGAGCTGGGCCTGCTGTTCTTCATGTTCCTGGCGGGCTGGGAGATGAACCCCCGGCTGCTGCGCAGCGGCCGGTCGGCGGTGGCGACCACGGCGCTGTCGGCGATGGCCGTGCCGTTCGTGATGGGCGCCGGCCTGGCCCTCCTCCTCGCCGGTGACCACCGGGGGCAGACCCCGACCTCCACCTTCGTCCTCTACTTCGGCACCACGATGGCGATCACCGCCTTCCCCGTGCTGGCCCGCATCCTGCACGACACGGGCCTGGGCCGCACCCAGGCCGGCGTCCTGTCCCTGACCTGCGCGGCGATCGGTGACGGCATCGCCTGGTGCCTGCTGATCGTGGTCGTCGCCGTGGCCTCGGCGGACGGGGCGGGCCAGGTGTGGCAGACGCTGCTGATGGCCGCGGTCCTGGGCGCGGTGCTCTTCGGCCTGGTGCGGCCGCTGCTGGCGCGCTGGGCGGCCCGGACCGAGCGGGACGAGGCGGCGGGGAAGGAGGGGCCGGGCGGCAGCCGGGCGTTCCTGCTCGCCGGTTCCTTCGCGCTGCTGTGCGGCTGTGCCACGGCATGGATCGGCATCCACCCGATCCTGGGCGCGTTCGCCGCCGGCCTGGTGATGCCGCGCACCGTCGGCCCGCGCACGCGCGAGGCCGTGGAGGTGCCGCTCGCCCGGGTCAGCGCCCTGCTCCTGCCGGTGTACTTCATCGTCACGGGCCTGTCGGTCGACCTCAAGGCGATCGGCTGGACGGGGGCCTGGGAGCTGTGCCTGATCATGGTGGTCGCGGTGGCGGGCAAGCTCCTCGGCTCGGTGATCCCCGCCCGGTCCTTCGGGGTGCCCTGGCGGGAGGCGGGCGCGCTGGGCATCCTGATGAACACCCGGGGCCTGACCGAACTCGTCGTCCTGGGCATCGGCCACGACCTCGGGGTCATCGACGACCAGCTCTTCTCGATCATGGTGATCATGGCGCTGCTCACCACGGCGATGGCGGGCCCGCTGCTCCGCCTGATCGGCGTCAGGGCACCCGGGGTCCCCGACTCCCCCGCCGGGGCCGACGGCACCCCGGCCCTGTCGGGCTCGTCCCGGAACTAGGGTCTTTCGTTTGGATCGGGCCGGGGTCCGCGAGCCCGGCATGGTCCGAACGAGAGGCCCCAGGCATGCAGGCACGGGGCTGCCCCGCCCCCGCTTCTCCGGGGCGGGGCGGCCCCGTGTCCGCCCCGCCCCGGGCATGAGGCCCACGGTTTCCGGGGGTTCCGGAAGTTCCCGGGACCCCCCTGTCCCGGCCGGGGCCGGGGCCGGGGCGAGAGCCGGGGCCGGACCGAGGGGCGGGCCGAGGGCCCGGGGCGGGGGCGGGGCCGCTTGCCCCGGGGGGGTGTTTCGCGCCATTCCCGGGAAATGCCCCCCATCGCGATGTGAGGCACGTCACCATGACGGGCGCACTCCTGTTCGTATCGGTCCGTCGGTCAACCGGTCAGAAGGAGCCCCCTCATGTCCCACGCCGTCCCCCCGTCCCCCGTGGTCGTCGAGAACCCGGACATCGCGTTCTCCAGCGCCCCGCAGCGCGCGCCGCTGCGGCATCTGGGCAGGCCCTCCCTGCGCACCTCGGTCTCCGGCACCCGGCGGCGCGCCCGCGGCGAGGCGCCCCGGGTCCTGCTCGTCGTCCCCTCGTACACGCGGGTCGTGGAGCCCTCTCCCGAGGGCAGCAGCTTCCGGGCGCTGGGCCTGGACACCTTCGAGGTCATGAAGCGGGCCGGGACCCCGATCGGGCTGCTGCGCATCGCGGCCAACGCGCGCCTGGCCGGGTTCGAGGTCCGCATCGTCGACTCGCCCTTCGCCGGCTGGGAGCAGGAGCGGCGGCTGGTCGGCCTGGGCGGCGGCTCCAGCCTGGTCCGCTACGGTCTCGACGACGCGCAGTTGCGGGCGGTCGTCGAGGAGTTCGACCCGGACGTCGTCGGCGTCCAGTGCATCTACACGGTCCAGTGGGGCAACGCGCGGGCCCTGGCCGACCTGGTCAAGGACATCGACCCGGGGATCGTGACGGTCACCGGCGGCGCCCACCCCAGCGGGGACTGGCGGTACGCGGTGCCGGACTCCCCCTTCGACCACGTCGTCATCAACGAGGCCGACCAGACCTTCACGGCGCTGCTGCGGGCGCTGACCGAGGAGGGCGGCGACATCGACGCGGTGCCCGGCGTCGCCTACCGGCGGGCCGACCTGGCCGTGGTGCGGACCACCGCCAGGTCGCCGTACATGCGCATCCTGCCCAAGCGGCAGGGGCTGGACCAGCGGCTCGGCATGATGCCGCTGCCGGACTTCGGGATGCTGGACATGAGCCAGTACCGGCAGGGCTACCACTCGTCGGGCAGGCGGGTGCGCGACCACGGCTCCTGGGCGCAGATCTTCTCGACCATCGGCTGCAACGTGGGCTGCGACTTCTGCTACATCCCGATGGTGAACGGGCCCTGGCGGGCGCTGGGCACCGACTGGTTCGACCTGCACCTGGGCGAGCTGACCCGGCAGGGGGTGACCGAGGTGCTGATCGAGGACGACCACCTGCTGCACGATCCGCTGTACGCGATGCGCGTCTTCGAGCTGCTGCGCAAGCACGACCTGCCGTGGGTGGAGGAGGGCGGCCTGAGCCTGTTCAACCTCGTGCTGCTGCACCTGGGCGAGTCGTTCGCCGCCGGGATGGACGAGGCCGAGCGGCGCAACCCCAACTTCCGCAACATCCTGGCCGCGATGCGTTCCGGGCTGACCTGCCGCGACCTGATCAGGGCGATGGCCGACGGCGGCTGCTACAGCGTCTACCTCGCCGTGGAGAGCGCCAACGAGGACAGCCTCGAACAGTCCGGCAAGCCCCGTCTGAACGCGTTCCAGCAGGCGACCGGCGAGATCGTGGAGATGTTCACGGAGTACGGCATCCAGGTCACCGGCGGTTTCATGCTCGGCTTCGTCAACCCGCCGGCGCGGCCCGGGGACGAGCCGTACATCGAGTCGCTGGAGCAGATCGAGAGGACCATCGACTACGCGGTCACGCTGATGGGCCACGGCATGGCGTACGCCAACCCGTTCATCGTCACCCCACTGCCGGGCACCCGGATGTGGGACTTCCAGAAGGACTACGTCGTGCGCCACTACGACAACGGCTGGTCGCACGAGAAGGCGACGATGGCGACGGAGAAGTGGTCCGCGGAGGACATCGAGCGCATGCGGCTGGAGCTGCTGGTGCGGGCCAACGGCGCCGACCGGGTGACCGAGATGGTCCGCCGCGGGACCTGGCCCGTGGACGCCTGAGCGGCGGGCGCGGCGCTCCGCCGTGCCCGGTTCAGCCCCGGCGGAGCGCCGTGCGCAGCGCGTCCGCCGAGGCGAGCACGGCACCGCCGGTGACCAGCACGCAGGCGGCGGCGACGGGCCAGCTCGCGTCGGCCCGTCCCGTCGCGATCAGCAGGGCGGTGGACAGCAGCGGGGCGAAGTACGACAGGGTGCCCAGGAGCCGGATGTCGCCGTGCTTGGTGCCGCGGTCCCAGAGGTAGAACGCGCCGCCGACCGGTCCCAGGCCCAGCGCGAGCACCGCGAGCCACTGGCCGGGGCCGGGCCGGACCGTGTCCTCGAACCGCAGGTGGCACAGGGCGGCGAGGACGGCGGTGGCCAGGCAGAAGAACGCCACCGCGTCCGTCGGGACCTTCGGGTGGCGCCGGTTGGCCACCGAGTACGCCGACCAGAGCACCGCGCAGACGGCGGCCGCCGCGTACCCGGGCAGGTACTGTCCGCGCAGCTGGACGCCGTGGCCCCCGGTGACCAGCAGGAAGGTGCCGCCGAGCCCGAGGACCGCGCCCGCCGAGTGCCGCCAGCGCAGCCGTTCGCCGGGCAGCAGGGCGGAGAGGACCACGATCAGCAGCGGCCAGAGGTAGGCGATCAGTCCGGCGTCGACCGCGGGGGCGTTGCGCAGGGCCACGAAGTAGAAGAAGTGGTAGCCGAACAGGCCGCCGACGCCGAGGGCCCAGGCCCCGGGGGGCACCGCGCGCGCGAGCGCCGCGCCGCCGCGCAGCGCCCGGGGCAGTCCGAGCAGGCCGCCCACGGCGAACGCCATCGCGGTGAGCTGGAACGGCGGGATCCGCCCGGTCAGGGTGGTGAACAGGGCCAGCGACGCCCACAGCAGCACCGCCCCGGCGCCGGTCCCGGTCGCCCTGAGCCGGCCCGCCGGGCGCGCCGCGGCGCCGTGTCCGGTCCCCGGTGCCAGGGCGCCGGCCGGCGCCTCCTGAGCGTCCACATGCCCTCCAGCCCACCGCCGGTCCATGACGGTCCGTCATTCCTCGGTCGCACAGGGGCATCGTAGGGAGGCGGGGCGCCCGTACCCGTGCTTTCCGGTCAACGGGCGGGGCGGACGGGACCCGTGCGCCGGGCGGGCCGGGGGGTGCGGTAGGAAGGGACCCATCCGCAGAACCGGGAAGCAGGCATGACGGAGCAACCGCGGCACGGCCGGCGCGACGTGATCAAGGTCAATCAGGTGTGCGGCGTCCGCGAGGCGCGGTGGGTGCGCGGCGCCGACATCCTCGGGGTCTGCCTGGGCGACGGCGGGCGCACGGTGACCGCGGAGGGGTTCCGGGAGATCAGGCGGGCGGTGTCCGCGCCCCTCGCCCTCTCCGTCGACGCGTCGGCGGGCGTGTCCGACGCGGACCTGCCGGGCCTGGTGCGCTCGCTGGGGCCGGACTACTACGAGTTCACCCCGCCCGACCCGGAGAAGGCGGAGGCGTTCGAGGCGCGGCTCGCGCTCGTGCGCCGCGTGGGCCTGCCGGGCATCGCCAACGGGTTCTTCCTGCTGGAGGACGAGGTGTCCCTGGTGCGCTCGGCACCGCACCTGGACCGCCTGGCCGCGGCCGGGGTGCGGTACTTCCAGGTGGAGGCGGACTCGCTGCTCGGTCCCCGCGGCACGATCTCCGCGGGGACCCGGCGGCTGGCCGCGGACCTGTTCGGCCGGTACCCGTTCCTCGTCAACGACCGGTTCGGCCACCTGGACTCTCCCCTCGACGTCCAACAGAGCGGGCTGTACCTGAACATCGGCGGCCGGGGCGTGCGGAACTACGACCTCTCCGAGCGGTCCTACGCCCTGCCGGCGGCCGTGCGGCTGCTGAGGTCCGCGGGGCGCTGAGTCCGGCCGGGCCGTGCGGCGCCGACGGCGCCGCCCCGGCCCCCTCGCCCCGGCCCCTCGCCCGGTCCGGGTCCCGCCCCGCCGCACAGGAGCCGGGGCGGGGCGGCCGCACAGCGGGGGCACCGGCACTGGACGGGACCGCCCCGTTTCAGGAGAACACCGGCATGGTCTCCGGTGCGGTCCGGCGCCGGCGTCCCTTCTCGGCCAGTCCCACGAGGTGGGTCAGCGGCACCGTGACGACGACGTAGATCACCGCGAGAGCGGTCATCACCGGAAGGACCTCGTACGTACGGTCCATCTCCGAGCGGCCGGTGTGGAGGAGTTCGGGCAGCCCCACGGCGGAGGCGATCGCGGTGAGCTTCATCAGGGCCACGTACATGTTCAGCCCCGGGGCGAGCAGCGGCTGCAGGATCTGCGGGAGCACCACGTGGCGGTAGACCTGGGGGTGGGACAGTCCGAGGGACTGCCCCGCCTCCCGCTGCCGGACGGACACCAGGTCGAGGGTGCCGCGCACCGCCTCGGCGGCGAAGCCGGCCTGGGTGAGGCCGAGGGCGACGACCGTGGCGTAGAACGGCGGCATGTCCACCCCGTAGTCGGGAAGGCCGAAGAACAGCAGGTAGATCGCCAGTACCTCGGGGGTTCCCCGCAGCACCGTGCAGACGAGGAACTGGGTCTCGCGCACGGCGCGGAACCTGGACCCGCCGGCCAGCCCGAGCGCCATGCCGAGGGTGCCGCCGACCAGCCACGCACAGGCGCTCACCGAGAGGGTGACCGGAAGGGCGTCGACGATCAGGTCGAGGTAGATGTCCATGCCTTCTCCCTGGATGGCGCGGTGGGCCGGCTGTCGGGGGCGGGTGCCGTCCCTGCGGCGGGGCGCCGCCGGGGCCTGTACCGGCGGCCGGTCCGGTGCCGGGAGACGGCGCGGGTCAGGTAGGCCACCGGTACGGTCAGGGCCAGGTAGAAGACGGCGACGAGGAGGTAGACCTGGAGCGGCTGGAAGGTCTCGACGACCAGCCGGGTCGCGTACATGGTCAGTTCCGGGACGGTGATCAGCGAGGCGAGCGCGCTGCCCTTGATGATGTAGATGATCCCGTTGGCGGTCTGCGGTGCCGCGGGCCCCGTCACCTGCGGGATGATCACGTGGCGCAGGGCCTGCAGTCGTGTCAGCCCGAGGCTCGCCGCGGCCCGCCACTGGCCGATCCGCACGGAGCGGATCAGGCTCCGGTAGACCTCGGCGAGGTAGGCCGACTCGTTGAGCACCAGTCCGAGCACCGCCAGCCCGAAGGCACTGACGCCGATCTTCTCGAAGTGCGGGCCGAGTCCGAAGTAGAGGCCGGCGAGGAGCACGGGCAGGGGGATGCTGCGGAACGTCTCCACGTAGGCCCTGGTCAGCCCCCGCACAATCCTTCGTTCGCTGAGCCGTCCCACGGCGATCGGCACGGCGAGAACGATGGTCGCCGCCGAGCTCAGCGCGATGAGCGCGAGGGTGGTCGCCAGCCCGTTGGCCAGAAAGCCGATCCATCTCAGTTCCACGGATGCCTCCCTGTTCGCTGTGCACCGTCCCGGAGGGGCGGTCCGGGGATCATCCGCACCGCTGGGCGGGGCGGTCCGCCGAGGGCAGGTACTCGGCTCCGCCGACACCCCACCGGTCGAGTTCCTTCTTCCACTGGCCGGACTTGATCAGGTCGTCCAGCACCGCGTCCACGGCGTCCGCGAGTTCCTTGTTGTCGCACCGGACGTACTGGTGGGTCGGTGAGACCAGGATGTTGGCCGGCAGGCCGAGCTCTCCCTTCTGCAGGGGGTGCAGGGTGAGTTCGGGGTGTTCCCTGATGATGCCGGGTGCTGTGCCGGTGGAGCCCATGAAGGCCGCGACCTGCTTGTTCAGGGTGGCCTTGGCCGCTTCCGCGTACGAGGGGAAGAGCTTCACGTTCGACTCGCCGTACTCCTTGATCAGATAGTCGTTGTAGGTGTAGCCGGTCACGGAGGCGACGGGCTTGCCCTTCAGCGAGTCGGGTCCGGACCATTCGGCGCTCTTGAGCATCAGGGCGCCCAGCCGGTCGTTGATGTTCGGCCGGGTGTAGAAGACCTGCTCGGCCCGCTTGTCCGTGTAGTACGTCCCGGTGCCGATGTCGGCCTTGCCCTGGGAGACGAAGAGCACCTGGGAGGCGAATTCGGTGGGCATCAGCTTCAGCTTCAGCCCTTCCTTCTCCGCCAGCTTGGTGATCAGGTACCCCTCGTAGCCGGCGAGGCCGCCGCCCTCCCCCGTGGCGATCTTCGGCAGGTAGTTCTCGGAGTAGGTGACCGTGAGGTAGCCCTTCTGGGCGGTCTTGAAGGGTGTGTCGCCGCCCGACGTCCCGCCGGAGGACCCGGCTCCCGCGCAGGCCGTCGCCGTCAGGGCGAGGACGACCAGGCCGGCGAGGGCGGGAACGGCCGTCCGGCGGCGGGCCGTGGAGCGGGTCACGGGGCTTCTTCGGTTCATGGTGGGTCCTTCGGTGTCGGTGGGACGGGGACGGGGGGAAGGGACGGGCCGTCCCGCCGGGTCGCGGGGACGGTGTGCCGCGCGGAGGGCGGCGGGTTCACCTCCGGCCGGCCGGTCCGAGGAAGTCGGCCGGTCTCCAGGCGGTCGAGGTGATCTCGGGGCGCAGCCGTTCGTAACGGGGGTGGCGGCGGCCGCGCTGCCATGCCGGGTCGTCCCGGAAGCGCTGCCATCCCTCGGCCATCGCCTGCGTGTCGCTCCAGTGCACGGCGTACAGGAAGTCGCCGGCCGCACCGGTGCGGGCCGGGGTCCATGCCCCGGCGACACGGAACCCGTGGGCGGCGAACAGGGGGGCCGCCAGGTGGCGGAAGCGGTGCTCCAGGTCGGGGGCGTCGTCGGGCGCGCAGCGGTAGCGCCGGTATTCGGTGATCATGACGGCTCCTTCGGACCGGCCGGGTCGCTCGGCACGCCTGCGAACAGCACCTGTTCGGGCAGCAGGCCCGCCAGTTCGCCGGTGTCCACCTGTGTGGGGTCCCGTTCCAGTACGACCAGGTCGGCCCGCTTGCCGGGTTCCAGCGAGCCGCGGGTGTCCGCGACCCCCAGGGCCTCGGCGGCGAACCGGGTGTGCATGGCCAGCGCCTCGGTGACGGAGACGGCCTCGGCCGGTGCCACCGGCTGTCCGGTGCAGGACATCCGGCCGACAGCGCACTGCACCCCGAACATGGGGTTGAACTGGAGCAGTTCCGAGCCGGCTCCGTCGGAGCTGGAGGCGACGCTCATGCCCTGGTCGAGCAGGGACCGGAAGGGGAACAGGTTGTCGGCCGCGTAGTCACCCAGGTACTCGGGGAGGAAGCTGCCCATCGTCCAGATGAACCCGGCCTGCGGCACGATCACGGCGCCGGCCTCGGCCCAGCGCTCCGCCGTCTCCGGGTGGGTGAGGACGTTCCCGCCGTGTTCCAGGCGGAGTCCGGGCCGGGGTCCGGTGGCCCCGGCGCGGGCGAGGACGGACGCCCGGCACAGTTCCCACTGCGCACGTTCCCCGTTGGCGTGCGCGGCCACCTGCAGGCCGGCCTCGTCGGTGTCGCGTACGAGGTCCACCAGCTCGGACCGGCTGTAGGCCATGCGGCCCCGTGACGACGGGTCGGAGCGGTAGGGCTTGAGGACGGCCGCGCCGGCCGCCGAGAAGCCGCCGTCCACGAAGATCTTGACTCCGGCGACCTCGAAGGAGCCCGTGCGGGGGAATCCTCCCGCGTGCTGCCGGTCGCAGGTCGCCCGCACGCTCATCGTGCCCGGTGACCAGACGAAGGCCCGCACCTGTTGCGGTACTTCCCCGCCCGCCGCGTCCGCGAGCAGTTCCATGCCCTGGACCGTGTTGGTGATCTCCCCGATGGTGGTGACGCCGTGCCGGGTGAGCTGGCTGTGCGCGGTCGCCGCGGTGGCCCGGCGCAGTTCGTCCGGTGTCATGGCGGGGATGGGCAGGGCGTAGTACAGCTCGTGCAGGATGCCGGTCCAGCGGCCGGTTCCGTCCGTGTGGATGTGCGCGTCGCCGGTGGTGGGCAGGCCGTGTTCCCGGGCGAGGTCCAGGGCCACGGAGTTGAGCACGGTGACGTGCGCTCCGAACCGCACCGCTATCGGAAAGCGTGTGGAGACCTTGTCGAGGTCGTCGCGGGTGGGCAGCCGGCCGTCGGTGAAGCGCCGGTCGGCGAACAGTCCCCCCTGGCCGATCAGCCAGCCTCCGCGCTGCTCGCGGAGGTGGCGGTGGTCGTGGAGCTGTGCGACCAGTTCGCCGATGGACCCGCACGGCGGGGTGTGGCAGTCGACCGTGCCCCAGAGCGCGGCGGCGCTCATCTCCAGGTGCACGTGGGGGTCCACGAATCCGGGCAGTACGGGTTTGTCCCCCAGGTCGAAGACGGTGGCCCCCACCGACTGCGGCGGTTCGCCCTCGGTGACGCCGAGGATGCGGCCGTCGCGGACGTGCAGCCAGCCGTCCACGACGCGGTGCGCGTGGTCCATGGTGAAGATGCGGGACGACCGCAGGCCGAACTCCGTCGGCCACGCGCCGTTCACCGTGAGTGTGGAGGTCATACGGGCTCCCCGATGATGCTGACGACGGACAGGTATTCGCTGAGCCCCTCGGCCGCGTTCTCCCGGCCGTAGCCGGAGTGCTTGGTCCCGCCGAAGGGTGCGGCCGGGTGCGAGACCGAGGGGTGGTTGACCGCGATCAGGCCGGTGTCGAGCCCGGCCGCGACCGCGGCCGTTTCACCGGGAGCCGTGCCGTAGACGTATCCGGCCAGACCGTATTCGGTGTCGTTCGCGATACGAATCGCTTCCGGCAGATCGCGGTAGGTGAGGACGGGGAGCACCGGGCCGAAGATCTCCTCCCGCGCTATCGGCCAGTGCGGCTCGGCCCCCAGTACCAGGGCGGGGCGCACGAAGTGCCCCTGCTCCGGCGGCTCGGCCCGGGACCGTACCACGCGGGCGCCGCGGGCCTTCGCGTCGGCGACGAGGCCGTCGATGCGCGCGGCGGCCTGTGCGCTGATGAGCGGTCCCAGGAGGGGCGACTCCTCGTCCAGGCTCCAGCCCGTGCGGATGTTCTCGAACCGCTCGGCCAGCAGGGCGGTCAGGTCGCCGGCGTCCGGCGGGAGCAGCAGCCGGTTCGGCGCGGTGCACGCCTGGCCGTTGTTGGCCGTCTTGGCGGCGAGCAGGCCGTCCGCGGTGGCCCCGGCGTCGTGCCGGGGGCAGACGACGAAGGGGGCGTTGCCGCCGAGTTCGAGGGAGATCCGCTGGAGCTGGCCCTCGGTGGCGTGCAGTACGCTCCGGCCGACCGTGGTCGATCCGGTGAAGGACATCTTGCGCAGCCGGGGGTCGGCGGTCAGTGCGGCGACCAGTTCGGCGGACCGTGTGGTGGGCAGTACCGACACGGTTCCCGCGGGCGCTCCCGCCGTGTCGAGGTCGCGTCCCAGGAGCAGGGCGGAGACCGGGGTGCGCTCGGAGGGTTTGAGGATCACCGGGCAGCCGGCGAGCAGGGCGGAGGCCACTTTGCGGGCGGCCAGCGACAGGGGGAAGTTCCAGGGGGTGATCGCCAGGACCGGGCCGACCGGGCGGCGCCGCACCGTGACGGACGGTGCGCGCCGTTCGCCCTCGTCCGGCGCCATCCGTTCGGCGGCGTCGGCCAGCGCCTGCAGAGTGGTGACGGCGAACGCCGTCTCGCGGCGGGCTTCCGCCATCGGCTTGCCCGCTTCGACGGCGATCGCGGTCGCATAGCGGTCCGCGCCGCCGTCGATCCGGTCGGCAAGGCGCCGCACCAGCGCCGCTCGCGTCGTGACCGGCTGAGCGGACCAGGAGGGGAAGCACTTCCAGGCGGCGTCGAGCGCGAGGCGTGCCTCCTGCGGGCCGGCCTGCGCGCAGGTCCACCGCGTCGCGGGGTGGCCGGGGGCGCTGACCCAGAACGGCGCGGACCCGGCGGGCTCGTGCGGGCGGCCCGCGAGGACGAGCCGGCGGCACTCCTGTGCCAGTTCGGCGCGGATCCCGTCCAGGTCACGGTGTTCGGCGGGGGTCACCGGGCCGGCTCCTCACTCGTTGCGGGCTTTCGCGCGGTGTCTTCCTCCGCCGCCGTTTCCTCCACGGCGGAGCGCAGCAGGGCGATGCCCCGTCCCCCGGTGGCCCATCCCGCGTACACGGCGGTGTGCACGGCCAGTTCGTAGAGATCGTCGGCGGGGATGCCGTCCCGGATGCCCGCGCGGAGGTGGAAGGCCGCGGCCGAGTCGGCGCCGGAGGCGGTCAGCAGCGCGATGGTCACCAGGCGCCGTTCACGGGTGGTCAGACCGGTCCGGGACCAGATCCGGTCGAAGACGATCTCGCGGGTGAGTGCGCTCCAGTCGCCGTTCCAGTCGGCTTCCCGCGCGGCGGGGCGGTCCGCGGTCATGGCAGGAACCTCGCTCTCCAGTAGGCCAGGGGGTCCCCGTCGGACACCGAGACCCATACCGGCGTGCCGAGCACGATCACGTGGTCACCGCCCTCGTACCGTTCCCGGACGACCAGTTCCGCCTGTGCCACGGCCGCCGGGCTGACCGCCAGGCCGGACGGCAGCCGCACCATGTCCACCTGTTCGAAGGCGTCCTGACCGGGCCGGGCGAAGGCCAGTGCGGTGCGGGCGGCCTGGGGGTCCCGGGCGAGCAGGCTCACCGCGAACCGTCCGGTGCGCTCGATGGCCCGCAGGGTCGTCGACCTCTGGTCCAGGCACACCATCAGCAGGGGTGGGTCGAGGCTCACACTGGCCAGCGAGCTGACGGTGCACCCGTAGTCGTCGCCGTCGTCGTGCGCGGTGGTCACCGCGACCCCGGTCAGGAATGATCCGGCGAGTTGCTTGAACTCATGGGCGGTCGCCTCCGGCTCGGCGGCCGGGGCGCAGGCGTGCCTGCTGTCACCGGACAGGGGCATGACCGACATGGCCGTCAGCCTCCTCACGCGCTGTCCCGTCCGCCGGGCTCCCGTTCGTCCCGCCGTTGACCGCGCGCAGAGCGGATCCGAACGCGGTGATCGTCTCCAGGGTGGATTCGCGGGACGCGTTCGCCACCAGATTGAGGTTGATCAGGTCCACTCCGGCATCGCGGTAGCGACGCAGCTTCTGCTCTATTTCCGCGCGGGTGCCGATGAAGAGGCGGTCGCGCAGTTCATCCACCGTGGGCTCGTTTTCCTGGGGCGCCGGGAGGACCCGGCCGAGGGGGTCGGCGTTCTGTGTGAAATCGTGGAGCTGGGCATGGATGCGCCAGCCCTCCAGAACGTTCTCGATACGCCTTTCCGTCTCCCGGTCGTCCTGTGTGAGAAAGGCGTAGCGGGTGACTCCCAGCCTGGTGTCGTCCCGGCCGGACTGGGCCTTCCCGCGGTGAAACGCCCCGGCGACGTCGCGCATGTGGTCGTCGTCCCAGAAGAACAGGGAGTTGAGGACGTCGTAACCGCGGCGGGCCGCGTCCTCCACGCCCGCCGGGTGCTGCACGCCCATCCACACCGGGGGCATCGGCCGCTGCACGGGGCGGGGCCACACGTACACGTCGTCGAAGGAGGCGAAGCGCCCGGAGTGGCTGGACGGCCCGTCCTCGGTGCGCAGCAGCCGTTCGACGGCTTCCAGGTTCTCGATGAAGTGCTCACGGCTGTCCTGGAAGGGCAGGCCGAACTTCTCGAACTCGTAGCGGTAGGCGCCTCGTGCGACGCCGAGGTCGAGCCGTCCGCCCAGGGCGTGGTCGGCCGCGGAGATCTCACCCGCGAGCTGCACGGGCTGGTGGAAGGGGAGCACGACGACCGCGGTGCCCACCCGGCACCGGACGTGCTGCCCGACGTGCACGGCGGTGAGCAGGGCCGAGGGGGAGGGAAGGAACTGCACGAGGTGGTGTTCCGGCGTCCAGACCCGGGTGAAGCCGCTCTCGTCGGCCCGGACGGCGTACTCGACCATGCGCCCGAAGAGGCCGTCGAGGTGCTCGTCGGAATTTACTTGGTAGGAAAGGAAAAGCCCGAGTTCCATGTGCGTCCAATGACTACGATTCTGGGTCCGCGTCGCGATATGGCGCGGAAGGGCCGACTGGATTTTCCGGGAAGCCGGACCGGCATGTCCGAACGGAATGCCCTATGGTTCCGGTCCGTTCCGGGGAAATCTGTCGGTGTGCGACACGGATGACGCTACCGCTCTCCCCCGCGGCATTCCTTCCTTTGTTTCCGACGATTTTTTCGGTTTGCCTGCTGCTTTTGCTACAGGTGTTTTCCGCCGGGGGTGCCGGACGCCTCGACCATGCGCATGAGGCGGCATGCGAGGGCCAGGGAGAAGCGTTCGTCGGGATCCTTGAGATCCACGCCCAGGACTTCGGTGATGCGGTCCAGCCGGTACCGCAGGGTCGACACGTGCACGCACAGCGCCCGGGCGGTCTCCTGGAAACGCGCCGAGCACTGGAGGAAGACCTCCAGGGTCCCGACGAGCGAGCCGGAGTGCTCGGTGTCGTAGCGGCGCAGTTCGCCGAGCCGGGCCTCGACGAACCGGTTCGCCTCTCCGTCCCGGCAGGCGCTGAGCAGGAACGCCAGCGCGCCGAACCCCTCGTAGGCGATGACGTCCCCGCCGCCGGCGACGCCGGCCAGGGTGAGCGTCTCGCACTCGGCCCACATGCGCGCCCCGTCCGCCGGCACCTCCCCCGGCGCGCTCATCGCCACCGTCAGCGCCGTTCCGATCCCGGCGACTCCGTGCAGCATCCCGCGGATCGCGGCGACCGCCTCACGGTGGTCGTCACCGGTGTCCGGCAGCACCATCACCACGCTGCTGTCCACCCATCCCACGACGACTCCGCTCACCCGCCGGGACCGCAGGACGCTGTGCACGTCGCTGAGCACACGGCGCAGGTCCGTGTCGACCGGTGACCGGGCCGAGATCCGCACCACCCGGCAGCGTACGGGCGGCGGCAGCCCGAGAGCGGCCAGCCGCACTCGCAGCGCCAGCGGGTCGGAAGGGGAGCGCCGGACCAGTTCGGCCAGCGCCGTGTCCGTCTCCTTGTCCTGGGCGGCGGTGGCCAGCAGCGACCGCCCCACCACTATTCCGACAGCGACGTTGACCAGCGAGTCCAGCGCGGTCTCCACCCTGGTCACCGCACCGCGGCGCAGCACGCACGCCCACAGGCGCCGCTCGGACCCGGGCAGCAGTTCGGTGACCTTCACCCGCACCGGTGGCGGGACGTCCGGGGACGCGCCGTGTCCCCGTGTGCCCTGCTGCCGCCGGATCTCGTCCCGGGCCAGGGCCGCGTAGTCCGCGGCGCCCTTCCCGGGCGGCGGCCAGCTCTGCCCGGCGGCCACGAACATCGGCGCGAGATTGTGGTGGGCCACGACGATGGCGACGTCCAGCGTGTCCGCGACGGCGGCGAGGATCTCCTCGCCGTCCCGGCCCTCCAGGGTGGCGGCCAGCCCGGTGCGCAGCGTGGCGGTGGCGCGCACCAGTTCGGCTATGTTGCGCTGTTCGTCGGCGACTTTGCCCGCGTTGGCCAGGGCGACCGAGGACAGGTCGGCCACGGCTTCCAGGAACGCCAGCGCCCGGTCGCCGACCTGGCCGGCGGTGCGGCGCTGGACCGCGAGCACCAGGGGACGACCGTCCAGGTACGGTTCCCGAAGCGGCAGGAGGACGCCGCACCGGTATCCGCGTCTGCGGGCGTCGTCGGCGTAGAAGCGGTAGGGCGACTGCTGTGCGTCGTCCACGACGATCGGGCCGGTGCCGCCGATGAGATCGCGTGCCGGGATCCCCTCGATCGGCCAGATCCGCTGCTGGCTGTCGCCCGAGTAGGTGAGCCGGTCCTCGCGGGCGATCACTTCGGCGACCCCGGCCGGCACGTCCAGCGCGGTGACCCAGCACAGCTGCCACTCGGTGAACGCCGACACCGCCGAGACGATCGCGTCCAGAACCGCGCTCAGCTCCAGGTTGGAGTTGACCGTCGCGGCGATGCGGCGCAGTGCCTCGACCTCGTGATCTCCCGGTACCGGTCCGGGCCCCAGGGGCCCGGACGGGTGCTCCTCCGGGGACGGCACGGCGTCACACTGCCTGGCTCGACTGGGCGACGGACTGGAGGAACCGCTTGGTCCGCGGGTGCCGCGGCGCCTCGAAGACCTGGTCGACGGGCCCGGCCTCGGCGATCTCCCCCCGGTCCATCACCACGACCCGGGACGCCACATCACGCGCGAACCGCATCTCATGGGTCACCACGATCATGGTGGCCCCGGTGGCGGCGAGCTCCCGCATGATCCCCAGCACCTCACCGACCATCTCCGGGTCGAGGGCGGAGGTCGGCTCGTCGAAGAGCAGCACCTCCGGCTCCACCGCCATCGCCCGGGCAATGCTCACCCGCTGCTGCTGCCCGCCCGAGAGCGTGGCGGGCCGCGCCTGGGCGAACGCGCCCAGGCCGACGCGTTCGAGCAGGACCCGCGCCCGGTGCAGGGCTTCTTCCTTGCCGAGGCCGCTCACCCTGATCGGGGCCAGGGCCACGTTCTGCTCAGCGCTGAGGTGCGGGAACAGTTCGAAGCTCTGGAAGACCATCGCGGTGCGGCTGCGCAGTTCGCGAAGCGCCGTGGAGCGCCGGCCGCCCCGGGGGAGGGGGTGGTAGCGCGTGCCGCCGAGGCGGACTTCCCCGGTGTCGGGTATTTCCAGCAGGTTGCAGCAGCGGAGCAGCGTGGACTTCCCGGAACCGCTCGGCCCGATGACGCACACGTTCTCTCCGGCCGCGACGTCCAGGTCGACGTCCTTCAGCACCTGGGAGGCACCGAAGCTCTTGCCGACTCCGCGCAGACTCACCACGGCCTGGGAATTTTCCATTTTGCGCCTTTCTCTGCCGGTCCTCACCGAGGCCGGACTTGGCGACGCCCGCCACAACGGGGGCACACGGGGGGCGGGGCAGCAGACCCGGCCGCGCTGTTCCCGTCACTGTAGGCAGCGCCCCGCTCCGGGTCGTGCTCCGGTTCGGAGGATACTGAGGTGCTCCGGTCCTACGAAGGACAGGAACGGACCGGGGTTCGCGGCCGCTTCCGGACGCGGGCGGCGGCGGTAGCGGCACAACACGCCCGGCCGCCGTGCGGGGCGCGGGCCCGGGTGCTCCGGCAGCGGTCCGCCAAAACGGGCACCGGCCCGGGTGGCCGCGGGCCCGGGGCGGTGCCTTAGGGTGGCCGTTTCCACGGATGCGGTTCGGGAGTGATGATGGGGCGGGTGGCACGCGGGCGGGCTCGGGCCCGTCTCTGCGGTGCGCTCGCCCTGCTCGTGGCCGTGGTGTCCGTGCTGTGCGTCCTTGGACGCGCGGACCGCTCGGAGCCCTCCGCGCCCCTCTCCGCCAAGGACCGCGTCCACAGTGCCGCCGTCTTCGAACCGCCGGACGCGGGGAGCACTCCCTGCGGCGGGAAGGCGGTCGCCGACCACGGCGCGCAGCGGGCCGAGGGGTCCTCACCGCTGGTGGCGCTGCCCGGCCCCGCCCTGCCGGACGACGGTTGCGCGCCCGGTCCGCCGCGGCGCCCCGGGGTGCTGCCGGGCGGACCGGCTCCGCCGCCCCCGACGACGCTCCACTCCGTTCTGCGGATCTAGGGCCTCTCGTTCGGATCATGCCGGGCTCGCGGGCCCGATCCGAACGAAAGATCCCGGACCGGCCCGTTGGCCGTGTCCCTGAATCCTCGGAAAACGGAGCTGTTCAGCATGTCCTCTTCCCCGCGCTCATGGCGCCGGGCGGGTACGGCACTGCGCGGGTGGCGGTCCCGGCAGTGGACCGTGGCCGGTCTCGGTGCCCTGACCACGGCTGCCCTGGTCGGTGTGCCCACCGCGGTGGTGCCCAGCCCGCTCTTCGGCCGGTCGGTCCCCGTGCAGTGGTGGAACTATCCGGCTCTCGCCGTCACCTCCTTCCTCGCCGGCATCGTCCTGAGCACCTATGTGCGCCGGACCTCGCCCTCTCCCGGGCCGGTGGCCGCTGACAGCACCCGGCTGGGAGCCGTCGGCGGGGTCCTGTCGTTCTTCGCCGTCGGCTGCCCGGTCTGCAACAAACTCGTCCTCCTGTTCCTCGGGACGTCCGGTGCCCTGAGCTACTGGGCCCCTCTGCAGCCGCTGGCGGCCCTCCTCTCGGCGGGGCTGCTGGCGGAAGCCGCGCTGCGCCGACTCTCCTCCCAGACCGTGTGCCCGGCCGCGGCCTCCGTCTGAGCCCGGCCGCCGCGGCCTCCCCTCCCCCTCTTTCCCCCTCTTTGCGCTCCCCTGCCCTCCTCGACATCTGAGGTGCCCCCATGACTGGATCCACCCCCTCCCCGTCCCGCCGCGGCCGCCGGCGGACCGCCGGCGCGGCAGCGGTCCTCGCCGCCGCGGCGGCGACCGCTGTCCTCGCCCTCACCCTCGACGGTCCGGGAAACCGCGGCGGAAGGGCCGACGGGCCCGCGGCCCCGGCCGGGGAGGCCGTCCCCGCGCCCGCCGACGAGAGCGTGCTCGCCCTCGCCCGCCGGGATGCCTCCGACCCACTGGCGACCGGACGGGCGGACGCCCCCGTGGTCATGATCGAGTACTCCGACTTCCAGTGCCCGTTCTGCGGCCGGTTCGCCCGCGGGACCCTGCCCGAACTGCTGCGCTCGTACGTGGACAAGGGCGTCCTGCGCATCGAATGGCGCAGCTTCCCCCTCTTCGGCAAGGAGTCCGAGCAGGCGGCCCTGGCCGCCTGGGCGGCCGGGCGGCAGGGCAGGTTCTGGGAGTTCCACGACATCGCCTACGGCGAGCCGCGTGAGCGCGGTACGGGCGCGTTCGGCGCCGGGAACCTCGTCGCCATGGCCCGCGAGGCGGGAGTCGCCGATATCGGGCGGTTCCGCGCCGACATGGCCTCCGCCGGGGCCCGCGACGCCGTGCGCCGGGACCGGGAGGAGGGCTACGGCCTCGGGGTGAGCAGCACTCCCGCCTTCCTGGTCAACGGCAGGCCGATCCTGGGGGCCCAGCCCACCGCCGTGTTCCGGGAAGCGGTCGAGGCGGCGGCGAAGGCGGCCGGGCGGTGAACGGGACCGGCCTGGCGGTGGCCTTCCTCGGCGGACTGCTGGCCCTGCTCAGTCCGTGCAGCGCGCTGCTGCTGCCGGCCTTCTTCGCCTACTCGTTCACCGGCCGCACCCGGCTGGTGGCGCGTACCTGCCTGTTCTACGCCGGACTGTGCACGACGCTCGTCCCGCTCGGTGTGGCCGGCTCGTTCGCCGGCCGTCTCTTCTACGGTCACCGGGACGTTCTCGTGACCGCGGCGGGATGGACCGTCATCGCCCTGGGGGCGGCGCAGATCGCCGGGCTGGGCTTCGCCTCCCGCCGGATGACACGGGCCGCGGGCGGGCACCGCTCGGGTTCGGCCCTGTCGGTGTTCACCCTGGGCTCGGTGTACGGGCTGGCGGGGTTCTGCGCGGGGCCGATCCTGGGCGGCGTCCTCACCGTGGCCGCGGTGGGCGGCGACCCGTTGCGCGGCGGTGTGCTGCTGGCCGTCTACGCCCTGGGCATGGCCGCTCCGATGTTCGTGCTGGCGTCGCTGTGGGACCGGTTCGATCTGGGCCGCAGGCGCTGGCTGCGGGGCCGGACCTTCTCCGTGGGGCCGGTGGCCCTGCACAGCACGGCTCTTGCCGGCGGGCTGTTCTTCATCGCGCTCGGGGTGGTGTTCCTGGTCTTCGACGGCACGTCCGCACTGCCGCCGGTACTGAGCGCCGATGCCGCGTTCGCCCTGGAGCAACGGCTGTCCGGTGCCGGTGCGGCGGTGTCGGACCGGCTGGTCCTGCTGGTCCTGGCCGGTGCGGCGGCGTCGGCGGCGCTGCTGGTGCTGCTCCGTCCCGCCGGGAGGGGGGACGCGCCGCCGCCGGACACGGAGCCGGCCGCGCACGAGTAGCGCGGTCCCCGCTCGCGCGACCCGCACGCGGCGGAGGAAGGACCCGTCCGAAGTGGGGAGCCCCGGGGGCCCCGCCCGTGCACGGGCGCGGACCGGGGGCGGCGGGCCGCCCGTGCACGGGTGCGGACCGGGGGCGGCGGGCCGCCCGTGCACGGGTGCGGACCGGGGGCGGCGGCCGGTGGCGTTCTCCCGCCCCGGCAGGACCCCGGGCGGGAAGGGCCGCCCGGGGTCTGGGCGGGAAGGGCCGCCCGCCGGGCCGGGCCCGTGCCGTCGGCCGTGCCGTCCGGTGGACGGGGTCCCCTGTCCCGTCCGGGACGCCCCTGTCCGCCGGTCCCGGCGTGCCGCGCCCGGGCGCGGCACGGGCCGGGACGAGTTGCGACGTTTGTCGAATGACTGCCCGTACGTCGCTCAATAGCATGACGACTCCCCATCAGCGAGGAATACGAGGGACGTTCCCATGGCAGCACATTCGTCACAGGAGACGCGCGCTCTGGCCATGGGAATCCTGGCCGAGGATCTGCAGTGCTCGGTGACCGTGGCGTGCCGTCTGCGGCAGCGGGGGCTGGAGCCGGTGATCGTCCGCGATCCCTCGACGGCGGTGGACGGTGCCGACGCCGTCGTCGTCGACCTCGACCTCCACCACGCGGGCCACGCGGCCACGGCGCTGATCGAGGAGTGGACGAACTGGCTGGAGTCGAGGGGGTGTTCGCGGCTGGAGGTCAAGCTCAACGCGGAACTGCGCGGCTCCCCCGACGCCCTGGTCGCCGGGATCGAGGGGTGTCACGACGGGAACGGCGTCCTGCTGGTGGTCCCCGCCTATCCGACGGCCGGCCGGGTGTGTGTGGACGGGCGGCTGCTGGCCCCGATGCCGGCGGGCAACGGTCTCGACGTCGATGTGCGCACCGCGGTGCGGATCGAGGACGCCGAGGTCGTGGGCCTGTCGGTGCTGAACCGGGGCGCGGAGGCGGTCACCGACCACGTCCGCGCGGCCCTGGCGCGCGGTACGCGCCGGTTCGTGCTGGACGGCACGGTCGAGACGCATCTCGGGGCCGCGGCGCAGGTCGCCTCGCGGCTGCACGAGGAGGGGCACCGGGTGGCCACGGCCAGTACCGGCGGGTGGCTGCGGTTCTATCCCGACCTCGGCCGGGACGGGTTCGTCGTGGTCGTCACCCCGGCCAACCACGAGACCGACCGGGCCCAGTTGCGGCGGCTCGCCGCCGCCTACGGGACCCGGGCGCTGATGACCACCGCGGCGGAGGCGCTGCGGTGGGGGCCGGTCGCGGCGCGGCAGGTCCTCGCCTCGCACCGGGTCCTCGCCCTGCACGAGACGGACCGGGACGATCCCGACCGCTGGGTCGTCGCCGAGCAGCTCGCGCGGGCGGTGCGGGGGCTGCTGGACGTCGCCTCCCAGGGGGACAACCGGTGCCTGGGGGCCGTCGTCAGCGGCGGCCTGACCACGACGGCGCTCGTGCGGGAGCTGGGGGGCACGAGTCTGAGCGCCGGGCTGGAGCTGGAACCGCTCTGCCCGGCGGCCCGTGTCGCCGGGGGCGCGTTCGACGGGCTGCGCCTGCTGAGCAAGGCCAGCGGCACGGGGTCGGAGGAGACCCTCCTGCGCATGACCCGCCAGATCCTCGGGACCTGACGCACCCGCCCGTCCCCGCCCCCATATTTCCGTTCCCCCGTTCCCCGATTTCTGTTCCCCGATTTCTACTTTCCGTTTCCGTTTTCCGTTTTCCCGTGAAAGGACGTCATCCCATGACCGTCGCGGAAGCCGGGCGCACCGCGCTCGTCCTCATCGACCTGCAGGGCTCCAACGCCGACCATCCGGTGCATCCGCACACCACGGACACCGTCCTGGAGCGCTGCGTCCGCCTGATCGAGGCGGCGCGGCGGGCCGGGAGCACCGTCGTGCACGTGCGGACGAGTTTCCTGCCCGACGAGTCCGACTCCCTCGGCGGGCGGCTGCTCACCGACATCGAGCGCCCCGCGCGCCCGGTGCGGCGGCCCGGGTGGGACCACTTCCTGCCCGGCATCGAGCCGCTGCCGACGGAGCCGGTGATCATCAAGCGGAGCTGGAACGCCTTCCACGGCTCCGACCTCGACCTGCAGTTGCGCCGCCGCGGGATCGACACCGTGGTGATGGCGGGCATCTCCACCGGCTTCGGGGTCGAGGGCACCGCCCGCGCGGCGTTCGACCACGCCTACAACGTGGTCTTCGTGCCGGAGGCGATGTCGGCCTACACCGCCGAGCAGCACGAGCACGCGGTGCGGGTCATGTTCCCGCAGCTCGGCCGGGTCCGTTCGCTGGACGAGGTCGTGGAGGGCCTCGTCCCCGCCGCCACCGCCGCGTCCTGAGAACCGTGCGAGAGGATCAGCGATGGACGAGTTCCTGAGTTACCGGGCCCTGGACCAGAGGGAGCGGCTGCGGCTGCCCGGCGGCAAGCGGGTCGCGGTGAACGTGGTGATGAACATCGAGCACTACGAGTACCTGCCGCCGGAGAACCCGCACCGCGACTACTTCTACCGGGTGCCCGCGAAGCCGGACAACGTCGGCTACTCCTTCCGGGACTTCGGCAACCGCGCCGGTTTCCGGCGCATGCTCCCGGTCCTGGACGACTCCCCCGTACAGGTCACCTGCTCGCTCAACTGCGAGGTGCTGCGCCTGTATCCGGAGATCTGCGACGCGATGACCGAGCGTGGCTGGAGCTTCATGAGCCACGGCACCTACAACAGCCGGCTCCTGTTCGGCGAGTCGGAGAGCGCGGAGCGGGAGTTCTACGACTACACGGTCTCCACCGTGCGGGAGCTCACCGGGTACCGCATGCGCGGCATGCTGGGCCCGTCGTTCAGCGCCACCCCCGCCACCTACCGCCTGATGGCGGAGGCCGGCATGACCTACACGACCGACTGGTTCATCGACGACCAGCCGTTCCGGCTGGACGGCCCGCTCGGCGGCGGCCTGGTCGGCGTGCCCTACTCCCGTGAGGTCAACGACGCCCTGCTGTTCCCGGGCTCGCCGATGTACGGCCTGGACAGCGACTACTTCGCGGCGATCGTGCGGTCGCAGTACGAGGTGCTGTCCGAGGAGGCGCAGCGGCACGACACCGCGTATGTGATGACCGTCGCGCTGCACCCCCTCTACATGGGCATCCCGCACCGGATCGGCCACCTGGCGCAGATGTTCGGTCACCTGGCCGAGCAGGACGACATCTGGTGGACCACGCCGGAGCGGATCGCCGCCCACGTCGACGAGATCGGATGGTGTTGACCATGCAGCTTGTCAGGCCGCTGCACGAGACCGACGGCGGGTCCCTGCCCGCCGCCAACCGGGGCTGGCCCGGCGGCGCGAAGCTGGGCGTGGTGGTGCTGATGCACCTCGACCACGTGCCCGCCCTTCCCGGCCCGGACGCCGGCATCCCGCCGTCGAGCGTGGCGCTGCGGGGCCCGTACCCGCGGATCATGGACGTGCACACCACGTCGCAGCACGAGTACGGGCTGCGGGTGGGGGTCTTCCGGATCCTCGACCTGCTGGACGAGCTGCGGATACCGGTGAGCGTGGCGGTCGACGCCCACAGCGCCCGGCACCGCCCGCGGCTGATGGAGCGGATCGGTGAGTCGGGTGCGGAGTTCGTCGCCCACGGGGTCGACGGGATCAGCATCCTGCACGACGGGATGGACCGCGAGGAGCAGCGTGCCCATCTCGCCGAGTCGGTCGGCGCGGTGGAGGAGTTCTGCGGGGTCCGCCCGACGGGCTGGAGCGGGCTGGACTACGCGCAGTCGACGACGGCCCTGGAGGACCTGGCGGAGCTGGGGATCCGGTGGACGGCGGACTGGCCCAACGACGAGGTGCCCAATGTCCTGGCCACCGCGCGGGGGGACGTGCTGAACATCCCGGTGTCGATCCATCTCGACGACGTCTTCTCCCATCTCAAGCGCGGCATCCCGATCGAGAAGTGGGCCGACAACATCGTGTCGTCGGCGCGGGTGCTGCTGGCGGAGGACGCCCCGCGGGACCGGACGCTGGTGCTGGGGCTCCATCCGTGGCTGATCGCCCAGCCGTTCCGGTTCGCGCATCTGCGCGAGGTGCTGCGGACGCTGCGCGGGCTGGACGGGCTGTGGTGGGCACGCGGCGCGGACGTGGCCGCGCACCTGGACGGAGAGAGGGACGAGCGATGAACCTGAACCTGCTCGCGCGGGAGCTGGGCGCCTCGGTGGTGGACTGCTCGGACGAGTTCTTCGGGGCCGCCGACGCACTGCTGCTGGCCGCCGATCCGCACCGGCCGGGCACCTACGGGCTGCGCGGCGCGGACGTCGACGGCTGGGAGAGCCGCCGGCACAATCCGGCGGACCACGACTGGGTGGTCGTGCGGGCCGCGCACCCGGGCCGGGTGGACGAGATCGTGCTGGAGACCACGGGGTTCCGTTTCAACGCGCCGCAGCACATCGGCGTCGACGTCGCCGACGCCCCGGACGGGCCCTGGCGGGAGATCCTGTCCGGCGCCGCGGTCGAGCCGAACTGCGTGAACACCTATCCGGTGGCCGACCCCGGGGGCTCGGCCGCGTTCGTGCGGCTGCGCATGTATCCCGACGGCGGGGTGGCGCGGCTGCGCGCGCACGGGGTCGTCGACGTGGAGCGCAGCGTCCCGCCGGCGGGCATCCGCCTGTCGGACGTACGGCTGGGGTGCCGGGTGCGGGCCTCGGAGGGCTCCTTCGGCAGCCCCTGGGCGGTGATCTCGCACGCGGTGCCCACGAGCACCCACGACGGGTGGGAGACCCCCCGGCGCTCCCGTGCCGACCGGCACTTCGTGGAGCTGTCGTGGCCCGACGCGGTGCGGCTGCACGCGCTCGAAGTGGTCGCCTCGCCGTTCCGGGGCAACTGCGCGGCCCAGATCGCCGTCGAGGTGCCCGACGGGCCGGCCTGGCGGGAGGCGGGGGTCTTCGACATCACCCCGGGGGCGACCTCGCCGGTCCGGTTCCCCTCCCCCCTCACCGCCCGGCGCGTGCGGGTGCGCGCACTGCCGGACGGCGGATTCTCCCGGCTCTGGTTCTACGGTGACCGGCTTTCCCTCGCACAGACCCACGTTCAGGAGGAACAATGAGGTTCAGACAGACCGGGGTCGCCGCTCTGGCCGGCATGATGCTGCTCGCATCGTGCTCATGGGGCTCGGGCGGGGCCAAGGACGACGGGGCGGGCACGGGCGGCGCGAAGGGATCGAAGACCCTCGTCTTCGGTGCCGCGGGCGCCCCCTCCCTCTTCGACCCGTTCTACACCTCGGACGGCGAGACCGCCCGGGTGAACAACCAGATGTACGAGGGCCTGCTGAGCCTGGTGCCCGGCACGGCGGACCCGGGCCCGGGCCTGGCCGTCAAGTGGGAGCAGAGCAAGGACGGCAAGCGCTGGACGTTCACGCTGCGTGAGGGCGTCTCCTTCCACGACGGCACGAAGTTCGACGCCGCGGCGGTCTGCGCGAACTTCGAGCGCTGGTACCACCAGCCCGAGGTCGCGCGCACCTCGGCGGTCAGCCACACCTGGGTCAACGACTTCGGCGGCTTCAAGGGCGACACCACGCCGTCGCTGTACTCCGGGTGCGAGACCGGGGGCGACCTGACGGTGGTCCTGCGCCTGAACGCGCCCAGCTCGAAGTTCCCGATGATCCTGGCGCACGGCACCTACGCGATGTCCAGCCCGGCGGCGATGGAGAAGTACGACGCCAACGACGTCAAGGCCAGCGGCGAGGGCTTCACCTTCCCCGCGTACGGCCGGCTGCACCCGACGGGGACCGGGCCGTTCAAGTTCGTCTCCTACGACGACTCGACGGGCACCGTCAAGCTCGCCCGCAACGACGGCTACTGGGGGGACAAGCCGAAGATCGGCGGGATCGAGTTCCGCACCATCCCCGACGAGACCGCCCGCCGCCAGGAGCTGGAGGCCGGGGCGATCCACGCCTACGACCTGCCCGCCCCCCGCGACTGGAAGAGCCTGCGGGACAACGGCTTCCAGGTGGTCGCCCGGCCGCCGTTCAACGTGATGTACCTCGGGCTGAACGCCAAGACCGTGCCCGCGCTGAAGGACCTGCGGGTCCGCCAGGCGATCGCCTGGGCGGTCAACAAGAAGCAGATCGTCGAGACGCTGCTGCCCGAGGGCTCGGAGACGGTCTCGCAGTTCGTCCCGCGCTCCGTCGAGGGCTACAACAAGGACGTCGAGGGGTATCCGTACAATCCCGGCAAGGCCCGCGAACTGCTCGCCGAGGCCGGCCATCCCAAGCTGAAGATCCAGCTCTGGTACCCCACCGAGGTGACCCGGCCGTACATGCCGGAGCCGAAACGTTTCTTTGATCTGATCAAGGCCGACCTGGAAGCCGTCGGGATCCAGGTGGAGCCGGTCGCCAAACCCTGGGCGGGCGGCTACCTCAGCGGCCGCGAGGCCGGCGAGGCGCCCGTCTACCTGCTCGGCACCACCGGCCACTACAACAGCGCGCAGAACTTCCTGGGGATCCTGTTCGGGGCGGTGGACAACGCCTTCGCCACCGGACTGCTCGGCTTCGGACAGCAGCTCGTCGACGACCTCGACGCCGCGGACCGCGAGGCCGACCCCAAGAAGCGGACCGCGAAGTACCTGGAGCTCAACCGCAGGATGTCGGAGGACTGGCTGCCGTCGATCCCGATCGCCAGCAGTCCCTCGGCCCTGGTGCTCAGCAGCCGGGTGCACGGTGTCGTCGCCAGCCCGGTCGGCGGCGAGCCGCTGGCCACCGCCACCTTCGGCGAGTAGCCCCACTCCGATGTGGGGCGTACGCCCCGGCGTACGCCCCACACCGATTGGACAGACATGTACAGATTCATCCTTCGAAGGACGGTCCAGGCGGGCGCGACGTTCCTGGCGCTGACGGCGATCCTCTTCGTCTGGCTGCGGAGCCTTCCCGGCGGACCGCTGGACGCGCTGCTCGGTGAGAACGCCAGTCCGCAGGACCGTGCGAAGCTCGTCGAGTCCCTCGGCCTGGACGAACCGGTCTGGACGCAGTACATCCGCTACCTCGGGCGGTTCTGGAACGGCGACCTCGGGGTGTCGACCGGCGTGTGGCGGGGTGCGCCGGTGACCGAGGTGCTCCTGACCCGGGCCCCGGCCACGGCCGAGCTCGCCCTGTGCGCCCTGGTCATCGGCACGGTCCTCGGTGTCTCGGTGGGCTACTGGGCCGCGACGCGGCGCGGTGTGTTCGACTTCGCCTTCCTCAGCCTCTCCGTGCTGGGGCTGGCCGTGCCGGTGTTCTTCACCGCGTTCGTCCTCAAGTACGTCTTCGCGGTCCGGGCCGGCTGGCTGCCCCCGTCGGGCAGGGCCGACCTCCAGGGGGTGATCCCCACACCGACCGGGCTGACGCTGTTCGACTCGCTGCTCGCCGGGGACGGGGCCGCCCTGCTGGAGAGCGTGCGGTACCTGACGCTGCCCACGGTCGCGCTGTCGATCATCCCGTTCGCCGTGATCTTCCGCCTGACCCGGGCCTCCGTCGCCGAGACGCTCCAGCAGGACTTCGTGCGCACCGCGACGGCCAAGGGCCTGCGGAACCGGACGATCGCCGGACGCCATGTGCTGCGCAACTCCCTGCTGCCGGTGATCACCGTGATCGGCCTGCAGGCCGGCGGGCTGTTCGCCGGGGCGGTCCTCACCGAGACCGTCTTCAACTACCGGGGGCTCGGGCAGTCGATGGCACTGGCCTTCACCACCCGCGACTACGCCGTGCTCCAGGCGCTGATCATGGCCGTCGCGGTGCTCTACCTGTTCGTGAACATCGTCGTCGACATCACCAACGCGCTGTGCGACCCGAGAGTGAGGATGCAATGACGTCGGCCCGAGGAGGGGACGCGCCGGCCGCCGGGGCGCGGGCGGTGCCGGCCGGACGCTCGTCCACGCGGACCCTGCAGCGGCTGCTGCGCCAGCCGGCCTTCGTGGTCGGGGCGGTGATCACCTGCGCCTTCGTCGTCCTGGCGGTGGCCGCCCCGCTGCTGGCACCGCACGACCCGGCCGCGCCGCTGCTGCTGGACCAGGTGCGGGCGCAGGCCAACCCGGTGCCCGGCCCGCAGGACGGCTTCCCGCTGGGCGCCGACCCCGCCGGGCGGGACCTGCTGTCCCGGCTGCTGGTGGGGGCCCGCCAGACACTGATCGTGGGGGTCCTGGCGACCCTGGGCGGGCTGCTGGGCGGGGTCGCCCTCGGCCTCCTGGCCGGGGTGTTCGCCGGGAAGACCGACACCCTGGTGATGCGGGTGGTCGACGTGATGCTCGCGATCCCCTCGCTGCTGATGGCCTTCTCCATCGCGGCGCTGTTCGCGCGGCCCAACGAGTGGACGCTCATCATCGCCATCGCCATCGTGCAGATACCCGTCTTCGCCCGCCTCATGCGCGGCTCGATGCTCGTGCAGCGCGGCACCGACCACGTGCTCGCCGCCCGCGCCCTGGGAGTGCGGCCCTCCGCGGTCGTCTTCCGCCACATGGTGCCCAACGCCATGGGCCCGGTGATCGTCCAGGGAACGCTGAGCCTGGCCGTGTCCATCCTGGACGCCGCGGCCCTGTCGTTCCTGGGGCTGGGCAACCCCGACGACGCCAGCCCGGAGTGGGGCCAGATGCTCGGCGGCGCGCAGCAGTACTTCAACTCCTATCCCCATCTCGCGATCTACCCCGCGCTGTGCATCATCGTCGTGGCCCTCGGCTTCACGCTCGCCGGCGAATCGCTCCGCGAGACCCTCGACCCGCGGACGCGGAGGTAGCGGTGACGAACCCAGGCACACACACGGCCCCTTCCCCAGGCGGGGGCAAGCTCCTGTCGGTGGAGGACCTCTCCGTCACCTTCACCCGGCCCGGGGCCGAGCCGTTCACCGCGGTCGACGGGGTGAGCTTCGACGTGGCGCCCGGCGAGGTCGTCGGCCTGGTCGGCGAGTCCGGCTGCGGCAAGTCGGTCACCTCGCTGGCCGTCATGGGGCTGCTGCCCCGGCGCGGGACACAGGTGCGGGGACGGGCCGTGTTCGACGGCACCGACCTGCTCACGCTGTCGGACGGGGCGCTGCGCGACCGGCGCGGCGCCGACCTCGCGATGATCTTCCAGGACCCGCTGTCCTCCCTCAACCCGGTGGTGCCGCTGGGCACCCAGGTCGCGGAGGTGATCCGGCGCCACCGGCGCACCGGCCGGGCGCAGGCGCTGCGCCGCGCGCAGGAGATGCTCGAACGGGTCGGCATCCCCGACCCGGGCCGCCGCATGCGCGAGTACCCGCACCAGGTGTCCGGCGGCATGCGCCAGCGGGTGCTGATCGCGACGGCCCTGGCCTGCGAGCCGCGGCTGCTGATCGCCGACGAGCCGACCACGGCCCTGGACGTGACCATCCAGGCGCAGATCCTCGCCCTGCTGAAGGAACTGGTCGTCGGCTCGGGCACCTCACTGATCATGATCACGCACGATCTGGGCGTGGTCGCGGGCCTGTGCGACTCGGTCAACGTGCTCTACGGCGGGCGGATCGTCGAACGGGCCGGCCGCTACGACCTGTTCGACGGGCCCCGCCACCCCTACACCGGGGGCCTGCTGGCGTCCGTGCCGAGGCTGGACGGCGGGCAGCAGCGCCTGCACTCGATCCCCGGCTCCGTCGCGGACAACATCCCCTGGTCGCAGGGGTGCGCCTTCGCGCCGCGCTGCGCCGCCGCCACCGGGCTGTGCCGGCGGGAGAGCCCGGTGTGGTCGGGGGAGGCCGGGCACCGGCTGCGCTGCCACCACCCCCTCCCGGCGGCGACGGCCGCACCGACGACCGGACCGAAGGAGCAGGCCCCATGACGGCACAGACCCCCCGAGCCCACCCGGACCCGTCCGGGGACCCGCTCCTGGAGGTGCGCGGGCTGAAGGTCCACTTCCCGATCCGCCGCGGTGTCCTGTTCAGCCGCACGGTCGGGCACGTGCACGCGGTGGACGGCGTCGACCTGCGGATCCACCGGGGCGAGACCTACGGACTGGTCGGGGAGTCCGGCTGCGGCAAGTCCACCTTCGGCAGGGCCGTGCTCCAGCTCACCCCCGTGACCGCCGGGGAGATCTTCTTCGGCGGGACGGACCTGCGCACCCTGCGCGGCGAAGCGCTCCGGCGGCAGCGGCGGCACCTGCAGATGGTGTTCCAGGACCCGCTGGGGAGCCTGGACCCGCGCCAGAGCGTGGAGCAGATGTTCCGCGAGGGGATGCGGGCCCACCGGCTGGCCGGGGAGGGCACCCCGGCACGGCTGCACGAACTGCTGGACTCGGTGGGCCTGCCGCGGACCGCGCTGGGCAAGTACCCGCACGAGTTCTCCGGGGGCCAGCGCCAGCGGATCGGCATCGCGCGGGCCCTGTCCGTCGAACCGCAGCTGATCGTCGCCGACGAACCGGTCAGCGCGCTGGACGTGTCCGTGCAGGCCCAGGTGATCAACCTGCTGGAGGACGTCCAGGAGCGGTTCGGGCTGACCTATCTGATCATCGCTCACGACCTCGCCGTGATCCGGCACGTCAGCGACCGGATCGGGGTGATGTACCTGGGCGGGCTCGTCGAGGAGGCCCCGTCCCGGGAACTGTTCGACGGGCCGCTGCACCCCTACACCCGTGCGCTGCTGTCCGCGGTGCCGCACCCCGACCCGCGCCAGGAGGACGGCCGGGAGCAGATCCTGCTGCACGGCGACCTCCCCAGCCCGGAGAACCCGCCGCCGGGCTGCCGCTTCAGCACCCGCTGCCCGTGGAAGCAGCCCTCGCGCTGCGACAGCGAGCGGCCCGCGCTGCGGACGGTCGAGGTGCCCGGGGCGGGCCCGGGGCACCGGGTGGCCTGCCACTGGGCCGAGCAGATCCACGCGGGCGGGATACGGCCCGCCGCCCCGTCCGCGTCCCCCGCCGTCCCGGCGGCCGCCGGGACCGCCGGAGCCGCGGGGGCCGCGGGGGCCGCGGGGGCCGCGGGGAACGGGGGCTGAGGATGGCGTCAGCGGTGCGGGGCTCTCCCCGCGGACGGGAGGAGCCGCGGTGAACGGACTCCTGGCCCAGCACCTCCAGGAACTGGTGCAGTCGCTGGCCGCGTCGCTGGACGTCCCGGTGGAGCTGACCGACCTCCATCTGCACCGCGTCGCCCGGTCCGTCCCGAACGCCTCACCGGACGACGTCCGCGCCGAGCCGGTCTCACCGCGCCATCTCGGGCTGAGCACCCGCGCGGTGACCCGGATCTCCGTGCCGGTGTACATCGGCGGCAGTGTGGAGCTGGGGGTGCCGTCGACGCTGGTGCTCCCGGTCAGCTCGCCGGGGTCGGCGCCGTCGCTGCTGCTCTGGATCACCTGTGCGCGGGGGCCGCTGTCCTCCGAGCGGGTGGAGAGCGTGAGCCGGATCGCCGAGGCGAGCGTGCACGCCCTGGAGGGTGCCGGGCTGCTCGTCCCGCCGGAGTGGGCCGACGACCACGTCGGGCGGGCCTTCGCGACGGGGGACCTGGAGACGCTGGACGTGCTGCTGGGCCGGGCGATCCGCGAGGGCCGGCTCCAGCACGACGACTCCTTCGTCTGCCTCGCCCTGTCCATGCCCGCCGCGATCGACGCCCGGTCGGCCGACCCCGCGACGCGGGGGCGCCTGGCGGCGCTGACCAACCGGTTCGCCGAGGCCCATCCGCGCAACCGGTGCCTGATCGCGTTCAGCGGGTCGGTCAGCTTCGCGCTCCTCGCGCCGTATCCGCGCGACGTGCACGACGCGCTGCCCGAACTCCTGGCGACGAAGGCCGCGGACCTCGTCTTCCGGTCACGGCCCCAGGGGGTGGACGTGCCGTGGCTGGTCGCGGCCAGCACCGTGGTCTCGGGCCGGGCCAGCGCGGCCGTGTGGCAGGCGCGGCAGAGCCTGGACCTGGGCGACAGCCTGGGCTGGAAGCACCAGGTGATCCGCTGGGACAGCACCGGGCACATGGCGGGGCTCGCGGCGGTGCCCACCAACATCCTGGCGCACCACTTCGTCAGCCCGCCGCTGAGGTGGCTGCTGGAGGACGAGTCGGCCGCCGCGCTCGTCGAGACGCTCCGGGCGTACCTCACCACGGCGGGCAACGTGAAGCAGGTCGCGGCCGACCTGTATCTGCACCGGGCGACGGTGTACCACCGGATCAGGAAGGTCGAGGAGCGCCTGGGCATCGACCTGTTCAGCGGCGGCGGGCGGCTGGAGGCGCACGCGGGGCTGCTCGCGGCGGACATCGTGGCGAGCCGGCTGGCCGTCGGGGACCGCGGCGGCACCCGCCGATGAGGCGGCGGCGGGCAGCATGGCGGCCGCGGCCAGGACGAGCAGCGCGGTGTAGGCCCGGGCGTGGGCGCGGTCGGTGATCCGCACCGGGCGGCGGCGCAGGACGGCGATCACCGGCAGGGCGCCGAGGAGCAGCGCGGTGGCGGCGCGGAGGTCGACGAGGCCCACCAGGTGGGGGTGCGCGGCGGCGGCGGGGGCGGCGGCCAGGGACACCGCGGTGGCCGGCAGGGCGATGGCGAGGGTGAGCGGGTTGGCCAGCGCGGTCGCCTCGCGCATCGGGTGCCCGGCCCTGCGCATCGCGGGGACGGTCATGACGCTGCCGCCCACGCCCAGGAGGGCCGCGAGGGCGCCGACGGGCGCGCCGAGGGCGGCCGGCAGGGGACGGCGGGGCGTGTCCGGGACCGCCCCCGAGGGGGCCGCGGCCCCGGCGGGGGTGTGCGGGCGCAGGAAGCCGGGGCGCAGGAGGACGTCGGCGAGGGTGAGGGCGAGGTAGGCGATGAAGGCCCAGCGGACCGGGGCGGCGGGGGCGAGGCGCGCGGCGGACGCGCCGGCCGCGGCGCCGGCGGCGAGCAGGAGGAGCAGGGGGGTGGCGCCGCGGAGCGCGAGGAGGGTCCGCCGTGGTGTGACGGCTGTCGCGAAGCCCGCGTTGACCACCATGACCAGGGCCGAGGTGGCGGTCGCCACCGGCATCGCGTCCGCGCCGAGGGAGGCGTCGGCCCAGACCACGACCGGCACGGTGACGAATCCGCCGCCGAACCCGAACAGCACCGTCGTCGCCCCGGTGAGGAGCCCGATCCCGGCCAGTGCCGCGATGTCCGCGGCCCACACGATGTCCACGGCGTCCACTCCACCAGTCCCGGCGGGGGTCCCGCATGCGATGCCCGGCCCCGTTGTTTCGCGTTCCGGCCCGTAGGGTGGCCGGATGAGGAACGTGTCCCTGGCCGAGGTCGACCACGCCGACCGGGCCGTCCTGCCGGTCGGCACCGACTATCCGCCCGGTCATCTGCTGGACTGGCACGAGCACCGGCGGGCCCAGTTCCTCCACGGGGCGACCGGGGTCATGGTCGTCGAGACCGCCCAGGGCACCTGGACCGTTCCGCCCGAGCGTGCCGTGCTGGTCCCGGCGGCCACCCGGCACCGGGTGCGGATGCTGGGGGTGAGCACCCGCAGCCTGTACGTCGAGCCGGGTGCCGTTCCCTGGTGGCCGGCCGTGTGCACGGTGGTGGACGTCCCGCCGCTGCTGCGGGAACTGCTGCGGGCGGCGGACGGGTTCGGGGCCGACTACAGCCTGTCCGGGCGGGAGGGGTGCGTCGCCGCTCTCCTCCTGCACGAGATCGCCGGGCTGACCCCGCTCCCGTTCCATGTCGCGATTCCCGCGGACGCCGCTCTCGCGGTGCTCTGCCGCGCGTACCTGGCCGAGCCGGACGCCGGGGTCACCAATGCCGCCTGGGCCGCGGGGGCGGCCATGAGCGAGCGGGCCCTCACCCGCCGCTTCCGCGCGCAGACCGGTGACAGCCCGGCCGCCTGGCGGGGCCGGGCCCGGCTGCTCGCGGCGGTGCCGCTGCTGCGGACCGCGCCGGTCAGCGAGGTCGGTGCCCGTCTCGGCTACTCCTCCCCCGCCGCGTTCACGGCCGCGTTCACGCGGGTCTTCGGGATGCCCCCGTCCCGTTTCGCCCGGGCCCGCGGCGGCGGGCCGTGACGGGAGCGGGCGGGGGCACGGCGGTGCCGGGGCGCGGGCCGCTGCGGGGCGGCCGTCCCGGTGCGCGGGTGAGGCGGCTTCGCCCGGGCCGGTCCGTGCGCGGTAGTGTGCGGACGCGTCGCCCGGAAACGGGGCGGGGTGTGCCGTTGGCGGTTTCCGGAGCCGAGGGGGTGGTACCGCGATGAGCGGTGATTCTCCCGGTCCGTGTGCCGTGCGGGGCCCACGTCCGCTGCCGTAAGGGGCGGGGGCGGTTCCCTGCCGCGCACGCGGTCCGTTCCGGTGTCCCCCGTCCGGCAGCGTCCCCCGAGGATCCGTCATGTCGCAGTCGTCCCCCTCCCCCGAGTCCGGCGCGGAGCCGGCCGAGTCGCTGCGGGAGGCCGTCGGGCAGCGGCGGCTGGAGGCCGCGCAGGAGTGGCTGGAGCGGCGTGCGCCGCATGTGATCGCCGACGAGCTGGCGCGGATGGACGCGGTGACCGCCGGGGTGGCGTTCCGGCTGCTGCCCAAGGACCGGGCGCTGGAGGTGTTCGAGGAGCTGGAGCCGGTCGACCAGCAGCCGATCCTGGAGGGGCTGCGGGACCGTTCCTTCCGGGATCTGATCGAGGGCATGGGGCCGGACGACCGGGCCAGGATGCTGCGGGAGGCGCCCGCGAAGGTCGTCAAGCGGGTGCTGGCGGGGCTGAGCCTGCACGAGCGCCGGATGACCTCGGCCCTGCTGGGCTATCCGGAGGGTTCCGTGGGCCGCTGCATGACCCCCGAGGTGGTCGCCCTGCCGCAGGCGCTGACCGTCGCGCAGGCGCTGCGGACCGTGCGGGCCAAGGGGCGGGAGGCGGAGACGGTGTACACGCTTCCGGTGGTGGACTCCGGGCGGCGGCTGACCGGTGTGGTGGAGCTGCGCGAGCTGGTGCTGAACGCGTCGGACACGATGGTGTGCGATCTGGTGGTGACCGAGCCGGCCTGCGCGTACGCCACCGACTCCGCCGAGTCCGCGGCCCGGCTGATGCAGGAGACCAACGACCTGAACCTGCCCGTCGTCGACAGTGAGGACCGGCTGGTGGGGCTGCTGACCATCGACGACGCCGTCGAGGTCATCGAGGCGGCGGACACGGAGGACGTCGCCCGGCAGGCGGGGGCGGCGCCGTGGGCGGGCCACTACATGGCGGCCTCGGTGTGGCAGCTGGCCCGCTACCGGGCGCTGTGGCTGAGCCTGCTGCTGGTCGCGGCGACCCTCACGGTCGGGGTGACCCGGGTGTTCGAGGCGACGCTGGAGGAGGTGGCCTCGCTCGCCCTGTTCATTCCGATGCTCATCGGGGCGGGCGGCAACGCCGGCGCGCAGGCCGCGACGGCCTGTGTGCGGGCCCTGGCGGTGGGCGAGGTGCGGGGCTCGGACCTGATGCGGGTGGTCTGGCGCGAGTGCCGGGTGGGTCTGGTGCTGGGGTCGCTGCTGGCGGTGCTGGGGCTGGCGGTGGGGGCGGTGTTCGTCGGCGGGGGGATCGCGGTGGTGCTGGGCATCACGCTCATCGTGGTGTGCGGGTGGGCGGCGACCATCGGGGGGACCATGCCGCTGCTGGCCCGGCGGCTGCGGATCGATCCGGCGGTCATCTCCGCGCCGATGGTGACGACGCTCGTGGACGCCACCGGCCTGATCATCTATTTCCTGACGGCGAAGGCCGTGCTGGGCGTCTGATCCCCGGTGCCGGACCGGGGAGCGGCCCGCCGGCCGGCGCGGTGCCGCCCGCCGCCGGGTCCGCCGGGTCCGGGGGGCCCGCCGGGTCCGGGGGGTCCGCCGGGTCCGGGGAGTCCGGGGGGCCCGGGGGGCCCGCCGGGTCCGGGGGGTCCGCCGGGTCCGGGGAGTCCGGGGGGCCCGGGGGGCCCGCCGGGTCCGGCGGGTCCGGGCGCACGGGGCCCGTCCCGGCCGGGGCGGGGCGGGTGCCGCCGGGGGCATCGGGAACGCCGGGGGCGTCGGTGGTGCCGGGGTCCGCCGGGTCTGCTGCCGCCCGCACCGGGCTCAGGGCAAACGGATCGTCCATCAGCCACCTGTAGCACGCGGTGCCGCGGAGGACGAGACGTCCCGCAGCGGTCCGGGCGCACGCCCGCGGCACTGCCGTCCGCGCGGCCCGCGGGTGCCCGGACGGCGTTCAACGCGTTCACGCCCGGGGGCCGGCCCGCCGGTGCGGTGCCCGGCGGCGGGCCGGTCGCGCGGGCTGCCCGGGGGCCGTCCGGAATATGCCCCGGGCATGCGCTCTTTTGCGTCGTTTTTTCCCGTGCGCGGCCGGGGTGCGGACGGCGTTCCCCCGCGCCGGCGCACGCCCGCCGCAGGCCGGCGGCCGGACCCGGCCGGGCGGCGGCGGCCGGGCCGTGACCGGATATGGGCGTGGGTGGTGCGCCGCCCGTCCGGTTCGCGTATCCAGTGGGACGTACAGGCGCGGGTACGTCACCTGTGCGGGCGGAAGGGGACCGTCATGCCGCAACGCGCTCCCAACGGGCGACTCGCCGTCCTCCTCGAAGCCACTTCCTGGAGCGCCGCGGACCTCGCCCGCGCGGTGAACTCGCTGGGGGCGGCCCAGGGGCTGCCGCTGCGCTACGACCGTACGGCCGTGGCGCACTGGCTCAGGGGGTCGCGGCCCCGTGACCCGGTGCCCGATCTGGTCGCCCAGGCGCTCAGTCTCCGGGCGGGCCGGCTGATCCCGGCCGAGGAGACCGGCCTCACCCGGCCCGGGGGGCTGCCCGGCGCCGACGTCCCCCCGCCCGGTGCCGGGGAGGAGGGGGGCGGGGGCATCACCCGGCTCGTCGCGCTGTGCGGCCAGGACGCCGACCCGGGGCAGCGGGCGTCCCTCATCGGCATCACCTACGCGCCGGCCGTGTGCCCTCCCCCGGGCCGGGGACCGGACGTGCCCCGCCCCGGCCCGCGGGACACCTCCCGTCCGTCGGCGGACGAGCAGTTCCTGGGCACCATGGTGGAGCTCTTCGCCGGCCTGGTCCGGACCCACGGCGGGGCCCGCCTGCGTTCGGCCCTGGCGGCCTGTCTGGCGGACAACGCGGCCCGGCTGGCGCCCGTTGCGGCCGGGGAGGCCGCCGACCCCCGGGTGCTGGGCCACTGCGGCAGGCTGACCCACCTGCTGGGCTCCATGACGGCCGACACCGCGCACCACGGTCTGGCCCACGAGTACTACACGCTGGCCCTGGAGCTGGCGCGCGAGAGCGGTGACCGGGCCGGCTACGCGATCACCCTGCGCGTCATGAGCGCCCAGGCCCTCAGCCTCGGCCACATCCGCCGGGCCCACAGCCTCGCCGACTCCGCCGTCCGCCACGCGGGGCGGGACGACCCGGCGGTGGCGGCCTTCGTCCTCGCCCAGCGCGGCCACACGCGCGCGGCCTGCCGCGACGAGAAGGGCGCGCTGAGCGATCTCGAGGCGAGCGGTGACGCCCACCGCCGGGCGGACGGCCGCGGCGGCGGCGCGTTCACGTCCTACCCGCGGGCGGGAATCGAGTACCGGCGGGCCCGCACACTGCAGGTGCTGCGGCGCCCGGAGGAGGCCGTCCACGCCTTCCGGTCCTCCGTCCAGCACCGGGACCCCGGCCAGCACCGCTCCTACGCCCTCACCCAGGCCCGTCTCGCGGAGGCGCTGGTGGCCGACGGCCGGCTCGAGGCCGCCTGCGCGCACTGGGACGTCTTCCTCGACCACTATCCGCATGTCGCCGGCTCCAACGCGGCCGGGCGCGCCCTGGCCCGGATGCTCCAGCAGGCCCGCAGCTTCCCGCGGCAGCGCCAGGCCATGGAGCTGATCGAGCGGGGCCGCTCCTTCCCGGACCGGCCGCCCCGGTACTGACCGGGGCGTGACCGCGGCCGTTGCCGCGGCGGGCCGGGCGCCGTCCGGTGCGGGCAGGCCGTCCGGTGCGGGCGGGCCGGGGATTCAACGCGTTCACGCCCCGGCCGTGCCCGGGCCTTCCGCCGCGGGAAGGGGGTCGGACTCACTGGAAGGGCTCGTGAAGACCGAGGGAGGACCCATGACGCCCGATCCCGCCGAAACACCCGGCTGTCTCTGTACCGCGCACACCGCGCTCGCGCCCGCGGCGCCGGCCCCGCACGGCGCCGGTTTCGATCCGCAGGCCGTCCGTGCCGACTTCCCCATCCTGGGGCGCACCGTCAACGGCGGCCGGCCCCTGGTCTACCTGGACAGCGCGGCCACTTCGCAAAAACCGCGGCTGGTCCTCGACGCGGAGAGGGACTTCTACACCCTCCACAACGCCAACGTGCACCGCAGCCACCACCAGCTGGCCAGGGAGGCGACCTGGCTGCTGGAGGCGGCCCGGGCCCGTATCGCCGCCTTCGTCGGAGCGCGGGCCGAGGAGATCGTCCTGGCCAAGAACGCGTCCGAGGCCCTCAACCTCGTCGCCTACGCGCTGGGCAACGCGAACCGCTCCGAGCGGGACCTGCGCTCGCTGGCCCTGGGGCCGGGCGACCGGGTCGTGATCACGGAGATGGAGCACCACTCCAATCTCATGCCCTGGCAGCAGCTGTGCCGCCGCACCGGTGCCGAGCTGGCCTGGCTCACCATCACGCCCGAGGGCCGCCTCGACCTCAGCCAGCTCGACGAGGTGGTGAACGAGCGGACCAAGGTGTTCGCCTTCACCCACCAGTCCAACGTGTACGGCACGGTCAACCCGGTCGACGTGCTCGTCAAGCGGGCCCGGGAGGTCGGCGCGCTCACCGTCCTGGACGCCTGCCAGTCGGTGCCGCACTTCCCCGTCGACGTCGGCGCGCTCGGGGTCGACTTCCTGGCGTTCTCCGGGCACAAGATGTGCGGACCCACCGGGATCGGGGTGCTGTGGGGGCGCGGGGACCTGCTGCGTGCCCTTCCCCCGTTCCTGACCGGGGGCGAGATGAACGACGCCGTGAGCATGGAGGGCTCCACCTACGCGGCACCGCCCCAGCGTTTCGAGGCCGGCACCCCCGTCATCGCGCAGGCGGTGGGGCTCGGCGCGGCCTGCGCCTACCTGGACCGCGTCGGGATGCGGCAGATCGCACGGCACAGCGAGCGTCTGACCGCCCATGCCCTGGACGCCCTCGGGTCCGTCAAGGGCCTGCGCATCGTCGGTCCGGGTGACGCCGCCGACCGCGGGCCGGTGTTCTCCTTCGCCCTGCCCGACCGGTTCCCCGAGGACATCGGGGAGTTCCTCGACGCCCGCGGCATCGCCATCCGGGTGGGTCACCTGTGCGCCCGGCCCGCCTGTGTGCGCTTCGGGCTGCCCGCCACCACCCGGGCCTCGTTCTACGCGTACACGACCACCGACGAGGTCGACACCTTCGTCCGTGCCCTGGCCGAGCTCACCGAACCCGCCCTGTACGCGGTCCCGGAGCCGGGCGGGCCGGCGGCCGGGAAGGAGGAGGAGACGGCTTCGCGGGAGCTGCCCCGCCCCGCGGTGCCGGCCGCGGCCGGTGCCGCCCCGGCGGCCGGGTCGGTGTCCGGGGCGGCCGAGTTCCTCGACCGGGTCCTGGGGGACGCCGCGACGGCCGCCACCGGACTGGCCGTCTCCCTCGGTGACCGCCTGGGCCTGTACCGGGCGCTGGCCGGCAGCGGCCCCATGACGGCCGCCCTGCTCGCCGCCCGCACGGGCACGCACGAGGTCTACGTCCAGGAGTGGCTGCACACCCAGGTCGGCTCGGGATACGTCCTCCAGACGCGGGACAGCGCCGGGGGGCGGCCCGCCTACCTGCTCCCCGACCCGCACGCCGAGGTCCTCGCGGACTCCGAGGCGCCCACCTCGGGGGTGGGCATCTTCGCCTCCCTGAGGACGCTCTACCACGTCGAGGACCGGCTCGCCGACTGCTTCCGCACCGGGGACGGTGTGGACTGGGGCGAGTACCCGCCCCAGATGTTCCGCGCCATCGCCCGCTTCTTCCGCCCCGCCTACCGGGCGAACATCGTGGACAAGTGGCTGCCCGCCCTGGACGGCATGACACGGCGTCTGGAGAGCGGGGCCCGGGTCGCGGACATCGGCTGCGGGGTCGGCTACTCGACGCTCCTGATGGCCCGGGCCTTTCCCCGGTCGGTCTTCCACGGCTACGACTACCACCAGCCGTCAGTCGACCACGCGCGCGTCATCGCCGAGGACCGCGGGCTCGACGACCGGGCCTCCTTCCGCACCCTGGCCGCCGCCGGCCTCGACGCCGCCGACGTCGGCCGGTACGACCTGGTCACCTTCTTCAACTGCCTCCATGACATGGGCGATCCGCTGGGGGCCCTGGAAGGGGCCCGGCGGATCCTGGAGCCCGACGGGGCGGTCATGCTCGTCGAGCCCAACGCGGAAGCCGACCCGGCCCGCAACACCCATCCCACCGGACGGCTGTTCATGAGCCTGTCCACGGCGCTGTGCCTGCCCGCGGCCGTCGCCCAGCGCGGGCCCCTGGCGCTGGGCAACCACGCCGGGGAGGAGGCGCTGCGCTCACTCGCCGAGACCGCCGGGTTCACCGGCTGGCGGCGCGCGGCCGAGACCCCGCGCAGCGCGGTGTACGAGATCAGGCTCTGACGTGGCGTCCGTTCCCGCGCGCACCGCCGCGGCGGCGGGGGCCGGGCCGGCGGCCCTGGACGGGCGGTCCCGGGCCTCGCTGGAGAGGCAGCTCTTCGAGACCGTCACGGCGGGTGCCGCGGCCGTGCCCGGCGGCCGGCGCGAGGCGCGTGATCTCGTCCTCGCGCTGATCCACCTGCGCAGGACCCACGCCGATGTCTACGACCACGAGAGGCATCTGCGGTTCCGCCGCCGGGAGGGGAGGTGCTTCGCCGCGGAACCGGCCCGGCGGGGCCTGGAGAGCGGCCACCCTCCCGGCTCCGCGGTCCATGTGACCGGGGAACCGCACAACGGCACCGTCATCCACGCGGAACCGGGCTGGGACCCGGGTGACCCCTATCCGGCCGTGTGGTACGTCGTCGCCGTCCCCTCGCTGGGGATCTGCCGCGCCCACGGGGCGGACGAGCTGGAGCCGGCCCTCCTGCCCGGGCGCGGCGGGGTCCGCCGGACGCGGGAGCGGGCCGTGGCGCGGTGGCCGTGACGCGGTGGCCGCGGGCGGCCGGCGGCGGCCCCGGGGACGGGCCCGGGGGTCCGCCCCGGGGACGGGCCCGGGCCTGCCACCGGTGCCCGCCCCGCCCCGCCTGCGGGCGGGGCGGGGCGGGGCGGGCACCGGTGGCGGGGTCAGGCGGCCTCGGCCCGCCGGTCCCGCTGTCCGGTGCCGGTGTCCGCCGTGGCCAGCGGGATCGGCGTGAACATGGGCGGTTCCTGGTCCGGGGTCAGGGCGGTGGGGCCGTAGAGCCAGTCCACGAAGGAGTAGTCGTGGGTGGCGCGGGCGCGCAGCAGGGTGTTGCGCTGTTCGCGGGCGAGGCCGTCGAGGTGCCAGAGCTCGCCCCAGGCGCGGGAGGTGGTGAGCACGCGGCGGCAGTGTTCGGGGCGGACGGCCTGGTAGGCGGCGAGGGTGCGTTCCCAGTCGACCGTGCCGTCGTCGCGGCGGTTGCGGGCGGCGTGCTCGCCCAGGACCCAGCCGTCCTCGAGGGCCATGATCGCGCCCTGGGCGATGTACTGGAGCGGGGGGTGGGCGGAGTCGCCGAGGAGGGCGATGCGGCCGCTGACCCAGGTCATGATCGGGTCGCGGTCGAACATCCGCCACCACTTGTCCCGCCACATGAAGGGCAGGCCGTCCCGGACGAAGCCGGAGGTGGCGGCGAAGGCGGCGTCGAGTTCGTCGGGGGTGCCCCAGTCGTCCTGTCCGGCCAGGGCCTTGGGGGACTCGAAGACGGCGACCTGGTTGAGCATCTCGCCGCCGCGCAGTCCGTAGTGGACGAAGTGGCAGCCGGGGCCGACGTGGACGACGACCTCGCTGAGGTCGGTGGCGGCGGCCCGCGGGTGGTCGGCGGGGACGGTGCCGCGGTAGGCGACGTAGGCGGAGGAGACGGGCTGGTCGTCGGCGAGGAGCTTGCGGGCGACGGAGTGCAGGCCGTCGGCGGCGATCACGAGGGGGGCCTCGTGGGTGGCGCCGGAGGCGAGGGTGACGCGGGCGCCGCCGTCGGTGTTCTCGTAGGCGGTGACGTGGGCGTCGTTGACCAGGTCGACGCCGGCGCGGCGGCAGGCGCGCAGCAGCAGGCCGTGCAGGTCGCTGCGGTGGATGACGAGGTAGGGGTAGCCGTAGCGGTTCTCGAGGTCGCGCAGGTCGAGGCGGGTGAGTTCGCCGCCGTCGACGGCGTCGCGCATGACCATGGCGTCGGGGACGACGCCGAGGCTCTTGGCCTCGTCGAGGAGGCCGTAGTCGTCGAGGATGCGGGTGCAGTTGGGGGCGAGCTGGATGCCGGCGCCGACCTCGCCGAAGGCGGGGGCGCTTTCCAGGAGGCGGACGGTGAGTCCCCGGCGGGTCAGGGAGTAGGCGGCGCCGAGGCCGCCGATGCCGCCGCCGACGATGAGGACATCAGGGTGGGACACGGGGTTCACCTCTCAGAGCCAGGGGCCGAGCGCGGGGGCGTCGGCGAGGGTGTGGGGGCGGCCGGCCAGCCAGGCGGTGACCTCGGGCAGGGGGCCGTCGGGCAGGTCGGTCAGGCCGCGTCTGGTGCGGATGTCGTGGACGAGGGCGGTCAGGAAGCCGTCGGGCAGGTCGGTGAAGGCGACGGTTTGGGTGGCGAGGTCGACGGCGTGGACGCACACCTCGCGGGCCCGCATCCAGGGCAGTTCGGTGGCGGGGACGGTGCGTCCCTGGGCGGTGAGGACCTCGGTGCGCCACTGGTCGCCGGTGAGGGCGTCCAGGGACCGCTCCAGGCGCCGTGCGGATTCCTGGAGCCAGGTGCGCAGTTCGCCGGGGGTCAGGGTGTCGCCCTTGGCGATGCCTTCGGCGCGTTCCCCGGCGGAGGCGTACATGGGGGTCCGCTCGCCGGTGGCGGCCCAGTGCGTGAGGTTGCACAGGGCGTCGGCGTTGGCGGCGAGGTGGGCCACGAGGTGGGCGCGGGTCCAGCCGGGCAGGGCGCTGGGCCGGTGGAAGGCGTCGTCGTCGAGTGCGGCGACGGCGCCGAGGAACAGGTCGGTGCCGGTGCGGGCCCATTCCTGTGCCTGGGCGTGGGTCCGCGGGGCGGTGCTCACGCCTCGACCACCGTGTTGACGCAGGCGCCCAGGCCGGTGATCTCGGTGGTCACGCTCTGGCCGGGCAGGAGGAAGACCTTGGGGTCGCGGGCGTTGCCGACGCCGGCGGGGGTGCCGGTGGCGATGATGTCGCCCGGGCGCAGGGTGATGACGGTGGAGATGTACTGGACGAGGAAGACGGGGTCGAACAGGAGGGTGCCGGTGTCGTCCTGCTGCATGACGGTGCCGTCGACGGTGGTGGTGACCTGGAGTGCGGGGCGGACGCCGCCGACCTCGTCGGGGGTGACGAGGTAGGGGCCGACGGGGGTGGAGGCCTCCCAGATCTTGCCCTGGGTCCATTCGATGGTGCGGAACTGCCAGTCGCGGACGGAGATGTCGTTCATGACGGTGAAGCCCGCGATGGCGTCGGCGGCCTGCTGTTCGTCGGCGCGGCGGACCTGGGCGCCGATGACGACGGCGAGTTCGACCTCCCAGTCGAGCGCGTCGCTCTCGGCGGGCTTGGCGATGTCGTCGTGGGCGCCGATGAGGGTCTCGGCGAACTTGGGGAAGAGGGTCGGGTATTCGGGCAGGTCCCGGCCCATCTCCTTGATGTGGTTGGTGTAGTTGTGGCCGACGCAGATGACCTTGGAGGGGGCGGGGACGACGGGGGCGAAGTCGGCGCCGTCGGCCGGGTGGGCGGGGCCGGAGGCGGTCGCGGCCAGGGTCCGCCAGTCGGGCCGGGCGAGGAGTTCGCCGAGGTCGGCGTGGCCGAGGTCGATGAGGACGTCTCCGTCGAGGCGGACCGCGCGGGTGCCGTCGGCGGTGCGGAGGGTGGCGAGCTTCATGTCAGGCGTCCTTCTGGGTGCGGTCGAGTTTGAGCGCCTCGAAGACGGGCGCGTCGCTGAAGCGGAAGAGGTCCAGGGCTGCGGAGTCGGAGTCGGTGGCGCCGGCTTCGGAGCGGGCGGAGAACGGTTCCCAGGAGGGGACGACGAACAGGTCGCCGCGGGTGACCGACCAGGAGCGGTCGCCGACGGTGACGGTGCCGGAGCCGTCGAAGACCTGGTAGACGGAGGATCCGGTCTCGCGGACGGGCGCGGTCTCGGCGCCGCGGGCGACGCGGTGGAACTCGACGCGGATGGTCGGCAGGACGTCGGAGCCGTCGTGGGGGTTGGAGTAGCGCACCGCCGCGTGGCCGGGCTCGACGGTGCCGCCGTGGCCCTCCTTCTCCAGCAGGAGCTGGTCGCGCAGGGCGGCGTCGGTGTACTGCCACTTGTAGGACAGCAGGGGGCTGCCGGGGGTGGCGGGGGCGGCCGACAGGGGGCGCAGTCCGGGGTGGGCCCAGAGCCGTTCGGAGCGGGAGCGGGCGGGGGTGGTGCGTTCGGCGTCGGTGATCTCGTCGCGGCCGAACTCGAAGAACTGGGCCTCGGTGACGTACTGGAAGGGGATGTCCAGGCCGTCGATCCAGGCCATGGGCTCGGAGGTGGCGTTGTGGTGGGCGTGCCAGTTCCAGCCGGCCTGCGGGAGGAAGTCGCCGCGGTTCATGGGCACGGGGTCGCCGCCGACGACGGTCCATACGCCGGAGCCCTCGACGACGAAGCGGAAGGCGTGCTGGGTGTGGCGGTGCTCGGGGGCGTCCTCGCCGGGCATCAGGTACTGGATGGCGGCCCAGAGGGTGGGGGTGGCGAAGGGCCGGCCGCCCAGGGAGGGGTTGGCCAGGGCGATGGCGCGGCGTTCGCCGCCGCGGCCGACGGGCACGATGTCGCCGGCCTGTTCGGCCAGGGCGCGCAGGCGGTCCCAGCGCCAGAGGTGGGGGACGGCGCGGGAGCGGGGGTGGGCGGGCATGAGATCGCCGATCTCGGTCCACAGCGGGACGAGGAGTTCCCGTTCGAAGCCCCGGTACAGCTCTTCGAGGGCCGGGCTGACCTCGGGCTGCCCTTCCGCGGCGACGGCGCTCAGCCGGACCGGGGAGCCCGCGGCTGTGTCTGGGGTGAGGGAGGAGTCAGTCACAGGGCCAGCGTGCCTCGTGTCCGCTGGGAGGACACGGCTATTCTGGTGGACAGAATCCTGGAGGTGGTTGCCGGTGGACAAGCCGTTGCGGACGCCGCCGCCGTATCCCATCGCCAGCGTGGACCACGCGCTGCGGGCGGCGGCGATTTTGCAGATGGAGGGCGGTACGACGGTGGCGGGGCTGGCCGAGCGGCTGGGGGTGGCCCGGTCGACGGCGCACCGTGTGCTGGCGATGCTGGTCTACCGGGATTTCGCGGTGCAGGACGAGGACCGTCTGTACCGGGCGGGTCCGGTGCTGGAGCTGGCGGCGCATTCGCAGTCGCTGGTGTCGCGGCTGCGGGCGGCGGCGCTGCCGCGGCTGGAGCGGGTGGTGGCGCTGCTGGACGAGACGACGAACCTGATCGTGCGGACCGGGGACACGGTGCGGTTCGTCGCGAGTGTGGAGTGCCGGCAGGCGCTGCGGGTGGGGTCGCGGGAGGGCATGGTCTTCCCGGCGCACCGTACGACGGCGGGGATGCTGCTGCTGGCGGATCTGTCGGAGGAGGAGCTGGAGCAGGTCTTCCCGGCCCGGCGGGGCGGGCGGCCGGGTGACGGGCAGCCCGATCCGGTGCGGCTGCGGGAGGATCTGCGGCGGCTGCGGCGCAACGGGTTCGCGGTGAACAGGGAGCGGTCGGAGCGGGGGCTGGTGGCGGTGGGTGTGCTGGTGCGTGACCATGACGGCACGGCGCTGGCGGGGCTGTCGGTGTCGCTGCCCAGTGTCCGCTACGACCCGCGGGACCTGGAGCATGTGGTGCAGGTGCTGCGGGCCGAGGCGCGGACGCTGGAGCGGGACCTCCTGCCGCAGGGCTGACCGCTCCGTCCCCGCCCGTGCCCCGCTCCCCCGCTGCCGTGTTCCTCCGCCCGCCCGGGGGGTGGGGTGTCAGTGCGGGGGGTGGGCGGCGGGGGTGTCGAGGACCTGGAGGACGCGGACGGGCCCGGTTCCGGCGACCTGCCAGGAGTGGGGGATCTCCCCGGGGTAGGACATGGTGTCGCCGGCGGTGAGCAGGACGGGTTCGCGGCCGGCGAGGGTGACGTTCAGGCTGCCGTGGGCCACGTAGATGGCCTCGTAGCCGCTGTGGCTGAAGTCGCCGGTGAGGTCGTCGCCGGGGGCGGCGGCGAACTCGGACACCGACAGGGGGCCGTGGCGCAGGACGGCCCGGAAGCGGACGTGGCCGGTGGTGTCGCTGACGGGGTAGGCGTCGGCGGCCTCACCGGCCCGGACGACGGCGATCTCGTCCTCGCGCACCGGGGGGCGCAGGAGGCCGGCGGGGGTCATCCCGAGCTGCTCCGCGAGGGCGAAGAGGGTGGTGAGGCTCGGTGACGCCTTCCCGGTCTCGATCTCGCTGAGGTAGGACTGCGAGATCCCGGCGCGTCCGGCGAGGTGCACCATGGTGATGCCCTGCCGGACGCGCAGTGACCGGATCGTCCTGCCGACCGCGGACGGATCGTTGTGGTCCATGCGTGGCGTCCTCAGCCCTTCCGGCCCGCCGCCAGCGCCGCGAGCACCTCGATGTAGCACCGTCCTGCCACGGCCGCGCCGTGGTACTGGTGATCGTAGGCGGGTCCCAGGCAGGAGAAGTCGAACCCGGCCAGTTCGCGTCCGTCGCCGAGCACGGTGCGCAGGGACCGCAGCATCTCACGGGTGGTCAGGCCGCCCGCTTCCGGGTACTTCTGGGCGGGCAGGGCGGCGGGGTCGAACACGTCGACGTCGATGGAGACGTAGAGGGCGTCGCAGCCGCTCAGGGCCCGTTCCCGGGCCTCGACGCTGACCTCCTCGATGCCGCGCCGTTCGATGTCGTCGATGGTCAGGACGGTGGTGCCCAGTTCGGCCGCCGCGGCGTGCCAGAAGCGGGAGTTGCGCACGCCGCGGATGCCGACGTGGACGAGGTTGGCCGGTTCGAGGGCGCCCAGTTCCATGGCGCGGGCCCACTGGGAGCCGGCCCAGTACCGGGGGTACCACGACAGGTCGTAGTGGGCGTCGTAGGTGACCACGCCGAGTTTCCTGCCCGTCGCCGCGAAGATGCCGGCGATGGTGGGCAGCGAGACGCTGTGGTCGCCGCCCAGGATCAGGGGCACGGCGCCGGCCCGGGTGATCTCGCTGATGTGTCCCGGAAGCCATTGCAGGATCTCCTCGGGGCTCTGGTCGCCGACCGGCGCGTCGCCGAGGTCGCCGGCCCTGAGGTGGTCGCCGACGGCGAGGCCGCGTTCGGGCAGCAGCCAGTTCGAGTGGTCGACGGAGTAGAACATCGACGCCTTGCGGATCGCCTCGGGTGCCTCGTGGGCGCCGGGGCGGGAGTAGACGTCGTGGCCGGGGGCGGGCGCGGTGCCCTGCGGGTAGAAGGTCCGCGGGTCCTTCACCACGAAGCCCTCGAAGGGTATGCCGTAGAAGACGGCGTCGTAGTCCCGCAGCCCGCCGAGGGCGACGCGGTCGACCTCGGCGAAGGTCGGCACCCCCGGGCGCAGCAGGGCCTCGGCCCGCCGCTCGATCCGGGTGCCGGAGCGTTCCGCGGCGGCCTCGGCGCGGTCGAAGATGGCCTCGATGCGGTTGTTTCCCACGGTCTGTCTCATCTCTGTTCGGTGTGTTCAGCGGCCGGAGACGGCGTCGGCGATCCGGGCGAGGCGCGAGGTGTCCGGCCCGTGCAGTTCGTTGCGGTCGGCGCGCCGGTACAGGGCGTAGAGGGCCTGCACGCCGATCCAGCGCAGCGGTTCCGGTTCCCAGGTGCGGACGGTGCGGCCGACGCAGGGCAGGGCGGTGAGGTCGGTGTCGTGCCGCAGGACGAGGTCGCGCAGGGCGCGGCCGGCGAGGTTGGCCATGGCCAGGCCGTGTCCGGCGTAGCCCCCGGCGGTGCCCAGGCCGCTGCGGTGGTCGAGGCGGACCGTGGCGCACCAGTCGCGGGCTACGCCCAGGGCGCCGCACCAGGAGTGGGCGACGGCCGAGTCGCCCACGTCGGGGAACATCGCGGTGAGGCTGTTCCAGAGGGCGCGGACGTCGCCGGGGCGGGCGGCGGCGTCGGTGTCGGTGCGCGAGCCGTAGCGGTAGGGGTTGCCGCGGCCGCCGATGGCGATCCGCCCGTCGCGGGTGCGCTGGGCGTACAGGAAGGCGTGGCCCTGGGTGCCGAGGAGTTCGCTGCCGTTCCAGCCGATGCGCTGCCAGGTCTGTTCGGGCAGCGGTTCGGTGGCGATCATGACGCTGTTCATGGGCAGCCACTGGCGCCGTGCGCCGGGCAGGCCGGCGGTGAATCCCTCGGTGGCGCGCAGGACGTAGTCGGCGCTGACGGTGCCGTGGGCGGTGCGTGCGGTGCGCGGGGCGATGCCGAGGACGGGGGTGTTCTCGTAGATCCGTACGCCGAGGCGTTCGACGGCGGCGGCCAGTCCGGTGGCGAGCCGGTAGGGGTGGATCCGGGCGCCGTGCGGGCTGAAGGCCATGGCCCTGGCGCCGGAGACGGTGATCCGGGAGCGCATCTCGGCGCCGGTGAGCAGGCGCAGGTCGTCCTCGGTGCTCCCCCAGGCGCGCCGGTGGGCGACCATGTCCGCGAGCCGGTGGTGCTGGCTCTGTGTCAGTGCGGTGTAGAGCAGGCCGCTGCGGGTGATGTCGGCGTCGATGCCCTCGGCCTCCGCGACGCCGGTCACCTCGTCGATGCTGTCGATGACCGCGCGCTGCATGCGCAGGACGGCGTCGCGGGAGGATTCGGCGGCGTACCGCTCGCGTGAGCCGCCGAGTTCGCCGGAGAGCCAGCCGCCGTTGCGGCCGGAGGCGCCGTATCCGGCGTGGCGGGCCTCCAGGACGGCGATGCGCAGGCCGGGGCTGGCGGTCTTGAGGTAGTAGGCGGTCCAGAGGCCGGTGTAGCCGGCTCCGACGATGGCCACGTCGGTCTGGAGGTCGCCCTCGAGCGGGGGACGGGGGGACGCCTGCTCGGCGCTCCCGCGCCAGAAGGAGACCTGTCCGTTGCGGTAGGTGGGGCTCAGTGGCACGCCCATGGCGGGTCCTTGTCTGCGGCGGGCGGATACGGGGACGGAAGAGAAAAAGGGGGGGTGGGAAGGGAGGAGGGGGGAAGGGCGGGGGCCGTCCGGTCACTCGGCGGGGGCGGGCCGCGGCCGCATGAACCCGTCGGCGGTGCGGGCGGGCGGGGGCGCGGTGAGCAGGCTCCCGGCGACCAGGGCCAGCAGGGAGATGCAGAACGCGATGAGCAGGGAGTAGGGCTCGCCGGGCCAGGGCACCGGGACTCCCAGCTCGCGCAGGGCGAAGTCGAGGATGACGAACCCGCTGCCGGACAGGGCGCTCCAGGAGGCGCCGTGGCCGTTGGCGCGTCTCCAGTGGAACGCGGCGACGAAGGGGACGAGCATGCCGGCGAAGGCGATGGAGAACGCGAGGTACAGGGCGCCGAGGATGAAGTCGAAGGCGGTGGCGAAGAGCAGGGCGACCAGGCCGACCAGGACGGTGGAGATCCGGCCGACGGCGACGGTGCGGGCGGGGGAGGCCCTGTTCCCGGTCGCCCGGAGGTAGATGTCCTTGGTGATGTTCAGGGCGCAGGAGTTGATGGTGGTGGTGAGGGTGGACAGGATGGCCGCGGCCACGGCCAGGAACAGGAAGGCCGACACCCACGGCGAGTACATGGTCCTGGCGGTCCAGGAGACGAGGGACTCGGCGGGCAGCCCGCCCTGGCCCTGCCGGGGCAGCCACACGGTCGCGGCGAGGCCGGCGACGACGGGGAACAGGTAGAGCGGGATGAAGATCAGCAGGGCGAACAGGCCGCCGCGCAGGGCGTGGCCGGCGTCCCGGGCGCTGGCGAACCGCTGGAGGATGTCCTGCTGCGGGACGAGGGCGAGGCCGAAGGCCGCGACGTAGGCCATCGCGATGCCGGGGGTGACGGAGGGGGAGAACAGGTCGAGGTGGCCGGGGCTGTCCGCGGCCAGGGTGTCGGTGATTGCGGACCAGCCGCCGGCCCACCGCACGCCGCTGACCGCGAGGATCCCGACGCCGACGGCGAGGACCACGCACATGATGCCGTCGGTGATGACCACGCCGAGGAACCCGGACGCCCCGGCCAGCACCAGGCCCACGAGCAGGGTGGCGCCCATCGCGGGCAGCAGCGGCAGGCCGGTGAAGCCGTTGACGAACACGCCCAGGGCAAGGAGCTGGGAGGTGGTGAACCCGATGTAGAAGAAGATGGTGACGACGGTGAAGACGGTGCGGGTGCCCTCCCCGTAGCGCAGGGCGACGATGTCCGGGACGGAGGCGACGCCCTTGAGTCCGCGGACCTTCCTGGCGAAGAAGACGGTGGCGACGAAGGCGCCGATCCACGACGGCACGGCGAGGATCCAGACGGCGCTGATGCCGTAGCTCATCGAGTTGCCGGCCACGACGAGCATGGACGTCCCGCCGAAGAGGCCGGCCGCGATGGTGGGCCCGATCCCCCACCAGGGCATACGGCGTCCGGCGAGGTAGAAGTCCTCGCCGGACTTCACATATCTGCGTGAGAACAGGCTGGCGGCCGCGAGGACCAGCGCGAAGGCGCTGACGACGATGACGAGAGCCATGGAGCATCCCTTTCGGAAGGGCTGGAATGACGCTGGGGGCGGCCCTGTTTCCCGCGGCCGGCGAAAGCGGCCCGGTGAACCTCAGAACTCGTCATGTATCGCTTAGGGCGATATCGATGGGGGCGATACTAGGAGGGGGTGCGGTACCTGTCAACGCTTCCGCGCACCGGGAGGAACGGGACGGAACACCCCCCCGGGCGGGCGCCCGGCCCCGGGACCGGCCCGCGGGCACCCGCCCGGAATCCCGGGCGGCACGGGGGCCCGGGCGGCACGGACCCCGGGCGGCACGGACCCCGGGCGGCACGGACCCCGGGCGGCACGGACCCCGGGGGAGGCACGGCGCTGCCGACGGAGCGGAGGGCGAACGCCGGGAGCGGGCGCCCCGGACGGACGCCGGACGCGGGCCGGGAACGGGCGGCACCGGCGGGCGCCTGTGCGCGCCACCCCTCCCCCGGAGGGCCCGGCACCGGCCGGACGGGGGGGCAGCGGGAGCGGTGGGCACCCCGGACGGGCACCGGGAGGAACGGGGCCGGGGGCGGGGGCGGGCGGGCGGCTCCGCCGGCGGGCAGCGGGCGCAGGGGTGGCGGAGCGACGGCTCGCCGCGGTGCGGGGCGAGCGGGGACGCCCGGAGGTGAGCAGGGACGCCCGGGGGCGAGCGGAGACGCCCAGGGGCGAGTGGGGGCGCCCAGGGGCGGGCGGAGACGCCGGGGGCGAGTGGGGGCGGGCGGAGACGCTCGGGGGCGAGTGGGGACGCCCGGGGGCGAGCGGGGACGCCCAGGGTGAGCGGGACACCCGGGGGCGAGTGGGGGCGGACGGAGAGGGCCCAGGGTGAGTGGGGTGCCGGGGGCAGGGGTGCGCCGTCACCCGCCCCCCGGCTCCGGCTCCGGCTCCGGCTCCGGCTCCGGCCGTGACGGTGCGCCGGGGCGGGCGCGGGGTGTGCCGGTGTGCGGGGCGGGCGGGGTGTGCCGGGCGGGCCGATCGCCTGCGCCGGGAACCGTGCCGCGCGTAGGGTCGGACGGGTGAGCAGAAGACGGACGTCACGGGCCGGCTGCGGCGCCCGGGGCGCGGAGGCGGCCGCCGCGTTCCTCGCCGGCCAGGAGATCACCCACACGCAGTGCGGGCAGTGCGGCACGGTGATCGCCGGGGTCAACGGCCGGTACTCGTGCGGTGTGTGCGGGTGGACGAACCCCTGGTGGGAGGGGATCAAACCGCTGCCGACCGCCGAGGACGACATGACCGCGTGACCCTCCGAGCCCAGCCGCACCCTGCCCCCCTGGGAGGCAGCGGGCGTCCGGTGGCCGGGGGCGCGGGGCCGGCTGACCCGAACCGGCAGGGGCGGGGCCGCGCGTGCCGGTGCCGAAGGGCCCGGCATCCCCCGCCCGGAGCCCGGAGGACCCGGGCGCGAGATTCCCGGAGCACCCGGGGGCGAGACGCCCGGAAGTCCGCGAGCCGGAGCGCCCGGAGGCCCAGAGCCCGCGGAACGCCCGAGCCCGGACCTCCAAGGCCACGCGACCCGAGGGCACCCGGGAGCCGGGGTTGCCCGGAGGCCGGTGCGGGCCGGGGTGCCCCCCCTCTTCCTCCCCCGTCCTCCTGGCCGAAAACGGCCGCCCTCCCCTTCTCCGGAAGCGGCCGTGCGGTACGCCCCCGGGCCCGGCCCCGTGTCCGTGCGAGGGGGCGGCCGTGCCGTGCGGCCGGCCGCGCCGGTGCGCCGGGGCCGGGCCGCGCGGGGCGGGCCAACCGGGCCGGACGGGCGGCGGCTTCCTCGTGCATCGCGGTTGCGATCCGTGAAGAAGGGGCTGTAAACGGGCAATTCAGTCGGAGGCGGTCGGGGCGGACGTTCCCACGGCGGCCGGCCGTTCTCTGTCGTCCCTGCACAGCGCGGAGTTGCCGTACTCGCGGGTCCGAGGACGGCCGCCCGCCCCGGTGGCCTGAAAAAATGTTAGGCTGCCGAAGCTTTGCGGACTCAAAGGGTCTGCCTTTTTGTGAACGCTCCCGGTTCCGGCGCCGTCAGTGCCGTTCCGGGGAGCCGGAGCCGTTTCCCTGCCGCCCGTGTGCGCGGGACAGCCCCGCGGGTCCCCGGCCGGCGCGCCCGGCCTGCGCGGCTGCTGCCTGGCTCCATGAACCGTCAGGAGGTGGCGTGATTGCGCGGGGTGGAGACAGCCCAGTTCGGCGCCCTGGTGATTGTTGGTCTGCTGGTCCTCTTCTACGGGGGGACCTTTCTCATTTCGGCACGCATCGGACGGAAGGACGAGAACGCCGATGCGTACATGACCGGTGGTAACAACATCGGTTTCGGGATCTCCGCCGCGAGCATGACGGCGACCTGGATCTGGGCGGCCTCGATGTACGCGTCGGCGACGTCGGGCTACACCTACGGCATATCGGGCCCCGTCCACTACGGGCTCTGGGGCGCCCTGATGATCCTGTTCATCTACCCCTTCGGCAGGCGCATCCGCTCGGTCGCCCCGAAGGCGCACACGCTGGCCGAGGTCATGTACGCGCGGCACGGCCGCTCCAGCCAGCTGATGCTGGCCGGGTCCAACGTCGTGGGCAGCCTCATCAGCCTGATGTCGAACTTCATCGCCGGCGGCGTGCTGATCTCGCTGCTGTCGCCGTTCACCTTCACCCAGGGCGTCTTCGCGGTGGCCGCGGGCGTGCTGCTCTACACGCTCTGGTCCGGTTTCCGCGCCTCGGTGCTGACCGACTTCATCCAGGTCGTGGCGATGCTCGGCGCGGTGGCCGTGATCGTCCCGGTCATCTTCTTCGCGGCCGGTTTCCCGGCGGCGTTCGAGACCGGCGCGGACAACCTGACGCCGCAGCAGGGCAGTTTCTTCTCCAGCGACGCGTTCATGAACCAGGGCGCCCCCTACATCGCCGCGGTCCTGGCCTACGCCATCGGCAACCAGACCATCGCGCAGCGGCTGTTCGCGGTGAAGCAGAGCCTGATCAAGCCGACCTTCGTCACCGCGACCGTCGGCTACGGGGCCATGGTGATCGGCGTGGGCATGCTCGGGGTCCTCGCCCTCTACACCGGCTTCGAGCCGACCGGCGGCGACCTGAACAACCTCATCCCGGAGATGGCCGCCACCTACCTGTCACCGGTGCTGCTGGCAGTGTTCTTCATCATGATCGTCGGGGCGCTCTCCTCGACCGCGGACGCCGACCTGTGCGCCCTGTCCTCGATCGCGATGACCGACATCTACGGCCAGGCGGTCGCGGGCCGGGAGAAGGCCGACCCGCGGACGATGCTGCTGATCGGGCGCATCACGATGGTGCTGGCGACCGCGGCGGCCGTGGCCTTCGCCAGCCTGCGCCTGAACATCCTCGACCTGCTGGTGTTCGTCGGCGCGCTCTGGGGCGCCCTGGTCTTCCCGGTGCTGGCCAGCTTCTACTGGGAGAAGGTCACCAGCAGGGCGTTCACCACGTCGGTGCTCGCCGCGCTCGCGGTGTTCCTGCCGGTGCGCTTCGGCTGGATCCCCACGGGCGGCCTGTTCGGCATCGCGGTCGACGTGCTGGCCGTCATCGGCATCGGCGTCGTCCTCGGCCTGATGGTCTTCGGCTTCTTCGGGGTCCGCCCCGCGAAGATCGTCGGCGTGCTCGCCGCGGCCCTCTCCGCACCGTTCGCGATCGGGTCGCTGCACGAGTACGCGACGCTGTCCGGGTCCCTGGTCGCCTACTCGGTGAGCACCGTCATCTGCTGGGCGATGTCCGCGGGCAACACCGAACGCTTCGACTTCGCCGTCATCGCCCGCCGCACCGGCGACTTCGACGACAGCCCCGCAGGTGCCGCCGCCGCCCCCGGCACGGACAGCGACGGCACCGGGAGCGGCGGAACCGGCCGGGCCGTCCCCGCCGCCGGGGCCGGTGCCCCGCGGCCGGCGGCAGACGCACCCGACGCGGCCGAACCCGCCGCGAACAGCAAGTGAGAGAGAACGGACCGGAGGTCCAGTGACCACTTTCGCCCTCAGTGCCTACGTCCTGATCTGGCCCGTCCTCGTGGCCGTCGTCCTGTTCGTGATCAGCCGCAGCTTCTTCCGCGAGTGGGCCGAGGCCCGCCGCAAGGGACGGCGCATGATCTGACCCCGCCCCCGGCCCGGACCGGCCCACCACGGCCGGCCCGGGCCTCTTCCTTTCCGGCCCGGACCCCCTTTCGGCCCGGCCCCTTTCCCCCGGCGGCCACCGCCCGGCCCTCCGTCACCGCGCCCGGACGGCCACCACCCGGCCCGCTGTCACCGCCCGGCGCCCCGCCCTCGCCCCCGCCGCACGCCCGCGGGCACAGCCGCGGGCACCCACGGGCGCGGCGCGGCGAGCGGACGGCCCGGAGCGCGGCGGCGGGTGAACAGCCCGGGCCGCCCGAAACGGCCGGGACCGGCGCACCACGCGGAGCGGCCGGGCCGCACACCCCGCACCGGCCACGGCCGGCTGCGGCCACGCGCCACGGCCGGGACCGGGCCACCACGACCACGGGCCCCAGGCCACAGGCCACGGCATGACTACGACCACGACTACGGCTGCGGCTGCGGCTGCGGCTGCGGGCCATGCCGCCTCCGCGGCCGGCAACCGGCGGGTGACCGGGGTGTGTTGCGCGGCGGGGCAGGGCGGTCCCGCAGGGACCCCCCGGGCCGCCCGGACGCGTGCGCGGCGGGTCTGGCCGGATACCTGCTTGCCCTCTCACCGCTCCCCCGCCGGCCTCCCCGCGCCGTTTCCGGGTCCTCCACAAACAGATGAGAAGAATCCATAACGGAGTGTGACGGTAGCCCTGGAAACCGGTCAACACCCTCCGAACCGGGCTTCCGGGAGTCCAGGGCCGGAACCGGGCGCCAAAGCCCCCTTCCTGGAAGGGTCATCGCAGGTCACGGGGGATTTCGCGGAGTTCTGACGCCCGTTCGGGTGCCGCGGGTCATCCATTGCGCACACCGGTTGTCAAGCCCACAAGACCGGCAATAAGGGGCAACCTTCTGTTTTCTGGCTCTCTCTCAGCCCATGGGGCACTGGTCTTGACCAATGTGTCATTGTGTGAAATCCATGGCCAAAGCTGCCCACAGAATCTTCTCAGCCACTCCGCGGGAGAACCCAGTCCCATGCGCATATCCGCAACCGCCGCCGCCGCCGCGCTCGGTGGAGCCCTCGTCCTCGGCCTGACGGCCGTCCCGGCCGCCGTGGCCACGCCCGCCGACACCGCCGGGTGTGCCACCGACGCCTTCGGTGTCGCCGGCAAGTACGGCGAGTTCGTCCTCGGTGACAACGTCCACTCCCCCGACGCGGAGGGGGCCGTGGCCGTCGGCGGCGACGCCGACTTCAGCGGCGGCTTCAGCGTCGCCAACGAGCTGACGGCGGGACAGGTCGCCGACCTGCCCGGCCGGGCCTCCCTCGTGGTCCGCGGCGACCTGGTCAGCGGCTCGACGTCCACCGTCGTCATGAAGGGCAACGCGGCCGTCGGCGGCGAGGTCGACAGCGCACCCGTCAGCCTGCACAACGGCTCCTTCAGCCGGAACGACGACCTGATCGACTTCGAGGCGGAGTTCGCCAAGCTGCGCGCCCACTCCTCCGCGCTGTCCGCCCTGCCCGCCACCGCCGGGGCGACGGTGACGCCGGACGGCGCCCGGCTCACCCTCGAGGGCACCGACACCGCCCGCAACGTCTTCCACGTGAGCGCCGCCCAGCTCGAGCAGGCCAGGGACATCTACATCAAGGTCCCGGCCGGATCGACCACGGTCGTCAACGTCAGCGGCAGCGCCTACGACATGGCGGGCGCGGGCACCACCGGCTTCCTCCTCTCCGGCGGCCAGGACTTCGTCCTGGACGACAAGCTCCAGAGCGCCGCCGGCGGCGCCGTCCGCGCCAAGCTCCTCTGGAACTTCCCCGACGCCACGAAGATCACCAAGAGCAGCAAGGCCGCCTGGCCCGGCAGCATCCTGGCCCCCGGCGCCCACCTGGACCTGGGCACCGCCGCGCCGGTCAACGGCTCGGTGTGGGTGGCCTCGCTGCGCGGCTCCGGCGGCGCGGAGACCCACCACTACCCGTTCACCGGCTGCCTGCCCGAGACCGGCACCCCCCCGTCCGAGCCGACGGCGCCGGCCACCACCGAGCCGGCCCCGTCATCCCCCGGGACCACGCCGCCCACCGACACCGTCACGCCGACCGGTGAGGCCTCCGAGCCCGCCGTCCCCGGCTCCCCCGCCCCGTCGGACAGCACCGCCCCCAGCACCGGGGCCTCCGAGCCCCCCGCCCCCGGCGCCTCCCCCGCCCCCTCGCAGAGCACCCCGGCCGCCGCCCCCGACGGCGACCTCGCCTCCACCGGCAGCAGCGGCACCGTCCCGCTCGTCATCGGCACCGCCGTCGTGCTCGCCGCCGGCACCGGCCTGGTCGTGGCGGCCCGCCGCCGCTCCAAGCAGGCCTGACACACCAGGGCCGCCCCCAGAACCGGCCCCGCACAAGGGCCGCCGCCCCGGACCCCCGCACCCCGGGACGACGGCCGCCGCTCACAAGGAACCCCGCTCACACCGGAAAACCCCCCGGCGCGAGCGGGGTTCCCCACGCCCGGCACCGAACCGGCGACACAGCCCGACCCCCGCCCGCCAGACCGAACCGCGCCCCACGGACACGGAACCCACACCCGCACCCGCAACCCGGCACACCCGCACCCCGCACCCCGCACCCCGCACCCCGGAACGGGACCGGGACAAGGGCGGGGGCCAGGGGCAGGGGCAGGGCGTCTCCCCGGGGCCCCGCCGGAATCCGGACGGACGGACGGGCGGCCGAGCCGCTGGCCGGGCGGCCGGGGCGCACCCGGAGCGTCCCGCCCGCCGGGCCGACCCGGGGTCCTGGGTGCAGGCCCCCGGGCCGGCCCGGGGGCCTGCACCCAGGAGTGCCCCCCGGGGGCACTCCTGCCGGGCGGGGCCGGGGACCGTCCCGGGGCGCGCGGCCGGGCAGGGCCAAGCACCCACGGGGCCCCGCCCGCCGGGCGAAGCGGGCGCCCCCGGCGGGGCTCCCCCGTACGGGACACCCCTCGCGCCCCGGGCGGGACCGGGTGCCAGGAGACCCTCCGGCGGGGGGCTCCGTCCGGCGGGGGTGCCGTCCTGCCGGGGCGGGCCGGACGCCCCGGCGGTGTTCCGGCCCGCTCCCGGGGAACTCCCGCGCCCCGGGGCGGAGGGGGCGCCCCGGCAGGGCTCCGGCGTACCGGCGGGGGCGGGTGTCCCGGCGGAGGGGGGATGCCCGGACGGGAGCCGGGTGTCCCGGTGCTCGGCGCGGGCCGTTCACCGGACGGCACCAAACGGGCCGCCACCCCCGGGACCGGCCGCCGCCCTTGGCGGTACGGGGGCAGCGCTCCCCGGGCCGGGGACAGGCGTCCCCGTGCCGGACGGGTCACCGCTCCCGGCCTCCTGGGGGGGGTGCCGCACCCGGTCCGGACGCCGTTGCGGGGGCGGGGCGTCCGCCGGACCGGGCCCGCCCGGCCCGCTGCCCCCCCCGGCGCGGGGCGGGATCCCCGGGCCGGGACTCTGCCCCGTACCGGACGAGGAGGGGGAACCGTTCTCGGGCCCGGTGCGCCGTGACCGGGCCGGCCGGTCCCCGGAGCAGGCGTCCCCTCCCGGGCCGGCCGGACCACCGGCCACCGGCGGTGTGACGTGGGACGCGGCCGGGACCGCGTCATGGGAACGGGGGGCGGGGCTCTGGAAGGTCGGGGCTCCGGTTCGTCAGGCCCCGGGAATGCCTATGGGAGGGGCGGGGTGGCCGTGAGCGATGTCCGACGGTCCGGGGGGAGGGCCACCTGGGACTGGACCACCTTCCGGCGGGGTGTCACGGTACGGCCCGCGCCCGCCGAGCCGGAGACCCTGCGGCTGCCCAGACCCCCGCTGCTGGGCCCCGACCCGTTCCCGCACGCGCTGTCCACCGGACCGCCCCTCCTGCCCCCGCTCCCGCCCGAACGGGCCGACCTCCTGCACCGGGCCCGGCTCGGCGAACCCGGCGCCGTCCACCGGCTGTGCGCACGGGCGGCCCGGCCCGGCCAGCGGATCGTCCGGCGCTACCTCGGACCGGCCCAGCGCGAGATCACGGAGGCCCTGCTCTTCCACGCCTGCCGCCGCGCCGTCGGCGCACTGCAGCACACCCCGCCGGAGGACCGCACCTTCGACTTCGACCGCGAGGTCCGGGTCGGCGTCCGGCGCGCCGCCGCCGGACGCGCCCTGCACCGCGAGGTCACCGGCGGCGGACCCGGCGCCGAGGAGACCCTCCTCGCCTACGACGTGCTCACCTCGCTCCCCTCCCACCACGCCGACGTGCTCTGGGCGGTCTGCGTGGAGGGCGAACCCCCCGCCCGCCACTCCCCCGCACTCCTGCAGGCCGCCCTCGACACCCTGGCCGACGCCTACCTGTGGCGGGGACTGCGCCGCACCGGACCCGTGGAGGCCCGCGGAAGCCACCTGTCCTACCTGACGGCCCTCTCCCACGCCCGGCACGACCTGACCGCGCACCACGCCACCAGGGTCCGTGCCCACCTCGACGGCTGCGTCCTGTGCCGGCTGCTCACCGCCGAGGCCGCGGCCCCCGGCTCCAGCCTCCCCGCCCGCCTCAGACGCCGGGGAACGTAGCACCCCCGCCCCGGCCACCACGACCGGCACGGAAACAGCGGCCCGCACAGCAACGGCGGCGGCCGGCACGGCAGCAGCGCCCGGCCCGGGACCGGCAGCCGCCACGGGCACGGCGACCGCGGCGACCGGCACCCGGACGGCCACCGGCGCGAAGACCGCACCCGATCCGGCGACGGCCGCGGCAACCGGCGCAACACCGGCCGCCGCGCCCCGGACAGGCACGAGGACCGGCACGGCCGGCGCGGAGGCGACGGCCGCGGCCGGGGCGGAGAGGGTGACCGGCGCGGGGAAAGTGACCGGCACAGCAGCGGCGGTGGCCGGAGCCTGTGCGCAGGTGACAGCCGGTGCGACCGCGGTGGCGGTGCCCGGCACAGCGGCAGCGGTGACCGGCTCGGGAACGGCGGCCGCGACCGGCGCGGCGACGGTGACCGGCACGGGGACGGCGGCCGGGGTGGTGGTGGCCGGGGCCGGGGCGGGGGCGGGGTGTGCGGTCACCGGGGGGCTCCGTTGCCCGCGGCCGGGGCCGCTCTGGGCGGGGGCGGGGTTCTCAGGTGGCGGGCCGGGGCCGGGCGGGGGGCGGCGGCGGACCCCGGGGGGCCGGCCGCGGGCGGCGGGTGGGCCGGCGCCCCCGGGTCCCGCACCAGGGTGATGGCATGGCCCAGGGTCGCCGCCCGGACACACACCGCGCAGCTCGGCGTGTGCGCCGGATGGACCCAGCAGGGGCTCCACGCCTGCCGCAGCGCGCGCAGCACCCGTTCCCGGTCCTGGCTCCAGCCCCGGTCCAGGCTCTCGGGCAGATAGCCCCGCTCGATGGCCGCGATGACGGCCGGGGCGCGGCTGCGGACGCCGAAGGCGGCGTAGATGGCGCGCAGATGGGTCTGCACGGTGGCTCTGCTGATGCCCAGTTCCTGGGCGATCCGGTCGGCGGTGGCACCGGTCAGCATGAGCCAGAGCACCTCTTCCTGGCGTCGTGTCAGCTCCCGCGGCGGTGAGGGCCTGGGCGGCCGGGAGGGCTGGGCCGGCTGGGGCGGCTGGACGGGCTGGGTGGGCAAGGCGGGGCCTCCTCCTCGGGGCGGCGGGTGCCGCCGTACCGTGTGTGACATCTGAGAGAGGCCCCACCCGCTCCTTCATGACGCGGTCGGGCCCGGATGGTGCCCAGGACCGGTCAGGGACGGCCGAACAGGTTCGGCGCGTACCCGTTGGACAGCGAGGAGATCCTGATGTTCACCCCCGGCCGGGGGGCCTCCACGTAGCGTCCGCCGCCCAGGTAGATGGCGACGTGGTGGACGCCGGACTGGCGGCCGTTGGAGGACCAGAAGATCAGGTCGCCCCGGCGCAGGCTGCCCGCCGTGATCCGGGTGGTGGCCCCGTACTGGTCGGAGGCGACCCTCGGGAGCTGGATCCCCGCCCGCCGGTAGGCCTGCTGCACCAGACCGGAGCAGTCGTAGCCGAGGTAGCCGTTGCCGCCCCAGATGTACGGCTTGCCCAGCTGGGCCAGGGCGTAGGAGAGAGCGGACTCCAGTGAGCCCGAACCCGCCTTCGGCGGCACCACACCGCTCCCCCCGCCGCCGCCCGTGCCCGGGGCGGCGGACCCGCCGCCGGTGCGCTGGAGGTAGACGCTCTGGTGACTGGTCCACCGCCACTGGCCGCCCGACTGGAACCAGTAACGGGTCCCGTCCCAGCCCGCCCGGCTCGGCGCGGGCAGCCAGGCGTCCGCCGACACCTTCGACCCCGACCCCGACCCCGTCCCCGGACGTGCCGGGGCAGGGGCCGGGGCGGGAGCGGGAGCGGTGCCGCGGCCGGTGCGCTGGAGGTAGACGCTCTGGTGACTGGTCCACCGCCACTGGCCGCCCGACTGGAACCAGTAACGGGTCCCGTCCCAGCCCGCCCGGCTCGGCGCGGGCAGCGCGCTGGCCGGGGCGGCCGTGCCCGCCTCGATGCCCACCACACCCGTCGCGATGGCCAGCAGCGCCCCCGCCGTCCGGCGGCGGCAGACACGGGCATGAGCCGCGGTGTGCACGGGCCCGGACCTCTCCTCCCGCTGCGCGGAAGCGGTGCAGAACTCGCAGGTCCCGCAGTCCTCGGCGGCGTTCAGCTCGACGAACTTCGGTGACTGGGCCACTGGTTTCCCCATTCCTTCGGATTCGCGCTCGGGCTGAGCAGCGACAGTACGAGCAGGCGCAGGAACTCGGCGTCCCGGCCCGAGGGAGCGTCGCCGCCCTCGCCCTCGCCGGCCCTGATCCGCTCCAGGGCCGCACGGGCGATGTCGACGGCGTCGCCGATGACGGTGGTACGCAGCTCGGCGTTGAGCTCCGCACTACGCAGCCGGTGGATCGCGTCGGCGACCTCCGCCGCGTAGTCCAGGGAGAGCTGCTGGACGGAGTAGACCTCCAGACCCGCCGGCGTCATCTCCGACGCCAGCCGGCGCGTCGCCTCCTCACCGAACCACGCACCGTCACGCAGCGTCGGCCCGGGACTGCCGAACCGGTCACAGGGCAGCAGCGAGACAGCCTCCGTCACACTCGCCACCGCCTGCTCCCGCAGGAACTCCTCATGATCATCCACGGTGAACACCGCCCGCGCCGTGTCCCTGACCCGCCACACGATCAGCAGGCCGACCACGACCGGATGCCCGACACGGTCCACCGCCGACACCCCCTCCCCCCGGAAATGCCGCAGCCGCACATCCACCCGGTGCCGTCTGGCGAACGGATTCACCCACACCAGCCCCGTACGGCGCACCGTGCCCCGGTAACGGCCCCACCGGGTCAGCACGACCGCGTGGCCCTCCCCGTTGCGCAGCAGGCCCCCCACCGCGAGCAGCACCACCACGGCCAGCACGGCCAGCAGCGGCGGCGACGCCTGCGGCATCCCCTCCCACCGCACCAGCTCCCGCGGCCGGACCGCGAGGACCACCAGCACCCCACAGCACAGCACCGCGCACAACAGCGCCAGCATCCCCGGCAGGACCGGCCGGGCACGGAACTCCCGCACCTCCGACACACCCCCCGACCGCGGCGCCCTGCGCCGCGGCACCACCGAGGACACCCCCACCGAACCCAGAACCGGGTCCAGACCCGGGTCCGGGTCCGGAACACCGGCACCCAGAACACCGGCACCGTCGGGGACACGGACACCGGCAGGAACAGCACCCGCACCACCGGCACCGGCACCGTCGGGGACATCGACACCGGCACCACCAGCAGCAGCGGCAGGACCGGCACCCGCACCGGCAGCGCCCACACCACCGGCCAGGCCGACACCACCACCGGCACCGGCACCAGGACCGGACAGGCCGGCACCACCGGCAGGACCGGCCACGGGACCGCCGACGCCACCCCGCACCACACCCGGGCCGGCACCGGTGCCGGCGCCCGGAGGCCCGCCGGTCACCTCCCCCGGCCAGGACCCGCCCGCACCAGCCCCCGCACCCCGCGGCGCGAACGGACCCGCCTCCACCACGAACGGACCGGACGGACCGCCCTCCCCGCCAAGCAGACCCCCCGGACCCCGGACACCGCCCGGGTCAAGAAGACCACCCGGAACACCGTCCGGACCCCGGACACCTCCGAAGCCGACCTCCGGACCCCGGACACCCTCCCCCGGAACACCGTCCCGGCCGGGGACACCCCCCAGGTCACGGAAACCGTCCTGGCCGGGGAAACCCTCCGGGTCACGGAAACCGTCCCGCCCGTGGACAACGCCCAGAACGCCGTCCTGCCCCCGGGCACCGTCCGGGACACCGTCCGGGCCATAGACACCGTCCGGAACATCCGGGACGCCCGGAACACGCAGGCCGTCCGGGACACCTCCCGGACCGTACGGACCGGGCGCGCCGTCCCGGCCGCGGACACCGTCCTGGCCGTGGACGCCGTCCGGAACACCGTCCGGGACGTGGACACCATCCGGGACGCCCGGGACGCCCGGAACGCGCAGGCCGTCCGGGACACTTCCCGAATCGTACGGACCGGGCGCGCCGTCCTGGCCGCGGACACCGTCCTGGCTGTGGGGACCGTCCGGGACGTGGACACTTTCCGGGTCGTACGGACCGGGCGCGCCGTCCGGGACGTGGACACCGTCCGGGACGTGGACACCGTCCGGGACACTTCCCGGACCGTACGGACCGGGCGCGCCGTGCGGGCCGTCCGTGCCGCTCCCCGACTCACCCGGACCGTACGGACCACCCGGCCCACCCGGCCCACCCGGCTCACCCGGCTCACCCGGGCCGCCAGGGCCGCTCTGAGGGCCGTGGAGGCCGTCCGGGCCACCGTCCGGGCCCCGGACACCGTCCGGGCCCTCCTGCGGCCCGTAGGGGCCGTACAGGCCGTCCTCCGGACCACCGCGGCCGTCCGGGTCACCCCTCAGGACACCCGGACCACGCAGACCAGTCACACCGCTCCCCGTCTCATGCGGGCCGTCAGGACCACCCGCGTCACTTCCCGGCTCACGCCGGCCGCGCGGACCACCCGCGCCGTCCACCACTGCCCCCGCACCGTCCGAACCGGCCCCCGGACCCCGCGGACCGGCCGCACCGTTCCCCAGGACACGACGAGCCTGCGGACCGTCCCCCGCAGCACCCGGAACCGGCGGGCCGCCCCCCGGGACACCCGGACCACGCCCGCTGCCGCCCGGGACACGCGGAGCACTCACCGTGCCCGCACCGCCCCCCGGGACACCGGGACCGGGCACAGCACCCCCGCCGCCCCCCACGTCCCGCAGACCACCCGGGCCCTGCGGGACACGCGGAACCCGCGCCCCGTCCCCCGGGACATGCGGGTACAGGCCGTCCCGCGGACCGGACGGACCGCCAGAACCCCGCAGACCACCCGGACCACCCGGACTGCCCGGGCTGAGCGGGGCGCCTCCCGGACCTGCCGGACCGAACCCGCCGCGCGGACCTCCAGCAGCCGGCACACCGCCCCCCGGACCCGCCTCCGGGCGCGGACCGCCCGGACGCCCTTCCCCGGCACGGGACCCCACCGGACCGCCTTCCGGGCCACCCGGACTGCCCGGACGCCCTTCCGGAGCACGGGACCCCTGCGGGCCACCTTCCGGGCCACCCGGACTGCCCGGACGCCCTTC
>NZ_WWGX01000035.1:0-3300 GCF_009862265.1 Streptomyces sp. SID8352 | reverse complement strand
CGGACCGTCCGGACTCCCTTCCCCCTGCGGGCCGCTCTCCGGGGCACGCGGACCCTGCGGCCCGCCTCCCGGGACATGCGGGTACGGGCCGTCCTGCGGACCGGACAGACCGCCAGAACCCTGCGGACCACCCGGGCCACCCGGATCGCCCGGGCTGAGCGGGGTGCCTCCCGGACCTTCCGGGCCGAACCCGCCGTGCGGACCTCCAGCAGGCAGCACACCGTCCTCCGGGCCACCTTCCGGGCCGAACTCTCCGTGGGGACCTCCAGCAGCCGGCACACCGCTCCGCGGACCGGCCTCCGGGCCACCTTCCGGGCCACGCGGACCGTCCGGACTCGCTTCCCGGGCATGAGACCCCTGCGGGCCGCTCCCCGGCTCACCCGGACCCTGCGGACCGCCTCCCGGGACATGCCGGTACGGGCCCTCCTGCGGACCGGACAGACCGCCAGAACCCTGCGGACCACCCGGATCGCCCGGGCTGAGCGGGGCGCCTCCCGGACCACCCGGGCCGAACCCGCCGGGCAGACCTCCAGCAGCCGGCACACCGCTCCGCGGACCGGCCTCCGGGCCACGCGGACCGTACGGACTCCCTTCCCGGGCACGGGACCCCGCCGGACCGCTCTCCTGGCCACCAGGCTCACGCGGACCCCGCGGACCGCCCTCCTGACCGCCCTGCGGGACGTGCGGGTACGGGCCCTCCTGCGGACCGGGCAGACCCTCCGGACGCCCTTCCGGGCCGTACGCGCCGTCCGGACGCCCTTCCCGGGCACGGGACCCCTGCGGGCCGCCCACCCGGACACCCGGCCCGTACGGGCCGCCCTCCGGGCCGTACGGGCCCTGCGGCCCGCCCTGCGGGACCGGTGGACACGAGTCACCCGCCGGACCGGACAGGCCGTCAGAACCCCGCCGGACAGCCGCCGGACCACCCGGACCGCTCGGGCCGTCAGGGCCGTCAGGGCCGGACAGGCCGTGCGGACCGGGGGAGCCGCCCTCCGGGCCTCCCTGACCGTCAGGGCCTCCCCCCGGGCCTGCCGCCCCTGCTCCCGGGGCGCGGGAGCCGTCCGGGACGCGAGTGCCCGCCCCCGGAACACGCGGGACACCCTCCGGGCCCCGGGCACCCGGACCCGCAACACGCGGACCGTACGGGGCGGACCGGTCCCCGGCCCGCACGGCCGGTGACGGGCCCTCAGCACCGCCCCCGGCCGGACCCCGCCCCGGCACAGGCCCCGCAACAGAACCGGAACCCACACCAGAACCCGTGACGGGACCCGTGGGGGAACCCGCAGCAGGACCCGTGACGGGACCCGTGGCGGGACCCGCAGGGGAACCCGTGGCGGGACCCGCAGCAGGACCCGTGACGGGACCCGCAGGGGAACCCGTGGCGGGACCCGTGGCGGGGGCGGGGCCGGCGGGCGGGCCGGGCTCCTTGAACGACACGTCCCCCACCTGTTCCAGCGGGAACGGGAACTCCTCCGGGGGCAGGACCGAATTGACAGGCGCCCGTGCGCGTTCGCTCTTCAACCGCGGCTTCCTTCTCCTGCGACACACCCGGCCGGCTGACCGGGCACCGTCCCGAGACACCGGCCCCCGAACCATGACGCGACAGAACGGCCCGATCGACGTGATCTATGACACGGTCGACACACCACCCCCCGCCATGAAAGGAAGAAACACCGGGTCAGAGACCCGCCGGCACCTGGGATGACATCATTTCCGGGTATAGGCGGCGGCGCACGCCATCTCATCACTTGCAGGTATGTACCTGGTTACATCTGTTGACGTGTCAACTGTCCCTCTATCTAATGTGTTGCGCACTGGTAACCGTCAGTAAGCGCCGTGTCCGGCCGGCCAGGGCCGTACCGCCGCGGTAGAGGATTCATGAGCGACAACACCGCGTTCCCCCCGCCGGAGCCCGAAACACCCGAAGAGCCCAGCGACGCCCGGCTCATCACCGCCACCCGCGAGGGCGACAGCACCGCCTACGAAACGCTGTACGCACGCCACCGCAGGGCCGCCGCCCTGTGCGCCCGCCAGTACGCCACCCGCGAAGCGGACGTCGACGACCTGGTCGCCGAGGCGTTCGCCAACGTCCTCGCCGCCATACGCAAAGGCTCCGGCCCCACCGAATTCTTCCGCGGCTACCTCGTCCGCACCGTCCGCCACTGCGCGTTCCGCGTCACCCGCCAGCAACGCCGCACCATCCTCACCGACACCTGGGACACCCACGACACCCCCGAACCCGCCCGCGACCCCGCCACCGAAGCCTTCGACCACCAGGCCGTCACCGAAGCCTTCCGCTCCCTGCCCGAACGCTGGCAGGCCGTCCTCTGGCACACCGAAGTCGAAGGCGAACCACCCGCCAGCATCGCCCCCCTCCTCGGCCTGCGCCCCAACAGCGTCTCCGCCCTCGCCTACCGCGCCCGCGAAGGCCTGCGCACCGCCTACCTCCAGGCCCACATCACCACCACCGGCAACCACACCTGCCGCAGACACGCCACCCGCCTCGGCGCCTACACCCGCGGCAAACTCACCCCCGCCCAGAACACCCAGATCCGCGAACACCTCACCAACTGCCCCACCTGCACCGCCCTCCACCACGAACTCACCGACCTCACCACAACCATCCGCACCACCATCCCCCCCATCTACCTCGGCACCACCGCCACCGCCTACCTCCTCCACACCACCACCAACGGCAACAACAACAACAGCGACAGCGACAGCGGCAACAACAGCGGCAACGGCGACAACAGCAGCACAGACAGCAGCACACCCCCAGACACCAACACCGACACAACCACCAGCACCGGCACCGGCACCGGCACCGGCACCGAGACAGACACCGGCACAGGCATCAGCACGGACACCGGAACCGGCACAGCCGCCGGAACCAGCACGGACACCGGCACAGGCACAGCCGCCGGCACCGGCACCGGCACGGACACCAGCACCACCGCAGGCACCGAGGCAGGCACAACTACCGGAACCGGAACAGACATCAACACCGGCCCCGGTACCGGAACCGGGACAGACATCGGCACAGCCGCCAGCACAGGCACAACCACCGGGACAGGCACCGGCACCGGCACCGGCACAGCCGCCGGCACAACACCCCCAACCCCCGCCCCCGCCCCCGCCCCCGCCCCCGCCCCCGCAACAACCCCACCAGCACCAACCCCGGTATCCATACCCCAAACCAGAATCCCCTGGAAAAACCCCCGAACCCTCACCACCGCCGGCATCACCGCCACCGCCATCGCCGCAAGCTCCATAGCCCTCGCCCTCACCACCACACACACC
>NZ_WWGX01000034.1 GCF_009862265.1 Streptomyces sp. SID8352 | reverse complement strand
GGGGTTGCGGGTTGTGTTTCATAGTGTTTCGGTGGTCATAGCGTAGGGGAAACGCCCGGTTACATTCCGAACCCGGAAGCTAAGCTCTACAGCGCCGATGGTACTGCAGGGGGGACCCTGTGGGAGAGTAGGACGCCGCCGAACAATTGTTGGGGAAAGCCCCGCACCTCATGGTGCGGGGCTTTTCTGCGTTCCGGCCCCTTTTCGCGGAGGCCTTCCACCGGGCCACTTTATTCTCGGCGTTCTCGGCGTTCTCGGCGTTCTCGGCGTTCCCGCGTTTCCTGCGTTCGCATGTTGCCCCGCACGCCAGGCTCGCCCGCGGGCGGATGCCTTCCGAGGCGGCCGGACCGCCGCCTCAGAGCCGTCCCGCGGCCTTCAGTTCCAGATAGGCGTCCGCCAGGGCCGGGGGAAGCCGGTCGGGGGTCGCGTCGACGACCACGACCCCGTGCCGGCGGAGCCGCTCGGCGGTGCGCTGGCGCTCCGCCTCGGCCCGGGCGCCCGCCGCGGCCTCGTAGACGGCCTCCGTGCTGCCGCGGGACGCCGCCATCCGGGCGACGAAGGGATCCGCGACGGCCGCCACGAGGACCGTGTGGCGCCGGGTGAGCCGGGCCAGGACGGGCAGCAGGCCCTCCTCGACCGGCGCCGCGTCGAGCGTCGTGAACAGGACGACGAGGGACCGGCGGGAGGCCGTCCGCAGGGCCGCCGCCGTGAGTCCCCGGGCGTCGGTCTCCAGCAGCTCGGGCTCCAGCGTCGCCATCGCGTCCACCAGGGACGGCAGCATGTCCCGGGCCGTCCGGCCCTGGACCAGCGCCCGCACCCGGCGGTCGTAGGCGAGCAGGTCGACGCGGTCGCCGGCCCGGGAGGCCAGGGCGGCCAGGAGCAGTGCCGCGTCCATCGAGGCGTCCAGGCGGGGGGCGTCCCCCACCCGGCCCGCCGAGGTGCGGCCGGTGTCCAGGACCAGCAGGATGTGCCGGTCCCGCTCGGGTCGCCAGGTGCGCACCGCCACGGCCGACGTGCGGGCGGTGGCACGCCAGTCGATGGACCGGGTGTCGTCGCCCGGCACGTACTCGCGCAGGCTGTCGAACTCGGTGCCCTGACCACGGGTCAGGACGCTGGTGCGGCCGTCGAGTTCACGGAGCCGGGACAGTTTCGACGGCAGGTGCTTGCGGCTGGTGAACGGCGGCAGCACCCGCACGGTCCACGGCACCCGGTGGGTGCCCTGGCGGGCGGCCAGCCCGAGGGGCCCGTAGGAGCGGATCGTGACGCGGTCCGCGCTGCGGTCGCCCCGGCGGGTGGGCCGCAGCCGGGTGACCACGCGGCGGCGTTCACCGGGCGGCACCGCCAGCCGGTGCCGGGAGGCCTCCGTCTCCGTCCCCGGGAGCCAGCTGCTGGGCGGCCAGGCGTCGCGGAGGCGCGCCCGCAGCGGGCGTCCGGACGGATTGGTCACCGTCAGCGTGAGGTCGACCCTCTCGCCCAGCCGGGCGGAGGTGGCACCGGAGCGTTCCAGGAGCAGGCGCCGGACCGGGGCGGCCAGGGCGTAGTCGCAGGCGCACGCCACCGCCAGCGGCGCGTTGACGGCGAGGAGGCCCGCCCATCCCGGGGCCCAGACGCCGACGGGGACCGAGCCCAGGGCCGCGATCAGCGCGGTGCGACCGGTGAGTGCCATCAGCGCGGCACGGGGACGTGGGCGAGGACCGCGTTGATCACGGAGTCCGTGGTGACGCCCTCCATCTCGGCCTCCGGGCGGAGCTGGACGCGGTGCCGGAGCGTCGGCAGGGCCAGGGCCTTCACGTCGTCCGGGGTGACGTAGTCGCGGCCCGTCAGCCAGGCCCAGGCCCGCGACGTGGCCAGCAGGGCGGTGGCGCCACGCGGCGACACGCCGAGGGCCAGGGACGGCGACTCGCGGGTCGCCCGGCAGATGTCGACCACGTAGGCGGTGATCCCCGGGTGGACCGTGGTCGCGGCGACCTCCGCGCGGGCGGCCTCCAGATCGGCCGCGTCCGCCACCGGGCGCACCCCGGCGGCGCGCAGGTCGCGCGGGTCGAAGCCGGCGGCGTGGCGGGTGAGGACGTCGATCTCGTCCTGGCGGGAGGGGAGCGGGACGGTGAGCTTGAGGAGGAAGCGGTCGAGCTGGGCCTCGGGCAGGGGGTAGGTGCCCTCGTACTCGACCGGGTTCTGGGTCGCCGCGACGAGGAACGGCTCGGGGAGCGGGCGGGGCGTGCCGTCGACAGTGACCTGGCGCTCCTCCATGGCCTCCAGGAGGGACGACTGCGTCTTCGGGGGCGTGCGGTTGATCTCGTCGGCGAGCAGCAGGTTGGTGAAGACCGGGCCGGGCTGGAAGGAGAACTCGGCGGTGCGGGCGTCGTAGACGAGGGAGCCGGTCACGTCGCTGGGCATCAGGTCCGGGGTGAACTGGACCCGCTTGGTGCCGACCTCCAGGGCGGCGGCCAGGGCGCGGACGAGGAGGGTCTTGGCGACGCCGGGGACGCCCTCCAGGAGGACGTGGCCCCGGCACAGCAGCGCGACGACGAGGCCGGTCACGGCGGCGTCCTGGCCGACCACGGCCTTGGCGATCTCGGTGCGCAGGGCCTCCAGGGCGGCGCGGGGGCCGCCCGGGTCCCCGGCCCGCCCGGTGTGGTCAGTGGTCGGGTCCGTCATGGACGGCGTACCTCGCTTTCGAGCGCGTCGAGCCGGTCGGCCAGGGTGATGAGTGCCGCGTCGTCGGTGGGCGGCGGGCCGAAGAGGAGGGTGTGCAGGGAGCGTCCGTCGCCGTGCAGGTGGACGGTCAGCGCGGTGATCAGGGCTTCGGGCGTGTGGGCCCGGGCCACGGGGACGCCGACGAGGGGGGCGAGGCGGGTGCGGGCGGCGGAGCGGAGGGCGGCTGCCGCGCGGTCGCGGGCGTCGGCCCTGCGGTAGAGGCGGGCGCGGCCCTCGGCGGTCTCCGAGGCGCGGATGACCACGGGGAGCCTCTCGGGCACCAGGGGGCCGAGCCGCCGGGCCCGCCAGAGGGCGGCCAGGGCGGCGGCGACGAGGAGTTGCAGGGTGCCCCAGAGCCAGCCGGAGGGGAGCAGGTCGAAGAAGCCGCGTTCGCCGTCCGCGGCGGTGCCGTCGGACAGCGAGGGGAGGTACCAGACGAGGTGGTCGCGGGAGCCGAGGAGCTGGAGGGCGAGTGAGGCGTTGCCGTGGTCGGCGAGGGAGCGGTTGGTGAGGAGCGCGCTCCCGCCGAGGACGACGGTGTCGCCGGCGGCCCCGTCCGGACCGGCGCCGCCCGTGGTCTCGGGGAGGCGCAGCAGGGTGGCGGGCCCGTCGCCGGGGTAGCAGGCGTCGGCGGACGGGTCGCCGCTGGTGTAGCGCAGGGGGCCGGTGTCGGCGGTGCCGGCGCGGCGGGCGGCGGGCAGGGCGCAGCCGGGGGCGAGGGGGGAGCCGGTGGCGGGCGCCGGGTCGGCGGTGACGCCGGGGGCGAGCCGCCGGACGGTGGCGTCGCCGGGGGCCACGAGGACGGTGCGGCCGCCGGCGCGGGCGGTCGTGGAGCGCAGCGCGGCCCGCTGGTGCTCCGTCAGCCGGTCGGGCACGGCGACCAGGAGGGTGGTGTCGGGGCCGGCCGCGGCGCGGGCCTCGGCCAGGGTGGTGACGACTCGGGTGGCCACGCCCCGGTCGGCGAGGAGTTCGGCGACGGCGCGGCTGCCGCCGGGGTCGGCGGAGCGGGGGTCGAGCGCGCCGTGCCGGGCGTCGGAGCGGACGAGGGCGATGACGACGGCGGCGGCCAGCAGCAGCACCAGCGCGAGGACGATGCCCCGGGCGCGGACCCACGCCTGGCGGGCGCCGGGCCGGACGGAGGTGGCCGGGGGCGTGGTCGGGGTGGTCATCGGGCGGCTCCCCCTCGGGTGCCGGGGTGCGTGCCGCCGATGCCGGGGCCGCCGTGGCCGGATCCGTCGAGGTCCGGGCCGCCGTGGCCGTCGTCCCCGCCGTTCGCGCCGGTGGCGGTGGCGGTGGTGAGCCGCGGTCTGCTGTGCTCCAGGTCGGCGTCGAGCGCGGTCAGCCGCCGGTACGCGGCTTCCGTGCCGGGCCGTCCGCCGTAGACGACGTCGTCGAAGTCCCGGGCGGCGGCGCGGAGCCGCTCCCGGTGGGCGGGCAGGGCGCGGCCCGCCTCCACCGCCGCCTCGTCGGCCGTGCGGCCGGGGCGGACGTCGAGGAGGGCGCGTTCCTCCAGGGCGCGGACGACGGCGCGCATGCGCTCCCGGACGGCGAGGTCCCAGTGGCCCCGGGCGGCGTGGGCCCCGGCGGCGGCGCGGTGGTCGGCCGCGGTGCGGGGGCGGTCGCCGAACAGGGCGGGGGAGGAGACCGGAGGGCGTCGCGGGGTGCCCAGCCGCCACCAGAGGGCGCCGAGCACGGCCAGGACGGCCGCGATCACGACGACCAGGCCGACCGCCCCGCCCGGAGTCGCGGTGGACGCGGTGGTGAAGAGCGCGTCGACCCACTTCCAGAAGGCGCTGAGCGCGCGTTCGAACCAGTTGGGGTCGTTCTCGTGGTACATCCGCTTGGCCAGCTCGCGCCGGGCGGCCTCCCGCGCGGGGTCCCTCGGGACGCTCAGCGGCGGCTCGTCGCCCCGGCCGGCCGGGGCCCGCGCGAGGAGTCCGCCGGTGCGCAGCGACGCCCGTACGGCGGCGTGCGGCAGCGCCTCGGTGAGGACTCCCCCCGCGGGACTCACCGCATCAGCTCCCCGGGACGGCGCCGGGGGCGCCGGATTCCGGGAGGCCCGCGGCGCGGACCAGTTCGAGGTCGAGGGCCTCGCGGCGGATGCGCTGGTCGATGTACAGGAGCACGGTGACACCGGCGGTGATCGGGAAGGTGACCATGGAGCCGATCACCGAGCCGACGCCGCTGATCACGAGGAAGGTCCAGCCGAGGTCCCCGCCGCCCTCCAGGTAGCCGCCGACGCCGTCGCCGCCGAGGGCCGCGCCGAGGAAGGCGAAGGGCAGGACGATGATCGCGGACAGGACGCTGGCGATGATCCCCGCGAGGAGCTGGATGCCGAAGACCCGCCACCAGGAGCCGCGGACCAGCTTCATGGAACGGCCCATGGCCTTCCTGATGCCCTGCTTCTCCAGCATCAGGGCGGGGGAGGCCAGGGAGAGCCGGATCATCAGCCAGGCGACGACCACACCGGCCGCGAGGAGGAAGAGGGACGCGAGCGCCATGGCGCCGTCGCTTCCGCCGGAGCGGGCCACGAGCAGGGTGGGCGCGATGCCTGCCAGGACGATGCCGAAGACGATCAGCAGCAGCAGGAGGATGAGGCCGAACAGCTTCGCCGTCTGGGGGCGGGCGTCCTGCCACGCCTCCTTCGCGCCGACCCGCCGGCCCAGCACCGCGCGGCTGGTGACCGTGGTCAGCAGGGCGGTGGCGATGACGGTGCCGAGCAGGGTGACCAGGAAGACGACGAGCGAGTCGACGGTGGAGTCGGTGACCGCGGAGCCGAGTTCGCTCAGTGTGGCGTCCGGGTCGCCGAGCGCCCCGGTGTCGGTGTCCAGCACGAAGCCCCGGAGCAGGACGACGATGATCTCCGTGAAGATGGCGACGCTGAGGGAGATGCCGAGGACGGTGCGCCAGTGCGCGCGCATGGTGGAGACAGCGCCGTCGAGGATCTCCCCGACGCCGAGCGGGCGCAGCGGGATCACGCCGGGCTTGGCCGCCGGGGGCGGACCGCCCCAGCCGCCGCCCCAGGGGGCGCGGCCACCGGGACCCCGGCCGCCGCCCCAGCCGCCGGGGGGACCGGCGGGCGGCGGGGCGCCCCAGCCGGGGCCGGGCGGCGGGGGCGCCGAGCCGGGGCCCGGGGGAGGCGGCGGTGCCGCTGGGCCGGTGGGCGCGGACCACTGCCCGGGGGGCGGCTGCTCCTTCGACCACTTCGTGCCGGGGGCCGCCGGTTCGCCCTCGGGACGGTCGCCGGGGCCGGTCCCGCCGGTCTCGTGTCCGTCGGACGGGGCCGATCCGGGCGAGGCCCAGCCCGGAGTGTCGTTCATCGTCGCTCCTTCACGGTGCCCGTCCGCGGTCGCGGCGGCAGTGTGTCAGCCATCGTGCCATGGGGCGGCCGGGCGGTGACCGGGCACGGTGGCCCCGGCGCCCCCTCGGCGCCCGTGCGCCCCGCGGTCACGCCCTTCACCTGTCCGGCGGGGAGGGGCAGACTGACCGCATGGCTGATCCGTGCGCGCGCCGCGGCGAGGACGAGCGGTCCTCCCCGATCCCTGCCCTGCGCTGGGAGGAATCCCCCGAGGGCCCGGTGCTGGTCCTCCTGGACCAGACGAGGCTGCCCTCGGCGGAGGTCGAACTGGTCTGCGCGGACGTCCCCGCGCTGGTCGGGGCCATCCGCTCGCTCGCCGTGCGCGGCGCCCCGCTGCTCGGCATCGCCGGTGCCCACGGTGTCGCGCTCGCCGCCGCGCGGGGGGCGGACGTGGTGCGGGCCGCCGCCGCGCTGGAGGGCGCCCGGCCCACCGCGGTGAACCTCGCGGTCGGGGTGCGCCGGGCCGGGGACGCGCACCGGGAGGCGCTGGCCCGCACCGGCGACCCCCGGGAGGCCGCCGCCGCCGCGCTGGCCGCCGCCCGGACGCTGCACCGCGAGGACGCCGAGGCCGGCGCCCGGATGGCCGCGCACGGACTGGCGCTGCTGGACGAACTGCTGCCCGGCGGCGGCGGGCACCGCGTCCTCACCCACTGCAACACCGGTTCGCTGGTGTCGGGCGGTGAGGGGACCGCGTTCGCGGTCGCCCTGGCGGCGCACCGCGCGGGGCGGCTGCGGCGGCTCTGGGTGGACGAGACGCGTCCGCTGCTCCAGGGTGCCCGGCTCACCGCGTACGAGGCGGGCCGCAACGGGATGCCGCACACCCTGCTCACCGACAACGCGGCCGGTTCGCTCCTCGCCGCCCGTGAGGTGGACGCGGTGCTGATCGGGGCGGACCGGATCGCGGCCGACGGCTCGGTCGCCAACAAGGTGGGCAGCTATCCGCTGGCGGTGCTGGCGCGGTACCACCATGTGCCGTTCATCGTGGTGGCACCGGTGACGACGGTGGACCCGGGCACCCCCGACGGGGCGTCGATCGAGGTCGAGCAGCGCCCCGGGCACGAGGTGACGGAGACGGCCGGGGGCGTTCCGGTGGCGCCGCCGGGGACTCCGGCGTACAACCCGGCGTTCGACGTGACCCCGCCCGAGCTGGTGACGGCCCTCGTCACGGAGCAGGGCACGATCTCCCCGGTCACCGCCGCGGCGCTCGCGGCCCTGCGCCGCTGAGATCCGCCACGGGCCCGAAGGCCGGTGCTGCCGGGGAGTCCGGGGCTGCCGGGGAGTTCGGAGAGGCGGCCCCGGTCCCGGTCGGTCACTGCGGCTCCCGGGTCCGGCCCGCGGCCGGGGGCGGGTCCTGTGCGCATGAGCGCGGGGTGGGGCGGACGGACGCGGGAGGCCGGGCGGGACGCACGGGGGCGGGCGGGGTGAGCGGGGCGGGCGGGGTGAGCGGAAATCCGTGGGGCAAGGGCGCACGCTCCCGCTATCCTCGGCTTCTGGCCGGGCCGCCCGTCGTGCGTCGCCCGCCAGGACGGATACGGGGGGTATCGATGGTCCGACGGATGGGCACCGTGACGGCGGCGCTGGCCGTGCTGGGGGCGCTCGGCCTGGCCGGGTGCGGGGGTTCGGGGTCGCCGGAGGGAACCGCCTCCGCCCCCGCGTCGACGGAGGGAACCGCGTCCGCCCCCGGGTCGGCCGAGGCGTACTCGCCCGGACCGGCTCCCGTGAAGCCGGTGGGCGACGCGCTCGACGGCTCGTGGGGCGGGGACCTGGCGGTGCTCAACATCAGCGGCCACCGGGTCGAGCTGCTGGGCGGCCCGAAGCCCTGCGGGGGGACCGTCGCCGTGGAGGAGCAGGAGCCCCCCGTCATCCGCCTCGACTGCGACAACCCCGACGAGGAGCGGACGGTCGGCAAGGTCTGGGGGCTGACCGAGAAGAGCATGTCGGTCGAGTGGGAGGGGCTCGGGGGCGAGATCTTCACACGCACCGGGTGAATGGACTGCGAGACCGACCCCGGCTCCCCGGTCTGAGTCGCGGACCGGCGCCGGGCGGTGCCGGACCGGCGCCCGTGTCCGGGACGGGGCGGTTCCGCGGCCTCGCCCACCCGGGCCCACGACGCCCGTGCGGGGCGCCCCGGCCGGGGAATCCGGCCTCCTCCCCGGGCACCGACGGCGCTCCCCCGCCCGGCCGAGCAGACAGTAGTGCCGCCGTACGACTATCGTCACGGGTCAGTGAGCTGTCTCACCTGGACCTTCGCCGTCGTTACGAGAATGGGATGATGTCGTTTATGAAGGGACGAGTCCTGGTCGTCGACGACGACACCGCACTGGCCGAGATGCTCGGCATCGTGCTGCGTGGTGAGGGTTTCGAGCCGTCTTTCGTGGCCGACGGCGACAAGGCGCTGGCCGCCTTCCGCGAGGCCAAGCCCGATCTGGTGCTGCTCGACCTGATGCTGCCGGGACGGGACGGCATCGAGGTCTGCCGCCTGATCCGGGCGGAGTCCGGCGTGCCCATCGTGATGCTGACGGCCAAGAGCGACACCGTCGACGTCGTGGTCGGCCTGGAGTCGGGCGCCGACGACTACATCGTCAAGCCGTTCAAGCCGAAGGAGCTGGTGGCCCGCATCCGGGCCCGCCTGCGCCGCTCCGAGGAGCCGGCCCCCGAGCAGCTCGCCATAGGCGACCTGGTCATCGACGTGGCCGGGCACTCCGTGAAGCGGGACGGGCAGTCGATCGCGCTGACCCCGCTCGAGTTCGACCTGCTGGTCGCGCTCGCGCGCAAGCCCTGGCAGGTGTTCACCCGCGAGGTGCTGCTCGAACAGGTCTGGGGCTACCGGCACGCCGCCGACACCCGCCTGGTCAACGTGCATGTGCAGCGGCTGCGCTCCAAGGTCGAGAAGGACCCGGAGAAGCCGGAGATCGTGGTGACCGTCCGCGGCGTCGGTTACAAGGCCGGACCGAGCTGACATGACCGGGGACAGTGCCGCTTCGGCGCCCGGTCGTCCCGGGGAGAACGCCGGACGGACTGTCGCCCGCCCGTCCGCGGGCTCCCGGTGGGGCCGCCTGCTGGAGGGCGGTCTCCTGCACGGCGGCGTCCAGGGCAGCCCGGTGCTCCGCCTCTTCATGCGCTGGGTGCGCCGGCCGCTGCTGCCCGTCATGCGGCTGTGGCGGCGCAACATCCAGCTCAAGGTCGTCGCCACCACCCTGCTGATGTCCCTGGGCGTCGTCCTGCTGCTCGGCTTCGTCGTCATCGGCCAGGTCCGCAACGGACTGCTGGAGGCCAAGGTGAAGGCCTCCCAGAGCCAGGCCACCGGTGGTTTCGCGGTGGCCAAGCAGAAGGCCGAGGAGGCGGCGGCCGGGGCGACCGGCGACGACGGCACCCACGCCGACGGACGCCCCTCGCAGAACGTCATCCAGTGGATGAGCGACCTCGTCAAGTCGCTCTCCAGCGGCGGTCAGGGCGCCTTCGACGTGGTCACCCTGCCCACCGGCGGCGACAGCGGCAGCGGCCGCGGACCGCGCGCCTCCGGCCTGGTCAACTGGTCGGCCAGCATCCCCGAGGAACTGCGCGAGCGGATCGACAGCGCGCCGGGGGCGGCCCAGAGCTACACCCGGATCGTCTACGACTCCAAGGCGCCGTCCCGGCCCGGACTGGTCATCGGCAAGCAGGTCAGCGACCCCAACAGCGAGCCCTACCAGCTCTACTACCTCTTCCCGCTGACCCAGGAGGAGAAGTCGCTCAGCCTGGTCAAGGGCACCCTGGCGACCGCCGGGCTCTTCGTGGTCGTGCTCCTGGGCGCCATCGCCTGGCTCGTCGTGCGGCAGGTCGTCACGCCCGTCCGGATGGCGGCGAGCATCGCGGAGCGGCTGTCCGCCGGGCGGCTCCAGGAACGGATGAAGGTCACCGGCGAGGACGACATCGCCCGCCTCGGCGAGGCCTTCAACAAGATGGCGCAGAACCTCCAGCTCAAGATCAGCCAGCTCGAGGACCTGTCGCGGATGCAGCGGCGGTTCGTCTCCGACGTCTCGCACGAGCTGCGGACCCCGCTGACCACCGTGCGGATGGCGGCCGACGTCATCCATGACGCGCGGGTCGACTTCGACCCGGTCACCGCGCGGTCGGCGGAGCTGCTCGCGGACCAGCTCGACCGGTTCGAGACCCTGCTCGCGGACCTGCTGGAGATCAGCCGCTTCGACGCGGGCGCGGCGGCCCTGGAGGCGGACGCGACCGACCTCCGCGAGGTCGTCCGCCGCGTCGTCAGCGGGGCCGAGCCGCTCGCGGAGCGCAAGGGCACCCGGATACGCGTCGTCGGCGACCAGCAGCCCGTCGTCGCGGAGGCGGACGCCCGGCGCGTGGAGCGGGTGCTGCGCAACCTCGTCGTCAACGCCGTCGAGCACGGCGAGGGCAAGGACGTCGTCGTCAGGCTGGCCGCGGCCGGCGGAGCGGTCGCGGTCGCGGTGCGCGACTACGGCGTCGGCCTGAAGCCCGGTGAGGCCGCCCGGGTCTTCAGCCGCTTCTGGCGGGCCGACCCGGCCCGCGCGCGCACCACCGGCGGGACCGGTCTGGGCCTGTCCATCGCCCTGGAGGACGCGCGGCTGCACGGCGGCTGGCTCCAGGCGTGGGGCGAGCCCGGGGGCGGTTCGCAGTTCCGGCTGACGCTGCCCCGGACGGCGGACGAGCCGCTGCGCGGTTCCCCGATACCGCTGGAGCCCAAGGACTCCCGGCGCAACAGCGAGCGCGCCGGCTCGGGACGGGCACCGGACGGCGGCAGGGCGGCCGGGGTGCCGGCCCAGCCGGCGGCCGACCGGGCGCCCTCGGCCGGGACGCGGGGGCCGATACCGGCGCGGCCCGGTGCCGTCGCCGCCACGGCCGATCCCACGGCGCTGCCCGGCAACGGGGCGCGGGTGGTGCCGCGGCCGGTGTCGGGGACGGCGGGACAGGACGGTCCGGACGGCCCCGGGGCGGCGGGCCGCCCGGAGGACGGGTCCGGTGGGGCGAGCAGGCAGGGGGAGGCATCTCGTGGGCGCTGACCGCCGGAGCGCGGGCACCGGGCACCGGGGCACGCGCGGCGACGGGCGGGACCTCGGCGCCGGGCGCGGGGACGGAACCGCCGACCTCCGGGGCGGGGTCTTGGGGGGCCGGACCGGCGGCCGGTCCGGCGGCCGGGGGAAGGCGGGCCGCGCGGCGGCGTACGCGGTCTGCGGTGCCGTCCTGCTGTCCGGCTGCGCGTCGATGCCCGACCGGGGGGACCTGCGCGGCGTGGAGTCGACACCGCGACAGGACCCTCAGGTGCGGGTGTTCGCGATGCCCCCTGCCGACGGTGCCCCGCCGTCCGCGATCGTGCAGGGCTTCCTGGAGGCCCTGACCAGCAACGATCCCCGGTTCGAGACGGCCCGCAAGTACCTGACCCCCGACGCGTCGCGGACCTGGCGGCCGGAGGCGACCACCACGGTGCTCGCGGGCGGCCCCAGCACCGAGGCGGAGCCGCCGGGCAACCGGGAGCAGACGGGCGACTACGCCGTCACCCTCACCGGCACCCGGGTCGCCACGGTGGACGCGCGGCAGTCGTACACGCCGGCGCGGGGCACGTACCGCCAGTCGGTGCACCTCACCAAGGACAGCAAGACCCGGCAGTGGCGCATCGACGCGCTGCCGCAGGGCGTCGTCATGGGCAAGTCGGACTTCCAGCGCACCTACATGTCGGTCAACAAGTACTACTTCGCCGCGAACAGCGGTCCGCAGACCGGGGAGGAGACGCCCCGGCAGCCGGCGGCCGTCGCCGACCCCGTCTACGTGCGTCGGCTCGTGGACCCGATGACCCAGGTGGTGCGGTCCCTGATCAGCGGTCCGGCCCGGGCGCTCGGCCCGGTGGTGCGGTCCGGCTTCCCGAGCGGCACGGCGCTCGCCGACGGCGTCACCGCGCTGACGCCCGACGACCGCAACCGGCTGACGGTGCCGCTGAACGACCGGGCGGCCCGCGTCGGCGCGAGCCAGTGCCACGAGATGGCGGCCCAGCTCCTCTTCACGCTGCGCGGGGTGACCCCGGCGGTCGACGAGGTCGAGCTGACCTCGGGCGGGCGCCGGGTCTGCGAGCTGTCCGGGGACCGGGCGGACGCGGTGGCCACGCGCGGCTCCGCGCACCGGCCGGACCATCTCTACTTCCTCGACGGCAAGCACCGGCTGGTGCGGATCGCCGCGGGCGGCAACGCCAACCGGGCCGAACCGGTGCCCGGCGCGCTCGGCGAGGGCGCCACGTCCCTGCGGTCGGTGGCGGTCTCGCGCGACGAGCGCACGGCGGCCGCGACCGGCCTCGACGGGCGCCATCTGTACGTCGGGACGCTCGTGCCGGGCGGTTCGCGCGGGGAGCCCGTGCTGTCCAGCGGGGGCCGGACCGAGCAGGACCGGCTGACGGCGCCGAGCTGGGACGCGCGGGGCGGGCTGTGGATCGCCGACCGCGACCCGGAGTCGCCGCGGCTGCTGCTGCTCAAGGACGGCGCCGGGGATCCGGTGCAGGTGCGGACGCCGGGGCTGAAGGGGCGCATCACGGCGGTGCGGGTGGCCGCCGACGGGGTGCGGATCGCGCTGATCGTGGAGGACGGCGGCCGGCGGTCGCTGCTCATCGGACGGATCGAGCGGGACCAGCGGCCGGCCGAGGAGCCGCGGGTCGCCGTGGTCGGGCTGCGCACCGCGACACCGGAGCTGGAGGAGGTCACGGCCATGTCCTGGGCCGGTGACAGCCGTCTGGTGGTGGCCGGGCGCGAGCGCGGCGGCGTGCAGCAGATCGGCTACGTCCAGGTGGACGGCTCCACCCCCGAGGCGTCGGTGCCCGCCGCGCTGACCGGGGTCAAGGAGATCGCCTCGACCGAGGACGAGCGGCGGCCCCTGGTGGCCTACTCCGAGAACCTCATCGTGCGGCTGCCCTCCGGGATGCAGTGGCAGAAGGTCGCGGAGGGGACGGCGCCGGTCTATCCGGGCTGATCCGCGCGACGGGGCGGGGCGCGGGGCCCCGGGTGACGGGCGCGGGGCCGTCCTGGGCGGGCGGGGCCGGGGTGCCGGGCGTGCGTCGGCCGGGCGGAGGCGGGGCGTGCCCGGGTGTGCGGCCGGGAGGGCGGTCGGAGTCCGCCGGGAAGGGCCCGGGTGTCCGACCGGGAGGCCCGGGCGTCCCGCCGGGGGGGCCGCCGGGCGGGCGCCCGCCGGGCGGCCGGGGCGGCTGCCGGGCCGGGCGTCCGGGCTCCTGCCGGGAAGGCGCGGTCCGGTGCGCGGACACCATGCCGAAGTGCCGCTTCCTGCCGTCCGCCGAGTTGTCCACAGGGGGTTTTCCACAGGGGTGGCCGGGCGTCCGGGGCGTTGGCACAGTGGGGCCATGAGCGGATGGTGGCGGGAGTTGGAGGACCTGGTGCTGCCGACCGAGTGCGCCGGCTGCGGCAGGGCCCGTACGGTGCTGTGCCGCCGGTGCCGGGCGGCGCTGGGCGGGTCGGCGCCCGGCCGGGTCCGGCCGCGGCCCGCGCCGCCCGGCCTGCCGGTGGTGCACGCGGCGGCCCGGTACGGGGACGAGGTGCGGGCGGTGCTGCTGGCGCACAAGGAGCGGGGCGCGCTGCCCCTGGCGGTCCCGCTCGGCGCGGCGCTGGCGGGAGCCGTGCGGGCCGGGCTGCCCGGGGCGTGGGCGGGGGACCGGGGCGCGGGGTGGCGGGCGCCGGTGGTGCTGGTGCCGGTGCCCTCGGCGCGCCGCGCGGTGCGGGCCAGGGGACACGATCCGGCGCGGCGCATCGCCCTGGCCGCGGCGGGCGAGCTGCGGCGCGGCGGGACCCCGGCCCGGGTCCTCGCCGTGCTGGGGCAGCGGCGGGCGGTGGCCGACCAGGCCGGGCTGGGCGCGCGGCACCGGCGGGACAATCTGGCCGGCGCGCTGGCGGTCTCCCCGGGCGGGGCGGGGCTGCTGTGCGGGGCGGGCCCGGTCGTCCTCGTCGACGATCTGATGACCACGGGCGCCTCGCTGGCGGAGGCGGCGCGCGCCGTGCGGGCCGCCGTGCGCGAGCGGAGCGGCGGGAGCGACGCATACCGGTCGGTAAGGGGGAGATCGCCTGTGTACACCCCGGGGACGGGGGAAGGCAGAGAGGAACGGAGGGAACGGCCGGGGACGGCCGGTCCGGACGGAGGTGGTGCGGTGGTCCGCGCGGTGGCGGAGGTGGTGACCGGCGCGGCCGTCGTCGCCGCTTCACCGGATTCCTTTGAAATAAACCGGAACTGATGAAGAACTTCTGACGTTGCAGGTAATGAGGGTCCGATTTCATCGGAACGGAGGTACGCGGCAGTAGAGGGTGACGATTCGCCTCCGGTCGAGATATGTTCGGTTCAGAGGAAAAGCCGCAGGCCAGACCTCCCTGAATGACTATGCCGTGCCGCGGGTATTCGCCGTTCATCACCCGCATTGGTGGCGTGGAGAACCCGCCCGCGGGGGAGGAGGTGGAAGTCACCGAGTCCGAGGTTCCGGGGCCTACCGGAATCTGGTGCGAAAGGGAGACGCTCCGCCGTCGGAGCGGAGCGATCCGGGAACGGAGTTCTGCGTGGACATCGTCGTCAAGGGCCGCAAGACCGAGGTGCCCGAGCGGTTCCGGAAGCACGTGGCCGAGAAGCTGAACCTGGAGAAGATCCAGAAGCTCGATGGCAAGGTGATCAGCCTCGACGTCGAGGTGTCCAAGGAGCCCAACCCCCGTCAGGCCGACCGCAGCGACCGGGTGGAGATCACGCTCCGCTCGCGCGGTCCGGTGATCCGGGCGGAGGCGGCGGCGAGTGACGCGTACGCGGCGCTCGACCTGGCCGCGGAGAAGCTCGGCGCCCGGCTGCGCAAGCAGCACGACAAGCGGTACTCGCGGCGCGGGACGCGCCGGATCCCGGCGGCGGAGGTCGCCGACCGCGTCCCCGACGCGGCGACGCTCAACGGCAACGGGGCCCTCGTGGAGCCGCGGGCCGAGGAGGGCGTGCCGACGAAGAGGATCGGATCGCTGGAGGTGCAGGGCGACGGCCCGCTGGTCGTGCGCGAGAAGACCCACGTCGCGGCCCCGATGAGCCTGGACCAGGCGCTCTACGAGATGGAGCTGGTCGGGCACGACTTCTATCTGTTCGTCGACTCCGAGTCCAAGGAGCCCAGCGTCGTCTACCGACGGCACGCGTACGACTACGGTGTGATCCACCTGAGCACGGACACGATGGTCGCCCTGGAGCCCGCTCCGGAGGCTGGTGACGCGCTCGGCGGCTGACGACGCCCGTGAAGACCGCGGTACCGGTGCCCCCGGCGGCGTGTGCGCCCCCCCGGGGGCACCGGTGTGCGACGCCGTGCGACGGTCCGCCCGGGTGTGCTACCACTCGGCGGGCCGTTCCGTCGCTCCGGGGTCGCCCGGACATGGAATCATGACCGCAAACGGCCCAACACGTGGGCCTTTGCTCTGGGTTGGCGATGGCTCAGGACCACGCGGGGGCCACAGCCTTCAGGGGGAGGAACGATGGCGGACAGCTTCGGACCGATGCGGAACGGATGCGTCGACGAAGATGTCGTCGGCAGGGGCCCGGTGCGGGCGGAACCGATCAGGGTCCTGGTCGTGGACGACCACGCCCTGTTCCGCCGCGGTCTGGAGATCGTGCTCGCCGCCGAGGAGGACATCCAGGTCGTCGGGGAGGCCGGGGACGGCGCCGAGGCCGTGGAGAAGGCCGCCGACCTGCTGCCGGACATCATCCTGATGGACGTGCGGATGCCCAGGCGGGGTGGCATCGAGGCCTGCACCTCCATCAAGGAGGTGGCCCCCAGCGCCAAGATCATCATGCTGACGATCTCCGACGAGGAGGCCGACCTCTACGACGCGATCAAGGCGGGCGCGACCGGCTACCTCCTCAAGGAGATCTCCACGGACGAGGTGGCCACCGCGATCCGCGCGGTGGCCGACGGGCAGTCGCAGATCAGCCCGTCGATGGCGTCGAAGCTGCTCACCGAGTTCAAGTCGATGATCCAGCGCACCGACGAGCGCCGGCTGGTGCCCGCGCCCCGCCTCACCGACCGCGAGCTGGAGGTGCTCAAGCTGGTCGCCACGGGGATGAACAACCGGGACATCGCCAAGGAGCTGTTCATCTCCGAGAACACCGTGAAGAACCATGTGCGCAACATCCTGGAGAAGTTGCAGCTCCACTCCCGGATGGAGGCCGTGGTGTACGCGATGCGGGAGAAGATCCTGGAGATCCGCTGACCTCGCCGCCCCCTCCGGGACCGCCCCGCCGCCGCTCCTCCCGGGACCGTCCCGCCACCTCCCTCCCGGGACCGCCCCGGCCGTCCTCCCGGGAGGGTCCACCGCCCGGCCGCCGCCCCCGGTTTCCGCTCCGGCCTCCGCCGCCCCGGGCCCGGTCCGCTTCGGTCCCGCCCCGTACGGTCAGCCGAGGAGGCGGGCCAGCTCCCTGGTGAGGGGCTCGCGCAGCTCCGGGGCCTCGACGCGCTCCAGCCGCACGTCGACACAGTCCACCCAGCTCGCCGCCTCCGTCAGCGCGCGGGCCGCCGCCGGGGCCGCCCCGGCACCGTCCAGCGTGATCTGCTTGACGACCAGCGTGCGGCCCTCGCGGGCCGGGTCGACCCGGCCGACCAGCCGCCCGCCCGCCAGCACCGGCATCGCGAAGTAGCCGTGCACGCGCTTCTGCTTGGGCACATAGGCCTCCAGACGGTGGGTGAAGCCGAAGATCCGCTCGGTGCGCGCCCGCTCCCACACCAGGGAGTCGAACGGCGACAGCAGCGTGGTGCGGTGCCGGCCGCGCGGGACCGTCTCCAGGGCCGCGGGGTCGGCCCAGGCGGGCCGTCCCCAGCCCGCCACCGTCACCGGCACCAGGCCCGAGTCCGCGATCACGGCATCGACCTGCTCGCCCCGCAGCCGGTGGTAGTCGGCGATGTCCGCCCGGGTGCCGACGCCCAGGGCGCGGCCCGCCAGGGCCACCAGGCGGCGGACGCACTCGGCGTCGTCCAGGTCGTCGTGGAGCAGCGCGGCGGGGATGGCGCGCTCGGCGAGGTCGTACACCCGCTTCCAGCCGCGGCGCTCGACGCAGACCACCTCGCCGTACATCAGGGCGCGTTCGACGGCGATCTTGGTGCCCGACCAGTCCCACCACTCGCTGGTGCGCTTGGCCCCGCCCAGATCGGTCGCGGTGAGCGGGCCCTCGGCCCGCAGCTGTCCGACGACCTGCTCGTAGACACCGTCGGGGAGCGCGTGGTTCCAGTGCGGGCGGTCGCGGTGGGCGCGGCGGCGGAAGGCGAAGTGGGGCCACTCCTCGACCGGCAGCAGACAGGCGGCGTGCGACCAGTACTCGAAGCTGCGGGTGTCCTTCCAGTAGGCGTCCTCGACGGTCCGACGGCCCACCGCGCCCAGCCGGGCGTAGGGGATCAGCTCGTGGGAGCGGGCGAGGACGGAGATGGTGTCGAGCTGCACCGCGCCGAGATGGCGGAGGACGCCGCGGACGCCCGCGCGGCGGTCGGGGGCGCCGAGCAGGCCCTGGGCGCGCAGGGCGATGCGGCGGGCCTCGTCGGCGGACAGTTCCGTGGCGGGGGGCGGAAGGGTCGTCATGCGAGTGCACGATAAGGGGTCCCGCCGACAGCCGGCGTCCGCCCTGGAAGAGGGGCCGGGGACCGCCCGGGGCACCCTCGGGGCCGCCGCCGGAGCAGCGGCCCGGTCATCGTCCCGCCCGCCGTCCGGTCGTGTCGTCCGGTGGCCGTCCGCCGCCCCGGTCACCGTCCGGTCCGCCGTCCGGTCACCGCCCGGCGGGCAGGTACGGGGCGGCCGGGGGGAGGGAGAGGTCCGAGGGGAGCAGGGAGGCGATCCAGCAGTCGCGGCGGACCCCGCGGTGCTCCAGTCCGGCCCGCAGCGTGCCCTCGGGGACGAACCCGGCGCGCAGCGCCACCGCGCGGGACGCCTCGTTGCCCGCCTCGGCGCGCCACTCCAGGCGGCCGAGCCCCAGCTCGGTGAACGCCCAGCGGGCGAGGGCGACGACCGCCTCGGTGACATAGCCGTGCCCGCGGTGCTCCTCGACGCACCAGAAGCCGATCTCGCCCGCGCCCGGCGACCGCATCGTCACGCCGCTCATCCCCACCAGCTCCCCGGTCGGCAGGAAGAGGCCGAGGACGCATTCCGAGCCGTCGGCCCAGCCGTTGGGCACGATCTCCTCGGTGAAGCCCCGCGCGTGTTCGGGCAGGTACGGGGAGGGGACCAGCGTCCAGCGCTGGATCGCCGGGTCCTGGCAGGCGGCGTGCACGGCGGCGGTGTCGCCGGGGCCGGGCGCGCGCAGCACGAGGCGGTCGGTGGTGAGGGTGACGGGCTCCATCAGCGGATGATGCCGGTGGCCGGGCGGCCGGTGCCACCGGGTTTCACGGGACGCGGGCGCGCGGTCACGGTTCGTGCAAATCGCCCGCCCGCCGCGGCACCATCCCGGACCCCGGGACGTTGGACGGGGTGACGGCGGGCCCGGCCCGGCCGGGAAGGCGCAGGGTCCCCGTGCGGCAGCCCTCCCGGGGCGGCGGGGTCCTCGCATACGATGGCCGTTGCTCAGATCAGTCACATGGAACCCGACCGTCCCAGGCCCGACCGGCAAGGAGACCAACCCCCGTGTCCGTCCTCCAGAAGATCATGCGTGCAGGCGAAGGCAAGATCCTGCGCAAGCTGCACCGCATCGCGGACCAGGTCAACTCCATCGAAGAGGACTTCGTCGACCTCTCCGACGCCGAGCTGCGGGCCCTCACCGATGAGTACAAGCAGCGCTACGCCGACGGTGAGAGCCTGGACGACCTGCTGCCCGAGGCCTTCGCCACCGTGCGCGAGGCCGCCAAGCGCGCCCTCGGCCAGCGCCACTACGACGTGCAGATCATGGGCGGCGCCGCCCTGCACCTGGGCTACGTGGCCGAGATGAAGACCGGTGAGGGCAAGACCCTGGTCGGCACCCTGCCCGCGTACCTCAACGCCCTGTCCGGCAAGGGCGTCCACATCGTCACGGTCAACGACTACCTGGCCGAGCGCGACTCCGAGATGATGGGCCGCGTCCACAAGTTCCTCGGCCTGACCATCGGGTGCATCCTGGCCAACCAGACGCCGGCCCAGCGCCGCGAGATGTACGGCTGCGACATCACGTACGGCACGAACAACGAGTTCGGCTTCGACTACCTCCGCGACAACATGGCCTGGTCCAAGGACGAACTCGTCCAGCGCGGCCACAACTTCGCCATCGTCGACGAGGTCGACTCGATCCTGGTCGACGAGGCCCGTACGCCGCTGATCATCTCCGGCCCGGCCGACCAGGCCACCAAGTGGTACGGCGACTTCGCCAAGCTGGTCACGCGGCTGAAGCGCGGCGAGGCCGGCAACACCCTCAAGGGCATCGAGGAGACCGGCGACTACGAGGTCGACGAGAAGAAGCGCACCGTCGCCATCCACGAGGCCGGTGTCGCCAAGGTCGAGGACTGGCTCGGCATCGACAACCTCTACGAGTCGGTGAACACCCCCCTCGTCGGCTATCTGAACAACGCCATCAAGGCGAAGGAACTGTTCAAGAAGGACAAGGACTACGTCGTCATCGACGGCGAGGTCATGATCGTCGACGAGCACACCGGCCGCATCCTCGCCGGCCGCCGCTACAACGAGGGCATGCACCAGGCGATCGAGGCGAAGGAGGGGGTGGACATCAAGGACGAGAACCAGACGCTCGCCACGATCACCCTCCAGAACTTCTTCCGCCTCTACAAGCGCCGCGACCACCGCGACAAGGAGATGCCGGGCCTGTCCGGCATGACCGGTACGGCGATGACCGAGGCCGCCGAGTTCCACCAGATCTACAAGCTCGGCGTGGTGCCCATCCCGACCAACCGGCCGATGGTCCGCAAGGACCAGTCGGACCTGATCTACCGCACCGAGGTCGCCAAGTTCGAGGCGGTCGTCGACGACATCGCGGAGAAGCACGAGAAGGGCCAGCCGATCCTGGTCGGCACCACCTCGGTCGAGAAGTCCGAGTACCTCTCCCAGCAGCTCAGCAAGCGCGGGGTGCAGCACGAGGTGCTGAACGCCAAGCAGCACGAGCGGGAGGCGTCCATCGTCGCCCAGGCGGGCCGCAAGGGCTCCGTCACCGTGGCCACCAACATGGCCGGCCGCGGTACGGACATCAAGCTCGGCGGCAACCCCGAGGACCTCGCGGAGGCGGAGCTGCGCCAGCGCGGCCTCGACCCCGAGGAGCACATCGAGGAGTGGGCCGCCGCGCTGCCCGCCGCCCTGGAGCGGGCCGAGGAGGCGGTGAAGGCGGAGAAGGACGAGGTCGAGAAGCTCGGCGGCCTCTACGTCCTCGGCACCGAGCGGCACGAGTCGCGCCGCATCGACAACCAGCTCCGCGGCCGTTCCGGCCGTCAGGGCGACCCGGGCGAGTCCCGGTTCTACCTCTCCCTCGGCGACGACCTGATGCGCCTGTTCAAGGCCCAGATGGTCGAGCGCGTGATGTCGATGGCCAACGTCCCCGACGACGTGCCGATCGAGAACAAGATGGTCACGCGCGCCATCGCGTCCGCCCAGTCGCAGGTCGAGACCCAGAACTTCGAGACCCGCAAGAACGTCCTGAAGTACGACGAGGTCCTCAACCGCCAGCGCGAGGTCATCTACGGCGAGCGCCGCCGCGTCCTGGAGGGCGAGGACCTCCAGGAGCAGGTGCAGCACTTCATGGACGACACGATCGAGGCCTATGTGCAGGCCGAGACCGCCGAGGGCTTCCCGGAGGACTGGGACCTCGACCGCCTCTGGGGCGCCTTCAAGCAGCTCTACCCGGTGAAGATCACCGTGGAGGAGCTGGAGGAGGCGGCCGGCGAGCGGGCCGGTCTGACCGCCGACTACATCGTGGAGTCCATCAAGGACGACGTCCACGAGCAGTACCAGGAGCGCGAGACGCAGCTCGGTTCCGAGATCATGCGGGAGCTGGAGCGCCGGGTCGTGCTGTCGGTCCTGGACCGCAAGTGGCGCGAGCACCTCTACGAGATGGACTACCTCCAGGAGGGCATCGGCCTGCGCGCGATGGCCCAGAAGGACCCGCTGGTCGAGTACCAGCGTGAGGGCTTCGACATGTTCCAGGCCATGATGGACGGCATCAAGGAGGAGTCCATCGGCTACCTGTTCAACCTGGAGGTCCAGGTCGAGCAGCAGGTCGAGGAGGTCCCCGTCGAGGACGCCGTGCCGAGCCTGGAGAAGGGTCCGCAGGACGCCGTTCCGGCCCCGGCCGGGGCGCGCCCCGAGATCCGCGCCAAGGGCCTGGACGCCCCGCAGCGCCGGGACCTGCACTTCTCCGCCCCCACGGTGGACGGCGAGGGCGGTGTCGTCGAGGGCGACTTCGCCACCGACGACGAGCCCGTGCGGTCCGAGACGGACGGGCTCACCCGCGCCGAGCGCCGCAAGCAGGCCAAGGGCGGGCGGCGCCGCAAGAAGTGACGGCTCCGGGACGGTGAGCTCCCGGCGGGACGCGGACGCGGTGCGTGCGCGGTGCCGCCGGGCCGCGGTGCCGCCGCCGGGCGGGCCGGCGGGAACGCCGGTGCGACGTGACGACGGGAGGGCTGGGCATCCACGGGGTGCCCGGCCCTTTCCCGTGTGCGACGCCTCCGGGGGCGGCACCGCGTGCGTGACGCCTCTGGGCGCGCCCCGCGTGCGTCAGACCTCCGGGTGCCGGGCGGCTCCCGCGTGCGTGGTCCTTCGGGTGTCCGTCCCTTCCGCGTGTGCGCCTCCCGGGTGCCGGGTGCCGGGCACTCCGGCGCGGGCCCGGCCGCTCCCCGTGTGTGGGCCTTGGCGCGCCCTATCCCGTCCATGGGTTCGGCTGCCGGGTGCCCGGTGCTCCGGCGTGTCCGGCCGTCACGCGTGTCCGGCCGTCACGCGTGTGTGGCCGCCGGATGTCCTGCGTTCCGCGTGCGTGGTGCTTCGCGTGCCCGGTCCCTTCGCGCGCGTGGGCCTTGGCGTGCCCGGTCCTTTCGCGTGTGCGGGTCCGGGAAGCCTGGCCCGCCGCCCCGGCTGTCCTGCGGTGTGACACCCACCCGCCCGGCCGCACCGCCTCCCGGGCCACCCCGGGGTCCACGGGCCGTGTGGCGGGGCAGTCCACGCGCGCTGAGCGGGGGACTTCCCGGCGGGTTACCGGGCCCGGCCCGGTGTCGCGGGGGAGGCGGAGCCGCCGGGCGGGTCGGGGTGCCTCGCGGCTGCCGGGCGGCGGGCACATGCGGGCTCCCGCCGGGGCCCGCTCCCTGGCGCCACCCGGGCCGCCCTACGGCGTGGCGCGCACGTACGGGCTCTCCCGGGGCCTGCTCCATGAACCCGCCGCCGTGGCCCCCTCACGGCGTGGCGCCAACCCCGTCCGGCTACCGGCGTGGTCCCCCCTGGGGCCGCTCTCCGGGGCCCGTCGGCCCCCGGCCGTCCCGCACGTCCACGCCCTCGCCGCCTCCCGCCTCGCCCTGCCCGCTCCGGTACGCGCCGCGGGCGGGACCCGTACCCGTGAGGCCCGGCACGGTCCGTGCCCCGCAGCGGGTGCCGGGCCCGTGTCCCCCGCGTGCCCGGCGCCCCGCCGTGCTCGCGCCTCCGTCGTGCTCGCGGGGCACTGCCGGTCCGGCGCCTCCGTCGTGCTCGCCGGGCCCTGCCCGGTCCGCGCCCCGGTCGTGCTCGCGGGGCACTGCCGGGCCCGATCCCCCGCCGTGTCCGCGGGTAGGGGCCCCGGATGTCTGCGCCGTGCCGCGCGGGCCCGCGCCCCGGGCTCCCCCTTCGCCGTGGCCCCCGCGGGAGTCAGCCCCGGGGGCCGCCGAGTTCGACGGCGGTGCAGCGCCAGCGCAGGTCCTGGCCCCGCTCCAGCCGGAAGGCCATGGCGCGCACCCTGTCGCCCGCGCCGATGCGGGCGAAGACCTCCAGTGCGCCGGGGCGGGGCTCGAAGAAGCCGATGTCGCGGACGACGGGACGGGCGCCGCCCCGGGTGCGCAGGGGGCCGTGCTCCGCCAGCAGGGCCAGTTCGTCGTAGGCGCGGCCGACGGTGTGCCGGAGCATCGCGTGCACCGGGCGCCGCCCGCTGAGCACGTCGAGGAGCAGCTCCGCGAAGTGGTCCGTGGGGCGCATCCGGGCGACCGGACGGCGCGGGGACTGCTCGGGGACCCGGGGCACCGCCGGGACGCCGGACGGCACGGCGTACGGGCCGCCGGAGGGGGCGCGGGGCGGGGTGCGGGAGGCGCCCGGGGCCGCCGTCGCCGGGCGGGTGTCCGCCGGCCGGGTGCGGGAGCGCGCGCCCCGGCCGGGTGAGCCGGGCGGACGCCCGCCGGGCGCCGTGGCCCGGACGGCACTGCCGCCGGGCCGCCGGGGCGGGACGGCCCCGGCGGGCCCGGGGGAGACGGGGGCGGGCGGGGCGAGGGGCGGGCGGAGCTGGGTCCTGGTCATGACCTTGCGCATGGAACTCCCCGTTCGGCGGCCCGTGACATACCGGGCGGTAACTTCGTGGTCGTGGATCTTGTACGGGGTGGCGGGGGGTGGCGGCAAGGAGGCTGGAGGGCGGGTCGGCGCGGTCCGGGATTCACCGGTCCGAGTGACGAGGGCACCGGTCGGGCCCGTAACGCCGGGGGCGGGCCGGGTGAGTTCCGGGGCGCCGGGTGGACGTTCGGAGGGTGGGCGCGGAAACCCGAAAGGGGACGCCCGCACGTATCCTGAAGCCCCGCCGGGGCGCCTTGGGCGGCCCCGGGGTCCCGTCCCGACCAGGAAAGCGGCCACCATGCGCGTCTACGTCCCCCTGACCCTCTCCGGCCTTGCGGAGGCGTACCGGACGGGCGGGCTGGGGACCGGGCCGCTCGCCGCCTACGCCGTCACCCCGGGGCTGCGCGCCTGGTGCCGCACCGACGACGTCGAGGAGCTGGAGTACGCCGCCCTGGGCGGGGCCGCGCTGGCCTCCCTGCGGCTGCTGGCCGGGGACGCGGAAGCCGCGCGGCGCCGGGTGGTGGTCGCGGCCGACGTGCCCGACGCCGCGGTGGCGGACGCCGGGGCCGGAGCGGACGCGCCGGGCGCGGTGCGGGTCACCGGGGACGTGGCGCTGGACAGGGTGGCGGCGGTGCACGCCGACGACCCCGGCGCCGGGCCCGACGTGGCCGCCGCCGCCGGGGCGCTCGCCGCGGCCGACGGCGGGGACGGCGCGGCGGGGCGCCTGGTGGACGCGGCCGAGGAGCACGAGCTGCTCTGGTTCGCGACACAGGAGATCCCCGGCCTGGTCGGCTCCGGGGACTGATCGTTTCCGGCCGTCCGGGCCCCTCCTCACCGCCGGGGCCGGCGAGTACGTTGGAGGGCATGCGGACGCGGACAGGGGCACACATCGTCTGGGACTGGAACGGCACGCTGTTCCACGACAACGAGGCGATCATCGCGGCGACGAACGCGGCCTTCGCCGAGATCGGGATGGCGCCGATCACACTGGAGCGGTACCGGGCGCTGTACTGCGTGCCGGTGCCCAAGTTCTACGAACGGCTGCTCGGCCGGCTGCCCACCGAGGCCGAGTGGGAGGTCATGGACGTGGTCTTCCACCGCCACTACACCGAGTACCGGGCGGGCTGCGGGCTCACCGACGGCGCGGCGGAACTGCTCGCCGGATGGCGGTCGGCGGGGCGCAGCCAGTCGATCCTGAGCATGTACGGGCACGACGACCTGGTGCCGCTGGTGCGGGGCATGGGGATCGAGTCGCACTTCACCCGGGTGGACGGGCGGAGGGGCCCCTCCGGGGTCAGCAAGGCCGATTCCATGGTGCGCCACCTCGCGGCGCTGGACGGGGTGGAGCCGGGGCGGACGGTCGTCATCGGCGACGCGGCGGACGACGCGGTGGCCGCGCTGGCGGCGGGGGCGCGGGCCGTGCTCTACACCGGGGGTTCGCACCACCGGGCGAGCCTGGAGGGCGTCGGGGTGCCGGTGGTGGACACGCTGGGGGAGGCGGTCGCCGAGGCGGAACGGCTGGCCGGGCGCTGACGCCCCGCCGCCGGGCGCGGGCCGCCCGCCGGCGTCCGGACCACGCTTCCGTCCCACCGCTGCCCGGCGCCCCCGGGCCCCCGCACCCCCGGGCTCCCGCACCCGCGTCGCACCGCCGCCGCTCCGGTGTCCCGCCGCCATCGCACGACCGCACCGTCCCGAGCGGCCCGTCCCGCTCGGTGCGCCTCGGCGGCGTGGCGCCCGGCCGCGGTGCCCGGCCCGGTCGGGTCCGGGGCCGCAGTGGCCGGGTCCGCCCCGTCGATCCCGTCTTCCGGAGGCGCCCCTCGGGGCCGTCCCGCCGTCCTGAGCGCGGCGGGGTCTGCCTCCCGTCTTCCTCCCGTGACCGCGGGCCCGGACTGCCGCGGCCGAATCCGTGGCGTCCCGCTCGGTGCGCCTCGGCGGCGTGGCGCCCGGCCGCGGTGCCCGGCCCGGTCGGGTCCGGGGCCGCAGTGGCCGGGTCCGACCCCGTCGATCCCGTCTTCCGGAGGTGCTCCCCGGGGCCGTCCCGCCGTCCTGAGCGCGGCGGGGCCCGGCTCCCGTCTTCCTCCCGTGACCGCGGGTCGGGACTGCCGCGGCCGAATCCGCCCCCGGTGACCTGCCCCGGGAACCGCGAGTGCCCGCCGAGGCCCCTGGCGCCCGCCCTGCCGCCCTGAGCCGGCGAACCGGACGACTTGTGCGCCGGCCGGGCCGTACGGGCGCGCAGGGCCGGTTCCCGGCCCGTGACGGGGGTCGTGCGTCCGGCGCGTGCCCGGGAGCCGGGGGCATCCCGTCCCGGGCGGCCGATCCCGCCCGGTCACGCACGGGCCGCTCCCGCACGGCCCGCCCTGCCCGCTCCCGTACGGAGCCGCTCCCGCACGGAGCGTCGTGCCCGGTCCGCCACGGCCGGTTCCGTACCACCCCGTGCGGCCGATCCCGGGCGGCCGATCCCGGGCGGCCGATCCCGGGCGGCCGATCCCGGGCGGCCGATCCCGCACGGTCCCGCACGGCCGATCCCGCCCCGTCCCGCCCCCGTCCCGCGCGGAACCGGTCCCGTCCCGCGCGGTGCGCCGTGGTGGTGGCCGTGGTCGCCGGAGGTGCCGGGGCGGTTGCCCGCGGGGCCGGTGCGCCTCGGGGTAGCCCCGCGCTCCGGGTGTGCGGGATGTGCGGATGAGGTGTGCGGAGCGACAGAGTTCCGGCGGGGATTCTGTGCGGATGCCGCACATGACGGAGTGCCCTCCGGGAGCGATAGCCTGGTGGCGTGATCAGCGCGATAGCTCGCGGGGGCACCGTCGCCCCTGCCCCGCGCCCGGAGCGCACGGAACACATCCGTGACCGGGCGGCGGTCGCTGGTCCCCAAGGGCGGGACGGGGTGCCGAGGGCCCCCGGACGGCCGCCGCGGACCCCCCGGACGGTGACGGCGAGAGCGATGTCACACTCCGGGGGAGCGGCGACATCGGCCGATATGCCCCCGCTCATCCCGCCGAGCGGCATAGCGTCGGAACGGACCGGACACCCCGTGTTCCGGCACCGCGCCGCGGGGCCGGAGACCGTACTTCCATCTACGTCGCGCAACGGCGCGCGACAGGAGCCAGAGGACAATGCAGACCAAGCTGGACGAAGCCAAGGCCGAGCTGCTCGAACGGGCCGCGCGGGTAGCTGAGAACAGCCCGGTCGGGGGGCACCTACCGACTGGGACGACGGACGAGGCCACTCCGGGCGGCATCCCGGACTACGCATCCGTGTTCGCGTTCCTGAGGCGTTACTACCGGCACACCGCGCCGGAGGACCTCTCCGACCGCGACCCGGTCGACGTCTTCGGAGCGGCCGTCTCGCACTACCGGCTGGCGGAGAACCGCCCGCAGGGCACCGCCAACGTGCGGGTGCACACCCCGACGGTCGAGGAGAACGGCTGGACCTGCAGCCACTCCGTCGTCGAGGTGGTCACGGACGACATGCCGTTCCTGGTCGACTCGGTGACCAACGAGCTGACCCGCCAGGGCCGCGGCATCCACGTCGTCGTCCACCCGCAGATCGTGGTGCGGCGCGACGTCGCCGGCCGGCTGGTCGAGGTGCTCACCGAGCCGCCGTCCGACGATCTGCCGCACGACGCGCACGTCGAGTCCTGGATCCACGTCGAGATCGACCGGGAGACCGACCGCGGCGACCTGAAGCAGATCACCGCCGATCTGCTGCGCGTCCTCAACGACGTCCGCGAGGCCGTCGAGGACTGGGGCAAGATGCGCGCCGCGGCCGTCCGCATCGCGGACGGCCTGGTGGAGGAGCCCGCGCCCGGCGACCTCGCGCCCCAGGAGGCCGAGGAGGCCCGTGAGCTGCTGCGCTGGCTGGCCGACGACCACTTCACCTTCCTCGGCTACCGCGAGTACGAGCTCCGCGACGACGACTCCCTCGCCGCCGTCGCCGGCACCGGCCTCGGCATCCTGCGCTCCGACCCGCACCACGCGACCGACGAGAGCCACCCGGTCAGCCCGTCCTTCGAGCGGCTGCCCGCCGACGCCCGGGCCAAGGCCCGCGAGCACCGGCTGCTGGTGCTGACCAAGGCCAACAGCCGGGCCACCGTGCACCGGCCGTCGTACCTGGACTATGTCGGCGTCAAGAAGTTCGACGAGCAGGGCAACGTCGTCGGCGAGCGGCGCTTCCTCGGCCTGTTCTCCTCCGCCGCCTACACCGAGTCCGTCCGCCGGGTGCCGGTCATCCGGCGCAAGGTGGAGGAGGTGCTGCGGCGGGCCGGCTTCTCGCCCAACAGCCACGACGGCCGCGACCTGCTCCAGATCCTGGAGACGTACCCGCGCGACGAGCTGTTCCAGACCCCGGTCGACGAGCTGCAGGCCATCTCCACCTCGGTCCTCTACCTCCAGGAACGCCGCCGCCTGCGGCTCTACCTGCGCCAGGACGACTACGGCCGCTACTACTCGGCCCTCGTCTACCTCCCCCGGGACCGGTACACCACCGGTGTCCGGCTGCGGATCGTCGACATCCTCAAGGAGGAGCTGGGCGGCACCAACGTCGACTTCACCGCCTGGAACACCGAGTCCATCCTGTCCCGGCTGCACTTCGTGGTCCGGGTCCCGCAGGGCACCGAGCTGCCGCACCTGTCCGACGCCGACCGGGAGCGCATCGAGTCCCGCCTGGTCGCCGCCGCCCGGTCCTGGGCCGACGGCTTCGCCGAGGCGCTGCACGCCGAGTTCGGCGAGGAGCGCACCGCGGAGCTGCTGCGCCGCTACGGCGGTGCCTTCCCCGAGGGCTACAAGGCCGACCACGGGCCGCGCTCCGCGGTGGCCGACCTCGCGCACCTGGAGCGGCTCGACGAGGGCCACCCCTTCGCGCTGAGCCTGTACGAGCCGGTGGGCGCCGCGCCCGCCGAGCGCCGCTTCAAGATCTACCAGACGGGCGGCTCGGTCTCCCTCTCCAAGGTCCTGCCCGTCCTGAGCCGCCTCGGTGTCGAGGTCACCGACGAGCGGCCCTACGAGCTGCGCCGCTCCGACCGCACCACGGCGTGGATCTACGACTTCGGGCTGCGGATGCCCGAGCAGAAGGCCGGCGGCGCCGAGCACCTCGGCGCCGACGCCCGCGAGCGGTTCCAGGACGCCTTCTCGGCCACCTGGACCGGCAAGGCGGAGAACGACGGCTTCAACGCCCTGGTGCTCAGCGCCGGGCTGACCTGGCGGCAGGCGATGGTGCTGCGCGCCTACGCCAAGTACCTCCGCCAGGCCGGTTCGACCTTCAGCCAGGACTACATGGAGGACACCCTCCGCGACAACGTCCACACCACCCGGCTCCTCGTCTCCCTGTTCGAGGCGCGGATGTCCCCGGAGCGGCAGGGCGCCGGGCACGAGATCGTGGACGCCCTGCTGGAGGAGCTGGACGCGGCGCTCGACCAGGTCGCCTCGCTCGACGAGGACCGCATCCTGCGCTCCTTCCTCACCGTCATCAAGGCGACCCTGCGGACGAACTTCTTCCAGGAGTCCCGGGAGGGCGGTCCGCACGACTACGTCTCCATGAAGTTCGACCCGCGGGCCATCCCCGACCTGCCCGCGCCGCGTCCCGCGTTCGAGATCTGGGTGTACTCGCCGCGCGTCGAGGGCGTGCACCTGCGCTTCGGCAAGGTCGCCCGCGGCGGACTGCGCTGGTCGGACCGCCGGGAGGACTTCCGCACGGAGATCCTCGGCCTGGTCAAGGCGCAGATGGTGAAGAACACCGTCATCGTGCCGGTCGGCGCCAAGGGCGGCTTCGTCGCCAAGCAGCTCCCCGACCCGAACGCGGACCGGGACGCCTGGCTCGCCGAGGGCGTCGCCAGCTACCGCACCTTCATCTCGGCGCTGCTCGACATCACCGACAACATGGTGGCGGGCGAGGTCGTCCACCCGGCCGACGTGGTCCGCCACGACGAGGACGACACCTATCTCGTCGTCGCCGCCGACAAGGGCACCGCGAAGTTCTCCGACACCGCCAACGAGGTCGCGGAGTCCTACAACTTCTGGCTCGGGGACGCCTTCGCCTCCGGGGGCTCGGCCGGCTACGACCACAAGGGCATGGGCATCACCGCCCGCGGCGCCTGGGAGTCCGTGAAGCGGCACTTCCGGGAGCTGGGCGTGGACACCCAGAGCCAGGACTTCACGGTCGTCGGCATCGGGGACATGTCCGGTGACGTGTTCGGCAACGGCATGCTGCTCAGCGAGCACATCCGCCTGGTCGCCGCCTTCGACCACCGGCACATCTTCATCGACCCGACCCCGGACGCGGCCACCGCCCACGCCGAGCGCCGCCGCCTGTTCGAGCTGCCCCGCTCCTCCTGGGCGGACTACGACACCGATCTGATCTCGGCCGGCGGCGGGGTCTTCCCGCGCTCCGCCAAGTCGATCCCGGTCAACGCCCACATCCGCGAGGCCCTGGGCCTTGAGGGCAAGGTCACCAAGATGACCCCGGCGGACCTGATGCGGGCCTGCCTGACGGCCCCGGTGGACCTGCTGTGGAACGGCGGCATCGGCACCTACGTCAAGGCGTCCGCCGAGTCCAACGCCGACGTCGGCGACAAGGCCAACGACGCCATCCGCGTCGACGGCGGCAGCCTGCGCGCCCGGGTCGTGGGCGAGGGCGGCAACCTGGGCATGACCCAGCTCGGCCGCATCGAGTTCGCCCGCACCGGCGGCCGGATCAACACCGACGCCATCGACAACAGCGCGGGCGTGGACACCTCCGACCACGAGGTGAACATCAAGATCCTGCTGAACGGTCTCGTCAAGGACGGCGACATGACCGTCAAGCAGCGCAACAAGCTGCTCGCGCAGATGACCGACGAGGTCGGCGCGCTGGTCCTGCGCAACAACTACGCGCAGAACACGGCCATCGCCAACGCCCTGGCCCAGTCCCGGGAGATGGTCCACGCCCAGCAGCGCTTCATGCGCCACCTGGTCACCGAGGGCCATCTGGACCGCGCCCTGGAGTTCCTGCCCACCGACCGCCAGATCCGCGAGCGGCTGGCCGGCGGCCACGGCCTCACCGGGCCCGAGACGGCCGTCCTGCTGGCGTACACCAAGATCACGGTGGCCGAGGAGCTGCTGCGCACCTCGCTGCCCGACGACCCGTACCTGCGCACCCTGCTGCACGCCTACTTCCCGACGGCGCTGCGCAGGCAGTACACCGAGGCGATCGACGGGCACCCGCTGCGCCGCGAGATCACCACGACCGTCCTGGTCAACGACACGGTCAACACCGGCGGTACGACGTATCTGCACCGGATGCGCGAGGAGACCGGCGCCTCGCTGGAGGAGATCGTGCGGGCCCAGACCGCGGCGCGGGCGATCTTCCGCTCCGCCCCGGTGTGGGACGCGGTCGAGGCGCTCGACACCCGTGTCGACGCCGAGCTGCAGACCCGTATCCGGCTGCACTCGCGGCGGCTGGTCGAGCGGGGCACGCGCTGGCTGCTCAACAACCGGCCGCAGCCGCTGGAGCTGGCGGAGACGGTCGACTTCTTCGCCGAGCGCGTCGAACAGGTCTGGAACAGGCTGCCGAAGCTGCTGCGCGGTGCCGCCGCCGCCTGGTACCAGCACCTGTACGACGAGCTGACCGGTGCCGGGGTCCCGGACGAGACGGCCACCCGGGTGGCCGGGTTCTCCTCGGCCTTCCCGACGCTGGACATCGTCTCGGTCGCCGACCGCATGGGCCGCGACCCGCTGGACGTGGCGGAGGTCTACTACGACCTCGCGGACCGGCTGAACATCACCAAGCTGATGGACCGGATCAGCGACCTGCCCCGCGACGACCGCTGGCAGTCCATGGCCCGCGCGGCGATCCGCGAGGACCTGTACGCGGCGCAGGCGGCGCTCACCGCCGACGTGCTGGCGGCCGGCGACCCGACGGCGACGCCGGAGGAGCGGTTCGCGGTCTGGGAGCGGAACAACGCGGCGATCCTGGGCCGGGCCCGCACCACCCTGGAGGAGATCCAGAACTCGGAGGAGTTCGACCTCTCCAACCTGTCGGTGGCCATGCGGACGATGCGGACGCTGCTGCGGACGCACTCCTGACGGCACCGCCGCGCGACCGCGCGGCACGCGCACGGGCGCCCCGGGCCCCTTCGGCCCGGGGCGCCCCCGTCGTTCCGGGACCGGCCGGGCGCGGGCCCGCGCCCGGCACCGGCCGCCGCCACCGGCCGCCCGGCTCCCGCCCTCCGGCACCCGGCCGCGGCCCCGGAGGGCGCATCGGACATGGGGAGGAAGTGGGGCATCCCGGATAGAGTGGCCGCGTGACCGGGCGCACCGCGACGACGCGCACCGCACCGCCGCGCGAAGGGGGCGCCGCGGTCCTTCCGGCGGCCGTCTGCCGGGCCGCCGCCGCGCTCGTCGTGCTCCTGCTGCTCCTGGTGGTGCTCGTGCTGCCGTGGGCCGGTGACCTGGGCATGCACGCGGCGACCGTGGAGCGGCTGCGGCACGGCCTCACCCGTCCCGGCAGTCCGCTGGTGGACGCGGACGTTCCCAGCCCGTACTACTCGCCGTGGACCGTGCTGCTGGGCCTCCTCGCCCGGGTGACCGGCTGGCAGGTCTTCACCGTGCTGCGGATCGGGGCGGTGGCCGGGCTGGCGCTGCTGGTGACGGGCGTGTGGCGGTACGTCCGCACGCTGAGCGACCGGCCGTCGGCGCCCCCGCTGGCCCTGCTCTGCCTGGTGCTGCTGTGGGGGACCGCGCCGGTCGACTGGAGCGGGTTCGCCGGGCTGCACTCCCTGGCGCTGACGGCCGCGTATCCGAGCGTGCTGGCGCTGGGGCTGGCCTTCCACTTCTGGGCGTGGCTGACCCGGGCGGTGCGGGAGCCGCCGGGGTGGGCGGCCTGGGCGGGGCTCGGGGTGCTGTGGGCGGTGATCGTGCTCTGCCACCAGTTCTCCGGCGTCGTCGCCTCGCTGGGCGCGCTGGCGACGCTGGTCGCGGCGCGGTGCGGGCGGCGGGTGTGGGCGCGGGCGGCGGCCGGACTGGCGGCCGGACTGGCGGTGCTGTGGGCCTGGCCGTACTACGACGTCTTCGCGCTGCTCGGGACGGACGGGCTGGAGGCGGCGCACCGGTCCCTCTACCGGGACCTGGCCGGGCGGTACTGGCTGGTGCTGGTGGGGGTGGCGGCCCTGGCGGTCCGCCTGCGCCGGGACCGGCGGGACGTCCTGGTGGTGTTCTTCGCGCTGGGGGCGGCGGTGTTCGCGGCGGGCGGGCTGAGCGGCCACTGGTCGTGGGGGCGGGCGCTGCCCGCGGCCCTGGTCCCCGCGCAGCTCGCGGCGGCCCTGCTGGCCGCGGAGGCGGGGCACCGGTGGTGGTCGCGGCGGGGCCGGGAACCGGCGGGCGCGTCGGCCGTCGCGGTGGGCGCGGTGGCGGCGGCGCTGGCGGTGGGGGCCTGGGCGCAGTCCGGGACGGTGGGGTACGTGACCGGGCCGGAGGCGCTGCCGCCGACGGTGCGGGAGAAGTACCGGGAGCCCTGGCGGGGGTACGGCTGGATCACCCCGTGGGTGCGGTACGGGGACGTGGTGATGGCGCGGACGGGCGCGGCCCGGCAGGTCCCGGCCTACGGGGCGTACACGGTGGCGCCGGGGTACCCCGACGTGTTCCTCCCGGACGCGCCGGAGCGGACGGAGGCGGTGCGCCGGTACTTCGCGCCGGGTACGGCGGCGGGGACCCGGCGGGCGGTGGAGCGGGCGTACGCGGTGCGGTGGGTGGTGGACCGGGGCGGGCTCCGGGGGGCGGAGGGCCTGCGCGAGGTGGCCCGGGGGCCGGACGGGGAGGTGCTGTACCGGGTGCCGGGCGGGAGGTGAGCCGGGTCCCTCCCGGGCGCGCCGGTACGCCCGCGCCGCGCGCGAAGGCCCCGGGCGCCCCCCGGCCCGACCGGTGTCAGCGCAGGGCCCGCGCGGCGAGCCGTACCGCCCGCTTCAGCCGGGGGTCGACGCGGCGGGCGAGCGGGGCGAGGACGGCCGGGACCGGGCCCGCCGGGTCCCAGCGGATCCGCAGGCGGTCCGGGTTGTGGCCCTCCGGGGAGACCGTGACCCGGTGCGGCGCGAGGCCCGCGCGGTACGGGACGACGGCGGTCAGGGCCGGGAAGTCCAGCGGCGCCAGCAGGATGCCCTGGTGGGTGCGCCCCCGCCGGTGCAGGCGCAGCACCGGGTGGCGCTCCCCGGCGAAGCCCTGGAGCGGGAGCCGGGCCGCCGCCAGGTCGAGCAGGGCGGTTCCCTCGAAGACGCCGGGGCGCACCGGGCCCAGCCGGAGGACGGCGGTCAGGCGGCCCCCGCCGGGCGTGACGAGCAGGGTGGCGCGGCAGGGGCCGACCGGCAGCCGCAGACCGGGGTCGTAGGTGCGCACCGACAGGCGGAGCACGGCTCCCGGGCCGGGTTCGAGAGCGGTGATCTCGTGGCGCAGCAGGGCGTCGAAGAAGGGGCGGCCGCTCAGGTCGAGGTCGGTCAGGTCCAGGTCCCGCCGGGCCTCCTCGGTGGCGGGCACCGCGTCGCCCCAGTAGACGCGGCCGTCCGGACCGGCCGTCACCCGGCGCGGGGCCACCGGGTGGCCCAGGCCGCGCGCCGCGGTCCGGGCGTCCGACGGGCGGCGGTCGCGGACGAGCCGGAGCACCACGCGTTCGGCGCGCGGCAGCCGCTCGAAGGCGCCCGGGGAGAGCGTGTCCAGGTAGGGGGCCATGACGTCGGTGAAGGCGGCGAGCCAGGCGTCGTCCCGGTGGGGCAGGTCACCGGCGTACATCCGGAAGTCGTGCTTGAGGAACTTGAAGTCCTTGTCCTCGCGCAGCGCCCGGTGCCCGTTCTCCGCGAGGAAGGCGTCGATCAGCCGCTGGACGCGGACCCGGTCGCGGACGTTGGCGAGCCGGTCGCGCTGGTTGGAGATCGAGGCGGCGCGGGAGTCGGCGTAGGGGGCCACGTACCAGCGGTAGACCGGCTCCGGGACGATGGTGAAGGTCTTGGCCAGGCAGTACGCCCGCGCGGAGAACAACTGGTCCTCGTAGTGGATGCCCTCGGGAAAGCGCAGGGCGTGGCGGTCGAGGAAGGCGCGGGCGTACATCTTGCTGGTCGCCAGGTGCTCGAAGAGGAGCCGGGGGTCGTCGCCGATGCCGTCGAGGGTGCGGTGCTCGGCGACGAGGTGCGGCATCCAGGTGGTGCGCCGTCCGGTGTCCGTCCGCACCCGTTCGACGGCGCCCATCGCGAAGTCCAGGTCGCGGGCGCGATGGGCGGCGAGCAGCACCTCCACGGCCCGCTCGGGCAGTTCGTCGTCGCTGTCGAGGAACATCAGGTACGGGGCCCGCGCGATCTCCAGGGCGCGGTTGCGCGGGGCGCTGCACCCCCCGCTGTTCTCGGGCAGGCGCAGCAGGACGATCCGGGGGTCGCGGGCCGCCAGCTCCCGGGTGACCTCGGGGGTGGCGTCCGTGGAGTGGTCGTCGCTGATGATGATCTCCAGCCCGGCGTGGGTCTGGCGGCGCACGGACTCGACGGCCCTCGGGAGCCGCCCGGCGTCGTTGTGGACGATGACGGTGACGGTGACGTCCGGGAGGGTGCCGGGGCCGGCCGTGCCCGGCGCGGCGGGGGCGGTGGCACGGGGGGCGGTGGCGTCCGGGGTCATGCGACCTCCTCGGGACGGGGGGCCGGGGTGCGCTCCTTGAGCGGGAGCACCGGGGGCAGCGCCTGCTCGTCCTCGCCGAGGAAGACCCTGCGCACCACGCGCTCGGCGGCGCGTCCGTCGTCGTACTCGCAGAACCGGCGGCGGAAGGCGGTCCGGGCCGCGGCGGCGGCCCCGTCGCGCCAGGCGTCCGTGGCGAGCAGCTCGGTCAGCTCGTCCTGGCCGCGGGCGACCGGGCCCGGTGCCCCGGCCGGCAGGTCGAAGTAGACGCCCCGGGTGGCGCGGTACGTCTCCCAGTCGTCGGCGTGGATCACGATGGGCCGGTCGAGGTTGGCGTAGTCGAACATGATCGACGAGTAGTCGGTGACCAGGACGTCGGCGGCCAGGCACAGGTCCTCGACCGGGGCGTAGGAGGAGACGTCGATGATCCGGCCGCCGGGACGCGGGCGGGGCAGCGGGGTGTCGGCGGCGGCGTGGAAGTAGTGCCCGCGCACCAGCAGGACCGTTCCCTCGCCGAGCCTCTCCGTGAGGGCGGCCAGGTCCAGGCGCGGAATCCAGCCGGCCTCGTAGTCGCGGTGCGTGGGCGCGTACAGCACCGCGCGGTGACCGGGCGGGATGCCGAGCCGCTCGCGGACCGCGCGGACCTCGGCGGCCCCGGCGCGGTAGAACACGTCGTTGCGCGGATAGCCGTGGTCCAGGGAGGTGTAGCCGGACGGGTAGGCGCGCTCCCACACCCGGGTGGAGTGGCCGTTGGCGGAGACGCTGAAGTCCCACCGGTCGACGCGGTCCAGCAGCGCCCCGAAGTCCAGGCCCCGGGCGGCGGCCGGATAGGGCATCTGGTCCAGCCCCATCCGCTTGAGCGGGGTGCCGTGGTGGGTCTGGAGGTGCACGGCGCCGGGGCGCTTGACCACCGAGTCCGGGAAGTTGACGTTGTTGACGAGGTAGGCGGCGCGGGCCAGCACCTCGGCGTGCCGGCGGGTCCCGGGGACGACGTGGTCGGTGCCGGGCGGCAGCAGGGCCGTGTGCGCCGCGCCGACCACCCACACCGGGTGGACGTGGGGCGCGCGCCGGGCCAGTTCCGCGGCGATGGCCGCCGGGTTGCAGGCGGCGCCCCGGTCCCAGTACGCGGAGAAGACGGCGAGGCACGGGTCGAGGGGGGCGGCGAGCGCCCGGCGGTAGCGGTGCTCGCGGCGCAGGGCGCTCGCCCGGCGCCGGGCGGAGCGCACCGCCGAACCGGCCCGGCGGCGCGCCCCGTTGGCGGTGCGCAGGGCCCGGTACTCGGTGTGGGCGTCCCGCTCCAGCAGGCTCCGGCGCAGGCCCTCGAAGCCGGCCGGGCCGCGGTGCCCCTCGGGGCGGTGGCGCCGGGCGGCGAGGGCGGCGCGGTGGAAGAACTCCCGGGCCCCGGGGCCCGGCGGCACGGTGCGGGCGAAGTGGCGCAGGCAGTCGTGGAGCATGAGGTCGTAGAGGGCGCCCCGGACGGCGGCGCGGTCCGGGACGAGGGCGAACAGGCGCTCGTAGCGGTCGACCGGGTCGCGGGGGAGCGCGGCGGCGGGCGGCAGGCTCCGCGCGCGCGGCCGGTGGGCCTCGTGCAGCGGATGGGGCAGACAGGCGACGCGGTCCGCGAGCAGCAGGGCGGCGAGCGCGGCGAACGGTTCGTCCTCGTCGGCCAGCGCCCGGGTGTGGGTCCGCCAGAAGGCGGCGCGCACGGCGCGGTTGCCGAGCGCCGGGGCGGTCCGCAGCAGGGCCGGGCGCTCGTCCAGGGCCAGGGCGTCGCGGCCCGCGCGGGCGAGGCGGGGGCCGTCGGGAGAGGGCAGGTCCCGGGCGTTCCAGGTGCTGCGGACGTGGTCGAAGAGGAGGACGTCGGCGGTGCCGGGGAGGGTGGCGGCGTGTCCGGCCAGCGTGGCCGGGGCGCCGGGCGGCAGCCCGTCGTGGGCGTGGACGAAGTGCAGCCAGCGGCCCCTGGCGCGGGCCGCCCCCGCCGCGCGGGCCGCCCCGTCGCCGGTCCCCTCCGGCAGCGGCACCACGGTGAAGGCCCCGGTGTGCGCCCCGGCCGCCTCCCGGGCCCGGTCCCCGACCGCCGCGACGACCACCTCGGTGCCGGGGACGGGGTGCGCGGCCAGGGGGCCGAGCAGCGCGGGCAGCCGGTCCCGGACGTCGGGACCGTGGACGATGACGCTGAGTTCGGGGGTCTCGGGCATCGCGGTGCCCTCCTTCGCCGTCGTCGCTCCCGGCACTCCTGTCCGGCCATAGTGGCACCAATGGGGTGAAAACGGCGGGCGGAGGGGGCCGGACGGGGGAGAGCGCGTTTACGCCCCCGCGACCGGGCATCCGCCCCGGCGACCGGCGACCGGCGACCGGCGACCGGCGACCGGCGACCGGCGACCGGCGACCGGCGACCGGCGACCGGCG
>NZ_WWGX01000033.1 GCF_009862265.1 Streptomyces sp. SID8352 | reverse complement strand
CTCCCTGCGCCGACCTCCCGGGCAGCGCGGGGAGCCGACCCGCTCCGGCCGCTTCGGCCGCACCGGCCGCACCCGCTGGTCCGGCCGCACCCGCCGCACCCGCCGGTCCGGCCGCACCCCCCGCTCCGGCGAATCCCGCGGCTCCGGCGGTCCCGGCCGCCGCGGTGCCCGCGGGCACTCCGGAGTTCCCAGCCGCCCCGAGCCGCGCAGGCGCCCCCGACCCGGCAGCCGCCCCGGCCCGCGCGGGCACCCCGGCCGTCGTGCTCAGGGCGGTCGCGCCCGCCGCGGTGATCAGCGCCACGGCCGCTCCCGCGACCGCGCCCGTCCTGCCCACGGCCCGTAGCGCCCGCGTCCCCGCCCGTGCTCCGGTGCGTGCCCGCGCCGGGGGCCGAAGGGTGATGCGTGCCCGTGTCCGGAGCCGCCCCCGTGGCCGTACCCGCGCCCGTAGCCACGTGCCTGCCCGCGCCCCTCCCCGTGCCCGTGTCCCCGCTCGTGCCCGTCCCCGTGCCGCCGTGCCCGTCCGTCGCTCCGTTCGCATGGGGAAACCGTGCCGGATTCCGGCCGGGACCGCCGGGGCCTGTGGACCAACGCGCGGTTGTGGACAACCGCGTCACCCGGTGCTCCGGGTGTCCCGTACACTTCTGGTGGCGACCCGGGTCACCGGGTCGACTTCGCACGCCCCGACACCAGGCCCTCACCGGCCGGTGTCAGCGCCCCTCGGTCCTTCGCGGCACGGCGCAACGCGGGCGTCAGGCGCGGAGACCGTCCGGTTCCCGCGGCACAACCGAGAACACCAAGGAGATACGGCCATGGCCGTCGTCACGATGCGGGAGCTGCTGGAGAGCGGCGTCCACTTCGGTCACCAGACCCGTCGCTGGAACCCGAAGATGAAGCGCTTCATCTTCACCGAGCGCAACGGCATCTACATCATCGACCTGCTCCAGTCGCTGTCGTACATCGACCGCGCCTACGAGTTCGTCAAGGAGACCGTCGCCCACGGCGGCACGGTCATGTTCGTCGGTACGAAGAAGCAGGCGCAGGAGGCCATCGCGGAGCAGGCCACCCGCGTCGGCATGCCCTTCGTCAACCAGCGCTGGCTGGGCGGCATGCTCACCAACTTCTCGACCGTCTACAAGCGTCTGCAGCGCCTCAAGGAGCTGGAGCAGATCGACTTCGAGGACGTGGCCGCCTCCGGCCTCACCAAGAAGGAGCTGCTCGTCCTCTCCCGCGAGAAGGCCAAGCTGGAGAAGACCCTCGGCGGTATCCGCGAGATGTCCAAGGTGCCCAGCGCCGTGTGGATCGTGGACACCAAGAAGGAGCACATCGCGGTCGGCGAGGCCCGGAAGCTCAACATCCCGGTCGTCGCCATCCTCGACACCAACTGCGACCCCGACGAGGTCGACTACAAGATCCCGGGCAACGACGACGCCATCCGCTCCGTCACCCTGCTCACCCGCGTGATCGCCGACGCCGTCGCCGAGGGCCTCATCGCCCGTTCCGGCGTCAACACCGGTGACAAGGGCGAGAAGGCCGCCGGCGAGCCGCTGGCCGAGTGGGAGCGCGACCTGCTCGAGGGCGAGAAGAAGGCCGACGCCGACAAGCCCGCCGAGGCGGAGGCGCCGGCCACCGAGGCGCCCGCTGCCGAGGCCCCCGCCGAGGACGCCCCGGCCGCGGAGGCCCCGGCTGCCGAGGCCCCGGCTGCCGAGGCCCCGGCCGCCGAGGCCGCGCCGGCCACCGAGGCCGACCAGGCCTGACCCTCCCGTCAGCGTCGACGGCGGGAGCGGTGACACCACTACCGCTCCCGCCGTTGCGACTTCCGAGAAAGATTCACAGACTCATGGCGAACTACACCGCCGCCGACGTCAAGAAGCTTCGTGAGCTCACCGGCGCCGGCATGATGGACTGCAAGAAGGCGCTGGACGAGGCCGAGGGCAACGTCGACAAGGCCGTCGAGGCGCTCCGCATCAAGGGCCAGAAGGGCGTCGCCAAGCGCGAGGGCCGTTCGGCCGAGAACGGTGCCGTCGTCTCGATCATCGCCGACGACAACACCTCGGGCGTGCTGGTCGAGCTGAAGTGCGAGACGGACTTCGTCGCCAAGGGCGACAAGTTCCAGGGCGTGGCCGAGGCCATCGCCCAGCACGTCGCCAAGGCCGCCCCGGCCGACATCGAGGCGCTCCTCGCCTCGGAGATCGAGCCCGGCAAGACCGTGCAGGCCTACGTGGACGAGGCCAACGCGAACCTGGGCGAGAAGATCGTCCTGGACCGCTTCGCCCAGTTCTCCGGCGGCTACGTCAGCGCCTACATGCACCGCACGATGCCCGACCTGCCCCCGCAGATCGGTGTCCTCGTCGAGCTGGACAAGCAGACGGACGACGCCGCCGCGGTCGCCAAGGGCATCGCCCAGCACATCGCCGCGTTCGCGCCGAAGTACCTGGCCAAGGAGGACATCCCGGCCGAGGTCATCGAGTCCGAGCGCCGCATCGCGGAGGAGACGACCCGCGCCGAGGGCAAGCCCGAGGCCGCCCTGCCGAAGATCGTCGAGGGTCGCCTCAACGGCTTCTTCAAGGACGCCACGCTGCTCGGCCAGCCGTACGCGCTGGACAACAAGAAGACCGTCCAGAAGGTCCTGGACGAGGCCGGTGTCACCCTGAAGCGCTTCGCGCGCATCAAGGTCGGCATCTGAGTCCGTACCGCGACGGACGCGCGGCCCGGTAGGGTCGACGGAAGCCGTCCGCCGTCGGTGCACGCCGCCCCGCGTCCGCGCGCGGCGGAGGACGACAGCAGAACTGACGAGGAGGCCATTGCCGCGTACGGGAAGCGATACCCGTCCCCACCGGCAGTGGCCTTCTTCGTGTGTGCGACCCACGTAAAAGAGGCGAGATCTCCATGACGACGAAGGCCGAGAAGAGCGGCGACGGCAAAGCGGGCGGCAGGTTTCTGCTGAAACTGTCCGGGGAGGCCTTCTCCGGGGGCGGGGGTCTGGGCGTCGACCCCGACGTGGTGCACGCCATCGCCCGGGAGATCGCCGCCGTGGTGCGCGGTGGCGCGCAGATCGCGATCGTGATCGGCGGCGGCAACTTCTTCCGCGGTGCCGAGCTGCAGCAGCGGGGCATGGACCGGGCCCGCTCCGACTACATGGGCATGCTGGGCACCGTCATGAACTGCCTGGCCCTCCAGGACTTCCTGGAGAAGGAGGGCGTCGACTGCCGGGTGCAGACCGCCATCACCATGGGCCAGGTCGCTGAGCCGTACATTCCGCTGCGGGCCGTGCGGCACCTGGAGAAGGGGCGCGTGGTCATCTTCGGCGCCGGCATGGGCATGCCGTACTTCTCCACCGACACCACCGCCGCCCAGCGCGCCCTGGAGATCGACGCCGAGGCCCTGCTGATGGGCAAGAACGGGGTGGACGGGGTCTACGACTCCGACCCCAAGACCAACCCGGACGCCGTGAAGTTCGACGCCCTCGGCTACGGCGAGGTCATCACGCGGGACCTCAAGGTCGCCGACGCCACGGCCGTCACGCTCTGCCGCGACAACAGCCTCCCCATCGTCGTCTTCGAGCTGCTGAAGGCCGGCAATATCGCCCGTGCCGTCAAGGGTGAGAAGATCGGCACGCTGGTGGGTGACCAGAGCGGCCGGGACTGACCCGGCAGCCAGCCTCCGGCCACGGACACCACCTGTCCGGGGGACGGACGGGGCGGGGCCGGGCCGGGGGATGGACAATGTCCCGCCGGTCGGGAACCGTGCAGGAAGAAGACGCGACGCAGCCGGCCGGGGTCCCGAGGGGGCCGCGGCCGGGCCTACTCAAGACACGCAGGAGCAAGTGGTGATCGAAGAGAGCCTCCTCGAAGCCGAGGAGAAGATGGAGAAGGCCGTCGTGGTCGCCAAGGAGGACTTCGCCGCGATCCGCACCGGGCGTGCGCACCCGGCGATGTTCAACAAGATCGTGGCCGAGTACTACGGTGCCCCGACGCCGATCAACCAGCTGGCCTCGTTCTCCGTGCCCGAGCCCCGCATGGCCGTGGTGACCCCCTTCGACAAGAGCGCCCTGCGCAACATCGAACAGGCGATCCGCGACTCCGACCTGGGCGTCAACCCGAGCAACGACGGCAACATCATCCGCGTGGTGTTCCCCGAGCTGACCGAGGAGCGCCGCCGCGACTACATCAAGGTCGCCAAGGGCAAGGGCGAGGACGCCAAGGTCTCGATCCGCGCCGTGCGCCGCAAGGCCAAGGACGCCATCGACAAGATGGTCAAGGACGGCGAGGTCGGCGAGGACGAGGGCCGCCGTGCGGAGAAGGAGCTCGACGACACCACCGCCAAGTACGTCGCCCAGGTGGACGAGCTCCTGAAGCACAAGGAAGCCGAACTGCTCGAGGTCTGATGAACGACTCTTCCCGGGCAGCGCCGCCCCGAGCCGGGTACCGGGGGCCGTCCGACCAGGGACCCGTCCAGGGGGCTGCCCCGGCGGGTCCCGCGTACGATGCGCACTACGCGCAGCAGACCCGCCCCATGCCGATCGTGCCCGGCGCACCCGAACCCGGCGGGGGCCGGCCCGACGGCGGGGGGACCGCCCGGCCGGGCGGCGCCCCGGCCGGTGACGGGACGTTTCCCGAGCAGACCCCCCAGGTGCCGCACCCCGCGGCGCCGCAGACGCAGAATCCGGTGCACATGTCCGACGCCCCGCAGCCGGCGCAGCCGCAGAAGAAGAGCGCGGGGCGTGACCTGGGCGCGGCCATAGGGGTCGGGGTCGGGCTGGGCGTCGTGATCATCGCGGCGCTGTTCGTCGTCAAGGCCGTGTTCGTGGGCGTGATCACGGCCGCGGTCGTGGTGGGGCTCTGGGAGCTGACCTCGCGGCTGGAGGAGCGCAAGGGCATCAGGGCGCCCCTCGTTCCACTGGCGGTCGGCGGTGCCGCCATGGTGATCGCCGGTTTCGTGCGGGGTGCCGAGGGCGCCTGGATCGCGATGGCGCTCACCGCGCTGGCGGTGCTGGTGTGGCGGATGACGGCGCCGCCGGAGGGCTATCTCAAGGACGTCACGGCGGGGGTGTTCGCCGCCTTCTACGTGCCGTTCCTGGCCACGTTCGTGGCGCTGATGCTGGCGGCCGACGACGGCTCGTGGCGGGTGCTGACCTTCCTGCTGCTGACGGTGGTGAGCGACACCGGCGCCTACGCGGTCGGCTGGCGGTTCGGCCGCAAGAAGCTGGCGCCGCGCATCAGCCCCGGAAAGACCCGCGAGGGACTGTTCGGCGCGGTGGGGTTCGCGATGGCCGCCGGGGCGCTGTGCATGCAGTTCCTCGTCGACGGCGGCTCCTGGTGGCAGGGGCTGCTGCTCGGTCTGGCCGTCGCGGTCAGCGCCACGCTGGGCGACCTCGGCGAGTCCATGATCAAGCGGGACCTGGGCATCAAGGACATGGGCACCCTGCTGCCGGGCCACGGCGGCATCATGGACCGCCTGGACTCCCTGCTGCCCACGGCGCCGGTCGTCTGGCTCCTGCTGGTCCTCTTCGTCGGCACGGGCTGATCCGCGGTTCTCCGGCAGGGGCCCGTCGTCCACCGGACGGCGGGCCCCGCTCCGTTCGCCCGGCCCCGCCGGCCGGCCGAGCCCGCCCCCGCCGGTACCGGCGCCGACGGGAGCGGACACCGGCCGTCGGCCCCGGGCGCCCCGACCGGTGGGCGGTGTCCGCCGGGACGGCGGCCCGGGCCGACAGCCGCAGGTCACCCGAGTGGATCTGCGACACTGGTACCACCATGCCCAAGCCCGGAGAACTCACTTTCGTCGCCCCCCGCGGAGCCAAGAAGCCGCCGCGGCACCTCGCCGACCTCACGCCGGCCGAGCGTAAGGAGGCGGTCGCCGCCGTCGGGGAGAAGCCGTTTCGCGCGAAGCAGCTCTCGCAGCACTACTTCGCGCGGTACGCCCACGACCCGGAGCAGTGGACGGACATCCCGGCCGCCTCCCGTGCCCGGCTCCAGGAGGCGCTGCTGCCCGAGCTGATGTCGGTCGTCCGGCATCTGTCGACCGACGAGGGCACCACGCGCAAGACGCTGTGGCGGCTGTTCGACGGGACGCTCGTCGAGTCCGTGCTGATGCGCTACCCGGACCGGGTGACGATGTGCATCAGCTCGCAGGCCGGCTGCGGCATGAACTGCCCGTTCTGCGCCACCGGCCAGGCGGGCCTGGACCGCAATCTGTCGACGGCCGAGATCACCCACCAGATCGTGGACGGCATGCGGGCGCTGCGGGACGGAGAGGTCCCCGGCGGTCCCTCGCGGCTCAGCAACATCGTGTTCATGGGCATGGGCGAGCCGCTGGCCAACTACAACCGGGTCGTCGGTGCCATCCGCCGGCTCACCGACCCCGAGCCGGACGGGCTGGGCCTGTCCCAGCGCGGCATCACGGTCTCCACCGTGGGCCTGGTCCCGGCCATCCACCGGTTCGCCGACGAGGGGCTGAAGTGCCGGCTGGCCATCTCGCTGCACGCCCCCGACGACGAGCTGCGCGACACCCTGGTCCCCGTCAACACGCGGTGGAAGGTGCGCGAGGTGCTGGACGCCGGGTTCGCGTACACGGAGAAGTCCGGGCGGCGGCTGTCCATCGAGTACGCGCTCATCCGGGACATCAACGACCAGGCGTGGCGCGGCGACCGGCTCGGGCGGCTGCTCAAGGGTAAGCAGGTGCACGTCAACCTCATCCCGCTGAACCCCACGCCGGGCTCGAAGTGGACCGCGTCGCGGCCCGAGGACGAGAAGGCGTTCGTCGAGGCCGTCGCGGCGCACGGGGTGCCGGTCACCGTCCGGGACACCCGTGGCCAGGAGATCGACGGGGCGTGTGGTCAGCTCGCGGCGAGCGAGAGGTAGTCTGACCGGCGTCCGTACAACTTCATATCGTCGTACATCTGCATATTCCGACAGGGGAGCGCCACAGCGCTGAGAGTGCGGCATCGGCCGCAGACCCTCCGAACCTCGCCCGGGTCATTCCGGGTAGGGAGATCGGTCACCACTCCAGCCGTTGCGCCCTGCCCGGAGCCCGTCAGAGGCCCCGGGCGGGGCCGCGTCTCTTCCTGGTCCACTCCAGGAGGAATGCCTTGAGCATCACCACGAAGCGCGTCACCAGCAGGCGCGTCGCCGCGGCCGTCGCCGCCCTCGGCCTGGCCGGCGGGCTCACCGCCTGCGGGTCGTCCGACGACTCCGGCAGCGGCTCCGGCGGGGGCGGCGGTTCCCGGACCGTCACCCTCGTCAGCCACGACTCCTGGGCGGCCTCCAAGGAGGTCATCGCCGCCTTCGAGAAGAAGTCCGGCTACCGGGTGAAGGTCCTGGAGGACGGCGACGCCGGCCAGACCGTCAACAAGGCGGTCCTCACCCGGGACAACCCCCAGGGCGACGTCCTCTTCGGCGTCGACAACACCCTGCTCTCCCGCGCCCTCGACGGCGGCGTCTTCCAGCCCTACGAACCCGAGGGCGCCGACGCGATACGCCCCGAGTACCGGGCCGACCAGGACAAGCACCGGGTCACCCCCATCGACACCGGCGACGTCTGCGTCAACTACGACAAGGCGTACTTCACCCGGCACGAGCTGGCACCGCCGCGCTCCTTCGACGACCTCATCAAGCCCGAGTACAAGGACCTCCTCGTGACCGAGGACGCCGCCGGCTCCTCGCCGGGCCTCGGCTTCCTCCTCGGCACCGCCGCCCGGTACGGCGCCGACGGCTGGCAGGACTACTGGAAGAAGCTCGTCGACAACGGCGTCAGGGTCGTCGACAGCTGGGACCACGCCTACAACGAGGAGTTCTCCGGCTCCGCCGGCGGCAGGAAGGCCAAGGGCGACCGCCCGCTCGTCGTCTCCTACGCCTCCTCGCCGCCCGCCGAGGTGATTTACGCCGACCCCCGGCCGGACACCGCGCCGACCGGCGTCGCCACCGGCACCTGCTTCCGCCAGGTCGAGTACGCGGGCCTGCTGAGCAACGCGAAGAACCCCGAGGGCGGCAAGGCCCTCCTCGACTTCCTGATCAGCAAGGAGTTCCAGGAGGACATGCCGCTCAACATGTTCGTCTACCCGGTGCGCGAGGGCGCCCAGGTCCCGCCGGAGTTCAGCCAGTACGGCCCGCAGGCCGAGAAGCCGCAGACCATGGACCCGGCCGCCATCGCCGACCACCGCGACGAGTGGGTCAAGACGTGGAAGACGCTCGTCCGGACGTGACCGGCACCCCCCGCGCCACCGGGACCCCCCGCCCCGCCGGCACCCCTCGCCCCGGCGGGACCGCCGGCCCCGCCGGAGCGTCCCGGACCGCCGCCGCCGGACCGCCGCCCGCCGCCCCCGGGCGGCCCGGCGGCCCGGGGCCCGGTGCTCCGCGGCCCGCCGCCCGGTGGCGGGGCGCCCGGTGGCGCGGGAACGCGACCCGGCTCGCCCTGATGGCCGTGCCCGTCGCGTTCTTCGCCGTCTTCTTCGCCCGCCCGGTCGCCGCCATCGTCGCCCGCGGCCTGCACGCCGACGGCGTCTGGCGGTTCGGCCGGATCACCGAGGTGCTGGCCCAGCCCGACATCCGCCAGGTGCTCTGGTTCACCACCTGGCAGGCGCTCGCCTCCACCGCGCTCACCCTGCTCGTCGCCCTGCCCGGCGCCTACGTCTTCGCCCGCCTGGACTTCCCCGGCAAGAACCTGCTGCGTGCCGTCGTCACCGTCCCCTTCGTCCTGCCGACCGTCGTCGTCGGCACCGCCTTCCTCGCCCTCGTCGGCCGCGGCGGGCTCCTCGACGACCTCTGGGGCGTCCGGCTGGACACCACCGTCTGGGCGATCCTGCTCGCCCACGTCTTCTTCAACTACGCCGTCGTCGTCCGCACCGTCGGCGGACTCTGGGCACAGCTCGACCCGCGCCAGGAGGAGGCGGCCCGGATGCTCGGCGCCTCCCGGGCCGGCGCCTGGCGCCGCGTCACCCTGCCCGCGCTCGGCCCCGCCGTGGCCGCCGCCGCGCTGATGGTCTTCCTGTTCACCTTCACCTCCTTCGGCGTCGTCCAGATCCTCGGCGGCCCCGCCTTCTCCACCCTGGAGGTGGAGATCTACCGGCAGACCTCCCAGGTCTTCGACCTGACCACGGCCGCCGTGCTGACCCTGGTCCAGTTCGCCGCCGTCGGCGCCGTCCTCGCCGTGCACGCCTGGACCGTGCGGCGCCGGGAGTCCACGCTGCGGCTGGTGGACGCCGCCACCACCGCCCGGCGCCCGCGCGGCGCGGGCCAGTGGACGCTGCTCGCCGGGGTGCTCGCCACCGCCGCCGTGCTGATCGCCCTCCCGCTCGGCGTCCTCGTCCGGCGCTCGCTGGACGCGCCCGGCCTCGGCTACTACCGGGCGCTCACCCGCGAGGACGGCGGCACCTTCCTCGTCCCGCCCATCGAGGCGGTCGGCAACTCCCTGCGCTACGCCCTCGCCGCCACCGCCATCGCCGTGGTGATCGGCGGCCTGGCCGCCGCCGCGCTCGCCCGGCGGGACGCGGGCCGCCTGGTGCGGGGCTTCGACGCGCTGCTGATGCTGCCGCTCGGCGTCTCGGCGGTGACGGTCGGCTTCGGGTTCCTGATCGCCCTGGACGAACCGCCGCTGGACCTGCGCTCCTCCTGGATCCTGGTGCCGCTCGCCCAGGCACTGGTCGGCGTCCCCTTCGTGGTGCGGACCATGCTGCCGGTGCTGCGGGCCGTGGACGGACGGCTGCGCGAGGCCGCCGCCGTGCTCGGGGCGTCCCCGTGGCGGGTCTGGCGGGAGGTCGACCTGCCGATGGTGCGGCGGGCGCTGCTGGTCGCGGCAGGGTTCGCGTTCGCCGTGTCGCTCGGCGAGTTCGGGGCGACGGTGTTCATCGCGCGCCCCGACAACCCGACGCTGCCGGTCGCCGTGGCCCGGCTGATCGGACGGCCCGGGGAGCTGAACTACGGGCAGGCGATGGCCCTGTCCACGATTCTGATGGTGGTGTGCGCCGTGGCGCTGATCGTGCTGGAACGGCTGCGCACCGACCGGAGCGGGGAGTTCTAGGAATGCTGCTGAGCCTGGAAGGGGCGACCGTGCGCTTCGGGGGGCGCGCCGTGCTCGACGCCGTCGGCCTGGACGTGGCCGAGCACGAGGTGGTGTGCGTCCTCGGCCCCAGCGGCAGCGGCAAGTCCACCCTGCTGCGCGCGGTCGCCGGACTCCAGCCCCTGGACGAGGGCCGGGTGCTGCTCGACGGGCGGGACCAGGCGGCCGTCCCCGCCCACCGGCGCGGCGTCGGCCTGATGTTCCAGGACCACCAGCTCTTCCCGCAGCGGGACGTGGCCGGGAACGTCGCCTTCGGACCGCGGATGCGCGGCGCCTCCCGTGCCGCCCGGCGCGAGCGCGTGGCGGAACTGCTGGACCTCGTCGGCCTGCCCGGCGCCGCCGGCCGCTCCGTCGCCGCGCTCTCCGGCGGCGAGCAGCAGCGGGTGGCGCTGGCCCGCGCCCTCGCGCCCCGGCCCCGGCTGCTGATGCTGGACGAACCGCTCGGCCAGCTCGACCGCTCCCTGCGGGAACGGCTGGTGGGGGAGTTGCGGGAGCTGTTCGGCCGGCTCGGCACCACCGTGCTGGCGGTCACCCACGACCAGGGCGAGGCGTTCGCGCTGGCCGACCGGGTCGTGGTGATGCGGGAGGGGCGGATCGCCCAGACCGGAACGCCGCTGGAGGTGTGGCGGCGCCCGGCCGACGCCTTCGTGGCACGCTTCCTCGGCTTCGACAACGTGGTCGCGGCGGAGGTCGGCGGAACCGCCGCCGCCACCCCCTGGGGCACGGTGCCCGTCCCCGCGGACGCCCCCCGGGGCAGCCGCACGCTGCTGGTGCGCCCGGCGGGCGTCCGCGTCGTCGCCCCCGGCGAAGGGCTGCGCTGCACCGTCGTCTCCCGCGCCTTCCGCGGCACCCATGTCACCGTGCGGCTCCAGCCCCGGGACGCGCCCCGGCTGGAGGCCGCCTGCGCGCTGCGCTCGGCGCCTGGCGTCGGGGACGAGGTCGGGGTGGAGTTCGACGCGGAGGAGGTCGTCGTCCTCGGGTGAGGAATCACGGTGTCGCGGGGCGCCGTCCGCTCATAGGGTGACGATCATGACGACGCCACTGGAGTTCGACCGATACTGCGACGAGATCCCGCGCGGGCTCGGGGAGTTGAGGTCCGCGGTGACCTCCGGCACCGCCCTGTCCACCACCGTGCCGACCTGCCCGGAGTGGACCCTGGAGGACCTGGCCCTGCACACGGGCCGCGCCCTGCGGTGGGCCGGGCACCTGGTGCGCACCCGGGCCACGGAGCACATCCCCGTGGACGCCGTGCCCGGGAGCACCGCCCCCGCGGTCCCCGGTGACGCCGGGGCGCTGGACGCGTGGCTCGCCGAGGCCGGGGCCCGGCTGGTGGAGGCGCTGCGCGAGGCCGGGCCGGACGCGGCGGTCTGGTCGTGGGCCGCCGTGCACCGGGCGGACTTCTGGGCCCGCCGGATGACCCATGAGCTGGTGGTGCACGGGGCCGACGCGGTGCTGGCCGCGGGCCGGCCGCTCCCCGGGGTCCCGGCCGACGTGGCGGCCGACGCGATCGACGAGTGGCTGGAGATCCTCCGCTTCACCCAGCGGGCCCTGCCCGACGGGCGGGAGCGGGAGCTGCGCGGCGGCCCCGGCCGCACCCTCCACCTGCACGCCACCGACGCCCCGCCGGAGCTGGACGCCGAATGGCTGGTGGAGCTGACCGAGGACGGCATCGCCTGGCGGCGCGGCCACGAGAAGGCGGCCGTCGCGCTGCGCGGGCCGCTCGACGCCGTGCTGTTCGCCTTCTACCGGCGGCTGTCCCCCGACGCCCCGGAGCTGGAGGTGCTCGGCGAGCGGGAACTGCTGGACTTCTGGCTGGAGCGCGCGTCGTTCGGCTGACGCCGGGCCGCCGGGCCGCCAGGGCTCGCCTTTCCCTGGGCCGTGCGAGTGCCGGGCCCGTGGTGCCGCCGGGACGCCGGCCGGGCTGGGGGGTCGCCGGGCGCCTGGGCCCACCGGGTCCCCGGGCCGCAGGGTGTCCGGGCCCGCAGGGCCGCTGACGTTGGGGCACCGGGTCCCGGGTCGGGGAGCCGAGCCCGCCGGGATGCCGGGCCCGGGGCTGAGGCCGCCGGGACGCCCGGCCTGCGCAGCCCCGGGGCGCGGGGAAGCCGCCCCCGCGACGGCGAGGCGGGGCGGTACGGCGACGGCCCGCCCCCGGACCATGACGGCCGGGGACGGGCCACGCTTCCTACGGTTCCCGCGGGGGGTCAGCGGCCGCCGGCTCCGCGGCGGCGCAGGCCGAGGAAGACCGCGCCCCCGCCCACGACGACCAGGGCGGCGGCGGCACCGGCGATCAGCCCGGTGCCCGAACTCGCTCCGGTCTCGGCGAGGTGGGAGCCGCCCGCCGGGGACGGCAGCCCGCTCGGCACGGGCACCGGCAGCGCGGGAGCGGTGCTCTCGCTCGGCGTGGGGACCGGGGCCGGCACCGAGGGCGACGGAACCGGTGTCCCGCTCCCACTGCCCGACGGTGACGGCGTCCCCGACGGGACGTCCGTCGGCGTCGGGGTCGGCGTGGGAGTCGGGGTGGGCGTGGGGGGCGGTGTCGGTGTCGGTGTCGGAGTGGGCGTCGGCGTCGGCGTCGGGGACTCCTCCGGCGCGCAGGGCGTGTCCGGCGTGACGAGGTTCGGTTCGATGTCCTCGTCGAGTGACGGCTCTGCCCGGACGTGGATCCGGTACTCGGCCCGGGGCTTCCAGTCGGTGGCGAAGGTGATGGTGGTGCCCTTCTCGGAGCCCGTCACCACCTGCTCGCCGACCTTCTCGTCGGCGTCCTTGCCGACCAGGTAGACGGTGACGGTGGCCCGGGCGCCGCCCGGGTCCACGTCGGTGACGGTGATGACGCCCTCGCCCTCCTCGCACACCGCGGCGGCGGTGAAGTCCGAGATCTCGCAGGCGAAGGCGTTTCCGGCGGTGCCGACCGCCAGGGCCACCGAGGCCGTGGCGATACCGAGGGCACGGGCGCCGCGGCGGGTCGCCGTGCGGCTGAGTAAGGTCAGGACGGCCACGTTGGTCCTTTTCGGAAGGCGCGTATGCGGGGGGCGAGGAGGGGGCCGGAACGCGCTCCCGCGCCACCGGCACACCCACGGGCTTCTGGTCTACAAGCGCGACCGGATCCGGGCAACGCACATGTCGGCCAAGAAAGGTGACGCAGCGTCGCCATCCGGCCACAGAGACGTTCCGCCACCCCGATCGGCCCTCCTCGTCCCGCCGGGCACGCCCTTCCCGGCGGCCACCGCGCCGGGGAGGCTCCCCGGCGCACCGGCGCCCTCCCGCCAGGGGCGCGGGCTCAGCCCTGGACGGCCGCCGGGTCCATCCAGACGACCTCCCAGGTGTGGCCGTCCAGGTCGTCGAAGGCCCGGCCGTACATGAAGCCGTGGTCCTGGGTCTCACCGGTGACCGAGCCGCCCGCGGCGACGGCCTTGCCGACCAGCTCGTCGACCTTCTCGCGGCTCTCGGCGCTCAGCGCGAGCAGCACCTCGCTGGACCGGGTCGCGTCCACGATCTCCTTCTTCGTGAACTGGGCGTACTTCTCCTCGGTGAGCAGCATCAGGAAGATGGTGTCGCTGATCACCACGGAGGCGGCGGTGTCGTCGCTGAACTGCGGGTTGATCGTGTAGCCCAGCTTCGTGAAGAACGTCTTGGCGGCCTCCAGGTCCGAGGTGGCCAGGTTCACGAAGATCATCTGCTGGTACATGGGGTGTACTCCCGTGGGGTCGCGTTGTCGTGGCGTTCGCAGGGGTGGACGGCTGGGGCGTGCGGAACTCATCGGTGGCGGCGGAGTTTTCCGGATTTCTTTTTGAGGGCCCGCCCGGGGCCGTCCGCCACGCTCCGGGACCACCCCGGGACCTCTCCGGGACCACCCAGGGCCCGCTCCGGGGCCGGAGCCCGGCCGCCGTGCCCGGCCCGGCCGCTGCCGCGGGCCCGCTCCCGTGCCCGTCCCGGCCGCGCTCCCGGGGCGGCGGGTCAGCGGGTCAGGGGCAGGGCCGCCAGTTCCGCGACGAGCAGGGTGAGCGGTCCGAAGAGGGCGAGCAGCGCCCCGGCGCGGAGCGCGGCGGTGGCGCGCAGGGTGGCCGGGGGCGCGCCGAGGCGGAGCAGGGCGTCCCGGGTGCCCGCGCGGTCCTGCCGGGCCCCCACGGCGCTGATGAGGAGGGTGGCGGTGGTGCAGGCGGCCACCACCGAGGCGCCGAGCAGGCCGAGCGGGCCGTACGCGGGGCCGCCGTCGGTGCCGGACAGGGCGACGGAGGCGTAGGCGGCCGAGGCGACGGCGCAGACCACGCCGAGGGGGCGTCCGATGCGGCCCGCCTCCTCCATGAGCACGCGCCCGGCGAGCAGCCGCGGGGCCCCGGGGCGGGCCGCCTGGAGGAGCCGCCCGCACAGATGGGTGAGGCCGGGCCCGACGAGGGCGAGGCCCAGGGCGGTGAGGGACCAGCCGAGCAGGACCCCGGCGGTGGGCGCGTCCGCGCGTCCCTGGGCACCGGCGTAGGTCTCGGCGGCGAGGCCGGCGGCCAGGGCGGTGATGCCCCAGGGGAGGGCGGTGGTGGGGGAGCGGCGCGCGGCCGGGCCCGGCGGCGGGGCCGTGCCGTCGGCTGTGGCGGCGGGCCGGGTGCCGCCGGCCGGTGCGGCCAGGATGGCGCCGGGGACGGTGTCCCCGCCGTCGGCCGGGACCGCACCGCCGGCCGCCGGGCCCGCTCCCGCGGTGGCCGCGGCCATGACCAGCTTTCCGTCGGCCGGAGGGGCCGCCGCGACGGCGGTGGGGACGGCGGCCGCGGCCGTCGCGGAGCCGGTCGCGGTGTCCCCGCCGGCGCTCCCTCCGGTGGCGTCGGGGCCAAGGGCCGCGCCGCCGGGCCGGGGGGAGCGGCGGGTGCCGTAGCGGGCGTAGGAGCCGAAGGTCTCCCGCGCCCTGCCCCAGCCGTAGGCGCCGAAGCGGCCGAAGCCCCGGTTGGTGTTGGGCCGGGTGGCGCCCTCGCGGGGGCGCAGGGCCAGGGCGACGGCGAGGGAGGCGGCCAGGGGGACGAGGGCGAGCAGGGTGGTGATCGCCGGGACGGGGAGGGCGTGGCGCTCGGCCAGGGGCAGGCCGGTGGCGGCGCCGCGCAGTTCGAGGAAGGCGAGCAGGGCCAGCAGCGAGCCGAGCGCGGCGGACAGGGCGGTGGTCGCCGCAGAGACGGCCATCAGCCGGCCGGGACCCAGCCCGATGGCGGAGAGCCCGGAGCGGGGCCGGGTGCCCGGGTCGGTGCGGGAGACGGCGACGGCGAGGTGGACGGTGGCGGCGAGCGGCACCGCGCACCAGGCCAGGCGCAGGGCGGCGGCGCCGGGCGTGCCGGGGTGGGCGAGGGCGTAGCCGAGGGCGCACAGCAGCAGGAAGCCCGTGCCGGCCGAGGCGAGCGCGACCAGCAGGCGGCGCGACTGGACGGCGAGGTGGGCGGCGCGGGTCAGACGGAGAGCGAGCACGCCGCCCGGCCCTCCGTTCCGGTGGTGCCGGATCCGGCGGGTTCCGCGGCCGGCGGCAGGTGCACGGTGTGCACCCGGCGGCCGTCCAGCAGGGCCACGCCCCGGTCGGCGAGGGCCGCGGTGCGGGCGTCGGTGGTGGCGAGGACGACGGTGATGCCGTGGGAGCGGGCGGCGGTGGTGAGGGTGCGCAGGACGTGGGCGCGGTCGGCGCGGTGCAGGGGGGCCGTGGGCTCGTCGGCGAAGAGGACGGCGGGGCCGACGGCGAGGGCGCGGGCGATGCAGACGCGCTGGCGTTCGGCCTGCTGGAGCCGGTGGGGGCGGCGGCGGGCGCGGTCGCCGACATCGAGGCGCTCCAGCCACTCCAGGGCCGCGGTCTTGGCGCGGCGCCGGGGGATGCCGCGCAGCATCAGCGGCAGGGCGGCGTTCTCCCAGGCGCTGAGTTCGGGGACGAGGGAGGGAACGGGGTCGATCCAGCCGAACCGTTCGCGGCGCAGCCGCCGGCGCCGGGCCGGGCCCATGGTGTGCAGGGGGAGGCTGTTGAACCAGACCTCGCCGTCGCGGGGGCGGACCAGTCCGGACAGGCACCGCAGGAGGGTGGTCTTGCCGCTGCCGCGCGGGCCGCTGACGGCGAGGATCTCGCCCTCGCGGACACCGAGCGAGACGCCGTTGAGGGCGGGGGAGCCGTCGTCGTGGCGGTGGTGCAGGGCGCGGGCCCACAGCACGTCGTCGTCCGGCGGGGCCTCCATGGGCGTACACCTCGGTTCTGATCCGTTGTCCCCCCGGCGGTGTCCCCCGTACGGGGGAGCGGGAGGGGGCGGCCGATGGGTCACGTGGCACGGTAGGCAGCCGCCGGGGGGAGCACCGGACAGCACGCGGCCCCGGGCCGCCGTTTCTCACTCGAACGGGCGGCTCCGGGGCCGGGGCGGTCGTCCGGGGGACGGACGGCCCGCGTGGGCGGGTCAGAGCTTCGTCCACGCCTCCGTCAGCGTCGCGCGCAGGATCTGCTCGATCTCGTCGAAGGTCTCCTGGGCGGAGATCAGCGGCGGGGCGAGCTGGATGACCGGGTCGCCGCGGTCGTCGGCACGGCAGTACAGGCCGTTCTCGAAGAGCTTCCCGGAGAGGAAGCCGTACAGGACGCGCTCGGTCTCGTCGTCGGTGAAGGACTCCTTGGTGTGCTTGTCCTTGACCAGTTCGATGCCGTAGAAGAAGCCGTTGCCGCGGACGTCGCCGACGATCGGCAGGTCGTGCAGCTTCTCCAGGGTGGCGCGGAAGGCGTCCTCGTTGTCGAGGACGTGCCGGTTGAGGCCCTCGCGCTCGAACAGGTCGAGGTTGGCGAGGCCCACCGCCGCGGAGACCGGGTGGCCGCCGAAGGTGTAGCCGTGCAGGAAGGTGTTGTCGCCCCGGTAGAACGGCTCGGCCAGGCGGTCGGAGACGACGCAGGCGCCGATCGGGGAGTAGCCCGAGGTCATGCCCTTGGCACAGGTGATCATGTCCGGGACGTAGCCGAACTTGTCGCAGCCGAAGGTGGTGCCCAGGCGGCCGAAGGCGCAGATGACCTCGTCCGAGACCAGCAGGACGTCGTACTGGTCGCAGATCTCCCGCACGCGCCGGAAGTAGCCGGGCGGGGGCGGGAAGCAGCCGCCCGCGTTCTGCACGGGCTCCAGGAAGACGGCGGCGACCGTCTCCGGGCCCTCGAAGAGGATCTGCTGCTCGATCTGGTCGGCGGCCCAGCGGCCGAAGGCCTCGGGGTCGCCGCCGTGGATCGGGGCGCGGTAGATGTTGGTGTTGGGCACCTTGTGGGCGCCCGGAACGAGCGGTTCGAAGGGGGCCTTGAGGCTCGGCAGGCCGGTGATGGACAGGGCGCCCTGCGGGGTGCCGTGGTAGGCGACCGCGCGGGAGACGACCTTGTACTTGGTCGGCTTGCCGGTGAGCTTGAAGTACTGCTTGGCGAGCTTCCAGGCGGTCTCGACCGCCTCGCCGCCGCCGGTGGTGAAGAAGACCTTGTTGAGGTCGCCGGGGGCCTCGTGGGCGAGGCGCTCGGCCAGCTCGACGGCCTTCGGGTGGGCGTAGGACCAGATGGGGAAGAAGGCCAGCTCCCGGGCCTGCTTCAGGGCGGTCTCGGCCAGCTCCGCGCGACCGTGTCCGGCCTGGACCACGAACAGGCCGGCGAGCCCGTCGAGGTACCGCTTGCCCCGGTCGTCGAAGACGTGGGTGCCCTCGCCGCGGACGATGGTCGGCACGGGGGCGTTCTCGTACGAGGACATGCGGGTGAAGTGCATCCACAGGTGGTCGTACGCGGCTCTGCCGAGGTCCTTGGGGCTGTCGCTGCTCACGGTCATCGGGATCCCCACATGTAGGTCTGCTTCTTGAGCCTGAGGTAGACGAAGCTCTCGGTGGAGCGCACTCCGGGGACGGCCCGGATGCGTCGGTTGATGACCTCCAGGAGATGGTCGTCGTCCTCGCAGACGACCTCCACCATCAGATCGAAGGAGCCCGCGGTCATCACCACGTACTCGCACTCGGACATGGCGGCCAGCGCGTCGGAGACGGCCTCGACGTCACCCTCGACCCGGACGCCGACCATGGCCTGGCGGAGGTAGCCCACGGTGAGCGGGTCCGTCACGGCGACGATCTGCATGACGCCCTGGTCGAGCAGCTTCTGGACGCGCTGGCGCACGGCCGCCTCGGAGAGGCCGACGGCCTTGCCGATCGCGGCGTACGGCCGCCGGCCGTCCTCCTGGAGCTGCTCGATGATGGCGAGGGAGACGGCGTCCGGCGGGGAGCCGCCGTTCCTGGACTCGCGGGAGTCCCTCGGGTCTGCGCTTCGACTGGCCACGGCGACACTGTGCACCACGTATCCACAGTTCCGCAAGGATGATGCGATGAAATCCGTCGTGTGGAGCACCTGACTCTGCGGATTTCGCAACGCTGGGCGGGGCGGGGGTGTTGAAAACGTCGGAGCACGGATTAGGCTGGGTGTCTCAGTCGATGGACACCCGTGTCAATGGACACCCGACCTTGGAGGGCCGGCAGTGAGCACCGAGCTGCGTCGTCTGCGCAACCACATCGACGGTGGGTTCCGGGACGCCGCCGACGGACGGACCACCCAGGTGGTGAACCCCGCCACGGGTGAGCCCTACGCGACCGCGCCCCTGTCGGGGCCCGCGGACGTGGACGCCGCGATGGCCGCCGCCGCCGCGGCCTTCCCCGGCTGGCGCGACACCACCCCCGGCGAGCGGCAGAAGGCCCTCCTGAGGATCGCCGACGCCTTCGAGGAGCGGGCCGAGGAACTCGTCGCGGCCGAGGTGGAGAACACGGGCAAGCCCGTCGGGCTCACCCGCACCGAGGAGATCCCGCCGATGGTCGACCAGATCCGCTTCTTCGCGGGCGCGGCCCGGATGCTGGAGGGGCGCAGCGCCGGCGAGTACATGGAGGGCCTGACCTCCTTCGTCCGCCGCGAGCCGATCGGGGTCTGCGCCCAGGTCGCGCCCTGGAACTACCCGATGATGATGGCCGTCTGGAAGTTCGCCCCGGCCCTCGCCGCGGGCAACACCGTCGTCCTGAAGCCCTCCGACACCACCCCCGCCTCCACCGTCCTGATCGCGGAGATCATCGGTTCGGTGCTGCCCCCGGGCGTCTTCAACGTCATCTGCGGCGACCGCGACACCGGCCGCCTGATGGTCGAGCACCCCACCCCCGCGATGGCCTCCATCACCGGCTCGGTGCGGGCGGGCATGGCGGTCGCCGAGTCCGCCTCCAGGGACCTCAAGCGGGTCCATCTGGAGCTGGGCGGCAAGGCCCCGGTCGTGGTCTTCGAGGACACCGACATCCCCAAGGCCGTCGAGGGCATCTCGGTGGCGGGCTTCTTCAACGCCGGGCAGGACTGCACCGCGGCCACCCGCGTCCTGGTCCACGAGTCCGTCCACGACGAGTTCGTCGCCGCGCTCGCCAAGGCCGCGGCCGAGACGAGGACCGGACCGCCCGACGACGAGGACGTGCTCTACGGCCCGCTGAACAACGCCGACCAGCTCGCGCGCGTCGCCGGGTTCATCGACCGGCTGCCCGCCCACGCCCGGGTCGAGGCCGGCGGCCGGCGGGTCGGCGACCGCGGCTACTTCTACGCGCCCACCGTCGTCTCGGGCCTCCTCCAGGACGACGAGATCATCCGGAACGAGGTCTTCGGCCCCGTCATCACCGTCCAGTCGTTCCGCGACGAGGACCAGGCCGTGGAGTGGGCCAACGGCGTCGACTACGCGCTCGCCTCCTCGGTGTGGACCCGGGACCACGGCCGCGCCATGCGGCTCTCCCGGCGGCTGGACTTCGGCTGCGTGTGGATCAACACCCACATCCCGCTGGTCGCCGAGATGCCGCACGGCGGCTTCAAGAAGTCCGGCTACGGCAAGGACCTGTCCGCGTACGGCTTCGACGACTACACCCGGATCAAGCACGTGATGACCTCCCTGGAGGTGTAGTCCGCGCGGCCCCGGTCCCGGCCCCGAGCCCTCCCGGCCGGGACCGTCCGCGTGCCCGGGCCCGCGGGGGCCGACAGGGTGTCCGCGAGGGCGGGCCGCGCTCGACGGAGCGTCGGTCGTCCGCCGCCGGCCGGAGCGGCATCCTGCGCCCATGCCCCTCCACTCGCACCCGCCCGCCCCCTCCCGCCGTTCCCTGCCGCGCGGCCTGGGCGGCGCCGCGCTGGGCGCGCTGACCGGCTGCGGCGTCCCGGCCGCCCACGTCGCCCCCGGCGACCGCGCAGCCGCCGACCGGTCCGCCACCGACCGCCGGCTCACCTGGGCGAACTGGCCGCTGTACATCGACACGGACGACGGGGACCCCGGCCGCCGTCCCCGGGTGTGAGTAGTTGGGGTACAGGAAATCCCGGTGAGACTGACCATCGGTCGGCCAGCACACTGTTCTGCGCCCTCGCTGAGGTTCGCGGAAAGATCGTCGAGCGGGTGCTGGCTCTGGCTACGTTCCGCCTCGTGCCGGTGGAGTTTCTGACCGATGAGCCGGCCAGGCGTACGGGATGTTCACCGAGGCGCCCGCGCGCCCGGAGCTGGAGCGGTTCTTCTTCCTCGACGATGACGACCGCGACATGATCGCGCTGTGTCGTAGGGACGCGCATCGGCTGGGCACGGCGGTGCAGATCTGCACGGTCCGCCACGTCGGCCGGTTCCTGGGTGAGGACCCGCTCGCCGTGCCGTGGAGACCGTGGAGTACCTGGCCGGGCAGCTCGGTATTGCGGACGCCTCGTGCGTGAAGCGGTACGCCGAGCGGCGCTCGACGGTGTATGAGCACGCGGATGAGATCCGGAGGCGGTTCACGTACCGGGCCTTCACCGACCGGAGGTGGGGCGGGAGTCCCGCAGTTTCCGTACGGGCGGGCGTGGACGCACGCCGAGGGGCCGGTGGCGCTGTTCAACCACGCGGTGACGTGGCTGCGGAAGAACCGGGTGCTGCTGCCGGGCGTCTCGGTGCTGGCCCGGCAGGTGTCGGAGGCCCGTACGGCGGCCGACCGCCGCCTGTACGAGGCGGTGGCCCGGGCGACGGTCCGCGCGGATGCGGCGCTCGCGCCGGCCTTGGCGGAGCTGCTGGTGGTGTCGGAGGGCAGGCGGGTCTCGGAGCTGGAGCGGCTGCGTACGCCGCCGGTGAAGTCGAAGGGCACGGCGGTGGTGCGGGCACTCCGTCGAGGACGACGAAGACGAGGACTGACAGGCGGTGCACCCGACCTGGCGGCCGGCTCCTGACCCAAAGAGCCCTCCCGCACCGGCGCCCACGGCTGGGCGCCTACCGGGCAGATGCCGGACCGCTTCGCGGTGTGAACAGGCAGCAGCCCCTCAACGGTTGTTCCAGGACGCAGGCAATATAGTGGGATCATGTCGATCAGTCCGCTTCGCACCCAGGCCGGCCCTCCGCCGGTCCGGTCCGGCGTGGGCGGGTCCCGGCCGGTCAAGACGCGGGAGCGTCGGCCCGGTGGTCTGATCTGGATCGAGAGAGGTATCTGAGCGTCGCGCTGTGCGCGGCGCCCGGCTGTTGCTCGTCGTACCCCGGGGCGGGGTCCGGGTGACACATGCCCTCGGCTGCTTGCGGCCCTTGCCGCTTCTTCTCGTACCGATCCGGAAGAGTGATCATCATGAGCACACCCGATGCCGGCCATCACTGGTCGCAGATGCAGTACCTCCACGAGGTCGTGACCAACCCGCACATCCGTGTGCGGGGCACCCACAGCTACTGCAGCAAGGCCTACAACGGAGGCTTCGAGGAGTCCGTGGTCCGCTACCTCTACGGCGACGCGTTCAGCCGCGCCTCGTGGGAGCCGGCCTGGCCCATCGACGAACTCCACATCGGCGACTACGTGTGCATCGCCGCCGAGGTGGTGATCCTCATGGGCGGGAACCACACCCACCGCACCGACTGGTTCAGCCTCTACCCCTTCGCCGAGAACGCCGTCGACGCCTACCGGGGCAAGGGCGACACCGTCATAGGCCACGGCGCCTGGCTCGGCATGCGCTCCATGATCATGCCCGGCGTCACCATCGGCGAAGGCGCCGTCGTCGCCGCCCAGGGCGTCGTCACCCGGGACGTCCCCCCGTACACGATCGTCGCCGGCAGCCCCGCCACCCCGGTCCGCACCCGCTTCGCCCCGGAGATCATCGAGCGTCTCCTCGCCCTCGACCTCCCCTCCTGGCCCGAGACCAAGGCCGAGGAGCTGCGCCCCCTGCTTTGCGCCTCCGACATCGACGCGCTGGAGAGGGCCGCCCACGCCTGGGAGGCAGAAGTCTGACCGAAGGAGACCTGGCCGCCGCGCAGCGCTGGAGCGCCGCGCGGCTGCCGGGCCCCGACCCCGTCCGGCGTGGCATCTGTCGTCAAACGACCGTTTGACGACAGGCGGTCGGCGCGTTCAACGGCCCCCCGCAATCCGGGGCTTCGCGGCGCCGCGAACCCAATCGGATCCGATGATGACTGCTGACAGGGTTTGGCGACGGAGAGGGTCCGATCCTCCGTACGGATGGGGCCTCCCGGTGGCGAACCGGGTCTACAAGCGGGTCTCGACCGACCAGCAGTCCACCGCCCGGCAGGACCTCGTCCTGGCCGAGGCCGGGATCGAGGACCCGGTCGTCTTCGAGGAGGCCCCCGGCACCTCCAGCCGCCTTCACCCGCTCCAGCGGCCGAAGTTGGGCGAGCTGCTGACGTACGCGCGGCCGGGCGACACCGTGCACATCTCCGAGATGTTCCGCCTCGTACGCGGCAACCAGCACGTCCTCGACGTCCTCGATGTCCTCCACCGCGACCGGCTCGCGCTTCGCATTCACGACGGCGCGTTCTCCGCGATGGACCTCACCGCCCACCACCCGCGCACCGGCGAACTGCCGTCCACCGTGGAGTTCATGGTGCAGACCCTCGCCGCCGCCGGCGAACTCCAGCGGGAGCTCACTTACGACGGGCCGCGGGCCGCCGAGTCCAAGGGCACGCCCCCGCACCCGACTCCCACGCCGACTCCGGCGCCGCCGTGGGCGGGGCCGTCCTCTCCCGGGGGCCGCTCGCCGCCCGGGCCCTGCACGACCTGGAGGAGGCCGCGGCCGTGCCCCCGCGCCCGGTGGCGGCCCGGGGCGGGGCCGATCCCCGCCCTCAGCCGCGGGCGCGCAGGGCGGTGAGCAGAGCGGGCCGGTTGGTGGTGATCGAGTCGACCGGCAGCCCGAGCAGCCGCCGCAGGGAGCGGCGGGTGTCCGGGGTCCACGCGGAGACCAGGCAGCCGTCCCGGCGGACGCGGTCGGCCAGCGCCGCGTCGAGCAGCGTGAACCGGTAGTTCAGCCAGCGCGGGCGCACCGCTGCCAGCAGGACGGGGCGCGGCGGGGCCAGCGTCGTCCAGGTCAGCGCGATCTCGGCGGCCGGGTCGGCGGCCCGCACGGCCAGCATGGCGGCGGGGCCCGCGCAGTAGTACACGCGGCCGTCCGCGTCGCACTCGCGGACGGTGTCCACGATCCGCCGCACCGTCCGCCCGTCCGGACCGCCCGGCAGGTCGATCATCACCCGGCCGCCCTCCGTCGCGGCCAGCGCCTCCGCCAGGGTCGGCACCCCGCCCCCGGTCAGCTCCCGCACCCGCGCGGCGGTCAGCGAGCCCAGCGGCAGGTCGTGCCCCCACAGCCGCTTCAGCGTGTCGTCGTGCAGCAGCACCGGCACGCCGTCCCGGGTCGGCCGGACGTCGATCTCGACCGCGTCCGCGCCCCCGTCCAGGGCGGCGCGGAGCGAGGCGGCCGTGTTCTCCCGGACGCGGTAGGGGTCGCCGCGGTGGGCGACGACGGTCACCCGGTGCCCGGTGCCCACCGGGTGCCCGGCGCTCACCGGGCGGCGAGCCAGGACGCGGTGTACGTGTCGATCTCCTCGTGGACGCGGGCCCGGCCCGCCGGGTCGAGGAAGGACGCCTCGACGGCGTTCTTCGCGAGCCGCGCCACGCCCCGCTCGTCCAGGTCCAGGAGGCGCGCGGCGACGGCGTACTCGTTGTTCAGATCGGTGCCGAACATGGGCGGGTCGTCGGAGTTGACGGTGACCAGGACACCCGCCTCGGCGAATGCCCGGATCGGGTGCTCGGCCAGGTCGGGCACCGCTCGGGTGGCGATGTTCGAGGTCGGGCACACCTCCAGGGCGACGCCCCGGTCCGCCAGGTGCGCCAGCAGCTCCGGGTCCCGGGCGGCGCTGGTGCCGTGGCCGATGCGGTCGGCGCGCAGGTACGTCAGCGCGTCCCACACGGTGCCGGGGCCGGTGGTCTCGCCCGCGTGCGGAACCGAGCGCAGCCCGGCGGCGACGGCCCGGTCGAAGTACGGCTTGAACTGGGGCCGGGCGACGCCGATCTCGGGTCCGCCCAGCCCGAAGGAGACCAGGCCCTCGGGGCGCAGCCGGTCGTCGGTGGCGAGCCGCGCCGTCTCCTCGGCGGCCTCCAGCCCGGCCTCGCCGGGGATGTCGAAGCACCAGCGCAGTACGGTGCCGAACTCGGCCTCGGCAGCCTTGCGGGCGTCCTCGATGGCGTCCATGAAGGCGGCGGCGTCGATGCCGCGCCGGGTGGAGGAGAACGGGGTGATGGTCAGCTCGGCGTAGCGCACCTTCTGGCGGGCCATGTCCCGGGCCACCTCGTAGGTGAGCAGCCGGACGTCCTCGGGGGTGCGGATCAGGTCGACGACGGACAGGTACACGTCGATGAAGTGCGCGAAGTCCGTGAACGTGAAGTAGCCGGCCAGAGCCTCGGGGTCGGTGGGCACCCGGGAGTCGCGGTGCCGGGCGGCCAGTTCCGCGACGATGCGCGGGGAGGCGGAGCCGACGTGGTGGACGTGGAGTTCGGCCTTGGGCAGCCCGGCGATGAAGGCGCGCAGGCCGCCGGGGACGTCGGGGTCGACGAGTGGCTCGGTCAAGGGTTCCTCCCCCGGGTGGTGCCCCGGGCCGCCCGGTCGGGGCGCCGCCGGGACGTGGGTGATCGGCTGATCGGCGGTCCGGGGTCATCGTAGGCCGGGGCGGGGCCGTGCGGTGGCGGGCCGTAGCATGACGTGATGTTCGAACAGAGGGGACCCGCGCATGCCTGAGGACGCGCAGCAGCCGCGAGCCGGGGCGCCGGGGGCGCCCGGGATCCAGGGAGCGCCGGAAGGGCCGGGAGCGCCGGGGGCCCAGGGCGACGGCCCGGGGCCCGGAGCGGTGCCGGGGGAGTCCCGGCCGACGGTGGCCCTGGACAAGCCGGGCGGGCCGGGCGGGACCGGGGCGACGGCGGGAGCCGCCGGGGAGCCGGGGCCCGCGGGAGCCGCCGGGGCGACGAACGCGGCCGGAGGCGCCGAGCCCGCAGGCGCCGCGAGTGCCACCGGGGGCTCCGGGACCGCCGGGGTGACGGGTGCCGCCGGCGGGGGCGCGGGGCCCGTGGCCACCGGGGCCCACGAGCCCGCCGGGGCCGGGAGTGCCGCCGGCGGCGCCGGGTTCGCCGAAGCGGCGCGGGTCGGTGGAGGTGCCGGTGGCGCGGGGCCCGTGGCCACCGGGGCCGCGGAGCCCGTGGGTGCCGGGAGTACGTTCTGGCCCGCCGCGGACTCCGGGTCCGCCGAAGCCGCGAGTACCGGCGGGTCCGCCGGGCCCACTGGGGCCGCGGGTGTCGGCGGGGCCGCCGGGAACCCCGGGACCCCCGGGGCGGCGGCGTTCGCCGCGGCACCAAGGTCCGGTGCCGTGCCGGCCGACCCCTGGGCTCCGCCGGCCGAGGACGGCGGTCCGCGCGGTGGCCTCGCGCCGTACCCGACGACGCCCTCCCTCCACGACCAGCGGACGATGGCGTCCTTCCCCGGGGCCGGCGCACCGCCGCCGTGGACGGCCCCCGCGGCCGATCCCTTCGCCCCGCCGGGCGCGCCCGTGCCCCCGTACGGCGCGGCCGACCCGTTCGCACCGCCCGCCTCCGGGACGCCGTACGGCCCCGGCCCCGGGGTCCCGCCGCCGCCCGTCGGGCCGGACGGCCCCGGCCGGGTGCCGCCCTACGGCTACCCCGGTTACCCCGGCGGCCCCGGTCACCCGTACCCGGGCGCGCAGCCGTACGGCTACTACGGCTGGCCGGGGGCGGCACCGGGAACCGGCGACGGCATGGGGACGGCCGGACTGGTCCTCGGGATCATCGCCGCCGTCGGCTTCTGCCTGTGGCCGCTGGCCATCGTCGTGGGCGTGCTGGGCGTGGTGTTCGGCGCCATCGGCCGGGGCAAGGCCCGCCGGGGCGAGGCGGGCAACCCCGGACAGGCGCTGGCGGGCGTGATCTGCGGCGCCGCGGGCATCGTCCTGGGCCTCGCCTTCGGGGCCCTGGTCATCTTCGTGCCGTAACCCCCCGGAGGGCACGGGCCCTTGCCCGTGCCCGGCCGCCCCGGGCACGGAGTCCGGGACGCCCGTCCGGAACCGGGCGCGGGCTCGTGCCGGGTGCTCCGCGCCCGCCCGGCGCCCGCCCGCCACCGCTCCTCCGGAACCCCCGGCGAGGGCCCCGTGCCGGGCGCACCGGGCACGGGCACGATGTCCCCGTGCCCGGTCCCGTGCCCCGCCGGCGCCCCCCCGGTCCCGCTCGCCCGCCACCGCCCGCCCGGCGCCCCCGCGAGGGGCCGCGCCCCGCGTGCCCCCCGGCTCAGTCCCGTTCCGGCTTCCGGGCCAGCCGGTCCCGGGCGGCCATCAGGGCGAAGCCCAGCAGGTTCTCGCCCCGCCAGCGGTGCGGGTCGCACGCCGCCGGGTCGTCGGCGGACAGGCCGATGCCCCAGATCCGGTCCACGGGGCTGGCCTCGACCAGGACGCGGTCGCCGGTGGACAGCAGATAGGCGCGCAGCGCGGGATCGGCGCCGAACTTGTGGACGCCGCCCTCGGTCACGACGCGGAAGCGCTCCCGGCGCCACACCGCCTCGTCGAAGCCGCGCACCAGTCGGCCCGCCTTCTTCGCCTCCGCCGGATGCGCCGCGGCCAGCACCCGCCGCTCGGCCTCCGCGTCCCCGAACAGCCGCGCCTTGGCGGCCATCATCCAGTGCTCGGCCGTCGGGTACTCCACGCCGTCCACGGTGAACGGCGCGGGCCACCACTGGCTGAGGCAGCCGCGGCCGGGCGTGCCGTCCCGCTCCGGCCGGTGGCCCCAGAAGCACAGGTACCGGACCCGCGCGCCGCCCTCGACCAGGCGGGCCAGCGCCGTCCTGCCGTCGATCGCCGTCCCCACGTCCCCGTCCCTCCGTGCCGTCCCATGTCCTTCGCAGGCGAGTCTGGCACGCGCCACGGACGCTCCGTTCGCCCTTTTCCGTGGCGACTCGAGATCTGGTCGACAGATTCCGTCGCGTAACCAAAAGGCAACAACGGAATCACTTGTTGGTGGTCCGGTGCTCTGTCAGGATCGGCTCTCACATCGAGCCCGTACCACGCCGCCCCCCGTCCGGTGCCCCCTCCGGGGCCGGGCGCAGGGGTGCACGGAGGAGAGCCGACATGCCCGATCGGGGTCACGCCACCCCCCGACGCCTCCCGTCCGGGGACCGCTTCGCCGAGGGGGCGCAGTACATCGCGGGTCGCCCGGCGCGGGGCACCTCGGGCGCCACCCGCACCGTCGTCGACCCGGCGACCGGCGCCGCGGTGCTGACCTACGAGCTGGCCGGGACCGCGGACGTGGACGCGGCCGTCGCCGCCGCCCGCGCGGCGTTCCCGGGCTGGGCCGGGGCGACCCCCGGCGAACGCTCCGACGTCCTGCACCGCTTCGCCGCCGTCCTCGCCGAACAGGCCGGGGACCTCGCCCGCGCCGAGTCCCTCCAGTGCGGCAAGCCGCTGAAGCTCACCCGCGAGTTCGACGTGCCCGGCACCATCGACAACACCGCCTACTTCGCGGGCGCCGCCCGGCGGCTCCAGGGCCAGGCGGCGGCGGAGTACGAGGGCGGCCACACCTCGTACGTCCGACGCGAGCCCATCGGCGTCGTCGGTTCCGTCGCCCCCTGGAACTACCCGCTCCAGATGGCCGCCTGGAAGATCCTCCCGGCCGTCGCCGCGGGCAACACCATCGTCCTCAAGCCCGCCGAGACCACCCCCCTGACCTCGCTGATGTTCGCGTGGGCGGCGACCTCGGCGGGGCTGCCCGACGGCGTCGTCAACATCGTCACCGGCACCGGGCCGGTGGCCGGGGAGCACCTCGTCTCCCATCCCGACGTGGCCATGACCTCCTTCACCGGCTCCACCGCCGTCGGCCGCCGGGTCGCGGAGCTGGCCACCGCCACCGTCAAGCGCGTCCACCTCGAACTCGGCGGCAAGGCGCCCTTCGTGGTCTTCGACGACGCCGACCTGGACGCCGCCGTCAACGGGGCCGTCGCGGGCGCCCTCATCAACAGCGGCCAGGACTGCACCGCCGCCACCCGCGCCTATGTGCAGCGGCCCCTGTACGAGGCGTTCGTCGAGCGGACCGCCGCCCTCATGGACACCGTCCGCGTCGGTGACCCCTTCGCCCCCGGCACCGACCTCGGTCCGCTGGTCAGCCACGCCCACCGGGACCGGGTGGCCGGGTTCGTCGACCGCGCCCGCGGTTACGCGCGCGTCGTGACCGGCGGCGCGGCGCCCGGCGGAGCCCTCGCCGCGGGCGCCTACTACCGGCCCACCCTGATCGCCGGCGCCCCCCAGGACAGCGAGGCGGTCCAGGCGGAGATCTTCGGCCCCGTCCTGGTCGTCCTGCCCTTCGACGGCGACGACGAGGGCATCCGGCTGGCCAACGACACCCCCTACGGGCTCGCGGCCTCCGCCTGGACCCGGGACGTGTTCCGCGCCAACCGCGCCACCCGGGAGATCGCGGCGGGCTGCGTCTGGGTCAACGACCACATCCCGATCATCAGCGAGATGCCCCACGGCGGCTACAGGGCGTCCGGCTTCGGCAAGGACATGTCCGCCTACTCCTTCGAGGAGTACACCCAGCTCAAGCACGTCATGTTCGACAACACCGCGGTGGTCCGCAAGGACTGGCACCGCACCGTCTTCGGGGACCGATAGCCACCACGACGCCCGGCCGCCGACCGCGGCCGACCACCCGGAAGGGCACCACGCGCATGGAGCAGTACGAGCCCGACCGCCTCTCCCCGGCCCGAGCGGCCGCCCTGCGGCGCAGCCTCACCAACGGCAGGGCGGCCCTCACCCGGCGCTCGCTGCTGCGCGCCTCGGCGGGCGGGGCGCTCGCGACCGGCGGTGCCCTGGCGCTGGGCGGCTGCGGCATCCCCCCGGCCGGCCGGACCGGGGGCGGCACCGCCGCCGAGGACCGGTCCGAGGAGGAGCGGACCGTCACCTTCTCCAACTGGACCGAGTACATGGACGTCGACGACAGCGGCCGGCGCCATCCGACGCTGGAGGCGTTCACCCGCCGCACCGGCGTCAAGGTCACCTACAACGAGGACATCAACGACAACAGCGAGTTCTTCGGCCGCATCCAGGCCCAGCTCGCCGCGGGCCAGGACACCGGCCGCGACCTCATCGTCCTCACCGACTGGCTGGCCGCCCGGCTGATCCGGCTGGGCTGGGTGCAGAAGCTCGACCCGGCCAACCTGCCGCACGCCTTCGCCAACCTCTCGGCCCAGTTCCGCAGCCCCGACTGGGACCCCGGGCGCGCCTACTCCTACCCCTGGCAGGGCATCTCCACGGTCGTCGCCTACAACCGCGAGGCCCTGGACGGGATCGAGGTGCGCTCGGTCTCCGACCTGCTCGACAACCCCCGGCTCAAGGGCCGCGTCGGCTTCCTCACCGAGATGCGCGACACCATGGGCATGATGCTGCTGGACATGGGCAAGGACCCGTCCCGCTTCTCCGCCGACGACTACGACGCGGCCGTCGCCCGGCTCCAGAAGGGCGTCGACCGGGGCCAGATCCGCCGCTTCACCGGCAACGACTACACCTCCGACCTCACCAGGGGCGATCTGGCGGCCTGCCTCGCGTGGGCCGGTGACATCGTCCAGCTCCGGGCGGACAACCCGGACGTGGGCTTCGTCATCCCCGAGAGCGGCTACATCACCTCCAGCGACAACCTGCTGATCCCCAACCGGGCCCGGCACAAGACCAACGCCGAACGGCTCATCGACCACTACTACGAGCCCCGGCAGGCCGCGGAGCTGGCCGCGTTCATCAACTTCGTCTGCCCCGTCGACGGGGTGAAGGACGAACTGGCGAGGATCGACGAGGACGCGGCGGAGAACCCGCTGATCATTCCCGACCGGGCCATGCAGGCCGGGTCCCACTCCTTCCGCTCGCTCGGCGCGAAGGAAGAGACGGCCTGCGAAGAGAAGTTCGCGAAGCTCACGGGGGCGTGACGACGATGAGGACCAGCACAGACGCGACCGGCCGCGGCGGCGACGTCCGCCTCACCGGCATCAGCAGGACCTACGGCTCCTTCACCGCCGTGCACCCGCTCGACCTGACCGTGCCCCAGGGCTCCTTCTTCGCCCTGCTCGGCGCGTCCGGCTGCGGCAAGACCACCACCCTGCGCATGATCGCCGGGCTGGAGGAGCCCAGCACCGGCACCGTCCACCTCGGCGACCAGGACGTCACCGCCCTGCCGCCGTACAAGCGGCCGGTGAACACCGTCTTCCAGTCCTACGCCCTCTTCCCTCACCTCGACATCTTCGAGAACGTCGCCTTCGGACTGCGCAGGCGCGGCGTCAGGGGCGTGAAGAAGCAGGTCGACGAGATGCTCGGACTCGTCCAGCTCGGCGAGCAGGCCCGCAAGAAGCCGCACCAGCTCTCCGGCGGGCAGCAGCAGCGCGTCGCGGTCGCCCGCGCCCTGATCAACCACCCCCGGGTGCTGCTGCTCGACGAACCGCTCGGCGCCCTCGACCTCAAGCTGCGCCGCCGGATGCAGCTGGAGCTCAAACGCATCCAGACCGAGGTCGGCATCACCTTCGTGCACGTCACGCACGACCAGGAGGAGGCCATGACGATGGCCGACACGGTCGCCGTGATGAACGGCGGACGCGTGGAGCAGCTCGGCGCCCCCGCCGACCTCTACGAGAACCCCCGGACCACCTTCGTCGCCAACTTCCTCGGCACCTCCAACCTGATCGCGGCCGAGGCCGAGGGCGGCTCGGGGGATGACGTCGTCGCGCGGGCCGCCGGGGACCGCCTGGTGCTGCCCGCCGCCCGCTGCCCCGCCCCGGTGGGCCGGGGCGGCACCGTCCTCATCGGCGTCCGCCCGGAGAAGGCCGGCATCACCCACGCCGACGACGCCGACTCGGTCCCCGAGGGCCGCAACCGGCTCCGCGGACGGATCACCGGCACCAGCTTCATCGGCGTCTCCACCCAGTACCTCGTCGACTGCGCGGCCTGCCCCGGCTTCGAGGTCTATGTCCAGAACATCGACCGGGACACCCGGCTGGTCCCCGGCGCCGAGGTGGTCCTGCACTGGGACCCGGCCCACACCTTCGGCCTGGACGCGGCCCAGTCCCCGCTCGCCGGGACGGCGGAGGCCCGGGACGCGGCCGGGGACGGGGCCGCCCGATGAGCACCCTCAGCGAGGCGCCGCCGGCACCCGCCCCGCCCGCCCCCGAGGCGGTGCCCCCGCGTCGGCGCCGCCGGCTGACCCCGTACTGGCTGCTGCTGCCCGGCATGCTCTGGCTGCTCGTCTTCTTCGCGCTGCCGATGGTCTACCAGGCGTCCACCTCCGTGCAGACGGGCTCCCTGGAGGAGGGCTACGAGGTCACCTGGCACTTCGCCACCTACTGGGACGCCCTGTCCGCCTACTGGCCGCAGTTCCTCCGCTCGGTGGCCTACGCCGCCTCCGCGACCGTGCTGTGCCTGCTGCTCGGCTACCCGCTCGCCCACCTGATCGCCTTCCGGGCGGGCCGCTGGCGCAACCTGATCATGATCCTGGTGATCGCGCCGTTCTTCACCAGCTTCCTCATCCGCACCCTCGCCTGGAAGACGATCCTCGCCGACGGCGGACCCGTCGTCGGCCTCCTGAACACCCTGCACGTCCTGGACGTCACCGCCTGGCTCGGCTGGACCTCCGGCGACCGGGTGCTGGCCACCCCGCTCGCCGTGGTCTGCGGCCTCACCTACAACTTCCTGCCGTTCATGATCCTGCCCCTCTACACCTCGCTGGAGCGCATCGACGGACGGCTCCACGAGGCCGCCGGGGACCTCTACGCCCGCCCCGCCACCGTCTTCCGCCGGGTCACCCTCCCGCTGTCCATGCCCGGCGTCGTCGCCGGGACCCTGCTCACCTTCATCCCCGCCACCGGCGACTACGTCAACGCCTCCCTGCTCGGCTCCGCCGACACCGGAATGATCGGCAACGTGATCCAGTCGCAGTTCCTTCGGGTGCTGGACTATCCGACGGCGGCGGCCCTCTCGTTCCTCCTCATGGCAGCGATCCTCGCCATGGTCACCTTCTACATCCGCAGGTCGGGGACGGAGGAGCTGGTTTAGCGATGGCCCTCGTCAACTGGTTCAAGCGCAATCTGGTGGTGATCGCCGGACTGCTGACGCTCGCCTACCTCCTGCTGCCGAACGCCGTCGTCACGGTGTTCTCCTTCAACAAGCCCAACGGGCGCTTCAACTACGCCTGGCAGCAGTTCTCCGCCGACGCCTGGAAGGACCCGTGCGGGGTCGCCGGGCTCTGCGCCTCCCTCTCGCTCAGCCTCCGGATAGCCCTCTGGGCGACGCTCGGCGCCACCGCGCTGGGCACCGCCATCGCCTTCGCGCTGGTCCGCTACCGCTTCCGCGCCCGCGGCGCCGTCAACTCGCTGATCTTCCTGCCGATGGCCATGCCCGAGGTCGTGATGGCCGCCTCGCTGCTCACCCTGTTCCTCAACACGGGTGCCAGGCTGGGCTTCTGGACCGTCCTCATCGCCCACGTCATGTTCTGCCTCAGCTTCGTGGTGACGGCCGTCAAGGCGCGCGTCATGTCGATGGACCCCCGGCTGGAACAGGCCGCGCAGGACCTCTACGCCGGTCCCTTCCAGACCTTCGTCCGGGTCACCCTGCCGATCGCCGCCCCCGGCATCGCGGCGGGCGCGCTGCTCGCCTTCGCCCTCTCCTTCGACGACTTCATCATCACCAACTTCAACGCGGGTTCCACCGTCACCTTCCCCATGTTCGTCTGGGGATCGGCGCAGCGCGGAACACCCGTTCAGATCAATGTCATCGGGACGGCCATGTTCGTCGTCGCCGTACTGTTCGTCCTGGTCCCCATGGCCGTCGGCAACCGCCGGAACCGCCACCGGGCGTGAGCGCGGGCCGACCGCGCCCCCGGCGCACCTCGTAGGGAGTTGACATCATGGCCCCGAGAGCCATGAGCGGCAGCAGTGACCGGACCGCGTCCCTGGCCGGCGTCCGGCCCGTCCCGTACTGGCTGGACGACCCCGGCCGCCCCCGCCCCGAACCCGCCCTCACCGGCCCCACCGGCTGCGACCTGCTGGTCGTCGGCGGCGGCTACAGCGGCCTGTGGACCGCGCTGCTCGCCAAGGAGCGCGACCCCGGGCGGGACGTGGTGCTGCTGGAGGGCCGCGAGGTGGGCTGGGCCGCCTCCGGGCGCAACGGCGGCTTCTGCGCCGCCTCCCTCACCCACGGACTGGCCAACGGCCTCGCCCGCTGGCCCGGTGAGATCCACCGGCTGGAGGACCTGGGCGCCCGCAACCTGGACGCCGTCGAGGACGCCGTCGCCCGGTACTCCCTGGACTGCGGGTTCGAGCGGACCGGCGAGATCGACGTCGCCACCGAGCCGTACCAGGCCCGCGAACTCACCGCCTGGCACCGGGAGATCGAGGCCCGGGGCCTCGCCGACGGCTACACCCACCTGGACGCCGACGCCCTGCGGGAGCAGATCGACTCGCCCACCTTCCGCTCCGGGCTGTGGGACCGCCGGGGCGTGGCCATGCTCAACCCGGCCCGGCTCGCCTGGGGCCTCAAGCGCGCCTGCCTCGGCCTGGGCGTCCGCGTCCACGAGCACACCCCCGCCCTGACTCTGCGGCAGCACGGCCCCGGCATGTCCGTCCGCACCCCCTACGGCGGCGTCCGCGCCCGCACCGTGGCCCTGGGCACCAACGTCTTCCCCAGCCTGGTGCGGCGGGTGCGCCCCTACACCGTCCCGGTCTACGACTACGCCCTGATGACCGAGCCCCTCACCGGGGCCCGGCTCGCCTCCGTCGGCTGGCGGAACCGGCAGGGGATCGGCGACAGCGCCAACCGGTTCCACTACTTCCGGCTCTCCGCCGACAACCGGGTGCTCTGGGGCGGCTTCGACGCCGTCTACCCCTACGGGGGCCGGGTGCGCGCCGAGTACGACGATCGCCCGGAGACATACGCCCGGCTGGCGGACCACTTCTTCACCTGCTTCCCGCAACTGGAGGGCGTCCGCTTCACCCACGCCTGGGGCGGCGCCATCGACACCTGCTCCCGCTTCTCGCCCTTCTTCGGCACCGCCCACCGGGGCCGGGTCGCCTACGCCGCCGGCTACACCGGGCTCGGCGTCGGCGCGACCCGGTTCGGCGCCGAGGTGATGCTCGACCTGCTCGCCGGGGAGCGCACCGAGCGCACCGAACTGGAGATGGTCCGCAGCAGGCCGCTGCCCTTCCCGCCCGAGCCGTTCGCCTGGGCCGGGATCGCGCTCACCCAGTGGTCCCTGGCCCGTGCCGACACCCATGACGGGCACCGCAACCTGTGGCTGCGCACCATGGACCGGCTGGGCCTGGGCTTCGACAGCTAGGGCCTCTCGTTTGGACCAGGCCGGATCAGGGAGCGGGCCCCGGCCGGGCGGGACGGGCGCGCTGCTGCGGAGGCGACTGGCTCCGGCGGCTGTGACCCGGCTCACCCCAACGGGCCGTCCGAAGCCGCGTAATGCCCGCCGAGGGGCCCCGTCTCCCTGGTGGACGCAACCCGCGTCCACCAGTGAACAGGGAGGTCCTCACATGCCCGGTGCGCAGACCGCGCTCGCCTGGCTGGCATCCGCCGCACCCGATCCCGAGTCCTGCCGGAGGGAGTGGGAGCGCAACCCCCTGGGGGTCGCGCTGCTCCCGGCCGGACACCGCTGGGACGTGCTCATCCTGCCGAGCCGGCTCGGCCACCCCACCCTGGACGTGCTCACCCGCGTCCTCGACCAGCCCGGTCCGGTGCTCGCCGACTTCGGCGACGCCCGGACCGGGTTCTTCGTGCCGCCCGGCACTGCGGCCCGCTGGCTCGGCACCGGAATCCGGACCGCCGGGGTCGGCACCTGGATCGTCGTGCCCTATCCGGGACGGCCAGCGACCGGCGGAATCCGCTGGCTGATCCCCCCGGACGGCACCGGCACGCTCACCGATCCGGGCCTGCTGGAGCTGGCGATGCACGAGGCCGCGGCGGCGCTCGCGACGGGCGGGAACGCAGGGTGATCCGCGCGAGGGGTTGACAACCACATTGGTCTGGACCAAGTTGAACGCGCTCCGCCCTCCCCATCTCCCCCATGTCCGGAGGCATTTGTGGATCGCTCCAGACCACTGACGCGTCGTCCGCTGATCGCGTTGGTCACCGCTGCGGCTCTCGCCGTGCCCGGTCTGACCGTCATCTCGTCGGCCGCCCGTGCGGCCGACGCGGAACTCGCCCGCAACGGCGGGTTCGAGTCCGGCCTGGACGGCTGGACCTGCACCGGCGGCGCGGCCGTGACCACGCCCGTGCGCAGCGG
>NZ_WWGX01000032.1 GCF_009862265.1 Streptomyces sp. SID8352 | reverse complement strand
CGTCCCCGGCTCGGCGGCGTCCGCCCGGGGTGCGGCCCCGGTGGGCGGCGTGGCGTCCGTCGTCGGCTCCGTCGTGGGCTCGGCCCCAGGCTCGGTGGCGGCCTGGTCCCCGGGGCCGGTCGGGGTGTCGGTCCCGGTCCCGGCCTCCGTCTCCGCTCCGGCCTCCGTCTCCGCTCCGGCCTCCGTCTCCGCTCCGGCCTCCGTCTCCGCTCCGGCCTCCGTCTCCGCTCCGGCCTGCGTCTCCGCTCCGGTTCCGGACCCCGCCGTGGCGGGCGTCCCGGTCTCGGTGGCGGACGCGGTGTCGGTCTCGGCGCCGGGGCCGGACGCGGCGTCCGTCTCCGCGCCCGTTCCGGAGGTGGCCCCGGCGGTGGGGTCCGCCCCGGTCTCCGGCTCCGCCTGCGCGGTCGGCCCGGCCTCGGACGCGGCCTCGCCCTCGGTCCCGGACGCGGTGTCGGGGGCGGTCTCGGTCCCCGTCTCCGCTTCGGCCTCAAGGTGCGCCGTGGCGGGCGTCCCGGTCCCGGTCCCGGTGGCGGACACGGTGTCGGCCTCGGCACCCGACCCGGACGCGGTCCCCGACGCGGCCTCGGCGGCCGTCTCCGTCTCCGCCCCGGCCGCCGCCTCGGCAGCGGCCCCGGGTGCCGGGTCCCCCGTGCCGGTCTCCGGCGCCTCGTCGGCGGCCGGTCCGGCCCCGGCGGAGGTCGCGGTCCCGGTCGCGGCGGGCTTCGGCTCGGCCGGGGCGTTGTCCGGGGACTCCGCGGGCTTCGGCACCGCGATGCGGGCGAAGGCCGCGGTGACGAGCTCGTGCTCCCCGGCCTGCTCGTCGTCGGAGGCCGGACGCGGCTCGGGGAGCGCGGCCCCGGCACCGGCGTCCGCCGGGCCCCCGGCCCGCGCGGCCGGGACGGTCGCCGCGTCGGTCGCCGCACCGGCGGCGCCGTCCGCGTCGGGGCCGGCCGCCTCCGAGGGGGCCGCGGACTGGGACGGGAGCTGCGGTGCCGGCTCCGGCGTCGCACCCTCCGCCTCGGCGGCGCGTGCCTTGCGTGACCGGCCGAACGCGTTCCGCAGGAGAGTGAGAATGCCCATGTGCGCAACCCTTCGCTGAGGTGAAGCCGTCAATCCCTGGCCAGGACGGACACGTAAGGTTAGCGGCCCCGGCTTGTGATCTTGTGCAGGGTCTGCCATGAATCCGGGGATACGTCAAGGACGGAACGCGTCCGGGCACCCCCGCTCCCTCGGGCCGGGACGCGTTCACCCGGCGTTCACCCCACCGCCCGGTCCCCGCACGGCCGCGCCCCTACCGTCGCGCTGACACCCCAAGCGCATCCGAGGGCACCCAGGGAGAACACCGTGCGCAAGCCGCTGCCGTTGATCGGAACCCCGTCCGGAACCCACCCCGGTGGCCGGTCCGCCATGACCTGCCGTTTCCGGTGCGGTGACGCCTGCTTCCACGAGGTCCCCAACACCAGTTCCAACGAGTACGTCGGCGATGTCATCGCCGGTGCCCTCAGTCGCCGTTCGATGATGCGCGCCGCGGCCGTCGTCACCGTCGCCGCGGCCGGGGCCGGAGCGGCGGGCGTGGCCGCGGCACCGTCGGCGCAGGCCGCGCCGGTGGCCGGAAAGGGCCCCCGCCACCCGCACCCGGAGCCGCCGGCGCGGGAGGCCGCGCGGGGGCTGCGCTTCACCCCCGTCGCCCCCAACACCCGGGACGCGGTCGTCGTCCCGGAGGGGCACCGGCAGGGCGTCGTGATCCGCTGGGGCGAGCCCATCCTGCGCGGGGCGCCCGCCTTCGACCCGGACCGGCAGAGCGCGCGGGCGCAGGCCGGGCAGTTCGGGTACAACAACGACTACCTCGCCCTGCTGCCGGTGCGCGGTGAGCGGGGCCGCCAACTCCTCGTCGCCAACCACGAGTACACCAACGAGGTACTCATGTTCCGGGGTTACGACCCCGGGAACCCGACCCGCGAGCAGGTCGAGATCGCCTGGGCCGCGCACGGCCTGTCCGCCGTGGTGGTCGAGGAGGACCGCCGCACGGGCCGCCTCACGCCCGTCCCCCGGCATGTCCTGAACCGCAGGGTCACCGCCACCACGCCGTTCCTGCTGACCGGCCCCGCGGCCGGGTCCGACCTGGTGCGCACCTCCGCCGACCGCTCCGGCACCCGGGTGCTGGGCACCCTCAACAACTGCTCCGGCGGCACCACCCCGTGGGGCACCACGCTGCACGGCGAGGAGAACTTCAACCAGTACTTCGCCAACGGCGGCAGCGCCACCGACAAGCGCTACGGCATCGGCGGCGGGGCCACCGAGCGCAAGTGGGAGCGCTTCGACAAGCGGTTCGACGTGTCCCGGGAGCCCAACGAGGTGCACCGCTTCGGCTACGTCGTCGAGTTCGACCCGTACGACCCCGACTCCACGCCCCGCAAGCACACCCTCCTCGGGCGCTTCAAGCACGAGGCGGCCACCGTGCGGATGACGCGGGACGGGCGCCCCGTCGTCTACACCGGCGACGACGAGCGCTTCGACTACTTCTACAAGTTCGTCGGCGGCAAGCGGATGCGGCACGGCAACGGCCGCGGCGTCCGCGAGCACAACCTGTCGCTGCTGGACGAGGGCACCCTCTACGTGGCCCGGCTGACCGGCGACTCCCCGGCCGTGGACATCGACGGCAGCGGCAGACTGCCCCGGGACGGCGAGTTCGACGGCAGCGGCCGGTGGATCCCGCTGGTCACCGCGACCGCGCGGGGCGCCGTCTCGCACGTCGAGGGGATGACGGCCGAGGAGGTCTGCGTCTTCACGCGGCTGGCCGGGGACAGGGTCGGCGCGACCAAGATGGACCGTCCCGAGGACATCGAGCCCTCGCCGCGCAGCGGCAAGGTGTACGTCGCCCTCACCAACAACAGCAACCGCGGCAAGGCCGGGTACGCCGGTCCGGACGAGGCCAACCCGCGCAACGGCAACAAGCACGGGCACATCCTGGAGCTGACGGAGCGCTTCGGCCGGGCCGAGAGCCTCACGTTCGCCTGGTCGCTGTTCCTGGTGGCCGGTGACCCGCAGGACCCGTCGACGTACTTCGCGGGCTTCCCGAAGGAGGCCGTCAGCCCGATCTCCTGCCCGGACAACGTCGCCTTCGACGACCACGGCAACCTGTGGATCTCCACCGACGGCAACGCGCTCGGCACCCACGACGGCCTGTTCGGCGTGGCCACCCAGGGGCCGCGGCGCGGTGAGCTGAAGCAGTTCCTCACCGTGCCGACCGGGGCGGAGACCTGCGGGCCACTGGTCCAGGACCGGCGGGTGCTGGTCGCGGTGCAGCACCCGGGCGAGCTGGACGGCGCCTCGGTGGAGCGCCCGGCCAGTACCTGGCCCGACGGTCCGGGGCGGATCGTGCGTCCGTCGGTGGTGGCGGTGTGGCGCGCGGACGGCCGCGACATCGGCGTCTGACCCGGCGGCCCCGGGACGGGGGCGGGCCCGGGGGCCGAAGGCACCGGGGCCGGGAGACGGGGGCCGGGGACGGGGGGTCAGAGGCGGGCGCGGGTGGGCCGGGCGGGGGCCGGTCCGGGGCCCGGGGGAGCGGCGGGCGGGCGGTGGCGGGGGGCCCGCCCGCGGCGGCCGGTGAGCCAGGAGGCCAGCGCCACCGTCAGCCCGAGGGCGACGAGCAGCCAGGAGGCGGTGCGCAGGGTCGCGGTGAGGGCGTCGTAGACGGCGCCCGCGGCGGGGCCGTCCACCGCGCCGGGCAGTCCGGCCAGGGTGAGCCGCCGCCCCGCGAGCACGGCGAGGGCGAGCAGTCCCCCGCCGGCGGCGGTGCCGAGACCGGTGGCCGCGACGGCGCGGCGGCGGTGGGCCGCCACCGCGATTCCGGTGGCGGCGAAGACGACGGCGGCGAGCGGCAGCCAGAAGGCGGCGACGTCGAGCACCTGGTAGCCCTTTCTGAGCCGGTCCACCTCGTGGGCCGGGAGCACGGTGAAGGCGGTGTGCCGGACGGGGATGCGGCGGGCCAGGCTCACGTGGTCCTCGGCGAGCGCGTCCCGGACGCGGGCGGTGACGGGGGCCAGGTCGAGGGTGACCGGGCGGCCCGCGGCCCGGTCGTCGCGCAGGGCGTCCAGCACGGTGTCGTGGAGGGTCCGGTTGGCGGCGTCCCAGCCCGCGCGGAAGGCGTCGGTGCGGGTGAAGGACCGCGCGGCGTCGTGCACGAAGAGGCGCACCGCCTCGTGCGCCGGTACGGCCCCGACCTGGGCGAGGACCCCTTCGCCCATGGTGTCGGCGACGGCGTCCCGGACGTCGGGGTCGGTGGCCAGCGGCGCCATCGCGGAGACGTAGCGTCCGGTGTCGGCCAGCCCGTACGCCGCCCAGGCGGCCAGCGCGCCGCACGGGGCGAGCAGACAGGCGAGGACGGTCAGCAGGGCCGACAGGGCGCTCCGGAGACGAGGGGGCACCCTCCCAGGCAAGGCCGCCGGGGCGGCGCGGGCGAGCGGCGTGCCTGCAAGTGGCGTACGCCCCGGACCGAACGGGCGCGCCGGGCGGTGACGGGGCCGGCGGCGGGGCCCGGCGGCCACGCGGGGGCGGGGCGCGGACGCGGACGCGGCTCCGGGGGCGGGCCGGGGCCGGGCGGTGCGTGCGGGCGGGTGCCGGCCGGGTCCGTGTGCCGCACCGCCGCGGGCGGCGGATTGTCACTCGTAGGGGTGGCGTCCCGTACGGGGTGTTGCCGCCCGGGGACGTTCCCGGCGCAAGGGGCCCCAGTACGGGCCGTTCCGGTGCGAGAGGCGGCCCGCGGGGACGGGGACGGTCACCGGCGGTGCCGTGGCGAGGGGCCCCGGTCCCGCGGGGGAGCCGGGGCCCGGCGCCGGAGGCCGGGGCGGGCCGGTGACCGAGGTGCCGTCGGGGCGGCGTCGGCGGTGGCGGTGTGCGCGGGGCGCGTGACGCGCGCGGGGTGCGTGGTGCGTGGTGCGCGCGGCGCGGTCCCGGCGCGGATGGGCCCCGGTACCGGGCCGGGCGGGTCCACGCGGTGCCCGGTGCCGGGGGCGGAGCCACGCCGTGCCGCGTCGTGCCCGGGAGGCGCGGGGGCGGGCGGCGCCGGGCAACGGGCGGGCAGGGGGCGGCCGGGATCAGGGGATGTGGTGCCCCCGGGCGTCCTCGTGGGTGTAGTAGCGGTAGAACAGCCCGAGGAAGACCGCCCCGCCCACGATCAGGGACACCACCACGCAGGTGATCATGCCCACGCCGCTCTGGGCGTAGAGGAACCCCAGGGCGCTGCCCGCGAAGGCGCCCCACAGCACCGCGTGCCCCTCGCGGGGCAGCCGGGAGGCCACCGCCCCGATCACCGCGCACAGGATGACGAACGCCAGGGCCGTCATGAAGCCGAAGAGCAGGTTGCGGCCGGTGATGGGGCCGCCGAAGCGGCGTATGGTGGCCGCCCAGTAGCCGTAGACCAGCCCGGCCGAGACGATGACCGTCCACCGTGCCACCAGATGGGCGCGTGCGCTGAAGACGTCGGGCAGCGGGCGCGGGCGGTTGCGGACCGCCGTCGCGGGCTTCGGTGCCGCGTGAGCCATGAGAGCGCTCCTCTCCTCGACCCCCGTCCCCTCCAGGGCACACCCGCCCCGGCCGCCCGGCAAGTCAGGATGCGGGTGCCGGGGGCCCGTGGTTCGCTGGGGCCCGTGACGGGTGCCGACGACAGGCCGGTGGGCGGCGGGCGGCTGTTCGGCCGACTGGCCGGGGCCGCGCTCCGGGGCACCGCCGCGTCCCGGCGCGAGCTCTTCAGCGTCCGGGGGCGCAGCGTCGCCTGGATCTTCCCGCTGCTGCTGCTCGTCGGGATCGTGGCGGGCGACCTCGCCACCGGGGCGCTGGAGATCATCTCCTGGACGGTGCTGGTCCCCGGCATCGCCGCCGCCATCTGCGGGGTGCGCGCGACCGCCGTGTTCGCGGTCCTCGCGGTCCTCGTCTTCCTCCTCGCCAGCACCACCTGGCAGCACCGCTTCGAGACCGGGCTGCCCGGTCTGGTCCTCGTCGTCCTGGGCGGGGTCATCTCGGTGATGGCCTCCGCGTTCCGGGTGCGCGGCGAGCAGCGGATGCTGCACATGCGGGACATCGCGGACACCACCCGCCGGACGGTGCTGCGCCCGCTGCCGTCGGCGTGGGGCGGGCTCGACCACGCCGAGGTCTACCTCTCCTCGGACACCGAGGCCCGGGTCGGGGGCGACTTCTACGACATCCAGCCGGGCCCGCACGGCATCCGGGTGCTCCTCGGCGATGTGCAGGGCAAGGGGCTGGGGGCGGTGAGCACGGCGGCGGCGCTGCTCAGCACCTTCAGGGAGGCGGCGTACCACGAGGCGGACCTCGCCACCGTCGCCGGACGGCTGGAGACCCGGATGTACCGGCACCGCGCGTACACGGCCGCGCTCGGCCGGTCCGACGGCGACCGGTTCGCCACCGCCGTGCTGATCGGCTTCGCGCGGGGGACGCCCGACGCGGTGGAGACCGTCGTCTTCGGCCACGAACCCCCGCTGGCGGTGGGCCCCGGCGGGGTGCGGGCGCTGCCGGTGGTGGGCGGGCTGCCGCTGGGGCTCGGCGACCTCGCCCCGGGACGGCCCGCGCCGGTGCGGCGGCTGGAGCTGGCGCCGGAGGAGACGCTGTTGATGTTCACCGACGGGGTGACCGAGGCCCGCGACGCCGAGGGCCGCTTCTACCCGCTGGCCGACGACGTCGCCCGCGCTCTCGCCGCGGACCCCGGGACGGCCGCGCCGGTCCGCCTGGTCGCCCATGTCCGCGACGCCACGCTGCGGCACTGCGGGGGACGGCTGTCCGACGACACCACGATCTTCGCCGTGCGCCGGACGATCCCCGGCGGCGCCCCGGACGTCCCCGGCATCGGCGTCGGCGCGGGCCGCACGACGGGCCCGTGGGACGACGGGGACGGCCCCGTCGCGGCCCGCTGACGACCGGCGGCCCGGCCCGCCCGGTCGGACGTGAGCCCGAGCGTCCCGGCGGGAGCCCGGCGGCCCCGGCGGGAGCCCGGGTGCCGTCGGTCGCGGCTGTCCTGTCCGCTCCGACTGTGTCGCTGGTCGCGGCTGTCCTGTCCGCCCCGACTGTGTCGCCGGTCGCGGCTGTCCTGTCCGCCCCGACCGTGTCGCTGGTCCCGGGCCGCCCTGCCGGTCCCGGCCGCATCGTCGGCCCTGGCCGTCCCACCCGGTGGCTCGTCCCTTGTCGGCGGGCTCCCGCACCGCCGTCCGGCTCCGGACCGCGCGGGTCGGGGGGCGCGCGTACGGGTCCGGTCCTGTGCGGTGCGGTGGTTCTCGGTGGCGGCTTTCGCGGCGCCGTCCGGCTCGGGACCGTGTGGGTCCGGGGTCTCCTGTGAGGGTTCCGTCCGGGGTCGTGGGCCGGGGGCGTGTGTACGGGCCGGTTCTGTCCGTGCGGTGGTTCTCGGTGGCGGCTTTCGCGGCGCCGTCCGGCACTGGGCGGCGTGGGTGCGGGCGCGCGTGCAGGTCCCGTTCCGCCCGGGGCCGTGCCGTGCGGTCCGGCTCCGGTGGCCCGACCGGTGCCCCGACCGGTGGCCCGGCCCGCGGCCGCTCCGCCTCCGCGGGAGCCTGTGCCGGTCCCCGCCCGGGACCCGGAGCGCATCGCCACGGGACCCGTCCGTCCCACCGACGTGCCGGTGGCCCTCGTGGCGGGCGCCGTCGCCGTCTCCCGGCGCGGGGCGCACGGCTCCCGGCCCCGCCCGCGCCGGGCCCCGCGCCACCCCGCACCGCCCGCCGGCCCCGTTCCGCCCCGCCGGGGGGCCACCCCCAGGCGTGGGTTCGGCCGGTGTGGGCGGTGCGGGGCCGGCGGAGCCGTTACCGTGCAGACGTGGGTGATCTACAGGGGGGAACGCACATGCCAGGGACCGCGCTGCTCCTCGCGGCGTCGCCGGCGGGCAGGGGCCGCCTGGTGGACGCCGCCTCGGTGCTCCCCGTCCTCGCGGCCGTGCCGCCCGCCGTGCTGGCGGGCACCGACACCGCGAACGTCGTCGAACTGGCCGATCCGCTGGAACCGCAGGCCGTGCTCACCCGGCTGCGGGCGGCGGCCGCGGCCCCCGGCCCGCTGACCGTCTACGTCACCGGCCAGCTCCAGCTCGACCGCCGCCAGCGCCTGCCGCACCTCGCGCTCGCCCGCACCACCGCGGCCAACGTCCGCTACACCGCGCTCCCCTGGCACTGGATCAGGGAGGAGCTGCGGCTGCGGCCCGGCGGCGCCACCACCCTGCTGCTCGATCTGCGCGCCGACCGGGAGACCTGGGCGTGGCTGCGCGAGCACCCCTTCGACTCGGGTCCCCACCACGCCGTCTACGGGCGGATCGGGCCGCCCCCGCCCCGGCGGTCACCGGCGGCGCCGTCGTACATGCGCGGGATCGCCGCGGTGCTGCGGGGCGGGCGGCGGCCCCCGGTGGAGCGGCTGCACGCGGAGGCGCTGGAGCGGGCCGCCGCCGAGGACGCGGCCACCGGGACGGACCTGCTGCTCGCCGGGCCGGGGACGGTGCCCGGCGATCCGCACGCGGCCATCGCCGACGCCGTCCGGGACGGGCGGCACGCCGACGCCGACGGACTGGCCGCGCGGTACGAGGCGGACGCCGCCGGGACGCACGGGCCGCACGCCGAGGAGACGCTGCACTGGACGGAGGTCCGGGCCGACCTGGCGATGCTGGCCGGGGACCCGGTGCGCAGCTGCCGCGCCTGGCTCACGGTGGCCGGGGCCCGGCTCGACGCGGGCCAGGCGCCCGGGACGCCCGCCGTGGAGGCCGCCGCCGACCGGGCCCACCACCAGTGGGGCCGGATCGGGGACCCGGCGGCGGCCCGCGAACTGGGCGCCGCGCTGGCGGCGCTGCGCGGCCGGGTGCCCGGCCGCCACGAGGGAGCGCTGGCCCATGTGCGGCGCGAACTGGGCCGGTTGGGAATCCCGGGCTGAGGCGGCGCCGACGCGGGCGCGGGCGTACGCCGGTCCCGTCCGGGCCCGGGGGTCGCCGCGGGGCAGGAGCCATCGGCCGCGGGGCGACGGACCGCGGGCGCGGCCGGAGCGGCGCGGGCGCGCCGACGGGCCCGCGCCGCCCGTGCGCGGCGCGGGCGTACGGCGCACGGGCCGCGGCGCGGGCCTACGGGGAACGGCCGGGACGCCGACCGCCGCCGCACGCGCGGCGGGAGACCGGTGGGGATGCCTACGGGCCGCCGCGCACCCCCCGGCGGGGAGGGGCTCCGGCCGGCGGGGCGGGGCTCCGGCGGGTCGCCCGGCCTACGCGGACGGGCCGGCGCTGCCCGTGGGGGTGGGCCAGGTACCGGGTCCCTGCTCGGTCACCTGCTCGACCTGGCCGCCGCTGCCGGAGGGCGGTTCGGCCCGTGCTCCCGCCGGGCCCATGGTGGCGGCCAGGACCAGCGCGGCCACCGCCGCGACGGCGGCGGCGAGACCTCTGGCGTAGCGTTCGGTGCTGCGGATGCGGTCGAGCACGGGGGCGGGTCCTTCGCGGATCGGATCACTGTGGGGGGTGGTGTCCGCGGTTAAGCGGGCTTAATCCGCCGATTAACCTAGGGCGGTCGCCGCCGGACGGCAAGAGGCACAGGGGAGTTGGCAGTGGGTGACCGCGACGACCGCGAGGTCATCGGACGCCGGGTGCAACGGCTGCGCGCGGAACGCGGCATGACACAGCGGCAGTTGGCGGAGCCGGCGTACACGCCCGCCTACATCTCGACCCTGGAGGCCGGCCGGGTCCGCCCGTCCGACGAGGCGCTGCGGCACCTGGCGGAGCGGCTCGGCGTCGGCTACGACGAACTGGCCACCGGGCGCCCGGCCCGGCTCGCCACCGAACTGCGGCTGCGGCTGACCGGGGCGCACCACGCGCTCGCCTCCGGTGACGCCGCCCTGGCGGCCGGGGAGTACGCGGCGCTGCTGGCGGAGGCGGAGGCGCACGGGCTGGAGGAGGAGCGGGCCGCCGCGCTGACCGGGCTGGGCGAGTGCGCGCTGGAGACCGGCGAACCGGCCGACGCGCGGGGGTACTTCGAGCGGGCCGAGGAGTGCCTGGCGGGGGCGCCGCTGCCCGCGCGGGTCCCGGCGCTGCGCGGCCGCGCGGTCGCCCACCAGCTCGCCGGTGAACTCCGTTACGCCGTGCACCTGATGGAGTCCGCCCTGGACGAGCTCAACCGGGGCGGGCTGCACGACCCGGACGCGCTGCTGCTGCTCTACTCCGGTGTCATCGGCCCCTACATGGACCTGGGCGCCCACGCGCGCGCCGCCGAGGCCGCCGAGTTCGCCCTCGCCCTCGCGCCCCGGGCGGGCGATCCGGCTCTGGTGGCCCGCATGCACCGGTCCGTCGCCGGGACGCTGCTCGCCGAGGGGCGGCTGGCCGAGGCGGACGCCTCGCTGGCCAAGGCGGCGGAGCTGTACCGCGAGCTGCGGCTGCGCACCGAGCTGGCCAACTGCCACTGGATGCGCGGCCACGTGCACGCGCGCAACGGCGAACTGGCGCGCGCGGAGGCCGAGTTGCGCCGGGCGCTGGAGATGCTCCCGACGGCCCGGCCGCACCACTGCCGCGGCCGGGCCGCCGTGGAGCTGGCCGACGTCCTGCGCCGGGACGACCGCCCGGAGGAGGCGGCGGAGCTGCTGCGCTCGGTGCTGGACGGGCTGTCGCCCCGCTGCGGCACCCCGCACGCGGCGGGCGTCCACCGGCTGCTGGGCCTCCTCGCGGAGGAGGCCGGGGACGGCGGGGCGGCCGAGGAGCACTATGTGCGCGCGCTCGGGCTGCTGGAGCGGGGCGGTTCCGCGTCCTCCGCCGGTGAACTGGCGTTCCTGTGCCGACTGCTGGGCGATCTGCGGCGCCGCGCGGGCCGGACGGAGGCGGCGATGGACGCCTACCGGACCGGCCTCGGCCACTGCATGGCGCCGGACGAGACCCCGCTCGGCCCGGCGCCCGCGCCCCCGCCGCTCTGAGCGGACGGCCGGCGGGCCGGACCGGCGGACGCGGTCGCCGGTCGCGGTCGCCGGTCGCGGGCACGGCGGGCGCCGGGAGCGGTGCACGGGAACGGGCACGGGCGGGCGCGGGCGCGAGTGGTGCGGGGTTCAGTCGTCGAAGGTGACGACGGCCCGGCCGCGCAGGGTCCCGTCGCGCAGCGCCCCGTACGCCTCCTCGATCCGGGAGAAGGGGAAGAGGTCGACGTTGTTGCGGATCCGGCCGCTGCCGGCGAGCGTCAGCACCTCCCGCACATCGGCGATACCGCTGCCCTGGAAGGTGAAGACCTCGCCGTCACGGGGCAGTCCGCCGTACCAGGGGGCCTGGAGGCGGCCCATGGCGGCGCCGACGAGCCCGTAGGCGCCCCCGGGGCGGACGGCGGCGGTGCCGGTGGCGATGGTGGCGTCCACGCCGACGAAGTCCAGCACCGCGTCCGCGCCGTACCCGTCGGTGAGGGCGCGGATCCGCCCGGCGGTCTCCTCGTCGGTGCCCACGAGCGTGTGGTGCGCGCCCAGCTCGCGGGCCACCTCCAGACGGGCCGCGTCGGTGTCGACGGCGACCACGTCGGCGCCGGTGAGCAGCCGCAGGTACTGCACGGCGAAGGCGCCGAGGCCGCCCGTGCCGATGACGACGGCGGTGCCGCCGGGGCGGACGCGGGGCAGGGCGCGGCGCACGGCGTGGTAGGAGGTGGCACCGGCGTCGGTGAGCGGACCGGCGGTGCGCGGGTCGAGGCCGCCCAGCGGCAGCAGTCCGCGCGGGTCGTCGACGAGGACGTACTCGGCGAGCCCGCCGTCCCGTCCGAAGCCGCGCCCGGCGGGGGCGTTGGGGCAGTTGTTGTCCTGGCCCCGGACGCAGAAGGAACAGGTGCCGCAGGAGGCGGGGGAGACCAGCGCCACCGCGTCGCCGGGGGCGAAGCCGGTGACGCCGGGGCCGAGTTCGGCGATGTGCCCGGCGGTCTCGTGGCCGAGGGTGAAGGGCATGCTCCAGCCGATGGCGCGGCCGGTCTCGGCGGGCATGGCCAGCATGGTGAAGTCGGAGTGGCACAGGCCGCATCCGGCCACCTTCACCAGGACCTGACCGGGCCCCGGCACCGGCACGGGGACCTCGACGACTTCGGCGGGGTGCTCCCACTCGGGGATGCGGTACGCCTGCATGGTGCGGCTCACGGTGGTCACCGTCCTCATTCCTTGCCAACTGTGCCAAATCCGAGCGTAGTCACCGATTTCGCAGGACGTGTGCGGTGCCGACGTGAGAAACGCGGCATGGCGAAAGGCCTCGGGCCGGAGGTATAGCGCCCCTTTCCGGCACGGTCCGGCCCGCGGGGGGCTCGGTGCGGCGGCCGGGGCGCGGGGCCGGCGGTCGCCGGGAGGGGCGCCCGGGGAGGACGACGCTCCCTTTCGCCGACGGCCCGATCCCGCCGTCCGGCGGGCGCGTCCACCGGCGCGGCGGACCACCTGTGCAGCGGTGGACGGGCGCGGCGGACCGCCTGTGCGGCGGTGGACGGGTGCGGCGGACCGCCTGTGCGGCAGTCGACCGGCCGGGGGCCAGGGGCCCCTCGGCCGGACACCTTCGTGCGCCCGGCGGTCCGGCGCCGCGGCAGCCGTCGCGTTCCGTCGTCGGACGTCAGATGCTGGTGTGGCCGTGGCGGCGGGCCCGGGCCAGGCGGTCGGCGCCCGTCCCGACCGCCGTCCACGTGGTGCCGCCGTCGACCGGGCCGAGGGCGCCGTGGGTGAGGCCGAGGGCGTCGCCGCCGACCCGGGCCCCGGCGAGGTCGACGGTGAGGACGGTGGAGTCGTCGCCCACCGTCACCCGCACCCCCTGCCGGGCGTCCCCCGCCCCGGGCAGCCGGAGCGCGGCGACCCGGACATCGAGGGCGCCGCCGTGCGCGGTGGTGGCGCGGAACCGCCCGCAGGTCTCCGGCAGCCCGGCCAGCCAGGCCAGCGCCCGGTCCAGGTCGGCCGGGGCGCCGGAGACGATCCGGTGGTGCAGTTGGCCGCCGTCCACCGGGTCGTCCAGCGCGGCCGTCGCCCGGGGCGGTTCGGGGCCGAAGAGTTCCTCCGTGTACAGGACGTCGAGCAGTCGCCGGCAGTCGGGGTTCTCCGCGGTGCCCTTGAGCAGGCCGTCCCGCCAGGTCGCGGCGCCCGTGGTGGGCTCCCAGGGCTCTCCCAGGTCGTCCGCCGTGACCAGCGCGTCCCGTGCCTGGTCCGGGCCGAGCGCGGGCGGCGACGGCGCCGCCGCGGCCGGGGACCCGGGGCCCGGCGGGACGCTCGGCGCCGGGGGCCGCGGGCGCGGCGCCGCCCCGCCGCCGGTGGCGCAGCCCGCCGCCGGCGACAGCGCCGCCGCGAGCAGGACGGCGAGCAGTGGACGGGCGACCGGAAGACGGCGTGGCAAGGGTGCCTCCTGGGGACGGCCGGTGCGACGGGCGCCGCGCGGAACGATCAAGCACTCCCACGGCACCACCGCCACCAACGCCCCACCAGTGAGCGGGACCGTCCGGGTGACCCGGCCGGGGAGCACCGCCCGCCTGGCGGCACCGCGTCGCGGGCGGCGGGGCGTCGGCGCACGACCGCCGGTGCCCGGGGGCGTGCCGGGGCGGCGGGCGCCCTCCTGCGCGCGAGCGACGACATCCCCGACGCGCACGCCGAAGCGGCCCGGCGGCCCATGGCTCAGTAGCGGACCGCCCGGGCGACGTCGGCGCGCACGGAGCCGGAGAGGGGGCGGGTGCTGCGGGCGGTGGCCCGGCCGTTCTTCCCGGCTGGCACGTCGTGGACGAGCACGACGACGGTGTCGAGGGGGCGTCCGCCGTCCGCGGCGGTGAAGTCGACCTGGACGGCGAAGGACTTCTCGGAGGCGGCGGTGTTGCGGACGGTGACGGGCACGGTGGCGCGCCCCTCGCCGTCGGTGCCGGGGGTGCCCGTGCGGGTCTCGGAGCGGGCGTCGCCGCCCTGCCGGATGTCCGCCAGCCACCGCCCGGCCTCCGCCGTGGCCGAGGCGACGGCGTCCGCGCCCCGGGAGGCCAGCGAGGAGGCGGCCGACGCGGCGCGGCTCGCCGCCGACTCGGCCGGGTCGGGCGGCGGCCCGGAGTCCCCGCCGTTCCCGGAGCAGCCGGTCAGGACGGCGGCGGACAGCACCGCCGCGGCGAGCGTGCTCCGTCCGCGGTGACCGGCCATGCCGCCTCCCGGGGGCCTCGCGCGCTGGGTCGCCCCGCGCTGACGGACGCGCGGGTACCTCCAGTGAAGGCCCGGACCTCCCGGACCGCAGCCCGGGAGGTCCGGTGGTGATCAGACGTGGCCGGGGCCGCCGCTGCCGAAGGCTCCGCTGGAGCCGGGCACCCAGCGCGGCCGGTGCTGGTCGGGGGAGCGGCGGCTGGGCGAGTGGTGCAGTTCGTACGGCATCAGCCGGGTGGATCCGGAGGAGACGCGGACCACGTCGGGTTCGCGCACCTCCCGTTCCTCCACGACGGCGCCGGTGGGGGGCAGATGGGGCTGGTCCTGGGCGCGCGGCCGGGTCAGCTCCCGGTCCATGACGCGCATGCCGATGCGTACGGCCCAGATCAGCGCGCAGACGACGACCAGACCGCCGATGAGGAAGGCGCCCGTCGTTCCCAGCGCGGCCGATGAGGCCGCCAGGTCATACATTGCCGTACTCATGCTCCAAGTATCCCCCGAAAGGACGCAAAGAGTCCTTTATTGCCCGATTTGATCCTGAGTGTGCGGTGCCGGAGATCCCTTTCGGCCGTGGCCGGCCGGTCCGGGCGGAGCGCGGGACACGGCGTCTTCCCCGGGTGCGGCGGCCCGGGGGAGCAGGGCCGGGGGCGGGCCTGGGCGTGGTGGCCCCGGGGCGGGGTGGGGGCCGAGCCGACGGGCGTCGGGGGTGGCGGCGGTCGCGGGGCCCCGCCGGCCGGGGCGCGGGTGGCGGCCACGACGGGTCCGAGAGGTTCGGGCGCGGGTCCGAGAGGTTCGGACGCGGATCGGAGATGTCCGGACGCGGGTCTGTGCGGACCCGGTGCGGGGCCGGGCGGGGAGTCCTGCCCCACTGGCCCGGCACTGACCCGCCCGGCACCGACCGGCCTGCTCCCGCACCGGCCCGGAGCCGACCGGCGCCGCGCGGTGGCCGGGGTTGCCGGTGCGGTGCGGGATCGCCGCCGTCCTCGGCGTGGCGCCCTCGCGTGGCCGGGGCGCCCGCGCGGGTGCGGGTGCCGCCGCGCGTCGTCGGTGCGTACGCCGCCGCGGGCCGGAGGCGCGGGGCTCTGCCCGCGGCCCCCGGCCCGGTTCCCGGCGGGTGCTACGCCGCGCCGTCGGCGCGGTGGCCGGTCTCGTCGCGCCGGACGGCCTCGCCGCGGATCACGCGCGGCTCCCCGGACAACTGCTCGGGGGCCGGCCGGTCCTGCTCCTTGGCCGCGCGGGCCTCGGCCTTGAGGATGCGCGCCGACTTGCCCGCGGAACGGGTCAGTTCGGGCAGCTTCTTGACGGCGAGGACGACTACGACGACGAGCAGGATCATCGCCAGCTCGCTCAGTCCGAACACGGTGCCCCCCTGGTGGCATGCGGTCGGGGCCCGCGGGGTGCGGGCCCGGACGGAATGTACGGCAGAACGGGACGGACGGTCGATCCCGGACCCGTTCGCGGTCCCTGCCCGGGGTGCGGTCCGGGGTGCGGTCCGGGGCCGGGGCCGGTCCCGGTCAGAGGTCGAACTCGTGCGGCGGCAGGTCCAGGGCGTAGCAGGCCTCGCGGACCACGGCGCGCTCGTCCTGGTCGAAGTGGCCGTCGGCGCCGCCGATGACGATGCCGATCTGGACGACGGCGCGCGCCTCGGCCGGCTTCTTCTTCGCCTTGGCGACCTCCTGGAGGACGCCGACCTTGCCGAGGGCGAAGTCCGCCGTCAGCTTGTTCAGGTTGTCCTCGAAGCGGCGCCGCAGGTCGTCCGCGGGGAAGTTCTGCAGCACGTCGTTGGTCGCGATGAGCTGGGCCACCCGCTGCCGCTCGGCGGGGTCGACCGAACCGTCGGCGGCGGCGACCAGCGCGCACATCGCCATGCTCGCGTCGCGGAACGCGCCGCTCTTGAGGTCGTTCTTCTTCGCGATGAGCTGCGTCTGCATCTGCGACGCGGATTCCTTGAAGCGGTCCCACAGGGCCATGAGAACTCCGTACGGATCGTCGGCCGGCCGGTCCACGGCGTTGGACAACGGCGTTGGTCTACAGCGATGTAGAAGTTACCAGGCCGGGTTCACTCCTCCCCCGCGTCGTCCTCCTCGTCGCCCTCGAAGAAGTCCCCGATCTCGTCGACGACCTCGGCTGCCACCATCCCGCCGACCACGCCGACCGCGAGCCCCGCCGCGCCCGCCGCGACGGCGGTGCCGATGCCGGGGCCGCCGTGGGAACCGCCGTGGCCGCCCTCGTGGTGGCCCTCGCCGTGGTGGCCGTCGTGGCCGTAGACGGCGTGCGAGCCGTAGGAGGCGCGGTGCTCGACCAACTGGCGGACCCAGCCGTCGACCAGGCCGGTCCAGTCCTGGGCGCCCGCCCCGTCGTGCGGGACGGTGAAGCGGCTGAGCGCGTCGTGGCCGTCGGAGAACAGCCCGCCGCGCTTGTCCGCCTCCAGGACCACCTCCAGGGCGCCCGGCACGGCCAGGAAGGTCAGCTCGATCTCGTTGACCTGGTGGGCGTAGTGGGGCGGCGGGGTCAGCTCGATCTCCTGGTAGAACGGGAGCTGCTGGCCGGTGCCGCCGATCCGCCCGTACTCCAGGTCGGCGGAGCGGAAGCCGAAGCCGAGCCGCCCGAACGCCTCCAGGACCGCCTCCTGCGCGGGCAGCGGGGCCACGGTGAGCGGGTCCAGGTCGCCCCGGTCGCGGGCGCCGGCGACGGCCGCCTCGGTGCGGACGCCGAGCACGATGCCGAGCGCCTGCCCGTGCAGCTCGGTCACCGGGGTCTCCCAGGGCAGCGGCACCGAGAACGGCACCGAGATCCGCTCCTCCGCGCCGAGCCGGAAGCCCCCGCCGACGGTGTGCCGGTCGAAGGCGACGACGCCCTCGCCCTCCCCGTCCTCGTGCTCCGCCTCGACCCGGGCGACCAGCTCCAGCCCGAGGTGCTCGATGTCGAAGGCGGCGCCGCCGCCCACCAGCTCGACCCGGCCCGACAGCGTCCCGCCCGGCAGGACGGGGCCCGGGTCGAGCACCGTGTCGACCGTGGGCCCGCCCACGCCGAGGGAACCGAGCAGCCGCTTGAACACCATCGAGGCGTTCACTCCTTCACGTTCGTGGGGGGACAACGCGCGGAACACCCGGGCGGCGGGGGGAACATCGGGAATCCCCCCGGCGTTCTCCCCGGGCGAGGAGAAGCATAGGCGGGCGCGACACTCCCGCTGGTCTTTGCTCGTCCTTTACCATGGTGGGGAAACCCAGGGCGCCCGGCTGGTACCGGCGCCCGCCGACCCCGTTAAGGAGTCCCGTTCCGTAATGGAGCCCCCTAGTACCGGCCCTGCCGCGGCAGGCCCGCAGCCGACCCCGTCCCCGTGTGAGGGAAGCGGAGCGGCGCGGTGACCGAGATCCTGCTGCTCCTGCTCGCCCTTCTGCTCACCCTGGCCTGCGCGGTCTTCGTCGCGGCCGAGTTCTCCCTGACCACCGTCGAGCGCGGTGACCTGGAACGGGCCGCCGAGTCCGGCGAGCGGGGCGCCGCCGGTGCCCTGCGGGCCGTGCGCGCGCTGACCCTCCAGCTCTCCGGCGCCCAGCTCGGCATCACCGTGACCTCCCTGGTCATCGGCATGCTGGCCGAGCCCTCGCTCGCCGCGCTGCTGCGCGGCCCGCTGGCCTCGGCCGGTCTGGGCGGCGCGGCCGGGACGGTGGCGACCGTGCTCGGCGTGGCCGTGTCCACGGTCGTGCTGATGGTCGTGGGCGAGCTGGTCCCCAAGAACTGGGCAATCTCCCGGCCGCTGGCCGTCGCGAAGGTCGTCGCCGGGCCGCAGCGCGGCTTCACCGCCGCCTTCGGCCCGTTCATCCGCCACCTCAACGACACGGCGAACCGGTTCGTCCGGCGCTTCGGCCTGGAGCCCGCCGAGGAGCTGGCCTCCGCCCGCAGCCCCGAGGAACTGGTCGCCCTCGCCCGCCACTCGGCCGCCGAGGGGGCCCTGGAGGCGGACTCGGCCGAGCTGTTCGTGCGCACCCTGCACCTGAGCGAGCTGACCGCCGAGAACGTGATGACCCCCCGCGTCGACGTCAAGGCCCTGGAGGCGCACGCCACCGCCGCCGACGCCGCGAACCTCAGCCACGCCACCGGCCTGTCCCGCTTCCCCGTCTACCGGGGGAGCCTGGACGAGGTCATCGGCACCGTGCACATCCGGCACGTCCTGGCCCTGGCGCCCGAGCTGCGCGCCGGGACCCCGGTCACCGACCTGGCCACCGCGCCGCTCCTGGTGCCGGACAGCCTGCCCGCCGACCGGCTGCTGGAGCGCATGCGCGCCTCCCGCACCATGGCCGTCGTCATCGACGAGTACGGCGGCACGGCGGGCGTGGCGACCGTGGAGGACATCGTCGAGGAGGTCGTCGGCGAGGTCCGCGACGAGCACGACCCCGTCGAGACCCCCGACCTGCTGCCCGCCCCCGCCGCCGCGGACGGCCGGGCCGCCTGGGACGCCGACGGCTCCCTGCGCCTCGACCTGATCGCCCGGATCGGCCTCACCGCCCCCGACGGGCCCTACGAGACCCTGGCCGGTCTGCTCGCCACCCACCTCAAGCGCATCCCCGCCCGCGGCGACGCGGTCGAGCTGGACGGCTGGCGGCTGGAGGTGCTCGACGTCGACCACCACCGTGCCGACCGGGTCCGGGTCACCGCCCCCGCCCCCGAGCCCGCGTCCGCGGAACCGGCCGGGCCGGTGGCCGCGCCGGTGGCGCCGCTGCGGCCGGAGGCCGTCCGATGACCGCCGTGAACCTGCTGATCGGCGCGCTGACCCTGCTGACCAACGCCTTCTTCGTGGGCGCCGAGTTCGCCCTGATCGCCGTGCGGCGCAGCCAGGTCGAGCCGCGCGCCGCCCAGGGCGACAAGCGGGCCCGGATGACCCTGTGGGGCCTGGAGCACCTGTCGGCCGTGATGGCCACCGCCCAGCTCGGCATCACCGTCTCCTCGCTGGTGCTCGGCGCGGTCGCGGAGCCGGCCATCGCGCGGCTGATGGAGCCGGTCTTCGAGGCCGTCCGGATGCCGCAGGGCCTGGTCCACCCGGTGGCCTTCGCCATCGCCCTGGCCCTGGCGACCTATCTGCACATGCTCATCGGCGAGATGATCCCGAAGAACCTCGCGCTGGCCGCCCCGGCGACCACCGCGCTGCTCCTCGGCCCGCCGCTGGTCGCCCTGACCCGGGCGCTGCGGCCGGTCGTCTTCGGCATCAACGCCTTCGCCAACAGCCTGCTTCGGCTGCTGCGCGTCGAGCCCAAGGACGAGGTCGGGGCCGTCTTCACCGACGACCAGCTCGCCCGCATGGTGGTCGACGCCAGCGAGGCCGGACTCCTCACCCCGGGCGACGGCGAGCGACTGCGCGACGCCCTGGAGCTGGGCACCCGTCCGGTGGGCGAGATCCTCGTCCCGATCCCCCGGATGCGCACGGTCGCCCACACGATCACCCCGGCCGAGCTGGAGCGGGTGGCCGCCGAGGCGGGCTACTCCCGCTTCCCGGTCACCGGCCCCCAGGGCACCCTGCTGGGCTACCTGCACATCAAGGACACGCTCGGCGTCACCGAGCGCGACCGGCCCTTCCCGCGCGGCGCCGTGCACGGGATCACCCGGGTGCGCATCGACACGCCGCTCGACGACACGCTCACCGCCATGCGCGCCGAGGACTGCCACCTCGCGGCGGTCACCGGGGAGACGGGCGCGGTGCTGGGTTTCGTGACGATGGAGGACGTGCTGACCGAGCTGGTGGGTCCGGCGCCCGTCACGGGCTGACCGGAGCGGCGGCCCGGCCCCGGAGCCGACCCCTCTCGGCTCCCGGCCCCCGGCCCCGGAGCCGGCCCCTGGCCCCGGCTCCCGGCCCCGGCAACGCCGGGCTGGGCCCGGACCGGCTCCGCCGGGCGGGGCCGCACACACGGCCGGGCCGTCGCTTGTCTGTGTCCGCCGCGAGGGGTTTGCGGGCCCCGCGACTAGAGTTCCGGTCACGGGGGAACCGGAGACCCCGGGGCGGACCACGCAGCGATCCGACGGTCCGCGGAAGGGGAGGCATGGCCTCGGAGAACGGGCGGAAGGCGGACGGCGCCGCCCCGGTCGCCGACCGGCTCGACGACGACCGCTACCCGGCGTACACGATGGGCCGGGCGGCGGAGCTGATCGGGGCGACGCCCGGGTTCCTGCGGGCGCTCGGCGCGGCGCGGCTGATCACCCCGACGCGGTCGGAGGGCGGTCACCGCCGGTACTCCCGCGAGCAGCTCCGCCGCGCCGCCCGCGCCCGTGAGCTGGTGGACCAGGGCACGCCGATCGAGGCCGCCTGCCGCATCGTCGGCCTGGAGGACGAACTCGCCGCGCAGCGGCGGGTGAACGAGGAACTGCGCCGCTCGGCCGGGTCCGGGAATCGGGCGGCGGACGGCGGATGAATACCTGACGCCGATGGCACAGATATCCGCCGACCGCCGCAAAAAGAACCCGAATTCCCGGCCGGCCCGTGATTTTCCTCGTGCTTTCGCCACCGTGCGGAGCGGAGGTTCCGTGCTACTGTCGGTGAGAGTTGCAGGTGTGGTTGCCCTTTGTGTTACCGGGATTCTCCGGGCAGGTGATCATCGCAGCGATGAGAAGGTCCGCACGGTGCGGGCCTCCAATACTGCCTAGGAGTAAATGTCATGGCATCCGGTACCGTGAAGTGGTTCAACGCCGAAAAGGGCTTCGGTTTCATCGCGCAGGACGGCGGCGGCGCCGACGTCTTCGCCCACTACTCGAACATCGCCACCCAGGGCTTCCGTGAGCTCCAGGAGGGCCAGCGGGTCAACTTCGACGTCACGCAGGGCCAGAAGGGCCCGCAGGCGGAGAACATCGTCCCCGCGTAACACGCGCGACGCGCCCCGGCGCGCACCGCAGGCAAGGGCCCGCACCGTTCGGTGCGGGCCCTTCCGCATGCCCGGACGCGGGTGCCGTCCGGCGGGCGTGGGCGCGGCGGCGGGCGGGGGCATGCGGCGGACGGGGGTGCGCGGGTGCCCCCTCCCCGGTGTCGGCCGGGGTGCGCGGGCGTTCCTCCGCGGCGCCGGCCGGGGCGGCGCCGCCGCGTCCGACCGGAAGGGACCCTCCGGGCCGCCCGGGAAGGTCCCTTCCGGGGCCGCCGGGCGAGGGCCCTCCCCGTGTGGCCGAGAGCCCTCGTGCCCGGCCGGGAGTCTCCGTGCGCGGCCGGGGAGCCCCCGCGGCCGGTCGGGAAGGGGACGGGGGCGGTCGGGAAGGGAACGGGGCCGGGGGCGGCCGTCGCCCGTGTCCCGGCGTTCCGGGCGCCCCCGTCCGGGGGGTGCCGAGGGTGCGTCCTCCCGCACGGGGCGTGACTTTGCCGTCTCTTTGCAACCCGGTGCCCGGCCGCCTCGTCTCTCCGCTCGATCCGTGCCCGCCCGCCCCGCCGTACACCGGGGCGGGCGGACCGACCGAACGAAAGAGAGCGACCCGATGCGCCGAACCGTCCTCAGTGCCGTGGCCCTCGCCTGCACCGCCGTCCTGGCGGGCGCCGTGCCCGCGTTCGCCGACGGGCCGACCGCGACCCCCAGCAGCCCTCCGGCCTCCACCGCGCCCTCCGAAGCGCCCAGCCTCGTGCCGAGCCCGTCGGCGACCGTCTCCGCGCCCACCGACGCCTCCGCCGCGCCCGTTCCCGCGGCGACCCCGTCGGTGAGCGTCTCGTCCCCGCCCGGCGCCTCCGCCGAGCCGTCGCTCGTGCCGGGCGGCGAGGGCGGCCAGGTCGCGGTCGTCCCGGAGGGCGCCCCCGACACCGGTGCGACGGAGCCCGCCGGTTCCGGCGGCGGCCCGGCCGTCGCGGGCGCCGGGGCGGCGCTGCTGCTCGCGGGCGGCGCGACCGCCTTCGTCGTGCGCCGCCGGCGGGCGACGGGCGCGTGACCCCGTCCCCCGGGCGCGCCCTGGCCGCCGCGGCGCTGGCCGTGCTGCTCGCGGGCTGCGGCACCGGCTCCACGGACGGCGCCGACGGGCCGGACACCGGCGGCGGGCGGTCCGCGCGCCCCGGCGGCACGGCCCCGGCGGCCTCGCACACCACCGGGACGCCGGCGCCCGCGGGGCCGGCGGCCCGCTCCGCCCCGGTGGGCCTGAGCATCCCGGCCATCGGCGTCGACACCCCGGTGATCCCGCTGGGCCTCGCGGCGGACGGCACGGTCGAGGTGCCTCCGGTCGCCGCGGACGACCCCGCGGGCTGGTACCGGCACTCGCCGACCCCCGGCCGGACCGGGCCGTCCGTCCTCCTCGGTCACGTCACCGTCGGCCGCTTCGGCGACGGCGTCTTCCGGCACCTGGACCGGCTGCGCCCGGGGGACCGGGCGGTGGCGCGCCTGGAGGACGGAACGGCGGCGGAATTCACCGTCACCTCGGTGCGCACCGTGGCGCGCTCCGCCTTCCCCACCGAGGACGTCTACGGCGACGTGGACCGCCCCGAGCTGCGGCTCATCACCTGCGGCGGGCCGCGCTCGGGGGACGGCTACCGGGACAACGTGATCGTCTTCGCGAAGCTGACCGGTGTCCGCCCGCGCCTCTGAACAGCCCCCGGGCACCCGCTGCCCCCGCCAACCGAACGACCCTGGAGAGCGTTGAAACGGTCCCGTGACACGGCGGCGTCCGAGCTGTTCGCCGCCCTGTACCCGCGCCTGGCCGGCTGGTGCCGCCGTCTCGTCGACGACGACGAGACGGCCCACGAGATCGCCTCGGAGGCGTTCACCCGGCTCTGGGCCCGCTGGACCGCCGTCGAGGAGCCGCGCGGCTTCCTCTACGTGACCGCCGCCAACCTCGTCCGGGACCACTGGCGCAAGCTGGAGCGCGAGCGGCGGGCGGTGCGCCGGGTCACCGCCGAGGCCGCCGTCCGCCCGCACTCCGAGCAGGCCGACCCCTCGGTGCGGCTGCTGGTGCAGTCGCTGCCGGAACGGCTGAGGGTCCCGATCCTCCTCCACTACTACGCTGACATGCCGATCCGGGAGGTGTCCGTGCTGACCGGGCGCAAGGAAGGAACCGTCAAGTCCGATCTCCACGCCGCCCGCGAACTGCTCCGCGTCCATCTGAGGAGAAGCCTTGACCACACGCCGTGACGACGACCCGGCGCGGGAGCCGGCGTGGCGGGGGCCGGGACGGGAGGCGGACCGGATGCCCGGGGCCGAGGAGGGGACGCGGGACGACGACCCGCTGCTGGTCGTGCTGCGGCCGGGCCCCGACCACCTGGGCCCGCCGCCCGGCCGCTACGAGGCGATCCGGCGGACCGCGGCCCGCCGCCGGGCGCGCCGCGCCGCCGCCGGGATCGCGGCGGCCTGCGCCGCGGCGGCCGTCATCGCGCTGCCGCTGCGCTGGGCGGGGACCGGCGAGCCCGCCCGGCCCGTGGTCCCGCTGGCCCCCGTGGACCCGGCGCCCGCGCCGACCCCGCCGCCCGCCCCGCCCCCGGCGTCGTCCTCCGCCCCGCCGGTGACCCCGTCCCCGGAGCTGACCGTGCCCGGGGCCGGCACCGCCGGACCCACCGACGACGCGGGGACCCCGGACGCCCCGGGACCGACCGGCGGCCCGAGGGCCGGCGGCGATGCGCAGGACGGCGGCGCGCAGGGCGGCGGCGCGCAGGCGGCCCGGACGCCCGGCGCGGGCACCCCGTCCGCAACCGGCGGGGCGGTGACCTTCTCGCCGGCAGTCCCCTCCACGGCCCCGGAGGGCCGTCCGGTGCCCTCGGCGACGCTCTCGCCGTCGCCGCGGGCCACTGGTACAACCGGGGGGTGATCTACCACGTCGTGCCGCTCGCGGAATGGACCGCCGACCCGGGGCGGCCCTACGCGCCCGCCTCCCTCGCCGACGACGGCTTCGTGCACTGCTCCCCCGACGAGGCGACCGCCCTCGCCGTCGCCGGGGCCTTCTACCGCGCGGCCCCGCGGCCCCTGGCGGTGCTGGTCGTCGACGAGCACCGCCTGACCGCGCCCTGCCGCTGGGAGGCCCCGGACCCGGCCCCGCCGCACGGCGTCCCCGACGGCACCCTCTTCCCCCATGTCCACGGCCCCCTGGACCGCGAGGCCGTCGTCCGCGTCCTGCGGGTGCGCTGGGACGGACGGGACCGCCCGGTGGACCTGGCACCCCCCGACTGACCGGACCGCCGGTGTCCGGAAGTGGGCGCCGTTCCCCGGCGGACCTGCCGAACACGCCGTTCTCACAACGGAGTTCGAACGGTCACCCTCGGTGTGTCGACGGTCGCCCACCGCGTCCGGGGCGGTGGGCGCAAACGCCTCTTTCCCGCCAACGCCCCCGCCCGACCGGCCCGATCCGGCCATCCGCCGCCGTGTCCCCGCCGTTGGGGCGGGGTGCGGTGGTGGGGGTGGGGCCAGGGGCGTGGGGGCGGGGGGAGGGGGGTTTCCGGGCGGGGGTCGATTTTCGGACGGAAAGACGCGCGCCTTTGCCGCCGCCACCGGGTTGGATCAACAATATTGACAGGCTTGCTGCGTAACTCACGGCGTGATAGTGGCCATCGTGCCGCTCACGTTGAGAACCTCATGACAGGCCGGTGCCCGGCGGCCGGTGGCCGGCGTGCCCGGCCTTCCGCACGTCACTTCCATGGTCACGGTGTCTTTCTCGCGGATCTCGATGGGGGTCACCCAGTGGTAGTCCTGGTTACGGAAGGTCTCCAGCGCGATGGTGGTGATCTTGCGGTCACCGAAGGAGATCGTCAGCACGCCCTCGTCGCCCTGGAAGTTGGCGACGACGATGTCCGTGACGCTGAAGACGCTGTTCTCGGGGACCTCGTAGGTGCCGGTGGCCGTCCGGCCTCCGGACGTCTTCTGGTCGATGGTCGTGGAGAACTGGCCGCCGCCCGCACCGCCCGCGCCCGGCCCCGCCGACGTGCCCTGGCCCTGTCCCTGCCCCTGTCCCTGGCCGCCGGGCCGGGTGCCCGGGCCGCCGCCCGCGCCCGGCGCCGTGCCGGTGTCCTCGCCGGTGCCGGTGCCGGAGCCGGTGCCGGAACCCGTGCCGGTGCTCGCGGACGGACCCCCGGCGGGGGTCGGCCGGGGCTGGACCGCCTTGGTGGCCGCCTCCTCGGCGGCGCTGCGCACGGTCGGGCGGACCAGCGCGAACCAGGCGAGCAGCAGGGCCAGCAGCACCGCCAGCACCACCAGCAGCCACTTGGGGAAGACGGGGATCTGCACGAACTCCGCCTCCAGCGGCGCCCGAACCTCCTCCGGCACGGTGCCCGGGGCCGGGGTGCCGTCCGCGCCGTCCGCCGGGGCGTCGGTGACCTCCACCGTGAACGGCCACACCACCGGGGAGCCGAACCACACCGGGCTGCCGGTGCGCACCCGCAGCCCGGTCTCCGCCGACTCGCCCGGCTCCAGCGGCGTCCGCTCCGGGGTGAAGGCGAACTTCAGCTCCTCGCCCTGCTGCCCGGCCGCGAAGCCCACCCGCACCGGCGCGTTGCCCTGGTTGCGCACCGCCAGCCGGTACCGGCCGCGCAGCCAGCCCCGGCGGCGGCGCGGGGCGAGTTCGGCGCGCAGCTCCCGGAACTCCTCGACGTGCACGGTGGTTTCGAGGACCCGCACCGCCTCCGGGTGCTCGGCGGGCAGCACCCGCACGCCGAGCGGCACGTCCCCGGCGCGGACCTCCGGTGAACGGGGCGGGTCCAGCCGGATCGTCACCGTCTCCGAGGTGCCCGGGTAGAGGGAGACACGGGCGGGCTCGACGGTCGCCCACGCCGCGCAGTCACCGACGACCTCCAGGCCGTACGCCTCGACGATGTCGCTGTCGTTGCGGACGGTCACGCTGGTCGCGGCGGTGCCGCCCGGGGCCACGGTCACCGCCGGGAGGTCGAGACCTGGAGCACCGGGGCCGGAAGAGGCTGCAGAAGGCGTCACACGGCCACGGTAGGGGGGTGCCCGAGGGCTCGACGAGGAGCGCGAGGGCAACACCGGGGCAGGCATGATGCCCGGGAAGCGACGGAGGCGCCCGCACCGGAGCGGGGGCCGGACAGAGCCGTCCCCAGTGGATGCGGCGCGCACGGGGGGGCCGTGCCGTTCCCGCGTCACCCACGGAAACCACAGGACAGGTAACACATGCCACGCTCTCAGAGCTTTCCGGGCTCTCAGGACGCCGCTCCGGCCGTGTCCGCCGCCGTTCCCCACGTCACCGTTCCCCACGTTCCGGTCCAGGCCGGCTCCGCACCCCGGACAGGCGGTTCCGCGCCGGCCGGCCAGGACCGCGCCCGCGCGGAGCACCACCGCGCCGACCGCCCCCGTGCCGACCGCTCCCGCTCCGAACACCCCCGCGCCGACCGGCCGGAACGGGTGACCGTCGCGGTGTACGCCGCCGACCCGGTGCTGCGGGTCGGCGTCGTCCAGCAGTTACGGTCCCGCCCCGAGGTCGACCTGCTCGCCGACGCCGACGCCGAGCGCGCCCACGCCTCCCTCGTCGTGGTGGACGGCGTGGACGACGACGTCGCCGCCCTGCTCGACCAGTTGCGGTACAACACCGCCACCCGCACCGGCCTGGTGGTCGGCACCCTCGGCCCCGGCGCGCTGCAGCGCGTCATCGAGTGCGGGGTGGTGGCGGTGCTGCGCCGCGCCGAGGCCGACCAGGACCGGCTGCTCCACCTGGTGCTGGCGATGGCCAACGGCGAGGGCGTCCTCCCCGGCGACCTGCTCGGCAAGCTCCTCACCCATGTCGGCGGGCTCCAGCGCTCGGCGCTCGACCCGCGCGGACTGTCCCTGCTCACCAGCCGCGAGGCGGACATGCTGCGCCTGGTGTCGGAGGGCATGGACACCGCCGAGATCGCCCGCACGACCGCGTACTCCGAACGGACCGTCAAGAACGTGCTCCACGAGGTGATGACCCGGCTGCAACTGCGCAACCGGGCCCATGCCGTGGGCTACGCGCTGCGCAACGGGCTGATCTGACGGCCCCCCGGGAAGCGGGCACTGCCCGAACGCACACCGCGCGCTTCCCCGGACACGGCCCCCGGTGCCCTGCCGCCCCCGCACCCGGGCGGGCAGGGTGGCCGGGGGCACCCTCCGGTGCCGCACCGGACAGCGAGGGGAACTGTGATGGGAACCGCTGGCCCTGGCGGGCGGCGCCGCCCGGGCGGGTTCGGCGCCGCACTGCTGCTCCTGGTCCCGCTGCTCGGGGTGTCGGCGTCCGGGCAGAGCAGTGCCGGTCCCGGGCCCGCGCCGGGTGCCGCCGCGGTGGCCGCCCCGGACATCCGCATCGCCTTCGCCGGCACCCGGCACCGCAGCCTCGGCCGGGTCGCCGACGACACCCGCAGCGATCCGTTCTTCGGCGGGGGACCGGCCCACTTCGACACCCAGCCGTCCGCCCTCGGCGACACCCTGGTCTTCACCAGCCGCCGCGACGAGCGGACCGCCCAGGTCTATCTGCGCGCCCCCGACGGCTCCGTCCGCCGCCTCACCAGCGGCCGTACCGCCGCGCACCCCCGGCTGACGCCCGACGGCGCGGCCGTGGTCTTCGACTCGGACGAACCCGGCGGGCCCGGCGGCGGCCGCCAGCGCGACCTCTGGCTGGTGCGCACCGACGGCACCGGGCTGACCCGGCTCACCGACACCCCCGGTGACGAGGAGCACCCCACCGTCTCCCCCGACGGGGGCCGCCTCGCGTACTCCGGGGACGACGGAACGTACGCCGGGCGGCAGATCCTGGTCCGCCCGCTGGCCGGGGGCGCGGCCGTGCGGGTCAGCGACCCGGCGGCCGGCGCGGCCACCGAGCCGGTCTGGAACCCCGTCGACGACCCCGCGCACCGCGGCCTGATCGCCTACACCGCCACCGCTCCCGGGCAGCGGACCTCCCGGCTGCGGGTGACCGACGGGACCACCGACCAGCCGCTGCTCGCGGGCGCGCAGGCCGGCTGGGACACCCACGGGGCGGCCTGGATGCCCGACGGGAACCAGTTGCTGTTCCTCAGCCCCGACCGGACCTGCGACTGCGAGGGCGACTGGAGGCACGTGTTCCGGACGACCGCGCACTCCGCGGACACCCCGGAGGTGGTGCTCAGCGAGGACCGCGAGATCACCTCCCCCACCTGGCTCGGCCCCCTCTACGGCGGCGGCACCGTCGTCGAGCGGACCACGGCCGCCGGTCCCGACGGCCCGCACGTGGCGACCCTCCAGGACGTCCGGGGCGACGGCTCCGACCCCCGCGACCTGGGGCTGACCATCCTCACCGAGGACCCGGCCGCCGACACCAACCTCGACCCGCGGAAGAACCCGCTGTTCCTGCCCGCGCCCGGCTACGACCCCTGGCACGAGCGGCAGAGCTACACCCCCGACGGGCGCCGGATCGTGGTGACCCGCTTCGAGACCGTCGACGGCAAGCGGGTCGAGCGGATCTGGCTGGTGGACGCCGACGGCGCCAATCCGGCCCCCGTGCCGCTCGCCGGGCGCGGCCCCGAGGACTGGGACACCGACCCCGCGTTCTCCCCGGACGGCAGGTTCCTCGCCTTCACCCGGACCTCGCCCGGCCGCTCCGACGACACCGCGGGACCCCGCCGGGTGCTGGTGGCGGACGCCGCCACCGGGGAGCTGCTCGGGGAGGTCGTCCCCCCGGCCGGACAGTTCGCCGGGGACGACGCCCAGCCCGCCTGGTCTCCCGACGGCACGGTGCTCGCCTTCACCCGGCGGCAGGTGATCAACGGGAACGGCGGCAACAAGCACATCTGGACCGCGCCGGTGGACGACCTGACCCGGCAGCGCGACCTGAGCGCCGCCGTCTGCCCGGGGGAGTGCGAGGTCATCGACGACAGCCCGGCGTTCTCCCCGGACGGCCGCGGCATCGCCTTCAACCGCAAGAACGGCGCCGGGCTGTTCGACGAGCGCAACGGCATCCTGCTGGTCTCCCCGGAGGGCGACGGCTGCCGGGTCCTGCTGCCCGTCGCGGCCCGCGGCACCGACGACGGCTGCCGCCGCGAACTGCCCGAGGCCACCGGGCCCTACCAGCCCCGGGACGCGGCCTGGACGGCCGACGGCACCGGACTGGTGATCAGCGCCCGGCCCGAGCCGGAGCCCAACTCCCCCGAGGACCTGAAGCTGCTGGACATCGAGTCCGGCGCGCTGACCCGGATCACCAGCGGGCTGCCGGGACGGCAGAAGGAGCCGAGCGTCCAGCAGTGGGTGGACCTCGCGGTCCGTGCCCCCGCCACCACCGGCGAGGTCATCGTCGGGGAGACCACCACGGTCCGCGTCGAGATCGTCAACCAGGGCCCGGCCGCCTCGCCCGGCACCCGGCTGACCGTCGCCCCGCCGCCCGGGGCCCGCGTCACCGGGCTGACCCCGCCGGACGGCGTCTGCGACCCGGAGTCCCTCCAGTGCGACGTGGGCGTGGTGCCGCCGGGCGCGGCCGTGCCGGTGGACGTGACCCTGACGGGGGTCACCCCGGGGGACGCGCCCGTCGACTGGTCGGTCACCGGCGCGGTGCTCGACCCCCGGCCGGAGGACAACGCCGGGCGGACGGTGGTGCCCGTACGGGAGGCTCCGGAGCCCACCCCGACGCCGACGGACACCCCGACGCCGACCGACACCCCGACTCCGACCGACACCCCGACCCCGACCCCCGAGCCCACCCCGACGCCCACCCCGACGTCCTCGGTCCCGGTGCCGCCCGCGCCGCCCGCGCCGCCCGCGCCCCCCGTGCCCCCCGTGCCCGTGCCGCCACCGCCGCCCGCGCCCCGGGCCGGACCGGGCGTGCGCGTCACGGCCCAGCCGAACCCCGGCTACGTCGGCGGACGCGTCGTGGTCACCTACACCGTGCGCAACGGGCGCGACGCGCTCGCCACCGGGCTCCGGCTGCGCATCGGCCTGCCCCCGGGCGTGCCCGGCAACGGGCCGCCGCCCGGCTGCGACGCCTCCTGGGTGTGCGCCCTGCCCGACCTGCGGCCCGGCGGGAGCGCCGTGCTGACGGTGGTGCTCAGTCCCCGCAGGGCGTTCACCGGCGAGGCCACCGCGGTCCTCACCACCACCGGCACGGACGCCGACCCGCGCGACAACACCGCCCGGCAGCGGCTGCGCGTCCTCCAGCCGCGCATCGTGGCCGTGCCCGCCATCGGCAAGCCCGGCTTCGTCACCTCGGTGCGCGGGCGGGACTTCCCGCCGGGGGTGCCGGTCCGGTTCGCCTGGAAGCCGGGGATCACCGCGGCGGCGGCGCCCACCGTGCCGCTGGCCGACGGGACCTTCATCGGCCAGCTCCTGATCCTGGCCAAGGACCGGACGGGGCCGCGGACCATCACCGCCCGGGGCCCCGGGTTCTCACCGGTGACCACGGACTTCCTGGTGGTCAGCGGCACCGTCCAGCCGCCGGACGAGGTGAACCGCCGGTGATCCACGAGGTGGACGAGGCGCTGCGGCGCCTGCTCACGGAGTCCGGCCTGGAGGCCTCCGGCGTCGATGTCGTCTTCGACGCCCCCACCCGGGACTGGGCGGCGCGCCGCACCGCCCCCACGGTCTGCGTCTTCCTCTACGACCTGCGCGAGGACGCGGTCCGGCGCGGCAGCGGCACCGAGGAGGTGTACGACGAGGAGGGGCACCTCGTGGCGCGGCGCTCCCCGCCGCGCTGGTTCCACCTGACGTACCTGGTCACGGCGTGGGCGGGCCGCCCGCAGGACGAGCACCGGCTGCTGTCCCAGGTGCTCGCCGGCCTCGCCGCCGCCGACACCCTGCCCGCCCGGCTGCTCACCGGCTCCCTCGCGGAGCTGGGTCTGACCGTGGCGCTGGACACCGCCGGGACCGGGCTGGACGCGCCGGAGGCCGCCGACGTGTGGTCGGCGCTCGGCGGTGAGCTGAAGGCGTCGCTCGGCGTGCGGGTGCGGGCACCGCTCGCGGGCGTCACCCGGGCCGTCGCGCCGCCGGTCACCGAGGGACTGGTGGTCCGCTCCGCCCAGCGCGTCGACGGCTCCGCCCAGCGCGTCGACGGCTCCGCCCGGGACGGCGAGGGCGGCGGCACGGCACCGGGGCGGCGGCTGCGCTACACGGAGACCGGTGACCCGGGCGCGGAGGGCTTCGCCGCCCCCAGGGACCGGGGCCCCGCCCCCGCCCGCCGTCGCCGGGGGGAGCGCCGGCCGTGACGCACATCGTGCTGCCGGGGGGCCGCGCGCGGGACCGCGCGGAGGACCGGGACGCCCGCTCCGGTACGGAGGGCACCGCCGGCGCCCCGGACACCGACGGTGCCGCGGGTGCCCCGGACGTCCCGTTCCCGCCGGGGTCCGTCGCTGACGGCGCGGCCGGTGTCCCGGGCACGGCCGGTGCCCCGGACCCTCCGTCCCCGCCGGGGGCCGTCGCTGACGGCGCCGCCGTCGGTGGGGATGCTGACGGCGCCGCCGTCGGCGGTCCCGGGGCCGCGTACCTCTGGGAGCGGCTGGCGGCCGTCGAGGAGCGGGTGCGGCAGGCGGTGGCCGCGCGGCGCGCCGCCGACCCCGACCCCGACGACCCCTACCGGGGCCAGTACCTCTCGCCTGCCGCCGTGGCCCGGCTGCTGGACGAGCCGGGCGGGCTCGGCCTGCCCGCCCACGACGCCCCGCACCCGCCGCCCGGTTCCGTGCTCGGCGTCCTCGCCCGGCGGTTCGGCCTCGCCCCGCTCGACCTGGACCTGCTGCTGGTCGCCCTCGCGCCCGACCTGGACGCCCGCTTCGAGCGCCTCTACGGCTACCTCCACGACGACCTGACGCGCCGCCGCCCCACCACCGGGCTGGCCCTGGAACTGTGCGGGCTCTCCGGGGTCTCGCCCGCCCGGTTCCGGCTCGCCCCCGGGTCGCCGCTGGTCGCGGGCGGTCTGCTGGAGGTCGCCGACCCCGGGCTGCCGCCGCTGTCCCGGGTGCTGCGGGTCCCCGACCGGGTCACCGCGCACCTGCTGGGCGACGCCCGGCCCGACGCCCGGCTCGCCGGGGTGCTCGCCGACGTGCCCGGGGACCCCACCGCCGACCCGGCCGCGGCCCGCCGGGTGGCCGACGCGGCCGGCGCGGGCGCCGGGCTGGTCCGGTTGCGCGGCCTGGGCGGCGACGCGGCGGGCCTGGCCGTCGCCGCCCTGCGCGCCGCCGGGCCGCCCCCGCTGGTGCTGGACGCGGCGGCGCTCTCCCGGCGCTCCGCCGACCTGCCGGACCTGGCCCGGGTCGTGGCGCTGGAGGCGCGGCTGACCGGCGCCGGGGTCGTCCTCGGACCGCTGGAGGCGCTGCCCGAGCCGCCCGCCGAACGCGCCCGCGCCCTGGGGACGCTGTGCGCCGCGCTGCGCGGGCGCCCCCTGGTGGTGCACGGGGGCGACGGCTGGGACCCGGCGTGGGCGGCCGACACCCCCGTCGTGCTCTCCGTGCCGGCGCCCGCCCCCGAGCGGCAGGCCGAGCGCTGGCGGCATGCCCTGGAGCGGGCCGCCGACGGCCTCGCGCCCGGTGGTGCCGGGGAGGCGGCCGGTGACGCCGGTGCGCTCGCCCGTGCCGTCGCCGCGCACCGGCTGGACGGGGGCCAGGTGCGCCGCGCCGCCGACGCGGCCGTCCGTACCGCCGCCCTCGCGGGCCGCCCGGTCACCCCGGAGGACCTGCGCACCGCCGTGCGGGCGCAGAACGGCGCCGGGCTCGACCGGCTCGCCCGCCGGGTGGAGCCGGGCGTCGGCTGGGACGACCTGGTCCTGCCCCCGGCGACCCACCGGCGGCTGCGCGAACTGGCGCTGCGGGCCCGCCACCGCGAGCGGGTCCTCGGGCAGTGGGGGATGCGGCCCGGCGGCGGGCGGGGGCGCGGGGTGATCGCCCTGTTCGCGGGCGGATCGGGCACCGGGAAGACCATGTCGGCCGAGGTCGTCGCGGCGGACCTGGGCATGGACCTGTACGTCGTCGACCTGTCCACGGTGGTCGACAAGTACGTGGGGGAGACCGAGAAGAACCTGGAGCGGATCTTCACCGAGGCGTCGGCGGTCAACGCGGTGCTCCTCTTCGACGAGGCCGACGCGATCTTCGGCAAGCGCGCGGAGGTCAAGGACGCGCACGACCGGCACGCCAACATCGAGTCGGCGTACCTGCTCCAGCGGATGGAGTCGTTCGACGGGATCGCGGTGCTGACCACCAATCTGCGGGCCAACCTGGACGAGGCGTTCACCCGCCGGCTGGACGTGGTGGCCGACTTCCCGGTGCCCGACCCGGACCAGCGGCGCGCGCTGTGGGACCGCTGCCTGGGCGACCGGCTGCCCCGGGGCGGAGACCTCGACCTCGACTTCTGCGCGACCCGCTTCGAACTCGCCGGCGGCTCCATCCGGGCCTGCGCCCTCACCGCCGCCTATCTGGCGGCCGAGTCCGGAGCGCCGCTCACCATGCGGGAACTGATGGCGGCGGTCGCGCAGGAGTACCGCAAGCTGGGCCGCCTGGTCCTGGAGACGGAGTTCGGCCCCTACCTGGCGGACGCGACGGGGGCGTGACACGGCCGCGACGGGCCGCGCGCGGGCGTTCCGCCGACCGTCCCGCCCGGCCGTCCCGATGCCCGCCGTGCCCCCGCCCCGCGGCGCCCGCGGTCCCCGTCCGAAGGCGCGTCCCTCCCGCGGATCACGCCGCGTTCCGCCCGTCGCCCCCGTCCGCGGGGGCACCCTCCCCGCGCATCACGCGGCACCACGCCCCGCTCCGCCCGCCGGACTCCGGCTCCCCGTCCGGGAGGCGTCCAGGTCCGTGCGGACAGCGCGGGGGCAGCACCGGGGGGCGGCCGGGCGGTCGGCACCGGCAGGGAGGGGCAGCGGTCTTGCCCCCGGCCGGGGCCGACGGCCCCTGGTCCGCTCCCCGCCCGCCCCGCAGACTCGGCCTGGGCACAGGTGACCCGCCAGACCCCGCCAGGACGCTAAGGAGCGCGCATGCCGACGTACCTCACCCCGGGCGTGTACGTGGAGGAGGTGCAGTCCGGTGCCCGCCCGATCGAGGGGGTCGGCACCGCCGTCGCCGCGTTCGTCGGGTTCGCCGGGAGCGGCCCGTTCCACACGCCGACGCTGGTCACCGGCTGGGACCAGTACACCCGGCTGTTCGGGGGCTTCACCGAGGGCACCTATCTGGCCCACGCGGTCTACGGCTACTTCGCCAACGGCGGCGGAGCCGCCTACGTCGTGCGCGTCGGCGGCTCCGCAGGGGACCCCTCCGCGCCCGCGGCCGGCGCCGGCTCCCCGGCGCTCGGCGGGGCGGCCGAGCCGGTGGAACTGGGCGGGTTCCTCTTCACCGCCCGGCCCGGTGTCACCGGCGTCTCCGTGGAGATCGCGGACGCGACCGGCGAGAACCCGCCCGAGGACCGCTTCCGGGTCCTGGTCCACCGGGGCGACCGGGTCGCGGAGACGTACGAGGTCTCCACCCGCAAGAACGTCAAGAGCTACCTCGTCACCCAGCTCCGCGCCTCCAAGCTGGTGGAGGCGGCGGAGCGCCAGGGCGCCGTCCCGTCCCGGCCCGCCGGGCAGACCGTGGCGCTGCCCGACGCCCCGGCCTCGCCCGCCGCGCCCCGCACCGGGGAGCCGGCCCGCCTCGACCCGGCCGAGTACGTCGGGGACGCGGCGGCCCGCACCGGCTTCGCGGGGCTGGAGACCATCGACGAGATCACCATGGTCGCGGTGCCCGATCTGATGAGCGCCCACCAGCGCGGCGACATCGACGCCGAGGGGGTGCGCACCGTGCAGCTCGCCGTGATCTCGCACTGCGAGCAGATGGGCGACCGGGTCGCCGTCCTCGACACCCCGCCCGGCCTCTCCGCCCAGCAGGTCCGCGCCTGGCGCAACGACGAGGCCGGCTACGACTCCCGGTACGCCAGCCTCTACTACCCGTGGGTGCGGGTCTTCGACCCGGCCGCCGGGCACAACACCACCGTCCCGCCGAGCGGCCACGTCGCCGGGGTCTGGGCGCGCAGCGACGCCGAGCGCGGGGTCCACAAGGCGCCCGCCAACGAGGTGATCCGCGGTGCCGTCGACCTGGAGACCCGGCTCAGCAAGGGCGAGCAGGACCTGCTCAACCCGATCGGCGTCAACTGCGTGCGCGCCTTCCCGGGCCGGGGCATCCGGATCTGGGGCGCCCGCACCCTCTCCTCCGACCCGGCCTGGCGCTATCTGAATGTGCGCCGCCTCTTCAACTACCTGGAGGAGTCCATCCTCCTGGGCACCCAGTGGGTGGTCTTCGAGCCGAACGACGACCGGCTCTGGTCGAGCATCCGGCGCAACGTCACGGCCTTCCTCACCGAGGAGTGGCGGCGGGGCGCACTGTTCGGCCGCACCGCCGAGGAGGCGTTCTACGTCAAGTGCGACCGCGACAACAACCCGCAGGAGTCCATCGACCAGGGCCGGGTCGTCTGCGAGATCGGCGTCTCGCCGGTCAAGCCCGCGGAGTTCGTGGTGTTCCGGCTGGCCCAGTTCTCCGACAGCACCAGCCTCATCGACGAGTGACCCGCGGGTCGCAGGGAAAGGTGACAGACAGTCATGGCAACGGGCGACGCGCTTTCCACCCATGTCTTCGGCGTGCAGCTCGGCGGCTATCTCGTCGAGTCGGTCCAGGAGATCAGCGGACTGACGGTCGAGGAGGAGGTCGTCGAGGTCAAGCAGGTCAGCGCCGAGGGCAAGCAGATCATCCGCAAGCAGCCCGGGGCGCGGCAGGCCGGTGAGATCACCATCACCCGCGGGCTCGACCAGAGCAGCGAGTTCACCAAGTGGATCAAGGAGACCCTGAACAACGGGGCCGTGAACTCCGCGCGGCAGAACCTGACCATCGAGATCAAGGACTCCGAGGGCAACACCGTCCGCCGCATCCAGCTCATGCAGGGCTGGGCCTCGCGGTGGGAGGGCCCCTCGCTGCGGGCCGGCGAGTCGTCCCCGGCCACCGAGTCCGTCACGATCGTGTTCGAGGAGATCATCGTCGAATGAGACGGCGCACGGTGACCGCGGGCAACGTGGAGGAGATCCTCCGGGCCACGGACCCCGCCCGGACGGCGGAGCCGGCCGCCCCCGCATCCCCCGCACCCCCTCCGGCCGCGTCCTCCCCGGCCGCCGGGCACCGGGAGGAGCACGGGCTGCGCACGGAGTTCGAGTTCGAGCTGCCGCGCGGATACGTGGACGAGGCGGGCACGGTGCACCGCCACGGCTCGATGCGGCTGGCCACGGCCCGCGACGAGCTGCGGCCCCAGATCGACCTGCGGGTCAAGGAGAACCCGGCGTACCTCAGCGTGGTGCTGCTCAGCCAGGTGATCACCCGGATCGGCACCGTCACCGATGTGCACGCCGGGGTGGTGGAGCGGATGTACGCCACCGATGTGGCGTTCCTCCAGGACTTCTACCGGCGCGTCAACAGCGAGGGCCACACCCGCGCGGCGGTCACCTGCCCGCACTGCTCGGGCGGTTTCGAGGTCGACCTCTCGGGTGGGCGCCTGGGGGAATCGTGACGTACGCCCTTCCCCGGCTCCGGGAGGAGATCGCGTACATCGCCTATCACTTCCACTGGCCCCGTGAGGAGATCCTCGGCCTGACCCATGGCGAGCGCCGCCAGTGGGTGGACGAGATCGCCCGGATCAACACCCGTGTGAACGAAGGCGGTTAGCACATGGCATGGCGGGAGATGTGGCGCCGCCGGTCCTCCCGGGGGGCGGTGGCCGGTCCGGCGGCACCGTCCGCCGGGACGGCCGGGGCGGACGGCTCCCCGCGGACCGGTCCGCCGACGCCGCCGGATCCGTCCAGCGGCGGGGGCTCCTCCACCGTGCCCGGGGACTGGGACGGCGGCTGGCGCGCCACCGCCCCGCCGGTGCTGACCGTGGCCCGCGCCCCGCTCGGCGTCAGCGACGGCCTCGCCTTCCGCGCGCGCCTGGCCGCCTGGCAGAACCCCGCCTTCGACACCGGCCTCGGCCATGCCCTGCTGCCCACGGCGCCCACCGGACTGGTCCAAGGCGTCACCCGCCCGCCGTCCCCGCGGGCCGCCCGCGACGACGGGGGACCGCTGCTGCTCCGCGCGCTGCGGCCGGAGAACGACGGCGGGCCGGGCGCGGAGGACCTTGGCCCGGGGGAGGGCGCGCCGTCCTCGGACGGGCGGGCCGCGCGGGCGCCGGGCAGGGCGCGGGGAGCGGCGGTTTCACGTGAAACACCGGTGACGCCGGACGGGCCCTCCGTGTCGGCCCCGGAGCGGGCGCCCCGCCCGCCGGTGACCCGGGGCGGGCCGGGCGGCACGGGACCCTCGGGGACCGCGTCCGGAACCTCACCGGCGCCGGGCACACCGGCGGGCGGGCCGGGCGGATCCGGGACCCCGTCGGGCCCTTCCGGGGCCGGGCGGTCCGGCGGCGGGTCCGCCGGGGCCACGCCCACCACCGCCAGGGCGCCCCGGCGCGGCGGTACGCCGCCGGGGCCGGGCGCGGGGCGCAGGGAGGCGTCCCCCGGCGCGGAGGGCGGCACGGGAACGGGGAGTCCGGGCGGTGCGCCCGGTCCCGGTGCGCCGGGCGTCCCGCGGGGCGCGCGCGGTACGGCTCCGTCGGCCGGCGGGCACGGTGAGCGGGTCGGGCCGGGGGCGCCGGGGGCCTCCGGCGGCTCGGGTGGCCCGGCTGGTCCCGGGGTGCCCGGGGTGCCCGGGGGCTCGGGCGGCGGGAGCGGTTCGGCTCGTGCCGGTGCCGGTGCCGGTGCCGGTGCCGGTGCCGGTGCGGGTGTTGCGGGCGCGGGTGCGTCCGGGGGCGGTGGTGGTGCGTCCGGACCGGATGGGGCGGACGGGCCGGGCGGGCGTACGGCGCCGGGTGGCACCGCGGGGCCGGAGGGTGTCCGTGGTGCGGGGGAGCCCGGCCGGGGCCCGGCGGAGCGCGGTCTCGTCTCCGGCGGTGCTCCCCTCACCCGGTCCCCGTTGTCCCCTTCCACCTCCTCGCCCCCCGCCGTGCAGCGGTCCGCGCTGCCCGGTGCCGGAGCGGCCCTGGCACCCGACGGGGCCGGGCGGGCCCTCGCGGGGTCCTTGGAACTCCCGGTGGTCCGGGCGGTGCGGGTGGTGCCGGGGTCGGAGTCGGGACCGCCCGCACCGGGCACGGCCGACCCTGCCGTGCGCGCCGCCGGGCCGGGGGCGTCCGGGCCGGGTTCCACCGGGGGCGGTGCGCGCGCCGCCGGGAGCGGTGCGGCCGTTCCGGTCCGTCCCGTGGGGCCCCCGACGACGGTCGCCCGGCGCCCGGCGGCACCCGTACGCCGTCTTCCCGCACTGCGCCCCGCCCCCGCTCCGGCACCCGGTGGTGCTGCGGCGCCCGGGGCGACGGCGTCCGCCGCCCGGCCGGGGGCGGGCGGTGCGCCGGTGCCCTCCCGGGACGGCGCCCCGCTCGGCGGCCGGGAGCCCCTCGGTACGCCGTTGGGCGGGCCGTCGGCCCCGGCCGCCGCGCACTCCGCCGCCGCGCACTCCGCCGCCGCGCACTCCGCGTCTTCCGCGCCCGGAGGGCCCGTCGGCCCCGGGGCCGCTCCGGCGCTGCCCGTCGTACGGCCCGCCGCGGAGGGTGCGCGGGGTCCTTCCGGCGATGCCCCGGGAACGACCGGCGGGGGTACGGGCCCCGGCGCGTCCGGGGGCGGGACGGCTGCGGGCGCGTCCGGCGGCAGGGCTCCGGCGGCGGGGAGCGGTGGTCCTGCGGCCGCCCCGGTCCACGGGACGGGGGCCTCCGCCCACGGGAAGGGAACCTCTGCCCACGGGACGGGGGCCTCCGCTCGCGAGGCGGGGGCCTCCGTGCCGGGGGAGGCGCCGACCACCGCCGTGCGGAACCTGGACGGTGACAGCCCGGCGCCCTCCGGAGGCACCCCCGTGCGGAGCCGCGCGGGGCTCGGCGCGCCGCTGGGGGAACTGCCGCCCACGGCGGCGCCCCTGCGGGACGGCCCCGGTGTGCCAACGGCTCCCCCCGGTCCGGCGCTGCCCGTCCTGCGGTCCCGTTCCGACGGCGCGCGGGGTCCTGCCGGTGGTTTCCCGGGCGCGTCCGACAGGGTCCCGGGCGGCTCGGGGACCGCTGCGGATGGTCCGGGCCCCGGTGCCGGAGCGAGGGCGCGCGGAGGGCTGGGCGCGCCGCTGCCCGCGCTTCCGCCCGGCGCGGAGCCCGCCGGTCCCCATGGCTCCTCCCACGGCTCCCACGGCTCCCGTGCGGGCGCCGGTCCCGCCGACCGGCGTGCGGCGGGGGCCGGAGCGGGGGGCGGCCGGGCCCCCGACGGCCCCCCGCCCCGCCCGTCCGCGACCGCCTCCGGCGTGTCCGGCGGGCCCTCGATCCAGCGCGCCCCGGCCGTGGGCGCCGTGCGGCCCACGGTGGGGGAGGCGCCGCTGCTGGGCAGCGGCCCGGGAGCCGAGGCGGCCCGTACCCCCACCGCCCCCACCGTTCCCACCGCTCCCGGGGCCGAGGCATCCGGGTCCGTGCTGCACCCCGGGGCTCCCGGCACCCCCCTGGTGTCGGCGCGTCCCGCGCCCACGGCCACCGCGCCCGGCGCCACCCCCGGCGGAGCCACCGCGCCCACGGCGGCGGAGCCCCCGCCCCGCACGGCTCCCTCGGCCTCCGCGCCCCGCTACGGAGCCCTCGCGCGACCCGCCGCCGGGCCGACGGGCACTCCGTCCCCGGGAGGCGGCGGTCAACGGCCCCGTACGGCGGCGCGTCCCGTCGTCGTCGCGCGGGCGGTGCGCGGAGGCGTTCCCGCCCCGCGCGCCCTCGCGTCGCCGGCCCTGTCGCTGCTCGCCGCCCGGCCGCTGACCCTCAACACCCGGCCCGTGGAAGGGGCGGTGCCCGCCGCCGCACCGCGTCCGTCCGGCCGTCCGGTGGTGGCGGCGCGCTGGCCGGGCGCGTTTGATCCCGTGGGCCGGGCGGCGTCCGCGCACGGCCCGGTCGGCTCGGGCCCCGGACCCGGCACGGTCCCGCCGCCCTCCGCCCACGGCATCGTGCCGCGCCCGCCGGCCGTGAGCGCGCCGGGCCCGCGGAGTGCGGCCGCGCCGCGCCCCGGCACGGGTACGCCGCCGCCCGCGGCGACGCTCCCGCCCGTGCAGCGGGCCGCCGCCCCGGGGCACCACCGGGCGCACGGCCCGGCCCCCGGCGCGGTCCCCGTCGTCCGGCCCGCGGCCCCGGCGGCGCCGCCCCCGGCACCGGCGCGGACGCTGCCGGTCGGTGTGGCCCAGGCGTCCCCGCCCCCGGCACCCGTCCGGCCCGTCCCCGCTCGGCCCCCGGCACCCGCCCGGCCCCCGGCACCGGCCGGGGCGGCGGCGCGGACGCCCGTGCAGCGGGACGTCACCGGCGTACCGGCCAGGGCGGCCCCCGCGCCCCCTCCGGCCCCCGCCCCCGCTCCGGCCCCCGCGCCGCCGCACGGCTCCGCCGGGGCCGGTCCGGACTCGCCGCAGGACCCCGGTCTCGACCTGGACGACCTGGCGCGTCGTCTGCTCGATCCGGTGGCCCGCCTGCTCCGGACCGAACTGCGGCGCGGCCGGGACCGCACGGGCCGCCCGCACGACGGCCGCCGCTGACGGCGCCGCCGACACCGACGGGCGCACGGGCCCGGCCCCCCGGGGCCCGGCACCGCACGACCGCGACACGCTCGGCAGCCCGACCGCGACACGCTCGGCAGCCCGACCGCGACACGCACGACCGCCCGACCGCGACACCGCAGGGCGGCAGCACCGCACGGAACGGCAGCGCAGGACGACCAACGGCACGGCGACGGCGCCGCGCGACGGGGAACGGAGAACGGGGAACGGCCCATGACGGACAGCATCTTCGCGACGAGCGTGTTCTTCCGGCTCGCGATCGGCGGCAATGACCTGGGCGCCTTCCACACCTGCTCCGGCATGGGAGCCGAGGTCGAGATGGAGAGCTATGCCGAGGGCGGCAACAACGGGTTCACCTGGCAGCTCCCCGGCCGGGTGACGTGGTCCAACATCACGCTCACCCGGCCGGTCACCGCCGACACCGCGAAGATCGGCCGCTGGCTGGACGAGACGCTGCGGCGGGTGGAGCCCAAGGACGGCGAGATCGTGGCGCTCCGCCCGGACCTGACGCGGATCATCGGCTGGCAGGTGTTCGGGATCGTCCCGGTGCGCTGGCAGGGGCCGTCCTTCGACCCCGCCGACTCCAGGGCGGCGGTGGAGACGCTGGAGATCGCCCACGAGGGCCTCCGCCCCTCCTGACCGGCGCCGCCGCGCGCCCCGGCGCCCGTGCCGACCGCCTCCCCGGAACCTCCGACCCGATCCGACCCGATCCGACCCGACCGAAAGGAGTCCCCGCCATGTCCCCAGCGGTCCGCGCCAGCCGGGCCCGGGCTCAGCTCACCCTTCAGGAGCCCCCCGCCTCGGTCGGCGCGAAGCCCGGCGGGACCATCGCGCGGCTGGACCTCCAGTTCAACCCCTCCACCCTCCAACTGCGCAAGACCACCGAGTGGCGCCGCTCCCCGTCCCGGATGGCGGGCCAGTCGGCGCTGCCCGAGTTCGTCGGCAGCGGTCCGCGCGAGCTGAGCCTGGAGGTGTTCCTCGACGCCACCGCCACCCACGACGACGCCGTGGAGCAGGCGGTGGAGAAGCTGATGAAGGCGTGTGTGCCGACCCCGGCCAGCCTGGGCCGCAAGAAGCCGGCCAGCCCGTGGGTGCGGTTCGAGTGGGGCACCGCCCGGACCACCGCCTTCGACGGGGTGCTCTCCAGCCTCTCGGTCACCTACACCCTGTTCGACGTGGACGGGAAGCCGCTGCGGGCCACCTGCGCGCTGTCCATCGAGGAGGCCAGCGTCGACCCGCGCGGCCAGAACCCCACCTCCGGCGCGCGCACCGCCCGCAGCACGCACACCGTGGTGGCCGGCGACAGCCTGGCGCTGCTGGCCTGGCGGGAGTACGGCGACGCGACGGTCTGGCGGGTGATCGCGGAGGCCAACGGAATCGACGACCCGATGGCGCTCGTGCCCGGCACCGAACTGGTGGTGCCGGCGCTGCGGGACGAAGCGGGCGAGGAGGAACGGTGAGCGGGACGGAGACGACGGGCGGGCGGTCGTTCGCGGCGGACCCGGTCGTGGAGGCGCCCGGTGAACTGCCCCCGGTCTGGGCGGCGCAGCTCGTGCACTGCGTGGTGGACGAGAACGTGGGCCTGCCCGACGCGGCGGTGCTCACCTTCCGCGATCCCGACCACGAGTTCCTGCGGGCGACCGGGGTCACCATCGGCGTCCCGCTGCGGGTCTCCGTGGTGACGGCGTCCGGCCAGGGGCGGGAGCGGCTGTTCAGCGGCGAGGTGACGGCCCTGGAGCTGGACCGGGACCGCACGGGCTCCTTCACGGTGGTGCGCGCCCTGTCCAAGGCGCACCGCCTCCAGCGCGGCCGCAAGGTGGTGGCCTTCCGGAACATGACGGCGGCGGCCATCGTCCGCAAGGTAGCGGCCGGGGCCGGGCTGTCCTGCGGCAAGGTGCAGGCCGCTCCGGTCACCTACCGGCAGCTCTCGCAGGCCAACGTCTCCGACTGGGACTTTCTCCAGCACCTCGCGGGGGAGAGCGGCGCCCAGGTGCGCGTGGACGACCAGGGGGTGCTCCAGTTCACCCGGCCGCGCCCGGCCTCGGGGGCGCCCGCGCCGTCCACGCCGGCGAACCGGGATCCGATGGTGCTGGAGTACGGGCGGAACCTGCTGGCGCTGCGGGCCTCGCTGTCGGCGTCGGACGGCGCCTCGCAGGTGGAGGTGCGCGGCTGGGACGTCACCACCAAGCGGCCGCTGGTCTCCCGGCAGCGCTCGGTGGACAGCGAGACGGCGGTGCCGGGGCTGGGCCCGGCGGTGTCCGCCCGGTTCGGCGCGGCGGCGAAGATGACGGTGGCCGACACCCCGTACGGCACGCAGGCCGAGACCGCCGCGGTCGCGGACGCGGTGGCCGCCCGGGTCAGCGCGGGCTTCGCCGAACTGGAGGCCGTGGTGGAGGGCAACCCGCGGCTGCGGGCGGGGGAACCGGTCGCGCTCGGCAACGTCGGGCAGGCGTTCTCCGGCCGCTACACGACGACGGCGGTGCAGCACGTCCTGGAGCCGCACGGCGGCTACCGCACGACGGTCTGGGTCAGTGCCAGCCCGGACCGCTCGCTGACGGGACTGGTCGGCGGTGCCGCGGCCGGGCCGGACCGGGGGCCCCGGATGCCGGGCCTGGCGATCGGCGTGGTGACCGACGTCCGCGAACCCGGCCGCACCGAGCGCGGCGCGGTGCGGCTGCGGTTCCCGTGGCTCGACGACACGTACACCACGGACTGGGTGCGCACCGTGCAGTGGGGCGGCAAGGGCGGCGGGGGCGTGGTCAGCCCGGAGGTCAACGACGAGGTCCTGGTCGGCTTCGAACAGGGGCTCCTGGACAGCCCGTACGTCATCGGCGGGCTCTACAACGGCGTCGACGGGCCCTCCCCGCACGACGTGCCGCTGGTCGACTCCACCAGCGGCAGGATCAACCGCCGCTCCGTGGTGTCCCGTTCGGGCCACCGGGTGGAGCTGCTGGACGCCCCCGCGCCGGGGCCGTCCGGGCTGCGGCTGATGACCGGCGACGAACGCCTCGAGGTGCGCCTGGACGACCGGCGGGACCGGATCGAGCTGACGGTGTACGCCGGGCGGGGCCGGGCGCTGACCTCGGTCCTGCTCGACAAGGACGGCATCACGCTGGACGCGGGGCGCGGCGGGGTGACCGTGCGGGGCGCCCGGGTGGACCTCGACGCCACCGGCGCGGTCACGGTCGGCGGCCGGTCGGTGAAGGTCTCCGGCACGTCGGACGTCACCGTGGACGGCGGCCTGCTGGGCGTCCTCAAGGCCCGCCTCGTCCGGATCAACTGAGGCGGCCCCGTGCCCGTGCCCGCCGCCCCCGCGCCCGTCGCCCCCGTGTTCACCTTGCCCGCGTCCACGGCCTCCGCGCCCGCCGTGTCCGAGCCCGCCGTACCCGGCCCGGAGCCCGCCGTTCCCGTCGCTCCCCCTCCGCCGTCCGCGCGCGGCGGCACCGGTGGCGCGTGGGCCGGGCGCCTTCTCCCCGTCCCGCCGGTTCCGGGGCGGACCGCGCCGCCGGGCCCGGCCGCGACCGCGACCGTGTCCTCGATCCGTGACCGTGCTCCGGACCCCCGGGTCCGGGACCTCCCGCTAGGAGTGCCGCATGCCAGCCGCAGCCCGTACCGGTGACCCCACCAGTCACGGCGGTCTGATCACCACCCCGCCGCCCGGTGCCGCCGCGGCCGTGGCGACGGTGCTGATCGGCGGTCTGCCCGCCGCCGTCGTGGGCAGCCTGCACGTCTGCCCGCTCCCCCCGCACGCCGCCCTCGGCCCCGCCGACGTGGTGCTGCCCTCCCCGGCCGCCGCCGTCGGGGGCGCGGTGCTCGTGGGCGGGCTCCCGGCCGCGCGGGCCGGTGACCGCACCGCCTGCGGGGCCACCATCCTGACCGGCGCCCAGAGTGTGCGGATCGGGGGCCTGTGATGAGCGAGCGGTTCGTCGGCCGCGGCTGGGCCTTCCCGCTGCGCGTCGGCCCGACCGGCGGCATCGCGCTGGTCGAACGGGACCGGGAGATCGAGGAGGCCATCCGCCTCGTCCTCGGCACCGCGCCCGGCGAGCGCCCCATGCGCCCCGACTTCGGCTGCGGCATCCACGACTACGTCTTCGCGCCGGGCGACGGCGCCACCGCCGGACGCGTCGCCCGCCAGGTGCGCTCCGCGCTGGAGCGGTGGGAACCGCGCATCGCCGTGGACGACGTGGTGGTCGCCTTCGACGCCGTCGAGGCCGGCACCCTCTACATCGACGTCCACTACACCGTGCGCTCCACCAACGACCCCCGCAACCTTGTCTTCCCCTTCTACACGATCCCCTCCGAGGGCACCGGGGAACGGGGCGCCGGCTGATGGCCCTCCCCTCCCCCAACCTGGACGACCGCCGCTTCCAGCAACTCGTCGACGAGGCCAAGCGGTATGTGCAGCAGCGCGCCCCGGAGTGGACCGACCACAACGTCTCCGACCCGGGCGTCACCCTGATCGAGACCTTCGCCCACCTCGTCGACCAGCTCCTCTACCGGCTGAACCGGGTCCCGGACAAGAACTACACCGCCTTCCTCGACCTGCTCGGCATCCGCCTGTTCCCCCCGGCCGCCGCCGGGGCCGAGATCGACTTCTGGCTCTCGGCGCCCCAGCCCGACACCGTGGTGCTGCCGCCGGGCACCGAGGTCACCACCGCGGGCGGCGAGAGCGACGACGCCGTCGTCTTCGCCACCACCGGCGAACTGCGCATCGTGCCCAGCGAACTGGTCCGGCTGGTGACCGCGCCCCGCTCCGGCGAGCAGACCGACCGGACCGGACTGCTCGACGAGGGCCGCGACGTGCGGTGCTTCCAGGCCGCCCCGGAGCCCGGCGACGCCCTGCTGTTCGGCCTGCCGGTGGCGGTGCCGCGCTGCGTCGTCGCCGTCCGCCTGGACAGCCGCGTCGAGGGCGTCGGCGTCGACCCGCGCCAGCCCCCGCTGGTGTGGGAGGCGTGGGACGGCGGCGGCTGGCGGGCCTGCGAGACCGGCACCGACACCACCGGCGGCCTCAACCGGCCCGGCGAGATCATCGTCCACGTGCCCGCCGGGCACACCGCGTCGGTGATCGGCGGCGCCCGGGCGGGCTGGCTGCGCTGCCGGGTCACCGAGCCCGAACCGGGCCAGCCCTTCTACTCCGAGTCCCCGACGGTCCGGGAGGCCGCCGTGTTCACCGTCGGCGGCACCATGTCCGCCGAGCACGCCGAGACCGTCACCGACGTGCCGCTCGGCACCTCGGAGGGGGTCGCCGGGCAGACGTTCCGGCTCGACCGGCCGCCCGTGCTGCTGGACGGCGAACCGCCGCTGGTCGAGGTCTCCTCGGCCGACGGCTGGGAACGCTGGGAGGTGGTGGAGCACTTCGGCCGCTCCGCCCCCGGCGACCGGCACGTCCGCGTCGACGCCACCACCGGCGAGTTCGCCTTCCCGCCGGTGCTGCGCGAACCGGACGGCACCCTGCGCCACCTGGGCGCCGTCCCCGCCAAGGGCGCCCGGATCCGCGTCGCCCGCTACCGCACCGGCGGCGGCCCGGCCGGCAACGTGGCCCGGGGCGCCGTCTCCGTGCTGCGCAGCTCCGTCCCGTACATCGCCCGGGTCACCAACCGGGAGGCCGCGCGCGGGGGCGTCGCCGGGGAGACCGTCGCCAACGCCAAGCTGCGGGCGCCGGACGCGCTGCGCATGCAGGAGCGGGCGGTGACCGCCGAGGACCACGAGACCATCGCCCGCCAGGCCGCGCCCTCGGTGCGCCGGGTGCGCTGCCTCCCGGCGGGCGGCGCGGGCGCGGTGCGGGTGCTGGTGGTGCCGGACGCGGCGCCCGACGAGGGCGACCGGCTCCGCTTCGAGCAGCTCATCCCCTCCGAGCAGGTGCTCCGCGCGATCACCGGGAGCCTCGACGAACGGCGGCTGATCGGCACCCGGCTCGTCGTGGAGCCGCCGGTCTACCAGGGTGTCACCGTGGTGGCCCGGCTGGTGGCCGCGCCCGGCGACACCGACCGGGTGCGCGAGGCCGCGCTCGGCGCGCTCTTCGCCCACCTCGACCCGCTGCGCGGCGGCCCCGACGGCACCGGCTGGCCGTTCGGGCGCCCCGTGCAGTACGGGGAGGTCTTCGGGGTGCTCCAGCGCGCGGCGGGCAACGCCCTGGTGGAGGACGTCCGGCTGTTCCCCGCCGACCCCGTCACCGGCCGGCGCGGCGCCCCCGTCGACCGGATCGACCTGGGCGCGGGCGCCCTGGTTTTCTCCTACCAGCACCAGGTCGTGGTCACCGCCGCCGCCGGACCGGAGGAGCGGGGATGAGCCGCGCCGCCGTGCCGGGGCTGCCGAGCCGCCACCCCATCGGCGAGGCGCTGCCCGCCCTGTACGCCGAGGACGGCCTGGCGCAGCGGTTCACCGCCGGGCTGGACACGGTCCTCGCCCCGGTCTTCGCGACCCTCGACAACCTGCCCGCCTACCTCGACCCGCGTCTCGCCCCGGCCGACTTCCTGGTCTGGCTGGCGTCCTGGGTGGGCGCCGACGACGATCCCGGCCGCCCCCTGGCGGTGCGCCGGGAGGCGGTCGGCCGCGCGGTGGAACTGCACCGGTGGCGCGGCACCCGGCGCGGACTGGTCGAGGCGCTGCGGCTCTCCCTCGGCGTGGACGCCGACGTCACCGGGGACGGGGGCGCGCTCTGGTCGGGCACGGCGGGCGCGGAGCCGCCGCCCGAGCCGGACGCGCCGCCGCTGGTCCGGGTCTGGCCGGGCCCGGGTACCGCGCCGGGGACCGCGGTGGACGCCGACCGCGTCCACCGGATCGTCCGGGCGATGTGCCCGGTGCACACCGACTGCCGGGTGGAGATCCTTTCCGGGCCGCCCGCCGACGAAGGGAGGTGACGCCATGCGCGCCTGTCCCGCGTGCGGGGCGTCCAACGGCCCCGGGGACGACTTCTGCGGCAACTGCGGCGCGTACCTGGGCTGGTCGGACAGCCCGCCGCCGCGCCACGGGGGGCCGGAGCCGTCGGCGCCGGACGCCGGGCCCGGCAGGGGCGCGCCGCCGGGCGGGTCTGCGGACGGTGCGGTGGGCGCACCGGTACCCGCGCCGGACCGGGCGCCGGGCACGGGGGAGGGCGGCCCCTCGGGTACGGGGGAGGGCGGCCCGCCGGGTGCGGACGCGGGCGCGGGTGGACTGCCGGGCCGGGGCGGGAGGAACGGGCCGTCGGCGTCCGGCCCGGCGCCGACGGCGGCCCCGGCCGGGCGGCCGGGTACGACTCCCGCCGCGCCTGCGGCTTCGCCCGCCGTGCCCGCGGCTTCGCCGGACGGGGCGGCGGGGGCGGCGGGTCCCGGCCGGGGTTCGGGTGGGCATCCCGACGCGGGTCAGGACACGATGCCGGGGCCGGACGCGGGGCCGGACGCGGGGCCGGGCGCGGACGCCGGGCCGGGGCGGGACGAGGACGTGGCCCCGGGGCCCCACGGGGTGCGCGGTCCGTCCGCCTGGCCGCCTGCTGGTCCGGCCGCCGGGGCCTCCGCCCTCGCGGTCCCCGATCCGATTTCGGTTCCCGCCCCTGAACCGGCCCCGGGGCCGGGGGAGTCCACCGGGGAGTCCCAGGAGGCGCCTCCGGTCCGGTCCCCCGGTCCGTCCTCAGGTCCGGTGACCGCTCCGGGCGGTCCCGCGTCCCTTCCCGGTGCCGCCTCCGGTACCGGTGCGGCCGTCGCGGGCGGCGCTCCGCCGGGGGCCGTCCCCGGGACCCGGCCGGGGCCCGCGCCGGTTCCGGACGGGAACGGCGACCGCACGGGGAGCGCCACCGGTGACGGGGACGCGGGCGGCACCGGCGAGGAGGACGGGGACGCGAGCGGGACCGGTGGCGGGGACGGGGACGCCGTGCCCCCGTCCCGTATCCCCCGGCCGTCCACCGCGCCGCCGTCCACCCCGCAGTCCACCCCGCCGTCCCGCGGCGCGTCGCTGCGCGCCCGGCTGGCGGGGCGGGTCCGCCACCGGGGCGGCTCCGGACACCCCGGCAACGGCCCCGGCTCGGGCTCCGACCATCCCCGCCCCGCCTCGGGCGACTTGGGCTCCGCCACCGGCCACCCCGCCGCCGACCCCGGACGTCCCGAGCCCCGCCCCGGGCGCACGGACCCCGGCCTCGGGACCCGGGCCGCCGGCACGGGCCCGGACGCCGCCCCCGCGCCCACCGCCTCCCCACCCCCCGCGCGCCGCCCCGCCCCGGAGGCGCCCTCCGTCCCGCGGAGCGGTTCCGTCCCCGGGACGGCGGGCGCCCCGGACAGTCCCGGCCCCCGTTCCCCGTCCGCCCCCGCGCCGTCGCCGCCGTCCGCGCCCGCGCGGTCCGCGCCGGAGCCCGTGATGCCGGTGCGGCCGGCGAAGCCCGTGGCGGCCCGGCCGACCGTGCGCCCCGTGCCCGTACCGGACGAGGTGACCGGGCCGCCGTGCCCCTCCTGCGGGACGCCCAACCCGGTGGGCCGCCGGTTCTGCCGCCGCTGCGCGACCCCGCTGAACCAGGCCGCGAAGCCCGCCCCGCTGCCCTGGTGGCGGACCGTGTGGCCGTTCCGCCGCCGGGTGCGGGCGAGTTCGGGCCGGGGGGTGCGGCTGCTGGTGGTCCTGGCCCTCGTCGCGGGCCTCGCCGTGGCCGGTGTGCTGCTGGTCCCGGCCGGACGCGCGCTGTACGAGGACGTGCGGGACAAGACGAGCAAGCCCAGGGCCATCACCCCCGTGTCCGTCGAGGCCAGCGAGGAGCTGCCCGGGTACCCGGCGGCCAACACCATGGACGGGCTGAGCAACCGCTACTGGGGGGTGTCCGGGCCGGGCGCGGAGGTGACGTACACCTTCGGCAAGCCGTTCCGGCTGTTCGAGCTGTCCGTCTTCAACGGCCCCTCCAAGAAGGCGCAGGAGTACGCGCGCCAGGGACGGGCGCTGGAGCTGAAGCTGGAGATCACCCGGGGCGACGGGGGGACGGAACACCGGCGGATCACCCTCAGCGACAAGCCGGGCGCGCAGTACTTCCCCATGGGGATCAGCGACGTGCGGACGGTGCGCCTGGTCCTGGGCTCGCCCGTCGGCCTGGGCGGCGGCCGGCATCTGGCGCTGGCGGAGGTGGAGTTCTTCGAACGCGGCTGACGGGGCGGCCCCCGCGCCGGGTGCCGCCCGCCCTCCCCGTCGCCCCGGCTCCCGTCCGCCCCGTCCGTCCCCGACCGCGGCGTGGGCCGCCGGGAACCCCGCTCCGGGCCGGGCCCCGGCGGATTTCGCGCCACGGGGGGCGGTGCGGGCGCGCGGGGCTGAATAAGCTCTGCTGTCATGTCGAACCCTGATGAGCTGCTCGTCGCCATCTCCGCCGCGGTGGAGTCCGGACGAAGCAATCAGATGTCACTGACCGTGGTCGTCGGCGGGGCCGTCATCACCGGTCGGCTCGCCCCGGAGGCCGTGTGGCGGAAGCGGGTGGCGGAGGTCCTCAAGGACTCGGACCACCTCGGGCCCTTCTCCGACGTCTTCGAACAGGGCCCGGACGAGGCAGGCCCCGGCCGCCCCCGCACCCCCGCACACCTGCACTTCCACCTCGCCCGCATCCTCCAGGGCAGCGTCGGCATCCCGGAGACGGGCGGCATGTACCGGGTCGCGATCGAGGACGTCAGCGCCTGGACCGTGGGCGACCTCCGCTACTTCGACCAGTGAGACCCCCGCCCCCGCCGGACGGTCCCTCCGGCGGGGGCGGAAGCGGGCGCGGAGCGCCGCACGGCCGCTCCGCGCCGAGCCCTGCCCCGCGCCGTCCGCGCCGTGCCGCCGCCGGGCACGGCCGCTCAGCGCTCGGGGGCCGGGGCCAGGGAGAGGACGGGGGCCGGGGCGAAGGACAGGGACGGGGCCGGGGCGCCGTAGGAGAGGCCCGGCCGGGGCACGGTACCGGAGCCGGGCGTCACGGGCTGCCCGGCGGGCGGCTCCGGGCCGGAGGACCACGATCCGTAGGGGTCCTGCGACCCGTAGGGGTCCCGCGGGACGTAGGGGGACGGCCGGTAGACCGGCGGGCCGGTCCCGGACGGGTCGTCCGCGCCGACCAGGGAGACCGCCCAGACCACCCCCACCGCGGCCAGGGCGCACATGGTGATCCTGGCGACCGTCCGCTGCCGTCCCAGCTCCTCGACGACCGGGTTCGGCGCGGCCGGGGCCCGCCGCGGGCCCTTCCGGCCGCCCGGTGCCACCGCCAGGCCCACCGGCGCCCCGACGTCCACCCCGATCCCCGCCAGTTCGCGCCGCAGCGCGCCCGCTCCCGCGCGGTCCCGGACCGCGCCCCGGACCAGGTCCTCCAGGCGGCCCCGGGGGAGGAGCGGGGAGTCCAGCAGGGGGCCCTGGGCCCAGCCGAGGACCCAGCGCCCCCGCCCGGCGCCGGTCAGGGCCTGCCCGGCCAGGGCGTACAGCGTCTCGGCGAGGCGGCCCCCGGGCCGGGCCCCGCCGGGGAGCTGACGCGCCAGCCTGTTCCGCTCCCCCCGTTCCAGCAGGCCGAGGACGGTTCCGAGGGTGGGCTCCGGGAGGCCCCCGCGCCCGCCGACCCCGCCGACCTCACCGGTCCCGCCGTTCCCGTCGGCCCCGCCCATCCCGTTGACCGGCCCGGTCCCGGCGGTCCCCCCGGTCGGTCCCGCCGACCCGGCCTCCCCGGCGCGGGCCGCCGCCTCCAGCAGCAGCCGGGCGCGTCCGACGGCCAGCGCCTCGGCGGCGACGCCGCCCCACGCCGCCAGCGGCAGCGTGGTTCCGGGACCGCCCGCCCTCCTCAGCAGCTCGCGCTGCACCCGCAGCGCCGGTCCGGGGCCGGTGAGCAGCGGCCCCGGCACGACGGCCGGCCGGGCCGGGCCGGGCGGCCGGGACTCGATCAGCGCCAGCCGCCGGGCCAGCGGCGGATGGGAGTCCAGCGGCGACCGCTCCGGTTCCGCCGGCCGCGCGCGCAGTTGGGCCGCCTGCTGCCGGATCAGGGGGTGGTCCAGCATCGCGCCGAACGCCTCGAACACGTTCTCGGGGGCGTATCCGAGGCGCTGCACCGGCCGCAGGTACTCCTCGACGAACCCGGTCCACAGGACGCCGAGCGCGTACACGGAGCGCAGCGCCCCGGCGGTCGCCGCCGCTCCGGCCTCCGCGACCGCCCCGGCGTCCGCCTCCAGCTCCTGGCGCCGCCGCACGGCGAGCGACAGCCGCAGGTAGACCCAGGCGTAGGCGCCGATCACCGCCTGGAAGAAGCGGGCGTAGCCGATCCGCGACTGGTCCGCGCGGGCGGTCATCCGCAGCCGGAACAGCGTGGAGCGCAGCGACGCCGCGCCCCGGTGGGTGACCGCGCCGAAACGGGTGTGGCGGCCCGCGTAGTGGCCCAGTTCGTGGCAGAGCACCGCCCGCAGCTCCAGCGGTTCCAGCCGCAGCAGGGGCACCCCGAGGTACAGGGTGCGCCGCCCGACGGCGAAGCCGAGCATCCGCGCCTCCTCCGACACGGACGCGTTGGCCTCGGGCGTCAGGTAGATCCGGCTGGGCGGCCGGGTCCGCAGCCGTCCGGCCAGCTCCTCGGTGAGCGCCCACAGCGCGGGCGCCTCGGCGCGGCGCAGCGGGACGGCGCCGGGCGGATGGTCCTCGGCGCGGCTCACCGTGGCGATCCCGTGGACGAGGGCGAGGACCGCCGGGAGGCTGCCGCCGACCACGAGAGCCCAGGAGCTGGACCGCGCCGGTGCCTCGACGATCAGCCACAGCGCTCCCACGACCAGTGCCGTGTCGGCCGCGAGCAGTCCGAACGCCACCACGTAGAACCCGGCGAGCAGTCCCACCGCGAGCAGCCCGCGCCACCAGCCCACGACGGCGGTCACGACCCCTCCGGCAGCCGCCGGGCCAGCGCCGCCCGCGCCCGCCGGGTCCGCTCCGGGTCGGCGAGCAGGGCGGCGCGCAGCCAGTCCTCGGTGCCGCGCAGGGCCGCGGTGACCGGGTCGTCGTCCGGCGGGCCGGACAGGGGACGCAGCCGGCCCGGGGCGAGGGGCTCGGGGGCGCCGAGGAACGCGTCGCGGCCGGGGCCGGCCTCGTCGGCGGTCACGTCCAGTGCCTCCCTCAGCGTGCCGCGGGCCTTGGACACGTTGGCGGCGACGCCGCCCCGGGTCATGCGCAGGGCCTCGGCGATCTCCGCCTGGGACCAGCCGTGCAGGCAGTACAGGACCATGGTGATCCGCTGCCGGGGCGGCAGGGCGGCGAGCAGCCGCAGCACCTCGCGGGCCTCCGCGCTCTGCTCCGGGCCCGCGAGGACCGGCACCGGCAGGTCCGGCAGCCGCTCCCGGCCCCGGCGCCGCTTGCGGGCGGTCTTCCACAGCCGCTGGACGGCGGCCCGGTACACCCACGCCTCGGGCAGCTCGTAGCCGCCGACCCGCTCCCAGACCCGGTAGGCCTCGACGAAGGACTCCTGGAGCGCGTCCTCGGCGTCCTCGCGGCTGCCGGACAGCATGATCAGCCGGGCCAGCAGGCCGCCGTGCGAGGCGGCGAAGAACGTCTCGAAGTCCCGCGGCCGCACGGCCGGCCCGGCGGTCACCGGGACTCCGTCCCGGGACCGGCCGTCCGCGCGGTCACCGTGCCGCCGCCGTCGGCGCGGGTGACCTCGACGACGGCGCCGGGGCCCGCCGCCCGCACCAGGGTCGCCAGCGCGTGCGCCCGGGCCCGCTCCCGCACCGGCCAGCTCCACAGCGCCGCCAGCGCGTACACCAGCCGGGCGCCCACGACCACCACGGCCACCACCACAGGCTCGACCATTTCCGTGTCCCTCCTCGGGCTCACCACATTGACACCCGGATACAGCCATGGACAGCCAAGTGGTTTACCTCTGCCCGGAATTGATACCGGCCTGGCCGTGCCCGGCCCCCGGAGGCGGGGCGTCCGCCCGGCGCCGCCGGGGGCGCCGGGAGAGCGGGGACCGGACGGCCGGGGCGCGGTGCGCGCCCTCCCGCGCGCCGGGCGTCCGCTCCCCGGTCCGGCCGGTCCCGCGCGGTCCGCCCCACGCGTCCGGGGGTGCGGGGCAAGGGAGTTGCAAGGGCCGTGCAAGGAATCCGGCGCGGCCCGGGGGCAGTCCTGCTGCTGTCCGTTGTACGCCGACACGAGCGATGGGGGATCGCGTGTCCGTCCGAACGACGAAATCCGCACTGATCGAGCAGGGCCACTGGCTGACCGTGCGGGACTGCAAGCGGGTCCTGGTGGTCGTGCACACGGTGACCTTCGCCCAACGGCTGCGGGAGGTCTTCGAGTTGCTGGAGACCGACCTGCGCGTCCAACTGGTCTTCACGGTCGCCCCGCACGCCTTCGGGGGCGGCACCACCGAGTATCTGAGGAGCCTGGGCATCATCACGGTGCCCTGGGAGGAGGCCCTGCGGGCCGAGTTCGACCTCGCCCTCGCGGCGGGCTCGCGCGGGGTGCACGAGCTGCGGGCGCCGGTCGTCCGCATCTCGCACGGGGCGGGGCAGATCAAGCTGCTCACCGACGTCGGCACGCTCTCCCCGGGGGAGCGGCGGGTGCCGGGCATGCTCAGCCGCCAGCACCTCCTGCACGAGGGGCGGCTGGTCCCGGCCGCGATCGTCTACGCCCACGACCGGGACCTGGAGGAACTGGCCCTGTCCTGCCCGGAGGCGCTGCCGGTGGCCCATGTGCTGGGCGACCCCTGCGTCGACCGGATCGTCGCCGGGCGTCCGGCCCGCGAGGAGTACCGCCGTGCCCTGGGCATCGAGGACGGGCAGCGGCTCGTGGCCGTCACGTCCACCTGGGGTCCGGCGTCCACGTTCGGCCGGCTCGACTCCCTGCTGCCGCAATTGCTCGGCGGGCTGCCCGGCGATGGCTACCGGGTGGCGATGCTGCTGCACCCCAACGTCTTCGCCGGGCACGGCGTCCGCCAGGTGCACGGCTGGCTGTCCGCCTGCCGGGAGAGGGGGATCGCGGTCGTCCCGCCGGAGGCCGACTGGCAGTCCGTGCTGATCGCGGCCGACTGGATCATCGGCGACCACGGCTCGCTGACCGCGTACGGGACGCTCACGGGCGCGGCCGTGCTGCTGACGGCCGGGCCGCGCCGGGAGGTGTCCGACCGCTCCCCGGCCGCCCTGCTCTCCGCCGCGGCCCCGGTGCTCTCCCCGGCGCGTCCGCTGGCCGAGCAACTGGAGTACGCGGCACGGCTGCACCGCCCCGGGGGCTACGACCACGTCGCGGCCTCGCTGTCGTCGGTGCCGGGCCAGTTCCACCGGCGGATGCGGTCCGTCCTCTACCGCCTGCTGGGCCTGGGCGAGCCCGCCCATCCGTCGCCCGTCGCCCCGCCCCCGCCGCCGCCCGCCCTGGCGCGGTGGCAGCGCGCGGCGGGTGCCGGGAGCACCCGGTGACCCCCCGCACGGCGCCCCCGGGCCCGTCTGCGGCGTGGACCACGGTGTGCCTGCCCGCGGCGGAGCACGGGGGGACGGAGCCCGGGGACGACCGGGGCGGCCCGTGCGGCGGGGGCGGGCTCCCGCACGGCGGGAAGGGACCCGCGTGCGGCGCCCCGTACGGGGGGTGGGACCACATCCCCCACGGGGAGCAGGGGACCTCCGGCGCCCAGTACGGGGGCCGGGCCGACGGCCCGAACCAGCGGCCGGGCGGCGGCCCGCGCGAGGACCGGGGCACCGGCCCGTGCGCGGGGCCGGACGGCGGTGCGCACGGCCTCCGGGACAGCCTCCGGGACGGCGGGAGGTCCGGCGCGCGCGGCGGACCGGACGCCGGGTCCCGCGAGGGCCCGAGGGGTGACGCGCACGGCCTCCGGGACGGCTTCCTGCGGGGTGGCCGGCGGGGTGGTGTGTGCCGGGGGCCGGGCGGTGAGGCGTGCGGGTTCCCGGAGGGCTGCCGGTGCGGTGACCCGGGTGAGGTGCTTGGCTGCGGTCTGCGCGAGGGGCCGGGCGGCGGCCTCCCGGACCTCCGGGACCGCTGCCCGTGCGGTGGCCCGGGTGAGGGGCCGGGAGGTCGTCCGCGCGGCCGTCGGGGCCGTTGCCGGTGCGATGGGTCCCGTGGCGGACCGCCCGGGTTCCGGGGCTGCCACCGGGGCGGCGGTGCCCGGCCGCGCGGTGGACGGGGGATGTGCCCGTGCCCGGACCGCCGCGGCGGCGGCCGTCGCGCGGGCGGATCGGAGCTGCTGCTCGTCTGGCGGTCGGACGCGGCCCTCGGGCCCGCCCTGCTCCGCTCCCGACGGCTGCCCCCGCCCGGGGCGCGGCCGGCGCCCCCGCACCCCCTGCCCTGCCCGTACGGGCACGGCGCGCCGCCCTGCGACGAGCACCTGTGGGTGGACGCGCACGGCCCCCGGGCGGCGGAGCTCGCGGTCCACGCCGACGTCCTCGTGAGCCGCGTACCGCTGCCGCCCGGGGCGGCCCGGCGGCTGGTGCGCGAACTGCTCACCGGGCACCCCGGATGCCTCGCCGCCGCCGTCCCCGACACGGCCGGGGGGTGCGCCGCCGGGGTGCGGGCCCCGGGCGGCGCCCTGGCGGCCCCGGTGCGGCTGGAGCGGTACGGGCCGGTGCCACCGCAGGCGGTCGCGTCGGTGCTGCACGCCTGGACCGTGTCCGGGCGCCCGCCCGGCGCGCTGCGGTCCGTTTCGGCGGTGCACCGCCGCTGAGCCGGAGTGCAAGGGGCGGGGCCGCTGCGGGACGGCCGTGCCGGGTGCCCGGGACGGCCGTCCCGGGCACCCGGGGGTGGGGCGGACGCGGTGGCTCACCCCCGCCGCGGCCGTCCGTCCAGCCGCCCCGCCTCCTCCGGGCTCAGCCGCCGCAGCAGGTCCCGGGCGGCGCCGAAGCACCGCTCCGCCTCCGCGAGGTCGCCCCGTGCCTCGGCCGCCCCGCCGAGCCACTCCAGGCAGCGTGCCTCCCAGTGCTCGGAGCGGGCCTCCCCGGACCGGAAGCGGCCGAGCGAGTCCTCCAGCAGCCGCACCCCCTCGGCCGGTCGCCCCGCGCGGTCCAGGACGTGGCCGAGGAGGGCCCGGACCCGGGCCGCCTCGTACGTCTCGCCCAGTTCCTCCAGTTCGCCCGCCGCCCGCCCCAACTGGTCGGCGGCGGTGGGGAGGTCGCCCGCGGCGACCGCCGTCTCGCCCAGCCGCCGCCGGGTGAGCGCGGCGCCCCGCCGGTAGCCGATCGACTCCCTGAGCCGCAGGGCCTCCTCGAACCGGGCCCGCGCCTCCTCCAGCCGTCCGTCCAGCAGACCGACGTGGCCCAGCCCGCTCAGCGCCTGCGCCTGCTGGCGCGGGTCGCCGTCGGCCGCGGCGAGGTCCAGCGCCCGCCGGTACCAGTCGGTGGCCTCCGCGTACCGGGCGGCGTCGCGCAGACCGATCGCGCCGGAGGTGAGCATGCGGCCCTCGCCCTCCCGCGACCCGGCGCGGCGGGCGGCGTCCAGGCCCAGCCGGTGCGCCTCGATCCAGGGCTCGGTCGGCCGCAGCCGCAGGAAGAGCGGCCACATGAGGTCCGCCAGGCGCCAGCACTCGCTGTCCATGCCGTTCCGGGAGGTGAGGCGCACCGCGCCCAGCAGGCCGTTGCGGTGGGTGTCCAGCCAGGCGAGGGCCTGTTCGGGGCCGTCGAGCGGGGTCGGGGCGGGCAGGTCCGGGGGGAGGTCGTGGCCCGGCAGCCGGTGGCTGGGGGTGAGCAGGCGCTCCGCCGACGCCGTCGTGGCCAGGCACCAGCCGACGAAGCGGCGCAGCGTCTCCTCCCGCCGGGCGGGCGTCTCCCGCTCCTCGCCCAGTCGGCGTGCGTGCGGGCGGACGAGGTCGTGGAACCGGTAGGTGCCGGGGCCGGTCTCCTCCAGGAGGCTGGCCTCCACCAGGGCGTGCACGGCGTGGTCGGCGGACTGCCCCGCGTCGCGCGGGTCCGCGCCGCCGTCGTCGCGCGGCCCCGGCGGGCCGTCCGGGCGCGGGCCGTCGCCGCCGAGGGCGGTGAGCAGTGCCAGGTCGTGGCGGTCGGCGGGCAGCAGCCCCATCCGCCGGTACAGGGTGCGGCTCTCCTCCGGGAGGGCGTCGTACGAGAGGTCGAGGGCCGTGCCCATCACGGCCTCTCCGTCGACGCGCAGCGCGTCCACGGCGCCCCGGCCCCGGGAGAGGCGGTCGGCGAGGGCGGAGACGGAGTGGTGCGGGCGCAGGGCGAGCTGGGCGGAGGCCAGGGCCACGGCGAGCGGCAGCCGGCCGCAGAGCCGGACGACCTCGCGGGCGGCGGTCGGCTCCCGCGCCACCCGCGGGCCGCCGCCGACGGCGAGGAGTTCCACGGCGGACTCGGGGGAGAGCCCGGCCAGCCGGTGGGCGGCGGCGCCGTCGGCCTGGAGTCCGGTCAGGCTCCGTCTGCTGGTGACCAGGGTGAGCCCGGACGGGGCGCCGAGCAGCAGCGGGCGTACCTGGGCGGCGGTGAAGGCGTTGTCCAGCAGGACCGCCAGTCGCAGTTCGGCGGTGAGGGAGCGCCACAGCGCGCTGCGCCGGCCCGTCCCGGGGGGAACGGCGGAGACCCCCAGCGCGATCAGGAAGGACTCCAGGACGGCGGACGCGGGGACCGGCCCGTCCTCCCCGTCGCCGGGCTGGCCGCCGAGGTCGGCGTAGAGCTGGCCGTCGGGGAAGCGGTCGGCCCGGCCGTGCAGCCAGTGGGTGGCGAAGGTGGTCTTGCCGACGCCCGGGAGCCCGCTGATCACCAGCACCTGCGGCGCGTGCGCCGGATGCCGGTCGCGCAGGGTGTCCAGGGCCCGCCGGTCGGCCTCCCGGCCGAGGAACCGCACGGGCAGCGGCGGCAGTTGGCGGGGTACGGGGGGACTCCGCCGGGCGGCGGGCGCGGGGGCCGCGGTGTGGAAGTGGATGCCGCCGTGGACGTCCCGGGCCTGGACGCTGGGGCCGTGGAGCGTGGCGTCCCCGTCGATGGAGTTGGTGACGGCTCCCGGCGGGGGCGGCGTGGGCCGGGGCGGGGGCGGCGCCGATGACACGGACGGGGGCTGAGCAGCGGGGGCGTTCGTGGGAGGTACGGGGATGCCGTCGGACGGTAGGGGGCCTCTGCCGGGCGGCAGACCGCCACTGTCCGGGGGAATGCGGACGCCGCCGGGGGGCGGATCGATGCCGTCGGGAGGCAGGGCACCCACACCGGGCCGTAAGGGGCCTCGGCTTGGCGGAAGATCATCACCGCTCGGGGGTAAGTGGACGCCGCTGTGCGGTGGATCGCCGCCGTCGGGAGGCAAGGTGCCTCCGCCGGGCGCTAGATGACCACCGCTCGGGGGTAAGTGGAAGCCGCCGTGCGGTGGATCGCCTCCGCCGGGCGGCAAGGGACCCGCACCGGTCGGCAGATCGTCCCCTCCGGTGCCCGAGTGGCCACCGCGGGACGGCGCTTCGCCCCCGCGCAGCGCTGGGTGTCCGTCCCCGACGGGCACGTGGCCGCCGCCGTGGGGCGCGGTCGGGCCGGAGGGTGCCGTGGGCGGGGGGACGAGGACCCCGGGCGCGTGGCGGTGGGCCCACGCGGTCAGCGCCTCCCGGGTGGGGGCGTCCCGCCCGGCCAGGGCGTGGAGCCGCCGGGCCAGTTCGCGCGCGGTGGCCGCCGCGTCCCGTCCGCCCGCGGGGTGGAGGGGGCCGAGCCGGGCCACCGCCGGGTCCGCCCGGGCCGCGACACCGGCCACCACCGCCAGATCGCGCCACGCGGGGGGTGCCGGGGCGGTGCCGTCGCCGGCGAGGGCCGACAGCAGGGCCTCCAGTCCGTCCGAGGAGAAAGTGCCCATGTACGCGACTCCCTTCCATCGTCGGGATGTCCCTCCCCGCCCCCGGCCGGGCACGAACGCATGCGGTTACTAATCGGTCAATTTTGATCCGATGGTGACGCAAGGTGTTCGAGGATGTGGGAATCGTGACACTCTTGAACACTTGACAATCGCAGACCCTTCCGGCGGGGAGGACGCTGGTGGAGTTCGAGATCAGGCTTTCGGGACCGGTGGAGCTCCGCGCGGCGGGCCGCCGCGGTGATCTCCGTTCGACGAAGACGCGGGTGGCGCTGGCCGCCCTCGCCTGGGACGCGGGCCGCACGGTGAGCGTGGACACCCTGATCCACCGGATCTGGGACGACCATCCGCCGGGCAAGGCCCGGCAGGCCCTGCACGTCCACATCTCGCGGCTGCGGAGCGCGCTGGCGGTGGCCGGGGAGGAGGCGCCCGCGATCGTCAGCCGCCGCAACTCGTACTCCCTGGAGGCCGATCCGGACCGGGTCGACCTGCGCCACTACACCACCTGCGTGGAGCGGGCCCGGTCCCTCCGCGGCGGCGGGCAGGCGCGGGCCGCCCAGCGCCTGCTGGACCGGGCGGACGGCCTCTGGCGCGGCGAACCGCTCGCGGGGATCGGCGGCGCCTGGGCCGAGCACCTGCGCGCCGTCCTGGGCGAGACCGCCCTGGTGGCCGCGATGACCCGGGCCGAACTGCTCCTCGACGAGGGCCGGTTCATCGAGGCGGTGCCCGTCCTGCTGCCGGCGGCCGAGGCGCACCCGGTCGACGAGGCGCTCGCCGAACGGCTCGCCGTCGCCCTCTACGGCAGCCGCCGCACGGCCGAGGCGACCCGGCTGCTCCAGCGGACCCGGCAGCGCGTCGTCCGCGACATCGGGCTCGACGCCGGGCGCGGACTGCACCGGGTGCACCAGGGAATCCTGGCCGGCGTCCCCCCGGCCGACCTGCTGCCGCGCACCGCCGCCCCGGCCGAGCGGGAGGCTCCGCCGGGGCCCGCGCGGGTGGCGCCGGACAACCTGCCGCGCGACGTCCCCTGGTCCGGGCGGCGCGAGGAGCTGCGGCGGCTGACCGCCGCCCTCTGCGAGGGTCCGGCCACCTCGGACGTGGTCACCGTCGAGGTGATCCACGGCATGGGCGGCGTCGGCAAGACCGCCCTCGCCGTCCACCTCGCCCACCGGCTGCGCGGCAGGTTCCCGGACGGCTGCGTCTTCCTCCACCTGGGCGGCGGCTCCACCGACCGGGCCCGCCCCGCCCCGGAGCGCCTCCTCGCCGACCTGCTGCGGCTGCTCGGCGTGGGCGCCGACCAGCTCCCCGGCGACCTCGACGGACTGGTCGCCCTCTGGCGCTCGATGGCGCGCGACCGGCGCATGCTGGTGATCCTGGACGACGCGACCTCCTCCGCCCAGATCCGCCCCCTGCTCCCGGGGGCCTCCCCGACGGCGGTCGTCGTGACCAGCCGCCGCAGGCTGCCCGGACTGCCCGGAGTGCGCCCGCTCTCGCTCGACGTGCTGCCCCCCGACGACGCGGCGGCCCTCTTCGCGCGACGGCTGGGCGCCGAGCGCGGCGCCGACCCCGCCGATGTGGCGGAGATCGTCCGCGTCTGCGGCCATCTGCCGCTCGCCGTGGAGATCGCCGCGAGCCGGCTGCTCACCCACGCCTCGTGGGGCACGGCCGACCTGCTGCGCCGCCTCGGAGGCGGGCGGCTCGCCCAACTGCGCGACATCGAGCGGACGCTGACCCGCGTCTTCGAGGTCTCCTACGAGGCGCTCGACGCCGAGCAGCGGCTGGCGTTCCGGCGCATCGGACTGCACCGGGGCGTGGAGTTCGGCGCCGGGGCGATCGCCGCGCTCACCGGATTCTCCCTGGAGAAGGCCGAACGGATAGCCGAGGAACTCCTCGCGCACCATCTGCTGTCCGAACCCGTTCCGCACCGGTACACGATTCACGATCTCCTGCGCGACTACGCGCGTTCACTCGTGGAAGCCGGAACAGCCGATTCCCCGGACGAGGTCCGAAGGTCCGTGCAACGGCTGGCGTTCCACTACGTCCACATCGCGGACCGCGCCGACCGGCTCGCCTATCCGTTCCGGTCGCGCACGGATGTCGGTTGGGGCGATCTTCCCTCCGGGGCGGACCCGGACATCACGGACGCGCGTTCGGCGGAGGGCCGGCTGCTGACGGAGTCGGCCAATCTCCTGGACGCGCTGGACTGGTTCGTCCACCACGGCACGGAAAGCCAACTGGCGCTGGCGGTGCATGTCCTGGCGGGATTCCTGGACATGGAGGGGCATCTCGCCGCCGCCGAGCCGTTGCTCCGCCGCGCCGTCTCGCACTGGATCACCGCAGGTGACGGCGGGGCCAGGGTGCGGGCCCTGCTGGACCTCTGCGCGGTCTGCATCCACGGCTCGCGTTTCGAGGACGCGATCACCGTCGCGCGCGAGGCGCTGGACATCGCCCGGTCGCTGCGGGAGCGGGAACTGGAGAGCGAGTGCATTCACCAGCTTTCGATCTCCCTGTGGCAGACGGGGCAGTACACTCTGGCGCGGTCCCTCCAGAAGGAGTCGCTGAATTCCCTTCTGCGAAGGGGGAGTCGGCTCCGTGTCGCCCGTTGCCGGAATCTGCTGGGGATCATCCACCTGCATTTGGCGGAGAATTCCGAAGCGCTCTCGTATTTCAACGCGGCCCTTGCCGACTTCACGGCCCTGGGTGATGAGCGGGGTAAGTACAGCGCGCTCAACAACAGGGCCGAGGTGTACCGGAAGTCGGGGCGCTGGGAAGCGGCGGAATCGGCCTATCGGCAGGCGATTCTGGTGGCGGACACTCTGGGCAACCCGAGGGACAAGGCCACGCTCCAGATGAATCTCGCGGCCGTCACGGACGAGCTGGGCAGGTCGGGGGAGGCCCTGGCGCTCTACGAGCAGGTGCTGCCCGTGCTCCGGGCCGTCCACGACCAGCGTGCCGAGGCCATCGCGCTCACCAGGACGGGCCGCGCGCTCCGCCTGGTCGGGCGCACGCACGAGGCGTTGCACCGCCACCATGCCGCACTGGAGATCACCCGTGCCATCCACGCGACGGGCGAAGAGATCGACATCCTCTACGACCTGGCCCTGGCCGAGTGGGACGCGGGACACGTCGGCAGGGCCATGGCGTGCCTGGAGTCCAGCCTGGAACTGAGCCGGGGGGTCGGCGCGAGCGCCGAGGAGGACCGCGCCGCACGGGTTCTGGCCCAACTCCGGGGTAGTGCCACGGCGTAGTCCTTCCAGGAGTGCCGTGCCGGGAGCCGGGGCGTGCGGTTGCCGTCGCCCCGGCTCAATGCTGCCCGAGTGCCGGTGAGTTGAATTGCTGCACTTGCATGAGCCATAGTCGGTGCTCCAGGCCGGCTCGTGTCGGAGCCCTGGTCTATGTGCCCATGCCTGCGCTCGGACGAGCTACTTGCGGGCTTCAACGAAAAGACTGAACAGTGCCAAGTCTCCCTGTTGTGCGGAAAATCATCGGCCTGATCGTGTTCACCTGCATTGCCTACACAAACAAAAACTTTGATACAGGTCTCCTGGTGGTATAGCCGAGCCGCCGCCCGGTACCGTCCGCCCCCAGCGGCCCGGTGCCGGGTTCCCCCGCGTGGATGTGGCCGGTCGGGGGCCTGCCCGGGACCGGGCGGGTCTGGGAGCATGGCGATCCGATCCGTTCGAATCCGCTGGGCGACTGGGGGGCACAGACGTGGATCCGATCTCGGCGAGCGTTCTCGTGGCGGCGGCGACCGGCGCGGGGGGTGAGGCGGGGCGCAGGCTCTGGGAGGCCCTGAGCGGGCTGGTGCGCCGGACATCCGGGGACGACCCCGCCGGATCGCCGCTCCCGGCGCCGGGTGAGGACGAGCTCGACGCCCTGGCCAGGAGTCCCGAGGACGAGGAGCGTGCCCGGCTGCTCGGCGAGGCCCTTCGGCAACGCGCCGCCCAGGACCCGGGGTTCCGCGCGCGGCTCGTCCACTGGGAGCAGCGGGCGCAGGTGCTGAACACCGGCTCGGGCGACGTCAGGAACGTCATCGGGGGCGGCACCCAGCAGGGCCCGGTCGTGCAGGGTCGTGACTTCTCCGGGATCACCTTCAACGGCCCGGACGGGCGGTAGCGGCCCCGCCCGCACCGGCACCCCCACACACCCCGCACCCACGCACCCCGCACCCGGGGCCACGGCGAGTGCGCGCACCGGGCAGGGCCCGCACCGCCGCCCGGCCGGGAGGGATGAGAGCATCGGGCGACACCCGACGGGAGCGTCCGTCCGGCCGCGCCGGGGGCCGTCCGGCCGCGCCGGGGGCCGTCCCGCCGTCCGTCCGTACCGCCCGCTCGTCCCCGACCGCCCTTCCGAGGAGCGCACTTGACGGACTCCCTGGCCGCACGACCGCCCGCGCCCGCGGACGCCGACGGGTCCGCCGCCCGGCGCTGGCTGCGCCGCTGGCATCCCGGCCCCTCGCCCCGCGTCTCCCTGGTCGCGCTCGCCCACGCGGGAGGTTCCGCCACCGCCTGGCACCCGCTGTCCCAGGCCCTGGCGCCCGACGTCGAGACCCTGTCCGTGCAGTACCCCGGGCGGCTGGACCGCATCGGGGAGCGGTCCGTCGCGGACATCCCGGCCCTCGCGGACCACGTGGTCGCCGCGCTGGCGGACGTGACCGGCCCGTTGGCCCTGATCGGGCACAGCATGGGCTCCACCGTCGCCTTCGAGGCCGCCCGGCGGCTGGAGGCGGCCGGAAGACCGCCGGTGGCGCTGATCGTCTCCGCCCGGACCGCGCCGTCGGCCGGGCCGTTCCGGCACCTGGAGCGGGACGACGAGGCGCTCATCGAGGAGTTGAGGGTGCTCGGCGGCAGCGAGGTGCTGCTGGAGAACAGGGAACTGCTGAGGCTCGCGCTGCCGCCGCTGCGCAGCGACTTCGCCGCGCTGGCGGCCTACCGCTACGAGCCCGGCCCTCCGCTGGCCTGCCCGGTCACCGCCCTGGTGGGCGACCGTGACCCGCGCGTCGGCCCCGGCGAGATGCGCGACTGGGCGGACCACACCGACGCGGGGTTCGCCCTGCACGTCCTGCCCGGCGGCCACTTCTACCTCCAGGACCAACTGGACGCGGTGGTACGGCTGGTGCGCGAGTCCCTGGCCGCGCACCTGGACTGACCGGGGTTCCGGCGTCCCCCCGGACCCGGTCCCGCTGGTGCGGCGGGCGGCGTGGCCCGGTTCCGCCGGCCCGGTTCCGCCGGCGCGACGGCCGGACGGCCCGACTCCGGTGGCGCGACGGCTCGGACCCGGTTGCGCGACAGCCCGGCAACTCGGCAGCGTGGCCCGGGTGCCGGGTGCCGGGTGCCGGGTGCCGGGTGCCGGTTGGCCCGACGGCCGGGCCCGTCGGCCCGAAGGCACGGTTCCGCGGACCGTGGCCGGTCCGGCCGATGGACGGTGCACGGCTCCGTCCTCCCCGACCGCGCGCCCGGTGCCGTCCCGCCGACCGTGCGTCCCGCCGGGCCCGGCACGACCACCGCCGCCGGGCGCTCCCCCGGCCTCACCGCACCGCACCGGCGGCCGTGCCGCGTCGCACCGGCGGCTCCCGCCCGACGCGGCCCCAACGCGACGGGCCCCAACGCGACGGGCCCCAACGCGACGGGCTCCGCGCGACGAGCCCCGTGTGACAGGCCGCGCGAAGCGGTGTCCTCGGCCGGGCCGGACCCCCGAGGCGCCCCGTCCCGCCGGGGACCTCCAGGGACACCCCTCCCGGGACAGGAGGGACCTCCACGGACACCCCTCCCCGGACAGGAGGGACCTTCACCGACTCCCCTCCCGGGACGGAAGGAACCTCCACCGACTCCCCTCCCGTTCCGCACCCCGGCCATCTCCTACTCCACCCCGGCCTGCCTCACCCCTCCCCACTCCGACCCGGTCCGGCGGAAAGGACCGGCTTCCTTTCCCGTCCATTGCGGCGTTCCGGAAATTCGAATTCCAGTGTCCAGAAGATTTCAGCCCGGAAGGAATGGTCCCGCGCCGCCCCTGCTCGCCGCCCCGGAGAATGCGCACCATTCCCCGCCGGAAATCGCCATCTCTCCCCGGGCGTGGAATTCTCCGGTAGGACGAACGCAACTGCCGGGCCCCCTTCCGTCTCGGCCGGACGAGGCTCCGGACCCCGTGACCGGTGCCGGGTCGAGGGAGGTGAACCACTTCCCACGTGGGACGATGTACCCGGAGGTCGGGCCCCTGCGGACGCGCTCCGGCGACGGCCCCCGCCCGCCCCCGGCGTCCGCTCCCCGTTTCGGGCCGCCCGGAAACGGGACCCGATTCACGGTCCCCTTCCCGAGGAGGCCGGGCGCCGGGAAATGTCGATTACTCGCCGGGAAGCTCCTGTATCATTGGGGCGTCACTTTGCGTCGCGGAACAGCAGCCCGAACGGGAACGAAATGGCCGACCTGATCACCAGCACGGGGAATCCCGTGGTCAAGCGAATGCGGCAGTTGTCGGAGCGCAAGCACCGGCGGCGCGAGGGCGCGTTCGTCGTGGAGGGCGTCCAGCCGGTGTGGCAGGCCGTCGAGGCGGGGGCCGGGATCGAGGTGCTGGTGGTCGCCCCGGAGCTGCTGCGCTACGAGCCGGCCCTGCGCATGGTGCGGGAGCGGGAGGAGCGGGGCGTCCGGGTGGTCCGGGTCGGCGCCGGTCTCTTCACCCGACTCTCGGAGCGGGACGGCCCCTCCGGGCTCGCCGCCATCGTGCGCGGGAGGCTGCGGGAGCTGGACGAGATCACGGTGCGTCCGGACAGCCGGATGGTGGTGCTGTACGAGGTCGCGAACCCGGGGAACCTGGGCACCATCGTCCGTACCGCCGACGCCACCGACACCGCCGCCGTCATCCTGATCGGAAGGGCCACCGACCCCTTCGACCCGGCCGCCGTGAAGGCCAGCATGGGCGCGCTGTTCAACGTTCCGGTGGCCCACGCGGCGACGGCGGACGAGTTCTTCTCCTGGGCCGCGGACCGAGGCGTCACCGTGGCCACCACCTCGGCGGCGGCCGAGAGCAACTTCTGGAACCATCGGGTACCCGACCCCGCTCGCCATCCTGCTCGGCGCCGAGGGGCCGGGATTGCCCCCGGAGGTGCTGGAGCGGGGCGACATCCGGCTCCACATCCCCATGGTGGGCACCGCGGAGTCCCTCAACCTCGCCGTCTCGGCCGGGGTGCTGCTCTACGAGGCGTGGCGCGGCGCGGGCGGCCCGCAGGGCTGAGCGCGGCCCCGTGCGGGTCCCGGGGGCGGTCCCGGCGTCCGGTTGAATGACCCCGCCGTTTGAATGACACCGCCGTGCGGCCCGCGCGGACAGTGAGTGAGAGGTCCCGATGAACATCCAGCCGATCGGTGTGCACCACCCGAAGATCAAGCACGTGCAGTCCGTCCAGAACAACTCCGCGCCCAACCCGCAGAAGCTGTTCGTCGCCGAGGGGCTCTGGGCGCACAACCTGCTGCTGGCCAACGACACCTATGTCGACACCTTCTTCTGGTGCCCCGAGGCGGCGTACGGGGACGAGGCGCGCAAGCGGGCCGAGGAGATCGCCGCGCGGGCCCGTGTCTCCTACGAGGTGTCGCTGAAGACCTTCACCCGGATCTCGGAGCGGGACAAGCCCGACGGGCTGCTGTCCCTCGCGCGGCTGCCGCAGTGGGACCCGGAGGCGATCCGGTTCGGGAAGTCGGCCCTGGTCATGGTGGCCGACGGCATGGAGATCCCGGGGAACCTCGGGACGCTGATCCGCACCCTGGACGCGTGCCGGGCGGACTGCCTGGTGCTGACCAACCGCCGTACCCGGCTCACCCACCCCAAGGTGTTCCGGGCGAGCCAGGGCATGGTCCTCACCCTGCCGATCGTCGAGTTCGACTCCCCTGAGGAGGCGGTCGACTGGCTGAAGCGCAAGCGCTTCGACGTCTACCTCGCCGACACGGAGAACGCCCGGAGCTACCGCTCCTACCCCTACGAGGACCGCCGTACCGCCTTCGTCCTCGGCGCCGAGCGCTACGGGATCCCCAAGGCCTGGTACGACGCAGGGTTCAAGCGGGTCTTCATCCCCATGATGGGCTCGGCCGACTCGCTGAACGTGTCGATCTCGGCCGCCGTCATGCTGTTCGAGGCGCGGGCGCAGAAGGAGGGCTGGTAACCCCGGCGACCGCCCCGGCCCCCTCTCCCTGCCCCCGGCCGCCCTGCCCCGTCCCCGATCGCCCCGTCCGTCCCCCGATCGTCCCGCCTCCGTCCCCTCGCCTCCGTTCCGGCTCCCCGCCTCTGGCGCGGCCTGTGACGCCCCCGGCGCCCGGCCCGTCGGTCGCCTGCCGCCTGCCGCCTGTCACCTGCCGTCCGCCTCCCCGCCGGACTCCCACCATCCCCGCCCGCCCGGCGGGACCGCCGCACGGCGAACGGGCCCGGACCCTCCGGAAGGAGGACCGGACCCGTGCTCCAGGACCGTTGGCCGGGGGAGGGCGGCAGGGCGCCGCACCGTCCCCCGGCTTACCGTCAGAACAGCCCCTTGTACCCTTTCCAGCCCGTGGCGATCTTCGTGCGGCCGCCGAAGGACCCCTTGCCGTTGCCGTTGTTGCGCCAGAGGACTCCGGAGGTGTCGCGGCAGACGATGTCCGCCCTGCCGTCACCCGTGATGTCGCCCACGCCCACGACCGCGTTGTACGAGGCCCCCCACGCGGAGAAGACCTTCACCCGGGCCTTGAACGTGCCCTTTCCGGTGCCGTCGTGGCGCCACAGGGTGTTCGACGCGTCCTGCACCAGCAGGTCGCCGTGGCCGTCGCCGGTGAGGTCGCCGGCGCCCACGATCTTCTTGTGGCCCTTCCACTTGGAGGCGACCTTGACCCGGGCGGAGAGCTTGCCCGCGCTCGTCCCCCTGAAGAGGTAGAGGTCACCGGTGGAGCCCTGGCGGGCGAGCAGGTCGGGCCGGCCGTCGCCGGTGATGTCGCCGGGCGAGGTCAGCAGGTCGTACTGGTTCCAGCCGCCGCCCAGCGAGGTGTACGGGGTGGAGGGGGTCACCGCCGCCCCGCACGCGGGCCGGTAGCCGCGCAGGGTGCCGCCCGCGAACCTGACGAGCACGTCGTTGCAGCGGTCGCCGTTCAGGTCGCCGAAGGGCACCGCCTTCACCGTGGCCGGCCACCCGGAGCCGGACCGCTTCCCGGTGAACGTGCCCCTGCCCGTGCCGTACTGGTACGTCAGCCCGCCCGTGCCGTTCAGCGTCAGCACCTCGCCGAAGCCGTCCGAGCCGACGAAGTCGCGGTGGGCCGGGGCGGCGCCGGTGACCTTGAGGGTGCCCGACCTCGTCAGGGCCGCGCCCCGGCCGTCGGCCGGGGTGACGGTCAGCTTCCAGGTGTGGGCGCCGTTGGGGACCAGCCGCCCGGCGGTGTTCCGGCCGTTCCAGGACGGGGTCACCACACCGCGCGCCGGACCGCCGGTGAGGGTGCGCACGGTCCTCCCGGACCGGTCGGCGACCACCAGCCTCCAGGAGGCCGCGGGCTTGTTCAGCCACCACTTCGGGCTCCACGGCGCGGTCCCGCCCCGGACGTCCGCCGAGGCGGCGACCACCGCGTCGCGCTGGACGAGGGCGGAGACGGGGACCCCGCCGGGGGTCAGGCGCACGGAGCCGTCGTCGCGGAGCTGGGCGATCACCCCGGTGTAGGGGTCGACCTCCCAGTCGGAGCCCTCGGCCTTCGCCACGACGCGCGTCACGGGGGTGGCGCCGCGGACGTCCACCACCCTCACGTTCCCGCCGTCGGACGTCGCGACGAAGCCGTCGCCGAGCCGGGCGGCGACCCGTCGGCCGCCGGGCTGGAAGACCACGTTGCGGCGGGTGACGGTGTCGTAGACGCCCTGGCCCTCGTTGTTGATCGCGCAGGCCCAGAGCACCCAGCGGCCCACGGCCCGGACGTCGTCGAGCAGGCAGCCGCGTCCCAGGTACACCGACGGGCCCGGCCGCCCGGTCAGCACGTCGACGGAGTCGACGCCGCCCCCGGCCCGCAGCCACAGCGTGGTGCCCCAGAGCGCCGCCACGGACCCGGTCGTCGTGTACACGGTGCGCCCGGTGTCGAGGTCGACGACCCGGGTCTCCGCCGTGCCGGTGGAGGCGTTGGCGCGGCCGGTCAGCGCGGCGAACCGGCCGCTGGCGGCGGTGGCCGTCAGATACGTGCGGGAGCCGTCGATCCGGGTGCCGGGCATCTTCTGGGAGGCCCCGAGGAGCCGGGGCTGCGCGGCGGCGTCCACCCCGTGTCCGGAGACGACCGTCCGGCCGTCGCCGGTGTCGAGCAGGACCGGCCCCCGCGCCGGGTAGTTCTCCAGCGGGACCCGGCCGCGGTCGGCGCGCGCCCCCGTCGCGGCGGACCCGGCCGCCCCGGTGTCCCGGGTGTGCAGGTACGTCCAGTCGCCGACCGGGTCGTTCTCCACCGTGGTCAGCCGGCCCTGGGCGAGGGTGAACCGGGAGACGGCGCGGACGGTGCGGCGGGGGTGCGCCCCGGCGATCCGGCGCACCGTCACCCCGCCGCCCCGGGCGGCCTCGACGAGATGCACGCCCCAGTGCTCCGTGTCGGCACCGCCCGCCACCAGGAGCCCGCCGGCGGGGGTCGCCACGGCCCGCCGCGACGTCCTGTCCAGCAGGGTGCGCGGCGCGGAGCCGTCCAGGGGGACGGCCTCGACGCGGGAGACCGCGCGGTCGGTGGAGTTCCGGCCCAGCTCCGGGACGTTGCGGGAGACGACGACCGAGCCGCCGACCAGGCCCAGCACCTGAGTGACGTCACCGCCGGGCACGGTCCGCACGGGCGCGGCCGGGTCGGAGCGGGAGGCGGCGTACAGAGTGCCGTCGTAGAACCACACCAGATGGGTGGGGGCGAGCGCGACGAGGTGGTACCAGCTCGGCACCTGGTACGGCAGGCGGACGACGCGGCCCCGGTCGGCGTCGAGCCAGCCGGTGACCTGGCTGCCGCCCGCCTCGTAGCGCACCACCTGGCCGTGCGCGTCGGCCGCGCCGATGGCGGGCCACAGGGTGGCGCCGGCCGGTACGCCCTCCACCGCGCGGTCGGCGACGGAGCCGTCGTCGCGCGCGTCCAGCAGGTGCCAGGAGCGGCCCGTGCCGGGCGTCCCGGACGTGGTGACGACGGTCGATCCGAGCGTGCTGAAGTAGGAGTGCCCGTCCGGGAGTCCGACGACGGCGACCTCGCCGGAGACCATGTCGCGCAGGGTCACGGTCCGGGCGTCGGGGTCGTGGTGGGCGACCACGTCCGAGCCCGCCCCGGTGGCCGGGTCGGCGTACCCGTCCCCACCCGCCGGGTCGACGACCGTGTCGGCGCCGTCGTAGGTCGTCCACAGCCTGCCGCGCCCCGGCTCGTGGCGCAGGAACCCGGTGGGCCCCGCGCTGAGCAGGTCCGTGGCGGGGACCATGGCCGTGGCGGCGGGGACGATCGCGTCACCGGCGGCGGCCGCGTGGGCGGAGTCCGCCGGGAGGGTGCCGAGGCCGAGGGCGAGCGTGAGGGAGACAGCGGTGGCGGTGGCGCCTCGTAGAAGGGCACGTCTGCCCATGCGGGGACCTCTCCGGGACGGTGGGTGGAGCCGTGGAGGACCGCGCGCACACCGTCGGGCGGCGGGCCGCGGAGCGGCGGCACCGCGCGGGACGTACCGGCACCCCCCCCAGGCGAGTGGCCGGATCCTAGCACCCCGCACCCCTCTGACCTGCGGCTGGTGCGCCGGGGCGGGCCGTCGGGAGGCCGGAACGGATGCCCGCGGGGGCGGTGCGGAAGGGGCGCGGGCGCGGGGGTTGGCGCGGCGTGGGTGGGGCCGGGACAGGGGGTGCCCCGCCCCGCCGGGCGCCGCCCCGCCCGGCCCCCGCCCGGCCGTCAGCCGTCCCCCGCCTCCTCCGGGAGGAACGTCACCTGCGGGGCCCCCGTCCGGGGGTGGACGGCGACCTCCGCCCCGACCCCGTACACCTCGGCCAGCAGCCGGGGGGTGAGCACCTCGGCGGGCGGGCCGGAGGCGGTGATCGCGCCCCCGGACAGCACGTAGAGGCGGTCGCAGTAGTACGCGGCCAGGTTGAGGTCGTGCAGCGCCAGCAGCACCGTCGCGGGCAGCCGGCGCAGCGCGCCCAGGACGGACAACTGGTGCCGGATGTCGAGGTGGTTGGTGGGTTCGTCGAGGACGAGGAGGGCGGGCCGCTGGGCGAGGGCGCGGGCGATGAGGACGCGCTGGCGTTCGCCGCCGGAGAGCCGGTCGAAGGGCCGGTCGGCCAGGTGGAGGGCGTCCACGGCGGTGAGCGCGGAGCGGACGAACGCGGCGTCCTCGGGGGTGTCGCCGTCGAGCAGCCGTTTGTGCGGGGTCCGGCCCATCGCGACGACCTCGCGGACGGCGAGGTCGAAGTCGGCGGCCGGTTCCTGCACCACCGCCGCGACGGTCCGGGCCAGCCGCCGCACCGGCAGCGACCAGGCGTCCTCCCCGTCGACCAGGACCCGGCCGGAGCCGGGCCGCAGCACCCGGTAGACGGTGCGCAGCAGGCTGGACTTGCCGCTGCCGTTGGGACCCACCAGGCCGATGGTCTCGCCCGGCCGGGCGGTCAGGCTGACGTCCCGCACCAGGGCGCGCGCCCCGGCGGTCAGGGTGACGCCGTCGAGGGAGAGCCGGGCCGCGGTCATGCCGCCCCCCGGCCGGTGCCGCGCCGGGCGTCCCTGCGCATCAGCCACAGGAAGAACGGACCCCCGCACAACGCCGTGAGCACCCCGACGGGGATCTCCAGCGGGGCGGCGACGGTGCGCGCCGCGATGTCCGCCCAGACGAGGAAGACCGCCCCGCCGAGCGCCGCCGTCGGCAGCACCCGGCGGTGGTCGCCGCCGACGAACAGCCGCACGATGTGCGGCATCATCAGGCCGACGAACCCGATCGGCCCCGTCGCTGCCACCAGGACGCCGGTGACCAGGGAGAGCAGGACGAACATCCGGGCGCGGAACCGGCCCACGTCCAGCCCCATGGTGGTGGCCGCCTCCTCCCCGGCCAGCAGCAGGTTCAGCCGCCGGGCCTGTGTCATGAGCACCCCGAGCCCGAGCAGCAGGGCCGCGCAGGGCAGCCACAGGGTGTCCCAGGCGACCCCGCCGAGCCCGCCCAGGGTCCAGGCGAGGACGGCACGGGCCTCGTTGCCCCGGTCGGTGGTGAGCAGCAGCAGGTTGAGGACGGCGGTGAGTATCGCGGCGACGGCCACCCCGGACAGCACCAGCCGGGCGGAGGTGATCCGCCCGCCGGTGCGCGCGGTGGCGTAGACGAGGGCCAGGGCGGCGAGCGCGCCGAGGAACGCGGCCAGCGGCAGGGAGACCGGGCCGAACAGGGTGACCCCGAAGACGATCACGGTGACCGCGCCGAGGGAGGCGCCCGAGGAGACGCCCAGCAGATAGGGCTCGGCGAGCGGGTTGCGCACCAGGGCCTGGAGCGCGGTGCCGACCACCGCGAGCCCGGCGCCGGTCACCGCGCCGAGCAGCACCCGGGGGGCCCGGACGTCCAGCACGATGGTCTCCCGCGCCCGTGGCCAGTCCGGCTCGGCCCAGGGGGCGCCGAGCGCGTGCGCCACGATGCCCCACACCTGGCCCGGCGGCACCCGCACGGAGCCGATCGCCAGGCCCGCAGTGAGGGAGACGAGGAGCAGGGCGCCGAGCACGAGCAGGGTGACGGCCGGGGCGGTGCGACGCGCGGCGGGCCCGGCGGTGTCCGGGGCGGTTCCGGTGCCGGTGTCCGGTGCGGTTCCGGTGCCGGGGGCCTGGGTGGGTCCGGTGCCGGGGTTCTCGGCGGTCTCGGTGCCGGTGGGCCCGGCGGCGTCCTGGGTGGTTCCGGTGCCGGGGGCCTGGGTGGGTCCGGTGCCGGGGTCCTTGGCGGTCTCGGTGCCGGTGGGCCCCGGTTGGGGGCCGACGGGCCGCGGTGGGGGACCGGCGGGGTTCCGCCCGGTGGGGTCCGGGTCCGGTTCCGCGCGGTCGGGAGCCGGGGCGGCGCGGGCCGGGTCCGGCCCGGTGGGATCCGCGTTGCGCCCCGGGGTCCGCCGCCGTCCTCCCCCCGGGGCGCGGGCCCCGGGGGCGGCGCGGGTCACCGGAAGCTCTCGGGGTGCAGCCCGCGGGCCAGGTCCTCGACCGCGTGCGCCGAGCGGATGCCGACCAGGGTGGCGGTCAGCGGCAGGACGACGAACCGCTTGTCCCGGATCGCGGGCACGTCGGCGAGCGCGGGCTGGGAGAGCAGGAACTTCTTCTTCCGCTCGACGCTCCCGGCGCCGTCGTCGGCGTAGTCGTAGATGGCGATGACCTCGGGGGCGCGCGCCACGACCTGTTCCCAGGAGACGTCGCCGAAGACGTCGTCGAGGTCGGCGAAGACGTTCCGGCCGCCGGCCAGCCGGATCAGCTCGGTGCCCAGGCTCCGGCCGCCCGCGGTGAAGGCGGTCTTGTCGCCGCTGTCGTACACGAAGACGGACACCTCGGGCTCGCCGCGGACGGCGGTGACGGCCCCCTCGACGCGGTCCTCCAGGTCGGCGACCAGCTTCCCGGCCCGGTCCGGGACGCCGAAGACGGTGCCGATGGTGCGGATCTCGTCGTAGGTGTCCCGCATCGTCACCCGCTTCCCGCCGCAGTACTCGCGGTTGAGGTGGGTGTTGATCCCGGCGTCGGCGAAGGCCTTGCGGGACCGGCCCTGGCTCTCGTCGAAGGCGCTGGCGTAACCGCCGTAGACGAGGTCGGGGTCGGCCTCCAGCACGGTCTCGAACGACGGCTCCCGCGGGGCCAGTTCCGGGACGGCCGCGTACTCCTCGGCCAGCTCGGGCAGGACGGCGGAGTCGGGGAAGGCCGTGCCGACCATGCGGTCCGCCAGGCCGAGGGAGAGCAGCAGCTCCGCCGGGTGCTGATGGATGGTGACCACCCGGGACGGCGGCCGGTCGTAGGTGGTGCGCACACCGCAGTTGTCGACGGTGACGGGGAACCCGGCGGCGGGCCGGGCCTCGGGCTTCCCGTCGCCGTCGGCCGGTCCGCAGCCGGCGAGCAGGGCGACGGCCGCGGTGAGGGCGGCGGCCGCGGCACGCGGCCGGCGGCGCCGACGGGCGGGGGTGGGAGAGGACAGGGGGGCATGGGGCATGCCGTCGTACACGTAGAGCCTCCTGGGGAGTCCGCGCTCCTCGGAATGGGCCCGCGACGGACCAGTGTCCTGACTTCCGGGTCGACCCCCCTCCGCACACGACAGCGTGCGGAGCGGACGCGCTCCCCGGTCACAGTGGCGGGACCGTGCCGGACTCGCACCGGCTTCCTGTCTCCCGTCGCGGCGATGACCTGGCGATAGTACGTTTCCCGCGTCCCGCGCCGACAGGGTGGTCGGGCCGGGGACCGCCGACCGCGCGCGGGAGCGGTCCGGTGCGGGGCCCGGGGCGGGTGCGCCGGGGCCGTGGCCGGCCCGGCCGGGGAGCGGGCGCCGGGCCCGGCCCGGGAGCGGTGCGGGACCGGCCGTTGGGCTCGGGGTGGGGTGCGGGTCCGGAGCCGGGACGCGCGCGCGGGGCTGCCGGGGCGCGAGTGCGCGGGGGCGGCCGGTCCCGTGTCGGCCCACGGGCGGGCGCCCGGCGCCGCGGCTCCGCGTTTCCGACGGCGGCCGGGCCCGCGCCGGTACCGGTCCGGTGACGACCTGGGCCCGCGCGGGCCCGGACCCACCGTGCCCCGGGGCCCCGCAGGGTCCCGCACCCGGTGACGAGCGGGCCCGGTGAGGGCCTGGTCCCACGGTGCCTCAGGTGCCGGGCGATTCCGGAGCCGTGATGCCTCGGCCGCCGTGACGCCCCGGCGGTGATGCCCCGGGTGCCGGGTCGCTCCGGCCGCCGCGCGGTTTTGGCGGCGGCCTGCTCCCGCGTGCCGGGCGGCGGGCGGACCGGCCCCTGGTCCCGCGTGCCGGGCGGCGGCCCGGAACCCCGGGGCGGCGGCCCGGAACCCCGGGTGTCGGGCGGCGCACCCGGGTCCGGCCTCCGGGTGCCGGGTTGCGACCCGTGCCCCGGCCCGGCACCCGGCCCGGCACCCGGTCCCGGCCCGGGCTACCCGCTGTGGTCCTCCCACCAGGCCCGCAGCCAGGTGACCGCCGTGGCGCCGAGCGCCCCGGTGGCACCCAGGAGCGCCTTCTGGCAGAGCCGCCGCCAGAGGGGCGGCGGGGCCGGTGGCGGGGGCTGTTCCCGCACCGGGGCACCGTGATCGTTCATCTGCGCGTTCCTCCCGCGTGTGTCGGAGTTCTCCGTGGGCCGGCCCGGACCCCAGCGTGCCGGGCGCGGGCGCCGCCGGGAACGCCCTCCGCGTTGACACCCGAGGTCGGCAGCGGCGCGACCGTTGCCGTTCACGGATGGCAACGGAAGCTCGCCACCGGAAGGCCCAACGGGCGTGATACTGGGGCCTGTTGAGGGGACGGTGGGTGGAACATGGGCACACGGGACGCGGTGGGCGCGGCGCGCTTGGCACCGCTCGGGGAGGACCTCGTACCGGAGAAGCGGGCCTTCGTCGAGGACCTGCGGATGATCTTCCTCAGGCTCGGGGTGAGCGTCCGGCGGTACGCCGCGCGGCGGCACGTGGACCCCAGCACCCTGACCCGCTACCTGAAGGGCGACCGCCTCCCGGGGTGGGACTTCGTCGCCACCCTCGTCGCCGACCTCCGGGAGGAGGGGATGGCCCTCACGCCCGAGGCCGAGCGGCGGGTGCGGGAACTGCACCGCGAGGCGCTGCGGTCCAACAGGCCGGCCGGGAAGCGGCAGAAGCTGGAGGACCAGCTCGCCCTGGCCGACGAGGAGGCCCGGCGGAAGCAGGCGCACGCCCAGGCCCTGGAGGAGGCGCTGCACGACCGCGTGCGGCGGCTGTCCGCGGCGGAGGCCCGCAGCCGCGCCCTCGCCGTCGAACTCGACCGGCGGACACAGGCGCACCGGGCCGAGATCGACGTGTGGCAGGGCGAGTACGAGGAACTGGGCCGAGAGTGCCAGGACCTCCGGCAGGAGATCACCTATCTGGAGGAGGTGCTGGCCGTCACCCGCGCCGAACTGATCGCCGCGGAGAACCAGTGCTGCGTCCTGGAATCGCAGCTGGAGACCGTGCAGGAGCTCTGGGAGGAGGCGGCGGTCGTCCCGTCGCTGATGGCGGCGCTGGAGGCCACCGACCGCACCGCCTCGGTGCCGGAACTGGTCAGCGTGGTCGGCGACCTGGAGTCGCGGACCCAGCGCGCCATGGCCAGCGAACTGGTCACCTCCGTCAGCAGGACCCGGCCGGTCCAGGAGGTCGGCGCCCTGCTCGCCGGACTGGACGGGGCGGGACTGGGGGCGCACGCCCAGGCGGCGCTGCCCGTCCTGGTGCTCACCCGCCCGGTCGACGAGCTCGGCCGACTCGCGGCGGAACTGGAACGCTCCCGGCTGCGCGACCTCGGCGCCCGGCTGCTGCAGGCGTCGGTCCGGCTGCACACCCCGCGCGACACCGCCGCGTTCGTGGCCGCCCTGCACCGCGAACACCTTCCCGAGCACGTCGCCGTGGTGCTCGGCGCGTTCCTCGCCACGCGCGAGGTGGCCCAGGTGCTGGAGGCGGTGGAGCTGGTGCTGGCCGGGCCGGGGGCCGCCGTGCTGCCGCTGGCCCTGCGCGCGGCGGCGGCCGAACGCCCGGTGTCGGACATCGTGGAGATCGGCCGCGGCCTCGGCGAGAACGGCCGGCACGGCCTCACCCATGTCCTCCAGGCGGAGACCGTCTCCGTACGCCCGGCCACCGATGTCACGGAGCTGATCGACACGCTCTCGTCCCGGGGGCTGCTGCGGGACGCCGACTTCGTGTTCGACAACGCCCAGTCGTGCAGCAGCGGCCATCTGGTGGCCCTCGTCTCCGCCTTACGCGTGGTGCGCAACCACACGGCCGCCGCGGCGGTGCTCGAACGCGCCGCGCTGACCCGCGCCCCCGCCGACGTGGCCACCCTGATCAACGACCTGCACGCGACCGGCAACGGCGTGCTCGCGTGCGACGTGCTGGTCGTCTCGGCCGCCGCCCGGACCCGGGACGACTTCCTCGCGCTGCTGCGCGCCCTCGACGGGAGGCACCACGAGGTCGGCTGGGTGCTGGGACACGCGGCCGGGACGACCGGCCCCGGGGACGCGGCGCTCCTGTTCCGGACGCTGAACGACGTGGCGCTGCCCGAGCGCGCGGAGACGGTGCTGGCCTTCACCCTGGAGAACCGGCCCACCGGCCACGCCGGGCAGTTCCTCGCCATCCTGCACCAGGGCGGCGCCCCCGAACTCACGGCGGACGCGCTGCTGGTGCGCGCCCGCGCGATGCCGACGGCGATGGTCGCCCGGCTGGTCCTGGCGCTCGCCTCGGCGTACCTCCCGGAGCAGCTCGACGCGGTGCTCCGCGGGGGCGGGGCGGAGCGGGACGGCGGCGAGATCGCCATCCTGCTCCGCCAGATGGCCCTGGCGGACAGCCCGTTCGCCCCTCTGCGGGACCTCGTCTTCGACCGCCTGACGGAGGTGTGCCTCTCCCTGCTGCCGGCCGAGACCGTGGCCGGCCACGTCCTCGCCCTGGAGGAGGCCAGCCTCGACGCCCACGCGGCGACCCTCGTCCAGCGCGCGGGGGCCCGGTACCGGGGCGCGTTCACCTCGGAGCTGAAGCGGCTGCGCACGAAGGACGAGCAGAAGGTGTTCTCCCGCCGCTTCTGGCTGCCCGAACGCCCCGGGGACCCCCGCCCCGGAACCCCCCGCGGCTCCCTGCCCCGCCGCCGGGGCCGGCCCCGCCACCGCCGCCCGGGCCACTGACGCCGCACCGCCACGCGGCCGACCGGCACCGCCTGCCGGCCCCGCCCGCCGGGATGAGCCGTGCTCCCGTTGTCGGACGTGCTGGTTAACGTGTCACCACCGTTGGAGCCGGAGGGGGATTCATGCGTGCACGGATCGATGTCGTCTACTGCGCGGGCTGGGATCCGCAGGCGCGGATGCCCGTGGGGACGATGACCGAGGACCGGGCGCGCGAGCGCGACCGGGCAGGAGAGCCGTACGCGGTGCTGCTCGGCGGTGGGGGCCGGCGGCGGGCGCTGCTTCAGGTGAGCTGGAGGGACCACTACCTCGGAGTGTTCCTCTTCGACGAACAGGAACGACGCGTCCGCGCCTATGACTACCGGGAGTTGGCGGCGGGCCTGCTGCACCTGCGCCGTTATGAGGAGTGGCGCCACCTGTCCCCGGCCGAGCCGGAGTTCGAGGGGAAGGGCTGGCATTTCACCCTCACCCCCAGAACCGTCGGCGAGTACGCGAGCGCCGAACTGCGCCTCGGCGGCTGCCTGGAAATGCGGCCGAACCTTCCGGAACGGCACCGGACTCTGCTCCGTGCGCGGTTCGGCGACTGGACGGCGTATGCCGACGGTCGGATGCTGGGATTCGCGGCCGATGACGCCCTGTCCCTCATGCCCGCCGCCCATGAGGAACGGCCCGAATCCCCGGCCGGAGCGTGGTCCGTCCCGAGAGGGGCCCGCCCTCGGCACCTGGAGGCCCTGTTCACCCCGGGCAGCCGCTTCGCCGACGATGAATGCGGCGTGGCGACCGTCACCGCTTCCAAGACGGCCGGTGTCCTGCGGCTGCCCACCGGCTCGGTCATAGCGGCGGACCCCGGCACTCTGCGCGAGGGCGACGAACCCTTCACCGTGCCGGTGCCGCCCGGCGAGTATCCCGTGGTGCTCGCCACCATGACGTGGGACGACACGGGGTGGGGGGAGACCACCGCCGCCATGCTGCGTGTTCTCGACAGGCCCACCGTGAGCTGGGAACTCGCCGTCCGGCCCGGCCAGGACACACGATTGCTGGGCGAGCGTGAGTTCTACGGCTTCGGAGTGGACAGCGGCACGGGCTCGTTCCTGGACGCGGCGGGACGTGGTGCCCTGATCGAACTGTGCAAGGAGGGCGTCGAACTGGGGGAGACGACCGATCCCGGCACGGGAGCCAACCTGGTCGCCTATCCCAGTGGCATGGGCGACGGCTCGTACCCGGTCTGGATCGGGCGTACGGAGGAAGGAGAGGTGACCTGCATGGTGGCCGACATGCTCATTCTCCGCGACGCCCAGCCCCTGCCGCCGACGGCGCCCGACCCCACCGCCTTCCTGTCCCCGGTCCCGGAGAGTGATGATCCCCGGCCCCGGCCCGGCAACGTGGGGGAGGCATCGGATTTCATCTCTGCGATCATCGCAGAAATGGTCGAGTTCAAGGAGATCCGCATGCGGGGATAGCGAGCGGCGGCACTCCCGCACCGGTGCCCTCAGGCTCGCCGGCACCGCCTCCGCTCGGCCTGAAGGGCCCCGGAGCGGGGTTGGTCGCCGCGGTCCTGCGCGTCGCGCATCCCCCGGCGCGACCCGACCGCGTCGGGCCGGTTTGCGTCCCGGGCCCTCCTCGCCGCGGTCGCGGTGGGCACCCGTCCACCGGTCTGGAAAACAAGAGAACCCCCAGGCAGCCGACCTGGGGGTTACGCATGGAGCGGGTGACGAGAATCGAACTCGCGCTCTCAGCTTGGGAAGCTGATGTTCTACCATTAAACTACACCCGCGTTGCACTGCGGAGCCGGTCGAGCCGGTGTCCGGATGCTCGCTCACTGTACCCCATCGCAGGCCCCCGGCGTTTCGCCCCGTGGGGCCTGAAGGCGTTTCAGGGGGTGATCCGGCTGCGCCGGGGGCGGCTCGGGGCGTACCGTGGGGCCGCGTCCGGCAGGTGCCCGCGAGGGCGGAGTGCCGCCTGGAGCGCAGTCTCTTTCATCCCGTAATGTGGCTTTCGTCGTCAGGGTAGTCCAGCCAGACGCGGCTCTTGGGGAAGGGACTTGAAGGACTTGATGGAGCGCACCCTCGTCCGCTGTGCCGATGGGCACGTGTTCACCGCCAGCTCGTTCCCGATGCAGCAGGCCGATCGACTCGGCCCCGGTCGGCTCGTCCGATGTCCGCGGTGTGCGCGGCTGCGGAGTGCCGTGCCGGTGGGAGCGCGCAAGCGGTAGCGCACGCGCGCAGGCGCGGGCATGTCCCACGGGACCCGGCGCGTGGGGTGGCGGCTGGTTGTCGCCGCTCCGCGCGCTTTGCGTATCCTCGGTGCGTGCTTCTCTCAGACAAGGACATCCGGGCCGAGATCGACGCCGGGCGGGTCCGTATCGATCCCTTCGACGACTCCATGGTGCAGCCGTCGAGCATCGACGTGCGCCTCGACCGCTACTTCCGGGTGTTCGAGAACCACCGGTATCCGCACATCGACCCCTCGGTCGAGCAGGTGGACCTCACCCGGCTCGTGGAGCCGGAGGGGGACGAGCCCTTCATCCTCCACCCCGGTGAGTTCGTGCTGGCCAGTACGTTCGAGGTGATCACGCTGCCCGACGACCTCGCCTCGCGGCTGGAGGGGAAGAGCTCCCTCGGCCGCCTCGGGCTCGTCACGCACTCCACCGCCGGCTTCATCGACCCCGGCTTCTCCGGGCACGTGACGCTTGAGCTGAGCAACCTCGCGACCCTGCCCATCAAGCTGTGGCCGGGCATGAAGATCGGGCAGCTCTGCCTGTTCCGGCTGACCTCGCCGGCCGAGCACCCCTACGGCAGCGAGCGGTACGGATCGCGGTACCAGGGGCAGCGGGGGCCGACCGCCTCCCGCTCCTTCCTCAACTTCCACCGGACCCAGGTGTGAGCAGGGCACGCGGATGAGTGGGGCACACGGATGAGCGGGACACGGGAGAACCTGACCTACGAGCAGTTCGGCACCGCCGTCCGCGAGCTCGCGCAGGCGGTCGCCGACGACGGCTACGAACCCGATGTCGTCCTCTCCATCGCGCGCGGCGGCGTCTTCGTGGCCGGCGGGCTGGCGTACGCGCTGGACTGCAAGAACATCCATCTGGTCAACGTGGAGTTCTACACCGGGGTCGGCACCACGCTGGAGATGCCGGTCATGCTCGCGCCGGTGCCGAACGTCATCGACTTCTCCGACAAGAAGGTCCTCATCACCGACGACGTCGCCGACACCGGCAAGACGCTCAAGCTGGTGCGGGACTTCTGCCTGGACACGGTCGCCGAGGTGCGCAGCGCGGTGATCTACGAGAAGTCCCACTCGCTCGTCCGCTGTGAGTACGTCTGGAAGCGCACCGACGACTGGATCAACTTCCCGTGGAGCGTCCTCCCGCCCGTGGTGCGGCGCGGCGGCCAGGTGCTCGACGCCTGAGGAGACGGCGCCGACGGGGCGGACGGTACGTCGGCGGGGCGGACGGTACGTCGGCGGGGCGGGGCGGCCACCTCGGCACGTCCGCCCCGCCCCGGTACCTCCGCCTCGACGGGCCCGCCTCGGCCCGCCCTCATGGCAACCCGCCCGCCGGTACGCCTGCCCCGGTACGCCCGCCCCGGCACCGGGGACGGCCCCACGGTGACGACCCACACGGACACGGACAGGGACACGGCAAGGGCCCCCGGCGCGCGGCGCCGGGGGCCCTTGCCGTGTCCCTGTCCGGTGGCCTCCGCCCCCGCTGGGCCCCACGGCTCAGAACGTGCCGAGCTTCACGATCGACAGCAGCGCGACGAGCTGGATCGCGGACGCGCCCAGCGCCCTCGGCCACGGCAGGTCGTGGGAGCGGCCGACCATCAGGGTGAGCAGCGCACCGCCCGCGATCCAGGTTGCCCAGCCGAGCAACTGCACGAAGGGCGCGTCGCCCCCGGCGAACATCGCGACGACCAGGCGCGGCGCGTCCGTGATGGACATGATCAGCATGGAGAGGCCGACCGTCGGCTGCCAGGCCCCGTCGCCGCCGAGCTGGCGGGCCAGGGTGTGGGTGACCACGCCGAGCACGAAGGCGCTCAGCACCAGCGCGACGGCGGTGATCAGGACGATCGGGACGGCGTTGGAGAGGGTGGCGTTGATCGCCTCCTCGCGGGCCCCGTCGAAGCCGAAGACCGCCAGCAGGCCGTAGAGGAAGGTGACGACGAGGGCGGGGACCCACATCGTGTAGTCCCGCATCCTCAGGAAGGTCTGGTTCGGGGCGACGACGATGCCCTTGAGCAGTTCCTTCCAGCGCAGCGGGGGGCCGGACGGACCGGGCGGCGGGGCCGCCGCGCCCGCGCGGTAGGTCTCGCCCTGGCTGTAGGGGTCCTCCCCGAGCGCGAACGCCTGCGTGTGGCCGGGGTTGTTGGCCGCGTAGGGGTCGTACGGGGGCTGGGGCGCGGGGGCCCCGTACCCGCCGTGCGGACCCTGCGGACGGTGCCCGCCGTGCGGTCCCTGCGGGCCCGGGGGGTAGCCGCCGTCACCGAAGTACTCCGGCTCCCCGTGCCCCCCCGCGTGGCCCCCTGCATGCCCCCCGGCGTGCCCCTGCGGCCAGGGTGAACCGCCGGGGGCGCCGCCCCCGTACGGCTGCTGGGGGTACGGGGGCCTGGGCGCGGCGGGGCCGCCGTACGACGGTCCCTGCGGCGCCTGCTGCCCGTACGGAGGATGTTGCGGTCGCGCGTGAGGAGCGCCGTCGTCCCGGCCGCGTCCGTTCCTGAATCCAGCCACGCCCTCGAACGTACCCGTTCCCGCCGCACCGCGTACCGGAGCCCTCGGCCCCGGCCGGGCTTTGCGGCCGAGCTGTGACATCCCTTACGGGCCTTCCCGGAGGCGGCCCGGGCGCCCGACCGCGCGTCCCCTAGGGGGTGGGGGAGCACGCCGACCGGGAGGGGGATAGCGGAACCCTCGCCCCCGTGCGGCCGGGCGTCCCCGGCCCCGTGCCCCGGGCATCCCCGGCGCCGTTCCGGCGGGCACCCCGGCCCCCGTGGGCGGCGCCCGGGGACGGCGGCGCCCCCGGGTCGGGGGACCCGGGGGCGCCGGTCGTCGGTGCCGGGCGGAGTGCCGGGCGCGGGCGGCTACTTCGCCGGCTCGGGCTCCGGCGCGTTCTCCGTCTCCGCTTCGCCTGCGGGGTCGGTGGGGGTTCTGACGGATTCCAGGAGGAGTTGGGCGACGTCGACGACCTGGATGGATTCCTTCGCTTTGCCGTCGTTCTTCTTGCCGTTGACGGAGTCGGTGAGCATGACGAGGCAGAAGGGGCAGGCGGTGGAGACGATGTCGGGGTTGAGGGAGAGGGCTTCGTCGACGCGTTCGTCGTTGACGCGTTTGCCGATCCGCTCCTCCATCCACATGCGGGCGCCGCCGGCGCCGCAGCAGAAGCCGCGTTCCTTGTGGCGGTGCATTTCCTCGTTGCGGATGCCGGGGACGGCGGCGATGATCTCGCGTGGCGGGGTGTAGATCTTGTTGTGGCGGCCGAGGTAGCAGGGGTCGTGGTAGGTGATGATGCCCTCGACC
>NZ_WWGX01000031.1 GCF_009862265.1 Streptomyces sp. SID8352 | reverse complement strand
TTGTTCTGCAGCATCCGCAGGGCGGCCTCCTGCTGCCAGCCCAGGGCACTCGGCCGGGTGCCGCGCGGGGCTCGGACAGGACGGGGTCCGGACATATCGATCGTTCCTTTGTGTTCGTCAGGGAGAAGAGAGCAGGTGTGGCGTCGCGGTCAGAGGAGGCTGTCGACGATGGTCTGTGTCGCGGCCCGCACGCCCCCGGCGAGCAGGAACTGCACCGAGGCTTCAATCTCCGGAGCTAGATAGCGGTCGCTGTCCGGGCCGTGCACGGCGGTGCGCAGTTCCTCCACCACACAGGCGGTGGCAGGCGCAGGCACGAGCGGCGAGCGCATGTCGAGCGCGCGGGCGGCGGTGAGGAGCTCCACGGCCAGAACGCGGCGCAGCCCGTCCACGGCCCGGCGCAGCTTACGCGCCGCGGACCAGCCCATGGAGACATGGTCTTCCTGCATAGCGCTGGAAGGGATCGAGTCGACGGATGCCGGTACGGCGAGCCGCTTGAGTTCGGACACGATTGCGGCCTGGGTGTACTGGGCGATCATGTGACCGGAGTCCACGCCCGGGTCGGCAGCCAGGAAGGCGTTCAGTCCCTGGTTGCGAGCGGGGTCGAGCATCCGGTCAGTCCGACGCTCCGCGATCGAGGCGACGTCGGCAACGGAGATGGCAAGGAAGTCCAGGACTGCAGCGACGGGGGCGCCGTGGAAGTTCCCGTTGCTCTCCAGCCTTCCATCGAGGGTGACGACGGGATTGTCGACAGCGCTAGCCAGCTCGCGCTCTGCGACGGCGCGGGCATGGCTCATCGTGTCCCGCGCCGTACCGTGCACCTGAGGCGTGCAGCGCAGCGAGTAGGCGTCCTGGACGATCGTACAGCCGCCATTGCGGTGGCTGGCGACAATTCCGGAACCCTTAAGCAGTCGCCGCAGGTTGGCGGCGCTGGCGGCCTGTCCGGGGTGGGGCCGCAGGTCCTGCAAATCGGAGGCGAAGACGGCGTCCGTTCCCAGGAGTGCCTCGATCGTCATGGCTGCGGTGACGTCCGCGATGGACAGCAACTCGCCCAGGTCGTGGAGAGCCAGTACGAGCATGCCCAGCATGCCGTCCGTGCCGTTGATGAGGGCAAGCCCCTCCTTCTCCTGCAGCTCCACAGGCTTCAGCCCGTGCGCGGCCAGGGCGTCTGCCGCCGGGAGCAGGTTGCCCTCGCTGTCACGGACCTCGCCCTCACCGATCACTGCGAGCGCGCAGTGCGCCAGCGGTGCGAGATCTCCGGAGCAGCCCAACGAGCCGTACTCACGGACCACCGGAGTCAGACCGGCGTTCAGCAGGTCCGCATATGCCTGGGCGGTCTCCAGACGCACCCCTGTGCGCCCCGTAGCCAGGGTAGACAGCCGCAGCAGAAGCAACGCGCGTACGACTTCGCACTCCACCTCGGCGCCTGTGCCCGCCGCATGGGAACGGACCAGGCTGCGCTGCAGTTGGGCGCGGAGCGCCACGGGGATGTGCCGGGTAGCCAAGGCGCCAAAGCCCGTCGACACCCCGTAGTGCGGGGTGGTGTCATGCGCGAGGTCCTCGACAACCTTACGGCTGCGGCTGATCTGGTTCTGGGCATCTGCGGAGAGCATCACGCGGGCTCCGTGGCGGGCGACCGCAACGACCTGGCCTACCGACAGCGCGCCGATTCCAACTTTCACTTCGTTCATGAGGCCATGAAGCGATACCGCAAGGCCTGCACAACAGGGTGTCCCGGTGATATATGTCTGGTATCCCAGACATTCCAGATTTACTTGTCTGGGATTGCAGACAAGTGATGTCTATCCTGGCTTGCATGTCCATCGTTCCGGCAGCAGCACAGGTCCTCGCGATCCTCCGCTACCTCGCCCGCCAGGCGGCCCCCATCCAGGCGGCCGCGATCAGCCGGGACCTGGGGCTTCCCCGCTCGACGACGTATCACCTGCTCGACACCCTGGTCCAGGAAGGCTTCGTCGTACACCTGCCCGAGGACCGCCGCTACGGCCTCGGTGTCAGTGCCTTCGAGCTCGGCTCGGGCTATACCCGCCAGGCGCCCTTCCAGCGGCTCGCCCGCATACCTCTGGCACGGCTCGTCGACCACGTGGGCCATACCGCGCACCTTGTGGTCCTCCACGGCCGCGATGTCCACTACGTCATCGAGGAGCGGGCTCCTGGGCGGCCCTCACTAGTTACTGATGCCGGAGTGCGCCTGCCCGCCCATCTCACTGCAAGCGGCCGCGCAATCCTGGCACGGCTACCGACCGCGCAGGTCCGGGCGCTCTATCCCGACTCCAGCGCGTTCGTCCAGCGCACCGAGGTGGGCGGTCCCCGTTCCCTCACCGCTCTGCGCGCACGGCTGGTCGAAGTGCGACGCGAAGGCCATGCCACCGAAGAAGGCGAGATCACCGTCGGATTCTCGTCCTTGGCCGTCCCCATCATGGACCACATGCAGCACCCTGTTGCTGGGCTTGCTGTCACGTTCCCCACGGACTCTCTCCAGGCCGAGGACCGAACAGCGATCATCCGAGGGATACTCTCCACAGCCAGTGAACTGACCCGGCGGATGGGTGGTTCCCTCTCCTCCGGCAACTGAAGGTCGGCACCCCTTCTGGCAGAGACCGTACGAGACGGTCGCAGTTGCCACCCCACAGCAGAGGGCGCCGCCAGGGGGCACAAGCACTTCACCGGCTGGGCGGGCGCTGTGTTCACCGCAGGCCTGAATAATTAAGTACGCGGACAATGCGCCACCGCCGCTGTCCCTCCGACACCTCCGACGCCGAATGGGTTTTGATCGAACCGCTGTTGCCGACCCTGGCCTGCGACGCACCCCCGTGGCGGGGCGCCGGAGAAACACCCTCGCCGCGAGATCGTGGACGCGATCCGATACGTCGTCGATACCGGCTGGAAATGGCGGGCCCTAGAGGTTGTCCCGTAACTGCTGGTCAGAGGTGAGATGATCTCGCCGTGGCTGGTGTGATCACGGCGTCGGAGCCCTCGTGGATAGGTCCGTT
>NZ_WWGX01000030.1 GCF_009862265.1 Streptomyces sp. SID8352 | reverse complement strand
ACGACGACCGGTGACGGGATGAGCCGCGTCAGTACCGGCACGCGATCTCCCTGCCCCTGGCCAGGTCCTCGTGGTTGTCGATCTCCACCCACTCCACCTCGCCGATCGGCGCCACGTCGATCCGGAAACCCCGGTCCACCAGCTCCTGGTAACCGTCCTCGTAGTACAGCTGCGGATCCCGCTCGAACGTCACCCGCAACGCGTCCACCAGATCCGCCGCCGCACCCCCCTCGATCAGCGTCACCCCGATGTACTCACCCGACGCCTCCGCCGGATCCATCAGCTTCGTGATCCGCCGCACCCCCTTCTCCGGGTCCACGACGACCTTCATCTCCTCCTCACCCAGCGACTTCACCGTGTCCAGCGCCAGAATGATCCGACGCCCCTCACCCCGCGCCGCCAGCAGAGTCCGCTCCACCGACACCGGATGCACCGTGTCACCGTTCGCCAGGATCACCCCGTCCGCCAGCGCCTCCCGACCGCACCAGAGCGAATACGCGTTGTTCCAGTCCTCCGCCCGGTCATTGTCGATCAGCGTCAGACGCACCCCGTACTTCGCCTCCAGCGCCTCCCTGCGCGCGTACACCGCCTCCTTGCGGTACCCCACGATCACACCGACCTCCGTCAGCCCGACCTCCGCGAAATTCCCCAGCGCCACATCCAGCACCGTGATGCTCTCCTCCGCACCCTCCGGACCCACCGGCACCAAAGCCTTGGGCAGCGTCTCGGTGTAGGGGCGCAGACGCCGGCCGGCGCCGGCCGCGAGCACGAGGCCTATCATCGCGGTTCTTCTCCTCTGGAGTGGTGGTTCCGCGGACGCGTGTGGTCCTGCCCCGGACGGGCAGGACCACACGTGCGGCGGCGGCTGGGGTTCCAGCCTCGTCGGTGAGGGCTGGGTCAGCCCTCGTCGGTGGCGCCGGCGGCGGACGCCTGCGGGGCGGTCGCCGCGGTCTTCTTCGCCGCCGTCTTGCGGGTCGTGGCCGACTTGGCCGCGGTCTTCTTGGCCGTCGTCGTCTTGGCCGCGGTCTTCTTGGCGGTCGTGGTCTTGGCCGCCTTCTTGGCCGTGGCCTTCTTGACGGCCGTCTTCTTCGCCGCGGTCTTCTTGGCCGCGGCCGTGGTGGCGGCCGTCTTGGTGGCGGCCGTCTTGGTGGCGGCCTTCTTCGCCGTCGCCTTCTTGGCCGTCTTGCGGGCCGCAGCCTTCTTGGCCGGGGCGGCCTCCTCGGCGGCGTCGGCGCTCCCGTCCTCGGCGGGGACCTCCGCGGGGGCGGTCTCCTCGGCGGCGGGCTCCTCGGCCGGGGCGGTCTCCGTCTCCACCGGCTCCGCGGCGGACGGGAGGACCACGACGGCCGTCTCCTCGGACGCGGTCGGCGCGGTGGCCTTGCGCACGGCGCGACGGCGCGGGCGGGCCGGGGCGGCGCTCGCGGCCGGGGCCTCCTCCGCCGGGGCGGCCTCGGCGGCCTCCTCCGTCCGCTGTCCGTCCTGCGCGGTCTCGGCGACCGTCACGACGGCTGCCTCGGCACCGGCGGGCGAACCGGCCGGCGCGGACACCTTGCGGGTGGCCCGGCGGCGGGTACGGCCCTGGGGCGCGGCCTCCTCGGCGACGGGCGCGGAGGTCTCCGCGACGGGCGCGGCCTCCTCCGCGACGGGCGCGGCGGCCTCGGCCGCGACGGGCGCCGGGGCGCCGGAGACGGCGTCCTCGACGGCCGCGGGCTCGGCCAGCACCTCGGCGGCGGAGCGCACCTCGGGACGGCCGGTCTCGTCGGCGGCCGTGACGTCCTGCGCGGTGGGCGCCTGCGCGGCGTCCCGGTCGGCGGCGCGGCCCTCGCCGCGCGCCGTCCGCGGCGCACCCGCCGGGGCGGACGCCCTGCGGCTCGCCCGGCGCCGGGTCCGGCCGCGGGTGGCGGCGGCCTCGGCCTCGGCGGCGCTGCTGTACAGCTCCTCGTCCGGGGTGAACTCGGGCGCGGGCAGGGCGACAGGCTCCGCCGCCTCGGCGGCGACCTCGGCCACGGACTCCGACTCGGCGTCCGCCTCCTGCTCCGCCGTCGGCCCGGCCACCGCCACCGTCTCGTGCTCGTGCTCACCGGCACCGGCGCGGGCCCGCTTGCGCCGCTTGCCGCCACCGCCCGAGGCGGACGGCTGGTCGAGGTGGACGACGACACCGCGCCCGTTGCAGTGGACGCAGGTCTCCGAGAAGGACTCCAGCAGACCCTGGCCGACCCGCTTGCGGGTCATCTGGACCAGGCCCAGCGAGGTGACCTCGGCGACCTGGTGCTTGGTCCGGTCCCGGCCCAGGCACTCCAGCAGACGCCGCAGCACCAGGTCCCGGTTGGACTCCAGCACCATGTCGATGAAGTCGATGACGATGATGCCGCCGAGGTCGCGCAGCCGGAGCTGGCGCACGATCTCCTCGGCCGCCTCCAGGTTGTTCCTGGTGACCGTCTCCTCCAGGTTGCCGCCCTGGCCGGTGAACTTGCCGGTGTTGACGTCGACGACGACCATCGCCTCGGTCCGGTCGATCACCAGCGAACCGCCGCTGGGCAGCCAGACCTTGCGGTCCAGCGCCTTGGCGAGCTGCTCGTCGATCCGGTACGTGGCGAAGACGTCGACCTCGGAGGTCCACCGCGACAGCCGGTCCGCGAGGTCCGGCGCCACATGGGAGACGTAGCCGTGGACGGTCTGCCAGGCGTCCTCGCCGCTGACGACGACCTTGGAGAAGTCCTCGTTGAAGATGTCGCGGACGACCCGGACGGTCATGTCCGGCTCGCCGTAGAGCAGGGTCGGGGCGTTGCCGCTCTTCGCCTTGCGCTGGATCTCCTCCCACTGCGCCTGGAGCCGCTCGACGTCGCGGCGCAGCTCGTCCTCGCTGGCACCCTCGGCGGCGGTGCGCACGATGACGCCCGCGTTCTCGGGGACGATCCGCTTGAGGATGCCCTTGAGCCGGGAGCGCTCGGTGTCGGGCAGCTTGCGGCTGATGCCGGTCATCGAGCCCTCGGGCACGTAGACCAGGTAACGGCCGGGCAGGGAGACCTGGCTGGTGAGACGGGCGCCCTTGTGGCCGATCGGGTCCTTGGTGACCTGGACCAGCACGGACTGCCCGGACTTCAGGGCCGCCTCGATGCGGCGCGGGCCGTGGCCCATGCCGAGCGCCTCGAAGTTGACCTCGCCGGCGTACAGGACGGCGTTGCGGCCCTTGCCGATGTCGATGAAGGCGGCCTCCATCGACGGCAGCACGTTCTGCACCTTGCCGAGGTAGACGTTGCCGACGTACGAGGTGGCCTGCTCCTTGTTGACGTAGTGCTCGACGAGCACCCCGTCCTCCAGGACGCCGATCTGGGTGCGCTCGCCGTACTGGCGGACGACCATGACGCGCTCGACGGCCTCGCGGCGGGCCAGGAACTCGGCCTCGGTGATGATCGGCACCCGGCGGCGGCCCTGCTCGCGGCCCTCGCGGCGGCGCTGCTTCTTGGCCTCCAGACGGGTGGAGCCCTTGATGGACTGCACCTCGTCGGAGGGCTCGGCGGCCTTGCGGGGCTCGCGGACCTTGACGACGGTGCGCTCGGGGTCGTCGGAGGAGCCCTCGGCCTCCCCGGAGCCGTCCCCGGCCCGGCGGCGGCGACGGCGACGACGGCGGCTGCTGCTGGAGCCGCCGGCGCCCTCCCCGTCGTGGCCGTGGTCGCCGTCCTCCGCGTCGTCCTCGCCCTGCTCGGCGGAGTCCTCGGCGTCCTGGTGGGCGTCGGCGTGGCCGTGGTCGCCCTCGGCGTCGTCACCGGTGTCGGCGTCGGCGGAGTCGCCCCGGCGACGGCGACGGCCGCCCCGGCGACGGCGGCGGCGCGAACCGGAGTCCTCGGAGCCCTCGGCGTCGTCGTGGTCGTGGTCGTCGTCGCCCTCCTCGGCCTCGGCCTCGGCCTCCTCCTGGGCGGCGGGCGCGGGCTCGACGGCGGGGGCGGCGGCCGGGGCCTGCTCGGCGGGGGCCTCCTCGGCCCCCCGGCGGCGGCGACGGCGGCGGGAGGCCGCGGACAGCTCCTCCGCGATGTCCTCGCCGTCCTCGTCGGCACGGGCGGGCTCGGCCCCGGCGGCCTCGGCGGCTGCTTCGGCGGCGGCCCGCTCGGGCGTCTGGAACTGGAACTTGGGCTCGGCGAAGACCGGCGGCTGGAAGACCGCGACGGCCGGGCGCGAGGGACGGCGCGGGGCGTCGTCGGCCCCGCCGGAACCGGCGGTCTGCGGCGGGGCGGCGAACCCGGAGGCGGCCTTGCGCGCGGTCCGGCGGCGGGCCCGGCGCGGGCCGCCCTCCTCGGCGGGCTCGGCGGCCTGGACGGGCTGCGCGGCGCGGGTGGGCTCGGCGGCCTGGACCGGCTGCGCGGCGCGGGCGGGCTCGACGGCGCGGGCGGGCTCGGCCGCGGCGGGCTCGGCCGCGGCGGCGGGCTCGGCGGCGGGGGACGCCGCCGGGGCGGTCACCTTGCGGGTGGCCCGGCGCCGGGTGCGGCGGGGGGCGGCGTCGTCGTCGGTGCCGTCGGTCTCGGCGCTCTCCGCGGCCGCGGGCGCCACGGCGGGCTCCGGCGTCTCCCGCGGAGCGGCGTCGGACGCGGCGGTCTCCGCGGCGGGAGAGGCGGTGACCCGGGTGGCGCGGCGGCGGGCGCGGCGCGGCGCGGCCTCCTCGGCGGCCGGGGCAGCGGTCTCCTCGGCGGCGGCCTCGGCGTCCTCCTCGGCCTCCGGGTCCTCCTCGGCGGCCACGGGCTCGGCCGGGACGGCGGCCCCGTTCCCGGCGGGGGACGCGGCACCGCGCGTGGCGCGGCGGCGGGTGCGGCGCGGTGCCGCCTCCTCCACGGGCTCGGCGGCCTCGGCGGCGGGAGCGGCGACCTCGGCGGCCGGGGCCGCGGCGACGACGGTCTCGGCGCTTCCGGCGGCGGGTGCCCCGGCGGGGGCGGAGGCACGGCGCACGGCGCGGCGCCTCGGGCGGGCCGGGGCGGCGTCGCCCTCGGAGTCCGCGTTCTCCCCGGCCACGGCGGCCGGGGCGGCGGGCTCGGCGGCGGGGGCGGTGGTCTCGGCCACCGCCTCGGGGGCACCGCCGGGCGGGCCCGCCGGGCGGGAGGCGGCCCTGCGCCGGCGGCGCGGCGGCAGGGTGTCGCTGGGGGTGTTGTTCGCCGCGGGGTCCGTCGAGACGGTCGCGGACTCGGTGGCTTCGGTCGGTTCGAGCATGCGGGGGTTTCTCCCGTCAGGCTCCCGGGCGCCGCGCCTGGTCCGGCGGGGCCGATTCGGCCGACCGCCGGTGACGTCCGCGGCGCGCGCGGTGCGCGTTCGCCGCCGTCCGGGGCGCGGGCGCCGCTCGGGAGCTATCCGTGTCTTGTCTCGCCGGTTCCGTACCCCTTGTCGTGCACGGCCTGGCGAAAAGTCTTGTGGTGGGTGCGCTGCCCGACCCAGGTGGCTCCCGAGTTCGAGGGCGGCGCTACGACGTCCGTCCCTGTGCGGGACCTTCCCTACGCGGGCGCCGTCGCGGCGGCGGGAGCGTCGGCCGGTTGCGGCGCGGTCGCTGCTGCCTCGCGGTCGGGCGCGAGCGGGTCGGTCACCGCGCCGGTCTCCTCATCGAACAGCCCCTGCGCCAGCCTGGTCACCGCTGCGGGGACCGGCGGCGCCAGGTCGGCCACGGCGCGGAGACCGGACAGGACGTCGTCGGGTCGTACGGCAGGCGTCACGTGCCGAACAACCAGGCGCAGTATCGCACAGGGCCGGTCGCCCGGCCCATCGGCCGGCGCGCTCCGTGTCTCCATGCTCACCACGGCGGAGCGGGCGTCGAAGGTGCGGACACCGTTCTTGGTGCGCCGCTGGACCTCGACGGCCGGTGCCGAGACGAAGGCCGCGGCGGCGCGTTCGGCGTCCGCCGGGTCCACCCCGGTCAGCCGCAGCTCCCAGACGGAAGCCGTCAGCCGGTCGGCGAGCCCCGAGGTACGGGCCTCGACCGCGTCGACGATGTCGAGCCCGGGGGGCAGCGACTCGTCGAGGAGCCTCCGCAGCGGCCCGGGGTCGCGCGCCTCGGTGAGCGCGATCTCCAGGTACTCCGCCTCACTGCCGGTGCCGGTGGGCGCGGCATTGGCGTACGACACCTTGGGGTGCGGGGTGAACCCCGCCGAGTAGGCCATGGGCACCTCGGCGCGGCGCAGCGCCCGCTCGAAGGCGCGCTGGAAGTCGCGGTGGCTGGTGAACCGGAGGCGGCCGCGCTTGGTGTAGCGCAGTCGGATGCGCTGCACCGCGGGTACGGGCGGCGGGCCTTCGGGCTGTCGCTTGCCCAGGGGACTTCTCCTTGCGTACGGGCGGTCGGACCGCGGCGCCGTCCCCGCACCCGGCGGGAACCGCCCGGCTCGCCCCCGTGAACCACGGGGACTCCTCGTGCCCGGTCCTCCTCCTAGAGTACGCGTTCGTCCTTCCCCGGGTTCCCACCCGGGGAGGGACGGCCGCACCGCCTACCGCACCACGGTCAGCGGCAGCGGCTTCTTCCCGGTGGGACATGGATATGGGTGTCCATGGTGGAGATATGGAAAAACGTCCGGGATTGTTCGCGAACTGCGCCACGCTGTGCGGCATGAGAAGACGAGGACAGCGGCGGAACGCGGCGGATCGAGCGGCCTACAGCGTGGGAGCCGAGTGGACCGAGGCCGACCTCGCCCTGCTGGAGGAGCTCGAACGGGCTGAGACCCTGCTCCCCCAGGAGGCTCCCCGGGCACTCCTGTCGATCCGCTTGTCCGTGCTGACGGACGACACAACGTCGCCCGTACGCCAGGAGCTCGGTCTCCGCATCCTGGCCGGGGAGCGGGGGAGCCGAGTCGTCGGCGTCGCTTCCGACCTGAACGTGTCCGCGACGAAGGTCCCGCCGTGGAAGCGGAAGGAACTCGGGGAGTGGCTGAACAACCGCTCCCCCGAGTTCGACGAGCTTCTGTTCCGGAAGCTCGACCGCTTCGTACGGCGTCTCTCCGATCTCTCGACGGTGATCGAGTGGAGCCTGAAGCGCGGGAAGAACCTGGCTCGAGGAACGACAGCCTCGACCTCACGACGACCGCCGGAAAGACCATGGTCACGATCATCGGCGGCATCGCCGAGATCGAGGCGGCCAACACCTCGACCCGCGTCACGAGCCTGTGGGACTGCGCGAAGTCGCAGCAGGACTGGATCATCGGGAAGCCGACGTACGGCTACGTCACGGACGAGGACGACCCGGGGAAGGTCGTTCTCGTCATCGATCCCGAGGCGTCCAAGGCTCTGCACTGGGCCCGGCACATGGCGCTCCGGGGACGCTCCGCCGGGTTCATGGTGCGCTGCCTGAAGCGGTCCGGCCTGATGACCCGAGGGCTCACCGTGGCGACGCTCCACCGGCGCCTGCGCAACCCCGCGCTCCTCGGCTACCGGGTGGAAGAGGACAGGAACGGCGGACAGCGACGATCGAAGCCGCTCCTCGGCAAGGACGGCGACCGATCAGAGTCGCCCCTCCCCTCTTCACCGAGGAGGAGTTCGAAACCCTCGGCGCCGCGCTCGACAAGCGCAAGAAGAGCCAGCCCCCGCGTCGTGCCGGAGGAGCGACACAGTTCCTCGGCGTCCTGCTGTGCGCCGACTGCAAGACCAACATGACCGTGCAGATCACCGACAACACGCACGGGACGTACCAGTACCTGCGGTGCCGCGACTGCAAGAGCGGAGGGCTCGGAGCACCCGCCCCCGAGCGGGTGTACGAGCCCTGGTGCAGGACGTACTCAGGATTCTCGGAGAGGCGGCTTCGTCGGCCTCGGTCTCAGACCCACTTCACGTCCGACGAGACGTCCGAGGGAGCGCCGGGCGACGGGAGCGGCGTTCTCCGTGCCTTCTTCGCCGGCCGCCGCCGATCCTTCCGCAAGCCGAGCGCGGTCAGCACCGTCACCGCGTCCGGCTCCGTGACGTCAGCCACGGCTTCAGCGATGCGGTGCAGCGGCTCACTCCCGCTGCCGTTTCCGCCGGTCAGCCGGATTTCTTGACCGTCAGAGGCAGCAGCTTCTTGCCCGTCGGGCCCGTTTGCGGCCATGTGTCGAACTGGGGACAGACCCCGCAGTCGAAGCAGGGGGTCCAGCGGCAGTCGTCGACCTCGGTCTCGTCGAGGGCGTCCTGCCAGTCCTCCCAGAGCCAGTCCTTGTCGAGACCGGAGTCCAGGTGGTCCCAGGGCAGGACCTCCTCGTAGGAGCGCTCGCGGGTGGTGTACCAGTCGACGTCGACGCCGAAGGGGGCCAGGGCCTTGTCGGCCGAGGACATCCAGCGGTCGTACGAGAAGTGCTCGCGCCAGCCGTCGAAGCGCCCGCCGTCGTCGTAGACCGCGCGGATCACGGCGCCGGTCCGGCGGTCGCCCCGGGAGAGCAGGCCCTCGACGATGCCGGGCTTGCCGTCGTGGTAGCGGAAGCCGATGGACCGGCCGTACTTCTTGTCGCCGCGGATCTTGTCGCGCAGCTTGGCCAGGCGCTCGTCGGTCTCCTGGGCGGAGAGCTGCGGGGCCCACTGGAAGGGGGTGTGGGGCTTGGGGACGAAGCCGCCGATGGAGACGGTGCAGCGGATGTCGCCGGAACCGGAGACCTCGCGGCCCTTCTGGATGACCCGGGTGGCCATGTCCGCGATCTGGAGCACGTCGTCGTCGGTCTCGGTGGGCAGGCCGCACATGAAGTACAGCTTCACCTGGCGCCAGCCGTTGCCGTAGGCGGTGGCGACGGTGCGGATGAGGTCGTCCTCGGAGACCATCTTGTTGATGACCCGCCGGATGCGCTCGGAGCCGCCCTCGGGGGCGAAGGTCAGCCCGGAGCGACGGCCGTTGCGGGTCAGCTCGTTGGCCAGGTCGATGTTGAAGGCGTCGACGCGGGTGGAGGGGAGGGACAGGCCGATCTTGTCCGCCTCGTACCGGTCCGCGAGTCCCTTGGCCACCTCGCCGATCTCGGTGTGGTCGGCGGAGGACAGGGAGAGCAGGCCGACCTCCTCGAAGCCGGTGGCCCGCAGCCCCTTGTCGACCATCTCGCCGATGCCGGTGATGGAGCGCTCGCGCACCGGGCGGGTGATCATGCCGGCCTGGCAGAAGCGGCAGCCGCGGGTGCAGCCGCGGAAGATCTCCACGGACATCCGCTCGTGCACCGTCTCGGCCAGCGGCACCAGGGGCTGCTTGGGGTAGGGCCACTCGTCGAGGTCCATCACCGTGTGCTTGGAGACGCGCCACGGCACGCCCGAGCGGTTCGGCACGACGCGGGCGATCCGGCCGTCGGGGAGGTACTCCACGTCGTAGAAGCCGGGGACGTAGACGCCGCCGGTCCTGGCCAGCCGGAGCAGCAGCTCCTCGCGCCCGCCGGGGCGGCCCTCGGCCTTCCAGGCGCGGACGATGGCGGTGATCTCCAGGACGGCCTGCTCGCCGTCGCCGATGACCGCGCAGTCGATGAAGTCGGCGATGGGCTCGGGGTTGAACGCCGCGTGCCCGCCGGCCAGCACGACCGGGTCGTCGATGCCCCGGTCACGGGCCTCCAGCGGGATGCCCGCGAGGTCCAGGGCGGTGAGCATGTTGGTGTAGCCCAGCTCCGTGGAGAAGGACAGGCCGAAGACGTCGAAGGCCCGCACCGGGCGGTGGCTGTCGACGGTGAACTGCGGGACGGTGTGCTCCCGCATCAGGGCCTCCAGGTCCGGCCACACGCTGTAGGTGCGCTCGGCGAGGACGCCCTGCTGCTCGTTGAGCACCTCGTAGAGGATCATGACGCCCTGGTTGGGCAGGCCGACCTCGTAGGCGTCCGGGTACATCAGGGCCCAGCGGACGTCGCACTCGTCCCAGGGTTTGACCGTGGAGTTCAGCTCTCCGCCGACGTACTGGATCGGCTTCTGCACATGCGGGAGCAGAGCTTCGAGCTGCGGGAACACCGACTCGGCGGCTTCGGCAGGCATCTCACGGAACCTTCGTGTGGTGACCGGGGTCCCCCGGTCGCAGGCTGGGGGCGGGTGACCATCCAGCCTAACCCGGCGCGCGGGGTCCTCCGCACCGCCGCCGTCCCGCGGGGGCCGGAGCGCGGCGGAGGGGGCGCGGCGGCCGGGTGGGGGCGGGACGCGGCGGCCGGGTGGCGGTGGGGGCGCCGCGCCGGCCCCCGCCGCCGGTCAGGCCGACATCGGCCGCTGGACGGTGATGGACTGGAGCAGGCCGACGGCGGCCCACACCGAGAACATCGACGAGCCCCCGTAGGAGACGAACGGCAGCGGCAGCCCGGTGACCGGCATGATGCCGAGCGTCATGCCGATGTTCTCGAAGCCCTGGAAGGCGAACCAGGCCACGATCCCGGCGGCGACGACCGTGCCGTACAGGTCCGGGGTGTCCCGGGCGATGCGGCAGGCCCGCCAGAGCACCACGCCGAGCATGAGGATGATGAACCCGGCGCCGAGGAAGCCCAGTTCCTCGCCGGCGACGGTGAAGACGAAGTCGGTCTGCTGCTCCGGCACGAACCGGCCGGTGGTCTGCGAGCCCTGGAACAGCCCGGAGCCGGTCAGCCCGCCGGAGCCGATGGCGATGCGGGCCTGGTTGGTGTTGTAGCCGACGCCCGCCGGGTCCAGTTCGGGGTTGGCGAAGGCCGCGAAGCGGTTGATCTGGTACTCGTCCAGGATGCCGAGCTGCCACACCGCGAGCGCCCCGAGCGCGCCGGTGCCGAGCAGGCCGAAGACCCACCGGTTGGAGGCGCCGGAGGCGAGCAGGACGCCGAGCACGATGGCGACCATGACCATGACCGACCCGAGGTCGGGCATCAGCATCACGATCATCATGGGGACGGCGGCCAGGCCGAGGGCCTGGAGCACGGTGCGGTGGTCCGGGTGCGGCTTGTCACCGGCGTCGACCCGCGCCGCCAGCAGCATCGCCATGCCCAGGATGATCGTGATCTTCACGAACTCCGAGGGCTGGAGGGAGAAGCCGCCGGGCAGTTTGATCCAGGAGTGGGCGCCGTTGATGGTCGAGCCCAGCGGGGTGAGCACCAGCAGGATCAGGAAGAGGGACAGGCCGTACAGCATCGGCACGGCGGTGCGCAGGGCGCGGTGGCCGAGCCAGACGATGCCGACCATCAGGACGAAGCCGATGCCGGTGTTCAGCAGGTGCCGGGTGAGGAAGTAGTAGGGGTCGCCCTGGTTGAGTTCGGTGCGGTTGCGGGTGGCCGAGTAGACCAGCAGCGAGCCCGTCAGGGACAGCGCGGTCGCCGCCAGCAGTATCGGCCAGTCCAGCCGCCGGGCCAGCGAGTCGCGGGCGAGCAGCCGGGTCCAGCCGGCCCGCTCGGGGCCGTATCCGGAGACCTGGAAGCTGTTGACGCCGGTCATGCGCGGGCCCCCCGTCGTCCGCCGTGTGCGCCGCGTCCGCCGCCCGCGCCGCCGCCGGGGGCTCCGCCGCGGCCCGGTGCGCCGCCGCGCCGCCGTCGCCGGCGGCGGGTGTCGCGGTTGACGCCGTCCCGGGTGTTCAGGGTCGCCTGCGGGTCCTGGCCGTCCGGCGGGTTCCCGGCCGGGTCCCGCGCGGTCTGCTCGTCCTGCCCGGTCTGCCCGGTCTGCTGGTCCTGGCCCGTGCCGGGGGCGGTGGCGTCGCCGGTGGCCACCGGGGCCGGCCGGAGCGTCTTCACCGGGTCCTCGGCGAGCCGCGGCGAGACGATGGTGCCGTCCGCCTTGATCTTCGGCAGCGCCTTCTGCGGCTGGGGCAGCAGCGCCCTGCGGGCGTCGATCGCGCCGTCCGGCGACACCCCGTACAGCGCGTTGTAGATGTTGCGGACGGCGGGGCCCGAGGCGCCGGAGCCCGTACCGCCCTGGGAGATCGTCATGACGATCGAGTAGTCCTTGGTGTACGTGGCGAACCAGGAGGTGGTCTGCTTGCCGTAGACCTCGGCCGTGCCGGTCTTGGCATGCATCGGGATCTCGTCCTGGGGCCAGCCGCCGAAGCGCCAGGCGGCGGTGCCACGGGTGGCGACGCCCGCGAGGGCCTCGTCCATGCTGGCCAGCGTGGTGCGGCTGAGGGGCAGCCGGCCGTGGGAGGTGGGCTTGATCTCCTCGACCCGCTTGCCGTCGGGGCTGACGACGGCCTTGCCGATCGTCGGGTCGTACAGGGTGCCGCCGTTGGAGAGGGCCGCGTAGACGGTGGCCATCTGGATGGGGGTGACGAGGGTGTCGCCCTGGCCGATGGAGTAGTTGATGGAGTCACCGGCACGCATCTTGTTGCCCTCCAGACAGTTCTCGTACGCGATCATCTCGACGTACGAGCCGTCCTTCTTCCCCGTCTTGCACCAGCCGTCCTTGTTGGCCTGCCAGTACCGCTGCTTCCACTGGCGGTCGGGGACGCGGCCGGAGACCTCGTTGGGCAGGTCGATGCCCGTCTCCTTGCCGAGGCCGAACTGGTGGGCGGCCTTGTAGAAGTAGTCGTTCGGCTTCTTGCCGTCCGCGCCGCCGTCCCTCTTCCACTGCTCGTGGGCGAGCCGGTAGAAGACGGTGTCGCAGGAGAGCTCCAGGGCGCGGCCGATGGTGATGGCGCCCTCGTCGGCGGACTCGAAGTTCTTGAAGACCTGGTTGCCGACGGAGTAGGAGCTGGAGCAGTCGTAGCGGCCGTCGAAGTCGTAGCCGGCCTCCACCGCGGCGGCCGAGGAGACCACCTTGAAGATCGAGCCGGGGGCGGCCTGCCCCTGGGTGGCCCGGTTGAGCAGCGGGTAGTTGGAGTCCTTGCCGGTGAGCTTGCGGTAGTCGGCGGCGGAGATCCCGCCGACCCAGGCGTTGGGGTCGTAGGTCGGGTTGGAGGCCATGGCGACCACCCGGCCGGTCCTGGCCTCCATGACGACGACGGCCCCGGCGTCGGCCTTGTAGGTGGTGTTGGTGTTGCGGTCGAACTCGTGCCGGGCGGCCTTCATCGCCGCGTCCAGCTCGTGTTCGGCGACCCGCTGGACGCGGGCGTCGATGCTGGTGACGAGGTTGGAGCCGGGCTGGCCCGCGTCGGACTCGGCCCGGCCGATGACCCGGCCGAGGTTGTCGACCTCGTACCGGGTCACTCCGGCCTTGCCCCGCAGCGCCTTGTCGTACTGGCGCTCCAGTCCGGAGCGGCCGACCTGGTCGGAGCGGAGGAAGGGCGAGTCGGTGTCCTGGGCCTTCTGGATCTCCTCGTCGGTGACCGGCGAGAGGTAGCCGAGGACCTGGGCGGTGTTGGACTTGCCGGGGGCGGCGTAGCGGCGGACGGCCATGGGCTCGGCGGTGATGCCGGGGAAGTCCTCGGCGCGCTCGCGGATCTGGAGGGCCTGCTTGGGCGTGGCCTCGTCGGTGACCGGGATCGGCTGGTAGGGCGAGCCGTTCCAGCAGGGCTGGGGGGTCTTGGCGTCGCACAGACGGACCTTGTCCAGCACCTCCCGGGGCTTCATGCCGAGCACCCCGGCGAGCTTGGTGAGGACGGCCTCGCCGTCGTCGCGCATCTTGAGCAGCTCGGTGCGGGAGGCGGAGACGACCAGGCGGGTCTCGTTGTCGGCGAGGGCCACGCCGCGGGCGTCCAGGATGGAGCCGCGGGTGGCGGGCTGGACGACCTGCTGGACGTGGTTGCCGGAGGCGGCCCGGGCGTACTCGTCGCCCTGGCGGATCTGGAGGTACCAGAGCCGGGCGCCGAGGGTGCCGAGGAGGGAGAGGACGAGGATCTGGATGACGACGAGCCGGGTCTGCACCCGGGTGCTGCGGCCGGTCTCCGGAATGTTAGTCATGGGCGCGGCCCATTCGGTCGAGGGTGCTGGTGGACGACGGGCGGGCGCTGGTCACTGCCGCTCCTCCCCCGTCGTCGTGGTCGTGGTCGTGGTCGTGCGGGGCGCCGCCGGGACGGTCGTCGCGTGGGGCGCCGCCGGGGTCGTCGTCACAGGCGCTTGACCCCCTTGATGCGGCCCGCCCGGGCGCCCCGGGCCCGCGCCGCCTTCACCCGCAGCCCGTTGCGCTGGCTGCCGATGCGCAGCCCGGTGCCGGAGGCGTGCCAGCCGGTGGCGATGTCGGAGGTCTGGGCGGCGGCGTTGGCGTCGGCCAGCGGGTCGTTCTCGGCCCGCCGGGCCAGGGCCATGATGCCGGGCACGGCGAACGGCGCCAGCAGCAGGTCGTAGAGGGCGGCGGTGAAGAGCAGCCCCGGCAGCCCGACATGGCGGGCCGCGGTGTCCCCGACCAGGGCGCCGACCCCGGCGTAGAGCAGGGTGGTGCCGACGGCGGCGGCGACCACGACGGCCATCGCCCCGGTGGCCGAGCGGAGCCGCCCGTTCTCCGGCTTGGCGAGCCCGGCGAGGTAGCCGACGACGCAGAGCACCAGGGCGTAGCGGCCGGCGGCGTGGTCGGCGGGCGGGGCGAGGTCGGCGAGGAGTCCGGCGCCGAAACCGACGAGGGCTCCGCCGACGTGTCCGTAGACCAGGGCGAGGCCCAGCACGGTCAGGAGCAGCAGGTCGGGGACGGCGCCGGGCAGATGGAGCCGGGACAGGACGCTGACCTGGACCACCAGGGCGACGACGACGAGGGAGACGGAGAGCAGGATTCGGTTGACGCGCATGGGACGGATGGCTCCTACGGCTCGGTCTGTCCGGACGGGCCGGGCGGGGCGGTCACGCCCGGCTGGACGCCCTGGTCCGGCTGGACGCCCTGGTCCGGCTGGTCGCCCCCGGCGGCGGGGTCCTGTCCGTCGGGCACCCGGCCCCCGGGGGTGAGGCCGTCGGGGGTGAGGCCGTCGGGGACCCCGGCGGACGGGGTCACGGTGACCGTCACGGTCGGCACGGGCTTGGGCCGGGACTTCTCCGGGAGCACCGTGTCGCGCGGGTCCTTGGCGGGCGCCTTGACGACGACGCCGATGATGTCGAGCTTGGTGAAGGAGGCGAACGGCGTGACGTAGAGGGTGCGGGTCAGATCGCCGCCGGCGGGGTCGACACGGGTGACGGTGCCCACCGGGACGCCCGGCACGAAGGGCTTGTCGCCCTGGGAGCCGAAGGTGACGAGGCGGTCGCCCTTCTTCACGTCGGCCTTGCCGTTGAGCAGTTCGACGCGCAGCGGGCGGTCGCCCTGGCCGGAGGCGAAGCCCAGTTCGTCACCGCTCTCCATGCGGGTGCCGACGGTGAAGTCGGGGTCGGTGGCGAGCAGCACGGTGGCGGTGCCGGGGCCGACGGTGGTGACGCGGCCGACGAGTCCGTCGCCGTTGAGGACGGTCATGTCGCGCCGGACGCCGTCGTTGGCGCCCGCGTCGATGGTGATGGTCCAGGAGAAGCCCTGGGCCGCTCCCACGGCGATGACCTGGGCGCCCTTGATGCCGTACTGGCCGGCGCCGGCCAGGCCGAGCATCCGGTCGAACTGCCGCAGTCTGCTGCGTCCGCGCTCGTCGCTGCCGAGCCTCGCCTTCAGGGCCGCGTTCTCCGTCTCCAGCGCGGCGAGCCGGTCGTGCCGGTCACCGGAGTCGCGGACCGCGGAGACGGCGTTGGCGACCGGGTCGACCGCGGCCGACACCCCGCTCTCGATCGGACCGAAGACATTGGCCGCGGCCTGCCGGGCACCGTCGACCGGTGAGTCCTGGCCGCCGCGGATGTCCACCGTGATCAGCGCGAACGCGATGGCGATCAGCAGTACCAGGAGCAGCCGGCTCTCTTTCGTGTCCCTCACGTGCGGCGGCCGTGCCTTCCTCGTCGGAGTCGGAGAGTCTTCGTGTGCGGTGTGCGGTGTGCGGGGCGGTCAGGTGGTCAGCGGGCAGGTGGCGGACGGTGTCTCCGGGGGGTGCCCGCGCGGGCCGCGGGGCGGTCGCGGCCCCCGTGGTCCGCGTCGTCCCGGCGCCCTCCGCGCCGGTGTCCGCGCGTCCGCCCGGGCGGACGCGCGGGACGGTGTCCGGGTGGGCCCGCCGGGAGACGGGCCCCTGTCTCTATGTCAACGTTCCGCCGTACGAGGGGGGAGCGTCTCGTACGGCGGAACCGGAGCACTGCCGTCATCGACGCGGCTGGGCGTCCAGTACCTGCTGCAGCGCCTCGAACTCCTCGACGCACTTGCCGGAACCGAGCGCCACGCTGTCCAGCGGGTCCTCGGCGATGTGGATCGGCATCCCGGTCTCCCGGCGCAGCCGCTCGTCGAGGCCGCGCAGCAGGGCGCCGCCGCCGGTGAGCACGATGCCGCGGTCCATGATGTCGCCGGACAGCTCCGGCGGGCACTTGTCCAGGGTCGTCTTGACAGCGTCGACGATGGCGTTGACCGGCTCCTCGATCGCCTTGCGGACCTCGGCGGCCGAGATGACCACGGTCTTGGGCAGTCCGGAGACGAGGTCGCGGCCCCGGATCTCGGTGTGCTCGTCGGCGTCGAGGTCGTACGCGGAGCCGATGGTGAGCTTGATCTGCTCGGCCGTGCGCTCGCCCAGCAGGAGGCTGTACTCCTTCTTGACGTACTGGATGATCGCGTTGTCCAGCTCGTCGCCCGCGACGCGGATGGACTGGGCGGTGACGATGCCGCCGAGCGAGATGACCGCGACCTCCGTGGTGCCGCCGCCGATGTCGACCACCATGTTGCCGGTGGCCTCGTGGACCGGCAGGCCGGAGCCGATGGCCGCGGCCATGGGCTCCTCCACGATGTGCACCTGGCGGGCGCCGGCCTGGGACGACGCCTCGATCACGGCGCGGCGCTCGACGCCGGTGATGCCCGAGGGGACGCAGACGACGACCCGCGGCCGGGCCAGGTAGCGCCGCTTGTGGATCTTGAGGATGAAGTAGCGGAGCATCCGCTCGGTGATCTCGAAGTCGGCGATGACGCCGTCCTTCAGCGGGCGCACGGCGACGATGTTGCCGGGGGTGCGTCCGATCATCTTCTTCGCCTCGGCGCCGACCGCGAGGATGCCACCGGTGTTGGTGTTGATCGCGACGACGGAGGGCTCGTTGAGTACGATCCCGCGACCCCTGACGTACACCAGCGTGTTGGCGGTCCCGAGGTCGACAGCCATGTCACGGCCGATGAACGACATTGAGTTCCCCATCAGGATTCGACTGGCCCTCCCGGAGCCCTTGAGGGCGTTTCAGGAGGGCGGAGGGTGGGTGCGGTGACGTGAAGGCTTCCATGGTAGACGCGCTTTCGCGAGCACCGCGCGAGGGTCTTCGCCATTGTCAGCAGATGGCGGGGCGCCCCGCTTGTGGAGACGGGCCAACGGTGGCACGCGTTCCCCCGATCGGCACGCGCATGCCACGGGGCGGGCCGCCGTCGGCGCGACCGCCCCCGGCCCCGCCGCCCGGCATCGAACTGATGGCCCGTCAGGAGGAACCGCTCCCGGTGGTTCAGGCCCGGTCGGGGAAGAAGATCTTCACCTCGCGCTCGGCGGACTCCTCGGAGTCGGAGGCGTGGATCAGGTTCTCCCGGACGATGACACCGAAGTCACCGCGGATGGAGCCGGGGGCGGCGGCGATGGGGTCGGTCGGGCCGGCCAGGGCGCGCACGCCCTCGATGACCCGCTCGCCCTCGACGATCATCGCGACGACCGGGCCGGACGCCATGAACGCGACCAGGGGCTCGTAGAAGGGCTTGCCCTTGTGCTCGCCGTAGTGCTGCTCCAGCGTCCCGGCGTCCAGGGTGCGCAGCTCCAGCGCGGTGATCCGCCAGCCGGCCTTGCGCTCGACACGGCTGATGATCTCGCCGGTCAGACCGCGCCGGACGGCGTCGGGCTTGAGGAGGACGAGGCTGCGCTGGGTCACGGAAGGCTCCTTGGGAGTGCGGTTGTGCCGGCTGATGACTGAGGTTACCGGGCGTGTCGCGCCGCCCGTCACGCAGCGTCAGGCGCGGAGGTCCGCCCGGAGGAGCCGGAGCGCCCCGGTCACCCGGACGGCCGCGTACGGCCCGCGGGTCCCTCGGGGGTTCCCGCCCCCGGAGTTCCCCTCCCCGGGCCCCCGGCCGGGCCGCCCTCGGTCAGGCGGTGTCCGGCGCGGCGGCGGCCTCCGCCTGGGCCGCGAAGCGGGCCTTGGCCTCGTCGACCTTCCGCCCGTAGTGCACCGAGGCCCACCACAGGCCGGCGAAGACGACGCCCAGGAAGAACATCGTCGGCACGACGAAGCCCGAGGCGAGCAGGGCGATCTGCAGCGCCCAGCCGAGGGCCACGCCCCCGGGCCGGGTCACCACGCCGCACAGCGCGACGCACAGGAACATGGCGATGCCGCTGACCGTCCAGACCGTCCCCATGGACAGGTCCGGGTCCTTCATGGCGACCAGTCCGGCGAACCCGATGACGAAGAACTCACCGATCAGTGTCGAAGAACAGAGCGTGCGCACGGATCTCAGCCCTTCCCCAGGAGCAGTCGGGCCTCGCCGACGGTGATGACGGAACCGGTGACGAGGACGCCGCCGCCGGAGAACTCGCCCTCCTCCTCGGCCAGGGTGATCGCGGCCTCCAGGGCGTCGGGCAGCCGGGGCTCGACCTGGACCCGCTCCTCGCCGAACACCTCGACGGCGACGGCGGCCAGCGCGTCCACGTCCATGGCGCGGTGGCTGGAGTTGCGGGTGACGACGATCTCCGCGAAGACCGGCTCGAACGCCTCCAGCAGACCCCGCACGTCCTTGTCGTCGCTCGCGCCGACCACCCCGATCAGCCGGCTGAACTGGAACGCCTCCCCGATGGCCTCGGCGGTGACCCGGGCCCCGGCGGGGTTGTGCGCCGCGTCCAGGACGACGGTGGGCGAGCTGCGGACGACCTCCATCCGCCCCGGCGAGGTCACCGCGGCGAACGCCTTGCGGACGGTCTCGACGTCCAGCGGCTCGGAGTGCTGCGCCCCGACGCCGAAGAACGCCTCGACGGCGGCGAGCGCCACGGCCGCGTTGTGCGCCTGGTGGGCGCCGTGCAGCGGCAGGTACAGCTCCGGGTAGTCGCCGCCCAGTCCGCGCAGGGTCATCAGCTGACCGCCGACGGCGACCCGGCGGGCGACGACCCCGAACTCCAGGCCCTCGCGGGCCGCGGTGGCGTCCAGGTCGACTGCCTTCCTCAGCAGCACCCGGGCCGCGTCCACCGGCTGCTGGGCGAGGATCACCGTGGCGTCGGACTTGATGACCCCGGCCTTCTCCGCGGCGATCTCGGCGGGCGTCCCGCCCAGCCGGTCGGTGTGGTCCAGGGAGATGGGGGTGACGACGGCGACCCGCGCGTCGATGACGTTGGTGGCGTCCCAGGTGCCGCCCATGCCGACCTCGACGACGGCCACGTCGACCGGCGCGTCGGCGAAGGCGGCGTAGGCCATGCCGGTCAGCACCTCGAAGAAGGAGAGCCGGTACTCCTGCCGCTCGTCGACCATCGCCACGTAGGGTGCGATGTCCCGGTACGTCTCGACGAACCGCTCGGCGGAGACGGGCGCCCCGTCCAGGCTGATCCGCTCGGTGACCGACTGCACGTGCGGCGAGGTGTACCGGCCGGTGCGCAGCTCGAAGGCGCCGAGCAGGGCCTCGATCATGCGGGCCGTGGAGGTCTTGCCGTTGGTCCCGGTGATGTGGATGGAGGGGTAGGCCCGCTGCGGGTCGCCCAGGATGTCCATCAGGGCGGCGATCCGGGAGACGGAGGGCTCCAGCTTGGTCTCGCCCCAGCGGGACGCCAGCTCCGCCTCCACCTCGCGCAGCGCCCGGTCGGTCTCCGGGTCCTTCGGACGCGCCGGCTCCTCGCCCCGGGGCGGACCGCCCCGGGTGCGCAGGGTCCGGCTGCCGGCCTCGATCACCGCGAGATCGGGGTCGCGCCCGGTCTCGGCGGCGACGATCTCCTCGAACGCCTCCGACGGGTCGGGCTGCTCGCTGCTGTCACGCGGGGGAAGCTCACTCACGGGCCCCAGTCTACGGAGGGCCGCGCCCTTCCGGCGCGGCACCCGGGTCTCCCCGGACAGCGTGCCGCCCGGCGGCGTCACGGCTCTGTTCCGAAACCCGCGCGCTTTGTAACGGTGGGGCCCCCGATGCTCTGCGGAAGGCATGTCTGCGTCAGGATGTCAGCACCGTGTAAACATCTGGAGGGGAACCCCGTCATGAGTCACAACCAGCCGGGCCCGTACGGCGGGCAGCCCCAGCAGCCCGGACCGTACGGCCAGCAGGGGCCCTACGGCCAGCAGCCGCAGGCCCCCCAGCCCGGCTACGGCTACCCGCAGCAGGCCCCTCCCCCGCAGCCGGGATACGGCTACCCGCAGCAGCAGCCCCAGCAGGGCGGCGTCCCGCCCCAGCAGCCCCCCTACGGCCAGCAGCCGCCGTACGGCCAGCCCCCCTACGGTGCGCCGCAGCCGCCGCCCCCCTCGGGCGGCGGGAAGAAGACCGGCCTGATCATCGGCGGCGCGGCCCTCGTGGTGGCTCTGGCCGTCGGCGCGTACTTCGTCCTCGGCGGCAAGGGCGGCGGCAGCGACATCGCCGACGACGGTCCCCACAAGCTCACGACGCCCGGCACCGTGCTCGACGGCACGTACAAGAAGGGCGAATCCGAGGACAGCAGCAGCTTCGACAAGGACGACATCAAGCAGGCCGAGAAGTACGGCGTCACCAACCCCAAGGACGTCACCGCCCAGTACGAGGCCGGCGACAAGTCGAACCCGCTCGCCATGAAGATGATCTCCTTCATGGGTGTCTACGGGGAGATCGAGGACCCGGAGAAGCTCGTCGACTCGATGTTCGACGAGATGCTGAAGAACGCCCTCAAGGAGGACGACAGCGAGGGCAAGCTCGTCGGCGAACCCAAGGCGTTCTCCCCGGCCGGTCTGGACGGCGCGGTCATGAAGTGCCAGGAGGCCAGCGCCGCGAACGACAGCGGCGGCTCCTCGGAACCCGCCGTCGGGCCGGAGAACTTCAGCATGCCGATCTGCATCTGGAGCGACCACAGCACGCTCGGCGTCGTCATGAACATCAACCTCGTCGACGCCCTGTCGGGCAAGTCCGCCGACCTGGGGAAGGCCGCCGAACTGACCGCCAAGTTCCGCAAGGACGTCCGCGTCAAGCTCTGACGCCGTCCTGAGGTACGCCGAAGGGGCCCCGGCCGACGCCGGGGCCCCTTCGCGTGCCCGGGGACGGCGGCTACGCCGTCTTCTGCTCCCCGGCGCCCCGGCCGCGGTTGTCGCGGGGGATGAGCGTCGGGTTGACGTTGGAGAGGACCACGTCGGCGGTGATGACGACCCGGGCGACGTCCTTGCGGGACGGCACCTCGTACATCACCCCCTGGAGGACCTCCTCCATGATGGCGCGCAGGCCGCGGGCGCCGGTCTGGCGCAGGATGGCCTGGTCGGCGATGGCCTCCAGCGCCTCGCGCTCGAAGTCCAGCTCCACGCCGTCGAGTTCGAAGAGCCGCTGGTACTGCTTGACCAGCGCGTTGCGCGGCTCGATCAGGATCTTCAGCAGGGCCTCGCGGTCCAGGTTGTGGACCGAGGTGATCACCGGGAGGCGGCCGATGAACTCGGGGATCATGCCGAACTTGACCAGGTCCTCGGGCATGACGTCCTCGAAGCGGTCCGTGGACTCCCGCTCCCGCTTGGAGAGGATCTGCGCCCCGAAGCCGATGCCCTTGGCGCCGGCCCGCGCCTCGATGATCTTCTCCAGGCCCGCGAAGGCACCGCCCACGATGAACAGCACGTTCGTCGTGTCGATCTGGATGAACTCCTGGTGCGGGTGCTTGCGCCCGCCCTGGGGCGGCACCGAGGCCGTGGTGCCCTCCAGGATCTTCAGCAGGGCCTGCTGCACGCCCTCGCCGCTGACGTCGCGCGTGATGGACGGGTTCTCGCTCTTGCGCGCGACCTTGTCGATCTCGTCGATGTAGATGATCCCCGTCTCGGCCTTCTTGACGTCGTAGTCGGCCGCCTGGATCAGCTTGAGCAGGATGTTCTCGACGTCCTCGCCGACGTAGCCCGCCTCGGTCAGGGCCGTGGCGTCGGCGATGGCGAACGGGACGTTCAGCATGCGGGCGAGGGTCTGGGCGAGGAGGGTCTTGCCGGAGCCCGTGGGACCCAGCAGCAGGATGTTGGACTTCGCCAGCTCGATGGCGTCCTCGCGGCCCTGGCCACCGCCGTTCTCACCGGCCTGGACCCGCTTGTAGTGGTTGTACACCGCGACGGACAGGGCCTTCTTGGCGGCCTCCTGGCCGACCACGTAGCCCTCCAGGAACTCGTAGATCTCGCGGGGCTTGGGCAGTTCCTCCCAGCGGACCTCGCTGGTCTCCGCCAGCTCTTCCTCGATGATCTCGTTGCAGAGGTCGATGCACTCGTCGCAGATGTAGACACCGGGCCCTGCGATGAGCTTCTTGACCTGCTTCTGGCTCTTGCCGCAGAACGAGCACTTGAGCAGATCGCCGCCGTCACCGATGCGTGCCACGGTGTGCTTCCCCTTCGCCTGGGAGCCGCCTGGACGCCTTCGAGTCCAGCGACTCCTGGTGCTGCCTTATGTCGACGGTACCTTGCCGGGCCCCCCGTTCGGGCCCCCCTCGGCACGGTTCGCTCGGGCGCGCAGCGCGTGCGGGCCGTGCCGGGGAGCGGCAGACAATACAGCCTCCCGCCTCAACGGAGGGAGGAGTTGTCCAACTTCCGGGTGGTGATGATCTGGTCGATCAGGCCGTAGCTGAGCGCGTCCTCGGCCGTGAGGATCTTGTCGCGCTCGATGTCCTCGCGGATCTTCTCGACCGGCGTGGTGGAGTGCTTGGCCAGCATGTCCTCGAGCTGGGCGCGCATCCGCAGGATCTCGTTGGCGGCGATCTCCAGGTCGGAGACCTGGCCGCGGCCGGTCTCGCTGTACGGCTGGTGGATCAGGACGCGGGCGTTGGGCAGCGCCATGCGCTTGCCGGGCGTGCCGGCGGCGAGCAGGACGGCGGCGGCGGAGGCGGCCTGGCCCATGCACACCGTCTGGATGTCCGGCTTCACGTACTGCATCGTGTCGTAGATGGCCGTGAGCGCCGTGAAGGAGCCGCCGGGGCTGTTGATGTAGATGGAGATGTCCCGGTCGGGGTCCATCGACTCCAGGCACAGCAGCTGGGCCATCACGTCGTTGGCCGAGGCGTCGTCGATCTGCACGCCGAGGAAGATCACGCGCTCCTCGAAGAGCTTCGCGTAGGGGTCGTACTCGCGCACGCCCTGCGAGGTGCGCTCGACGAAGCGCGGGATCACGTACCGGGACTCGGCGGTCGGGCCGGTGTACTGGGCGCGGGGGCGGTCGTACAGGCCGCTGCCGGGGAAGTCGTTCACAGTGTCTCCTGTAAAAGGGCTGAGGCGGTCGGCTCGGGACGCGGGACGGCTCAGGCGCCCGTGCCGCCGCCGCCCGGCATTCCGGCGGCCGTGGCGATGACGTCGTCGATCAGGCCGTACTCCTTGGCCTCGAAGGCGTCGAACCAGCGGTCGCGGTCCGAGTCCCGGGTGATCTGCTCGACCGTCTGGCCGGTGTGCTGGGAGGTCAGCTCCGCCATGCGCTTCTTGGTGTGCAGCAGCCGCTCGGCGTGGATCTTGATGTCCGACGCGGAACCGGCGAGGCCGGCCGAGGGCTGGTGGATCAGGATCTCGGCGTTCGGCAGCGCGAACCGCTTGCCGGGGGTGCCCGCGCTGAGCAGGAACTGGCCCATGGAGGCCGCGAGGCCCATGGCGATGGTCACCACGTCGTTCTTGATGTACTGCATGGTGTCGTAGATCGCCATGCCGGCCGTGATCGAACCGCCGGGGCTGTTGATGTAGAGGAAGATGTCCTTGTCCGGGTCGGAGGCAAGGAGCAGAAGCTGCGCGGTGATCTTGTTGGCGATGTCGTCGTCCACCGGCTGGCCGAGGAAGATGATCCGCTCGCCGAGCAGTCGGTTGTAGACCTGGTCGCCGAGGCCGCCACCGATGGAGGGCTCGCCGGCGGCTGAGGGCATCAGATTCGTCACGTATCCACCTGCTCGTCTTACGACGGCGCCGGGCCGTCTCACGTTTCCCTGCGGGGCTGGAGCCGCTTCGGGGACTCCCCTGCCCTCGTATTCATGGACCCTAACGCGGTGTGCCTGCGCCGCCATCCCGGTTCAGCGGGTGTTCGCCGGGGGCGTAGCGGCCGGTGCCCCCGCGGGGCGCGGTGCGGGCCCGTCCCGGGACCCGGCGGGCACCGCGGGGCACCGGGGCCGCGGCACGGCCCGCCCGGGGCCGCGCGGCCGTGATGCGAACGGGCCCCGGCACTGGTCGTCCGGGGCCCGTCGTACGGCGGTCAGATGCGACGCGGAGGTCAGCCCTCGGTCTTCTCGTCGGCCTTGTCCTCGGCGGCGTCGGCGGACGCCTCGTCGGCGGACGCGGCGGCGGGCGCCTCCTCGTCCTCCTCGTCGTCCAGGTCGACGACCTCGCCGTTGGTGTCCTTGACCGTGGCCTTCTCGACCACGACGGCCAGGGCCTTGCCGCGGGCGACCTCGCCGACGAGCAGCGGAACCTGGTTCTGCTCGACGACGGCCTGGGCGAACTGGTCGGGGGACATGCCGGAGGAGGCCGCGCGCCGCATGAGGTGCTCGGTGAGCTCCTCCTGGTTGACGTTGAGCTTCTCCTGCTTGACCAGCTCGTCGAGGACGAACTGGGTCTTGATGCCCTTGACCGCGGCCTCGCGGGTCTCGGTCTCGAACTCCTCGGCGGTCTTGCCCTGGATCTCCAGGTACTTGTCGAGGGTCAGGCCCATCTGGGGGAGCTGGTGGTGCTCCAGGTTGTGCTTGCGGGTGTTGATCTCGTCCTCGAGGAGCTTCTCGGGGACGGGGATCTCGACCAGGTCGAGGAACTTCTCCAGCACGCGCTCCTGCGCCTGCGTGGCCTGGTCGTACTGCTTCATGGTGGCCAGGCGCTTGCGGCTGTCGGCGCGCAGCTCCTCGATGGTGTCGAACTCCGAGGCGAGCTGGGCGAACTCGTCGTCCAGACCGGGCAGCTCACGGTGGGCGACCTGGGTGACCTTGACGGTGACCTCGGCCTCCTTGCCGGCCCCCGAGCCGCCCTTCAGCTCGGAGGTGAAGGTGGCCTCGCCACCGGCCTCCAGGCCCTTCACGGCCTCGTCGATGCCGTCGAGCAGCTCGCCGGACCCGATGGTGTAGGAGACGCCGTCGGCGATCCCGTCCTCCAGGACCTCGCCGTCGACCTTGGCCGCCAGGTCGAGGGTGACGACGTCGCCGTCCTCGGCCGCGCGCTCGACCGGGGAGGTGGAGGCGAAGCGGTCGCGGAGCTGCTCGACCGACTTGTCGACGTCCTCGTCGGTGACCTCGATGGCGTCGACCTCGACCTCGATGCCGGAGTAGTCCGGGATCTCGATGGCCGGGCGGATGTCGACCTCGGCGGTGAAGTTCAGCGTCTCGCCGTCCTTCAGCTCCGTGATGTCGACGTCGGGCTGGCCGAGCGGGTTCAGCTCGGCCTCGTTGACCGCCTCGGTGTAGAACTTGGGGAGCGCGTCGTTGACGGCCTCCTCCAGCACCGCACCGCGGCCGAAACGCTGGTCGATGACCCGGGCCGGGATCTTGCCCTTGCGGAAGCCCTTGACCGTGACCTGCTGGTTGATCTTCTTGTACGCCGCGTCGAGGCTGTCCTTGAGCTCCTCGAAGGGCACCTCGACAGTGAGCCGAACCCGGGTCGGGTTCAGGGTCTCCACGGCGCTCTTCACGGTTCGGTCTCCTTGTGGCTGACTTCTTGGGTTCTGCCGGAACCTGGGAGGTCCGGCGGATTTCGCCGCCCGGAGACTTCAGACGCTGAGACACACGGGCGTGCAGCTTGCATAGTAACGGCAGCGACTACACGGCCCAAAAGGCGACCGCTCGCGATCATCGCCGCCGGAAGGGCGGTCGGACGGCCGCCGGTGGGCCGGGGAAGGGCCCGTCGGACGGTGGGGAAAGGCGCCGGATGGTGCCGGATGGTCGGGGTGGCGGGATTTGAACCCACGGCCTTCCGCTCCCAAAGCGGACGCGCTACCAAGCTGCGCCACACCCCGTCTGGTGCGACACGTAGGGTACATGTCCCCGCGCGGTCGGGCCCCTCCGTTCACCGGACCCCCACAGCGGGCCGCTCCGGACCCCGGGGCGCGCGGGGACGGCGGTGTGCGACGAGGGCGGACGACCCGCTACGATGCCTCCTGTGCCGCGGTCATCGACCGGCGGCGCGCACCGTGCGGGCGTAGCTCAATGGTAGAGCCCCAGTCTTCCAAACTGGCTACGCGGGTTCGATTCCCGTCGCCCGCTCCATACGGCCGTGGGCCGGGCCGGAGGCGGATTCCTCCGGCCCGGCCCACGGCCGTTCCCGTCGGGGCCCGCGGGCTCCCGGGCGGGCCGTCCGGGTGGGCCGTCCCGGTGGCGGCGACGCCCGCGCCGCCACCCCGCCACTCCCGCCACCCCGCCACTCCCGCCACACCTCCGGCACTGCGCAGCACCCCCGGGCCTACCCGGGCACCCCGGCACCCCGGCACCCCGGAGCGGACGCCGCCGGGCGCCCCGGGGTGATCCATCTCTCAGCGCGGGCGAACGGGCCTAGAAGCGGATGGAGTTGATGGACTGGGCTATGGAGTCCAGGAAGTTCTGGATGTCGTCCGCCATGCCGGTCGAGGCGAGGAAGAAGCCGAAGAGGACGGCGACGACCGCGGGGCCCGGCCGCAGGGACCCCCCTCGGACGAGCACCACCAGGATGATCGCCAACAGCAGTACGACTGACAGCGAAATGGCCACAACTGATCACACCCTCGGTCGGTCCGCACCCGCCCGGGGGGTACGACCCGCACACCCCCCGACATGACCATCGTGCCACCAACCGGGCTCCCTTATGCGACAGGTGACACGCCGTCCGGCCCGCCCCGCCGGAGCAGGGCGGTGTTCACCCGGGTGGCGGCCGGACAACCCTCCCGTTCCGCGAGGGAATTCGGAAATGCGCTCCGACCTGGAATGACGCCCGTTTCGTTTCCATGTCCACACACCGCGTTCGCAGACAATTCGAATGGGTCCGGGGGCACACCGACGGAGCGATACCGGCCAAGGTCACCCGTCGCGTCCCGACGGGCGCCAACCGTCTGATTCCGGCACAAGCAGGGCGCGTTCGGGCTCCGGGAGCACCGTCGGCGTGGCCTCCGTCACCTGGCCGAAAGGGTCAAGTTCCGGGGAATACGGGGTACTCGCGGAGTACTCACGGCCCGAATACAGGAATGACTTCAGGAGTTTTACGGATTCCCACCGACAACGCTAGGGTGCCTCAAATGTTCTCCGCTGCCTCGTCCCCCACCCCCGCAGCGGGGCCACCGACCCTCTCGCCGTTCATCCGGCGGGGGGTCGCATGACGGCCTCGCTGAACCGACGGAACAGACAACGCGACGCGTTCTTCGACAACGCCAAGTACCTGGCGATCGTCCTGGTCGCCATGGGCCACGCCTGGGGACAGATCCTGGACGGCAACCGGTCCGTGGAGGCCCTGTACCGTTTCGTGTACACCTTCCACATGCCGGCGTTCATCGTCATCTCCGGCTACTTCTCCCGCACCTTCGACCTGAGCCCGAAGCGTGTCAGGCGGCTGGTGACCGGCGTCGTCGTCCCCTACGTCGTCTTCGAGGTGGTGTACTCGCTGCACCGCCGCGTCGTCGACGACGCCCCCGACCACCCCATCAGCCTGCTCGACCCCACGTATCTGCTGTGGTTCCTGTGCGCGCTGTTCGTCTGGCGGCTGACCACGCCCATCTGGCAGACGGTCCGCTGGCCGCTGCCGATCTCCCTGGTGATCGCCGCGCTGGCGTCCATGGCCCCGTCGGTCGGCAACGACCTCAACATGCAGCGGGTGCTCCAGTTCCTGCCCTGCTTCGTGCTGGGGCTGCTGCTGCGCCCGGAGCACTTCTCCCTGGTGCGCCGCCGCTCGGCGCGCATCGCGGCGGTGCCGGTGTGCGCGGTGGCGGTGGCCGTCGCCTGGTGGTCGGTGCCCCGCATGGACATCGCGTGGTTCTACCGCAACGCGGCCGCGCAGGCCACGGACGCCCCGTGGTGGAGCGGTCCGGTGGTGACCCTGGCCCTGTTCGGCTGCTCGGTGGTCCTGAGCGCCTGCTTCTTCGCCTGGGTGCCCGGACGGCGCATGTGGTTCACCGCGCTGGGCGCCGGAACGATCTACGGCTATCTGCTGCACGGCCTGCTGGTGCGGACCGGCACCTACCTCGGCTGGTTCCACGCGCCCGTGCTGGACCGGCCGGAGGGCGCGATCGGGCTGACCGTGGCCGGCGTCGCCATCGTCACGCTGCTGTGCACCAAGCCCGTGCGGCGGGTGCTGCGGTGTGTGGTGGAGCCCCGGATGGAGTGGGCGTTCAAGCCCCTCCCGGGCACGGGTGCCGGTGCCCCGGAGCGGCCGGAGCGGCGGCCTGCCGAGACGGCCGGGAAGACCGCCTCCCGGGCCGGGGCCACCGGCACCGCGGACGCCCCGGCGGGCTCCTCCCGGGATGCCGCCCGGGATGCCGCTCGGGAGGAGCGGGCCCCGGTGTAGCCGGGCTCGGCCCGGTCCCGGCCCACCGGCCGGGACCGGGCCGTTCCACGTCCGGGGGCCGGGACGCACCGGGCGCCTCCGAGCCGCCCGACGGGACCGTACGCCGGAGCCGTGCGCGGGGTCCGGGTCGGCGTCCGGCCTGGGTCCGCGTCCGGGTCGGCGTCCGGCCCGGGGCGGCGTCCGCGCCGGGCGCGCGTCAGGACGGCGGCAGCGGCGCTCCCCCGCTCTCCCCCGGGTCCGGCCGCGCCGGTCCGGCCAGGCCCAGCAGGGCGCGCATGCGGGCGTACTTCGCGGTCAACCGGAGCCGGGTGGCCGGGTCCAGGGCCGCGAGGCGGGCCGGGTCGGCGTTGTGCGCCAGGTCCGCCTCCTTGACGAGCAGCGCGCCCGGGGTGGCGAGCACCCGGGCCGCGTACGCCTCGGGCGGCTCCCCGGCCCGCTTGGTGACGGCCAGGACGATGTCCTTGGTCCGGCCGCTCAGCGCCGCCCCGCGCAGCCACTCCTCGGACAGGGCGCCGTCCTCCACGGCGTCGTGCAGCCAGGCCGCCGCGATCTGGTCGTCGTCCCCGCCGCGGCGCCGTACGCCGTCCGCGACGGCCGCCAGGTGCTCGGTGTAGGGCCGTCCCGCCTTGTCCGTCTGCGCGGCGTGGGCGGCGCGGGCCGTGGCGGCCACTTCGCGCGGGGTGAGTCGTGGAGTGTCGGGCATGCCCCCAGTGTGCCCGGCGGCCGGGCGGGCGTCAGTCCCCGCGGGCGGCGAGCGCCTGGGCGGTGGGGCCCTCGCGGGAGATCAGCAGCAGCGCCCGGTCGTCGTTGACGTCCTTGGCGACCGCCTCGATCAGGTGCCAGGCGGCGCCGTGGAAGCCGCCGGCGACATAGCGGTCGGCCTCGCCGGTGAGCCGGTCGATGCCCTCGGCGATGTCCCGCTCGGAGGTCTCCACCAGGCCGTCGGTGAACAGCATCAGGACGTCGCCGGGGCGCAGCGAGCCCTTCACCGGGTCGAACTGGGCGCCGTCGTACACCCCGAGCAGCGGGCCCTCCGCGGCCTTCTCCTCCCAGCGGCCGGTGCCGGCGCTGAGCTGGAGGCCCGGTGGATGGCCCGCGGAGAACAACTCGTAGTCGCCGGAGTCGAGATCGAGGACGAGGTGGATGGAGGTGGCGAAGCCCTCGTCCCAGTCCTGGCGGAGCAGATAGCCGTTGGCGGCGGGCAGGAAGGCGTGCGGGGGCAGGCTGCCGAGCAGTCCGCCGAAGGCTCCGGAGAGCAGCAGGGCGCGGGAGCCCGCGTCCATGCCCTTGCCGGACACATCGGTGAGGACGACCTCCAGGGTGCGGCCCCCGTTGGTGCGCGCCGCGACCACGAAGTCACCGGAGAAGGACTGGCCGCCGGCCGGACGCAGGGCCATCTCCCGGTGCCAGCCGGTCGGCAGCGGCGGCAACTCGCTCTGGACGCGGATGCGTTCGCGCAGGTCGAAGAGCATGGTGCCGCCCCGCCGCCAGGGCACGCCGACCCGGCTGCGGAACTGGGCGACCAGCAGCCCGAAGAAGCCGCAGGCGGCGACGACCAGCACGACGCCCGGGGTGACCCGGGCGGGGCCCTCGGTGTAGGGGCCGAGGCGGACCGACTCGACGATGAGCGCGGTGGCCGCCGCCGCGTACAGGCCGAGCAGGCTCGCGGGGCGCAGCAGCAGTCCCCCGGCGACGATGGGCAGCACCAGGGCACTGGGCGAGCACCAGACGGGGTTGGCCATGGTGCTGACCGCGATCACGGGGATCATCAGCAGCAGACCGGTCAACGCGACCCAGTCGGAGCCGTTGCCGCGGAAGTAGTCCACGGCGGCCCGGCGCACGCCGACGCGGGCCCGGTGCCACTGCTTCTTCCACCGGGCCGGGAACGTGTCGGCCGCCGCGCGCCGTTCTCGTCCTGCTGCCATCAGTTGGGGACCCTATCCATCGGACCGGCCGCACGGTACGGGAGGTGTCACTTGTCCCCCGTCCGGGGCCGGACTGCACGGTCAACTTCACGTTCGGCCGTCGTGCCGTGTTCGCGGTGGTTCACCTCTGCTGGCAGGTGGGACACCAGAAGAGGTTGCGGGCGGCGAGGCCGGCGGTGCGGACGGGGGTCCCGCAGAGCAGGCAGGGGAGATGGGCCCGGCGGTAGACGTAGACCTCGCCGCCGTGGTCGTCGACGCGGGGCGGGCGGCCCATGGCCTCGGGGGTGTGCTCGGGGCGGACGGTGTCGATGCGGTTGGCGCGGACGCCCTCGCGCATGAGGTCCACGAGGTCGCTCCAGAGGGCGTCCCACTCGGCGGGGGTGATGTCCCGGCCGGGGCGGTACGGGTCGATGCCGTGCCGGAAGAGGACCTCGGCGCGGTAGACGTTGCCGACGCCCGCGATGACCTTCTGGTCCATGAGGAGGGCGGCGACGGTGGTGCGGCTGCGGGAGATCCGGCGGTGGGCGGCGCCCGGGTCGGCGTCCTCGCGCAGCGGGTCGGGGCCGAGGCGGTCGTGGACCGCGCGCTTCTCGGGGGCGGTTATCAGGGCGCAGGTGGTGGGGCCCCGGAGGTCGACGTGGGCGGTGTCGTTCACGAGGCGGAGGCGGACGGTGTCGGCGGGCGGCGGCGCGGGGACCGGGCCGAAGGCGACCTTGCCGAAGAGGCCGAGGTGGATGTGGACCCAGCCCGAGGGGGCGGTGTCGTCGTGGTCCGGGTCGTCGTGGTCCTGGGCGGCGGGCGCCGGGGCCGTCGCGGGACCGGGGGCGGCACGGCCGGGGGCGGCGGGGCGCGCCGGTATGGACTCGGCCGGGGTCGGGTGGCCCGCCGGGCCGAAGCCGAGGAAGAGGTGCTTGCCGTGGGCGTCGGTGCGGGTGAGCCGGCCGCCGGTGAGGAGGTCCGCGGCGTCGCTGAACTTGCCCTGGGGGCTGGTGACCCGGACCTCCGTGCCGGCGAACGCCTCGGCGTAGTCCTGGGCCAGGCGGTGGATCGTATGCCCTTCTGGCACGGTCGCTCTCTTCCTTTCCTCGGCCCGCCCTGCCGTCCGGGGCGGGCCGTCTTCCTCCCGCCTCCCGCCCTGGGCGCCGGCGGCCCGGGGCGGGAGCCCCGGGCCGGGAGCGGTCGGGTCAGGCGTTGGGGTGGTGCGGGGGGATGGCCGGGAGCGTGCCGGACGTCTCGTACTCGGAGAGCATGTCGATGCGCCGGATGTGGCGCTCGTCGCCCGAGAACGGGGTGGCGAGGAAGGCCCCGACGAACGCCGTGGCCTCCTCCTCGGTGTGCATGCGGGCGCCGACGGCGACGACGTTGGCGTTGTTGTGCTGGCGGCCGAGGGCGGCGGTCTCCTCGCTCCAGGCGAGGGCCGCCCGGACGCCCTTCACCTTGTTCGCCGCGATCTGCTCGCCGTTGCCGGAGCCGCCGATCACGATGCCGAGGGCGTCGGGGTCCGCGGCCGTCCGCTCGGCGGCACGGAGGCAGAAGGGGGGGTAGTCGTCCTGGGCGTCGTAGATGTGCGGGCCGCAGTCGACGGGCTCGTGGCCCGCCTCCTTCAGCCACTCGACGAGGTGGTTCTTGAGTTCGAAGCCCGCATGGTCGGAGCCGAGATACACGCGCATGCGTCGAGTGTGACATGTGCCCGGCCGGGTGCGGCCGGGTGACCCTCGACCGGCCGCCCGGGAGCACGGGAGACGCCCCCGGGGAGGGACCCCGGGGGCGTCGTCCGGCGCGGTGGCCGGGCCGGTGCGGACGGCGGGCGGTCAGCGCCTGCCGACGAGCTTCCAGGCGCTCGGCAGCAGGCCCATCGCCAGGGCGGCCTTGACCGCGTCGCCGATCAGGAAGGGGGTGAGCCCGGCCGCGACGGCGGCGGTGAGGGACATCCCGGCGGAGGCCGCCAGGTACGGGACGCCGATGGCGTAGATGACCGCCTCGCCCAGCAGCATCGTGCCGGCCACGCGCCACACCGAGCGGTCGGCGCCGCGGCGGGCCAGGGCGCCGACGACGGTGGCGGCGAGGAGCATGCCGAGGACGTAGCCGAAGGAGACGGTGAGGCCGGAGGAGCCGTTGGCGAACCACGGGGTCCCGGCGAGGCCGGCGAGCGCGTAGACGACGAGGGCGAGCAGGCCGCGGCCGGCGCCGAGGGCCGTGCCGACGAGCAGGGCGGCGAAGGTCTGGCCGGTCACCGGCACGGGCGAGCCGGGCACGGGCACCGCGATCTGGGCCGCGACGCCGACGAGCGCCGCGCCGCCCGCGACGAGCGCGGCGTCCCTCACTCGGGAGGAGGGGATGAGGTCGGCGAGGACCTGCCCGGAACGGACGGGGACGACTGCGCTGCTCATGGGAACTCCGCTGGAAACCGGGGACATGTCGGGACACGGCGACGCTATCCCAGCCCGCCGGGGCCGGACAGGAGCAGCGTTCGACAAAGGCGTGATCGAACCGTTGGTGGGTTCCCGACAAAGGCCGCGCTCCACACCTCCCCGGGCGTGACGCCGGTCACTGAGGTGAGGAGGTGTGCGCCACGGCGAAAGCGGGACGGAGGGAGCGCGTCGACTTGTGGGAAGTCACCAAAGACCGCCGCCTGACCCGCGCCTGACACCCCGGCGCGGCGCGGACCGCCCGCGCGGCCTCCCGCTCCCCTCCGCCGTATTGCTGCTAGCGTGCACTTGCAAGTCTGTTGCAATAAGAGGGTCCGGAGGATTCCGCCATGCCCGTCTACACGCTTCCCGAACTGCCGTACGACTACTCCGCGCTGGCTCCCGTGATCAGCCCCGAGATCATCGAGCTGCACCACGACAAGCACCACGCGGCCTATGTGAAGGGCGCCAACGACACGCTGGAGCAGCTCGCGGAGGCGCGGGACAAGGAGTCCTGGGGGTCGATCAACGGCCTGGAGAAGAGCCTGGCCTTCCATCTGTCCGGCCACATCCTGCACTCCGTCTACTGGCAGAACATGACAGGGGAAGGCGGCGGCGAGCCGCTGGCGAAGGACGGCGTGGGCGAGCTGGCCGACGCGATCACCGAGTACTTCGGCTCCTTCGCGGGATTCAAGGCCCAGCTCTCCAAGGCCGCCGCCACCACGCAGGGCTCCGGCTGGGGCGTGCTGGCGTACGAGCCGCTGAGCGGCCGGCTGATCGTCGAGCAGGTCTACGACCACCAGGGCAACGTCGGCCAGGGCGCGGTCCCGATCCTGGTCTTCGACGCCTGGGAGCACGCCTTCTACCTCCAGTACCGCAACCAGAAGGTGGACTTCATCGAGGCCATGTGGCAGGTCGTGAACTGGCAGGACGTGGCCCGCCGTTACGCGGCGGCGAAGTCCCGGACCGATGTGCTGCTGCTGGCGCCCTGACGCCGGCCCCGGTCGTCCCGCCTCGTGATCGTCTTCTCACCCTTCACGGCGGCGGGCGGAGGAAAACAGAAGCCCCCGCGAGGACGTGACTCGCGGGGGCTTCCCCGTGCGCGGCGCGGACCCGCGCCCGGAACGGATGCGGGTCCGGACACCGGCCGAGCCGGGTCCGGACACCGATCCGGGCCCGGCTACAGGTTGCTGAAGTCCGGACCCTTGGTGCGGGTCCGCTTGATCTCGTAGAAGCCGGGGACGGAGGCGACCGCCAGGGTGCCGTCCCACAGGCGGGCCGCGTCCTCGCCCTTCGGCGCGGGGGTGACGACCGGGCCGAAGAAGGCGATCTGGTCGCCGTCGGCGCCGGGCACGGCGATCACCGGGGTGCCCACCTCCTGGCCCACCTTGTCGATGCCCTCCTGGTGGGAGGCGCGCAGCTGCGGCTCGTACGGGGTGCCGTCCCAGTGCTCCATCAGGGACCCGGGCAGACCGACGTCCTGAAGGGCCGCGGCCACCGCCTCCCGCTCCGGCCCGGCCTCCTGGTTGTGGATGCGGGTGCCGAGCGCGGTGTAGAGGTCCCCGAGCACCTCGGCGCCGTGCTCCTCCTGGGCGGCGATGACGACGCGGACCGGGCCCCACGCCTTGGTCTCCAGGAGCTCGCGGTACTCCTCCGGCAGGTCGTCGAGCTTGTCCTCGTTGAGCACGGCCAGGCTCATCAGGTGCCAGCGGACCTGGATGTCGCGCACCTTCTCCACCTCCAGCACCCAGCGCGAGGTCATCCAGGCCCAGGGGCACAGCGGATCGAACCAGAAGTCGACGGGGGTCTTGGCCGGCATGTCTCTCCTCGGGATGCGCGGGCGAGCGTTCCCTCGCCGCAACGCGACCGTCCGCCGGGGCATTCCCGGTCTGCCGGGACGCGGGGGGACATGGCAGGATCGGACTCGGCTGTCCGCATACTGAACACCGGCGGACACGCGGAGCGGTCCCCGCACCACCGGACCGGCCACGCCCCACCGCTCCGCCCGCCGATCCGCCCCGCGGTCGAACCCGACCGGCCCGAAGAGTGAAACGACACGAGGGAGTGCCGCCCGTGCCCGGTGAGAATCTGTCCCGCGACGAGGCCCGCGAGCGGGCCGCACTGCTGTCCGTCGACGGGTACGAGGTGTCCCTCGATGTGCGGTCGGCCCTCGGAGACCCGGAGGGGGACGGCCCGCGCACCTTCCGGTCCGTCACCACGGTGCGCTTCAGCTGCGCCGAGCCCGGGGCGAGCAGCTTCGCCGACCTGATCGCCCCGTCCGTCACCGCCGTCTCGCTCAACGGCCGCGACCTCGACCCGGGCGAGGTCTTCGACGGCACCCGCGTCCTCCTGGAGGACCTGGCCGCCGACAACGAACTGGTGGTCGACGCCCGGTGCGCCTACTCCCGCACCGGCGAGGGCCTGCACCGGTTCGTGGACCCGGAGGATGGCGAGGTGTACCTGTACACCCAGTACGAGCCGGCCGACGCGCGGCGGGTGTACGCCAACTTCGAGCAGCCGGACCTCAAGGCCCCCCACCGCTTCGAGGTGCGGGCGCCCGAGGAGTGGACGGTGTGGAGCAACGGCGCGGGCGAACGCGCCGACGGCGTCTGGCGGTTCGCCGAGACCGAGCCGATCTCCACGTACATCACCTGCGTGGTGGCCGGGCCGTACCACTACGTGACCGACTCCTACGAGCGGACCCTGCCCGACGGCACCCGTCTGGAGATCCCGCTGGGCGCCATGTGCCGCAAGGGGCTCGCGCCGCACTTCGACGCCGACGACGTCTTCCTCGTCACCAAGCAGGGGCTGGACTTCTTCCACGACCACTTCGACTACCCGTACCCCTTCGGGAAGTACGACCAGGCCTTCGTGCCCGAGTACAACCTCGGGGCGATGGAGAACCCGGGGATGGTGACCTTCCGCGAGGAGTACATCTTCCGCGGCAAGGTGACCCGGGCGTCCTACGAGGCGCGCGCCACCACGATCCTGCACGAGATGGCGCACATGTGGTTCGGCGACCTGGTCACCATGGAGTGGTGGGACGACCTCTGGCTCAAGGAGTCCTTCGCGGACTTCATGGGCACCTTCTCGCTGGTCGGCGCGACCCGCTTCACCGACGGCTGGATCACCTTCGCCAACCGCCGCAAGGCGTGGGCCTACCGGGCGGACCAGCTCCCCTCCACGCACCCGGTCACCGCCGACATCCGCGACCTCCAGGACGCCAAGCTCAACTTCGACGGCATCACCTACGCCAAGGGCGCCTCCGTGCTCAAGCAGCTGGTGGCCTACGTCGGCCAGGACGCGTTCCTGGAGGGGGCCCGGCGCTACTTCAAGCGGCACGCCTACGGCAACACCCGCCTGGGCGACCTGCTGTCGGTCCTGGAGGAGACCAGCGGGCGGGACATGGCCGCCTGGTCGCGCTCCTGGCTCCAGACGGCCGGGGTCGACTCGTTGACGCCGCAGGTGCTGCTGACCGCCGAGGGCACCGTCGACGAGCTGGCCGTGGTGCAGGAGGCCGCCGAGTCGCACCCCGAACTGCGCCCGCACCGGGTGGCGGTGGGCCTGTACCGGCGCACCCCGCGGGGCACGCTCGAGCGGTACGCCCGCGCCGAGGCGGACGTCGACGGGCCGCGCACCGTGGTGTCCGCGCTGGCCGGTGCCGAGGCGCCGGAGCTGGTGCTGGTCAACGACGACGACCTGACGTACTGCAAGATCCGCTTCGACGCCACCTCGCTGGCCACCCTGCGCGAGCACCTGGGCTCCCTGACCGACCCGCTGGCCCGCGCCCTGTGCTGGTCGGCCCTCTGGAACCTGACCCGGGACGCGCTGCTGCCGGCCCGGGAGTTCGTGGCCCTGGTGCTGCGGTTCGCGGGCCGGGAGACCGACATCGGGGTGCTCCAGATGCTGCACTCCTGGGCGGACTCGGCGCTGGTGCAGTACACGGCGCCGGAGCGGCGCGAGGAGTGCGGCCGGCTGCTGTCCGAGGGCGCGCTGCGGGAGCTGCGGAGCGCGGAGCCGGGCAGCGAGCACCAGCTCGCCTGGGCGCGCTTCTTCGCGGCGACGGCCTCCGGCGGCGACGCGCTGCGGCTGCTGCGCGAGCTGCTGGACGGCACCGAGAAGATCGACGGCCTGGAGGTGGACCAGGAGGTGCGCTGGGCGTTCCTGACACCGTTGGCGGCACACGGCGAGGCGGACGAGGAGGCGCTCACCGCCGAGCTGGCCCGCGACGACACCGCGTCCGGCAGGCGCCATCAGGTGCGCTGCCTGGCCGCCCGCCCCTCGGCGGAGGTCAAGGCGCGGGCGTGGGAGGCCGTGGTGGAGTCCGACGAGCTGTCCAACGCCCTGGTGGAGGCCACCATCGACGGCTTCGCGCAGCCCTCGCAGCGGGAGCTGCTCGCGCCGTACGCGGAGAAGTACTTCGCGGCCGTCGAGCGGGTCTGGGAGGAGCGGTCCATCCAGATCGGCATGGACGTGGTGCGCGGCCTCTTCCCGGCGCTGCGGGACTCGCCGGAGACCCTCGCCGCGACCGACGCGTGGCTGGCGGCGCACGAGGACGCGGCCCCGGCGCTGCGGCGGCTGGTGCTGGAGGCGCGGGACGACCTGGCGCGCGCGCTGCGCGGGCAGGCGTGCGACGCGGCGGTCACCGGGGGCTGAACGGCGGACCGGCGGACGGGGGCCCGCACGGGCGGTGCCCCCGCCGCCGGGCGCCGTCCGCGCGGGGCGCCGCCCGGCCGCCGGGTGACCGCGCCCGCCGCGCCCGGCACCGCGCCGGCGCCGCTCACGCCCCGCCGCCGGCCGCTCACGGCTCACGGCTCACGGCTCACGGCAGGAACGTTGCGCCCGGCCCAGGGGCGGGTTCACGGGTTGTGACAGGACCGGCGCGGCCGAGGCCGTAACCTCCCGTCCGCACCCGCCCGGAACAGGGGCGACGGGCAACCGAACACCCGTCCCCGAGGGGCGTTCCGTCCTGGTTCGGTGCCACTTGTGTAACAGCGGTTCGGTGGCGGGCGGAGTGCGGGAGATTCCGGGTCATGACGTACGACACCCCCCTCTCCCCCCGCCCCCTCCACCACCTCGCCGACGGGCGGCGGCTGCTGACGGCCGCCCAGTTGCGGGCGCACGGCGTCCCGGCCACCGAGACCGCCGAGCGGTGCCGCCCCGGCGGCCCCTGGTCATGGCTCCTGCCCGGCGTGGTGCTGCTCCACCCGGGACCACCGACCGCCGAGGAGCGGCTGCGCGCGGTCCTGCTGTACGCGGCGCGTGAGCGGACGCCGGACGGCAGCCCGGGGGTCCCCGCGCAGCCCCCCGGCGCGGGGGCGGCGCCCGTCTACACGGAGGCGGTCATCACCGGGGCGGCGGCGCTGACGCTGCACGGCTTCGCGGGCACTCCCCCGGCGGCGGCGCTGGAGCGCGTCGACGTCCTGGTCCCGCTGCTGCGGCGGCTGCGGTCGGCGGGGTGGGCGCGGGTCGTGCGCACGGCGGCGCTGCCGACCGCCGAGCGGATCGACGGGCTGCCGGTGGCACCGGTGGCGCGGGCCCTGGCCGACGCGGTGGCGGGCCCCTCCGACGCGGGCACGGTGCGCGGGCTGCTGACCGAGGCGGTGCGCGACGGGCACTGCGAGGCGGCGGCGGTGGTGCGGGAGTTGAGCCGGGCACGGCTGCTGGACCGGCCGCACGTGGTGGACGCGGTGGAGTCGCTGGTGGCCGAGGGACGGGCGACGGCGGAGGACCGGCTGTACCGGACGGTGCGCGAGCACCGGCTCCCGGACCCGGTGTGGGACGTCGTCCTGCGGCTGCCGGGCGGCCCCCTGGTCGGCGGCGCGGACGCCTTCTGGCCCGAGCAGGGGGTGGCGGTGGTCCTGGACCCCGGCGGCGCCCGCGGCGGTGACGGCACGCCGGGCGGGGAGCGGGCCCGTGAACGGGAGCGGCTGGAGGGGCTGGGCGTCATCGTGGTGCGGATCTCCCCGCGCGGGCTGCGGGACCACCCGGAGGACCAGGCGGCGGTGGTCCGCACGGCGCTGATGGCGGCGAACGACCGGGAACCGGCCGAGCACCTCGTGGTGCTGCCCCGGTAGCGCGGGGCAGCGCCCCGGGGCGCGGGAGGCACGGCGGGAGGACCACCGGAGCCGAGCCGGACCACCGGGGCGGGCCGGACCACTGAAGCCGAGCCGGACCACCGGGGCAGCGCCGGACCGCCGGAACCGGGCCGGGCCACCGGAGCCGAGCCGGGCCACCGACACCGGGCCGGACCGCCAAGGTGCGCCGGACCGCTGGAGCCGAGCCAGGCCGCCGAGACCGAGCCGGACCGCCTGGGCAGCGCCGGACCACAGGGACCGGGCCAGGCCACCGGAGCCGAGCCGGGCCGCCGGGGCGGGGCGGCGCCGGGCCGCCCCGCCCCGGCGGTCCCTCCCCGGTGGCTACTTGTCGCAGAACTCCGCCTTGATCACGGCGCCTCCGTCGCCCGCCCAGTCGCCGTTGAAGTTGAAGGCCAGCGTGTGGCGCCCGTCCCGGGTGGCGACCGCCTCCGAGGCGGAGCCGTGGATGCCGCCGCCGTGACCCCAGACGGCGACCCCGCAGCCGAGGTCGCGCCGCATCAGCCCCAGCCCGTAGCCGGCGCCCGGGGCGACCGGCACCGTCGTGGTCATCTCGGACAGCTGCTCGCGGGGCAGCAGCCGGCCGCGCAGCAGGGCGCTGTAGAAGCGGCCGAGGTCGGCGGAGTCGGAGATCATCTCCCCGGCGGAGAAGGCGATCGCCGGGTTGAGCCGGGTGACGTCGTGGGTCGGTCCGGTCAGCGGCTCGTCGAACCGGGAGTAGGCCCGGCCGCTGGGCGCGGGCACACCGGTCCGGTCGCCGGGGACGGAGGTGGCGCGGAGCCCGAGCGGCGCGATGATCCTGCGCCGCACCTCCTCGCCGTAGGGGCGGCCGGTGGCCTTCTCCACGACCAGGCCGGCCAGGACGTAGTTGGTGTTGGAGTAGTTCCAGCCGGCGCCGGGCGCGAAGTCCGGCCGGTGGGCCATGGCGATGCGGACGAGGTCCCGGGGCGCCACCGGGTCGAAGCGGTGCGCGAGGAAGCCCTCGGCCAGGAAGTAGTCGCGGACGAAGCCCTCGTCGGAGGTGTAGTTGTAGACGCCGCTGGTGTGGTTGAGGAGCCGGCGCAGGGTGATCCGGCGGCCGTCGTGGCCGTTGCCCCGGACCAGGCCGGGCAGCCAGGAGTCGACGGTGTCGTCGAGGGAGAGGCGGCCCTCGGCCTCCAGTTGGAGCAGGACGGTGGCGACGAAGGTCTTGGTGATGCTGCCGACCCGGTAGCGGTCGTCCGCCGAGCGCGGCGCGCCGGTGCGGAGGTCGCCCACCCCGGCGGTGCCGCTCCAGGTGCCGCGGGCGTCGCGGGCGGTCGCGGTGACACCGGGGACGCCGTCGGCGACGGCGGCCCGCAGGGCGGCGCGGGTGGCGTCGTGGCCGCCGCGGGCCGTGCCGTGACCGGCGGCGGGCGCGCCGGTCACGGGCGCGGCCGACGCGGGCAGGGCCGCTCCGGCGGACAGGGCCACGACTGTGGCCGTCACCAGGAGGGCGCGGGCGCGTGCTGTCATCTCTTCCCCCAAGCTGTGCGTGGTGGAGTGCGGTCGGGAGGAGGGACCCCGCCACCGCGGGGAAGGTTGTCACCCTTCGGGGTGGTTGGGCGTGTTCCGGTCGTCGTGCGCCCCGGGGCGTGCGACCCGGCCCGCGGCGGGGCGCTCGCGCCGGAGCCGCAGCCCGGTGTCGACCAGCGGGACGCGGGTCGGCGCGGGGACGGCGGCCAGGGTCTTTCGGTTGGATCGGGCCGGACCCCGCGAGCCCGGCATGATCCAAACGAGAGGCCCTGGGTCGTGCCAGGCGGCCAGATCGGTGGAACCGGCGGTCTCGGGCCGGAGCGCGCCGCCGGTGATCCTCGCCTCGTAGACGGTCCGCACGCCGTGGTGGTCCACCCGGCGGCGGCCCCGCAGCCCGAAGGGGCCGGCCGGAAGCGGGCGGGCCCGGTGAGCCGCAGCGAGTCGACCCAGAGCAGGGCGGTGGGCTCGGCCCGGTAGCCGGTCTCCTCGGCGACCTCGCCCACGACGGTGTCCAGGGGGTCCTCGCCGTGGTCGGCGCCGCCGCCCGGCAGCACCCGTTCGGGCTCCCCGTCCGGTACCGGGGAGCGGGCGAGCAGCACCCGGCCGTCACGGACGCACACGGCGTAGGCCGCCACCCTGGGTCTCCGGCGCACCCGGGGAAGGTAACCCGGCGCGCGGCCGGACGGGCAGAGGCCGGCGGAATGTCGCGGCCCGCCCCCTGTGTCCCCGTTGGGGTATGGCGGAAGTGCGCCATGGTCCATCCGGTCCAGGACAACTCCCCCCAACCGGTGAACCGTTGGGTAAGGCTGACGATCGCCCGGAACATCTTCCGGGCGTGCGGGGACCGGCCGGTCCGGGTGCGCCGTCCCGCCCGGTCCCCCGTTCCACCCGTTCCCGCCCCTTCCCGTTCCCTCCTCGACAAGGGATGCCGATGACCCACACCCCCCAGCGCGGACCGGTGCCCGGCACCGGGCGCGCCGCCCGGGCCGTCCTGGCCGCGGGGATCGCCGCCGCGCTCTGTGCGGCCGGACCGATACCCGCGGCCCTGGCCGCCGACGGACCGGCGGCGCCACCGGCGCCCCCGCCCGCCGGAGCCGCCGTCAAGCCCGCCCCCGACAAGCTCGGCGCCGACGACGCGGACCTGCTCGCCGAGGCGCGCGCCGAGGGCGCGCGGACGGTGACGATGATGATCGCCACCGAGCCCGGCCGCACCGGCCAGGTCACCGCGCAGCTCGACGCGGTCCGGGGCGCCACCGTGGGCCGCACCGAGGACCGGCTCGGCTATGTGCGCGCCACCGTGCCCACCGGCCGGGCGGACGCGGTGATCGCCGCCGCCGCGAAGCTCTCCTCCGTGCAGGGGATCGACCTGCGCGACGAGATCCCGCTGGAGGACGGCCGCCCGGACGGCGCCGCCCGGGGCGGCGGAACGGGCGCCGCCGTCGCCGCGCGGGGCGCGTATCCCGCGCCCGGCCGCGGCACCCCCGCCGAGAACCCGTACAACCCGTCCTTCGAGACGGGCGCCGTGGACTTCGTCCGCGAGAACCCGAAGGCGGACGGCCGGGGGATCACCATCGGCATCCTCGACTCGGGCGTGGACCTGGCCCACCCGGCGCTCCAGCGCACCACCACCGGCGAGCGCAAGATCGTCGACTGGGTGACCGCGACCGACCCGGTTGCCGACGGCGACGAGACCTGGCGCCCGATGACCACCCGGGTCTCCGGCCCGGTGTTCACCTACGGCGGACGGACCTGGACCGCGCCCGCCGGGTCCTACCGGATGAACGTCTTCCGCGAGTCGGCCACCCTCGGCGGCGACGCGGCGGGCGACGTCAACCGGGACGGCGACACCACCGACGTCTGGGGCGTGCTCTACGACCCGCTGTCGGGCACCGTCCGCGTCGACCTCGACAACGACCACGACTTCACCGACGACGTCCCGATGAAGCCCTACAAGGACGGCTTCCAAACGGGGTACTTCGGCACCGACGACCCGGCCACCGACGTCGCCGAGCGCCAGCCGTTCGTGGTGGAGATCCGCGAGGACGTCGTCGTCGACACGGCGGGCACCCGGGCCGACTTCGTCAACATCGGCCTCATCGAGTCCGAGCACGGCACCCATGTGGCCGGCATCACCGCCGCCAACGGGCTGTTCGGCGGGCGGATGAACGGCGCGGCCCCGGGCGCGAAGCTGGTCTCCTCGCGCGCCTGCACCTGGACCGGGAGCTGCACCACCATCGCGCTCACCGAGGGCATGATCGACCTCGTCGCCCACCGCGGCGTCGACATCGTCAACATGTCGATCGGCGGCCTCCCGGCCCTCAACGACGGCAACAACGCGCGGGCCAGGCTCTACACCCGTCTGATCGACACCTACGGCGTCCAGCTCGTCGTCTCCGCGGGCAACTCCGGCCCCGGCACCAACACCATCGGCGACCCGGGGCTGGCCGACAAGGTCGTCTCGGTGGGCGCCGCCGCCTCCCGCGAGACCTGGGCCGCCAACTACGGCTCCGTGGTGCGCACCGCCTACGCGATGATGCCGTTCTCCTCCCGGGGCCCGCGCGAGGACGGCGGGTTCACGCCGACGCTCACCGCTCCCGGCGCGGCGGTCAACACCATCCAGACCTGGATGGCGGGCGGCCCGGTCCCGGAGGCCGGCTACGCCCTGCCCGCCGGATACGCCATGCTCCAGGGCACCTCCATGGCCGCCCCGCAGGCCACCGGTGCCTCGGCGCTGCTGCTGTCCGCCGCGCGGCGCGCCGGGATCGCGCTGACCCCGGCCGGTCTGCGCACCGCCCTGACCTCCACCGCCGACCGGGTCAGGGGCGTCCAGGCGCACGAGCAGGGCGCGGGCCTGATCAACGTGGTCGACGCCTGGCGGTCGGTCCGGCGCGGCGCCACCGCCCACACGTACCGGGTCGAGGCGCCGGTCGACACCGCCCTCGACCGATTCCTGGAGGTCCCGGGCCGCGGCACCGGCCTCTACGACCGCGAGGGCGGCCTGCGGGCCGGGCAGCGGAGGACGTACGAGATCACGCTGACCCGCACCTCCGGCGCCGACCGCCCGGTCCGGCACGAGCTGCACTTCGAGAACGACCCCGGCGGCACCTTCCGCGTCGTCGGCCCGGACGTGGTGTCGCTGCCGCTGAACCGGCCGGTCACCGTCCGGGTCGAGGCCCGGCCCGGCACGGCGGGCGTGAGGAGCGCGGTGCTGGAGCTGGACGACCCGCGCACCGAGGGCGTCGACCGCCAGATCCTCACCACGGTCGTGGTCTCCGCGCCGCTGCGGCACTCCTTCACCGCGGAGGGCTCGGTGCAGCGCAACGGCACCCGCTCGTACTTCGTGACGGTCCCCGAGGGCGCGCGGACGCTGGAGGTGGCCATCGGCGGACTGGACGCCGGGAGCCAGACCCGCTTCATCGCCGTCCACCCGCACGGCCTCCCGGTCGACCGGACCTCCACGCCGTACTGCTACAACAACCACCTGGACGGCAACGGCTGCCGTCCCGACGTGCGCTCCTACGCCGATCCGCAGCCCGGCGTCTGGGAGATCGAGGTCGAGTCGCGGCGCACCTCGCCGCTGCTGGACAACCCCTACACGCTGGACGTCGGGGTGTTCGGCGCCGACTTCGCCCCGGAGGTGGTGACCGTCCCCGAGGCCCGGGTGGGCGTCCCGGCCACGGCCTCCTGGACCGTGACCAACCGGAACGCGGCCCTGGAGGGCAGGCTCGTCGGCGGCCCGCTCGGCTCCTCCGTGTCCTCCCGGCCCCGCATCGCGCAGGGCTCGACGGCGGTCTCCACCGTCGAGGTGCCCGCGGGCGCCACCTCGCTGTCGGTCTCCGTCGGGGGCGTCTCCGACGCCGCCGCCGACCTGGACCTCACGGTCTACCGCGACGGCCGGGCGGTCGCCCAGTCCGCGGACGGCGACTCGGAGGAGGCGGTGACCCTGCCCGACCCCGCCCCGGGCACCTACACCATCGAGGTCGACGCCTACTCGGTGCCGTCGGGCACCACCGAGTACGACTACCGCGACGTGTACTTCTCGCCCGCCCTCGGCTCGGTCACCGTGGGCGACGCGGCGCCGGTGCGGCTCGCCACGGGCGCCTCCGCCACGTTCACGGGCGGGGTGACGGCGCTGGCCGCCGCGCCGGAGGGCCGCGAGTTCTTCGGCCGGGTCCAGCTCGTCAACGCGCGGGGCACCGTCGCCGGGACGGGCAGCGTCCGGATCGGCAGCGTCGTGCCCCGGTAGTACCCGCGTCGTACCCGTCGCCCCCGTCCGCCCGACGGCACCCCGCACGCCCGGGTGCCGCCGGGCCCGCCCTCCGGGCGGACGGGGGCGGCGGGCAGCGCGCCGAGTGACTGGAGCCGGACCTGCCGGGGACGGAGCCCGCCGTCCAGCGGGTGCTGGTCACCGGGTCCTGCGAGCACGGGGTGTCCGGGCAGGTCCCCGGGCTGTACGCGCGGGTGGTGGCGGCCGGAGTCGGCACCCTTCACCGGGGCGGTCCCGCTGGGGCGGCGGACCCGGGGCACGGCCCATGGAGTCGTACGTCACACCGGGCCGGACGCGGAGGTGCCCTTCGTCGCCACCGGGGGCGTCCAGCGCCCCTTCCGGCTCGACGAAAATCTGTTCCCCCGGTACAAGCTGACCGCAACTTCCGGCCCCTACCGCCTGCCGGAAGGGATTTACCACGTCCGGCGCTGGGCGACCGGTCCGTCGAACGGCACGACTGAGCCGCCCCTCCGGGGGCATACCCGTCCATTACCCGGGCAATCGATTGGACACACCGACCGGGATGCCGCGCATGATGGAACCGCCCCGCCCCCCGGCCGGGTACAGGCACGTCGTCATAAGGAGTCGCTGTGAGGGTCGGAATCGTCGGAGCCACCGGTCAGGTCGGCACGGTCATGCGCAGCATCCTCACCGAGCGGGAGTTCCCGGTCACCGAGCTGCGCCTGTTCGCCTCGGCCCGGTCCGCCGGCAAGGAGCTGGACGGCGTCACGGTGGAGGACGCGGCCACCGCCGACTACTCCGGCCTGGACATCGTGCTGTTCTCGGCGGGCGGCGCCACCTCCCGGGCCCTGGCCGAGAAGGTCGCCGCCCAGGGGCCCGTGGTGATCGACAACTCCTCGGCCTGGCGCCGCGACCCCGAGGTGCCCCTGGTGGTGGCCGAGGTGAACCCGCACGCCGTCGCGGACCGCCCCAAGGGCATCATCGCCAACCCGAACTGCACCACGATGGCCGCGATGCCGGTGCTGCGTCCGCTGCACGCCGAGGCGGGCCTGGAGGCCCTGGTCGTCTCCACCTACCAGGCCGTGTCCGGCTCCGGCCTCGCGGGTGTGAACGAGCTGTTCGAGCAGGTGCGCAAGGTCGGCGAGGACGCGCCGAAGCTGACCCACGACGGCTCGGCGGCCGAGTTCCCGGAGCCCGGGACGTACGTGGCGCCGATCGCGTACAACGTGCTCCCGATGGCCGGCTCCATCGTCGACGACGGGCTGCACGAGACGGACGAGGAGCAGAAGCTCCGCCACGAGTCCCGCAAGATCCTGGGCATCCCGGAGCTGAAGGTCTCCGGCACCTGTGTGCGCGTGCCCGTCTTCACCGGCCACTCGCTCCAGATCAACGCCCGCTTCGCCCGTCCGCTCGACGTGGAGCGCGCCCGGGAGCTGCTGGCGGGCGCGCCCGGCGTGGCGCTCACCGAGGTCCCGACCCCGCTCGGGGCGGCCGGCCAGGACCCGTCCTTCGTCGGCCGCATCCGCCGCGACGAGACGGTCGACAACGGCCTCGCCCTGTTCGTCTCCAACGACAACCTGCGCAAGGGCGCGGCCCTGAACACGGTCCAGATCGCGGAGCTGGTGGCGGCCGAGCTCAAGGGCTGAGCACCCGCTGCCCCCGCCGTGCCGGGGCCGGCCGTGACCCCGCGGCCCGGAGGCGCCCGCGCCGCCTCCGGGCCGCGGGCGTTCCCCGGGCCGTCGGCGTTCCCGGGGGGGGCGCCGGGTGCCCGGCCCGGCCCCCGGGGCCGCCCCGGCCCGTCCGGCCTTTTGGAGATCGCGTTCCGGACAGCTCCCGTGGAAGGATGGCGCGACCACCCATATCGAGGAGATGACCGCGTGCCTGGCACAAACCTGACTCGCGAAGAAGCACGGCGGCGGGCGACCCTGCTGACCGTCGACTCGTACGAGATCGACCTGGATCTCACCGGCGCGCAGGAGGGCGGCACCTACCGGTCCGTGACCACGGTGCGCTTCGACGTCGCGGAGGACGGGGCCGAGTCCTTCATCGATCTGGTCGCGCCCACGGTCCACGAGGTGACCCTGAACGGCGGCGCGCTGGACGCGGGCACGGTGTTCCGGGACTCCCGCATCGCCCTTCCGGGCCTGCTGGCGGGCCGCAACGTGCTCCGGGTCGTCGCGGACTGCGCGTACACCAACACCGGCGAGGGCCTGCACCGGTTCGTCGACCCGGTCGACGACCAGGCGTATCTGTACACCCAGTTCGAGGTGCCGGACGCCCGGCGGGTCTTCGCCAGCTTCGAGCAGCCCGACCTCAAGGCGACCTTCCGGTTCACCGTGACGGCGCCGGAGGGCTGGACGGTCATCTCCAACTCGCCCACCCCCGAGCCCCGGGACAACGTCTGGGCGTTCGAGCCGACGCCGCGCATCTCGTCGTACGTCACGGCCCTGATCGTCGGCCCGTACCACGCCGTGCACGGGGTGTACGAGCGGGACGGCCAGTCGGTGCCGCTCGGCATCTACTGCCGCCCCTCGCTCGCCGAGCACCTCGACGCCGACGCGATCTTCGACGTGACCCGGCAGGGCTTCGACTGGTTCCAGGAGAAGTTCGACTACCCGTACCCCTTCAGGAAGTACGACCAGCTCTTCGTCCCCGAGTTCAACGCGGGCGCGATGGAGAACGCGGGCGCGGTCACCATCCGCGACCAGTACGTGTTCCGTTCGAAGGTGACGGACTCGGCGTACGAGGGCCGGGCCGCGACGATCCTGCACGAGCTGGCCCACATGTGGTTCGGCGACCTGGTCACCATGGAGTGGTGGAACGACCTGTGGCTGAACGAGTCGTTCGCCACCTACGCCGAGGCCGCCTGCCAGGCCGAGGCGCCCGGCTCCAAGTGGCCGCACTCGTGGACGACGTTCGCCAACTCCATGAAGACCTGGGCGTACCGGCAGGACCAACTGCCGTCCACGCACCCTATCATGGCGGACATCCGCGACCTGGACGACGTGCTCGTCAACTTCGACGGCATCACCTACGCCAAGGGCGCCTCCGTTCTCAAGCAGCTCGTCGCCCACGTCGGCGAGGACGCGTTCTTCCGGGGCGTGCGGGCGTACTTCAAGCGGCACGCGTTCGGCAACACCCGCCTGTCCGACCTGCTGGGCGCGCTGGAGGAGACCTCCGGCCGGGACCTGCGGACCTGGTCGAAGGCGTGGCTGGAGACGGCCGGCATCAACGTCCTGCGCCCGGAGATCGAGACGGACGCCGCCGGGGTCATCACCTCCTTCGCCGTCCGCCAGGAGGCGCCCGCGCTGCCCGCCGGGGCCAAGGGCGAGCCGACGCTGCGCCCGCACCGCATCGCCATCGGTGCCTACGACCTCGACACCGAGGGGCGCCTGGTGCGCGGCGACCGGATCGAGCTGGACGTCGACGGCGAGCTGACGGCCGTGCCGGAGCTGGTGGGCCGGGCCCGCCCGGCGGTGCTGCTGCTCAACGACGACGACCTGTCGTACGCCAAGGTCCGCCTGGACGAGCGGTCGCTCGCGGTGGTCACCGAGCACCTCGGGGACTTCACCGAGTCGCTGCCGCGCGCCCTGTGCTGGGCCTCCGCCTGGGACATGACCCGGGACGGGGAGCTGGCGGCCCGCGACTACCTGTCGCTGGTGCTGTCCGGCATCGGCAAGGAGTCCGACATCGGCGTCGTCCAGTCGCTCCACCGCCAGGTGAAGCTGGCCGTCGACCACTACACCGACCCCGCCGGGCGGGAGGCGCTGCTGACCCGCTGGACGGAGGCCACCCTGGCCCACCTGCGGACCGCCGAGCCGGGCGGCGACCACCAGCTCGCCTGGGCGCGCGCCTTCGCGGCGACGGCCAGGACCCCGGAGCAGCTCGACCTGCTGGAGGCCCTGCTGGTCGGCGGCGAGAGCATCGAGGGCCTGGCCGTCGACACCGAGCTGCGCTGGACGTTCGTGCAGCGGCTCGCGGCGGTGGGCCGCTTCGACGAGGCGGAGATCGCCGCCGAGTACGAGCGGGACCGGACGGCCGCGGGTGAGCGGCACGCCGCCCACGCGCGGGCGGCCCGCCCGTCCGAGGAGGCCAAGGCGGAGGCGTGGGCCTCGGTCGTGGAGTCCGACAAGCTGCCGAACGCCGTGCAGGAGGCGGTGATCGACGGCTTCATGCAGAGCGATCAGCGCGAGCTGCTGGCGCCCTACGCGGAGCGGTACTTCGAGGCGCTCAAGGAGGTCTGGGACGCCCGTTCGCACGAGATCGCCCAGCAGATCGCCGTGGGCCTCTACCCGTCGGAGCAGGTCTCCCGGGAGACCCTGGAGCGCACGGACGCCTGGCTGGCCTCCGCCGGGCCCAACGCGGCGCTGGGCCGCCTGGTCTCCGAGGCCAGGTCGGGCGTCGACCGCGCGCTGAGGGCCCAGGCGGCCGACACGGCCGCCGCGGCGGCCTGACCCCGTCGCGCGGGGTCCGCGGGGGCCGTCCGGCGGTGCGCCGGGCGGCCCCCGCGGCGTTCCCGCCCGGCCCTCGCGGCCTTCCCGAGCGGCTCACCGGCGCTCCCGTACCGTGCTCGCGGCGTGCTCGGGCGGCCCCTCGCGGCGCTCCCGCCCGCTCCGCCCCTGATCCCCCGACGACACATGCCTCAGGGGCGCCCGGTACGGTGCCGGGCGCTCCTGAGGCGCGTGTCGGGGTGGGGCGGCGGTGGGCCGGGGCCGGAAGGGGCGGCCAGGCGGGCATGGCGAAGGCGCCGCTCCGCTTCCCGTGGGGGGAGAGCCGGGTGCGGCGCCGTTCACGCGGGCCGGGCGGCCGTCAGGCTCCCGCGCCCGCCTTGGCCTTCGCCTTGCCGGGGGCGATCACCCGGTGCTCCGCCTTGGACCGGTCCAGGACCATCACCAGGGCGGTGATGACCACGAACAGGCCGACCGGGGCCAGCACGTAGAGGCCCAGCGTCTCGACGACGCTCAGACCCTGGCCGGGGTCGTCGCCGTCGTCGCGCGTCAGCGCGAGCGCGGGGGACGTCATGAGCAGCATCATCAGCGTCGTACCGGCTGCCAGGGCGCCGGCGCGCAGGGCGTTCTTCTTGTCCACGGAGCCCAAGTTAGCGAACGGCCGAACGGGGCGCGCGCCCGGGGTGCCGTACGGGGCTCCCCCGGGGCGCCGCTCAGTCGCCGGACGGGCTCCGCATCGCGTCGATCAGGGCCCGCAGCCGGGGTGAGCCGGCCAGGTCCTCCAGGGTCACGGGGCGTCCCCGGGCGTCCGCGACGGGCAGGCGCCAGTTGGGGTACTGGTCCCGGGTGCCGGGGAGGTTCTGCGGGCGCCGGTCCCCGACGGCGTCGGGCAGCCAGAGGCCGACCATGCGGGCGGGGGTGCGGAGCAGGAACCGGTGGACGGCCCGGATCTCGGCCTCCTCCGAGGAGACGGCGGGATCGGGGCCGGGGGCGCGGGCCTCCGGCGGCGGGGCGGCGAGGGTGACGGGGGCGTGGAGAGCGCGGGGAGCACGGGGAGCACGGGGAGCGCGGGGAGCGTGGGCAGGGACGGTGCTGGGGGTGTGCGGGGCCTGGGGGACGCCGGTGTTCCCGGGGGCGCGGGAGTCCTCGGACCGGCGGGGTGCCTCGGACCCGCCCGGCACGCCCGGCACGTCCGGCACGTCCGGCCCGCCCGGCCCGCCCGGCACATGGGGGTACCGGGGCGCACAGGAGACCTCGGGCCCGCGCGGCCCGTGAGGGTGCCGGGGTACGCGAGGGGTCCCGGGTCCGTGAGGGTGCCCGGTACCGCCGGACCCGTAAGGGGCCTCGGGGCCGCCCGGGCCGGCCGAACCGTGGGAGTGCCCGGCCCCGTCCGGGCGCGCCTGCTCCCGAGGCGCGGCGGGGGTGGCGCCGTCCCGCCCGGGAGGGGGCCGCAGCAGGCCCAGGCGGGTGAGCGCGTCCCGCCACTCCGCCGTGTCCGCCTCCGCCTCCGCCCGCTCGACGGCCGCCGGGCGGGTGAGCAGGCCCAGGCGGTCGCGGAGCGCGACGTGCTCGCCGCCGAGCCGGGCGGCGGTGGGCGGCAGATCGTGGGTGGTGGCGGTGGCCAGGCAGTCGGCGCGCCACCGCTCGGGCGGCAGCGGCCGCCCGTCGCCCGCCCAGTCCCGCTCGAACCACAGCACCGAGGTGCCCAGCACCCCGCGCTCGCGCAGCGCCTCGCGCACCCCGGGCTCGACGGTGCCGAGGTCCTCGCCGATGACGACGGCACCGGCCCGGGCCGCCTCCAGCACCAGCACGGCGAGCATCGCCTCGGCGTCGTAGCGGACGTAGGCGCCCTCGGTGGGCGGATGCCCCTCGGGGACCCACCAGAGCCGGAACAGGCCCATGACGTGGTCGATCCGCAGCGCCCCCGCGTACCGGAAGAGGCCCCGCAGCAACTCCCGGTAGGGCGCGTAGCCCGCGGCGGCGAGCCGGTCGGGGCGCCAGGGCGGCAGCCCCCAGTCCTGGCCCCGGGCGTTGAAGGCGTCCGGCGGGGCGCCGACGGACATGCCGGCGGCGAAGAACTCCCGCTGGGCCCAGGCGTCGGCACCGCCGGGGTGCACACCGACGGCGAGGTCGTGCACGATCCCCACCGGCATCCCCGCCTCGCGGGCGGTCCGCTGGGCGGCGGTGAGCTGCTCGTCGGTGAGCCAGGCGAGGCGGGCGTGGAGGTCGACCCGGGCGCGCAGGCCGGCGCGGGCCCGCGCGGTCGCCGCCGAGCGGGCGTCACGCAGCGGCTCGGGCCACCGGTGCCAGTCGGGGCCGTGGACCTCGGCCAGGGCGCACCAGGTGGCATGGTCCTCCAGGGCGCCGCCGCCCTCGGCCCGGTAGTCCGCGAGGGCCGCGCGGCGGCCGGGGCCGAGGGGGACCCGGGCCAGCAGTTCCAGGGCCTCGCGCTTGAGCCGGCCGACGGCGTCCCGGTCGATGAGAGCGCCGCCCGAGAGCACCGCCTCGCGCAGCGAACGGGCCCGTTCCCCGAGGGCGCGCAGCCGGGGGTCGTCGGCGTAGGCGTACTCGGGCACGTCCTCGACGCGCAGGTGCACGGGGTCGGGGAAGCGCCGGGAGGAGGGCCGGTAGGGGGAGGGGTCGACGGGGGGACCGGGCACGGCCGCGTGCAGGGGGTTGACCTGGACGAATCCCGCACCGAGGGAGCGCCCGGCCCAGGCGGCGAGTTCTCCGAGGTCGCCGAGGTCGCCCATGCCCCAGGAGCGCCGGGAGAGCAGCGAGTAGAGCTGGACGAGGAGCCCGTAGGACCGCCCGGCGGGGGCGGGAAGCCGGTCGGGGGCGACGATCAGATGGGCCTCGGCGCGGTGTCCGCCGGGCGCGGTGGCGGTGAGCCGGTGCACGCCCGGCGGCAGCTCCGCGGTGCCGTCGAGGGTGCCGCCGTCCTCGGTGTCGACGCGCAGCCGGGTGCCCCCGGGCAGCCCGGTGAGAGCCGCGGCGGTGCCTTGGCCGGCGCGGGCGACCACGGTGGGCGGCAGCAGGCGGGCGGCCCGTTCGGCGCGGGCGGCGGCCAGGGAGGCGCGCACCGCACCGGGGGTCCCGGCGTCGACGCCGAGGGCGGCCAGCGCGCGGGTGACGGCGGCGGCCGGGGCCGTGACCGTGCGGTCCGGGGAGGCGCGGTGGGAGGTGGCGACGCCGTGCAGGGCAGCGAGCCGGGTCAGGTCACCGGGGAGTTCCCGGAGGGCGGGTCCGGCCGGCCGCGCGGCGGTCATCCGGTGGCCCCTAGGTTCCGGTGGGTTCCGGCACGGCGAAGGAGGGGCCGCCCTGCTCCGGGACGTCGGCGGTGAGCTCGGGCGAGGACTCGCTGGTCAGCGGCACGGCGTCGGCGAAGGGGGACTCGCTGGTGAGGGGCTCGGCCTCGGGCAGCGGCGGTTCGCTGGTGAGCGGGGCGCCGACGCCGGAGCCGGTGGTGCCGAAGACGCGGTAGTGCGGGGTGTCGAAGGCCGTGTCGAAGGCCGTGTCGAAGGCCGTGTCGAAGGCTCTGTCGAGGGCGGCGGAGGGTTCGCTCACGGGCCCGGCCGGTCCGGGGCGTCCGCCGGTCCCGGTGTCCTCCGCCACGGGTTTGGACGGGGCCGGGAGCAGGAGGGGTACCAACGCAGCCACGGGGGCCTCCTCGTGTTTCGGTGCGGGAGCACGCGATCGGGGGTCGGGTCACGGCCGCGCCTACCCAGTCGGCGCGAGGACAGGCCCCCAGGGGCGGGCAAGGTGACCTTGGTCACGTCCGGGCCCTGCGATCACTGCCCCGCGCGCGGTCGCGCCGGTCACCGACCCACCCAGGATCACACAAATCGGTCACACTCTCCGCTCGCGGAGTCCCGCGGGCACCGCCGGAGGGCCCCGGGAGCGCCGCCGGGTTCCGTCGGAATCACTCCTTCCGGAACCGGCGGCCCCACCCCCGGCCCATCTATTCACTCAGTACATGTACGTGGTGAATACTGATCGCCATGAGTACCCGTCACATCCTGCTGGGGCTGCTCGCCCGGGGGCCGAGCCACGGCTACGACCTGAAGCGCCGCCACGACGAGCGCTTCCCCCAGGCCCGCCCCCTGGCCTACGGGCAGGTCTACACGACCCTGCAGCGGCTGGTCCGGGACGGCTTCGCGGAGGTCGACGGCACCGCCTCGGACGGCGGCCCGGAGCGCACGGCCTACCGGACGACGGAGACGGGGACGCGCGAACTGGCCCGCTGGACGGGGGAGATCGCACCGCCGGCCCCCCATGTGACGAACGAGATCTTCACCCGGCTCGTCGTCCTGATCCTCACCGGCGGCGACGCGGACGCCCATCTGCGGGCCCAGCGCGCCGCCCACATGGCCCGCATGCGGGAACTCACGGCGCTCAAGACGGCCCCGGACGCGGATCTGACCACCGTGCTCTCGGCCGACTACGCACTCAACCACCTGGACGCCGACCTCCGCTGGATGACCACCACGGCGGCCCGGCTCACCACTCTGACCACGGAGGTCCGCTCCCGATGACGAACGGGGACACGGCACTGCCGCTGCTCGCCGCCGACGGCCTGCGCAAGGCGCACGGCACGGCGCGGGCGCTGCGCGGCGCCTCGATGGAACTGCGCGCGGGCGAGATCCTCGCCCTCACCGGCCCCAGCGGCAGCGGGAAGTCGACGCTGCTGCACTGCCTGGCCGGCATCGTCCGGCCGGACGCGGGCACGGTGGCCTACGCCCCGGGACCCGGGCGGTCGCAGCGGCTGGATCTGCTGCCCGAGAAGCGGCTGAGCGAACTGCGGCGCACCGAGTTCGGGGTGGTCTTCCAGTTCGGGCAGCTCATCCCGGAGCTGACGGTCCGGGACAACGTGGCGCTGCCGCTGATGCTGGCGGGCGCCCGGCGGGCCGGCGCGCTGGAGCGGGCGGCCGAATGGCTGGAGCGGTTCGGGGTGCGCGGGCAGGAGGAGTTGCGGCCGGGCGAGCTGAGCGGCGGCCAGGCCCAGCGGGCGGCACTGGCCCGCGCCCTGGTCACCGGGCCCCGGGTGGTGTTCGCGGACGAGCCGACCGGGGCGCTGGACTCCCTGGCGGGCGAACAGGTGATGACGGCGCTGGCGCGCACCGCCCGCGAGTCGGGCACCGCGGTGCTGCTGGTCACCCACGACGCCCAGGTGGCCGCGTACGCGGACCGCGAGATCCGGCTGCGGGACGGAGCGGTGACCCCGCAGGAGGTGACCGCGTGAGCGCGCGCCGCCCCACGCCGCTGTCGGACGCCCGGCTGGCCCGGCACCTGCTGCGCGGATCGGACCGCCGGGAGTGGACGCGCCTCCTGCTCACCTCGGTCGGCACGGCGGCCGCGACGGGCTTCGCACTGGCCGCCGTCGTGCTGGCGGCGGTGCCCGACGGCCGTTCCGTCTCCCACTTCCACGGGCTGGTGAGCGAGTCCGGCACCCGGTACGGGGTGATCACCGGGCTGCTGCTGTCGCTGGTGCCGGTGCTGGCCTTCCTCGGGCAGTGCGCGCGGATCGGCGCCGCGCACCGCGACCGGCGGCTGGCCACGCTGCGGCTGGCCGGGGCGACGCCCTGGCAGGTGCGGCGGATCGCGGCCCTGGAGACCGCTCCGGCGTGCCTCGCGGGATCGGCGGTCGCCACCGTCTTCGCCGCCCTGCTGGTGGCGCGGTCGTGGCCCGCCCCGCCCGTCCGGGTGTGGGCGGGCATGGCCCTGGTCGCCGCCGCCGTGCCGCTGCTGGGCGCCGCGGCGGCGGCGCTGGCGCTGCGCCGGGTGGTGGCCTCCCCACTGGGCCGGGTGCGCCGGACGCGTCCGGAGGAGGGGCGCCGGCCGGGGTGGGCGGTCCTGGGCACGCTGGTCCTGCTGACCGCGGCGGCGGCGTGGGGCACGGGTTCCGGCCGGGGCGCCCCGGGCCGGCTCACCTGGCTGCCGGCGCTGACGGCCCTTCTGGCGGTCGTCGCACTCGGCGCGGGGGCCGTGTGGCTGTCCGGGGCCGCGTCCCGGCTCCTCGGCCGGCTGGCCGCCGGGCGGGCCCGGTCGGCGGCGGTCCTGCTCGCGGCGGAGCGGCTGCGCGACGACCCGTGGGCCGCGGCCCGCGCCCAGGCGGCCGTGTTCCTGGTGACGGCCTCCTCGACGATGTTCCTGTGCGTGCGGCACTCCATGCTCGGCTGGCTGGACCGGGGCGAGGTGTCCGCCGCGCCCCCGGCCTTCTACACCACCGGCCTGAACCTGACCGGGGCCGCGCTCCTGGTCGCGTTCGCCGTCGCCCTGTCCGGCCTCGCCGTGGGCACCGCGGAGTCGCTCACCGGCCGCCGCCGCGCCCTGGCCGCGCAGGTCGCCTCCGGGGTGCCGCGCGGCGTCCTGAACCGCGCCCTGCTCCTGGAGACGGCGCTGCCGCTGGCCCCGGCCGTCCTGCTGGCCTGGGGCGGCGGACTGACCGCCGGTCTCGTGTACGGCCGCATCACGGACAGCCCCGGGCTGCCGTGGAGCGCCCTGCTGGTCGCCCCCGCCCTCTACGGGACCTGCCTGCTGGCCTCGGCGACGGCCCTGCCCCTGCTGGGACGGGCGGTGCGGCCGGGGGAGCTGCGGTACGCGTAGCGACCGCCGTGGCCGCCGCCCGGCCCCGGCCCGTCGGGCGGACGGGGCCGGGGCCGGCGGCCCGGCCCGGCGGCCTACTTGGCGATGTTGGGCGGCGGGATCGGCGCCGCCGCCATCGACTGCGGCGACACCGCGCTCGCGTATGCCGACGGGGCCGCGACGCCCGCCGCCGGGTCGGAGGCGGGCAGGTCCTCCACCGGGACGGCGCCGCCGACGATCGCGATGCCGGCCGCGTCGAAGGCCCGCTTGATCCGCCAGCGCAGCTCGCGCTCGACGGTGACGGCCTTGCCGGGCATGGTCCTGGCGGAGACCCGGACCACCATGGAGTCCAGCAGCACCGAGTCCAGACCGAGCACCTCGACGGGGCTCCAGAGCATCTCGTTCCAGGGCTCCTCCTTGGCCATCCGCGCGGCGACCCCGTCCAGCACCTCCTTGACCCGGTCCAGGTCCTCGTCCGCGCGCACGGTCACGTCCACCCCGGCCGTGGACCAACCCTGGGAGAGGTTGCCGATCCGCTTGACCTCGCCGTTGCGGACGTACCAGATCTCGCCGTTGTCGCCGCGCAGCTTGGTGACCCGCAGCCCTACCTCGACGACCTCACCGGAGGCGACGCCCGCGTCGACGGTGTCGCCGACGCCGTACTGGTCCTCCAGGATCATGAAGACGCCGGAGAGGAAGTCCGTCACCAGATTGCGGGCGCCGAAGCCGATCGCGACGCCCGCGACACCGGCGGACGCCAGCAGCGGGGCGAGATTGATCTCGAAGGTGCCGAGGACCATCAGGGCGCCCGTGCCCAGGATCAGGAAGCTGGCCACCGAGCGCAGCACCGATCCGATCGCCTGGGAGCGCTGGCGCCGCCGCTCGGCGTTGACCAGCAGCCCGCCCAGGGCGGTGCCGTCCACCGCCTGGACGGTGCGGTTCATCCGGTCTATCAGCTTGGTGATCGCACGCCGCACCACCGCCCGCAGCACGGCCGCGATCACCACGATGAGGGTGACCCGCAGTCCGATCGCGAGCCAGGTCGACCAGTTCTCCTCGACCCAGCTCGCGGCGTTGGTGGCGTGCTCCTGGGCGTCCTGGAGCGTGGGCACCACCGGGGCCGTCGGGGCCGGTGACGGCGACGGGCCGGTGGCCGTCGGAGCGGCGGACAGGGACACGGCGGATACCTCCAGTACGGCGGCCGTCCCCTCGTGCGCGGGCGGTCCGGCGTCGGGTGGGAGTCGTCGAAAGGGCGGCCCCACCACACTAACGGGGCACGGTTCCCGCCCCGGCCCGCCGCCCGGCCGAAGGGCCCCGCCGCCCGGCGCCGGGACGGGCCGGGGCCCCCGGGGCGCCCGCCGTGTGGCCGAGAACACTTCCGGCCCGTTACCGGCACATGGTGGCGCTCCTGCCAGGCATGAGGGGAGACTGACTACGGATCGTCCCGGCGCGAGCCACGCGCCGCCGGCGTACAAGGAGGCCTCCGTGCCGCATGTCCTGGTGCTCAACGCGTCGTACGAGCCACTCGGCGTCGTACCGCTGCGCCGCGCGCTCGTCCTCGTCCTGGAGAACAAGGCCGTGTGCCTGGAGGAGTCCGGCGCCCATCTGCACAGCGCGACCCTCACCGTGCCCGCCCCCAGCGTGGTCCGGCTCAAGCGTTTCGTGCGGGTGCCCTACCGGGGGCCCGTCCCGCTCACCCGGCGGGCGCTGTTCGCCCGCGACGGGGGCCGCTGCATGTACTGCGGCGCCATCGCCACCAGCGTCGACCACGTGATCCCGCGCAGCCGCGGGGGGCAGCACGCCTGGGAGAACGTGGTGGCGTCGTGCCGCCGCTGCAACCACGTCAAGGCCGACCGGCACCTGGTCGAGCTGGGCTGGCGGCTGCGCCACCAGCCCGCCCCGCCCACCGGTCTGGCCTGGCGCATCATCGGCACCGGCCACCGCGATCCGCGCTGGCTCCCCTACCTCCAGCCCTACGGCGCCGACGACGCGCTGGCCCGGATCGACGGCATCTCGGCCTGACCACCGGCCCCGCCGGTCCGCCCGGCGCCCGGCGTCCGCCCGGCCTCCGGCGCCCCGCCCGGCTCCCGGCGGTCCGTCAGCCCGTCCAGGGCCCACTCGACCGCCGCTCCCCCGGCCCCCTGCCGTCCGCGGGCCCACGCCGGGGGCGACGCGCGGCCCGCATGCCGCTCTCCCGGGGCCCACGCCCCGTCCCGTCCGGGCCCACGACCGGGGCCCGCGGGGGTCCGCTCCCGGCGCGGGGCGCTCGGCAGGGGCACGGCACGGCGTCCCGGACCGGTGACGGACCTCCGGGCCCGCCGGCGTCCACGGCCCGTGGCTCCCCGCTCCCGCCGCCCGCACCGGGCGGGCTCCTCCCCCGGCCCACCGCGCTCCCCGCGTACGCCCGCCTCCGCTCCCCTCCACCACGCTCCCCCACCCGCCGGGCCCGCCCCTCCCGCGGGGCTCCGCCGAGGCCGCGCTCCCCGCCGTCCCTCTCCCCCAGCCGCTCTTGACGGCTCCTCGGGGGCCGCCCTACCGTTCCGGACGAGAGACAGGAAAGTTTCCTAACAGTGCTCGACCGGCGCGGAGGGGAGGCGGTGCGCATGGCGGCCGTCACCGGGGGGCCCGGCACCCCACGCGTGCTGCGGGCCATGAACGACCGCGCCGCCCTGGAGCTGCTCCTGGAGCACGGGCCCCTCTCCCGCGCCCGGATCGGCCGGCTCACCGGGCTGTCCAAGCCGACCGCCTCCCAGTTGCTCGCCCGGCTGGAGGCCGCCGGGCTGGTGCTCGCCGGGGGCACCACCGAGGGCGGCCCCGGCCCCGGCGCCCGGCTCTACGAGGTCAACCCGGCGGCCGCCCACGCCGCCGCGCTGGACGTCACCCCCGGCCGCATCCGCGCCGCCGTCGCCGACCTCACCGGCCGCACCGTCGGCCACCACGAGCTGCCCGTCCCCGGCCGCCTGCCGGGCGCCTCCGTCGTCCGGCGGGTCACCGAGGCGCTCGACGGCGCCGTCGGGGCCGCCGGGATCACCCCGGACGCCGTGCGCCGCCTGGTCATCGCCACCCCCGGCGCCTTCGACCCGAACACCGGGCGGCTGCGCTACGCCGACCACCTGCCCGGCTGGCACTCCCCCGCCCTCCTCGGCGAACTCACCGCCGCCCTGCCGATGCCGGTCGGGTACGAGAACGACGTGAACCTCGCCGCCCTGGCCGAGCAGCGGCTCGGCGCCGCCCGCGGCCACGGCGACTTCGTCCTGCTGTGGAACCAGGAGGGCCTGGGCGCCGCCCTGGTGCTCGGCGGGCGGCTGCACCGCGGCTGGACCGGCGGCGCCGGGGAGATCGGATTCCTGCCGGTGCCGGGCACCCCGCTGGCGCGCGGCGTCGGGCGGACCGGCAGCGGCGGCTTCCAGGAGCTGGCCGGGGCCCAGGTCATCCCGCGCCTGGCCCGCGAGTACGGCCTTCCGCCCGTGCCCGACGGCCCCTACCCGGATACGGCCGCCGCGCTGATCGCCCGCGCCGCCCGCACCGGCGACGCCCCGCACCTGCGGCTGCTGCGGGCCTACGCCACCCGTCTGGCCACCGGTCTGGCCTCGCTCGTCTCGGTCCTCGACCCCGAACTGGTGGTGCTCAGCGGCACCGTGCTGACCGCCGGGGGCGAGACGCTGCGCGCCCTCGTCGAGGACGAGATGGCGGAACTGGCCGCCGCCCAGCCCCGGCTGGCCGTCGCCACCGTCACCGGGCACCCCGTCCTGCGCGGCGCGCTGGAGAGCGCGCTGGCCGCCACCCGCGACGAGGTCTTCGACACCTCCCGCTGACCCCCGCACCCTCCCCACCCACCGAAGGCCGCCCGCACGGGCACCGCACCGACTGGAGCAAAGGGCTGATGACCGGATGAAACTCACCGTGGTAGGCGGCGGTTCGACCTACACCCCCGAACTCGTCGACGGCTTCGCCCGGCTGCGGGACACGCTGCCGGTGGAGGAGCTGGTGCTGGCCGACCCGGCCGCCGACCGGCTGAAGCTGGTGGGCGGGCTCGCCCGGCGGATCTTCGCCAAGCAGGGCCACCCCGGCCGCGTCGTCACCACCTCCGACCTGGACGCGGCCGTGGACGGCGCCGACGCGGTCCTGCTGCAACTGCGCGTCGGCGGCCAGGCCGCCAGGCAGCAGGACGAGACCTGGCCCCTGGAGTGCGGCTGCGTCGGCCAGGAGACCACCGGCGCGGGCGGCCTGGCCAAGGCGCTGCGCACGGTGCCGGTGGTGCTGGACATCGCCGAGCGGGTGCGCCGGACCAACCCGGACGCCTGGATCATCGACTTCACCAACCCCGTCGGCATCGTCACCCGCGCCCTCCTGGAGGCCGGGCACCGCGCGGTCGGGCTGTGCAACGTGGCGATCGGGCTCCAGCGCAAGTTCGCCGCCCTGCTCGGCACCGAGCCCTCGGCGGTCCACCTGGACCACGTCGGCCTGAACCACCTCACCTGGGAGACCGCCGTCCGCCTCGGCGGCCCCGGCGGCGAGGACGTGCTGCCCCGGCTGCTCGCCGAGCACGGCGACGCCGTCGCGGACGACCTGCGGCTGCCCCGTCCGCTGCTGGAGCGCCTCGGCGTCGTCCCCTCCTACTACCTGCGCTACTACTACTCCCACGACGAGGTCGTGGACGAGCTGCGCACCAAGCCGTCCCGTGCCGCCGAGGTGGCCGCGATGGAGCGCGAGCTGCTGGAGATGTACGGGGACCCGGCCCTGGACGAGAAGCCCGCGCTGCTGGCCAAGCGCGGCGGCGCCTTCTACTCGGAGGCGGCCGTGGACCTCGCGGCGACCCTGCTGGGCGGCGGCGGATCGCCGTACCAGGTGGTGAACACGTACAACCGGGGCACGCTTCCCTTCCTGCCCGACGACGCGGTGGTCGAGGTGCAGGCGGCGGTGGGCGCCGAGGGCGCGGCCCCGCTGCCGGTACCGCGCGTGGACCCGCTGTACGCGGGGCTGATGGCGAACGTGACGGCCTACGAGGGCCTGGCCCTGGACGCGGCCCTGCGCGGCGGGCGGGACCGGGTGTTCCGGGCCCTCCTCGCCCACCCGCTGATCGGCCAGTACGCCTACGCCGAGCGGCTCACCGACGAGCTGATCGCGCACAACCGGGAGCATCTGCCGTGGGCGTGAGCGCGACCGTCCTCGCCGTCGACGCGGGCAACAGCAAGACCGACGTGGCGGTCGTGACGGGCGACGGCACCGTCCTCGCCACCGCACGGGGCGGGGGGTTCCAGCCGCCGTCCGTGGGCGTCGGGCCCGCCGTGGACGTCCTCGGGGAGGCGGTGGAGCGCGCCTTCGCGACGGCGGGCGTCACCCGGGCCGGCCATGTCTCGGCGTGTCTGGCCAACGCCGACCTGCCGGTGGAGGAGGCCGGGCTGGCCACCGCGCTGCACGCGCGCGGCTGGGGCGACTCGGTGGACGTGCGCAACGACACCTTCGCCGTGCTGCGGGCCGGGGTGACCGAACCGCGCGGCGTCGCCGTCGTCTGCGGGGCGGGCATCAACTGCGCCGGAATGCGCCCCGACGGCCGCACCGCCCGGTTCCCGGCCATCGGCCGCATCTCCGGGGACTGGGGCGGCGGCTGGGGCCTGGTCGAGGACGCGCTGCACCACGCCGCGCGCGCCGAGGACGGCCGCGGGGAGCCCACCTCCCTGGCCCGCGACCTGCCCGGCCACTTCGGGCTGCCCTCCATGTACGCCCTGATCGAGGCGCTGCACCTGGGCCGGGTGGAGGGCGCGCGGCGGCACGAGCTGGCCCCGGTGCTGTTCGCCGCGGCGGCGGACGGCGACCGGATCGCCGGGGGGCTCGTGGACCGGCAGGCGGACGAGGTGGTCGCCATGGCCGTGGTCGCGCTGACCCGGCTGGAACTGCTGGACGAGGAGACGCCGGTGCTGCTCGGCGGCAGCGTCCTGGCCGCCCGGCACCCCCGGCTGGACGGCCGGATCCGGGAGCGGCTGGCGGAGCGCGCGCCCCTGGCCGTGCCCCGGGTGGTGACCTCCCCGCCGGTGCTGGGCGCGGTGCTGCTGGGACTCGACCGGGTGGGCGCGGACGCCGGGGCGCAGGAGCGGGCGCGGGAGCACTTCGGGGGCTGACGCGCCCCTGAGAAGCGCTCCGGGCACGCCCCCGACGGGAACCGGGGAACCGAACCGGTTCCCGTCACGTATTCATGGGCAGGGGTGGTGCGTGACGCCCCGTAAGCCCCATGATCGGGTCACGGCCCGGTCCGCGGGCCGGCGAGGGCGGCGACGGGTACGGCGACGGACGACCACGGGGGAGGTCAGGCAGTGAATCGACCGCCGAGGAGCAGCGCGGCGACGGCACCGGCCGCCGCGGATCCGTCCCGTCCGCCCGCCGTGCCCCGTCAGTCGGTGCCCGCCCGGCGCCCCGGCGGGCTCCTCCCGGCGCCGCAGCCGCCCCGGCCGCGGCGCACGGCGTTCGCCGAGGGCCTGGACCGGCTGCGGGCGGCGGCCGTCACCGAGCCCGGCCGACTGCGCATCATCGGCGCCCTGCTGGCCGTCCTGGTGGTCGCCTTCGGCTCCGTGACGGCCTGGCAGACGAGCACCCGGGCCGCTGCCGCCGACGACGTGCTGACCCGCAGTCAGCCGCTCACCTCCGACGCCGCCGACATATACCGCTCCCTCGCCGACGCCAACACGGCCGCGTCCAGCGGCTTCCTGGCGGGCGGTCAGGAGACCCGGCAGTCCAGGGACCGCTACGAGAAGGGCATCCGGACCGCCGCGACCAAGCTGGTGCGGGCCGCCGCCAACTCCGACCCCGACTCGGCCTCGGCGGCGACGGTGGCGAAGCTCAACCGGCTGCTGCCGGAGTACAAGGGCCTGGTCGAGCGGGCCCGCACCTACAACCGGCAGGGCTTCCCGGTCGGCGGCGCCTATCTGCGCTACGCCAACGAGAAGATGCAGCGGGAGATGCTCCCGGCCGCCGAGGACCTGTACAACACGGAGAACCAGCGGCTGCGGGACGACTACGCCGACGCGCGCCCCTACCCGTGGGCGGCCATCGGCCTCGGGGTGCTCGCCCTGGCGGTGCTGGCCTGGGCGCAGCACCGCTCCTACCGGCACACCAACCGGGTCCTGAACCGGGGCCTGGTCGCCGCGAGCGCCGCCACCGCGGCCGTCCTGGTCTGGCTGGCCGTCGGGCACTCGGTCGCCGTCACCCGGCTGAGCGACTCCCGCGCCCACGGCGTCCGCTCGCTGGACGCGCTGCACGAGGCCCGCATCGCCTCGCTCAAGGCCCGGGGCAACGAGAACCTCACCCTGGTGGCGCGCGGCGCGGAGACCACGAAGGTGAACGGCGAGACGTACGACGCCTACGACTTCGACTTCGGGACGAACATGACGGACCTCGGCAAGGGGCTGGCCGAGGCCCGGCGGCTCGCCGACGACACGGCGGGCGGACGGCCGGTCGCGGCGGCCGAGGCCGACATGAAGCGGTGGCGCGAGCGCCACATCGCCGCCCGTGAGCAGGACGAGAACGGCAACTACCAGCAGGCACTCGATCTGGTGATCGGCGGCAGGGGCTCCACCGCCGAGTACTTCGACGCCGTGGACGGCGCGCTCGCCGAGGCCCTGGCCCACGAGGAGGGGCAGTTCCGGCAGGCCGCGCGAGCCGGACGGGACGCGATGACGGGGCTGCCGGAGGGCGCGGGCGCGCTCGCCCTGCTGGGCGCGGCCGGGGCCGTGCTGGGCATCGGCCGGCGCCTCTCGGAGTACCGGTGAGCGGCATCATGGCGGCGTGGGCCGGTGGGAAGGGGAACCCGTGGAAGGGGGCGTGAGGATGGGGGCACGACGACTCCGGGCCGGGTTGAGGGGCTGGGGCGGAGTGGGCGCGATGGCGGTCGCCTGCGCCCTCGCGGTCGTCTTCGCGCTGCTGCTGCCCCTGGTCCGCTCGCACGGGGAGGCGGTCAGGGGCACCGGCGCCGTCCAGGGCGTCGCCCGCGGCAGCCAGGCCCGGGTCGCCCCGGACTGCACGGCGCCCGAGCGGCAGACCCTGGAGCCCTCGGGCGCCGACGGCCCCACCATCGAGGCGATCAAGAGCCGCAAGGGCGAGAAGCGCAAGCTCGTGGTCGGCGTCGACCAGAGCAGCTACCGGTGGGGCTACCGCGACCCGAACAGCGGCGGCGCCGCCCGGCTGGAGGGCTTCGACATCGATCTGGTGCACCGGATAGCGCAGGACATCCTCGGGGACCGCGACGCCGTGCAGTTCAAGGCGATCCCCACCGACCAGCGCATACCGGCGATCCAGAACGGCCGGGTCGACATGGTGGTCCGCACCATGACGATCAACTGCGAGCGGATGGCCGACGTCGCCTTCTCCGCGCCGTACTTCAGGACCGGACAGCAGATCCTCGCGCCCAAGTCCTCCCCGATCACCGGGTACGACGCCTCCCTCGCGGGCAGGCGGATCTGCTCGGCGGACGGCTCCACCGCCTTCAGCACGCTGGAGCGGGACCGGGCCGAGGGCCGGCTGGTCCGCTCCGCCGACCTGAGCACCACGGTGCCCAACCAGCTCGACTGCCTGGTGCGGCTCCAGCTCGGCGAGGTCGACGCGGTGGTCACCGACGGCGCCCTGGCCGCCAGCCAGGCCGCGCAGGACCCGACGGTCCAGCTCAAGGGCGACGCCTTCACCACCGAGTACTACGGCGTGGCGATGCGCAAGGACGCCGACGACCTGGTGCGCCGGGTCAACCGGGTGCTGGTGGAGTGGCGGGCCGACCGGGAGCGGGGCTGGCAGCACTCCTACGACACCTGGCTGAAGGCGACCCTGGGCGCCGACTCCGCCAAGTCGGCCCCGCCGCGCCCGCGCTATCTGCGCCGGGCCTGACGGACGGCCGCCTCCGGGGCCCGCCCCGGACGGCACGGTCCCGGAGGCCGCGGGGGCGCCCACCGCCCCGCGCCCCCTCGTGCCGAGGCCCCCACCCCACGGCCGGCACCCCGGCCTCCCCCACGAAGAGACCTCACGGACGGACCGCCACGGACAGACCACCCCCACACGGACACAGCCAACGCAGCCGTACACGTCGCGGACCGGATCCGCAGCAGCGAGAGGTGATCGATGGGCGACGCGGGACCCGCCGGGCCGGTGATGGACCGGGACGAGGTGGACCGTGCGCTGGCGCGGCTCGGCGCGGAGCACGAGGCGGTCGAGACCTCGCTGTTCGCGCTCCAGGACCACGCGGGCCGCAGGCTCCTGGAAGGCGCCGAGCTGACCGGGGTCACCGCCGGGCGCTGGGCCGCCGCCGAGGCGTCGATCACCCTGCTGTGGACCTACTTCGACGCGTACACCCAGGCCCTGCGCACCGCCCGGGGCATCCGCGCCCGGCGCCGCTGGTCCAGCCGTGAGGACCTGGCGGAGCTGACCGAACTGCTGCGCGGCGAGGCCGTCGTGGTCCCCGGCGCCGCCACCGCCGCCGCGGGCGCCGGTGCCCCGGAGGGCGGCGGGGGGCGGCTCAGCGAGCGGTACTCGCTGGAGACGCTGGTGGACCGCATGAACCGGCTCTACGCCGCCGCCCTGGACCTGGTGGTCGCCGCCGACGCGGTCTGGTCGGCGCTGCCCGCCCGGATCGACCTGCTCGCCGCCGAGCTGCGCCGCACCCTGGGCCTCGCCCACTCGGTCGGGGTGCGCCCGGGCGAGCACCCGGCCGGTGACGACCTGGAGCGGATCACCCGCACCCTGGCCCGGCTGCGCGAGCGGGTGGTGTCGGACCCGCTGGCCTACTGGGTTCCCGCAGAGGGGAGTTCGGCGCCCGGCGGGGGCCGCCCCGACACCACGGTCTACGACCGGGAGGCGCGCGCCCTGGAGGAGGTGCGCCGGGAGATCGACGCCGTGCTCGCGGTCCGCCAGGACGCCGAGCAGCGCATCCTGCGGCTGCGGGACGTGCTCTCCCGGGCCGACCGCACCCTGGCCGAGGCGCGCACCGCCCGGGGCGAGGTGCTGGCGAAGATCGCCGCGACGGAGGTGCCCGTGGTCAGCGGCCCCCCGACGGCGCTGCACGAGCAGGTCGCGACGGCCGCGGAGTACCGCAGACACGCCCAGTGGCACCGGCTGTCCCCGCTCCTGGAGTCCCTGGAGGGCCGGGCGGAGGACGAACTGCTCCGCGCCCGCGAGTCGTTGACGGCGGTCACCGCGCCGCTGGCGGTCCGCGCGGAGCTGCGCGGACGGCTGGACGCGTACCGGGCGAAGATGACCCGGCTCGGCTTCTCCGAGGACCCGGAGCTGGTCGAGACCTACGAGCGGGCCCGGCGCATGCTGTGGAGCGCGCCCTGCGACCTGCGCGTCGCCGAGCAGGCGGTGCTGCGCTACCAGCGGGTGGCGGCCGAGTCGCTCGCCGCCGACCCCCGGGTGCCCGGCCCGGCCGCCGACCCCCGGGTGCCCGGCCAGGCCGTCGTCCCCGGGGAGCGGTCCGCGGCGGACCGCACGCACCGCACCGACCGCGATCGGACGGGGCCGGGCGCATGAGCTGTTACGGGGACACCGGGGAGGCGTCATGAGCCAGGAGCGGAGCGCGTGCCAGCGTCCCGACTGCGACGGCACGTACGAGGACATGGGCGGCGGCGAGCTGTACTGCGGCACCTGCGGGCTGGCGCCCGTGGTGTCGGCCGGCGGCACGGTCGGCGCCGCGCCCACCGGGGTCACGGCCCGCCGGGGGCCGGGCGGCTCCCCGTCCGGCGGCCACCCCGGCCCGGGGAGCGGCGGCGCGGGACACGGCGGCACGGGCGGGCACGGCGGCACGGGCGGGCGCGGCGGCACGGGCGGGCGCGGTGCGCGCTCCTCCTCCCAGTCCTCGCGGTCCCGCCGCTCGGTCTCCGGGCGGCTGTCGTCGTCCCTGTCGGGGCGGGCCACCAACCGGTCGGTTTCGGTGCGCAGTTCCGGCACCGGGAGCGACGCGGGCTCCAGCGGCCGGCTCGGCGCCGGGCTGGTCGAGGTCCCGCCGATCCCCCGGCCCGACCCGCGCGCCATGGTCCTGGAGCGGCCCGAGGTGCCCGAGCGCAAGAGGTTCTGCTCCCGGTCGGACTGCGGGGCGCCGGTGGGGCGGGCGCGGGGCGAGCGGCCGGGGCGCACGGAGGGCTTCTGCACCAAGTGCGGCCACCCGTACTCCTTCGTGCCGAAGCTCGCCGCCGGGGACGTGGTGCACGGCCAGTACGAGGTGGTGGGCTGCCTCGCGCACGGCGGGCTCGGCTGGATCTACCTCGCCATCGACCGGCCGGTCGCCGACCGCTGGGTGGTCCTCAAGGGCCTGCTGGACACCGGCGACCACGACGCGATGGCGGCGGCCATCAACGAGCGGCGCTTCCTCGCGGAGATCGAGCACGCCAACATCGTGCGGATCTACAACTTCGTCGAGCACCTCGACCAGCGCACCGGCTCCCTCGACGGGTACATCGTCATGGAGTACGTGGGCGGCAAGGCGCTCAAGGAGATCGCCAACGAGCGGCGCGCCCCGGACGGCCGCCGCGATCCGCTGCCGGTGGAGCAGGCGTGCGCGTACGGCATCGAGGCGCTGGAGGCCCTCGGCCATCTGCACAGCCGCAACCTGCTCTACTGCGACTTCAAGGTCGACAACGCGATCCAGACCGAGGACCAGCTCAAGCTGATCGACATGGGCGCGGTGCGCCGCGCGGACGACGAGGAGTCGGCGATCTACGGCACCGTGGGCTACCAGGCGCCGGAGGTCGCGGAGGCCGGTCCGTCGGTGGCGTCCGACCTGTACACGGTGGGGCGCACACTGGCCGTGCTGACCTTCGACTTCCAGGGCTACACCACGGTGCACGCCGACTCGCTGCCGGACCCGGACAGCGTGGAGGTCTTCCGGCGGCACGAGTCCTTCTACCGGCTGCTGGCGCGGGCCACCGACCCCGATCCGCAGCGCCGGTTCGGCTCCGCGCGGGAGATGGCGGAGCAGTTGACGGGGGTGCTGCGGGAGATCGTCTCGGTGCGGACGGGCCGGGCCAGACCGGCGCTGTCCACGCTGTTCGGCCCGGAGACCCGGGTGACGGACACGGAGCTGTTCCCCCTGCTGGACGGGGAGGTGTCGGTGCTGGGCGCCCGGCCCGTCCGGCGCCGGGGGCGCGCCGCCGCCGCGCTCCCCCCGGGCGCGGCCCGGCCCGCCCTGCCGCCCGGCGCCGCGGGCGCCGCCACCGGCGGCACGGCGGGTACAGCGGGTACGACGGGCGCCGCGGCCCCCGGCGGGGCGCTGGTGCGGGCCGCCGACGTGCCCGCCGCCGCGCTGGCCCTCCCGGTGCCCCGGGTCGACCCGGCCGACCCCAACGCCGGTTTCCTGGCGGGCCTGTCGGCCTCCGCGCCGGGCGAACTCCTGACCGCCCTGGCCGCGGCCCCGGCGCCGTCGGCCGAGACCCGGCTGAGGGAGGTCCGGGCCCGGCTGGAACTGGGCGACACGCCCGGGGCCCTCGCGACGCTGGGGGCGCTGGAGGACGAACGGCCCGAGGACTGGCGGGTGGTCTGGTACCGGGGCCTGGCGGCGCTGGTGACGGGTGGTCACGAGGACGCCGCGCTGGCCTTCGACGCCCTGTACGACGCCTTCCCCGGCGAGATCGCGCCGAAGCTGGCGCTCGGCCTGTGCGCCGAGGTGCTGGGCCAGCTCGACAACGCCGCCGAGTACTACCGCCTGGTGTGGTCGGCCGACCCGAGCCATGTGAGCGCCGCCTTCGGGCTCGCCCGGGTGCTGCTGGCCGGCGGCGACCGGCCCGGCGCCGTACGGACGTTGGACTCGGTGCCGGAGTCCTCGGTGCACTGCACGGCGGCCCGGGTGGCGGCCGTGCGGGCGCGGCTGCGGCGGCGCGCGGCGGACCCGGGGGACACGGCGTTCCTGGACGATCTGACCGCCTCCGCGCGGCAGGTCGAGGCGCTGGAGGGATACGGTCTGGACCCGGCGCGCCGCGAGCAGTTGTCCGTCGAGGTCCTCGGCTGCGCGCTGGACTGGGTACTCTCCGGGGGCCGAGGTTCCGTCCCTCCCGCCGCCGGAGGACGGACGCTGCTGGGCAGCGGCCTCGACGAACGGGGCCTGCGCTTCGGCCTGGAGCGCTCGTACCGCATGCTGGCCCGGCTGGCGCGGGGCGGCGAGGAAAGGATCGACCTGGTGGAACGTGCCAACCGTTACCGCCCCCGGACGTGGGTGTAGTTGATGTCGCAGAAGCCCCAGCAGGCCGCAGTGCCGATGTGCCCGAGCTGCGCGGAACCCCTGGAGCCGGGGGACCGCTTCTGCGGTGCGTGCGGACACGAGCTGTCCGCCGTGACCGCGCGGTCCCCGGACGGCCCGGACCGCGTCCCGGACGGCCCGGCGCCGGTCTCGGCGTCCCCCGATGGTGTGGACTGGCCGACGGCCCGGGACTCGGACGGCTCCGGCAATCCGCTGCCCGCGCACTCGCCGTCCGACATGGCGGGCACGGACTCGGGCGGCTCCCCGCTGCCCCCGTCCCCGCCCCTCCCCCCGCTCCCTCCGCCCCCGGCGGCGCCGGCCGCGCCCGCCGTGCCGCCTCCGCCTCCTCCCCCGCCGCCGGCCGCCCCGCCGGTCCCGGCTCCGGGCGCGGGGACCGGGGTGCGGTTCGACCGGCCGTCGGAGCCCGACGAGTACCCGCTCCAGGCGCCCGACCCGCGCCTGCCCGCCGACCCGCTGCCGCCGCCCGCGGCCCCGCCCGCCCCGGCAGCCGTCCCCGCGCCCGCCCCGGCCGCGCCGCCGCCCGGCGCCGTCGTCTGCGTGGCCTGCCGCACCGGCCGGGTGGACGGCGACGGCTACTGCGAGAACTGCGGGCACGCCCAGCCCCGCGAACGCGACCACATGGAACAGGAGTGCGGGCCCGCCGCCGCCGTCAGCGACCGGGGCCTGCGCCACCACCGCAACGAGGACGCCTTCTGCGTGGGCCGCACCGCGCTGCCCGACGGCAGCCCCGCCACCCTGGCCGTGGTCTGCGACGGGGTGTCGTCCGCGACCCGCCCCGACGACGCCTCCCTCGCCGCCTCCCGGGCCGCCGGGGACGCGCTGCTCGCGGCCCTGCCCCGGGGCACCCACCCGCAGCAGGCCATGCACGACGCGATCATCGCCGCCTCGCACGCCGTCAACGCGCTGGCCGACGAGCCCGCCACCGCCCGCGAGCAGGGGCCGCACCAGAACGCCCCCGCCTGCACCCTGGTCGGCGCGGTGGTCACCGCCGGTCTGCTGATCGTCGGCTGGGTCGGGGACAGCCGCGTCTACTGGGTGCCGGAGGACCGCAGCGGTCCGGCGGCCCGGCTCACCGAGGACGACTCGTGGGCCGCGCAGATGGTCGCCGCTGGCCTGATGAACGAGGCCGAGGCCTACGCCGACGAGCGGGCCCACGCCATCACGGGCTGGCTCGGCGCGGACGCCTACGAACTGGAGCCGCACACCGCCTCGTTCAAGCCCGACCGCCCCGGAGTGGTCGTGGTCTGCACCGACGGCCTCTGGAACTACGCCGAATCCGCCGAGGAGATGGCCGCCGCCGTCCCGCCCGACGCCGCCGCGCACCCGCTGCACGGCGCCCGGGTCCTGGTCGGCCACGCCCTCGACGGCGGGGGCCACGACAACGTAACAGTGGCCCTCGTACCGTTCCCGGGCCCGCCGCAGGGGGCAGGATCGGCCTGAGACCGCGCCGTGGAGGGACGCGCGGTGCGGCCTCGCGGGCCGCAGGGGGCGGCCCGCGCCAGCAGCCAGTGCCCCACCACCGTGGGGCCGCAGAGGGGGAAGCGATCCGGCATGGCCAATTTCGCGAAGTCGAACGTGCCGCGGTTCTCGGTGGACGTCTACCAGAACGAGTTCCTGCCCGAGGGCGGCCACGAGGTCAACGCCATCGTCACGGTGACGGCGACCGGCGGCGGCACTGTCGGGACCGCCGTCGCCGCGCCCGACCGGTACCCGCCGGGCGCGGGGCCGTCCGCGGCGGTGGTGCTCATGGTCGACTGCTCGGGCTCGATGGACTACCCGCCCGCCAAGATGCGCAACGCCCGCGAGGCGACGGCCGCCGCCGTCGACACCCTGCGCGACGGCGTGCACTTCGCGGTGGTCGGCGGCACGCACACGGCCCGGGAGGTCTATCCGGGCGACGGGCGGCTGGCCGTCGCGGACGCCACCACCCGGGACCGGGCCAAGCAGGCGCTGCGGCGGCTGAGCGCGGGCGGCGGCACGGCCATCGGCACCTGGCTGCGGCTGGCCGGCCGGCTGCTCTCCTCGGCCGACGTCACCATCCGGCACGGCATCCTGCTCACCGACGGCCGCAACGAGCACGAGTCGCCCGAGGAGCTCCGGGCGGCGCTCGACGCCTGCGCCGGACGCCTCACCTGCGACGCCCGCGGGGTGGGCACCGACTGGGAGGTGAAGGAGGTCACCGCCATCGCCTCCGCCCTGCTCGGCACCGCCGACATCGTCGCCGATCCGGCGCGGCTGGCGGAGGACTTCACGGGGATGATGGAGAAGGCCATGGGCAAGGAGGTCACGGACGTCGCCCTGCGCCTGTGGACCCCGCAGGGCACCACCGTGCGGTTCGTCAAGCAGGTCGCGCCCACCGTCGAGGACCTCACCGGCCGTCGCTCCGAGGCCGGACCGCGGGCCGGGGACTACCCCACCGGCTCCTGGGGCGACGAGTCCCGCGACTACCACGTCTGCGTCGAGGTGCCGCCCGCCGCCCTGGGCCGGGAGATGCTGGCCGCCCGGATCTCCCTGGTCGTCCCGGAGTCCGGCGGCGCCGCCGGGGAACCGGGCGCGCAGGGCCTCGTACGGGCCGTGTGGACCGCCGACACCACGGCCTCGACCTCGATCAACCCGCAGGTGGCGCACTACACGGGCCAGGCCGAACTGGCCCGGGTCATCCAGCAGGGGCTGGATCTGCGCAAAGCGGGAGACATGGAGGGAGCCACGGCCAAACTGGGGCGGGCGGTCCAGCTCGCCGGAGCCTCGGGGAACGCGGACACCGCGAAACTGCTTGCGAAGGTGGTGGACGTGGTCGACGCCGCGGAAGGTACTGTGCGACTGAAAGCGAAGGTCGAGGAGGCGGACGAGATGACTCTCGAAACCCGGTCCACCAAGACCGTGCGCGTCAAGAAGTGACAGCGAAGACCACAGCGACCAGCTCCGCGAGGAGCGACTAGCCCGCAAGAGGGGGAAGCTCCGACATGCCGACCTGCCCGAACGGACACCAGTCGGGTTCCGACGACTGGTGCGAGGTCTGCGGTCACCGCATGGCCGGTGCCGTCCCACCCCCGCCCCCGCCCCCGCCGCCCCCGGGCGGCGGCTACGGCTTCCCGCCGCCGGGCGTCCCCGGCGGCCCCGGGGGCGGCCACGGCACCCCGGGAGGCGGCCACGGGGCTCCCGGGGGGCACCCCGGCGCCGGACCGCAGCTCTGTCCGCAGTGCCGCACGCCCCGGGAGGGCGGGGCGCCGTTCTGCGAGGAGTGCCGGTGGAACTTCCTCACCAACACCGCCACGTCGTACACCCCGGCGGCACCGCGCCCCCCGGCGCCCGACCTGCGGGGTCCCGGAGGGCCGGGTGCCCCGCGCTTCCCGCAGCCGCCGGGCGGCCCGTCGTACGGCGGCGGTGACGGCTACGACTACCAGGGCTCGCGCCCCTCGCAGGTGAACCGGCCCGCCGAGCCGATCGGTCCGGGGCCCTTCGGCCCGGGCGGTCCGGGCGGCCCGCCGCCCCCGCCCGGCTTCGGCGCCGACCCGTCGCGGTCCGTGCCGCCCGGCCCCGGCGGCCCGTCCGGCCACGGCGGCCCGCAGGGTCCCGGCGGTCCCGGCGGCGCCCCGCACGCGTACCAGGCCGGCCCCCCGGCCCCGCCCGCCTTCCCGCAGGAGACCGGCCGTCCGCAGCCCGGCGGCCCGGGTTTCGGCGGGGACGACGACTGGGTGCTCTCCCCGCCGTCCTCCGGCGGCCAGGGCCGTCCCGGCGGTCCCGGCGGCCACGGCGGCCCCGGCGGCCCCCCGCAGGGCGGTGGCTACGGCTACCCCCAGCCCGGAGCCACCCAGGCCCCGCCGCCCCCGCCCGGCCACGGCGGTCACGGCTATCCGGAGCCCCCGGCGCCGCGGCAGCCGGTGACCTGGACGGCGACCATCGGCCCGGACCGCGAGTACTTCATGGCGATGATGCAGCGCTCCGGCCCCGAGGCCGCGGGCCTGAACCTGCCCGCGTACTCGCCCGAGCAGCAGCGCACGCTGGCCGGCGACCAGATCACCATCGGCCGCCGCCGCCATTCCACCGGTGACACCCCGGACATCGACCTCTCGGTGCCGCCGGAGGACCCGGGGGTCTCGCACCAGCACGCGATGCTGGTGCAGCAGCCGAACGGGAGCTGGGCGGTCGTCGACCAGAACTCGACGAACGGCACCACGGTCAACGGCTCCGACGAGCCGATCCAGCCCTTCGTCCCGGTGCCGCTCCAGGACGGCGACCGGGTGCACGTCGGCGCCTGGACGACCATCACCATCCACCGGAGCTGAGACCGGCGCCCCGCCGGGGCTCCGGTCCGTCGGCCGCGCGCCCCACGGGCGAGGCCCGGCACGGGCGGGCCCGGCACGGGCGGGCGGGCGTCCGTCAGGGCAGCGGCCAGGTGTCCGGGCCTCCGGGGTCGTCCAGCCAGGCGCGGGCGCGGCCGTCGTCCACCGTGACGCCGAAGCGCTCGCGCGGCGGGGCCCCCTCACGCCGCCACAGCGCGTACGCCTCGCCCGGCTCCAGCCCGCCCCGGCTCAGCGCCAGCAGGAAGCGGAACCGGTCGTCCACCCGGACCGTGCGCGGCACCCCGCCCGGCACCGGCTCCGGCGCCGGGGTGCCGCCGGCGCCCCGCAGCGGCACGAAGTACGCCGGGGTGGGCAGGAAGCGCCCCTCGGCGCGGCCGGCGTCGTGGACGGTGAGGGCCAGCAGGCCGGTGGCGAACGGGGTGAGGACGCGACCGCCCGGCCGGCACTGGGTGAGCCAGGCGGGCGGCACTCCGGACAGGGCGCAGGTCGCGATGATCCGGTCGTAGGGGCCGCGTCCGGGCACGCCCAGCGCGCCGTCGCCGGTGACGACGGCCGGGCGGTGACCGGCGGCGGCCAGGTGCCGTCGGGCCGACTCGGTGATCTCCGGGTCCAGGTCGACGGTGGTGACCAGATCGTCGTCGCCCAGCCGGTGGGCGAGCAGGGCGGCGTTGTAGCCGGTTCCGGCGCCGATCTCCAGGACCCGGTCGCCGTCCCGGACCTCCAGCGCCACCAGCATCATGGCCATCAGGGACGGCTGGCTGCTGGAGGAGAGCAGCTCGCCGTCGCGCAGCCGGGTGGCCAGCGGGGCGTCGGCGTAGACACCGCTCAGCCAGCGCGCCCGGACCGCCGGGTCGGGGTCCTCGCACCAGAGGCGCTCCTGTCCGCCCTCGTAGTAGTACGGCACGAACAGATGGCGGGGGACGGCGAGGAACGCCTCCCGCCACACCGGGTCGGCGTCCCAGGCCCCGCTCAGCCCGATCTCGCGCACCAGCGCCGCCCGCGCGGACGCGGCGGCCTCCGCGGGAACGGGGCCGGGGGGCCCGCCGTCCCGTCCGTCGCCGTCGTCGTGTCCGCCCATGCCTCCACTGTGCTGCGGACCGGGCTCCGGGGCGAACGGCGCCCGTCCGGCCGGGCGGTCCGGGGGCCGGGGCGGTCACGGGGGGGGACGGCCTACGTCCCGAGTCCTGGTTCCCCCGGTCTGAGACGATGGAGGGGTACTGCATTCCGGGGGCGCGACCCCGGACGCCCCGGCCCGACGCCCGGGGCGGACCGGCAGGAGATTGGTGGGGCACACACGGTGACCGAGATTCGGCGCGGCACGCTTCAGGAGCAGACGTTCTACGAGCAGGTCGGCGGGGAGGAGACCTTCCGCCGTCTCGTGCACCGCTTCTACGAGGGGGTCGCCACCGACCCCCTGCTGCGGCCGATGTACCCGGAGGAGGACCTCGGCCCGGCGGAGGACCGCCTCACCCTGTTCCTGATGCAGTACTGGGGCGGCCCGTCCACGTACAACGAGACCCGGGGCCACCCCCGGCTGCGGATGCGGCACGTCCCGTACACCGTCGACCGCGCGGCGCACGACGCCTGGCTGAAGCACATGCGGGACGCCCTCGACGAGCTGGGGCTCTCCGAGGAGCACGAGCAGACGCTGTGGAAGTACCTGACCTACGCGGCGGCCACCCTGATCAACGCCCCGGACTGACCCCGCACCCGCCGGGTCCGCGCGGCGGGCACTCCCGCCCGGCCCCGGCCGTACGGGGCCGACGGTACGAGCACGGCGGTACGGAGCCGGTGCGTCCGGCGGGCGCGGGCCCGCCGGACGCACCGGCTCCGCGGGGGTCAGCGCACGCTGACGCCCAGATCACCGAGGCCCGCCCCGGTCCGGCGCAGCGCCACCGAGCCGAACGGGGTGCGCAGCCGCAGCCAGGACCCGGCGGCGACCAGCGCGGGCGCCCCGGCGCCGGAGGGGCCCCCGGACGGGCGCAGGAAGCCGAGCGACTGGGCGGCGTGCACCGCGCGCACCGGCAGCGCGGTCTCCGCGACGGTGCGGGACCAGATCTCCCGCCCCACGGAGTCCAGTACGGCCCGGGTCCGCCGCTCCGGCGCCAGCGCCCCGGTCCGCGCGCGGAACTCGGCCACCGCGGCCGAGACCAGCGCGCGCAGCGCCTCCGGCGCGGGAAGACCCGGCACGGGGCGCCAGCCGCCGCGCGGGGGCAGCACCCCCGCCCACGGGGGCCCGGTCACCGGGGCGGGGACGGCGGCCGTGACGGCCCGGTCGTCCACCGAGTCCAGCAGTTCACCGGCGGAGACGGTGGTGTCGAGGGCGGCCTCCAGCCCCTTCTCGTAGGGCTTGGACAGCCGTGCCGTGCGGATCGCCAGCACCTCGAAGGAGGGCGGGCGGCCGAAGACGGCGAGCGTCGTGCCGGCGGCCTGGAGGCGCACCGCCGCCGCGCGGTCGTAGTGGAGCAGCCGCGAGAGGAAGGCCGCCAGGTCGGCGGCCTCCCCCTCGTCGGCGAGGTGCAGCACCGTCATGCCGCGACGGCCTCCTCCTCGTCCTTCGCCCGGCCGGGGCCGGGCCCCTCGGGCTCGTCCCGGTACTCCCGGAGGAACTCCCGCTCCTCCTCGGTGAGCCGCCGGGGCCGCTGTGCCTCGAAGTCGAAGGGCACGATCACCGTGGAGGCGCGGACGTAGACCAGGTCGCCGTCCTTCACCTCGTAGGTGAGGGTGAAGGAGGCGGCCCTGATCTCCGTGACCCACAGCTCGATGTCGACCGGGGCGTGCCGGTGCACCAGCTGCCGCTTGTAGTCGATCTCGTGGCGCGCCACCACCGACCCCTGCTTGAACTCCTTGTCCGGACGGAACAGGAAGTCGATACGGGCCTCCTCCAGATAGCGGAGGAAGACCACGTTGTTGACGTGGCCGTACACGTCCATGTCCGCCCAGCGCAGCGGGCAGCGGTAGAGATGCCGCAAGACCGATCAGCCCCGGGTGAGCTTCTTGTAGGTGGCGCGGTGCGGACGCGCGGCGTCCGGGCCGAGCCGCTCGATCTTGTTCTTCTCGTACGACTCGAAGTTGCCCTCGAACCAGAACCACTTGGAGTCGCCCTCGTAGGCGAGGATGTGGGTCGCGACGCGGTCCAGGAACCACCGGTCGTGGGAGACGACCACGGCGCAGCCGGGGAACTCCAGCAGCGCGTTCTCCAGGCTGGAGAGGGTCTCGACGTCGAGGTCGTTGGTCGGCTCGTCGAGGAGCAGCAGGTTGCCGCCCTGCTTGAGGGTGAGCGCGAGGTTGAGGCGGTTGCGCTCACCGCCGGACAGCACGCCCGCGGGCTTCTGCTGGTCCGGGCCCTTGAAGCCGAACGCGGAGACATAGGCCCGCGAGGGCATCTCGACCTGGCCGACGTTGATGTAGTCCAGCTCGTCGGAGACGACGGCCCACAGCGTCTTCTTGGGGTCGATGTTCTCCCGGCTCTGGTCGACGTAGGAGATCTTGACCGTGTCGCCGACCTTGATGGAGCCGGAGTCGGGCTGCTCGAAGCCCTGGATCATCTTGAACAGCGTGGTCTTGCCCGCGCCGTTGGGGCCGATGACGCCCACGATGCCGTTGCGCGGCAGCGTGAAGGAGAGGTCGTCGATGAGGACCTTCTCGCCGAAGGCCTTGCTGAGGTGGTCGACCTCGACGACGATGCTGCCCAGCCGGGGGCCCGGCGGGATCTGGATCTCCTCGAAGTCCAGCTTCCGCATCTTGTCGGCCTCGGCCGCCATCTCCTCGTAGCGGGCCAGCCGCGCCTTGGACTTGGCCTGGCGGCCCTTGGCGTTGGAGCGGACCCACTCCAGCTCGTCCTTGAGGCGCTTCTGGCGCTTCGCGTCCTTGGCGCCCTCGACCTTGAGGCGGGTGGCCTTGGTCTCCAGGTACTTGGAGTAGTTGCCCTCGTAGCCGTGCAGACGGCCCCGGTCGACCTCGCAGATCCAGCCGGCGACGTTGTCCAGGAAGTACCGGTCGTGGGTGACGGCCACGACGGTGCCCTCGTACTTGGCGAGGTGCTGCTCCAGCCAGTTCACCGACTCGGCGTCGAGGTGGTTGGTGGGCTCGTCGAGGAGCAGCAGGTCGGGGGCCTCCAGCAGCAGCTTGCAGAGCGCGATGCGGCGCTTCTCACCACCGGAGAGGTTGCTCACCGCCCAGTCCCCGGGGGGGCAGCCCAGGGCGTCCATGGCCTGTTCGAGCTGGGCGTCGAGGTCCCAGGCGTTGGCGTGGTCGAGCTGCTCCTGCAGCTTGCCCATCTCGTCCATCAGCTCGTCGGTGTACTCGGTCGCCATCTGCTCGGCGATCTCGTTGAACCGGTCGAGCTTGCCCTTGACCTCGGCGACACCCTCCTGGACGTTCTCCAGGACGGTCTTCTCCTCGTTCAGCGGCGGCTCCTGGAGCAGGATGCCGACGGTGTAGCCGGGGCTGAGGAAGGCGTCGCCGTTCGACGGCTGCTCCAGACCGGCCATGATCTTGAGAACGGTCGACTTTCCGGCGCCGTTCGGGCCGACGACGCCGATCTTCGCCCCCGGCAGGAAGTTCAGGGTGACGTCGTCGAGGATCACCTTGTCGCCGTGCGCTTTGCGCGCCTTGCGCATGGTGTAAATGAACTCAGCCAAGAGAAACCGTCCGGCAGCTCGATCAGGCAGTGGGCAGATACACCCCATCTTGCCGCACCGCCAGCCCTGGGCGAAAACCCGTCCTCATCGGGCGCCCCGGCCCGGGCGGACGGAGGGGCGGGCCGGGCCGGGGGCCGGTCCCGGGGCGGCCGGGCGGGGGGCGTCAGTCCTGGTGGGTCTCGCGGCGGCGGATGACCAGGAGGGTGGCGCCGCCGAGGGCGATCAGGGTGAGGGCCAGCACACCGATCACGGGGGTGAGACTGGAGCCGCCGGTCGAGGCCAGATCGGGGCCTGCGGACGGAGCGGGGACGTTCACCGGGGCGAGGGGCGGCCCGGCGGCGGTCTGGGTGCGGATGTCGGCGGCCGTCCCGGCCTGGGTGCGGCAGTCGAGGACGCCGGCGAACCGCTGCGCGTAGCCGTTGGGGCCGTTGATGGTGAAGTCGTAGGCGCGGTCCTCGGGCAGCGGGAGCGCCACCGTCCGGCGCTCGCCCGGCGCGATGGTGTACTCGGTGTCCAGCAGCGTGAAGGAGAAGGGCTCGTCGCCCTTGTTGACGGCGGTGATGTCCAGCCCGCCCTCGGCGCAGTTCTCCTCGGCGGACAGGGCGGGGACCGCCCCGGTGGCGGCCCAGGCCGCCGTCGCGGTCGCGGAGACCGTCGATTCGCTGGAACCGGCGAGGACCTGCGTCTGGCTGCGGTTCTCCGAGGCGAGGGCCCGGCCGACCGGGACCGTCGTCGACGCCTGCACGGTGAGCCGGGCGGTGCCGGGCGGTGCGTCCTCGGGCACGTCGAAGTAGACGCGGGTGCCCGAGGCGACGGAGGTGACGGGCCGGCCCTTCCGGTCGACGATCCGTACACCGTTGGCGGCGGCGTCCGCGGGCGGTGTCACCGTCGCGCTTCCGGCCCCCGTGCGGACGGTGACCGGGCCGATCGGTTCGCCGGGGCGTCCGGCGACCGCGCGGGGCTCCACGGTGAGAGACGCCCCGGGCTCCGCCTGGGCGCGGGCGTTCTTCTCCAGGTAGTCCGCGAGCCGCTCGGCCCGGGCACCGACCGCCTCGACGTCGGCGTGGTCGGAGTAGCGCCAGATGGCCACCTGGGTGCCGGCCGCCGCCTCCTGCCGGGTGAGCCCGCCGGGGACTCCCGCCCTCCTCGCGAGTTCGGTGAGGTCGTCGACCTGGGGGTAGGAGTTCCGCAGGATCCAGGCGATGCGCCCGGCGTCCTTGTTGGTACCCAGGGAGGTGCCGCCCCACGGTGTCTCGTGGTACTTGGCGTCCTTCTGGACCGAGGTCTGGACGTCGACGCAGTAGGTCTGGAGGGTGCCGCCGCCCTCGACGGCCATTTCGAACAGCCCGGCCGACACCCGCTGGTCGCCGTCGGGTCCGTGGATCACCGCGGCGCCGTACGTCTTGAGCCCGCCCATCGTGGCCGTCGCCCCGCCCCGCTCCTGGCCGACGCCCTCGGCCGCGGCCGGTCCCGCGCCGGCGAGCACCCCGGCCGCGGTGAGGGCCGACACCAGTGCGGCGACGGCGGCACGGGCCGCGCCCCGGCCGGGCCGGGACAGCAGAGCGAGCGAAGAAAACACCAAACTCCCCTTCCGGCGGGACCCGTTAATGCGGGGGAAACGGTCCCACCAGCAGATTCAGTTGCCCCGGAGGGCTTGTTCGGCATCCTAAGTACCGTGCGCACCACGCTCCCCGGGGAGGGTCGTCCGAGCGGTGATCCGACTCGGAATCGTTATCCCGGCGGCCTTGCCCGACAGGGCTTGTCGACAAAGCAACCGGACATCACCCGGCGGGCGTTCATCCGGGGAGCGCGCGGGACCGCCCGGCCGGCCGAGGTGCGGCGGGCGACGTCCGGCGTGCGGCGCGGGCTCCCGGGGCGGCCTCCGGAGCGGGCGTCCCGGTGGAGGTCCCGGCGCGGGCGCCCGGCGCGGTTCTCCCGTCCGGTCACCCCACCGCGGCGGGCTCCCGGCTCCGGCCGGTGCCCTCCCACGCCGCCGCCTCCACCACTCCGTCCGCCTCCCCCACCGCGCCGTCCGGCGCCCCGGCCGCCGCCGTCGGCGCGGCGTCCGGTGATCCGGGCCCCGGGGTCTCCCACCGGGGCTCCGGGCCGGAAGGGGACGGGACGGCGCCCTCCGGCCTGCTCGGGCGGCGGAACGCCGAGGTGCCGCGCGCCAGGTCGTGGCCGATGGCCACCGCGTCGATGTCCGCCGAGGTCCGGTTCTGCCCCTCGCGCGCCTCGGAGCGGACCTTGAGCCGCCCCCGCACGATCACCGGCTCCCCCACGGTGAGGGAGGTGGCGGCGTTGGCGGCGAGCCGGCCGCGGGCCCACACCGTGAAGAAGTTGGTGTGGCCGTCCGCCCACTGGTTCCTCTCCCGGTCCCAGTAGCGCGCGGTGACCGCCAGCCGGAACCGCGCCGACGGCCCGCTCGGCAGCTCCCGGAACACGGGCTGGGTGGCCACATTGCCCACGGCGCAGATCATCGTGTCGTTCATCGCGGATGCCTCCCTCGGGGCGACCGCGTCCGTCGCGATCGCCGTGAGGCCAGAGTGCTCCCTTCGGCCCGATCCCGCCGGGGCCTGTGGACGGCCCCGGGCCTGTGGAGAACTCCGCCACCCGGACGAGTGAGCCGTTCCGTGAACCACCGGACCCCGGCCCCGCGCCCGGGCCCCTCTCCCACCGGGACCGCCGGCCCCGGCGGGACCCGGGACATCAGCGGCGGGACATCAGCGCCACCTCACGCCACAAGCGGTCGGCCACCCCGGGCGGCACGGCAGGACGGCGGCACGGCAGGACGGCGGCAACACGGCCCGGCAGCCACGGGGTCCGGCGGCCCCACCCGGTCCCGCTCCCACGGCTCCGGCCGCACCCGGTCCCGCCCCCTACCGAGCCCCCGCCCCCGTGACCCTCCCGTACTGCTCCCGCACCTCCCGGTAGCGCAGCAGTTCCGCCGCCAGCGGATCGAGCACCCTGGCCCGGCCGCACCCCGCCGCCGCCTCCCGCAGCCGCCGCTCCGCCTCGTCGCCGTAACGGCGGGCCGGGCCCCGGGCGGCCATCCGGCAGCTCCACTCGATGACCGGCCCGCCCACGATCCCGGAGATCATCAACAGCACCGGAACCCCCAGCTCGGGCGACAGATAGCCGACGATCTGCCCCAGCAGCCACAGGCCGCCCAGCACCTGGAGCAGGGTCATGGACGCCTGGGCGAGCACGGCCGCCGGCCACCATCCCGGCCGCGGCGGACGCCCCTGCGGCGGGGCGCTGCGCACCGCCAGTTCGTCCAGCGCCTCCGGCAGCCCCCGCAGGCCGCGGGCCGCCGCCTCCCGCATCGCCTGGGCCCACGGCGCGGGCAGCCCGGCCGACGCCCGGTCGGTCACGGTGCGCACCGCCTGCTCCACCCGCTGCCGGGCGGTGGCCTCCTCGTCGTGCTGGGCGCGCACGGCGAGCCGCCCGGTGGCCGGTTCGCGGCGGTCGTGGCACCAGCGCCACAGCCGCAGCCAGGGCGTGCCGCAGGCCCGGTTGGCGTTGCGCAGCCAGGCGCGCTCCGCCGCGTCGCCGGCCGCGGTGGCGCCGACCGCGTCGGCGAGCCGGTCGGCGAACTCCTCCCGCGCCTCCTCGCTGAGCCCGGTGCGCCGCCCGGTGACGTAGACCGGCCGGAGCCGTCCGGCGGCGGCGTCCAGGTCGGCCGCGACGCGCAGGGCCGGTGCCTGGCGTTCGGCGACGAACCGGCCGAGCACCTCGCGCAGTTCGTCCAGGCCGTCGCCGGTGAGCGCGGAGAGCGCCATGACGGTGGCGCCCGGTTCGCCGTGCTCGCCCAGGGCGATCCCGTCCTCGTCGAGCAGTCGGCGCAGGTCGTCGAGGACCTGCTCGGCGGCCTCCCCGGGCAGCCGGTCTACCTGGTTGAGCACGACGAGGGTGATCTCGGCGTGACCGGCCATCGGCCGCAGATAGCGCTCGTGGAGGACGGCGTCGGCGTACTTCTCGGGGTCGACGACCCAGATGACCGCGTCGACGAGGCAGAGGACGCGGTCGACCTGCGCGCGGTGCTCCACGGCCGCCGAGTCGTGGTCGGGCAGGTCGATCAGGACCAGCCCGCGCAGCGGCGAGTCCTCCTCGGGGTGACCCAGGGGGCGGCGGCGCAGCCGCCCGGGGACGCCGAGCCGGTCCAGGAGGCCCGCCGCGCCGTCGCTCCAGCTGCACGCGATGGGCGCGGAGGTGGTCGGACGGCGCACCCCGGTCTCGGAGATCGCCACCCCGGCGAGCGCGTTGAAGAGCTGCGACTTGCCGCTGCCGGTGGCGCCCGCGATGGCGACGACGGTGTGCCGGCCGGAGAGCCTGCGGCGCGCGGCGGCCTCGTCGAGGACCCGGCCGGCCTCGGCCAGCGTCCCGTTGTCGACGCGGGCCCGGGAGAGGCCGACCAGCTCGCGCAGCGCGTCCAGCCGGGCGCGCAGCGGACCGTCGTAGGCGAGCGGGGTCACGGCGGTGGAGCCGGGGAGCCCTCGCTCGGCGGGGGCGTGGCGTTCCGCGCCGCCGCTCTCGTCCACCCGGCGGGCGATCAGCCCGTCGCCCCAGAGGCCCTCCTCAGGCGTACGGCCGCGGGCCGCGGCCTGCGCGGGCGCGGTGCCGACGGCGGCGCCGCCGTCCTCCGGTGCCGCGCGCCGGAAGCCGCCGGGGGTGTCGTGCCCGCGCGCGGGGGAACGGTCCCCGGTGTGCCCGTGCGCGTGCCCGCGCGTGGACACGTCCTCCGTCCGCCCGTGCTCCGGGGCGCGTCCGGCGTGCCCGCTCCGGGGCGGAGTCCCGGCACGGTCCTCACGGGTGGCTCCCTTCCCCTCGCCGCCGGCTCCACCGGGCCCGACGGGGCCACTGGCGGCTACGACCCCACCGGCACCCTTGGCGGCTCCCACCTCACCAGGACCGCCGGCGGCTCCGGGCCCGGCCGTCCCGCCCGTCCTACCGGTCCCACCCGTCACACCGACGACTCCCGGGGCGGCACCGGCTCCGGAGCCCCGGGCACCTCCCGCCCCGGCGGACCCGCCACGGGACGTACCACGGGTCCCACTGGCTCCGGCGCTCCCCACGCCCCCGACGTCCCCGGCACCCCCCGTGCCCTCCGTACCGGCCCCGTGTCCCACGGCCCCCGCCCCGGCCTCACCAGACGCACGCACCGCACGCCCCGCGTCCACGGAACCCCACGCCCCACGGGCAGCCCCCCGCGCCGCGCCCTCGGGACCACCGGCGCCCTCGCTCCCGCGGCCCGCCCCGCCCCGCGCTTCCGGCCCCGCAGTCACCGGTCCGTGGCCCGAGCCGTGGCGCCGGCCCGAGCCCGACCCCGGGCTCTCTCCACCACCGGCCCCCGCCCCGGCACCGCCCGCCGCCGCGTCCCCGCCCCGGGCCGGGCCCACACCGTCCCGGGGACCCGAGCCGTCCCCGGGGCGCGAACCGCCCCCCGCTCCCGCGCCGGGTCGCACGCCCCCGGTCCCCTCCCCCGGCGCGGCGCTCCCCGCCCCGCCCCCCGCGCCGCGCTCGTCCGCTCCCCCGTGCCTCTCGGGGCCCTGCCCCTCCGTGTGGTCGGTGTGCTCGGTGGGGTCCTGGTCAGTGACGGCGGTCACCGGGTCACCTCTCCTTCTGCAGTACGGACAGCGCGGCGATGAGTTCGGCCTGCGGCTCGGGGTGGACGTCCAGCGCGTCCAGCGGGGCGAGGCGGCGCTCGCGCTCGGTGTGCACCACCAGGTCGACCTGCTCGGCCAGCAGCCGTCCGCCCCGGTCGCGCAGCCGCAGCGCGCCGTGGGCGCCGAGCCGCTCGGCGAGGCCCTCCCCGGCGCCGCGCGCCCGGCGTCCGCCCAGCAGCGCGGTGGCGACGAGGGCGGCGACCGTCTCGGGCTCCGGTGCCACCGCGCGGTCCAGCCCGCGCGCCTCCTCCTCGGCGTACTCCTCCAGCTCCCGCCGCCAGCGCCGGACGGCCATGCCGATGCGGTGCTCGGCGGTGTCCGGCTCGGGGTCGGGGTCCTCCAGCCCGGGGGCGCCGGCGGCCGGTTCGCGCCGCCAGGCCGCGTCGACGCGTTCGTCGGCTGCGGTGACGGAGCAGAGCAGCAGGGCGGTGAGGCTCTCCACCAGCGAGTCGAGCAGCTCCGCCGGGGAGCAGTCCAGGGGGAAGGCCCGCCAGCGCTTGAGCGCGTCCCCGGCGAGCACCGCGCCCGCCTTCAGCCTGCCCCGCACCCGCGCGTGCTCACCGTCGTACGCCTCGTCGACGGCGGTGGTGAGCCGCAGCGCGGCGGCGTACTGGGCGGCGCTGGCCCCGGCCAGTTCGGGCATCCGGGCGCCGAGGGAGTCGAGGACGCCGTGCGCGGTGCGGGCCATGGCGTGGTGCCGGGCGCCGAGGTCCTGGGCCCGGTGGACGAGCCAGGCGCGCAGCGGGGCCACGGCGGTGGCCGGCAGCAGCCCGCCGCCCCAGGCGGACTCGGGCAGCTCGGGCACGGTGAAGCGGGGGACGTCGCCCAGCCCGGCCTTGGTGAGCAGCGCGCCGTACCGGCGGGAGACCTCGGTGACGACCTGGTGCGGCACCCGGTCGAGCACGGTCACGAGGGTGGCGTCGTACTCCTTGGCGGTGCGCAGCAGGTGCCAGGGCACGGCGTCGGCGTAGCGCGCGGCCGTGGTGACCATCACCCAGATGTCCGCGGCGCAGAGCAACTCGGCGGCCAGGACGCGGTTGTCGGCGATGAGGGAGTCGATGTCGGGGGCGTCCAGCAGGGCGACGCCGGGCGGGAGGCTTTCGGCGGTCTCGATGCGCAGCACCCGCGCGGGGTCCTCGCCCGGGGGCAGCAGGTCGTCGTCGGCCTCCCGGCGGGGGGTCCACACCCGGGCGAGGTCGGGCAGCACGCGCATGCCGCTGAACCAGTGGTGGTCCTCGGGATGGCAGACCAGCACCGGTGTCCGGGTGGTGGGCCGCAGGACGCCGGCCTCGCTGACCCGGCGCCCCACGAGCGAATTGACGAGGGTGGACTTGCCGGCGCCGGTGGAGCCCCCCACCACGGCGAGCAGCGGTGCTTCCGGATCTCTCAGGCGGGGCACGAGGTAGTCGTCGAGCTGGGCGAGCAGTTCGTCGCGGTTGGCACGCGCGCGGGGGGCCCCGGGCAGGGGCAGCGGGAAGCGTGCGGCCGCGACGCGGTCACGCAGCGCGGAGAGCGCGTCGAGCAGTTGAGGCCGTACGTCCAAGGTCACCACATGGGAAGAATGCCCAATTTTAGGGGAATTCTGAAGCATATGCGCATGCCTGCGCGCCGACCGGACACTTCGGACGGAGAGGGCGAGTGGGGCGCGGGGGCGGTCCAGGCATAACGAGTGCACAACACCCGCCGCGCGAGGCGTGAAAAGCGCTGCACGATTCGTACCCGCCTGCGATTATCAGGACCGCTTCACCGAACCTCCACATTGAGCCACGGAGGCGAGGCACCAGGGACATGGAACCGGGAGCCCTATCCTTGTCCCCGGCACTGCCACGGACCGGCCCCGCACGGGCCACCAGGGCAGCGGCCACCCCATCAGGCCCCCGTAGCTCAGTGGATAGAGCAGGTGCCTTCTAAGCACTTGGCCGCAGGTTCGAGTCCTGCCGGGGGCGCAAGATCCCAGACCCTCCTTCGGGAGGGCCTCTTTGCTGGCCAGAGGTGGTTTTCGGCCAGCGGCGAGGAGATCGGGAAGGGCGCCCCTGGTGGCTGAACCTGTCCGGCTGAATCCGGTCAGAGGCGGCCTCTGGCGGCTGGTTCTCCCGAAAACTTCCCGAAGTTTTGGCGTCGCCCGCTGCCCTGCATCACTCCGGCCTGCGCGCTCTTCGCTGCCGCCGGGTTTCCGGGTGGATGACGGCGAGCCGGCCCTCGACTCCGTCGGGCAGGCATGAACGCTGTACCGGATGAGGCGAGGCGAGCGAGGAAGCGAAGATCGCGATGACATGGCCCCAGGGCCGTGACCAGTCCTTTCGTGCTCTTCCCCGTCTGCCTCGGGTGAACCGGATGCTCCCCGGACTTTCCCAGGGGGATCCCGGAGTCAGCGTCATGGGCACCATCACATGGGGGCGGAACGCCGACGCCCCGCCCTCATGTCCTGTCCCGGCTGGACGCGTTGACAGAAACCCCGTCATGACATACCGATTCACTACGCGGGTCGCCACAACCGAGATCAACCCTGATGGCTGCTTCACCGAGGTTGCTCTTGCCGAGGGCGAGGACAGAAGCGGCTTCATCTTGATGTTCATGGCAGGCGAGGAAGACCCGGATGATCAGGAGGTCGCCCTGAGCATGGACACGCACTGCCTGGTCGCAGCCAGGCAGGGGACCGCGTACGGCTGTGTACGCGAAGCCGTTCTGGCAGGTAACGCCCTCCGCGTCTCGCTCCGCCCTGAGGCACTGGCAGACCTGCGGTTGAGCGACGGCGAGATCAAAGCCGTCATCGAAGCACCGCCCAGGGACGTCGTCCTGTTCCGAGAAGTCCTCGCCCAGGTGCTCTCCCACGGACGCGCCGATGCTCGGCCCATTCATGTAGCCGTCTGAGCCAGCTACCGGATTGAGGCTCCCCCGTTGCCCGGGAGGGATTGATCAACGGTCAGAGCGGGTGGGTGGGGTTTCAGGTTCGCTCGTTCGGCCGCTGCCTGCTCGGCGTAGTGCTTCTCTTCGAACTCGACGGGGCTGAGGTGGCCGAGCCGTTTCTGGATGTGCCGACTGTTGTGGGACCCGTCGATGTACTCGAAGAGTGCGAGGTTCGCGTCGGCTCGGGTGGCGAAGGTGCGGCCGCGCAGGCCCTCGGTCTTGTTGAGCATCCACAGGTTCTCCGCGAGAGCGTTGCCGTACGAGTCGCCGACGGATCCCATGGATGCCTCGATTCCTGCCCGTAGCAGCCGTGTGGTGAGTTTCACGGATGTGTACTGGCAGCCGTGGTCGGCATGGTGGATCAGCCGGCCCGGTTCGACCTCCCGGGAGGCGAGGACGTACTTGAGGGTGGTCAGTACGAGGTCGGCGTCCGCGTGGGCGGAGGACTCCCAGGCGACCACGCGGCGGGAGAACGCGTCCCTGATCGCCGACAGCCACAAGGGCCCCTCACCGGTGGGGATCATGGTGAGGTCGGTGACCCTCCACGTTCCGCAGCCCGCTCCCCAGTACTGGCGTGCGGAGGCGGGCCCGTTCCTTCAGGGAAGACCGAACGCGTTCCCTGAAGGAACAGCCAATGTGTTCCCCGAGGGAACAGCGCTCGCGTTCCGATTCGGAACACCCGCGCCGTTCCGTTTCGGAACAACGAACCTGTTCCGATTCGGAACACACCCACCACGGTGCTGAGAGGGTAGGCCGGATCGCGATCAGTCGATCTTGCCCTCCAACAGCTCCAACGCCTCCTCCCACCGGAAGCGATCCGCTCCCCCGCCCGCCTTCGGCCGGTGCGGCTCGTACGCCCCGACCAGCACTCCCATCTCCCGCAACCGGTCCAGGCTCCGGCCGTACGCCGGATGCGCGGCCATGGCCGCGTTCACGTACGGCAGGACGACCGTCGGTATGCCCATCCCGTACGCCTCGCACAGGATGCCCAGCGCCAGGGTGTCCGCAATGCCGGCGGCCCACTTGTTGACGGTGTTGAACGTGGCCGGCGCGACGGCGATGGCGTCGGCCGGCGGAAGCGGGCGCGGGTCGCCGGGACTGCGCCAGGCCGAGCGGATCGGGTAGCCGGTCTGAGCCTCGATCGCCTTGGTGTCGAGGAAGCCGAGTCCCTGCGGTGTCGCGACGACTCCCACGCCCCAGCCCCGCTCCTGGGCCGCGGTGATCAGCTTGTGGGCGTCGCCCGCGATGCCGGCGGCGCAGACAACGACGTACAGGAACGGCTGTGCTGTCACGCGGGGACTCCCAGTCGGCGGCTGAAGTGGTGGAGCTCGGGCAGCGTACGTCGTCGGTCCCGGGCGGCCATGTCGGCGACCAGGTCGCGGACGGCGGGACGGCGTACGTCCTGGGCGGCACAGGTCTCGGCGATGCGGAGGGCCTGATAGCCCTCGGCGAGGCGGCCCTGCTGGCCGTAGGCGCGGGCGGCTTCGACCCAGAGCGCTGCCCTGCGTTCGGGAGCGGGGATGTGCCGGCGCATGAGGGGCGCTGCGGCAGTCAAAGCGATGCCTGCGTCACCGAATGACACCGAGGCACTGACGGCGTGGATCGCGACGTTGGTTGGGCTGAAGTTGGCCCAATCGTCGGGCTGGTCGAGAGCGACGTACCGGGCGACCTCCCGTGCCTCGTCGAGGAACTCCCGGGTTGCTGCACGGTCGCCGCCGCGGCTGGCCGCAGTCGCTCCTCGTAGGAGCAGCAGGCCGACGGCGGCGAGGTACCGGGACGAGTGCCGATCGTAGGAGCCGACGAGCTGGCCTGCCGTGTGGCGGACGAGGGTGACGGCCTGGGCGGTGTGCTTCTCACGGGCCAGAACGTGAGCGTGAAGGCGGACGCTGGAGGCGAGGACGACGGGATCGCCGGAGCACTCGGCCTCCGCCATGGCGCGTCCCACCGCCAACCAGGCGTTGCCCTGGTCGCCTTGCTTGAGCAGCAGACTCGTCGACGTCCGGTACGCGGTGGCCAGAAGCCCGGCCGTCTCCTCGGCGTTGCGATGGTCGCTGGCTGCCTGCCGCAGATCGGTGATGAGACCGGGCAGCATCGCCTCCAGCTCCGCGTAGTCGCAGGTGCAGAAGAGGCGGCGGGCGGTGGTGAGCCTGTCCCGCAAGGGCTGGATCTCTCCGTTCCACGAAGAGGCAGTGGCGGCTCTGGGGCCGGGGAGAAGTGAGCGTACGAGGTCGTCATGTGCGGCGGTGGCGGGCGTGGCCGGGGTCGTGAGGGAGGCGATGCTCGCGGCCAGGAAGGTGCGGCGGCGCATGTCTTCTGTCTCGGGATCGTCGGGATGTGGTGCGGCGGACACGTCGGCGTAGCTCAGGCCGAGGAGGTGTGGCGGAATGCGGAGTTCGGCGGCGACGGCGCGTAAGACGCGGATGTCCTCCGTGCCTCGTCCACCTTCCAGGCGGCTGAGCTTGGACTGGTGGTAGCCCAGGGCGGCAGCTACGTCCTTCTGCGAACGTCCGCTGAGTTGGCGGGCGCGCTTGATCGTCTCGCCGATCTTCTCGGCTTCGGTCCTCACATCGGCCATCCATGCCCTTCCGTCCGTGTCGAGCATGCCCGTGCGGGCGAGCGTATGCGAGCCGTACGGGGTCGACATGCAGCTTCTGCATACGCGATGCACCACGAGCACAGGCCATCGCAAACACATTGCGTTCCACGGTTCCTTGGGCTGGTCGATCCCACCCCTGGAGGCCGCTCGTGGAAGCGCACCAGATCACTTTCTTCATCCTGCCGACACCGGCCGCCGTGACCACGGCACGTCGGCGGGTTCGGGACGCCGTCCAGGACTGGGCGGAGACCCCACCGGATTCCGACGTCGTCCACACGGCCGAAGTGGTGTTCAGCGAGCTCGCGACAAACGCGATCCGGTACGCCGGGCACCACACGATCCCTGTGGACGTCCGTCTGTCCGGCGCGGTGCTGCGAGTAGAGGTCCGCGACCGCGGTCCCGCGTTGCCCGCCCCGACGCTGCCGGAGGACGACGGCGAGGGCGGACGCGGCCTCTTCCTGGTCGGCGTGCTCGCCGACCGCTTCGGTACGACGCCCACGGACTCCGGCAAGTCCTGCTGGGCCGAGATCGACATGGCCGAGCCCTCATCCGTCGCGGCCACGGCCGCCGCGTCCCTTCCCGTACAGAGGAGTACACGTGAGCACCCGCGTCCCCGCCGTCACATCCCAGGTGATCGCCATCCGGCCCGGTCCGCCCCTCGCCGGTGCAGTGACGGTCGACGGTTCGAAGAACGCCGCGCTCCCGCTCGTCGCCGCTGCGGCTGCCCTCCTTCGCCCCGTACGTCTCGACAACGTCCCCGCCAGCTCGGATGTCCAGACGCTGCTGGGCCTGCTGCACCAGGCGGGCTGGAACACCTCCCACCCCGTGGGTGACAGCCACACCGTCCTCGTCCTCCCCGGCGAGGCGACCCCGACGCCCGACGGCCTGGGCGAGGCCGCTTCCAGCATCCGCGCCTCGTACTATCTCGTCCCCGCTCTGATCGCCCTGCGCGGCCGTACCCGGCTCCCCTGGCCGGGCGGATGCCGGATCGGCGACCGCGGGATGGAGCAGCACTTCAAGGTGTACGAAGCCTTCGGCGACCGCGTCCGTGTGGACGATCGCGGGTACGTGGTCGAAGCCGGCAAGGTGGTCCGTGGCACGGTGTCGCTGGTCCTGCCATTCCGCTCGCGCGGGGCGACGATCGCCGCGGTGCTGCGCGCCGTGGTAGCGGGTACACCGCTTCGACTCGGGCAGCCGAACCTCTCCCCGGAGGTCCTCTGCGTTCTGGACGCTCTGACGACCGTGGGGTACGCGTACCGTGCCGGCGAGCGCATCCTCACCCTCGTACCGCCGCCTTCCACCTCGGAGGACGTACCCGCCTGGAAGGTGCCGGGAGACAAGATCGAGGCCGGGACCCTGGCCTGTGCCGTGGCCGCCACCGGTGGCACGGCACGGATCGAGGGCATCCACGGACCCGACATTGCACCATTGGTCTCCGCCCTGAACCGGATGGGCATCCCCACGGCCGATGGAGCCGAGGCACTCGTCGTTCACGGCCGGAACACCCAGCCGACCGGCCGTCCCCTGCGTGCCATGGCCACCCTCTCCCCCAACGGCCTCGACGCCGACTTCGAACCGCCGCTCCTCGGCCTCGCCCTGGGCTTCCCCGGCACGCACTTGTTCTCGGACCCGATCAACCCCGGGCGCCACAGCAACCTCGTCCCGCAGCTCGTCCGCATGGGTGGGGAGATCACCGAACTGTCCTCCACCGAGTGCCGGTTCACCGGACCCCAGCGGCTGACGGGTGCCGGAGTGGAGGCGACCGACATCCGCACGGGTTCGACGCTGATGGTCGCCGGGCTCACCGCCCGTGGCGTCACCACGCTCGGCGGAGTCGACCAGGTCCGCCGCGGGCACGCCGACCTGCCCGGCAAGCTCCTCGCGCTCGGCGCCGACATCTGCGAGGTCACCCCATGACCGCAGCCAGACGCTTCCAGCGAATCATCGCCACCACCGACTTCCACTCGGCCTTCGACGACGCCGTACCGATGCTCGCGCACCTGCATGCCATGAGGCACGACAGCTTCGTCGTCGACTGCGGGGACTTCTTCGAGGGCACGGGCTACTACCGGCTCGGTCAAGGCCGGATCGAGCGGGACGTCCTGGTCCGTCTCTACGACGCCGTGGCTCCGGGCAACCACGGCTGGGGCCACTACTTCCGACCGGACCTCCACGCCATCACGGTGTGCGCGAACGCCGTGGACGCCGAGACGGGCGATCCGCTCTTTCATCCTGCCCGCCTCGTGAATGTCGGCACCCGCCGCGTCGCCGTCACGGGCATCATCGGTCCCCAGGCGTTCAATGCCATCCCCGCCGACCAGCGCGCCGGACACCGTGTCACCGAACCGGTCCAGGCACTGCGCAAGCTGATGCTGACCCATCACCACCGGGCCGACTCCTGGGTGGTGCTCAGCCACTCCGGGTTCGACGAGGACCTCAAGTTGGCCGCTGCCTGTCCGTTCCTGGACATCGTCTTCGCCGGGCACTGTCACAGCGAGCGTCCGAAGCCGGTGTCCGTCGGGGACACGCTCGTCCTCAAGGGGCGTGAACTCGCGACCGGGTACGCGCTGACTGAACCCGTGGGCGCGGGCTGGGCCGCCCAGGTGGGCTCCTTCCCGCAGACAGCCGCCCTCCCCCACGAACTCGGCCGTACACGGGAGGCCATCGCCGCCATCCACGAGGAACTGCGCGCACCGCTCGGTCTGCTCAGACCCCCGTACGCGAACGGTCCGCTCGACCGTCGCGCCCTGCTCTCCGACGTCGCCGACCGCCTCCACAACGGTCTGGGGGCCGAAGCCGTGCTGCTGAACGAGACCACACTTCGGTCTCCCCAGTTAGGGACCGTACTTACGCAGGGCGATCTCCTGGCCATCGAGCCCTTCGACAACCAGCTCGTGCACGCCCACGTACCCGAGCGCTTCCTCACAGACCCGGCAGCCCTCTTCGCCCGCCTCACCGCGCAAGCGGGCCCGGTCAAGTCCACGCCCCACCCCCTGCCCGACCGCCTGCCGACCGTACTGACCACCGGCTATCTCGCCGACGCGTACCTCGGGGGCCGCACCCGGCAGGCCGGCATCCGTCTCAGCCAGGCCGTACAGCGCACGCTCACCGATGGAGATTCCCGATGATCCTCACCGGCCCCGAGATCACCCAGGCCGCGGCCGACGGCCGCATCCGTATCTCCCCGTTCGAGCCGACTCAGGTAAACCCGAACAGCTACAACGTCCGTCTCGGCGGGACCCTGCTCACCTACACCGCCCAGGCCCTGGACGCCCACCGGCCGAACGCCACCGAGTCGATCGAGATCGGGCCGGACGGCTTCGAGCTCCAGCCCGGCCAGCTCTACCTCGGCCACACCATCGAGGAGGTCGGCTCGGACACCTTCGTCCCTCTGCTCTTCGGCCGCTCCTCGGTCGGCCGCCTCGGCCTGTTCGTCGAGATCACCGCTCCCATAGGGGACATCGGCTTCCACGGCCAGTGGACGCTCATGCTCTCCCCGATCCGGCCCCTGCGCGTGTACCCGGGCATGCGGATCGGCCAGATCATGTTCTTCGTGTCGGTCGGCCCAGTGGCCCTCTACGCGGGCAAGTACCAGTCGTCCACCGGCCCTCAGCCCTCCGCGTACTGGCGCGACCTCGCCGCCCTCGGGGCAGTGGCCTCATGATCCTCACCGGCCCCGCCATTGCCGCCGCCAGAGCCGCCGGTGAGATCACCATCGAACCGTACGAGCCGCGGAGGATCTCCCCCAACGCCTACGACTGGCGTCTCGGCGACACCCTCCGCTTCCACGACGGCTCCCTGGACGCGGCGAGGCCGACCGAGTTCCAGGAGGGGCCGATCCACGAGTCCGGGTACGTGCTGCTGCCAGAGGTCCTCTACCTGGGGACGACGTTTGAACGGACCGGCTCGGAGACGTACGCACAGTTCCTCAACGGCGACAGGACGATCGGCGCGCTCGGCATCTGGGTCCACGTGTCCGCTCCTCTCGGGCACCAGGGCCACGCCATCCGCTGGACCCTGGAGATCCGGGCGAGCAGGCCGGTCCGGGTCTACCCGCGCATGAAGTTCGGCAAGTTGGTCTTCCTCCAAGCCCTCGGTGCCACGGCCAGCTACCAGAATCACGGCCTGAAGTACCGGGCCAGCCAGGGTATCGAAACGTCCCGCCTGTACGAGGAGAACCCGGGAGGCCCCGCGTGAACGCCACCGTCGTCACGGCCCTCGACCTGCCGTTCCCGAGCCCCGGCGGAAGCGTCGAGCTCTTCCTCGACCTGTACACCGGCCGCGCTCCCCTCCTGTCCGCCCGCGCCTTCATGCTCGCGCCCGAGCGCAGGGGCCTGCGGCCGCCCATGCCGGCGGGTCTGGAGCTGGTGCAGGCGCCGGGAAAGTGCCTGACGGGGTACGCCTTCCGCCGCTACGTCGCCACCCTCCAGCAAGTCCTGGCCGAGGCGGTGAATCCGGGCGACGCCGGAGTCCTGCATCTGCAGCACCTGGCCTTCGGCGCCACACCGGCCCTGCTCAGAGCCTTCCCGAAGCTCCCACGGATCGCCCTGGTCCACGGGACAGACCTTCTCTTCGCCGAAACGCACCCCGAACAGTTGGCCACTCTGCGCGAGGCAGCCTGGGCCGCCGACACGATAGTGGTGCCGACAGGAGCAATGGCGGACCGACTGCTTCTCCTCGCCCCCGACGCCCGACGCCGCAAGATCGAGAAGATCCCCTGGGGCATCCCCGACCACCTCATCGCCAGCCCTCCCCCACGGCGCCGGAACCAGCCCTCCAGCCTCCTGCGGATCCTGTACGCCGGCCGCCTCACCCCCGAGAAGGGCTTCGACACCCTGCTGACGGCCCTCCCCCTCACCCAGTCCGCCGAACTGTCCATCGCCGCACCCCTAGCCGAGTTCCACGCCCTGGGACCCCGGCTCCACCAGCGCGGAGTACACGTGCACTACCTCGGCTGGCTACGCCGGCCACAGCTCTGGAGGACCTTCGCCGACCACGACGTCCTGGTGATGCCTTCCACGACGCTGGAGGCCATGGGCCTCGTCGCGCTCGAAGCCCAGGCATGCGGGCTCCCCGTTCTCCACCAACCCGTACCCGGCCTCACCGAGGCGCTGGGCGGCACCGGCCTCGCGACCGACTTCGCCGACCCGCACGCCGTCGCCCGCGAACTCGACCGCCTCCGTACCAGCCCCGGCCTCCTGCCGGCCCTCCGCGCGGTCGGCACCACCAACGCGGCCCGTTTTCCCCTGAGCGCCACCGCCGAAGCCCTCGCCGAGGTCGGCAGGCGGCTCGCCTGATCACCCGTGGCGCACCCCCACCAGGGCCGGGCATCTCACTACGATCGGAACACCATGACGCTCGACATTCCGCGCATTGAGCAGCTCGTCCAGGACGGCGTCCGCGACCGGGTTTACCCGGGAGCAGTCTGGGCCGTCGGCAACGCCTCCGGTACGACGGCGAGCGGGGCGGTCGGCCTCCTCGACCCGACTCGTCCCCGCGAGCCGATGCGGCTCGACACCGTCTTCGACATCGCCAGCCTCACCAAGATCGTCGCTGTGTGGGCCGTCATCGGCACCCTCGTCGAAAAGGGCAAGCTCCAGCTCCACACCCCGCTCGGCACCTTCTGGGCCGAGGCCACCGGCCACCCACTCGGCCAGGTCACGACCCACGAGCTCCTGACCCACACCGCCGGCCTGCCTCTCCGCGCCAACCTCAAGAACCTGTACGGCACCGACCCCCAGGACATCCGCGACGGCGTCCTCCACGAGACCCTCCACCGCGCCCCCAGCGAGGCCGTCGAGTACACCGACCGAGCCGCCCTGATCCTCGGCTACCTCGCCGAATACCTCGCCGGTCAGCCCCTCGACGTCCTGGCAGCCAGCCGCATCTGGGAACCCCTCGGCATGACCGAGACCCGCTTCGGCCCCATGCCTGCGGACACGATCGCCCGCTGCGCCCCCACCGAACTCGACGAGGAAACCGGCACCCATCTCAAGGGCACCGCCCACGACTTCTCCGCCCGCCTCCTCGGCGGCACCTGCGGCATCGCCGGCGCCTTCTCCACCCTCCCCGACCTCATCCGGTTCCTCCAGCACATGCTCGCCCCGACGCAGGCCGCCTTCGGCCCGGCCTGGATCGCTGACTCCCTCCGCATTCGTACCGGCGAGCTCACCCCCTCCCGCGGACTCTTCTGGCACCCCGCACCCGGCACCGATCTGCGTGAGGATGTCTGGGTCCACTACGGCTTCACCGGCACAGGTATGTGGATCAGCCCGAAGCAGCAACGCTGGGCGGCCCTCCTCACCAACAAGCTCTACTTCACCCGCGAACGCGAACCCCTCACAACGTTGCGCAACACGTTTCGCGGAGCGGTGATGCGCGTCGCTGACTGAAAGCCTGCCTCTCAGCCAGCGACGTGTAGATTCGGCTCGGCCGATTATTGTCAGGCTCGCTCCGCATCGATCTGCGCGAGGTAGCGCTGGCGCTGGTCATCTGCCCTGCTTCTACCTCTGACCAGGGTTCCCTCCTCGCTACGGTAAGTCCTATTTCGATCTCCCCGGAATGGCAGCCAGTTAAAGCTAGTGGTGATCCATACATCGCCAAAGAGCAGCACCTTGGCGTGCGCACTCTTAAGCCGAGTGAAATGAAAGTGGTCCGGGTACCGGTCGGCAAGATTCTGCAGCTTGCGGACGGCGTCGGCATCTGACTCCGAGGCATTTTCGCTGTAACCATAAGCGATGCCCACAGGGACTCTGCTACGGAGGCGCCCCTCAAGCTTTCCCAGGAAATCGGTGGTGATGACAGCCCGCTTAATCCAGGGAGAAATGATTAGGACGTGCCGCCTGGCATGGGTCAACGCCTGGTTCGGGCGGCGAATAGAGGTTTGAGCGGAAGCCAGCAACCGTCTCGTCCGTCGGTGCAACCTTTGACCGGATCTTCGCGATGCCGAAGTCCGCAAGCTTGACCGTGCCGTCGTCTGCGAGTAGGACGTTGTCGGGCTTGAGGTCCCGGTGTTCGATCTCAAGAGCGTGGGCGTGGGCCAGCGCGGAGGCCAGCGGGCGACCGATGCCTTCGAAGAAGGAGCCCCAAGGCATCGGGCGCCCCTTCTCCATCTCCTCTTTGAGACTTCGATCGATCCACTCCAGCACGATGTAGTACCGCCCCAGACCAGAGTCCCAGCCTGAGTCGAGCATCTCGACGATATGGGGGTGCCGCAGCTCTTTCAGCGCGCCAGTCTCCCGCTCCAGGAACAGTTCGATGATCTCGTCGTTCTCGCGCGGAAGGAGCAGCTTCACTGCCGCAGCGGCGCCCGAAGGATGGTGCGTATCGATGGCCTTACGGACCTCGGACAGGCCGCCCCTGCGTGTATCAGCTGGCAGCAGCAAGAACCTGTCGTTGATCATCTGGTTGACCACAAACAACTCCTCGCCCCCAGGCTCCCTATCCGATCATCATTGCGACAGGCCCGCCTGGCTAGGAGGAGAAGTTCATCAACTCAGCTGTGCTCACGGATCGAGCACAGTCAGGGGCGGTGCACTGCAGCCGCCGGGAGAAGCGCGCCAGCAACTCGGACAAGCGATCGGACCTCACGCCAGGCGCGGACGAGCCCCTGGCCGGGAGATTCGTCACGTACGTCAGACCACCTGGCGAGTACGCGGCCTCTCCCCGCGCCTCCTGCCCCGGGGGAGAGCCAGTCAGACAACGCCGTCCCGCCCCCGTGGCTCCCGACCACCTTTCGGCGTTGAGGCCTCGAATCTGTCCGCGTACGCCAGTGTGCCGCCTCCTTCTCACCCATACCTCCGCACGCTACGGGGACCGCGGCAGCCCAGCTGTCCCGAGAACGCTCGAAGTTTCGGGCGCCAGCCATCAACCGAGAACGTTCCCGCAGGCCAGCGCCACCTCATTCCCCCCACCCACCCAGTGCCCTCTAAGCACTTGGCCGCAGGTTCGAGTCCTGCCGGGGGCGCGCGGTCGTGTCGGCCATGGGCCGTTCCGAGCCCTTCGCGAGAACTTCGCGGAGGGCCCTTCCTCTGGCGGCCGATCAGTGGTATTGCGCCATCCCCGAGCGGACGGCCCGCCCGCTCCCGGCCCACGGCCCGCCCACGCCCCGGGTTCACGACGCCCGCCGCGCCCCGCCCGGCTCCCCCTTCGCGCCCCGTCCACGCACCGCTCCCGGACACCGCGGCGCCCCTGTCCGGGCCGTCCCCGCCCGTCCCCGTCCCGGCCCGCCCGGAGACCCGCGCCCCGGGCCCACGACGCCCGCGCCCCGGCCGGGGCCCCTCGCGCCCGCTTCCCGGGCCGCTCCGCCCGCCCGCGCCCCGGCTCCGCGGTCCGGCCCCCGCACCCGGCCGACGGCGCCGGCCGACGGACGGCCCGCGGACCCGCGGCCTCCCGAGGCGCCCGCCATGCCCGGACGGCGAGGTCCGGACCCGGACCCCGGGGCGGCCTCCGCCCCCGCTCCCCGTGGGCCGGTCGGCCTACACTCGTCGGCGGCGGACCGCCGCCGGGGAGGGGCGCGGGCGTGCCCGTCCGGGGGGAGGCGAGGGACCGCACGGCCACCGTCCGGGACGGGTCCGGCCCGCCGTATCCTGAATGACCGACCTGACCCGGAAGGAGACGCCCCGTGGCGGAAGGGACCGCCCCCGCGCCCCGCTACGCGCTCTCGTTCACCAGCGGCGCCCTCCTCATGCGCGAGGCCCTGGTCGCCGCCCCGCTGTACCTCCGCGAGCGCGACTGGCCGCGCACGCGCGCGGCGATCGAGCGGGACAACCTGCTCCAGGCCCGCACCGTCGCGTCCGGCCGGCGCTCCGCCCGCGAGGTCGCCCAGCGGCTCTCCGTGCTCACCGACGGCGAGCTGGAGTTGCTGACCGGGGCCACCGCGACCGAGCGCGCGCACCTGCTGTGGGCCGCCGCCTGCCGCCGCTACGCCCTGATCGGCGAGTTCGCCGAGGAGGTGGTGCGCGAGCGGTTCCTGCTGCTGACGCCGTCCCTCGGGCACGAGGACTTCGACGCCTTCGTGCGGGGCAGGACGCTGTGGCACCCCGAGCTGGCCGAGGTCAGCGGGGCGACCCTGCGCAAGCTGCGCTCGAACCTGTTCCTGATGCTGGCCGAGGCCGGCCTGCTCGCGGAGGGGCGGCTCCTGCGGGCCGTGCCGTCGGGCCGCGTCGCCGCCGCCCTGTCCGCGCGGCCCCCGGGCGACCTGCGGTTCTTCCCGACCCCCGACGACGCCACCGGAAGGGCCCAGCGGTGACACCGACCGAACTGTCCGAGCAGGAGGAGCACCTGTTCCAGGTGCTCAGCGGCGAGCGGTTCCTGCGGATGGAGGGCCTGAGCAACGAGGTCCCCTTCTTCCTCTACCCCTACGACCCCGAGGACGCCCTCGCGGTCGCGGGCGCCCGCAGGCGCGTCAGGAACCGGCTGGCCAACAAGGGGATCACGGTCCGCGAGATCGACCTCTACGACCTGTCGGTGGAGCTGCTCACCGAGCGCGGGGTCTGGGACCGGCTGCTGGCCCTGGAACCCGGGCAGGACAAGGCCGACTTCCGCGAGCTGCTCCAAGGGATGCTCGATCCCCAGGACCACCTCGCGCCGGCCGTCCGGGGCCGGCTCGCCGGGGACGACTTCGACGTCCTCTTCCTCACCGGCATCGGCGAGGTCTTCCCGTACATCCGCTCGCACAACGTCCTGAACAACCTGCAGAGCGTCGTGACCGGCCGGCCGATGCTGCTGTTCTTCCCGGGCCACTACCGGCAGTCCGACACCCTGGGCTCGTCGCTGGTGCTCTTCGGACGGCTCACGGACGACCAGTACTACCGGGCCAAGAACATCCTGGAGCAGGAGGCGTGACCGTATTGAAGCTGAACGAGATCTTCGCCAAGGACGTCCAGCGTCCGATCGAGGGCGTCATCAAGGCCGATGACACCGCGCACCTGGGCACCGAGGTGGACGAGTACGTCCTGACCAACGAGGCGGCCAAGGGGCTCGAACTCCTGCTGGAGGCGTACACGGACTACACCAACGCCAACGGGGTGTGGATCTCGGGCTTCTTCGGCTCCGGAAAGTCCCACCTGCTGAAGATGCTCGCGCATCTGCTCGGCGACGTGGACGGCCGGGAGTTCCCGCGCGAGCGGGTCTCGGAGAGCTTCCGGGCCAAGGCGCAGGGCTCCTTCCTCCCGGCCCTGCTGGACCGGGCCGCCCGCGTCCCGGCGAAGAGCCTGCTGTTCAACATCGACCAGAAGGCCACACTGATCACCAAGGACCAGGGCGACGCCCTGCTGAAGGTGTTCGTCAAGGTCTTCGACGAGAGCTGCGGCTACTACGGCAACCAGGGCCATGTGGCCCGCTTCGAGCGGGACCTGGACAACCGGGGCCAGTACGGCGCCTTCAAGGAGGCGTACGCCCGGATCGCGGGCCGCGACTGGACGCACGGCCGCGAGGAGGGCGTCCTCGAGGAGGCCAACGTGGCCAGGGCCTACGCCGAGATCAGCGGCGGGGGCGAGGGGACGCCGACCGACATCCTGACCAAGTACCGCAAGGAGTACGGGGTCTCGATCGAGGACTTCGCCCACGAGGTCGCGGCCTGGGTCGACCGGCAGGGCGAGGGCTTCCGGCTGAACTTCTTCGTGGACGAGGTCGGCCAGTTCATCGGGTCCAGCACCCATCTGATGCTGAACCTCCAGACGATCGCCGAGTCCCTGAACACCAAGTGCCGTGGGCGGGCCTGGGTGTTCGTCACCTCCCAGGAGGACATGGACAAGGTCGTCGGCGACCGCACCCGGCAGCAGGGCAACGACTTCTCCAAGATCCAGGCGCGGTTCCGGACCCGGGTCAAGCTCACCAGCGCCGACGTCGAGGAGGTCATCCGCAAGCGGCTGCTGGAGAAGAACGACGCGGGACGGGCCGCCCTGGCCCGGATCCACGCCGAGCGGCACGCGGACTTCAAGACCCTCTTCGACTTCGCCGACGGCGCGAAGACCTACCGCAACTACACCGACGAGGCGCACTTCACCGGCACGTACCCCTTCGTCAGCTACCAGTTCCCGCTGTTCCAGGCCGCGATAGAGGGCCTGTCGGACCACAACGTGTTCGAGGGGCGCAACAGCTCGGTCGGCGAGCGCTCCATGCTCGGCGTGGTGCAGCAGGTCGCCAAGGACGTCGGCGACGCCCAGGTCGGCACCCTCGCCACCTTCGACCGCATGTTCTCCGGCATCCGCGCCTCGCTGAAGTCGGCCGCCCAGCGCTCGATCGACGTCGCGGAGCGCAACCTCCCCGACGAGCTGGCCGTGCGCCTGCTGAAGGCCCTGTTCCTGGTCAAGTACGTGGAGGGGTTCCAGGCCACCCCGCGCAACCTGACCGTCCTGGTCCACGACCGGTTCGGGCTCGACCTGCCCGCCCTCTCCCGGCAGGTGCAGGAGGCGCTGGCGGTCCTGGAGGCGCAGACCTACGTCCAGCGCAACGGCACCGTCTACGCGTACCTCAGCAACGAGGAGCAGATCATCGAGGAGGAGATCAAGAACGTCGACATCGACGCCTCCGAGGTCTCCGCCCGGCTGTTCCGGATCCTGTCCGGCGAGGTCATCCGCACCAACCGGCTGCGCTACGCCCGGAACGGGCAGGACTTCACCTTCGGCTACCGGCTCGACGACCAGGTGCACGGCAAGCAGCACGAGCTGTCCGTCCACTTCATCACCCCCGAGTACCCCTTCGGTCCGGAGGAGACGCGGATGCACAGCGCCGGGAAGGACGAGCTGCGCGTCGTCCTGGACCCCGACGAGCGCGTCCTGTCCGACCTGCGGCTCCTGATCAAGACCGAGAAGTACACCAAGCGCAAGCAGACGACCTCGCTCTCCGCGGTCGAGACCCAGATCCTGAACTCCCGGGCCGCGCAGAACGTCGACCGGGAGCGGGAGCTGGCCGACCGCGTCGGCCAGGCGGTCGGCAGGGCGACGCTGGTGATCAACGCCGCCGAGGTGGCCTCCGCGTCCCGGGACGCCCTGACCCGGGTCACCGACGGCTTCCAGGACCTCGTCGGCCGCACCTACACCCAGCTCGGCCTGCTCGGCGGGGCGACCTACGGCGAGCAGCAGATCGCCCCGTTCGCCAACCCCGACGCGGCCGGCCTCTTCGACGACGCGGCGCTGTCCCGGCTCGCCGCCCCGGCCGACGAGGTCCTCTCGTACGTGGTGCGGCGCGACCGGCTCGGCGAGCAGGTGACCGTCAAGTCGGTGGTGGCCGCCTTCCAGACCAAGCCCTACGGCTGGGACCTCGCCAGCATCGAGGCCGTCGTGGCCTGGCTGGTCGGCACCTCGAAGCTCACCGTCCTCGTCGACGGCAACACGCTCAAGCGCACCGAGGTCGCGCCGGTGCTGCGCAACACCCAGAAGCACGCCCACGCGCTGCTCGCCCCGCAGAAGGTCTTCGACGAGCGGCGGGTCGCGGCGTTCCGCGCCTTCTGCGGCGAGTTCTTCGACGAGGCGTCCGCACCGAAGGACCCCCTGGAGCTCGCCCGGCACGGCGGCGAGCGGCTGCGCGCCCTGCTCGACGAGCTGCGCGCCCGGCGGGACCCGGCGGCCTACCCCTTCACCGAGCGGCTGGCGGAGCCGATCGCCCTGCTCGAACAGGTCGTCGACAAACCCCACGAGTGGTACCTGACCGGCTTCGGTCTCGGCGACGAACTGCTCGACGCCAAGGACTCCGTGATCGATCCGGTCCAGTCGTTCCTCAACGGCGCCCAGCGGGTCATCTACGACGAGGCCGCCGCGCTGCTCGCCGCCAACACCACCAACCTCGGCTATCTGCCCCCGGGCAGCGACGCCGACGTCCGGCGGCTGCTGGCGGACCCCGACGCGTTCCGCGGCAACCGCATGAGCCGGCTGAAGCAGGCCGCGCAGGCGCTCGGCGACCTGATCGACCGGACGCTCACGGCCGGCCGCGCCGCGGTGACCGCCGCGGTCGAGGCCCGCCGGTCCGAACTACTGGCCGGGCCCTCCTACGCGGCGGCCGCCGAGGAGGCCCGGCAGCGGGTCACGGAGGAGATCGACAGCGTCCTGCTGCGCCTGGCGCGGGAGACGCAGATCGCCCTGGTCCGCGAGGCGGGCAACGGCTTCGACGAGAAGACCTACCCCGAACTGCTCGACCGGCTCGCCGCCGCCCGCCCCGCCGACACCGGCGGCGGCGGGGCCGACGGCGCCCCGCCCGCGCCCGCCCGGCGGACCGTCTCGGTCAGGACGGTCTCCGTGCCCGGCGCCCACGGGGTGCTGGAGACGGCCGAGGACGTCGAGCGCTACCTCGACGCGCTCCGCGGCGCCCTGCTGTCCACGCTCGACGACGGAAAGCGAATCGCCCTCTGATGGAAACCGCCCCGCTCAAGTCCTTCGCCACCTGGGCGCGTTCCGCCCTCATCCGCGAGGTGGCGGCCCGCGTCGCGGTCGTCCTCGCCCCCGCCTCGCCGGAGCGGGTGGAGCGGCGGGGCGCCGTCGCGGCACTGGAGAGGGCCGTCGCGGCGGCCGGCGGTGGCGAGAAGGGCCGTGCCGCCGTCGCCGACCGGGTCGCCTACACCTGGTTCAACCGCGTCGTCGCCCTGCGGTTCATGGACGCCAGGGGCTACACCGGCGTCGGCGTCGTCTCAGCCGGCCGGGACGGCGCGGCGGGCCAGCCGGAGATACTCGCCGAGGCCAAGCGCGGGAGCGTCGACGGCGCGGTCGTCGGCCCGCTCGCCGCCCGGACCGTCACGGACCTGCTCGACGGCACCCGCCGCAGCGACGACCCGCAGGGCGAGGCGTACGCCCTGCTGCTCGCGGAGTACTGCCGCCACTGGAACCGCTCGATGCCGTTCATGTTCGAGCGCGAGGGCGACTACACCGAACTGCTCATCCCCGCGAACCTCCTCGCGGACGACTCGGTGCTCGCCCGCGCCGCCGCCGTGCTGACCCCCGAGGTCTGCGAGGACGTCGAGGTCATCGGCTGGCTCTACCAGTTCTACATCTCCGAGCGCAAGGACGAGGTCTTCGCCGGGTTCAAGCGGAAGCGGAAGGCCGGCGCCGCCGAGATCCCCGCCGCCACCCAGCTCTTCACCCCGCACTGGATCGTCCGCTACCTCGTCGAGAACTCCCTCGGGCGGATCTGGCTGCTCAACCGGCCCGACTCCCGGCTCGCGGACCGGATGGAGCACTACATCGCCCCGGACGGCGAGCAGGGCGACCACCCGAGGATCGGCGGCCCCGAGGAACTGCGGATCATCGACCCCGCGTGCGGCTCCGGCCACCTGCTCACCTACGCGTTCGACCTGCTGTACGCCATCTACGAGGAGGAGGGCTACGCGCCCTCCGACATCCCCGGGCTCATCCTGACCCACAACCTCCACGGGACCGAGATCGACCCCCGGGCCGGAGCACTGGCCGCGTTCGCGCTCTCGATGAAGGGCCGCGCCCGCCAGCGCACCTTCTTCGCCAAGGGGATCGAGCCGGGCATCCGCGTCCTCGAACCCCACTCCTTCACCCGGCAGGAACTCGACCTCCTCCTCACCGCCGAGGGGCCGCGTGCGGCCGAGGAGGCGTTCTGGAACCAGTTCGCCGACGCGGACGTGCTGGGCTCGCTGATCCGCCCCGACGAGAAGCTGACGGCGCGGCTCGCCGCCCACCTCGCGAGCGGCGCCCCCGACGGCGACGACCTGATGAGCCAGGACGTGGTCGAGCGGGCCCACCGCGTCGTCGCCCAGGCCGAGGCCCTGCTGCGGCAGTACACCGTGGTGGTGGCCAATCCGCCCTACATGGGCGCCCGGAGCTTCGGGCCGGAGCTGACCGCCTTCGCCAAGCGGGTCTTCCCCCGCACCCGGCACGACCTGTACGCGATGTTCATCGAGCGCGCCTTCCAGCTCGTCGCGCCGCGCGGCTCGGTCGCCATGGTCACCATGCAGACGTGGATGTTCCTGAGCGCGTACGAGGCGATGCGCAAGGAACTGCTGGCGGCCAACCGGCCCACCGCCTTCGCCCACCTCGGCACGCGGGCCTTCGGGGCGATCAACGGCGAGGTCGTGTCGACGGCGGCCTTCGTGGTGGAGGCGGGCGGCGCCGCGGACCGGGCCGGGACCTTCGTCCGCCTGACCGCCGAGGGGACGGAGGCCGCCAAGGACGCGGCCCTGCGGGACGCCGCCGCGGGACGGGACGCCTCGCGGACCTTCCTGCGGTCGTCCGGCTTCTTCCTCGCGCTGCCCGGCGCCCCGCTCGCCTACTGGCTGGACGACGCGCTGGCGGCGGCCTTCGCCCTGCCCGTCGCCCTCAGGACCGCGCTCCGGCCGAAGATCGGCATGCGGACGGGCGACAACGAGCGCTTCCTTAGGCGCTGGTACGAGGTCTCCCACGGCGGCATCGGCCGCGGCTGCGAGAGCGCGGACGCCGCCGTGGCCTCCGGGCGCCGCTGGTTCCCGTACCACAAGGGCGGTGGGCTCCGGCGCTGGTACGGCAACCAGGACTTCGTCGTCGACTGGTTCGACGACGGGCGCGACATCAAGGCCGCCACCCTCGCGGCCTACCCCCAGCTCTCGCCCGACAACCTGAGCTGGAAGATCTCCAACGAGGAGTGGTACTTCCGGCCCGGTGTGACCTGGTCGGACATCTCCACCTCCGGCTTCGCCGCCCGCCACTCCCCCGCCGGGTTCCTCTTCGACGTGAAGGGGTCCTCGGGCTTCCCCGACGGCGTCCCGTCCGAGATCGTCCTCGCGCTGCTCAACAGCAGGGTCACCCACGAGTTCACCGCGGCGCTGAACCCCTCGACGACGATCCAGGTCGGCGACCTCGCGAAGATCCCCTTCGCCGAGCCGTCCGCGCCGGACGCCGCGGTCCTGGTCCGCAACGCGCGGCGGCTGGTGGAGATCGCGCGCGCGGACTGGGACGCGTCGGAGACCTCCTGGGACTTCACCGGGTTCGGCGACCGCATCGCGCGGCACGGCCGGGCCCCGCTCCCCGCCTTCCTGGACGGCCTGTGCGAGGAGTGGGCCGGCCTCGGGGCCGAGGCGCGGGAGCTGGAGCTGGAGAACGAGGCCGTCCTCAACCGGACGTACGGCTACACCCCGCCGGACACGGCGACCGACTTCACCCGCTTCACCACGGAGTCCGAGGGCAAGCGGGCCCCCGAGTGGCTGGCCGACCTCGTCTCCTACGCCGTGGGCTGCATGTTCGGCCGCTACAGCCTCGACGTGCCCGGACTGGTCCTCGCGGACCAGGGGGCCACCCTCCGGGACTACCTGGCGAAGGTGCCCGAGCCGTCGTTCCCGCCCGAGAAGGACAACGTCATCCCGATCGTCGGCGGCGACTGGTTCGAGGACGACATCGCCGCCCGCTTCCGCCGGTTCCTGCGCACCGCGTTCGGCGACGAGCACTTCGAGGAGAACCTGCGCTTCGTCACCGCGTCGCTCGGCGTCGGGGACCTGCGCGACTACTTCCTGAAGTCGTTCTACAAGGACCACGTCCAGCGGTACCGCAAGCGCCCCGTCTACTGGATGTTCTCCAGCCCCAAGGGCTCGTTCAACGCCCTCGTCTACGCGCACCGCTACACGCCCTCGACCGTCTCCACGGTGCTCAACGAGTACCTGCGCGAGTACCGGGGGAAGCTGGAGGCGGGACGCAGGCACCACGAGGGGATCGCCGCCGGGACCGGCACCGCCCGGGAGCGGGCCGCCGCCCAGAAGGAGACCGACCGGCTGCGCAAGGTCCTGCTCGAACTCGACTCCTACGAGCACGACGTGCTGTACCCGCTGGCCACCCAGCAGGTGCGGCTCGACCTCGACGACGGGGTGCGGGCCAACTACCCGAGGCTCGGCGCCGCCCTGCGGCGGATCCCCGGGCTGGAGGCGGGCCATGAGTGAGGCGTCCGCCGTCCGCTCCCACCTGGAGCGCCGGTTCGAGACGCGCCGGGTGGTGTTCTGGCACGACCCGGAGGGCGAGTACGCCGCCGACCTCGATGCGCTCGGCCTGGAGGGCGTCGAGGTCGTCCGGGTCGCCAACGACGAGTACACGGTCAAGCACCGGCTGCTGCGCGCGGAGCCCACCGCGAAGTTCCTCGTCTACCGGCGGGGCCCGGTGCCCACCGGGATCGACAACTGGCTGCTCGACCTGGAGCTGGCCCACGGGGTGTTCACCGCGGACCGGGTCTCCCTGACGCGCAAGGAACTCGGGCTCACCGACGAGGGAACGGGCGAGGTGGTGCGGGAGCACGAGCGGTTCTTCCGGTCCGCGAAGCGGGTGCAGGCCCTCAGGGCACTGCTCCACCCCGGGGACGACGCCGACCGGCTGCGCGCCAAGATGGCGGCGGTGCTGCTGGGCGGGAGCGAGCACAGCCTGCTGGAGATCACCCGCGCCCTGCTCGTCGAGAACGCCGCCGGCGACGACGCCGGGTACGGCCTCCTGGCCGACCACGGCCTGGAAGCGTTCCACTGGCGGGGCGTCGCCAGGATCTACGGCTACCGGTCGGAGCGGCCGGGCGTCGACGACTTCGTGCTGTGGATGTTCCGGCAGGCCGCCGCCGGGTTCGCCGCCGAGCACCCCGGCGGACTGCGCAACATCCAGCTCGACTTCGGCAGCCTGCGCTACGACGTCCGCAGCCGGGGGGCGATGAGCACCCTCGCCCGGCGGGCCGCCCGCGACCTGGACCACGTGGCAGCCATCGAGGACGCGGCCCTGGCGGACCTCGTGGGCAACGACCTGTTCGAGGACGTGGACCGGAAGATCATCAGCGATCTCGCCCGGGCCGTCGCCGACCGCACCCTCCCGGCCCGCGAGGTCACCGAGATCGTCCGCGCCCGCCAGAGCAGCATCTGGATCGAGGGGTACCGCAATCTGTACGCCGCGATCGGCAGCGCCTCCGAGCTGCTGACCGCGCTCGGCTCGATCGACCTGTCGATGGGCTCGTTCGACGAGGGGCTGGACCGCTACCGGCGCGAGTGGTTCCGCGTCGACCAGCTCTACCGGCGGTTCATCCGCGCGGCGCGCGCCGCCGAGCACGGCGGGCCCCTGGAGGAACTGCGGGCGCAGGTCGAGGCGTTCTACGCGAACAGGTTCCTGCACCCCCTGGGCGCGGCCTGGCAGCGGCACGTCGACGGGGTCGGCCGGTGGCACTCGGCCGTCCTGCGCCCCCAGACCTCGTTCTTCGCGGACCACGTCCGCCCCCTCGTCCGGGACGGCCGGCGCAAGGCCGTCGTGATCGTCTCCGACGCCCTGCGCTACGAGATCGCCGAGGAACTGGGCGAGCGCGTGCGCAAGGAGGACCGGTTCGACGCGGCCCTGGACGCCGTCCTGGGCGTGCTGCCGAGCTACACCCAGCTCGGGATGGCCGCGCTGCTGCCGCACACCACGCTCGGGCACACCGGCCGGCGCGATCTGGTCCACGTGGACGGGCGGCCGACCGCGGGCAGCGAGAACCGCGGCAGGATCCTCGCCGACGAGGGCGGCACGGCGGTACCCGCCGAGGACCTGCTCGGGATGACCCGCGACGAGGTCCGCGAGCTGTACCGCCGCCACCAGGTCCTGTACGTCTACCACAACCGCATCGACGCGACCGGGGACAAGCGGAGCACCGAGCGGCAGGTGTTCGAGGCCGCGGAGGAGACGCTGCGGGAACTCGTCGCCCTGATCAAGCGGCTGACGAGCGCCGACGCCACCAACATCCTGGTCACCGCCGACCACGGCTTCCTCTTCCAGGACTCGGCCCCGGGCGACGGGGGCCATCTGTCCGTCGCGCCGCAGGGCGACCGGATCGCCGTGCAGGCGCGCCGCTTCGTCCTCGGCACGGGGCTGAAGGAGGACCCGGCGTTCCACACGTTCACCCCGGCGCAGCTCGGACTGGACAGCGACCTGGAGGTGCAGATCCCCAAGTCGGTGCACCGGCTGCGGCTCCGGGGCTCCGGCGCCCGGTTCGTCCACGGCGGTGCGGCCCTCCAGGAGATCGTCGTGCCCGTGCTCACCGTCAACCGCAAGCGCCGGAGCGACACCCGGCCGGTGAACATCGACATCCTCCCGGAGACGGACAAGATCACCACCGGCCAGCTCGTGGTCAAGCTGTTCCAGAGCGAACCGGTCAGCGCGAAGGTCCAGCCGCGCACCGTGCGGGCCGGTCTGTACTGCGGCGACACCCTGATCTCCAACCAGGTCCGGCTGGTGTTCGACCAGGAGTCCGCCGACAAGCGCGACCGGTACCAGAGCGCCGTCATGCTCCTCGGCCGGGACGCGAACCAGCACAACGACCGGACGGTCGAGTTCAGGCTGGAGGAGCAGATCCCCCACACGAACCAGTGGCGCGTCCACGGCCGGGCGCTGTACACGCTCAAGCGCTCGTTCGCCTCGGACTTCGACTTCTAAGGGAGGGTGTGCGGAAGTGAGTGACGTGAGCGAGGCCGCTCCGGCCGGTCCGGCGGGTCCCGGCACGGCGGCGGCCCCGGAGGCCGCGGGCGGCGCCGGCGGCACGGACGGCGCCGCCCCGGTCAGGAGCGCCCTGGACCTGAAGGCCAACCGGCTCTTCGCGGGCGCCGTCGTGCGCAAGGACCTGGTCAAGGCCGTCAAGGGCAACGCCATCGTGCCGTCCTACGTGCTGGAGTACCTGCTCGGGCAGTACGCGGCCTCCGACGACGAGGCCACCATCCGGGCGGGCATCGACACGGTGCGCAGGATCCTGGCCGACCACTACGTGCACCGGAACCAGTCCGAGCTGGTGAAGTCCACCATCCGGGAGCGGGGCCGGCACCGGATCATCGACAGGGTCACGGTCACGCTCAACGAGAAGGACGACGTCTACGAGGCCGAGTTCGCCAACCTCGGCGTCAAGGGCGTGCCGGTGGAGCCCGCCACGGTCAAGGCCCATCCGAAGCTGCTGGTCGGCGGGGTGTGGTGCATCTGCGACATCGAGTACTTCCACAGCTCCGAGCTGCGGGCCGTGCCGTGGATCCTCGGGTCCCTCAAGCCCATCCAGCTGTCGAACTTCGACGTCGACGGCTATCTGGCGGCCCGGCGCGAGTTCACCACCGACGAGTGGATCGACCTGCTGGTGCAGTCCGTCGGGTTCGACCCCGCGCTGTTCGGGAAGCGGGCCAAGCTCCTCCAGCTCGCCCGGCTCGTCCCGTTCGCCGAGCGGAACTACAACCTCGTCGAACTGGGCCCCAAGGGGACCGGGAAGTCCCACGTCTTCTCGGAGTTCTCGCCGCACGGCATGCTGGTCTCCGGCGGCGAGGTCACCGTGCCGAAGCTGTTCGTCAACAACGCCAACGGGCGCCTGGGCCTGGTGGGTTACTGGGACGTCGTCGCGTTCGACGAGTTCGCGGGCCGGAGGAAGCGGGCCGACCGGGCGCTCGTGGACATCCTGAAGAACTACATGGCGAACAAGTCCTTCTCCCGGGGCGTGGAGACGCTGGGCGCCGAGGCGTCGATGGTGTTCGTCGGCAACACCTCGCACACCGTGCCGTACATGCTCAAGCACTCCGACCTGTTCGACGAACTGCCCGAGAGCTACCACGACTCCGCCTACCTGGACCGGCTGCACTGCTACCTCCCCGGGTGGGAGGTGGACACCATCCGCGGCGAGATGTTCTCGCGGGGGTACGGCTTCGTCGTCGACTACATCGCCGAGGTCCTCAAGTCGATGCGCTCCCAGGACTTCTCGGACCGCTACCTGCGCCACGGCCTCTCGCTCTCCCCGGACATCTCGACGCGCGACCGCGACGGGGTCCACAAGACGTTCTCCGGGATGATGAAGATCCTCCACCCGCACGGGGACGCCTCGCTCCGGGAGACCGAGGAGATCCTGCGGTTCGCGATCGAGGGCCGCAAGCGCGTCAAGGACCAGATCCTGCGGATCGACCCGACGATGCCCGGCGTCAGGTTCGGCTACCTGGACGGCGACGGGTCCTGGCACCCGGTGTCCACGCTGGAGGAGGACGAGTACCCGGCGTACTACCACTCCCGGCGGCGCGCCGGTTCCCACGGCGGCCCCGCGGACACCGGCGGTAGCGCCGACGGGGAGGCGGAGGGCACCGCCGGGGAGCCGGAGGCCACCGCCGGGCCGGAGGCCGCCGCCGCGGTGCCGCCCGCGCGGAACGGGAGCCCCGGCGAGCCCGCGCCGCACGGGGAGGCCCCGCTGTTCGAGGGGCACCGCGAGTTCCAGGAGAACCAGCGCGGCGTCTCGTTCGGCACGCTCCTCGTGCCGTATCTGCGCGGCGCCGGGCGGATCACCGTCACCGATCCCTACATCCGCCAGTTCCACCAGGCCCGCAACCTGATGGAACTGCTGGAGGGGATCGCCACCGCCAAGGACGCGGCCGACGAGGTGGAGGTCGCGCTCGTCACCTCGGAGAGCACCGGCGGCGAGGAGAAGGTCCGCAAGCAGCTCGAGTTCCTGCTCAAGGTGCGGGAGGGCGCGGCGGCGGCCGGCATCCGGCTGGAGGTCTCGTTCTCCGGGACCATCCACGACCGCTCGGTCGTCACCGACACGGGGTGGCGGATCCTGCTCGGCCGGGGCCTGGACATCTTCCAGTACATCACCGGCGACGCCTTCGACCTCGCCACGAGGCTCCAGGAGTACCGCCAGGTGCGGGCGTTCGGTGTGACGTACATCCGCGACGGCGGGTGACCGCGGGGCACCGCCGCCCCGGTCCGGGCATCCGGCGCGGGCGGCCGGGCCGACCGGCTCCGGACGGTCCGGCGGTGCGCGACCGCGCGTGGCCATATGCCTCCGGCAACCATGGCACATGACGTCCACATATGCCCACACGATGGGCGCGGACCGTCCGGACCACCCTCGCATACCGGCCAGAATGGGCGGCCCGGACGGACCGGACCCCGCCGGGCCGTCCCCGCGGCGCCCCCGGCCCACCTCCGGGGCCCCGCGAAAGGCCGTGCCGGAGCACCGGCGGGAGACCCCTCCCCCGGGTCCCGGCCACGCCTTCCACCCTCGCCCGGGACGACCCCGGAACCCCTCGGTCCGGCGGCGTTTCCGCAGCTCGGCCCGTGTGCGCCCGCCCACATCGGGGCCCCCGCCGCACCCCGTTGGCGGACGCTCCCGCCCACCCGCCCGGAACCGGCCGTACCCCCGCGCCCACCCTCCGCCGCGTACCCACCGTGCACGCCGCATCACCCCCGGTGGCAGAGGCCGCGGCGGGGGCGGCGGCACCCTCCGGGGGCGCCGCGACCGCGCGAATGCGCCATCCCGGCCGCCCGCGAGCGCCCCGGCCCCCGCCGGAGGACGCTACGTTGACCACCGCGACGCCCACCGCGCGCGACCGGCGGCACACGGCCGGGGCCGGCGGGCGGTCGGACACGCGTACCACCGGGGCATCCCCGCGACACACCCCGCGAGGCACGGCACCGCGCGCTACGGGCCCCGGGAGGTCACGCTCGGTGACGATTCCGGACACGAGGAGCGAACGTTGGTCAGGCAGACGACAGGCACCGCGGAGCCTGGCGACGGCGGAGGCGGGGGCGAGCGGCAGGGCCATCGGAGCGCGGTGCGCTACCTCCGGAACGAGATCGGCCCCTCGGCGCCCCGGATGCTGCTCGGCCGCACCCTGCGCGCCCGGCGCCTGGAGCACGGCCTGAAGCTGGAGGACGTGGCCCGCCACATGGGCTGCTCCGGTTCCAAGCTGAGCCGGATCGAGCGCGGCCACCACCTGTTCAAGGAGAAGGACCTGCTGCGACTGCTCTTCGTCTACGGGGTCGAGGAGGCGCGGGAGCGCGACCGGCTGCTCCGCCTGGCCGAACTCGCCAACCAGCCGACCTGGTGGGACAGGTGGTCGACGGTGGCCCCGCCGTACCTCCAGGCGGTGGTGAGCTTCGAGGACATGGCGACCCGCGTCAAGGCCAACGACTGCGTCCTGCTGTACGGGCTGCTGCAGACGCCCGCCTACGCCGAGGCCCTGATCCGGCGCGGCCCCGGCGGGGGCGGGGCGCAGGACGCGCTGCTGCGGCTGGGCCGGGCCCGCCGGGAGCGGTTCGCCGCGGCGCCGGGGAAGAACCTGATCTGCGTGGTCCACGAGTCGGCGCTGCTGAACCCGGTCGGCTCGCCGGAGATCATGGCCGGGCAGATGGAGCACCTGATCACCCTCTCGCGGCGGCGCGGCCACCAGGTGCGCGTGGCCGAACAGGGGCGCCACTACGACCTGCCGGTCGAGCTGGGCAGCACCCTGCTCTTCGACTTCGAGGGCCGGGTGCCCAAGGTCGCCTACGCGGAGAACCTGGACGGCGGGCTGTTCATCCAGGAGGAGGAGATGGTGGACCACCGGGAACGCGCCTTCGACCGGCTGCGCGCCCACGCGCTGGAACCGGAGGCGTCCCGGAGCCTGCTCCACGAACTGGCGGAGCGCTACCGTGCCGACGGCCGGTCCACGGGACGCGGCGGGGCCGTCGGCACGGCGGGAGCGGAGGGCGCGGGCGGCTCGGCGGACACGGCAGGCACGGCGAGCGCGGGCGGCACGGCGAGCGCGGAGGACGCGACGGGCGCGGGCGGCGCGGCAGGTTCGGAGCGCGCTGACTGCGCGGCGGGCGCGGAAGGCACCGGGGACCGGAGCGGCGCGGCGAGGGCGGCGGACACGGACGGCCAGGCGAGCGCGGCAGGCACGGCGAGCGTGGACGACTCGAAGGGCACTGACTGCGCGACAGGGCTCCGAGGACACTGACCGCACGGCGGGCCCGGGAGCTGAAGCGGCGCGGAGACCACGGCAGACGCGGACGGCACGGGCTGCACGGCTGGCGCGGAAGGCGCCGGGGCTGGAGCGGCGCGACGAGCGCGCGGGCGCGAGCACGGGCGGCGGCACACCGGTCCCCGGGGCCCGGACCGCCCGCCCGCCTGTCACACCTCCCGGCCCGCCCGTCATGGCCGCGCCCCCGGGTCGCCCCTGCCCGGCACGCCCTCCGGCCCACCCGGGCAGGGACATCGCCCCCGCGCCGGGGCCTCGGGCCCGGCCCCGTGCCCTCCCCCGGCGGCGCGGGCGACAGCCGAGGCGGCGGTCAGGGCTTGCGGGCGACACCCGCGTAGAGCGACGCCTGCCGGTCGCTGACCACCCCGGGCCCGCTGCCCGGCTCCGGAAACCACCGGTGGGCGGGGACCAGCCCGGGGCCGACCGGTTCGAGGCCGTCGAAGAAGGCGGCCACCTCCGCGTGCCCCCGCACCCGCAGCGGGGTGCCGTACCGCGCGCAGACCTCGGCGACGGCCCGCCACTCCCGGGGGGCGAAGTCCCCGGTGCAGTGGCTCAGGCTCAGGTACGACCCCGGCGGCAGCGGTTCCAGCAGCCGGGCGACGCTCTCGTGGGCCCGTCCGTCGGGGACGAGGTGCAGCAGTCCGTGCAGGATCAGGGCGACCGGGGAGCCGGGATCGAGGACGCCCAGCCCCGTCACCGCCTCCCAGAGCCCCGACGGATCGGTGGCATCGGCCCGGACCCGCTCCGTACGCCCCTCGGGGGTGCCGTGCAGCAGTTCGTCGGCGTAGACGATCACGAGCGGGTCGTTGTCCACATGGACGAACCGGCACTCGGGGGCGATCGCCTGCGCCTCGTCATGGAGGTGGGGCGCGTGGGGGAGGCCGGTGCCCACGTCGACGAACTGCCGGACGCCCAGGCGCACGAGACGCCTCACGGCCCGCAGCCCGAAGGCCCGGTTGACCTTGGCGGTGGTCTCGATGGGGTGGAACGCCCGCGTCAGCTCGTCGCCCGCGCGCCGGTCCACGGCGTAGTGCGTCGACCCGCCGAGGAGGTAGTCGTAGATCCGGGCGCCGTGGGGCCGGTCCTGTCCCAAATCGGTGTGCGCACCACTCTGTTCCGGCTCAGGCACGGGCTGCTCCCCGGCGGCCCCGGGCGCCGGACGCCGTCCGCGCCGGAACCGGGCGCCGGTGCGCCGCGTCCCCCCGCGGACCGGCCCGTTCACCGGCGAATGTCCCGGGCCGCCCGATGTGAATGACGGTGGATCAGAAGCGTACCGCCGGGCCCGGAGTCCGCCCGACGGCCCCACCGGCCCCACCGCCCCCGCGCGCCCCGCCACCGACGCCACCGGCGCCACCCCGCGGCCCCGGACCGCCGTTCCCCGTCCGCCCGGTGCGTCCCCCGCCCCCCGCCACGGCCGAGGGCCCCGACCGCGGCGCGGAGGGGGCCCTCGGGGGCGTTCGGGGCGGCGGTCACCGCCGCGCGGGCGTCACGCCAGCTCGACCTCGACGGTCAGCTCGGCGTCCTCGTCCGCCACGAACTCGAACTCCCGCACCGCGCCGGCGGCCCGGACGTCCGCGCTCACCAGCCGGACGTCATCCAGCACCGCGGCCGGGGCCCGCAGGACGACCCGGGCGGCCTCGGCGCGCATGGACACCTTCGCCGTGGACTTCGCCTTGCGGATGACCGTGATCACGGAGGAGGCGACCTCGGTCAGCTCCGGGCGGCCCTCGGCGGCGGCCCCGGCCAGCTCCTCCACCACCGGCCAGGCGGCCCGGTGCACGGTGGAGTCATGGGTCCAGGACCAGGTCTCCTCGGTGGTGTAGGGCAGCACCGGGGCGAGCATCCGGGTCACCACGTCCAGGGCGAGCCGCAGCGTGGCCCGCGCCGACTCGGCGCCCTCCTGGGACTCCTTGCCGTAGGCGCGCTCCTTGACCAGCTCGACGTAGTAGTCGCAGAAGAACCAGAAGAACCGCTCGATGCTGTCCAGCGCCGACGTGTAGTCGAAGCCCTCCAGCGCCTCCGTGGCCTCCCGCACCGTGCCCGCGAGCCGCGCCGCCAGGGCCCGGTCGAACGGGTCCGTCGTCCGGGCGCCCTCGCCCGGCGCGGGCAGGGACAGCACGAACTTGCTCGCGTTCAGCAGCTTCATGGCCAGCCTGCGGCCGATCTTCATCTGCTGGGGGTCGAAGGCGGTGTCCGTGCCCGGACGGCCGCTCGCCGCCCAGTAGCGGACCGCGTCCGCGCCGTACTCCTCCAGGAGGTGGCCCGGGGTGACGACGTTCCCCTGCGACTTGGACATCTTCTTGCGGTCCGGGTCGAGGATCCAGCCGGAGAGCGCCGTGTGCTTCCAGGGCAGGACGCCGGACTCCAGCTGGGACCGGACGACCGTGGTGAACAGCCAGGTCCGGATGATGTCGTGGGCCTGGGGGCGCAGGTCCATCGGGTAGACCTGGGCGAACAGCTCCGGGTCGGAGAGCCAGCCGCCCGCGAGCTGCGGGCTGAGCGAGGAGGTGGCCCAGGTGTCCATGACGTCCGGCTCGCCCATGAAGCCGTGGGGCACGCCGCGCTGCTCCTCGGTGTACCCGGGCGGGCACTCGCTGGAGGGGTCGACCGGCAGCGTCGACTCGTCCGGGACGATCGGCGCGTCGTAGTCCGGCTGACCGGCCTCGTCCAGCCGGTACCACATCGGGAAGGGGACGCCGAAGAAGCGCTGGCGGCTGATCAGCCAGTCGATGTTCAGGCCCTTGACCCAGTCGTTGTACCGCGACTGCATGTGCCGGGGGTGCCACTGGAGTTCCTCGCCCCGGGCGAGCAGCTCGTCGCGGTGCTCGACGGTGCGGATGAACCACTGCCGGCTGCTGACGATCTCCAGGGGCTTGTCGCCCTTCTCGAAGAACTTCACCGGACGGGTGGTCGGCCGGGGGTCGCCGACAAGGCTGCCGGACTCGCGCAGCTCGGCCACCAGCAGTTCCCGGGCGGTGTGCACGGTCTTGCCGACGACGGTGTCGTAGATCTCCTGGGCGCGCGCGGCGTCCTCGCACGGCAGCTCGGTGAAGTCGACCGGCAGCAGCCGTCCGTTGCGGCCGATCACGGTGCGCGTGGGCAGCTTGAACTCGCGCCACCACAGCACGTCGTTCATGTCGCCGAAGGTGCAGATCATGGCGATGCCGCTGCCCTTCTCGGGGTCCGCGGCGTGGTGGGCGACCACCGGGACGCGGACGCCGAACAGCGGGGAGGAGACCTCCTGGCCGAAGAGCGGCCGGTAGCGCTCGTCGTCCGGGTGGGCGACCAGGGCGACGCAGGCGGGCAGCAGCTCGGGGCGGGTCGTCTCGATGAAGACGTCCTCGTCGCCGTGCTTGAAGGCCAGGCGGTGGTAGGCGCCCGCGACCTCCTTCTCGACGACCTCGGCGTTGGCGACCGCGGTCTGGAAGGAGACGTCCCACATGGTCGGCGCCTCGGACTGGTACGCCTCACCGCGGCCGAGCAGCCGCAGGAAGGCGGCCTGGGAGACCTTCTGGGCCTCCTTGCCGATGGTGGTGTAGGTCATCGACCAGTCGACGGAGAGGCCCAGCTTGCGCCACAGCTCCTCGAAGACCTGCTCGTCCTCGGCGGTGAGCCGCTCGCACAGCTCGACGAAGTTCTGCCGGGAGATGCTGACGGCCGGCGCCTTCTTGTCCTTGCCGGTGCGCTCCGCGACGGGGACCGGCGGCACGAAGGCGGCGTCGTAGGGCAGCGAGGGGTCGCAGCGCACGCCGTAGTAGTTCTGCACCCGGCGCTCGGTCGGCAGGCCGTTGTCGTCCCAGCCCATCGGGTAGAAGACGTGCTTGCCGCGCATCCGCTGGTAGCGGGCGACGATGTCGGTGTGGGTGTAGCTGAACACGTGCCCGACGTGCAGCGATCCGCTCACCGTGGGGGGCGGGGTGTCGATGGAGAAGACCGTGTCGCGGGTGCCCGGCCGGTCGAAGCGGTATACGTCGGCCTCGCTCCAGAACTGGGACCACTTGGTCTCCAGTCCGTCGAGCAGTGGCTTCTCCGGCAGCGGAGACCCATAGCGCGTCACTCCGACACACCCTTCCCAGTCAGTTCTACTTCCAGAGGCCGGCTGGGCGACCGACGCCGTCGGCCGGTATTCGCCTCATGCGCAGATGATCAGTGATCCCGAGATGCAACACGACCCCGCGCCCAGTGTAGACGGCCCGGCCCCGGCCGGGCCCGGCGCGGCGGCCCGCGGCGCGACGCCCCGCACAGCCGTACGAGGCCCCGCGCGCGCCGCCCCGGACCACACCCCGGGCGGCATCCCGCCGGCGCACCGGACGGCGCGGCCCGCGGGGGCCGTGCCCGGGAAAGCGGTACCGCGACCACCGGATATCGGTGTGTGTGACCCGTCACACAGAAGACACCGTGACAGCAAAGTCGTGGTTCGGACAAAACAAAAAGGATCTCCGGCCAAAACTGCGGACAAGTGGCTGATTGCAGTGTGTACTTGGCGCGTCCACATCGCGTGGGCATTCCCCTGCCCCTTCCGAGGTCCTTTTCCATGATCGAGATACCGGAGCTGGCCGCAGCCGGCCTGGCCGCCGGGACACTGACCGCCTTCGCACTCGGCGGCGGACTGCTGAGCGCGCGGCGGGGACGAGCCCGCCAGAACGCCGAGATCGAGGCGGTGCGCGAGCGACTCGACGCCGCACAGACCCAACTGGTCCGGGCACAGGCCGCGTTCTCCGCGGAGCTCGACCACCTCGCCGCCCACCGGATGCCCGCCGAGGCCTCCCGCCTGGCCCACCCCCACGTCCCCGTGCCGGGGCCGCTCGGCCCGGTCGGCGCCGGGACCGAGCCCGTGCTGGCGGAGCTGCGCCGGGCCGTCCTCCAGGAGCGCAAGCGGGTCGACGCCGCCGCCCGCTCCGGGATGCGCGGCACCACCCGCGAGATCCAGGCCGGCCTCTACCGCCTCCAGGACGTGCTGCACGGGCTCCAGCTCCGCTACGACGACCCGGAGCTGGCGCAGACCCTCTACGCCCTCGACCACGAGAACGAGCAGTCGCTGCGCCGCGCCCAGGTGGCGGCCGTGATCTGCGGAGCGTGGGTCGGGCTGGCCCGCGAGGAGTCGCACCTCGTCGACGCCGTCACCGGCGGCCAGGCCCGGCTCGTCGGCTACCACCGGGTGCGGGTGCAGAACCACCTCGAACCCGGCACCGCGCTGGTCTCGCACGCCGTGGAACCGGTCGCCATCATCATGGCCGAGCTGCTCGACAACGCCCTGCGCCACTCCTCGCCCGAGACCGCCGTCGTCGTCAACCTCGAACGCGCCCACCACGGTGTCACCGTCACCGTGGACGACGCGGGCGTCGGCATGGCCCCCGACGAGCGCCGCACCGCCCAGGGGCTGGTGGCCGGGACCGAGCCGATCATGCTGTCCGACCTCGGCGACCCGCCCCGGATGGGCCTCGCCGCCATCGGCCAGCTCACCCGGCAGTTCGACCTCTCCGTGGACCTGTCGACGCCCTCCCCCTACGGCGGCGTCCGCGCCGTCCTGCTGATCAAGACACATCTGCTGTCGTACATCGACCCCCTGCTCCACCCGCCCTCCGCCAGCGCCGCCCCCTCCACCCGGCAGTACCGGACGGAGGAGCACGAGGGGCCCGAGGGGCACCCGGACGCCTTCGCCGACCGGCGTCCCACCCGGGAGGAGGCCGCGCGGGGCGCCGCTCTCGAAACCCCGCTCCCGCAGCCGCCCGCTCCCGCGGACCCCCCGCCGCCGCCCGCACCGGCCGCCGCCCCCGACGCCGGGCCCGGGGCCACCCCCCGGCCCGCACCCGGCGGCTACCCCGACGGCGACCTGCTCCCGCAGCGCCGCCGCCGGGCCCGGACCGCCGCGGCCGCCGACCGGGCGGCACCGCCGAGGTCCCCCGTCCGTACCCCCGAGGAATCCGCCGCCGCGCTCGGCGCACTCCAGTCCGCCACCAACGCGGCCCGAGAGGCCGCCGCCACCGAAGGGAGCGACCCGCTATGAACAGCCGCGAGACCGGCGACACCGCCTGGGTTCTCGACCCGATCCTGGAGATCCCGCACGTACGGGCCGCCGTGCTGCTCACCAGGGACGGTCTGGTCTCCGGATACTCCGCTGCGCTCGCCCAGGAGTCCGCCGAGCGGGTCGCCGCGATCACCTCGACCGTGCAGGGCGCCTGCCGCACCGCCGCCGCGGCCTTCGCGGACGCCCCCGGCGCGCTGCTGCGCCAGGTCGTCATCGAGTCCGACCACGGCTACATCCTGGTGGCGCCCACCGACCACGGCACCTGCGTCGCCGCCTACGGCGGTCCCGAGGTGCGGCTGGACCTGCTCGGCCACCGGGTCCACTCCCAGGTCGCCCGGCTCGGCCAGAAGGCCATGGCCGCCGCGCCCCGCGGGGCCGACGGCCACCCGGCATGACCGGCCGCCGCACCAGCCGCCCGCTCGTCCCCGCGTACCTCTCGACCGGGGGCGTCGCCCGGCCCAGCCGCAACAGCCTGGAGCGGCTGTCCGTCCTGACCGGCACCGGGGGCCCCGCCCCGGCCGGCCTGCCCGCGGCACAGCACGCCCTGCTCGGCGCGCTGGAGGGCGGCTCGCTGACCGTGGTGGAGGCGGCGGCCCTGCTGCGGCTGCCGGTCTCCGCGCTGCGAGTGCTCGCCGCCGCCCTGACCGACCAGGGACTGGTGAGCGCCCGCCCGCCCGTCCCGCTCGCCGCCCTGCCCGACCGTGACCTCTTGGAGAGAGTGGCCGATGGCCTCCGCGCCCTCAAGCTCTGACCGGATGTACAGCGCGTCCGCCCCGCCCCCGACCGCATCGGAGCTGCATCTCCCGGAGACCGCGCGGGAGCTGGTGAAGATCCTGGTCACCGGGCCGTTCGGGGTGGGCAAGACCACCCTGATCGACGCGGTGTCCGAGATCCGCCCCCTGCACACCGAGGAGCACCTGACCCAGGCGTCCGTGGCCGTCGACGACCTGGCCGGCGTCCGGGACAAGACCACGACCACCGTCGCCATCGACTTCGGCCGGGCGTCGCTGGGCGACTCGGTCGTCCTCTACCTGTTCGGCACCCCCGGGCAGGAACGGTTCCGCCCGCTGTGGGACGACATCGCCTACGGGGCACTCGGCGCGCTGGTCCTCGTCGACACCCGGCGCATCGACGAGTCCTTCGACGTCCTCGGCCTCGTCGAGGAGAGCGGGGTGCCCTACGCCGTCGCGCTCAACACCTTCCCCGACTCCCCCCGCTACACGGAGGAGCAGCTCCGCCGCTCCCTCGACCTGGAGCCGGACACCCCGCTCGTGGTCTGCGACGCCCGGGACACCAACTCGTCCCTCGACGCGCTGATCTCCCTCGTCCAGCATCTCATCGACCGCATGTCCGCGGAGGTACGGTGACCACCCACCCAGCCCGTTCCGACGCCTTCGCCCAGGGCACGCCGGTGCGCCTGTGGGAGGACGGCTTCGCCCTCGACCCCCACGCCTACTACGCCGCCCTGCGCGCCCAGGGGCCCATCGGCTGGGCCGAGCTGGCCCCCGGGCAGTCGGCGTACGTGGTCACCGACCGGCGGGCCGCGCTGGACCTGCTGCACGACACCGGGTCCTTCTCCGTGGACCCCCGCCCCTGGGAGCGGACCGTCCCGGAGGACTCCCAGCTCCTGTCCATGATGCGCTGGCGGCCCAACTGCCTGTTCGCGGACGGCGGGGAGCACATCCGCTACCGGCAGACCCTGCTGGACGCCTTCGACCTCGTCGAGCCGCACGACCTGCGGGAGCGGGTGCACCGCTCGGTGGACATCCTGGTCTCCCGCTTCGGGCCGGACGGCGAGGCCGACCTCGTCCGCCAGTTCGCGCGCCCGCTGATGACGCTGGTCCTCAACAACCTCTTCGGCCTGCCGGACAGCGAGTCCGGCCGCCTGGAGGCGGCCCTGGGCCTGATGATGGAGGGCGGCGAGGAGTCCGCCGCGGGCGAGGCCGAGTACGGCAAGTACGTCATGGAGCTGATCGCGGTCAAGTCCGCGCGGCGCGGCGACGACCTGCCGAGCCGGCTGCTGGACCACCCGCTGCGGCTCACCCCGGAGGAGGTCACCTGGCAGGTGTTCCTCACCCTGGGCGCGGGCCACGAGCCCACCGCCAACCTGATCTCCAACGCCCTCTCCCGCATCCTCGGCAACCCCGCCTACTACTCGACGCTCACCTCGGGCGCGCGGCCGGTCATGGACGCGGTCATGGAGGTGCTGCGCTACGAGACGCCGCTCTCCAACTACGGGGTGCACTTCGCCCGGCGGTCGATGAGCTTCCACGGGATGTGGCTCCAGGCGGCGGTGCCGATCATCATCTCCTTCGGCGCGATGGGGCACTTCTCGGAGCGGGACCACGCGGGCACGCACCACCCGCACGACGCCTCGCACCTGTCCTGGGGCGCCGGTCCCCACTCCTGCCCGGTCAAGCAGCCCGCCCTGCTGATCGCCACGGAGGCGGTCGAGCGCCTCACCCAGTGGCTCCCGGACCTGCGGCCCACCGTCGCCCGCGAGCGCCTCCAGTGGCGTCCAGGCCCCTTCCACCGCTCCCTGACGGCACTGCCCGTCCGCTTCACCGCCCGTGTTCCCGACCAGGCAGGAGATCGTGCATGACCGTGTCCGACCCCACCCGCGTCGTCATCGATCCGTTCGGCTCCGACATCGTTGCCGAGAGCGCGAGGCTGCGCTCCCTGGGCCCGGTGGTGCCCGTGGAGCTGCCGGGCGGCATCCCCGCCTGGGCCCCCACCGGGCACGACGTGCTGAAGGAGCTGATCCTCGACCCCCGGGTGAGCAAGGACCCGCGCCGGCACTGGTCGCTGTTCCCGCGCGTCCCGGAGAACCCGGAGTGGGTGTGGATCCTCGGCTGGGTGGGCGTCGTCAACATGCTCAGCGCCTACGGGGGCGACCACACCCGGCTGCGCCGGCTGGTCGCCCCCAGCTTCACCGCCCGGCGCACCGAGGCCATGCGGGGCCGGGTCGAGGCCATCGCGGAGGAGCTGCTGGGCGCACTGGGGACCGCCGGGGCGGACGGCTCGGTGGTGGACCTGCGGGCCGCCCTCGCCCATCCGCTGCCGATGCGGATGATCTGCGACCTGTTCGGGGTGCCGGACCATCTCGTCGACGCCACCGGGCGGCTGATCGCCGCGCTGATGGACACCTCGGACCCGAGCCCCGAGCACGGCGCCCTCGTCCAGGAGCAGACGGCCGCCGTCCTCGGCGCCCTGATCGCCCACAAGGCCGGGCACCCCGGCGACGACATGACCACCGAGCTGCTCCGGGTCCGCGACGAGGACGGCGGCCGGCTCAGCGACGAGGAACTCCTCTACACGCTGCTGCTGGTCATCGGCGCCGGGTTCGAGACCACCGTCAACCTCATCGGCAACGGCGTCGTCGCCCTGCTGGAGCGGCCCGGACAGCTCGCCGCCGTGCGGGCGGGCGAGATCTCCTGGGAGCAGGTGATCGAGGAGACGCTGCGGTCCCGTCCGTCCATCGCGAACCTGCCGCTGCGCTACGCCGTCACCGACATCACCGTGGCGGGCGTCACCATCCCGGCGGGCGACGCGATCCTGACCACGTACGCCGCCGCGGGCAGCGACCCGGCGCGCTACGGCCCGGACGCGGCGGAGTTCGACGCCGCGCGGGGCGCGGAGGACCACCTGTCGTTCGGGATCGGGGTGCACCGCTGCATCGGCGCGCCGCTGGCCCGGATGGAGGCGATGGCGGCGCTGCCCGCGCTCTTCGACCGCTTCCCGGACATCGCGCCCGCGTACGGGCCGGACGGGCTGCGGCAGGTGCCGTCGTTCATCGCCTACGGCTGGCAGGAGATCCCCGTCCGGCTGACCCGCCCGGCCGGGGACGCCTGACCGCCCCCGCCGGTCCGCGCGCGGTCCGGGGCACGGTCCGGCCCGGTGCCGGGCGCGCGGACCGGCGCGCGGTCCCCGGCCGCCCCCGCGCCCAAAAAGGGTGATCCACGCATTCCCTCCCGTGACCCCGCCCGCTCCCCCGCGTTGAACCCGGCAGTGCGGTGGCACGTCCTGCCGCCGCGCTCCCCCGAGTCAGAAGGAGAACGTGATGTCTCGCATCGCGAAGGCTGCCGGTGTCGCCCTGGGCGCCGGTGCCGTGGTGCTCAGCGGCACCGGCCTGGCCATGGCGGACGCGGGCGCGGAGGGCGCGGCCGTCGGCTCGCCCGGTGTGCTGTCGGGCAACGTCGTCCAGGTCCCGGTGAACATCCCGGTCAACCTGTGCGGCAACACCATCGACGTGATCGGTGTGCTGAACCCGGCCTTCGGCAACACCTGCGTCAACAGCGGTGGCCACGGCGGCTACGGCGGCTGAATCCGCTCCGGGCACACCGAGGGGCCCCGGCGTCACGACGATGACGCCGGGGCCCCTCGCCGCGGGTCCGGCCCGCCGCCGGACACCGGGGGCCGGGCGGGGCGGCTCAGGCGTACCGGTAGATGCCGCCGACGTCGTCCAGCTGGTCCGGGGTCACGTTCCACGGCGGCAGCTTCTCGTGCCGGGCGACGATCCGGCCGCGCTGGGCGCTGCCCTGGGCGGGCTGTGCGGCGGGCAGGTAGCGGTGGCTGCTGTGCCGTGCCTGCCAGCGGGTCCACTGGAGGTCCACGAAGGCGTGGTGCAGCCAGAACACCGGGTCGTTGACGGAGGCGCCGCCCACCATGGCGCCGCCGACCCAGCGGTGGACGCGGTTGTGGTTGCGCCAGGAGACGCTGCCGCTGCCGCTGCCCCAGCCCTCCAGCTTGTTGCGGAAGCCGGTGCGGACGGTGGAGTCCCAGGGCGAGGTGTCGTAGACCGGGTCGTCGAGGGCCCAGGTGACGTCGCTCCTCGTCGGCAGGGCGAGCGGGTCGGCGGGGCGGCCGAGGTTCCGGGTGAGGAAGGAGGTGCTCACCACGTTGACCCTGATCGGCCAGTTGCCCGTGGCGTGCGCGAACGGCCCGGTGGTGACCCGGTGGTCGGAGCGCCGGCCGGTGCCGCCGAGGAGGTCGTCCGTCCAGGGCGCGCCGGTGGTGGAGCGGTCCTTGGTCCAGTCCCAGTAGGGCACGGTCACCGAGGAGTCGACGCGGCGCAGCGCGTTCTCCAGGTCCAGCAGGAAGCGGCGGTGCCAGGGCAGGAAGGACGGCGCCATGTGGGCGGTGCGCAGCTTCTTCTCGCCGTCGGAGACGTAGTAGTCGATGTGCAGCCGGACGAACTCGTCGTACTCGCCGCTCCGTTTGAGCGCGAGGAGCGCGTCGACGAAGCGGCGCTTCTCGGTCCGGGTGAGCGTGCTGACGTCCTTACGCGTGTACGCCACGGTGTCCCCCCAGGTGGGTGCGGCCGCCGTCGGACGGCTCCTCGTTCAGCCGGGCGCCCGGCCCCATCTCGTCGACGGCGGCGCGGGCGGCGTCGAGCGGGGTCGGGTACGACTGGTAGTGGTCGATCATGCTGAGCCAGGTGCCGTCGGCCCGGCGCATCAGGTGCAGGGGGCGGCCGTCCACGGTGACGTGCCAGGTGTCGCCCTCGGCCGAGCGGTCGACGGCGGTGCGGACGCCGCGGATGCGGTGGCCCCGGTAGGTCTCGTCGAACACGGCGCCGGTCAGGGGCCGGGTGGCGGTGCGTCCGCCGGACGGCGGTTCGGCACCCGGCAGCGGGGGCGCGGGGCGGGCGGCACCGGCGGGGGCGGAGGCCGCGATCAGCGGGGCCACGGACAGGGCGAGGGCGGGGGCGAGCAGTCCCCGCATCATCTCCCGCCTGGTGCCGCGGAAGGGTCCGCCTCTCGCCGGGCCGTCCGGTTCCCGGCCGGTGCCGTCCGCCGGGTCCGCCGCTGTGCCGGTGGTGTTGGCCATGGCTCGCTCCTCGTTCTCGTTCGGTGCGCTGGTCCGCGCTCGGTAGCGGTAACCGGGCGACGGGCCCTGCGGTCACTCCCCGCAGGGCCACACGGAGCACCGGCCGGCCGGACGTCCGGCCGCCGCGCCGGGAACGGGCGACGGCCTCCTACAGGCCCGGTCCGACTCCGAGACCGGCCGAGGGGACCGTTTCGACGACGGGCGCGAGTACACCCGCGCGGGGGAGGCCGAGGGACGGGAGCCCGCCGTCGGCCGCGGGGGCGCGCAGCGGGGTGTCCAGGGCCAGGCCGGGCGTCAGGGTGCGCAGCCCGGCGGCGGGGGCGTCGAGGGCGGCGTGGTCGAAGCCCTCGCCGAGCAGGTGCGGCAGGGGCTGGCGGACGTCGAGGCCGGGCAGCCCCCCGGTCACCGGCAGTTGGGGCAGGGTCCGGTCGGGCAGCAGGCGGCCCTCGGTGTACCGGGGGCCCTCGGGGGCGCCGGCCGTGGGCACGGGCAGTTCGCCCGCGATCTCGGGCAGTTCCGTGCCGAGGGCGGTCTCGGCGCCGCCGAGCGGCACCGGCACCGGGACCGCCGCGGCGGCCGCGGCGGGGGTGGCGGTGGCGGTGGCGCCGAGGGCGGCGGCCAGACCGGCGACGGCGGCGGCGAGGGCGCCTCTGGTGGTCCGCTTCATGGCGGGCGCGGCTCCTTTCGGGAGTGCGGGACGGGGCGGGTCAGCCGCCGAGCGGGAGGCCGCCGAGCAGGCCGGTGCCGGTGTTGAGCTTCCGGGTCGCGCCGTTCACGGTGTGCAGCACGGAGTCCTTGTTCTCGGTGTCGAGCGCGTCCGACTGGTGCTTGAGCGGCATCACGTCGATGGGGCCCTTGGTGAGGGAGTTGACCGCGCCGTTGAGGCTGGTGGGCGTGAGGTCGGCGGTGTTCTGGGCGAACGCGGGCGCGGCGGCGCCCGCGAGGGCCAGGGACCCGGCAACGACAGCGGCAGCCTTCAGGGACTTCATCGTGTTCCTTTCGTCGGCGACGGGGGTCGCCGGTGGACGTGCTGGCGCCGTGCCCAACGAGCGCGGAGGGGGCGGGGAAACCACGCCCGGCGCAAGACATATGAGATCCCCGGCACACTCCCGGCCGGTCCCGCGCCCCGGGGAGGGCGGAACCGGCCGGAAGCGTGCCGGGGAGGACGGAACCGGCCGCCCGCCCGCGCGGGAACCGCGCGGCGGACGGCCGGCCCGGGTGCCGGAACCGGCGTCAGTCGTTCACGCACCCGTTGCCGAACGCGGGGTTCAGCAGGCCGATGATGTCGATGGTGTTGCCGCAGACGTTGACCGGGACGTGGACCGGGATCTGCAGCACGTTGCCGGACAGGACGCCCGGGGAGTGGGCGGCGACGGCCTGCGCGCCACTGTCGGCAGCGGCGACACCGGCGGTGCCCGCCACCGCGGCGGCGGCGACGGAGGTCAGGGCCAGGCCCTTCGCGATACGCGACATGGAGAGGTGCTCCTTGGGGGTTGCTCGTCAGACATCCGGGCGGGGATGCCCGGCGCAGTGTCAACGCCCCGCGCTCCCGGGGGTTGTGCCGCCAAAGGGGTGATCTCCCCGGGGGCCGCCCTTCACCGTTCCAACACGGATACCCGATTTCACCGTTTTAGTACTGATTGCGGTTAGAGTCCCAGCGTCCGAGGCACCCCGCGCCCTCCGCGGGACTCCGGCCGAGGCACTGTCCGAAGCTCCGAAAGGGCACGCCGGTCATGCACAGTTCACCGGTTCCGCCCGCCGGCGTACGCCGCGGCGCGGCCGGAACCGCGCGATGAGACGCGCTCCGTCGGCCCCCAGCACCCCCGCGAGCGAGGAGACGCGCATGCATCCGCCACCGACCGGGTCCCGGCCGAGGGTCCTGCACATCACCCAGCCGGTGGACGGCGGAGTCGCCCGCGTCGTCGGCGACATGACGTGCCGTCAACTGTTCGACGGGCTGGACGTCGTGGTCGCCTGTCCGGACGGTCCGCTCGCCGACCGGCTGCGGGCGCTCGGCGCGGACGTACGGCACTGGTCCGCCTCCCGGACGCCGGGCCCCGCGCTCGGGGCGGAGACGGCCCGGCTGGCCCGGCTCGTCGGACAGGTGCGGCCCGATCTGCTGCACGCGCACAGCGCCAAGGCCGGTCTCGCCGCCCGGCTCGCCGTGCGCGGACGGGTGCCGACGGTGTTCCAGCCGCACGCCTGGTCGTTCGAGGCGGTGGGCGGGACGGCGGCGGCGCTGGGGCTGGCGCTGCGCTGGGAGCGGTACGCGGCGCGCTGGGCTGCGCGGACGGTGTGCGTGAGCGAGGCGGAGCGGCGGCGGGGCGAGCGGGCGGGCGTGCCCGGACGGTGGGCGGTGCTCCCCAACGGGGTGGACACCCTCCTCTTCCGCCCGGCCGCGCCCGGGAGCGGGACCGGTACGGGCTCCCCGGCCGGCGCCGGTACTCCGGCGGGCGGCCCGGCCGGGGACGGGGCCGCCGGGCCGCTGGTGGTGTGCGTGGGACGGCTGTGCCGGCAGAAGGGGCAGGACGTGCTGCTCCGCGCCTGGGAGGCGGTGGCGGCACGGCTGCCCGGGGCCCGGCTGGTGCTGGTCGGCGACGGTCCCGACCGGGCCGCGCTCGCCGCGCGCGCCCCGGCGACGGTGCGGTTCGCCGGCGCCGTCCGCGACCCCGCCGACTGGTACCGGGCCGCCGACCTGGTCGTGCTGCCCTCGCGCTGGGAGGGCATGGCGCTGGCTCCGCTGGAGGCGCTGGCCTGCGGGCGGCCGGTGGTCGTCACCGACACCGACGGCGCCCGGGAGGCCCTGCCGAGGGCGCTCGCCGCGCACTGCCTGGTGCCGCCGGAGGACCCCGCCGCCCTGGCCGGCGCGCTCGTCGCGCTGCTCCAGGACGCCCGGCTGCGCGCCGCGCTGGGCCGCCGGGGCCGCGCCCACGTCCTCGCCGCGCACGATGTGCGGCGCACCGCCGCCGCCCTGACCTCCCTCTACCGCGAGCTGCTGCCCGCCGCCGCGCCTCCCGGCCCCCGGCGCCCGCCTCCCGGCCCCGCCGTCCGCCCGCCGCGCCCCGCCGCGCCGGGCGGGACGCGGCCCGCCGCCCTGTCCCCCGAGTGCGGGGAGAGCCCCCAGCCGTGACCGCGGAAAGCACCGTCCCCACCCCCGCCGGTGAGCCGCGGACCCTGGGTCCGTCGCCCGTGTCGGTGCTGGCCCCGCGCCCCGGCGCGGACGAATCCCGGCCGCCCGCCGGGCCCCCGGCGCCCCGCCCCGCGGCCGTGCTGCCGCTGCTCGCCGCCGACGGCGCCGCGGCCCTGCCCGGCGCGCTGGTCCTCGACGGCGCCCCGCACCGCTCGCTGCTGGTCGCCCTCCTGGCCGCCGGGGCGCTGCTGCTGCATCTCCGCCCCGCCCGGCGGCTGCCCGGCGTCCTGGACGAACTGCCCGCGCTGTGCGGGCGGATCGCGGTGCTGTGGCTGGCCCTGGCGGCGCTGCTGGCGGCGTACTCCCCGCCGAGCGCGCTGTCCGCGCGCACCCTGCTGCTCGGGTTCCTGCTGCACACGGCGGCGGCCTGCGCCGCCCGGGGCGCCGCGCACCGGCGGCACCGCGCCGCGCTGCTGCGCCGGCCGCGCGCCGCCCTCGTCGTGGGCCCCGCCCAGGCCGCCCAGCGGGTCGCCGCCGCCGTGCTGCGCCATCCGCGCTGCGGGATGCGCCCGGTCGGGGTGGTCGCCGACGGGCCGCGCGGCGCACCCGGCCTGCCGGTGCTGACCACCCGCGAGGAGGTGCGGCGGGCCGTGGTGCAGAACGGCGTCCGCGAGGTGCTGGCGGTGCGCCCGCCGGCCCCGGCCCGGCGGGCGGCCCTGCTGCGGATGCTGGCCGAGTCGGGCTGCGCGGTGTGGGAGGTCGAGGCCGACGCCCCCGCCGCCCCGGGCCGGGAGCGGCTCGCCGGATTCGCCTGCCGCCGGGCGGGCGACGGCACCGGGCGGCCCGGCGGCACCGGCAAGCGGGTCCTGGACGTGGCCGTCTCGGCGGCGCTGCTGCTCCTGCTCGCCCCGCTGCTGCTGGTCTGCGCCGGGGCCCTGCGGGTCAGCGGCGGCCCGGGGGTGGTCTTCCGCCAGGAACGCGTCGGCCAGGGCGGCCGGACCTTCACCCTGCTGAAGTTCCGCACCCACCGCCCGGCCGACGACCACGAGGCGGCCACCCGCTGGAGCGTGGCCGACGAGCGGCGCATGCCGTGGTTCTGCCGCTTCCTGCGCCGCACCTCGCTGGACGAGCTGCTCCAGCTCTGGAACGTGCTGCGCGGCGACATGAGCCTGGTCGGCCCGCGCCCCGAACGCCCCTACTTCGTCGCCCGGTTCGTCCGGACCCACCCCGGCTACGCCGCCCGCCACCGGGTGCCGGCTGGGATCACCGGCCTCGCCCAGGTCAACGGGTTGCGCGGGGACACCTCCATCGAGGACCGGGCCCGCTTCGACAACGCCTACATCGACGACTGGTCGCTGTGGCTGGACGTCTGCATCCTGCTGCGCACCGCCGCCGCGCTCGTCCGCCCCTCGGGGAGCTGACCGCCGTGAGCCACGCCGTGCCCCGGTGGTCCGCCGCGGCGGTCCGGCGCCCGCCGCCCGTCCTGGCCTTGGTGGCGGTCGTCGCGCTGCTCGCCCTGCCCGTCGCGCCGGGCGGCGGCGCCCATCCGGCCGACGTGGTCTCCGCGCTGGCGGTGCTGTACTGCGCGGTGCGGCTGGCTCGCGGGCGGCGGCGTCCCCTGTCCCGCCGGGCCGTCGCGGTGCTGGCGCTGCCGGTGCCGGGGCTCGCGCTGGCCGCCGCGGGCGCCTCGGCGGGCGCCGGGCCGGCGGGGTTCGGCCGCTACCTCCAGGTCTTCGTCCTCGTCCCGGCCGCCGTGCTGCTGCTGGTGCGCGACCGCCGGGACGCGCGGCTGACGGCCTGGTCCCTCGTGGGGCTCGCGCTCTGGCAGGGGGCCATCGGCGTGCACCAGTACGCCACCGGGACCGGCGCCTTCTACCGGGGCGCGCCGATCCGGGCCGTGGGCACCTTCGGGTCGCAGGACGTGATGGGGATGGCGACGGTGGTCTCCCTGGGCCTGGTCTGCGCGGTGGGCCTCGCGCTGGGTCACGCCCCCGTGCGGCGCAGGGCCGTCGCCGCCGGGTGCGCGCTGGTCCTGCTGCTGCCGCTGGCCCTCTCCTTCAGCCGGGGCGCCTGGATCGCGACGGCGGTGGCGTGTGCCGCGCAGGTGCTGCTGACCGGGGCGCGGCGGGCCCTGGCGGTAGGGGCGGCGGCGGTCGCGGCGGGCGTGGTGCTGGTCGGCGGCCTCGGGGTCGGCACGGCGATGCTCCAGGAGCGCTTGGACAGCATCACCCGGGTCGCCGACGCGCCCGACCGGTCCGTCACCGACCGGTACACCATGTGGGCGGCGGCGGTGGACATGTGGCGGGAGAGCCCGCTGACCGGGGTGGGCCTCAAGGGCTTCCCCGACCACCGGGACACCCACGCCTCGCTGGCCCTGTCGTCGGGCGGCGAGACCGACGGTGCGGGGACGGGCTACGTGCGGCAGCCGCTGCTCTCCCCGCACAACATGTATCTGCTGGTCCTGGCCGAGCAGGGGCTCATCGGCCTGTCGGGCCTGGCCGGATGCTGGCTGGCCCTCCTCGCCCTCGGCCTGCGGCGGCTGTACGCGACGGGGGCGCGCGCGGAGGCGGGGTCGGACGGCGGGGAGGCGGGAACGCGCCCCGGGGCCGGGGGCCACGGCGCTGCGGGGACGCCCGACGGCGCGGCGCCGCGGAGTGCGGCGGGGCGGCCCGCGATCGCGGGGGCACACGGTGCGGAGCGGGCCGGCGGAGCCGTGGGAGCGCCCGGGGCCGGGGCGTCGCCCAGTGCCGTGGCAACCTGCGGTGCCGTCGCGGATCACGGCGCCGCGAGGGGCCCAGGAGTCACGGGCGCGCCCCGTGCCGGGGGAACATGCGGCACCGGAGACGTGCCCGGCGCCCGGACGTCACCCGGGGTGCCCGGGAGCACGGGAACACCCGGGGCGAGACGAACCGAAGGGGTCTTGGGAGCACTCGGGCCCGTGACGGCGACCGCTGCCGTGGAGACCCGCGGGGCCACCGGAACCCACGGGCGGGCGGGAGCGCCCGGGGCCGTCGCCCCGCCCGGGGCCGTGACGGCCCTCGGCGCCACGGGGGAAGCCCGGGCCACAGGGGCCTCGCGCACCACGGGAGCGCCACGCATCACCGGGGCGCCGGACGCCACGGGGACGCCGGACACCACGGGGACGCCGCGCACCACCGGGACGCCGGACGCCACGGGGACGCCGCGCACCACGGGAGCGCCGGGCGCCACCGGTGCCCGCCGTGCCGGGGACGTGCCCGGCGCCATGACGGCGCCGAGTGCCCTGAGGGCGGACGGAGTCACCGGCGCGCCCCGTGCCGGGGGGACCCGGCGCGCCGAGGGGGCGCGCGGGGCGGACGGCTGCGCGCTGACCGCCTGCGGGCTGCTGGTCTGGCAGCTCACCGACTTCGCCTACGCCGACATCGGCGGTCCCTCGACCGTGCTGACGGCCGTCTGCCTCGGCCTGGCCGCCCACTGGGCGCTGGGCCCCCGGGAGGCGGCGTGACGGTCCCCCCCTCCCCCGCTCCTGCCGCCGCACCGCCCGGGACGACCGACGCCCCGGCCCCGGCCGGCCGCGCCGGCCGGTCCTCCGGGGACTTCCTGGCGCGGGCCGCGCTGCTGACGGCGGCCCTGTCGGTGGCCGGCTCCGTGCTGGGACTGGCCCGGGACCAGGCGCTCGCCCGGCTGTTCGGGGCCGGCAGCGGGACGGACGCGTTCCTGGTGGCCTGGACGGTGCCGGAGTTCGCGGCGACGCTGCTCATCGAGGACGGGCTGGCCTTCGCCCTGGTCCCGATGTTCAGCCTGGCCCTGGCCCGCCGTGCCCGGGACGGCGCCGGCGACCCGGTCCGCGCCCTGACCGCCTCCACCCTGCCCCGGCTGGCCCTCATCCTCTCCGCCGTCGGCGCCCTGCTGGCCGCCGCCGCGCCCTGGCTGGTCGGGGTCCTGGCGCCGGGGCTGCCCGACCGGGCGCTGGCCGTGGACTGCACCCGGCTCACCGCGACCTGCGTCCTGAGCTTCGGCCTGGCCGGCTACTTCAGCGCGGCCCTGCGCGCCCACCGCCGCTTCCTCGCCCCGGCGGCGATCTACGTCGCCCACAACACCGGCGTCATCACCACCATGCTCCTGCTGGGCGGCCGGTGGGGGGTGCGCTCGGCGGCGGCCGGGGTGGCGCTGGGCGGCTGTCTGATGGCGGCGGTCCAACTCCCCTCCCTGCTGCGGGAACTGCGCCGCCCCGAGCCCCCGGCAGCACCCGCGTCCCGGGCCCCCGGACCGGAGGACGGCCGGGCCCGGGCCACCGGCCCCCGGCACACGGAGCCCGACCCCGCGCGGAACGTCCCGGCCGTCCCGGGCACCCCGGGCACCCCGGGCACCCCCGCCGCCCGGCGGCGGCCGGCCGCCGGCCTGTTCGGCGCGGTCCTCCTCTTCGCGCTGTGCCGCCAGTCGCAGGTGCTCATCGAGCGGTTCCTCGCCTCGGGACTGCCGTCCGGGGCCATCTCCCACCTGAACTACGCCCAGAAGGTGGCGCAGATCCCGATGACCCTGTCGCTGATGCTGTGCACGGTCACCTTCCCGGTGGTGGCCCGCGCCCTGGCCGACGGCGACACCGCGGGCGCCCGCGACCGGGTGGAACGGGACGTGGCGGTGGCCGCGTTCCTGGTGCTGCTGGGCACGGCCGCGGTCGTCGCCTGCGCCCCCGGGATCACCCGGCTCCTCTTCCAGCGCGGGGCGTTCACCCCCGCCGACACCGCGGCCACGGCGGGCGTCATGCGGGTGTACGCGCTCGGGCTGCTCGGCCAGACGGTGGTGGGCGCGCTGGCCCGCTCCTACTTCTCCGCGGGCCGCGCCAGTTGGTACCCGCTGGGCGCGATGGCCGCCGGGATCGTCCTCACCGCCGGGACCGGGGCCGCCCTCGCGCCCTCCTGGGGCGTCACCGGCATCGCCGCCGCCAACGCCGCCGGGATCACCCTCTCCGCCGCGCTGCTGCTCGCCGGGACCGGGCCGCGCGGCGTCCCGCTCCGGGTCCGGCGCGTCCTGGCCGACCTGGGCCGGGCGGTCCCGGCGGCGGGCCTGGCGGCGCTGGCCGGGGCGGTGGCCGCCGACCGGGTCCCCGGCACCGCCCTCCAGGTCGCCGTCGGCACCGCGACCGCCACCGGTGTCCTGGTGCTGCTCGGCCGCCTCCTGCGGCTGCGGGGCCTCGCCCCCGTCCCCGTCCTCGTCCGCTCCGTCACGCAAAGGCTTCCGCATGGCCGCAACCGCAGCGTCCGCTGACGCCCGCCCCCGCCCCGGCGCGGTCCCCTGGGTGGCGATGTACCACTCCGTGGGCGACCGTTCCGACGACCCCTACCGGATCACCGTCACCCCCGAGCGGCTGGACGCGCAGCTCGGCTGGCTGCGGCGGCACGGGCTGCGCGGGGTGTCCGTGACCGAGCTGCTGGCCGAGCGGGCGCGCGGCGGCGGCCGGGGCCTGGTGGGGCTGACCTTCGACGACGGCTACGCCGACTTCGTCGAGCACGCCCTGCCCCGGCTGCGGCGCTGGGGCTGCGGCGCCACGCTGTTCGTGCTCCCGGGGCGACTCGGCGGCGTCAACACCTGGGACCCACTGGGTCCGCGCAGACCGCTGCTGAGCGCCGACGGCGTCCGGCGCGCCGCCGCCGAGGGCATCGAGATCGGCTCGCACGGCCTGGCCCATGTCGACCTCACCGCCGCGGACGACGCAGCGCTCCGGGCCGAGACCGCCGGGAGCAGAGCACTGCTCGCGGAGGTGACCGGTGCTCCGGCCGCCGGGTTCTGCTACCCGTACGGCGCGGTCGACGGCCGGGCCGTGGCCGCCGTCCGCGCCGCCGGGTACCGCTACGCCTGCGCCATCGACCCCGGCCCGCTGACCGGCCCGCACGCCCTGCCCCGTGCCCATGTCGGCCAGCACGACACCGCCGTCCGGCTGCTGCTCAAGACCCGGCTGCACCGGCTGCGCCGACGCCCTCCGGCGGGGGTGTGAGATGCGGGCCCTGCACATCATCACCGGCCTCGGCGTCGGCGGCGCCGAACAGCAGCTCCGGCTGCTGCTGCGGCACCTGCCGGTCGACTGCGACGTCGTCACCCTCACCGAACCCGGGCCGGTCGCCGCCGGGCTGCGGGCCGACGGGGTCCGGGTCGCCCACCTCGGCATGGCCGGCAACCGCGACCTGACCGCGCTGCCCCGCCTCGTCCGCCTGATCCGGCGCGGCGGCTACGGCCTCGTCCACACCCACCTCTACCGGGCCTGCCTCTACGGCCGGATCGCCGCCCGGCTGGCCGGGGTCCGCGCCGTCGTCGCCACGGAGCACTCCCTGGGCAACTCCCTGATGGAGGGCCGCCCCCTCACCCCGGGCGTGCGCGCCCTCTACCTGGCCGGGGAGCGGCTGGGCCGCACCACGGTCGCCGTCTCCCCCACCGTCGCCGCCCGGCTGCGCCGCTGGGGCGTGCCCGGCGCCCGCATCGAGGTCGTCCCCAACGGCGTCGACCTGGCCCGCTTCCGCTTCGACCCGGCGCTGCGGCTGCGCACCCGGCGCCGGCTGGGCCTGCCCGACGGGGCCTTCGTCGTCGGCGGGGTCGGACGGCTGGTGGCCGGGAAGCGGTTCGGCGTCCTCGTCGACGCCCTCGCGCTGCTGCCCGGGGACTGGCGGCTGCTGCTCGTCGGCGGCGGCCCCGAGGAGGAGCGGCTGCGCCGGGCCGCCCACCGCGCGGGGGTCCTCGACCGGGTCGTGTTCACCGGTGTGCGCCCCGGCGTCCCGGACGGCTCGCCCGGCCCCGGCCTGCCGGCCCTGGCCGCCGCCATGGACGTGCTCGCCTCCCCGTCCGCCGAGGAGGCGTTCGGCCTGGCCGTGGTCGAGGGCCTGGCCTCCGGGCTGCCGGTGCTCCACTCCTCCTGCCCCGCCGTCGAGGACCTGCCGCCGGACGCGGCGCCCGCCGCCCGCCGGGTCACCGGCGGTGCCGCGGAGTTCGCCCGCGCGCTCGCCGCGGTCCGCGCCGCCGGACCCCGCACCCGTACGGCCCCCGAGGCCGCCCGCCACTACTGCATCACCCGCAGCGCCGCCCGGCTGACGGACGTGTACGCCCACGCCCTGACACCCGCGGCGCGCCCGGCACCCCAGGGAGTCAGCCCCGTATGACCACCACCGGACCCACCGCCACCGCCGACGCCACCGGGAAGTCCGGGACCCGCGAGGGAACCGGGGCCGGGAAGAGGAGAAGGATCTGGTCCCGGGCCGGGCGCACGGCCGAGCCGCCGGCCGGAGAGGGGACACCGCCCCCGGCCGCGAAGGAAGCCGCAGCCGGAACCGTCCCGGCCCGGGACACGGACCCCCCGGCACGGGACACGGGCTCCCCGGCCCGGAGCAGGACCGCCGCGCCCCGGGGCAAGTCCGCCACGCCCCGGAGCGGGACCGCCGCGCCCCGGAGCGGGGCCGCGACACCCCGGGGCAAGTCCGCCGCGGCCGGCCCCGGAGCCGGGTCGGTGCCCTCTGCGCCCGCCGCCCCCGACCGCACCGCCTCCCCCGACCGTGCCGCCGTCCCCGCGCCGCCCGCACCCCGGCGGCGGCGCAGGCCGCCCCGCTGGATCCTGCTCCCCGCGGGCATCCTCGCCGGGGGTCTCCTCGGCGGCGCCCACGGCCTGACCACACCGCCCGAGTACACGGCCACCAGCTATGTCGTCGCCGTCGCCGCCGAGGGCGCCGACCCGGCCTCCGCCCTCGGCTTCGCCCAGGCCTACGGCCGGATCGCCACCCAGCTCGCCGTGCTGGGGGACGCGCAGGCGCGGGCCCGGGTGCCGGTGGCGACGCTGGAGCGGTCCGTGCGGACCTCCACCTCCCCGGACGCCCCGATGATCGCCGTCGCCGCCACCTCCACCCGCCCCGCCCGGGCCGTCGCCATGGCCGACGCCGTCTCCCTCGCCCTCACCGAGCACGCCGAGGCCGAGGCCGCCGACACCCGGGTCCGGCTGCGCCCGTTCGCCCGCGCCACCAAGCCCGCCGCCCCGTCCTCCGCCTCCCCCGTCCTGACCGCCCTGGTCGGCGCGAGCGCGGGCGGCCTGCTCGCCGGGCTCGCCCTGCTGGTCCGCCCCCGCCGCGCCCCGGCCCCGCCGGGCGGCCACTCCGCCGCCGGAACCGCCACCGGACCCGCCGTGCCCGGACCCGCCCCGGCACCCGCCGGACGTGCCGCCGCGACCGCCCCCGACGCCACCGCCCGGCCATGACCCTCACCCACGAACTCGTCACCGACGCCGGTGACTTCGCCGCCCTGGCGCCCGACTGGCGGCGCCTGTACCGGCGGTGCGCCGCCGCCACCCCGTTCCAGAGCCACGCCTGGCTGCACTCCTGGTGGCTGTCGTACGGCCGCCCCGGACGGCTGCGACTGCTCCTGGTCCGCGACGGCCCCGACCTCGTCGCCGCCGCGCCGCTGATGCGCGTCCACCGCCCCCTCCCGGCCCTGGTCCCGCTCGGCGGGGCCCTCTGCGACCACGGGGACGTCCTGCTGGACGACGGCCGCGGACCGGCCGCCGCCGCCGCGCTCGCCGGGGCCCTGTCCCGGGCGGCCCGCACCGCGCTGGTCGATCTGCGCGAGGTGCGGCCCGGCGCCGCCGCCGAGGCCCTCCACGAGCACTGGCGCGGCCCCCGCCGCGTGCGGGACGACTCGCTCTGCCTGGAACTGCCCGCCGTCCCGATGGACGCGCTGATCGCCCGGCTCCCCGCCGCCAGGGCCCGGCAGCGGGCCCGCGCCCAGTTGCGCAGGCTGGACGCGCTCGGCGTGAAGAGCCGCCCCGTGCTCCCCGAGGAGACCGGGGAGGCCGTCCGCCGCCTGCTGGAGCTGCACCGCCTGCAGTGGCGGGACCGCGGGGTGACCGGCGAGCATCTGCGCCCCCGGTTCCACGAGCACCTGGCGCGCGCCGCCGGCCCGATGGTGGCCGACGGGGACGCCGTGGTCACCGAGTTCCGGCTGGACGACGAGGTGGTCGCCGTCGACGTGACGCTGTGCTCGCCCCGGCTGGCCGGGGGCTACCTGTACGGCGCCCACCCCCGGCTGCGCGAGCTGCGCGCCGACGTGGCGGTGATGCTGCTGTCCGCCTGCGCCGGGACCCTCACCGGCCCCGGCCCGGAGGCGGACACCGGGGACCCCGGCACGGGTCCCGGCCCCCGTCCCGCCGTGCTGAGCCTGCTGCGGGGCAGCGAACCCTACAAGCGGCACTGGCACCCCCGCCCGGTCGCCAACCGGCGGCTGCTGCTCGCCCGGCGCCGCACCGCACCGCTGCTGGCGGCGGCCCTGGGCGGCGCCGCCGCCCGGCGGACCGTCCGGGGCCTGCTCCGCCCCGGGGAGCCCGCCTGCGGCGGGGACTGAGCGGCCGGGAGGCGGCGGGGACTGAGCGGCCGGGGGCGGAGAGCGAGCGGCGCGCTCCTTCCCCGGGCGGACCGACGGGACGGCGGGACCCCGCGGTCCGCCGGGACTCCCCGGAACCGGCCCGGCACCGGGGAATCCCGGCCGACCGGGACGTCCGGTGGGCGGTCCCGGCGACGGGGCGGCGCGGGCCGCGACGGTCCCTCGGGCTCCCCCTCCCCGCGGGCCGCGACGGCCTCCCGGCCCACCCCTCGGTGCGGGCGACGTGGGCCCGGCCGATGCCCCGCCCGGGCCCGGCTCCGCCCCGCCGCCACGCGGGCTACGTCCGCGGAACGTCGGCGCGGCCCCGGAGCGCGGCCCGGTAGACGGCGCTCGCCCGGGGGTTGTCGCCGCACTGCCAGACACCGTGCGGGCAGTAGTCGGTGAGCGTCTGGTAGAGCGGCCGGTGCTCGTCCATCCAGGCGAGCATCCCCCGCATGTACTCCGCGTTGTCGCCGTTGCGGAACAGCCCCCACTCCGGGTAGGAGACGGGCTTCCCGTGCGCCTTCGCGAAGTCCACGTGCGCCCGGAGGCCGTACGGCTCCCGCACCTGCTCCGCGAAGGGCATGCCGCGCGGCTGGTCGTAGGCGTCCATGCCGATGACGTCGACGACGGCGTCGCCCGGGTAGCACGCGGTCCAGGGCACCGCGTCCAGCCCGCGGCTCGGCGTGAAGTCGAAGCGGAACCGCTGGCCGGGCACGGCGCGCATGGCGGTGACGATCCGCCTCCAGTACGCCTTCCACGCCTCCGGGTCCGGGCCGCAGCGGTGGGTGTAGGTGATGCCGTTCATCTCCCAGCCGAGCACCAGCACGGTGTCCGGGACCTCCAGGGCGACCAGCCGCCGGGCCAGCGCCCGGAAGTGGTGGTCGAACTCCCCGGCCGCGCCCCGGCGGAGCAGCCGCCGCACCTCGCGGTCGCCGACGCCCTCCTCGTTCCGCTCCAGCATGGGCACGTTGAGGACGAGCGTCCGGTCGGCGCGGCCGGTCCGCCAGTCCGCCCAGAGGTCGAGGAAGCCGGGGGCGCCCTCGATGTTGCTCCAGCGGTCGCCGGGCAGATAGGTGCGGCCGACCCTCGGCTCGGCACCGCCCAGCCACCGGCTCAGCCCGGCCATCCGCGCGACGCCCCGGGAACCGTAGTCCAGATAGGCGCCGAAGTCCGGACCCGGCGGCCCGGCCGACGCCCCGGCGGGCGGCGCCCCTCCGTCCGCCGGGTCGGCCGCCTCCTCCGGCGCGCCCCGGACCGGGTCTCCGGACGCGTCCGACGGGAGGGCCACGCCGGAGGGAGGCCGAGGGGACCCGGCCGGTGCGTCCGCGCCGGTCAGGGAACCCGCCATCAGGGCGGCCACCGCCGCCAGCGCGCTCGCGGCCACCGCCCACGTGAGGCGCCTGCCCCCGGACCCGGCCCCGGTGCCCCCGGTCCGGTGCCGGCGGGGCACACTCGTTCCCCGATCCCCCATGTCCGCTCCTCTCCTCTGCTCGCCCGGCGTCCGTCGGCACCCCGTCGTCCGAAGCCCCGTCCTGCCTCCGGCGGTACGCCGGGGTCCGCGCCCGTACCGCGGCCGACGGGCGCGCCGCGGCCGGGCACGCGTCGCCCCCGGCCGGTGGTGCGGTACCGGCCGGGGGCGACGGGGGAATGGGGCCGCGGCCCCGGGGTTCAGCGGCGGGCGGCCACGCGGCCACGCCGGAACAGGATCATCCCGCCGGCCAGCAGCACGGCACCGGCGGCAGCGGCGCCCAGGGCGCCCTCGGTACCGGTCTCCGCCATGGCGGGCGGCTTGCCGTGCGGATGCGGACGCGGGTGGTGCGAGGGCGGGGTCTCCTCGTCGCCGTAGGAGGGCGGCTCCTCCTCACCGTACGAGGGAGGCTCCTCCTCGCCGTAGGACGGGGGCTCCTCGCCGTACGAAGGGGGCTCCTCCTCACCGTAGGAAGGCGGCTCCTCCTCACCGTACGAGGGAGGCTCCTCACCGTACGAGGGCGGCTCCTCCTCACCGTAGGAGGGAGGCTCCTCCTCGCCGTATGACGGGGGCTCCTCGCCGTAGGAGGGAGGCTCTTCCTCTCCGTACGAGGGCTTCTCCTCTCCGTACGAGGGCTTCTCCTCTCCGTACGAGGGCTTCTCCTTCTCCCCGTACGACGGCTTCTCCTCGCCGTACGACGGCTCCTCCTCGCCGTACGAGGACTCCTCCTCGCCGTAACCGGATTCGTTCTCGCAGGAGTTGCCGAAGGCCGGGTTCAGCGCGGCGATCACGTCGACCGTGTTGCCGCAGACGTTCACCGGGATCTCGACCGGTACCTGAGCGGTGTTCCCGGAGGCGACCCCGGGCGACCCGACGGCGGCGCCCTCGGCCGTTGCGCCGCCGCTGCGGTCGTCCTCACCGGCGGCGGTCGCGCCCCGGTCGGCGGAGCCGCGGGCCCCCTCCTCGGAGCCCTCGTCCTCGGAGCCGTGCTCCTCACCGTGGGCGGCGGAGCCCTTGTGCTCGGACCGCCCGTCGGAGGTGTTGGCGCAGGCGTTGCCGAAGGCCGGGTTCAGCGCGGCGGCCACGTCGACCGTGTTGCCGCAGATGTTCACCGGGATGTGGACCGGAACCTGGATGGTGTTGCCGGACAGCACGCCCGGCGAGTTGATGGCCGCCCCCTCCGCACCGGAGTCGGCGAAGGCGGGGTTGCCGCACAGGGACAGGACAGTCGTCGCGGCGGCCGCCGCGATCATCCCCCTGCTCAGGGTTTGTCGCACTCTAGTTGTCTTCCTGCTTGATGAGGTGGGTGACGGGCAGGCTGCGAAAAGGGGAAAAGGCCGGCCCCTCACCAAGCGAGTTGGCCAGGGGCCGGCCGTGGTCCAGCCCGGCGGCCGGTGGGAAACGACGTCAGTCGTTCACACACACGTTGCCGAAGGCCGGGTTGAGCAGACCGATCACGTTGATGCTGTTGCCGCACACGTTGATGGGAACGTGCACGGGAACCTGGATGACGTTGCCCGACAGCACACCCGGGGAACCGACGGCAACGCCTTCGGCACCCGCGTCGGCGAAGGCCGGGGTGGCCATGCCGAGGGCCATGATCGCGCCCGCGACGACAGCAGCGCTCTTCTTCATGAACTTTCCCTTCTCTGCGGTCATGCCTGATTGACGGCCGAAACCGCGCGAGCACAGCATTGACGGCTCGCACCATGACCAGCAGCCTGCAAACGAGGAATTGACGGCCGGAGAGATTCCGGAACGTGGGACACCCCTGAATTCACCCGGATGCTCCATGAGCCGGTATGACCGTACGTCCAGGAGAGCGACCGGGGCCGCCCCCGCTCACCCTGCGGGGACCCGCCCCGGAGACGACCGGACGGCCCGCGCGGAAGTCAGCGGGCCGTCCGGACCGGTCCGGATACGGCTCAGGCCTGGCCGTTCGCCGACAGCACCGACAGGTCCTCGAGGATGTGCGACAGGGCACCGTCCCGCTTGGCCTGCGTGGAGTTGTCCGAGCACTGCTGGTTCAGGTCGTCCGACAGGACGTTGACGTCCTGGATCGGGATCAGGTTGATGACGGCGGCGTTGACTTCCTCGACGCCCAGGCACGGCTTGTTCAGCGAGCCCTCGACCAGGGAGAGCTGGGGGCTCATGTCGCCCTTGGTGGACGCGTTGCCGAACGACGACACGGCGCCGTTGCCGTTGGCCACGTTCGGTCCGCTGTCGTCCCCGATGGCGAACGCCTGGGGGGCGGCTGCCGCCGACATGCCGATCACAGAAGCGGCGGCCGCCGCGGCGACCATAGCCTTCTTGAGCACTTCGGTTCCTTTCCTCGTAGCGACGCACTGTCCTACGGCCAGATCAACAGGGCGCGGGGTGAATGGTTGCGGGCGTTCACCCGGTTGGCCCTGTACGGGCGCACAGAAATCCAGGGATTCCGGGGGAATCCGGGCGCCCGCGGCGACCCGCACAGATTTCCCGTTGTCGACCGACGGAGTGAACGGGAGAAACCCGTACGGCCCCGCGGAGTTGACCAGGGGGCTCCGGTGGACGGGGTTTCTTCAGAAAGGACCGGCCAAATGATCAAGAAGGTTGTCGCCTACGCCGCGATCGCCGCCTCCGTCATGGGTGCCTCCGCTGCCGCGGCCCCGCAGGCTATGGCGATCGGCGACGACAGCGGCCCGAACGTGGCCAACGGAAACGCCGCAGCGCAGTACTTCGGCAACTCCGCGACGTACGGCAACATGAGCCCGCAGATGGCGCTCATCCAGGGCTCGTTCAACAAGCCCTGCATCGCGGTGAGCGACATCCCGGTCAGCGTCGTGGGACTGGTTCCGATCCAGGACATCCCGATCCTGTCGGACGACCTGAACCAGCAGTGCACCGAGAACTCCACGCAGGCCAAGCGCGACGGAGCGCTGGCGCACCTGCTGGAGGACGTCTCGATCCTGTCGACCAACGGCCAGGGCTGACGGACACCGCCGGGGGCGGTTCCGCCGGGATCTCCCGGCGGGGCCGCCCCTTCGCCGTGCCGGGAGGCCGCCGGGCGGCCGGGGCCCGCGCGGGGCACCCGGCCGCGGCGCTGCCCCGCCCCGCGCGGGCGGGACGGGGCAGCGGGCGGCGGGTCAGTGGTTGCGGGGGAAGCCCAGGTCGACACCGGCCGGGGCGTCGGCCGGGTCCGGCCAGCGGGTGGTGACGACCTTCCCGCGGGTGTAGAAGTGCGTGCCGTCATTGCCGTAGACGTGGTGGGCGCCGAACAGCGAGTCCTTCCAGCCGCCGAAGGAGTGGTAGCCCACCGGCACCGGGATCGGCACGTTCACCCCGACCATCCCGGCCTCCACCTCCAACTGGAAGCGGCGGGCCGCGCCGCCGTCCCGGGTGAAGACCGCCGCGCCGTTGCCGTACGGCGAGGCGTTGATGAGCGCCAGCCCCTCCTCGTACGTCTCCGCGCGCAGCACGCACAGGACCGGGCCGAAGATCTCGTCCCGGTACGCGCTCGCGGTCGTCGGCACCCGGTCGAGCAGGGAGACGCCGATCCAGTGGCCGCCCTCGTGGCCCTCCACGGTGTGGCCGGTGCCGTCCAGGACCACCTCGCAGCCCTCGGCCGCCGCGCCCGCCACGTAGGAGGCGACCCGGTCGCGGTGGGCCCGGGTGATCAGCGGGCCCATCTCGGAGGCCGGGTCGTCGCCGGGGCCGATGACGATCTTCTCGGCTCGCTCGCGGATGCGCTCCACCAGGTCGTCCCCGACGGAACCGACGGCGACGACCACGGAGACCGCCATGCAGCGCTCGCCCGCCGAGCCGTAGGCCGCCGAGACGGCGGCGTCCGCCGCGGCGTCCGGATCGGCGTCCGGCAGCACCAGCATGTGGTTCTTGGCGCCGCCGAGGGCCTGCACCCGCTTGCCGCGGGCGGCGGCGGTGGTGTGGATGTGGCGGGCGACGGGGGTCGAGCCGACGAACGAGACGGCCCGCACGTCGGGGTGGTCCAGCAGGCGGTCCACGGCCGTCCGGTCGCCGTGGACGACGTTGAGGACGCCGTCCGGCAGACCGGCCTCGCCGAGCAGCTCCGCGATCCGGTTGGCGGCCGACGGGTCCTTCTCGCTGGGCTTGAGGACGAAGGTGTTGCCGCAGGCGATGGCCAGCGGGAACATCCACATCGGCACCATGGCCGGGAAGTTGAACGGGGTGATGCCCGCGACGACGCCGAGCGGCTGCCGGATCGAGGCCACGTCGACACGGCCGGCCACCTCGGTGGACACCTCGCCCTTGAGCTGGACGCTGATGCCGCAGGCCAGGTCGACGACCTCCAGGCCGCGCGCCACCTCGCCGAGCGCGTCGGAGTGCACCTTGCCGTGCTCGGCGGTGATCAGTGCGGCGATCTCGTCGCGGTGCGCGTCCAGCAGCGCGCGGAACCTGAAGAGGACGGAGGTCCGGCGGGCCAGCGAGGAGCCGCCCCAGGCCGGGAAGGCCGCCTTCGCCGCGGCGACCGCGGCGTCCACCTCGCCGGCCGAGGCGAACGCGACCTCGGTGGTGACCTCGCCGGTCGCCGGGTCGGTCACCGGTCCGGACCTGCCCGAGGTGCCTTCGACGGTCCTGCCGCCGATCCAGTGGTTGACGATCTTCGTCATGACCGAGAACTCCTTCGCAGAGGGCGGCGACGGGACGGGGCGTGCCGTTCGTACGGTCACCTGCCGGAGCCGGTGGACGCCGGGCCGCGGCGGGGGCCGGGAGTCCATCCCAGCAGCCGTCCGCCCCGGCGCGGGGCCGACACAGTGTCTGCGGTTCGGGCGGCCGCGTAGACAGGTGCGGGGGTGCCGGCCGTGCGTATCCGGTCGGGTCGGACCCGAGACCTCCGGCGCGGGGCCGGGGCGGGCGGGGAGTCGGCGCTCGCACTTCGCTCCTGCCAGGGCGAAGCGGCCTCCCGCGCCGGAGGCGTTCCGGGTCCGGGCCTCGGCGCCCCGGCGGACCGGCGGCGGCGCCGGGTCCCGTCGGGACGGCCCGGGACGACGGGCGGCGAAGAGGACGGGGCGAGTGGCGCGCCCGCGGCGCACGGCGGCACCGCGGCGTTCAGGTCGTGCGCCATCGCGTTTCCCTTCGTACCCGTCCTTGGGTCTTCCCCGGTTTCTAGCGGCGCTCACCTTCTCTGTCAACGTTTTGTCCGGACATTCGGACGACATGATGCCGCCATCCGCCGGACATGTCCGGGACATGTGCCGGAGGGTGCCGCCGGTGCGCGCGGAGCGGGCACCGGGGTGTCCGGCGCGGCGTCAGGGCGGCGCGCACTCCGCCCGGTCGGGTGCCCGGGGCTGCCGGGTCAACCCGCCGCGCCCGGACGGGAGCGTCCGGCTTTGCGGTACTCGTGTCACAAAGAACCCCTTTGCGTCACACATGTCACGTGCGCGCGGTTTCCGTGTCACACCCGGGAACCGCCCGGGCCGTCCGCGGTGCGCGGCGGCCCGTCCGGCACAGGCTTGGTGACCGCCAGCGCAGCGCCCGGCTCCCACCGGCGACCGTCCCGGTCGCCGCCGCGGCGCGCGCGGGGAGGTGCGTCCCGTGACCGACCGACGGCTCTGGAGCTACAAGGACATCGCCGCCCACATCCGGGTGCAGCCGGACACCGTGCGCTCGTACCGAAAGCACGGCCTGCTGCCCGCGCCGGACCACGTGGAGGCCGGCAAGCCGTACTGGTACGCCGACACCGTGCGGGCCTGGGTGGCCGCGCGGCCGGGCAACCGGGGGCGGCGGACGGACTGAGGGCGGGGCGCGGACGGACCGAGGACGGGGCACCGGCCCGCGGGGCGGGGGCCCGCACGGGCCGGGGCCGGGGTCCGGGGCCGACCGGGGCCGGGGTCCGGGCCAGGGTCGGCCGGGGCCGGGGCCGGACGGGAGCCCTGCGGGGCCGGGGAGACCGGGGCCTCACCGTCGGCTCAGGGGGGACCCGTGAATCCGGAGGTACGGCGGGCACCGCATCCATACCCCCTAGGGGTACAGTGGAGATGTGCGGGCCCCCGCAGGACCCTCCTGCCCCAGGGGTACCCGTCCCGCACACCACCGAGGAGGAGCGACGACATGACCGCCCAGACCGACACCCCGGGCTCCATCACCACCGTCTACAAGGTGAGCGGCATGAGCTGCGGCCACTGCGAGGGCGCGGTGTCCGGCGAGATCTCGCAGATCACCGGCGTCGACTCGGTGAAGGCCGTCGCCGCCGCCGGCGAGGTCACCGTCGTCTCGCGGACCGCGCTCGACGACGAGTCCGTGCGTGCCGCCGTGGACGAGGCCGGCTTCGAGCTGGTCGGCCGGGCCTGAGCGGCGGGCACCGCACCGCGCCTCCCGCACCCCTCGTACCCCTCGCACGTCCCGGGCGCACCGGCCCTCCGGCGCACCCGGCATTCCCGCCGACCGGTCCGCGGACACCGCCCCGGTCCGGTCGGCCGTCTGGAGCAGTGAGCATGACGACCACCACAGGTGAACCGACCGGCTCCGCCACCCCCGGTGCCGCCCCGGCCGACGGGCCGGAGCGCGCCGAGGTCGAGCTGCGCATCGGGGGCATGACCTGCGCCTCCTGCGCGGCCCGGGTGGAGAAGAAGCTCAACCGCATGGACGGCGTCACCGCCACCGTGAACTACGCGACGGAGAAGGCCCGCGTCTCCTACCCGGCGTCGACCGGCGTGGACGACCTGATCGCCACCGTCGTCCGCACCGGGTACTCGGCCGAGCCGCCGCCCGCGCCCGCTCCCCCGCCCGCCCCCTCCTCCGGGGACGCGGACGCGTCCGGGCCCAGTGCCGGGTCCGGGGCCGGGGAGGACGACCGCGAGACGACCGGCCTGCGGCAGCGGCTGATCGTCTCCGGGCTGCTGGCCCTGCCCGTCGTCCTGCTGGCGATGGTCCCGCCGCTCCAGTTCGACAACTGGCAGTGGCTCTCGCTGACCCTGACCGCGCCCGTGGTCGTCTGGGGCGGACTGCCCTTCCACCGCGCCGCCTGGGCCAACGCCCGGCACGGCGCGGCCACCATGGACACGCTGATCTCGCTGGGCACCCTGGCGGCGTTCGGCTGGTCGCTGTGGGCGCTGTTCTTCGGGGACGCCGGGATGCCCGGCATGCGCCACGGCTTCGACCTCACCGTCTCCCGCACCGACGGCTCCTCCCTGATCTACCTGGAGGCCGCCGCCGGTGTCACCGCCTTCCTGCTGCTCGGCCGCTGGATGGAGGCCCGCTCCAAGCGCCGCGCCGGTGCCGCGCTGCGGGCGCTGATGGAGCTGGGCGCCAAGGACGTGGCCGTCCTGCGGGACGGGCGGGAGGTGCGTGTCCCCGTCTCGGCGCTGGCCGTCGGCGACCGCTTCGTCGTCCGGCCCGGCGAGAAGATCGCGACCGACGGCACCGTCGTCGAGGGCCGCTCGGCCGTGGACTCCGCGCTGCTGACCGGCGAATCGGTGCCGGTGGACGTGTCCGTCGGGGACACCGTCACCGGCGCCACCGTCAACGCCGGGGGCCGGCTGGTCGTCGAGGCGACCCGGGTCGGCTCCGACACCCAGCTCGCCCGGATGGCGAAGCTGGTCGAGGACGCGCAGAGCGGCAAGGCCGAGGTGCAGCGGCTGGCCGACCGCATCTCCGGGATCTTCGTGCCCGTCGTGCTGCTCATCGCCGCCGGCACCTTCGGCACCTGGCTGGGCGTCACCGGCGACACCGCCGCCGCGTTCACCGCGGCCGTCGCCGTCCTGATCATCGCCTGCCCCTGCGCCCTGGGCCTCGCCACTCCGACCGCGCTGCTGGTCGGCACCGGGCGCGGCGCCCAGCTCGGCATCCTCATCAAGGGCCCCGAGGTGCTGGAGTCCACCCGCCGCGCCGACACCGTCGTCCTGGACAAGACCGGCACCGTCACCACCGGCCGGATGACCCTGCACGAGGTGTACGCCGCCGACGGCACCGACGAGCGCGAGCTGCTGCGGTACGCGGGCGCCGTCGAGCACGCCTCCGAACACCCGGTGGCCCGCGCGGTCGCCGCCGGTGCCGAGGAGCGGGTCGGCGCGCTGCCCGCCGTCGAGGACTTCGCCAACGTGCCCGGCCGGGGCGTGCGCGGGCGCGTGGAGGGTCACGAGGTGACCGTGGGGCGGCTGCACGAGGCGGTGCCGCCCGAGGTGGCCCGCGCGGCGGACCGGGCCGAGCGGGACGGCCGTACGGCCGTCGTGGTCGGCTGGGACGGGGTGGCACGCGGTGTCGTGGCCGTCGCGGACGCCGTCAAGGAGACCAGCGCCGAGGCGGTGGCCGAACTGCGCCGCCTGGGCCTCACCCCGGTGCTGCTGACCGGTGACAACCGGCGCGTCGCCGAGGCGGTGGCGGCCGAGGTCGGCATCGACGAGGTGATCGCGGAGGTGCTGCCCGAGGAGAAGGTCGAGGTCGTGCGGCGGCTGCGGGCCGAGGGGCGCACCGTCGCCATGGTCGGTGACGGGGTCAACGACGCCGCCGCGCTCGCCACCGCCGACCTGGGCCTGGCCATGGGCACCGGGACGGACGCCGCGATCGAGGCGAGCGACCTGACCCTGGTCCGGGGCGATCTGCGGGTGGCCGCCGACGCGATCCGGCTCTCCCGGCGGACCCTCGCCACGATCAAGGGCAACCTCGTCTGGGCCTTCGGCTACAACGTGGCCGCGCTGCCGCTGGCCGCGGCCGGGCTGCTGAACCCGATGATCGCCGGGGCGGCCATGGCCTTCTCGTCCGTCTTCGTGGTCACCAACAGCCTGCGGCTCCGCGCGTTCCGCTGAGACCGAAGCCGATCCGTGGCCTGGGACCCCTGGAGTCCGGAACCGACCTCACATAAGCTCTTCACAAGGCTCGCGCATCTTCCTTACGCTGGGCCCCGATCGACGTATTGGGGTCTTGCGAATTTAACGGACATATGCAAGAGACGCAGATCACAGTGATGCGAACGTAACCATCGAAGGGGTTCGAAGGTCTAAGTTGGCGATGTCGGGGAGCGTCTTGGGGGGCGCGAACCGGCATCTGGAGATGTCTTGGGGGACGTCTTCCAGAGTTGCGTTGCCGGGACACGTACACCGGGAAGCTTTGAGCGGCCCTCCCGGGTGCGCTGTCCCGGCAGACCGCACCATCGCCGTACGTTCGCAGCACACAAGAGTACGGCGGGTTCGCCCGCCGTACTCGACACAGCGATTCAGGCGCTGTCCTCACAGACGCCCGGCCGGATCCCGTGGGGGGAATCCGCACCGGGACATGGGAAGGCGCCCTGGTCGTCGGCCCGTGGGGGGACCGGCGCCGGGGCGCCTTCTGCTGTCCGCGTCCGGTACGCCCGCGCCCACGCGTCTCCGCCTCCGCCCCCACCGTCACCCCGCCCCGCGACGCGCCACCGCCGCGCGCCCACTGCCAACCGCTCCGTTCCGGCCATCGCGCCCGCCGCTCCCCCGCACACGGCGAAAGGGTCCCGTACCGCGCGGTGTGCGGTACGGGACCCAGGTTCGCCGGTGAGGTGAGCGGTGGGGCTCAGCGCTCCTCGACGGGGAGGAAGTCGCGCTCGACGACCCCCGTGTAGATCTGGCGCGGGCGGCCGATGCGGGAGCCCGGCTCCTTGATCATCTCGTGCCACTGGGCGATCCAGCCCGGCAGCCGGCCGAGGGCGAACAGGACCGTGAACATCTCGGTCGGGAAGCCCATGGCCCGGTAGATCAGGCCCGTGTAGAAGTCGACGTTCGGGTAGAGGCTGCGCGAGACGAAGTAGTCGTCGGAGAGCGCGTGCTCCTCCAGCTTCAGGGCGATGTCCAGCAGTTCGTCGGACTTGCCGAGGGCGGAGAGCACATCGTGGGCGGCGGCCTTGATGATCTTGGCGCGCGGGTCGAAGTTCTTGTAGACCCGGTGGCCGAAGCCCATCAGCCGGACGCCGTCCTCCTTGTTCTTCACCTTGCGGATGAAGGAGTCGACGTCGCCGCCCGCGTCGCGGATGCCCTCCAGCATCTCCAGCACCGACTGGTTGGCGCCGCCGTGCAGCGGGCCCCACAGCGCGTTGATGCCGGCGGAGATCGAGGCGAACATGTTCGCCTGGGAGGAGCCCACCAGACGGACCGTGGAGGTCGAGCAGTTCTGCTCGTGGTCCGCGTGCAGGATGAGCAGCTTGTCCAGCGCCGCGACGACGATCGGGTCGGGCTCGTACTCCTGCGCCGGCACCGAGAACGTCATGCGCAGGAAGTTCTCGACGTAGCCGAGGTCGTTGCGCGGGTAGACGAACGGGTGGCCGATCGACTTCTTGTAGGCGTAGGCCGCGATCGTCGGAAGCTTGGCGAGCAGCCGGATGGTGGAGAGGTTGCGCTGGCGCTCGTCGAACGGATTGTGGCTGTCCTGGTAGAACGTGGACAGGGCGGAGACGACCGACGACAGCATCGCCATCGGGTGGGCGTCGCGCGGGAAGCCCGTGTAGAAGTTCTTGACGTCCTCGTGCAGCAGGGTGTGCTGCGTGATCTCGCCCTTGAACGCGGCGAGCTCGTCGACGGTCGGCAGCTCACCGTTGATCAGCAGGTAGGCGACCTCCACGAAGGAGGAGCGCTCGGCGAGCTGCTCGATCGGGTAGCCGCGGTAGCGGAGGATGCCGCCCTCGCCGTCCAGGTACGTAATCGCGGATTTGTAGGCGGCGGTGTTCCCGTATCCGCTGTCCAGCGTCACCAGACCGGTCTGGGCGCGGAGCTTCCCGATGTCGAAGCCCTTGTCGCCGACGGTGCTGTCGATCACCGGGTAGGTGTACTCGTCGTCGCCGTACCGCAGTACTACAGAGTTGTCGCTCACGTCTTCCCTCACCGACGTAGTGCCTCATCTTCGAGGTGCCCTGACTGTCTCTACCATCCCCCACTTGGCTCAGGAGAGTGCACTCGGGGTCGACCATAGGGCCTATTGGCGGCACTGAGTGCCGCCAACTTGCCCATCCTGCCCGTTCCTTCCGGCTTCCGGAAGGGCACTGTGACCTTTACGACTCATTTGATCGATCATTTCCCCCCGAACGATGCGACGGACGGCACGGAGGGCGGTGCGGCGGCCGGTCGCGGACCGGTTCAGTGGCCGCGGAGCCGGAAGTCCAGCGCCGTGCAGCGGCGGCCCGCGGAGACCGTGCGCACCGCCTGCCCGAGGGCGCGCCGCGAGCCGACCAGGACCACCAGCCGCTTGGCCCGGGTGACCGCCGTGTACAGCAGGTTCCGCTGGAGCATCATCCAGGCGCCGGTGGTCACGGGGATGACCACCGCCGGGTACTCGCTGCCCTGGGAGCGGTGGATGGTGACCGCGTAGGCGTGGGCCAGCTCGTCCAGTTCGTCGAAGTCGTACGGCACCTCCTCGTCCTCGTCGGTGCGGACGGTGAGGCGCTGCTCGACCGGGTCGAGGGAGGTGACGACGCCGACGGTGCCGTTGAAGACGCCGTTCTCGCCCTTGTCGTAGTTGTTGCGGATCTGGGTCACCTTGTCCCCGACCCGGAACACCCGCCCGCCGAACCGCTTCTCGGGCAGGTCGGGCCGGCCCGGGGTGACCGCCTGCTGGAGCAGGCCGTTCAGCGTGCCGGCCCCGGCCGGGCCCCGGTGCATGGGCGCGAGCACCTGGATGTCGCGCCGGGGGTCGAGCCCGAACCTGGCCGGAATGCGACGGGCCGCCACGTCCACGGTGAGCCGTCCGGCCTCCTCCGTGTCGTCCTCGACGAAGAGGAAGAAGTCCTTCATGCCGTCGGTGAGCGGATGCTGCCCCGCGTTGATCCGGTGGGCGTTGGTCACCACCCCGGACTGCTGTGCCTGGCGGAACACCCGGGTGAGCCGGACCGCCGGGACGGGTCCGCCCTCGGCCAGCAGGTCCCGGAGCACCTCGCCCGCCCCGACGCTGGGGAGTTGGTCGACGTCCCCGACGAAGAGGAGATGGGCGCCCGGGGGCACCGCCTTGACCAGCTTGTTCGCGAGCAGCAGGTCGAGCATGGACGCCTCGTCGACGACCACGAGGTCGGCGTCGAGCGGCCGGTCCCGGTCGTAGGCGGCGTCACCGCCCGGCCTCAGCTCCAGCAGCCGGTGCACGGTGGACGCCTCGGCCCCGGTCAGCTCCGCGAGCCGCTTGGCGGCACGGCCGGTCGGGGCGGCGAGGACGACCTTGGCCCGCCTGGCGCGGGCCAGCTCCACGATCGAGCGCACCGTGAAGGACTTGCCGCAGCCGGGACCGCCGGTGAGGACGGCGACCTTCCGGGTCAGCGCCAGCCGTACGGCGGCCTCCTGTTCGGGGGCGAGATCGGTGCGGGTACGGCCCTTCAGCCAGGCGAGCGCCTTGTCCCAGTCCACGTCGCGGAAGGCGGGCATCCGGTCCTCCTCGGTCCGCAGCAGCCGGGTGAGCTGGGCGGACAGGGAGAGTTCGGCGCGGTGGAAGGGGACGAGGTAGACGGCGGTGACCGGCTCCCCACCGTCCGGACCGGGCACCCGCTCCCGCACCACCCCGGGGTCCTCCCCCTCCGGTGCGGCGGCCAGGTCCGCGAGGCACTCGATGACCAGGCCGGTGTCCACCTGGAGCAGCTTCACCGCGTCCGAGATCAGCCGTTCCTCGGGGAGGTAGCAGTGGCCCTGGTCGGTGGCCTGCGAGAGCGCGTACTGGAGCCCGGCCCGCACCCGGTCCGGGCTGTCGTGCGGGATGCCGACGGACCGGGCGATCCGGTCGGCGGTGAGGAAGCCGATGCCCCAGACGTCGGCGGCGAGGCGGTAGGGCTGGTCCCTGACCACGGAGATGGAGGCGTCCCCGTACTTCTTGTAGATGCGCACCGCGATCGACGTCGACACCTCGACGGTCTGGAGGAACAGCATCACCTCCTTGATCGCCTTCTGCTCCTCCCACGCCTCCGCGATCCGCTTCGTCCGCTTGGGGCCGAGCCCGGGGACCTCGATGAGCCGCTTGGGCTCCTCCTCGATCACGGTGAGCGTGTCCACCCCGAAGTGCTGGGTGATGCGGTCCGCGAAGACCGGCCCGATGCCCTTGACCAGGCCGGAGCCGAGGTAGCGGCGGATGCCCTGGACGGTGGCCGGCAGGACGGTCGTGTAGTTCTCCACGTGGAACTGCTTGCCGTACTGCGGGTGCGAGCCCCAGCGGCCCTCCATTCGCAGGGACTCCCCCACCTGCGCCCCGAGCAGCGCCCCGACGACCGTGAGCAGGTCGCCCGCGCCCCGGCCGGTGTCCACCCGGGCGACGGTGTAGCCGTTCTCCTCGTTGGCGTAGGTGACGCGCTCCAGGACGCCTTCGAGGACGGCGAGCCGGCGCTCGCCCGGGGCCGCTGCGGGCTGGTTGGACATGGCCCGACGGTACCGGTGGCCGGTGACATCCCGGGCGGGGACCGGTGCTTTCCCCGCGCGGAGGCGGCGGGGCCGGGGCCTCGGCGGGGAGGGGTGGTCGGAAAATGCGTGAACACTTCGGGCCGAAGTGTTCACGCATGACGAAAGGGTCCCGGGGGCCGGGGGGCCTCCGGGCCGCGCTTCCCCGGATCGGCGGGCCCGGACGGGGCAGGATCGCGGTGGGCGGAAGGCGCGCGGCCGGACCGCGCGGGGACCGCGGGGACGAGGAGGGGCTCATGTACGACTACGACCTGCTGGTCGTGGGGTCGGCCAACGCCGATCTGGTGATCGGCGTCGAGCGGCGGCCGGGCGCCGGGGAGACGGTGCTCGGCTCCGACCTGGTGGTCCATCCGGGTGGCAAGGGCGCCAACCAGGCCGTGGCCGCCGCCCGGCTCGGCGCGCGCACCGCGCTGCTGGCCCGGGTGGGCGACGACGGCCACGGGCGGCTGCTGCTCGGCTCCCTGCGGGCGGCCGGGGTGGACACGTCCGGGGTGCTGACGGGCGGGGCGCCGACCGGCGTCGCGCTGATCACCGTCGATCCGTCCGGGGACAACAGCATCGTGGTGTCGCCGGGCGCCAACGGGCGTTTGGCCCCGGAGGACGTCCGGGCGGCCGGGGGCCTCCTGCGGGCCTCCCGGGTGGTGTCGGCGCAGCTGGAGATCCCGCCGGGGACCGTCGCGGAGGTGGTCCGGGCTCTGGCGCCGGGCAGCCGCTTCGTGCTCAACCCGTCGCCGCCCCGGCCGCTGCCGCCGGAGGTCCTGGCGGCCTGCGACCCGCTGATCGTCAACGAGCACGAGGCGCGGGTCCTCCTCGGCGCGGACGGGGCGGGCGGCGGGCCGGAGGAATGGGCCCGGGGCCTGCTGGCCACGGGGCCGCGCTCGGTGGTCGTCACGCTCGGGGCCGAGGGCGCGCTGACGGCGTCGGCGGCCGGGGAGGTGCACCGGGTCCCCGCCGTGCGGGTGGACGCGGTGGACACCACCGGCGCGGGCGACGCGTTCACGGCGGCGCTGGCCTGGCGGCTCGGCGCCGGCGACCCGCTCCCCGTCGCGGCGGCCCACGCGGCCCGGGTCGGGGCGGTCGCCGTCACCCGCGCGGGCGCCCAGGCGTCCTACCCGACGGCGGCCGAGCTGGAGCCGGACGGCGCGGCGGGCCCCGCCGCGCCCGCCCGGCCGACGGCGGCTCACCGGGGCGCGCTGAGTGGCGTACGGAGTGAGCGGGCGTACGGCGGGTAGGGTGCCCCGGCATGAAGCTGGCGTTTTCCACCCTCGGACTTCCCGGACTGCCGCTCACCGATGTGCTGCCGCTCGCGACGTCCCACGGATACCACGGCGTCGAACTGCGCGCCCACCCCGAGGAGCCCGTCCACCCCGGTCTCACCCCCGGCGAACGGGCCGGCGTGGTGGCCGCGTTCCGTGCGGCGGGCCTGGAGGTGCTCGGTCTGACGGGGGGCGCGCGGGTCGCCGCGCCGGGCGACGACGGTGCGGTGATCGACGAGGTCCGCGCCCTGGTCGACCTGGCCCACGACCTGGGCGCCCCGTACGTCCGGGTGCTGCCCGGCGGGGCCGGTCCGTCGCCGGGGGAGGCGGACGCGACGGCCGCCCGGCGGCTGGGCACCGCCGCCGAGCACGCCACCGACGCGGGGGTGCGCATCCTGCTGGAGACCCATGACTCGCACCCCACCGGCGCCGACGCGATGCGCGTCCTGGGGCTGGTCGGGCACCGGCAGGTCGGCGCGCTGTGGGACGTGATGCACACCTGGCTGGGCGGTGAGCAGCCGGTCGAGTCCTTCGCGGCCCTCTCCCCGTACCTCGGCTACGTCCGGGTCAAGGACATCGCCTCCGCCGAGGACACCGCCCCGCTGCCGCTCGGGGCGGGGGTGCTGCCGCTGGCCGAGTGCGTGGAGGTGCTGTCCCGTCAGGAGTGGGACGGCTGGCTGTGCTGGGAGTACGAGAAGCGGTGGTACGGGTCGGCGGCCCCGCTGTCCGGTCTGCTGGACGGGGGCCGCCGTCATCTGGCCCGGCTGCTCACCGAGTCGGCCTGAGGGAGCCGGAGCCGCGGGGCTGCGGGAACGGGCCGGGCCGGCGGGGGGTGCGCAGCGGACGGGTGTCGCTGATCGCGTAGGTGAGGGAGGCCGCCCCCGGGTTCCGCCGGTCCGGCCCGCCGCCGGAACGCGCGGACCCGTCGGAGCCCGGCCGGCCGATCCGGGTGCCACCGGTCGTCCTCGGTGCCGGGCCGGGGGGCTGCGGGCGCGCCGCGCGGACCCGGTGGCGGCGCTTGGGTCGGCGGGGCGGGCGGGTCAGCGTGATCTGCCGGACCAGTTGCTGGAAGCAGGTCAGGGAGGCGAGACCGGGCAGGGCCGCGGCGGTGACGTCCATGGCGGTGGTGGGCGTCTGGGCGGCCACGCACAGGAACATCGCGATCAGCGAGAAGGCCAGTACCGCGCACCACGAGTGCACGGCCCGCCGGTGGTGCAGCGCCGCCCGCAGCACGGACAGCGAGGCCGCCAGCCAGGGCCCGTAGACCAGCAGCGGCCACCAGGAGACGGCGTCGGTCTGGAGCCGGGTCAGGGCGATGAAGCGGAGGGGGCCGTAGGCGACCAGTCCCCCGAAGAGGCTCACCGCCGAGGTGATGACGGTGATGGCGGCGGCGATGAGATAGCTGGCCGCGTCCCGCCCCCGGGGGCGGCGGCGCTCCCGGACCTTGCGGTGGCCGCTGCTCCGGGGGCCGCCGCGGGCGGTTCCGGCGCGCAGGCGGGGCAGGCTGGCGGTGATCTCCTGGAGGTTCTCCAGCGGAGTGCCGCGACGCGGCGGCGCGGGGGCCGGGGCGGGCGGGGGCTCCGGGTGGGGGGCGGCCTTCGGGACCTGCTCCCCCATGGCGTCCTGGAGCATGAACGCCAGTTCCTCCGCCGGGTCCCAGGACAGGCCCGGGTCGAGCGGCGGGCCGAAGTCCCCGGCGGGGGCGCGATGGCGGCCGGGACCGGTGTCGGGGGCGTACGGGCGGGCGTAGGGGCTGGAGTAGGGATCGGGGTGGGGACGGGTGTAGGGGCCCGGATACGGCTCGGGGTGGGAGGCGTGGAAGCCGGGGCCGTAGTCCGGTTCTTCGCTGTGCACGAGCTCGTCACTCGGCTCGCGAGGAGACGGACCGTTCCCTGTCGGTGGCCCGCGCGCGGGCCGGCTCGCCCTGCCGCTCTCCCCCTGTGTGTGTGGTCATGCTCCCCCTAACGCCGGGCCGCCTCATGCGGATGCGCGGCAGAAGAGTGAACGTTTTATGCACACTAGTAGGTTGTTATATGCGCGATTCACCCATATCGGTAATGTCTGATGAGTGTGCGGACGGGCGCACGGGCAGCCCGGCCGGTTCGGACTGCGGGGCCGCGGCGAGTGACGGCACCGCGGCGGCCGGCGGGCGCGCGGCGGGTGGCACCCCGGCGCGTCCGCCGCGCCGCCCGGGAACCACCGACGTCAGCGCCACGCCGCCCACCAGCAGCGCCGCCGCGCACCACCGCAGCGGTGTCACCGCCTCGTCGAGGAACACGGCCGCCGAGAGCATGCCGAAGACGGGGACGAGCAGCGAGAACGGCGCGACCGTGGAGGCCGGGTGACGGCGCAGCAGCCAGCCCCAGGCGCCGAAGCCGAGGACAGTGGCACCCCAGGCCACGTAGAGCAGCGCGCCGACGCCCGCCGGGTCCAGGGCGCGCAGGGCCGCGAGGTCCTCGGCGGGGCCCTCGGTCAGCAGCGAGAGGACCAGCAGCGGCAGCACGGGGACGGTGGAGACCCACACCATGAAGTTCAGCGCGTCGGGCGGCGCGGCCCGGCGGGTGAGGACGTTGGACACCCCCCAGGCGGCCGCCGCCGCGACCACCATCAGGAAGCCGCCCAGGGGACCCGAGGCGCCCTCGTCGACCGCCGCCACCCCGATCCCGGCCAGCGCGACCACCATGCCCGCCGCCCGCACCCGGGAGGGCCGCTCGCCCAGGAACCCCGCGGCGAACACCGCCGTGAACACGGCCTGCACCTGGAGCACCAGCGAGGACAGTCCGGCCGGCATGCCCATGTCCATACCGACGAACAGCAGGCCGAACTTGGCCACCCCCAGCGCCAGCCCCACCCCCACGATCCACTTCCACGCCACCCTCGGGCGGCCCACCAGGAACACCGCGGGGACGGCCGCCACCAGAAAGCGCAGCGCGGAGAAGAGCAGCGGGGGGAAATGGCCGAGGCCGATCTCGATGACGGTGAAGTTCACGCCCCAGAGGACGGCGACGAGCACGCCGAGGAGCAGGTGGGAGGGTCGCATACGTCGAGGATCGCCGCCCGGACCGTGAAGCACCAGCAAAGCTTGCTGCATGGTTGGATGAAGCAGCGCTGACCGATGACGAGGAGGAGCGGCATGCTCGATCTGCAGCGGCTGCGGGCCCTGCACGCGGTGTCCGTGCACGGCAGCGTCGGCGCCGCGGCCGCCGCGCTGGGCTTCACCCCGTCCGCCGTCTCCCAGCAGATCGCCAAGCTGGAGCGGGAGACCCGGACCGTCCTGCTGGAGCGGGAGGGACGCGGGGTCCGGCTCACCGACGAGGCATGGCGGCTGGCCCGCACGGCGCGCGAGCTGCTGGCCATCGTGGAGCGCGCCGAGACCGAGCTGGAGGCGGGCCGCGGGGCGCCGGAGGGGCGGCTGGCCGTCGCCGCGTTCCCGTCGGCGGCACGCGGGCTGATGCCGGGGGTGCTGGCCGAGCTGGCGGCCCGTCACCCGGCGCTGGACACCCGGCTCACCGAGGTCGACCCCCATCTCTCGGTGGACCTGGTGGCGAAGGGCGCCGTCGACCTGGTCGTGGCGCACGGCTGGGACATCGCCCCGCTGCCCGCCCCGGCCGGGGTGGAACAGGCGTGGATCGGCGACGACCTCTGCGACCTCCTGGTCCCCGAGGGGCACCGCTTCGCGGGGCGGGGCCCGGTGCGGCGGGAGGAGCTGGCCGGGGAGCGGTGGATCTGCCAGCCGCCCGGCCGGGTGTGCCACGACTGGCTGGTGCGGACCCTGCGGGAGGCCGGGTGCGAGCCGTTCATCGTCCACCGGGCCGACGAGAACCCGACCCTGGTCGCGCTGGTCGCCGCCGGGCTGGGGATCGCCCTCATCCCCCGGCTGGGCCGGGGCCCGCTGCCCGCCGGGGTGGTGGAGGTGCCGCTCGACCCGATGCCCCAGCGGCACCTGTACGCCCTCTGGCGCGAGGGCGCCGCCCGCCGTCCGGCCATCGCGGAGACCGTCCGCACGCTGCGCGCCCACTGGCCCCGCGCGACCGGTCGCCCCGCCGGCTGAGCGGGCGCGCCGGACCTCGGGAGACCCGCGCCCGACCCGTCCGGAGGCCCGCGCCGGGCCCGGCGCGGAGGCCCGCGCCGCGCGCCGTGCGGTCCCTTGACTGGCGAAAACTTCCCGGATATTGGTGACACCTCGGCAGTTTCCTTCAGCAGCTCCAGCGATTCCCCCACGGATCACTCCGGAAGGAGCGCACGTGCACCACAGCAGCACGGCCGGCCCGGGAAGCACCGCCCCGCCCTCCAGACGCACCGTCCTCGCCGCCACCGCGGGCGCCGCCGCGGTCCTCGCGGCCGGCGGCACCGCCCACGCCGGGCCCCGGCGCCCCGACGACCGGGCGCTCCGCGCGCTCGTCTCCCGCATGACGCCCCAGGAGAAGGTCGGCCAGCTCTTCGTGACGCGGGTCTACGGCCACTCCGCCACCGCCCCCGACCAGGCCGACATCGACGCCAACCTCAGGGAGACCGGCGTCCGCACCGCCGCCGAACTGATCGCCAGATACCGGGTCGGCGGCATCATCTACTTCTCCTGGGCGCACAACACCCGCGACCCGCACCAGACCGCCGACCTGTCCAACGGCATCCAGCGGGCCTCGCTCGGCCTGCCGCGCGGTCTGCCGGTGCTGATCTCCACCGACCAGGAGCACGGGATCGTGGCCCGCGTGGGACGACCCGCCACGCTCTTCCCCGGCGCCATGGCCGTCGGCGCCGGGGGCTCGCGGTCCGACGCCCGCGCCCTCGGCCGGCTCGCCGGTGCCGAGCTGCGCGCGCTGGGCATCCGCCAGGACTACGCCCCGGTCGCCGACGTGAACGTCAACCCGGCCAACCCCGTCATCGGCGTCCGCTCCTTCGGCTCCGACCCGGAGGCCGTCTCCGGTCTGGTGGCCGCCGAGGTGAAGGGCTACCAGAGCTCCGGCGTCGCCGCCTGCGCCAAGCACTTCCCCGGGCACGGGGACACCGCCACCGACAGCCACACCGGCTTCCCCGTCATCACCCACAGCCGCGAGGAGTGGGAGCGGCTGGACGCGCCGCCGTTCCGCGCGGCCGTCGCGGCCGGCATCGGCTCCGTCATGACGGCCCATCTGATGGTCCCGGCGCTCGACGGCTCCGGCGACCCGGCCACCCTCTCCCACCGCATCCTCACCGGCATCCTGCGCGGGGAACTGGGCTACGACGGCGTCGTCGTCACCGACTCCCTCGGCATGGAGGGCGTGCGGAGCAAGTACGGCGACCGGCGGGTGCCCGTGCTGGCCCTGAAGGCGGGCGTCGACCAGCTCCTCAACCCGCCGGACCTGGACCTCGCCTGGAACGCGGTGCTCCAGGCGGTGCGCGACGGCGAACTGACGGAGGAACGGCTCGACGAATCGATCCTGCGCATCCTGCGGCTGAAGGCCGGGCTCGGCCTCTTCGAGGACCCGTACACCAGCCGCCGGGACGTGGACCGCGTCGTCGGCACCCGCGCGCACCTGGCGGCGGCCGACCGGATCGCGGAGCGGACCACCACGCTGCTCGTCAACGAACGGGGCCTGCTGCCGCTGTCCCGCCGCGAGCACCGGCGGCTGCTCGTCGTAGGCGCCGACCCGGCCTCCCCGTCGGGCACCACCGGCCCGCCCACCGCCGTCCTCGCCGGGGCGCTGGCGGACCTCGGGTTCACCGCCACCGCCCTGTCCACCGGCACCGCCCCCACCGGCGCCCTCGTCGAGCAGGCGGCCGCGGCGGCGGGCGACGCGGACGCGGTGGTCGTCACCACCTACAACGTCACCGCGGGCAGCGCCCAGCGGACCCTGGTCGAGCGGCTGCTCGCCACCGGGCGGCCGGTGATCGCGGTCGCCGTCCGCAACCCCTACGACGTGGCCCAACTGCCGGGCGTTCCGGCCGTCCTGGCCGCCTACTCCTGGACGGACGTCGAGGTCCGGGCGGCGGCCCGGGTGATCGCCGGACGGGTCCGGCCGCGCGGGCGGCTGCCCGTGCCGGTGGTGCGGGCGGACGATCCCTCGGCGGTGCTCCTCCCCGTCGGGCACGGCCTGTCCTACCGGGGGTAGCCGCCCGGGAGCCGCGGCGCGGGCCGGACCTGCCCCGGCCGGGAGCGGGGCCCGGCCCGGACGGACGCGGCGGACCGGACGGCCGCCGCGGAGCCGTGCCCGGCCGACGCGGAATGGACCGCGGGAGCCGTGCCCGGCCGACGCGGGAAGAACCGCGAACCGCGTCGGCCGGGCACGGCGGGCCGCTACAGGCGCGGTCCCGGCCCGCGCCGCGGGTCGGGCCGGTCCAGCTTCGCGTCGAAGGACGCCAGCGGCCTCGCGGCCGAGGGGTCGGCCCGGACGGCGGCGGGGGTGACACCCGCCCAGTCCAGGATCCGCGCGGTGGCGAGCGTCCGCTCGTCCGGCGTCAGTCCGGCGACCCTGGCCCCGTGGTTCATGCCGGGCGCGGTCATGACGTACGCGTCGCGCGCCCCGGCGCCGAGGCGGAACGGTTCGGCGCCCCACGGGTCGTTCTCGCCGTACACGAAGAGCATCCGCCGGGCGTTGTGCCGTACCCAGGTGTCGACGTCCCGCATCGCCGACGGCTGGAACCGCATCGGGATCGACCGGGGCACGAAGATGCGCGGCGGCTGGTAGCCGTAGCGCACATACCTCTTCTCGATGTGCGGGAAGCGGATCGTCGGCGCCCCGAGTTGGGTGCCCGCCTGGTAGTAGTACGGCGTGTAGGTGGCGAGGGCCTGGTCGGTGTAGGCGGAGAAGCCGGAGACCGCGTCGAGGGTCGCCCAGATCTCGTCGTCGCCGGCGGTGCGGGCGTCGGCCGGGACGGCGGCGCAGTCCTGCGGGGTGCTGTACTGCCAGAAGCTCCAGACGTAGTCCAGGACGACGGCCTCGTAGGAGCGGTCCAGGCTGCCGGTGGTCCCGAAGGTGTACCCCTTCGCGGCGGCCACCTCGGCGTACTTCTTCTCCAGCGGCGCCCTGCGCACCAGCGCCTCGCGCTGCACGGCGTTCAGGCGGTCCCGGCACTCCTTGGTGCCGACCCGGGTGAAGAAGCGGTCGTAGGCCGAGTCCTCCGTGTTCACCACGTCGTTGGGGGCGACGTAGGCGACGACGCCGTCCATGTCCCCGGGGTGGAAGCGCTCGTAGTAGGTGGCGGTCATGCCGCCCTTGGAGCCGCCGGTGGCGATCCAGTTGCGGGGGTAGAGCGGTTTCAGGGCGGCGAACACCCGGTGCTGGTCGTCGGCGGCCTGTCTGATGTCCAGCTTGGTCCAGTCGGCCGGCGAGGGCCGGGACGGGGTGAAGAAGCGGTACTCCAGGGAGACCTGGTTGCCGTCCACGATCTGCGCCGGCTCGCTGCGGCGGGGCGCGGTGGAGACGTCGTAGCCGCTGGTGTAGAAGACCGTCGGGCGGGCGGTGTCCTTGTGCAGCACGGTGATCCGCTGCTGGAAGGTGCCCCGGGACGGGTTCCGGTGGTCGACGGGCTGGGTGTAGTTCAGTACGAAGAAGCGGTAGCCCGGGTAGGGCTTCTCCTCGATCAGGCTCATGCCCGGTACGGCGAGGAGCCGGTCCTTGATGTCGGTGGCCTCCGGCTCGGCGGCGGTCGCCGCCCCCGCCGTGCCGACGGTGCCCATGAGCATCGCCAGGGCCAGCAGCCATCTGAGCGCCTTGCGCATGCATCCTCCTGTGTAGGGATGTGCGCCGGAAGCTATCGGAGCCGGGTGCCCCCGCACCAGGCAGAGCGGCGGCGGTTCAGCACAGGATCCAGCCGGAATCGACCGATCCCGCGCCGGCGCTCCCCCGCAGCCGCACACAGCGCTGCCCCGCGTACACGGTCACCGGTCCGGCCCGGTGGGCGTACCGCCCGGCGTCGACGACGGGACGCCCGCCGCGCGCCTGCACGCCGACCGTCATCCACCGCGCCGCCCCGGGCCGCTTCGGGACGGTGAAGGCGCACACATAGCCGCCGCGCCGGTGCACGACCACCGTTCCGGTGGCGAACGGCAGGGTGCGGACCGTGCGCCCCGCGCACACCGCCCCCCGTGCCCGCGCCTCCCCCGGCGCGGCGACGGTGAGCAGCCCGGCCGCCGTCAGCACCGCCGTGCCGAACACCAGCAGCCCGCGTATGCCCGTCCCTCCCACCACGACCGCCCCTCCGTACGCGCGACGACGTTCCCCGGCGTACGCCTGTACGGACGCGCGGCCCGGCCGCTTGGTTGCCCCCGGGCCCGCCGGTGGCTACCGGACCGCGCCGACCGTCTCCCCCGGTCCGGACGCTCCGGTGAAGGTCCGCCACAGCCGGGCGTAGCGTCCGCCGAGGGCGAGCAGCTCGTCGTGGGTGCCGTCCTCGGCGACCCGCCCGCGGTCCATGACGACGACCCGGTCGGCACGGGCCGCGGTGGTCAGCCGGTGGGCGACGACCAGGGTGGTGCGGCGGCCCGCGAGCCGGTCGGTGGCCTGGTTGACCTGGGCCTCGGTGGCCAGGTCGAGGGCGGCCGTCGCCTCGTCCAAAAGCAGCACGTCCGGGTCGACCAGCTCGGCGCGGGCCAGCGCGACGAGCTGCCGCTGCCCGGCGGACAGGTTGCGTCCGCGCTCGGCGACCTCGTGCAGGTAGCCGCCCTCCAGGGTGGCGATCATCTCGTGCGCGCCGACCGCCCGGGCCGCCGCCTCCACCTCGGCGTCGGTGGCCTCGGGACGGCCGTAGGCGATGGCGTCGCGCACGGTGCCCGGGAAGAGGTAGGCCTCCTGCGGGACGACGCCCAGCCGGTGCCGGTAGGCGGTCAGGTCGAGGGTGCGCAGGTCCCGGCCGTCGGCGGTGACCCGGCCGCCGGTCGGGTCGTAGAACCGGGCGACCAGCTTGACCAGGGTCGACTTGCCCGCGCCGGTCTCCCCGACGAACGCCACGGTCTGCCCGGCCGGTATGCGCAGGTCGACCCCGCTGAGGGCCTCCTCCTCGTCGCCGTAGCTGAAGCTCACGTTCTCGAAGGCGATGTCCCCGCGCAGCTCCGGCACGTCGAGCGGCTTCCCGGGGACCCGGGTGGAGGCCGGTTCGCGCAGGAGTTCCTGGATGCGGCCCAGCGAGACGGAGGCCTGCTGGTAGCCGTCGAAGACCTGGGAGAGCTGCTGGACCGGCGCGAAGAACAGGTCGATGTAGAGCAGGTACGCCACCAGCGCGCCGGTCGTCAGCGTCGCGCCGTCGATCCGCCGGGCGCCCACGATCAGCACGGCCGCCGCCGCGGCCGACGCCAGGAGCTGCACGAACGGGAAATAGACCGAGATGAGCCACTGGCCGCGGACACGGGCGCGGCGGTAGCCGTCGCTGCGCTCGGTGAAGCGGTCCACTCCGTCCCGCTCGCGCCGGAAGGCCTGCACGATCCGCAGCCCGGCCACCGACTCCTGGAGGTCGGCGTTGACCACCGAGACCCGTTCCCGGGCCAGCTCGTACGCCTTCACGCTGGCCCGGCGGAAGTAGTACGTGGCGACGATCAGCGGCGGCAGGGTCACGAAGACCACCAGGGCGAGCTGGACGTCGATGACCAGCAGCGCGACCAGGATGCCGAAGAAGGTGACCACCGAGACGAAGGCCGTGACCAGGCCCGTCTGGAGGAACGTCGACAGGGCGTCCACGTCCGTCGTCATCCGAGTCATGATGCGGCCGGTCAGCTCGCGCTCGTAGTAGTCCAGGCCGAGCCGCTGGAGCTGCGCGAAGATCTTCAGGCGCAGGGCGTACAGGATGCGTTCGCCGGTGCGGCCGGTCATCCGGATCTCGCCGGTCTGCGCGACCCACTGGGCGAGCACCGCGAACAGGGCCAGCAGTGAGGCGGCCCAGATCGCGCCGAGCGCGAGCCGGCTGACGCCCTGGTCGATGCCGTGCCGGATCAGCACCGGGAGCAGCAGCCCGGCGCCCGCGTCGACGGCGACCAGGGCGAGGCTGATCAGCAGGGGGGCGCCGAAGCCGCGCAGCAGGCGCCGCAGTCCGTAGGAGACCTCCGGCCGCACCGCCTGCGCCTCGTCCACCTCGGGGGTGTCGACCGCCGGGGGCAGGGCCTCCACCTGGGCGAGCAGCGCGGGCGTGGCCGGGGTACCGGCGAGGGCCGGGTCCCGGGGCTGCCGTTCACCGGTCCACAGCCGGGGGGTGACCCCGCGCTCGGCGTCGAACTCCGCGTCCAGTTCGTCCCTCACCGAGGTGTCCTCGGCGGGCGCGGCGGGCCGGGAATGGCCGGGCGACACGGCGCCCAGTTCCTCGGGGTCGGTGAGCAGCCGCCGGTAGAGCGCGGAGTGCTCCTGGAGTTCTTCGTGGGTGCCGAGGGCCGCGAGACGGCCCCGGTCGAGGACGGCGATCCGGTCCGCGAGGTTCAGGGTGGAGCGGCGGTGCGCGATGAGCAGGGTGGTGCGGTCCCGCATGACCTCGCGGAGCACCTCGTGGATCTCGTGCTCGACCCGGGCGTCCACGGCGGAGGTGGCGTCGTCCAGGACCAGCAGCCTGGGGTCGGTGAGCAGGGCGCGGGCGAGCGCGACCCGCTGGCGCTGGCCGCCGGACAGGGTGAGCCCGTGCTCGCCGACCCGGGTGTCGTAGCCCTGGGGCAGTTCGCTGATGAAGCCGTGGGCCTGGGCGGCCCGCGCGGCGGCCTCGATCTCCTCGTCGGCCGCCCCGGGGCGGCCGTAGGCGATGTTGCCGCGCACGGTGTCGGAGAAGAGGAAGGAGTCCTCCGGCACCAGGCCGATCGCGGCGCGCAGCGAGTCCTGGGTCAGTTCGCGCACGTCGTGGCCGCCGATGAGCACCGCGCCCCGGGTGACGTCGTAGAAGCGCGGCAGGAGCAGGGAGACCGTGGACTTGCCGGAGCCGGAGGCGCCGACGACGGCGAGGGTCTCACCGGCCCGGATCTCCAGGGACAGGCCGTCCAGGACGGGCCGGTCGGGGGAGTATCCGAAGGACACGTCGTCGAACTCGACGGTGGCGGGGGCGTCGCCGGGGAGGTCCTTGGCGCCGTCCTCGATCGACGGCTGGGTGTCGATCAGCTCCAGGACGCGTTCGGTGCCGGCGCGGGCCTGCTGGCCGACGGTGAGGACCATCGCGAGCATCCGCACCGGGCCGACGAGCTGCGCGAGGTAGGTGGAGAAGGCGACGAAGGTGCCGAGCGTGATGTGTCCGCGCACCGCGAGCCAGCCGCCGAGGGCGAGCATGGCGACCTGGCCGAGGGCCGGCACGGCCTGGAGGGCCGGGGTGTAGGTGGCGTTCAGCCGGATGGTGCGGAGCCGTCCGGCGAAGAGCCTGCGGCCCACCTCGCGGAGCTTGCCCGTCTCCTGGTCCTCCTGCCCGAAGCCCTTCACCACGCGCACACCGCTGACGGAGCCGTCGACGACGCCCGCGACGGCCGCCGCCTGGGCCTGCGCGTACCAGGTGGCGGGATGCAGACGGGTGCGGCTGCGGCGGGCGATGATCCAGAGGGCGGGGGCGACGGCGAGGGCGACGAGGGTCAGCACCGGCGACAGCCAGGCCATGATGACCAGGGATATCAGGAAGAGCAGGATGTTCCCGATGGTCATGGGCAGCATGAACAGCAGGCTCTGGATGAGCTGGAGGTCGCTGGTGGCCCGCCCGACGACCTGCCCCGTGGACAGTTCGTCCTGCCGTCGCCCGTCGAGGCGGGTGATCGTGCCGTACATCTCGGTGCGCAGGTCGTGCTGGACGTCCAGGGCCAGCCGTCCGCCGTAGTAGCGGCGGACGTACGTCAGGACGTAGACGGCGAGCGCGGCGCCGATGAGGAGACCGGCCCAGACGGACATGTCCCGGGTCCTGGCGTCGATCACGTCGTCGATGATCACCTTGGTGATCAGCGGGACCAGCGCCATGACGGCCATGCCGGCCAGGGAGGACCCGAGCGCGAGGACGACGTCCCTGGGGTGCCGCCATGCGTAGGCGGCCAGTCGTCGTGCCCAGCCCCGTTGCGCTTCCACGCCGTGCCCTCCGGTCGGTCGTCCTGTCCCGCTGCTCTTCCGCAAGGCTGCAACACCCGCGACCGGCCATTTCATCCCGCTGTAACAATTCGCGGCGGTGTGACGGCGGCGGCGGAGGCGTGGTGGCCGGGAAGGCGCTCACGCCGCCGCCGTTCCGGGACCCGGGTCCCCTCGGACACGCGCCTCGGTCGTGCCTGCCGCCCGGGGCACGGCAGGGGGAGCCCCGCGGTGTCCGCGTGGGCCGGGTCCCCCATGGGCGGTTTTTTCGGTGGACACTCATGGCACATTCGTTCATTCACCGCTCATTTGAGTGACACGTGGGCATTTCGCCTCCATCTGCCCACACATTTTTGTCCAGCATGGGCCCATGACCCCTGGAGACCTCCGGAACCCCCATGGCACCGGCCATGTGATCGACACGGTGCGCGCGCTGATGCGCACCGGGGGCCTGGGGGTGTCCCTGGCGGCCGTCGCCCGCGCCTCCGGGACCTCGCGCGGCTTCCTCTACGCCAACTGGAAGTCGGCGTCCGCGCTGCACGTCCGGGCACTCCGGGCCGAACTCGGCCAGGTCTTCGACACCGCGCGCCGCACCCGTCCCTCCGACGGCACCGTGCCGGGCATCGTCTCCCATCTGACGGAGGCCGTGCGGCTGGTCCGGCGCCATCCGACGACGGCGGCGGTCGCCCGCACCCACCCCACGGCCCTCCTGTCCTCCCACACGGCGCTGGACGGCCCCGTCCTGCGGACCGCGGCCGGGCTGATCGGCGACCTGCTGCACCCCCTCGCACCGCACGGTGGCGTCTGGAGCGATCCCCGGCTGGACTCCAGGCCGTGGAAGCTGCTGTGGATCGCCCGGCCCGCGGCCCTGTGCCCCGGGGCCGTCGGCGACCCCGCGCGGGAGGAGGCGCTCGACGGCCTCTTCGGGGAGTTGGCGCTCGACCTGCTCGCGCCCTGGGCCGACCGGGAGTAGCCCGGCCCCGTACCGCCGGACATCGGCCAATTCGTCACGCAATCATCACTGTCCGTACATCATCACGCCCGCATGTCCATGTCACGATCGCGATACCGCACTCAACTCGCGTAGATCGGACATCCACATGCTCGCGATACGCACAGTCAAGGACTCGTGCCGTCGGCCGGTCAGGGCGTTCGGCACGGCGGCCGTGCTCGCCGGCCTCCTCGCCACCCCCCTGGCCGCCGCTCCCGCCACGGCCGCCGCCCCGATCACGCCGCCGGCCACGGCCACCGGGGCCACCGCGGTCGCGGCGGCCCCGGGCGCCCTCGGCGCCGCGGTGTCCTACGACGACACGTACTACAGGGACGCGATCGGAAAGACCGGCGCCGGTCTCAGGTCCGCGCTCCACACGATCATCGGCTCCCAGACGAAGCTGTCGTACGCGGCGGTCTGGAACGCCCTCAAGGACACCGACCAGGACCCGGCCAACAGCGGCAACGTGATCCTGCTCTACTCGGGCGTCTCGCGCGGCAAGTCCCGCAACGGCGGAGCGACCGGGGACTGGAACCGGGAGCACGTGTGGGCCAAGTCCCACGGCGACTTCGGCACCTCCACGGGCCCGGGCACCGACCTGCACCATCTGCGTCCCGAGGACGTCCAGGTCAACGGCGTCCGTGGGAACAAGGACTTCGACAACGGCGGCAGCGCCGTGGCGAACGGCGGGGGCAGCCGCACCGACGCCGACTCCTTCGAGCCCCGTGACGCCGTGAAGGGCGACGTGGCCCGCATGGTCTTCTACATGGCGGTCCGCTACGAGGGGGACGACGGCAGGCCCGACCTGGAGGTCAACGGACAGGTCGGCAACGGCAGCAGCCCGTACATGGGGCGGCTGGACGTGCTCAGGGCGTGGAACGAGCTGGACCCGCCGGACGCCTTCGAGAAGCGCCGCAACCAGGTCATCTACGACTCCTACCAGCACAACCGCAACCCGTTCGTCGACCACCCGGAGTGGGTGAGGGCGATCTGGTAGCGGCGGGGGCGGCGCCCGCCGGTCACCCGCCCGGTGGGGGCGCCGAGCGGCCGGGGCCGCCACGACGAGGTCCGTGCCGCCGCGGCCGGGGCGGGGCGGAGGCAGCCCCGGTCCGGGCGGCGGCGGGGCGCGGGACCCGGTCGTGGCCGTGGGTCACCGCGCGGACTTCTCCCGGGCGACGCGGCGGGACATGAGGGTGGTCAGTTCGTAGGCGGTGTGGGAGGCGGCCACCGCGGTGATCTCGGCGTGGTCGTAGGCGGGGGCCACCTCGACGATGTCGGCGGAGACCACGTTGCAGGAGGAGAGCCCGCGCAGGATCTCCAGCAGTTCGCGGGAGGTCATGCCGCCCGCCTCGGGGGTACCGGTGCCGGGGGCGTGGGCGGGGTCGAGGCAGTCGATGTCGATGGAGATGTAGAGGGGGCGGTCGCCGACGCGCTGGCGGAGCTGGTCGGCGACCTCGTCGGCGCCGCGCCGGTAGACGTCGGCGGAGGTGACGATGCCGAAGCCCATCTTCTCGTCGTCGGTGAGGTCCTGCTTGCCGTAGAGGGGGCCGCGGGTGCCGACGTGGGAGAGGGCGGAGGTGTCGAGGACGCCTTCCTCGACCGCGCGGCGGAAGGGGGTGCCGTGGGTGTACTCGGCGCCGAAGTAGGTGTCCCAGGTGTCGAGGTGGGCGTCGAAGTGGAGCAGGGCGACGGGGCCGTGCTTCCTGGCGACGGAGCGCAGCAGCGGCAGGGCGATGGTGTGGTCGCCGCCGAGGGTCATCAGGCGGGCGCCCGTGCCGAGGAGTTCGTCGGCAGCGGCTTCGACGGTCTCCACGGCCTCGTGGATGTCGAAGGGGTTGACGGCGATGTCGCCGCCGTCCGCGACCTGGGCGAGGGCGAAGGGGGAGGCGTCCTGGGCCGGGTTGTAGGGGCGCAGGAGGCGGGAGGCCTCGCGTACGGCGTTGCCGCCGAAGCGGGCGCCGGGCCGGTAGGAGACGCCGGAGTCGAAGGGGACGCCCACGACGGCGATGTCGGCGGTGCCGACCTCGTCCAGCCGGGGCAGCCGGGCGAAGGTGGCGGGACCGGCGTAGCGCGGGACGCGGGAGGAGTCGACGGGGCCGCGGGGGGTCTCGTGGGGGGTCATGCGCTGCCTTCCTTCTGACGCTTCGCCGCGTGTGTCCTGCTGCCGTGCGGCCTCGGCGGTGGGCCGGAACGGCGGTTCCGGACCGACCCTAGGCGGCCGGGCGAGGGCCGCGAAGTGTATGTTTCCTCCACCATTCATCAGCGTAAGGGAGGAATCATCCATCATGTCGGCATCGGTCGGGCCGCAGGGCCCTCCCGCCTCCCCGGTGTCCCTGGCGGACCTGCTGGCCCGTGACGAGCTGGAGCTGCGGCGGCTCGCCGGGCCGCCGGCCGCCGGGGTGGCGCTGCACGGGGCGCACGCCTCCGAGATGGCCGACCCCGGCCCCTACCTGCTGGGCGGGGAGCTGCTGCTGACGGCCGGCGTCTGGGTGCCGTCGGCGGGGGACGTGGGCGCGGCCTGCGCACAGTACGTGGCCCGGGTGGTCGCGGCGGGCGGGGCGGCGCTCGGCTTCGGGGTGACCCCGGTGCACGACGAGGTGCCGGAAGCTCTGGTGGCGGCCTGTGCGGAGCGGGGGCTGCCGCTGGTGGAGGTGCCGCCGGGGACGACGTTCTCGGGGGTGGCGCGCGCGGTGGGACGGTTGATGACCCGGGCCGGGCTGGCGGAGGTGCGCCGGGTCGCGGAGGCGCAGCGGAGCCTGGCGGTGGCGGCGTCCCGCCCGGACCCGGTGTCCGCGGTGCTGCGGCGCCTCGCCTCGCTCCTGGACGGCCGGGCCGTCCTGTACTCGCCGGAGGGCGTCCCGCTGGCCTCGGCGGGGCGCGGTCCGGCTCCGGGGGCCGGGGCGGACGGCGCCCGGCGGCCCGGGCGGGCGGCGGACGAGGCGGAGACGGCTGAGACGGCGACGACGCCCGGGACGGGGGACGCGGCGGGCCGGACCGCCGGGCGGCCCGGGTCCCACGGCGCTTCGGGCCCGGCGTCCGACGGGTCCGGGGACGGCGGGGCGGACGGGGACGGCGGGGCGGACGGGGACGGTGAAGACGGCGGGGACGCCGTGGGGCGCGCGCTGGCGGCGCTGGTGCGGCGGGTGGCGGACGGGGCGGTGTCGACCGCGTCCGACGGGGTCGCGGGCGCGCGGCTCGCCGCGTACGGGCTCGGCGCGGGGCAGGGGGGCGTGCTCGGGGTCGTGGTGCCGGGGCGGGGGCCAGGGTCCGTGGCGGCTCCGCGGCGGGAGCCGGGGGACCACGCGCTCGCCTCGGTCGCCGCCGTCCTGCTCTCCCTGCTGACGGGACCGGCGGGCGAGCGGTTCGGCGGGACGGGCGGGGCCTCGTCGTCGGCGCTGGTGCGGCTGCTGCTGGGGGCGCGGCCCGAAGAGGTGGCGCCGCTGCTCGACGGCGGGGTGGACGGGGACTGGTACGTGGTGCACGCCCGGGCGGACGCGGGGGACGCGGGCCCGGTGCCGGCGGCGGCGCTGGGGGCCGCCCTGGGGACGTCCCTCGTGGACCCGGCCGGTGAGGTCGTACGGCTGCTGGTCCCGGCCCGCGGGGCCGGACGGCAGGGGGCCGGAGGGCAGGGTCCGGCCGCCGCCCGGGAAACCGGCACCGGGGCCGCCGCGGAGCCCGACCCGTCCGGCGCCACCGCATCCTCCGGCACGCCCGCGCCCTCCGGCGCCCCCGGCACGCCCGCCGCCCCCGGTGCCCCCGAGGGGCCGTCGGCCCGGCCGGGCTGGACGCTGGGCGTCAGCGCGCCCGTGACGGCGCGGGACTGGGCGGCGGGCGACGTACAGGCCGGGCGGGCGCTGGCACGGGCGAGGGCCGGGCGGACGGCGGTGGTCCGGCACACCGGGCGGACCGGTCTGGCCGGGCTGGTCCCGGACGACGAGGCGGAGGCGTACGCCCGCGCACTGCTCGCCCCGCTGGAGGCCTTCCCCACGCTGGTCGAGACGCTGCGCGCCTGGCTGTCGCTGCACGGGAGCTGGGACCGCACGGCCGTGGCCCTGTCCGTGCACCGCAACACCGTGCGGCAGCGCGTGGCCCGCTGCGCGGCGCTGCTCGGCGCGGACCTGGACGACATGGACGTCCGTACGGAGCTGTGGTTCGCGCTGCGCCGACGGTGAGCGGGGCGCCGGGCCGGGCGGGCGCCCGTCACGGCCTGTGGCATGCCCGGGACCGGCGCGCCCCGCTGCCCCACAATGGAGCCATGCCGATACCCGGGACACCCAGCCGCGCCGAACTCACCGAGCACCTCGTCAGAACACGTATCGCGGGCGACGTCGCCACTCCCCGCGAGAACAACCTCGACCATTACCGCAGGCTGGCGAACGGCGACCGCAACTTCTGGTTCGGCCTGGAGCTGGGCGGGCGCTGGAGCGACGAGCAGGACGTGCTCGCCGTGATGGCGGAGCGGGTCGGCGTCAACGACGACCCGGAGTACCGGTACGGGCAGGACACCATCGACCCGGAGCTGACCGTGGCCGCCCTGGAGCGGATGGCGGCGCGGCTGCGCAAGGCGGCGGACGGCGGGCAGCGGGTGCTGTTCGCCACCGGGCACCCGGGCGGGCTGCTGGACGTGCACCGGGCGACGGCGGCGGCGCTGCGGGCCGCGGGCTGCGAGATCGTGGTGATCCCGGAGGGGCTGACGACGGAGGAGGGGTATGTGCAGCAGTTCGCGGACGTGGCGGTGCTGGAGCACGGCGCCTCGCTGTGGCACACCCACTCCGGCGCCCCGATGAAGGCCGTGCTGACCGGGCTGGAGCGGGCCGGGCGCCCGCTGCCGGACCTGGTGGTCGCCGACCACGGCTGGGCGGGGTGCGCGGCCCAGCACGGCGTCGACTCCGTCGGCTACGCGGACTGCAACGACCCGGCGCTCTTCGTGGCCGAGTCGGAGGGCACCCTCCAGGTGGCGGTGCCGCTGGACGACCATGTGGTGAGCCCCCGCCACTACGACCCGATGACGGCGTTCCTGCTGACGGAGGCGGGACTGACGGCGTAGCCCCCGGGCCGGTCGGGGCCGGGGCGCCGGCGCTTCCGTCCCCGAGGCCCGCGGGGGCGCCCGCCGGGCGGCGGCACCGGTCGGTGTCCGTTCGGTGGGCGCCTCCCGGCGCCTCCCCGTACGGGGAGGCGAGCGGCGGCTGCCCCCGGACGGGGCGCTCATGCCCCGCCGGTCACAGCCCCATGTCCTTGGCGATGATCATCTTCATGACCTCGCTGGTGCCGCCGTAGATGCGGTTGACGCGGTTGTCGGCGTACAGACGGGCGATGGGGTACTCGTTCATGTAGCCGTAGCCGCCGTGGAGCTGGAGGCAGCGGTCGATGACGCGGTGGGCCACCTCGGTGCAGAAGAGCTTGGCCCCGGCGGCCTCTGCGGCGGTCAGCTCCCCGGCGTCCAGGGCCTCCAGGGCGCGGTCGGCGACGGCCTGGGCGGCGTCCACCTCGGCCTTGCAGGCGGCGAGTTCGAACTTGGTGTTCTGGAAGTCGGCGACGGTCCGGCCGAAGACGGTGCGCTCCCGCACGTACTCCTGGGTGAACCGGACGGCGGCGGCGGCCTGGGCGTAGGCGTTGAAGGCGATGCCCCAGCGCTCGGAGGGGAGGTTGGCGCCGAGGTAGTGGAAGCCCCGGTTCTCCTCCCCGAGGAGGTCCTCCACGGGGACCTTGACGTCGGAGAAGGCCAGTTCGGCGGTGTCGGAGGTGCGCAGGCCCAGCTTGTCGAGCTTGCGGCCGACGGAGTAGCCCTCGGAGCGGGTGTCGACGGCGAGGAGGGAGATGCCGTGGCGGCGGTCCCCGGAGGTGGGGGCGGCGGTGCGGGCGCAGACGATGACCCGGTCGGCGTGGACGCCGCCGGTGATGAAGGTCTTGGCGCCGTTGAGGACGTAGTGGGTGCCGTCCTCGGAGAGCCGGGCGGTGGACCTCATGCCGGCGAGGTCGGAGCCGGTGCCGGGCTCGGTCATCGCGATGGCCCACATGTCCTCGCCGGTGACGAACCGGGGCAGGAAGCGCCGCTTCTGCTCGTCGGTGGCGAGGGACTTGAGGTAGGGCAGGCCGAGCAGCACATGGACGCCGGAGCCGCCGAAGGACACGCCCGCGCGGGCGGTCTCCTCGTACTGGACGGCCTCGAACGTGTGGGAGTCGAGTCCGGCGCCGCCGTACTCCTCGGGCACGTTGATGCCGAAGAGGCCGAGTCCGGCGAGCCGGCGGTAGAACTCGCGGGGGACCTGGCCGGCGGCGAACCACGCGTCGTGGACGGGGACGACCTCGGCCTCGATGAAGGCGCGGAGGGTCTCCCGGAACGCCTCGTGGTCCTCGTTGAACACCGTACGGCGCACGGCGCCACCTCCAGGGTACGTGTCTAAGCGCTTGCTCAGACCCACGGTACCGGCGGGTAGCGCCACAGGTCCAGGGCGGACGGGGCTCGACGGCGCCCTCCCCCACCGGACGGCGGACGCGGGACGCGGGACGCGGGNCGCGGGACGCGGGACGCGGGACGCGGGACGCGGGACGCGGGACGCGGGACGCGGGAGCCGGAGCCCGGGACATAGGGCCCAGGGCACGGAGCCCGGACCAAGGGACCCGGGACACGGAGCCCGGACCGAGGGACCCGGGACGCAAGGCCCGGAGCCCGGACCGAGGGACGCGGGACGCGGGACGCGGGACGCGGGACGCGGGACGCGGGACGCGGGACGCGGGACGCCGGACGCCGGACGCGGGCTCAGCCCTCGGCGACCGCCGCGAACGCCCCCCGCGCCATCCGGTGCAGCAGCGCCGCCGTCGCCTCGCGCCCCGGCAGGGACACGGAGCCGCCCAGGTGCGGGGTGGAGTTCAGCAGGCCGAAGACGGAGTGGACGGCGGACCGGGCGGACGGCTCGGCGACCTCCGGGTAGACCTCGCGGACCACCCCCACCCACAGCTCCACGTACTGCCGCTGGAGCTGGCGCACCAGCTTGCGGTCGGTGTCCCGGAGGCGGTCCAGCTCCCGGTCGTGCAGGGTGATGAGCGGACGGTCGTCGAGCGCGAAGTCGATGTGCCCCTCGATGAGCGAGTCGAGGACCTCCCCGGGTCCCGGCCGGGCGCCGGCGCCCGGACCGGAGCCGGCCGCCCCCTCGGCCTCGGCCAGGCGCCGCTTCGCGCCGGTGAGGAGCTGACCGCTGATGCCGACCAGCAGCTCGGCGAGCATCGCGTCCTTGCCGGGGAAGTGGCGGTACAGGCCGGGGCCGCTGATGCCGACCGCGGCGCCTATCTCGTCCACCCCGACCCCGTGGAACCCGCGCTCGGCGAAGAGCCGCGCGGCCTCCTTGAGGATCTGCTCGCGGCGGGTCGGGGCGTCGGTTCTGGTGGCCATGGGTCCGATTCTAGACAGGGAGGTTAGCGCTCGTTAACCTGAGGGAAAGGGGTTAACGCTCATTAACAGGTGACCACTGGGTGAGGGGACCGCAGGATGCACGAGGCACCGGAGCTCACGAGCGCGGCCGATCCCGCGTCGGAGGCCTTTCGGGCCAACGAGGAGGCGCACCGCGTCCTCGTGGAGGAGCTGCGCGCCAGGCTCGCGACGGCCCGGCTCGGCGGCGGGGAGCGGGCGCGGGCCCGGCACACCGCGCGCGGCAAGCTGCTGCCGCGCGACCGCGTCGACACCCTGCTCGACCCGGGCTCGCCCTTCCTGGAGCTGGCGCCGCTCGCGGCCGACGGGCTGTACGACGGGCAGGCGCCCGCGGCGGGGGTCATCGCCGGGATCGGGCGGGTCAGCGGCCGTGAGTGCGTGATCGTCGCCAACGACGCCACGGTCAAGGGCGGCACCTACTACCCGATGACGGTGAAGAAGCACCTGCGGGCCCAGGAGGTGGCGCTGGAGAACCGGCTGCCGTGCCTCTACCTGGTGGACTCCGGGGGCGCGTTCCTGCCGATGCAGGACGAGGTGTTCCCGGACCGGGAGCACTTCGGGCGGATTTTCTACAACCAGGCCCGGATGTCGGGCGCCGGGATCGCGCAGATCGCCGCGGTCCTCGGCTCCTGCACGGCGGGCGGCGCGTACGTCCCGGCGATGAGCGACGAGGCGGTGATCGTCCGCGGCCAGGGGACGATCTTCCTGGGCGGTCCGCCGCTGGTGAAGGCGGCCACCGGCGAGGTGGTGACGGCCGAGGAGCTGGGCGGCGGCGAGGTGCACTCCCGGGTCTCGGGCGTCACCGACCACCTCGCGGAGGACGACGCGCACGCCCTGCGCATCGTGCGGAACATCGTGGGCACGCTGCCCGCGCGCGGGGCGCTGCCCTGGGAGGTGCGGCCCGCCGCCCCGCCGAAGGCCGACCCGCAGGGGCTGTACGGGGTGGTGCCGGTGGACTCGCGCACCCCCTACGACGTGCGGGAGGTCATCGCGCGGGTGGTGGACGGCTCGCGGTTCGCGGAGTTCAAGGCGGAGTTCGGGCAGACCCTCGTCACCGGTTTCGCCCGGATCCACGGCCACCCGGTCGGCATCGTCGCCAACAACGGCATCCTGTTCTCCGAGTCGGCCCAGAAGGGCGCGCACTTCGTGGAGCTGTGCGACCAGCGCGGCATCCCGCTGGTGTTCCTGCAGAACATCTCGGGCTTCATGGTCGGCCGGGACTACGAGGCGGGCGGCATCGCCAAGCACGGCGCCAAGATGGTGACGGCGGTGGCCTGCACCCGGGTGCCGAAGCTGACGGTGGTGGTCGGCGGGTCGTACGGGGCGGGCAACTACTCGATGTGCGGGCGGGCGTACTCGCCCCGGTTCCTGTGGATGTGGCCCAACGCCAAGATCTCCGTGATGGGCGGCGAGCAGGCGGCGTCCGTGCTGGCCACGGTGAAGCGGGACCAGCTGGAGGGCCGGGGCGAGGAGTGGTCCGCGGAGGCGGAGGAGGCGTTCAGGGCGCCGGTCCGCGCCCAGTACGAGCGCCAGGGCAGCGCCTACTACGCGACCGCCCGGCTGTGGGACGACGGGATCATCGAGCCCGCCGACACCCGCCGGGTGCTGGGGCTGGCCCTGACCGCCTGTGCCAACGCGCCGCTGGGCGACCCCCAGTTCGGCGTCTTCCGGATGTGAGGAGGGGACCCATGGGACACCCCAGCGGTCCGATGTTCGACACGGTGCTCGTCGCCAACCGGGGCGAGATCGCCGTGCGTGTGATCAGGACGCTGCGCGCGATGGGCGTGCGCTCGGTGGCGGTCTTCTCCGACGCCGACGCGGACGCCCGGCACGTGCGGGAGGCCGACACGGCGGTGCGGATCGGCCCGCCCGCGGCGGCGGAGAGCTATCTGCGCGCCGACCGGCTGCTGGAGGCCGCCGCCCGGACCGGTGCGCGGGCCGTGCACCCGGGGTACGGCTTCCTGGCGGAGAACGCGGACTTCGCGCGGGCCTGCGAGGAGGCGGGGCTGGCCTTCATCGGCCCGCCGGCCGCGGCCATCGCCCTGATGGGCGACAAGATCCGGGCCAAGGAGACGGTGCGGGCGGCCGGGGTGCCGGTGGTGCCCGGCTCCAGCGGCAGCGGCCTGAGCGACGCGGAACTGGCCGACGCGGCCCGCGGGATCGGGATGCCGGTGCTGCTGAAGCCGTCGGCGGGCGGCGGCGGCAAGGGCATGCGGCTGGTGCGGGACGCCGCCGCGCTCGGGGACGAGATCGCCGCGGCCCGCCGCGAGGCCCGCGCCTCCTTCGGTGACGACACGCTGCTCGTCGAGCGGTGGATCGACCGGCCCCGGCACATCGAGATCCAGGTCCTCGCGGACGGCCACGGCGGGGTGGTGCACCTGGGCGAGCGCGAGTGCTCGCTCCAGCGCCGGCACCAGAAGCTCGTCGAGGAGGCGCCCAGCGTGCTCCTGGACCCGGCGACCCGGGCGGCGATGGGCGGGGCGGCGGTGCAGGCGGCCCGCTCCTGCGGCTACCGGGGCGCGGGCACGGTGGAGTTCATCGTGCCGGGCGGCGACCCGTCCCGGTACTACTTCATGGAGATGAACACCCGCCTCCAGGTCGAGCACCCGGTGACGGAGCTGGTCACGGGCCTGGACCTGGTGGAGTGGCAGCTCCGGGTGGCGGCGGGCGAGCCGCTCGGGTTCGCCCAGGAGGACGTCCGGCTGACCGGGCACGCGGTCGAGGCGCGGCTGTGCGCGGAGACGGTGTCGGTGCGCGAGGGCGCCCGCGGCTTCCTGCCGTCCGGCGGCACGGTGCTGCGGCTCGGCGAACCGCGGGGCGAGGGGGTGCGCACCGACTCGGGGCTGAGCGAGGGCACCGAGGTCGGCAGCCTCTACGACCCGATGCTGTCCAAGGTGATCGCCCACGGCCCCGACCGGGCGACCGCGCTGCGCAGGCTGCGGGCGGCGCTGGCGCACACGGTGACGCTGGGCGTGCCGACCAACGCCGGCTTCCTGCGGCGGCTGCTCGCCCATCCGGCGGTGGTGGCGGGCGAGCTGGACACGGGGCTCGTCGAGCGGGACGTGGACGCGCTGGTGCCGGACGGGGTCCCCGAGGAGGTGTACGCGGCGGCGGCCCTGCTGCGCCAGGCGGCACTGGCGCCCGCCGGGGAGACGGGCGGATGGGCCGATCCGTTCGCCGCCGGGGACGGCTGGCGGCTGGGCGCGGAGCCGGCGTGGACGGCGCACCCGCTGCGGGTGCCGGGCCACGATCCGGTCACCGTGCGGGTGCGCCGGACGCGGGACGGGGGCACGGAGCTGCTGCCCGACGGCGCGCCGGAGCCGCTGAGCGCGTCGGAGATCACGCCGCTGCCCGGCGGCGACGGGTACGCCTTCCGGCTCGACGGCGTGGCCCACACGTTCGCGGCGCTGCCGGACGGCACCTGGCTCGCCCGGGACGGCGACTCCTGGGAGGTGCGCGACCACGACCCGGTCGCCGCGTCGCTCGGCCGGGCCGCCCACGCGGGCGCCGACTCGCTGACCGCGCCGATGCCGGGCACGGTGACGGTGGTGAAGGTCGCCGTCGGCGACGAGGTCGCGGCGGGGCAGAGCCTGCTGGTGGTGGAGGCGATGAAGATGGAGCACGTGATCTCCGCCCCGCACGCCGGGACGGTCGCGGAGCTGGACGTGGCGCCGGGCACGACGGTGGCGATGGACCAGGTACTGGCGGTCATCGCCCCGGTGGCCCCGGCCGCCCCGGACGACGGCCCGGCGGACCCGGCGGCACGAGCCGTACCGGCGGTGCGGGCGGCACCGGTCGCACCGGCGCCGGAGGCGGCGTCCCCCGGCACCCCCGAGAAGGAGACGGCATGAACGCGCCCGAGCCGGGCCTGCCCATGGCCGTGCCGGCAGAGGGCCTGCCCTCCCGCGTCCGCATCCACGAGGTCGGCGCCCGCGACGGCCTGCAGAACGAGAAGGCGGTCGTGCCGACGGCGGTGAAGGCGGAGTTCATCCGCCGTCTGGCGGCGACGGGGCTGACGACCGTGGAGGCGACCAGCTTCGTGCACCCCCGCTGGGTGCCCCAGCTCGCCGACGCGGAGCGGCTCTTCCCCGAGATCGCGGAGCTGCCCGTCGAGCTGCCGGTGCTGGTGCCCAACGAGCGGGGCCTGGACCGGGCCCTGGCGCTCGGCGCCCGCCGGGTCGCGGTGTTCGCCAGCGCCACGGAGTCCTTCGCCAAGGCCAACCTCAACCGCACCGTGGACGAGGCGCTGGCCATGTTCGCGCCGGTGGTGGCGCGCGCCAGGGACGCCGGCGGCCATGTCCGGGGCTATCTGTCGATGTGCTTCGGCGACCCCTGGGAGGGCCCCGTCCCCGTCGGGCAGGTGGTGACGGTGTCCCGGGCCCTGCTGGACATGGGGTGCGACGAGCTGAGCCTCGGCGACACCATCGGCGTGGCCACCCCGGGCCATGTCTCCGCGCTGCTGACGGCGCTCGCCGGGGCCGGGGTCCCGGTGGAGCGGACCGCCGTCCACTTCCACGACACCTACGGGCAGGCGCTGTCCAACACCCTGACCGCGCTGCGGCACGGCGTCACCACCGTCGACGCCTCCGCGGGCGGCCTCGGCGGCTGCCCCTACGCCAAGTCCGCCACCGGCAATCTCGCCACCGAGGACCTCGTGTGGATGCTGCGCGGCCTCGGCATCGACACCGGGGTGGACCTCGGCCGTCTGGTCGCCACGAGCGTCTGGATGGCCGCCCACCTGGGACGGCCGAGCCCGTCCCGCACCGTTCGCGCCCTCGCCCGCGCCGACTCCCACAAGGAGCAGTGACGACATGGACCACAAGCTCTCCCCCGAACTGGAGGAACTCCGCCGCACGGTGGAGGAGTTCGCCCACGACGTGGTGGCGCCCAAGATCGGTGACCACTACGAGCGGCACGAGTTCCCGTACGGGATCGTGCGCGAGATGGGCCGGATGGGCCTGTTCGGGCTGCCGTTCCCGGAGGAGTACGGCGGCATGGGCGGCGACTACCTGGCGCTCGGCATCGCCCTGGAGGAGCTGGCCCGGGTCGACTCGTCGGTGGCGATCACCCTGGAGGCGGGGGTCTCGCTGGGCGCGATGCCGCTGTACCTGTTCGGCACGGAGGAGCAGAAGCGGGAGTGGCTGCCCCGGCTGTGCTCCGGCGAGGTCCTGGGCGCGTTCGGCCTGACCGAGCCGGACGGCGGTTCGGACGCGGGCGCGACCCGGACGACGGCCCGGCTGGACGAGGCGTCGGGCGAGTGGGTGATCAACGGCACCAAGTGCTTCATCACCAACTCGGGCACGGACATCACCGGTCTGGTGACGGTCACGGCGGTGACCGGCCGCAAGCCCGACGGGCGCCCGCTGATCTCCGCCATCCTGGTGCCGTCCGGCACCCCGGGCTTCACGGTGGCGGCGCCGTACTCCAAGGTCGGCTGGAACGCCTCCGACACCCGGGAGCTGTCCTTCGCCGACGTGCGGGTCCCGGCGGCCAACCTGGTGGGCGAGACGGGCCGGGGCTACGCCCAGTTCCTCCGCATCCTGGACGAGGGCCGCATCGCCATCGCCGCGCTGGCCACGGGGCTGGCGCAGGGATGCGTGGACGAGTCGGTCCGCTACGCGAAGGAACGTCACGCCTTCGGCCGGCCCATCGGCGCCAACCAGGCCATCCAGTTCAAGATCGCGGACATGGAGATGAAGGCCCACACGTCCCGCCTGGCCTGGCGGGACGCGGCCTCCCGGCTGGTGGCGGGAGAGCCGTTCAAGAAGGAGGCGGCCCTGGCGAAGCTGTACTCCTCGACGATCGCGGTGGACAACGCCCGGGACGCCACCCAGATCCACGGCGGCTACGGCTTCATGAACGAGTACCCGGTCGCCCGCATGTGGCGGGACTCCAAGATCCTGGAGATCGGCGAGGGCACCAGCGAGGTCCAGCGCATGCTGATCGCCCGCGAACTGGGCCTGACCGGCTAGGAGGCCCGCCCCCCGCGCACGGGCCCGCCCCGTGGCACACCCGGGAGGCGGCGCCTCGCACACGGGGCGTTCCCGCCCGACGGGGGACCCGGCGCACACAAGCCGGTGCCCCCCGTCGCGTCGGCGGGCGGTCCGCCGTCAGTCGCGGGGCCAGGGCACCTGCGGGGCGGCGTGGTAGTCGATGCCCATGGCCTCCCAGCGGGGGCCCTGCGCGGCGAGCCGCACCTTGTAGGCGTCCCAGTCGTGGGTGGCGGCCGGGGACCAGCCGAGTTCCGCGATCCCGGGCAGCCTCGGGAAGGCCATGTACTCCAGTTCGCCGGGCTCGGAGAGGGTCTCCGTCCACAGCGGCGCCTCCACCCCGGTGACCGCGGAGGCGGGGACGTCCGGCAGGTAGTCCCCCGGGTCCCAGTCGTAGGCGCGGCGCACGTCCACCAGCGCGGCCCAGGACAGACCCAGCCGGGTGTCCTCGGTGTACTTCATGTCGAGGTAGGTCCGGTCGGCCGGGGACAGGATCAGCCCGGCGCCGTTCTTCACGGCCTCGGCGACCCGCGCCTTCTCGGGGTCGCCGGTGCGGTCCATCCCCCAGTACTGGATGAGGGCCCCCTTCGCGGGGGTGGCGCCGGACAACTGGTGCCAGGCGACGACGGTCTTGCCGTACTTCGCGACGAGGGGCTGCACCCGGTCCATGAAGGTCACGTAGTCGTCGTGGCTGGTGGAGTGCGCCTCGTCGCCGCCGATGTGCAGGTAGCGGCCCGGGGTGAGGGCGGCCAGTTCGCGCACCACGTCCTCGGCGAAGTCGTAGGTGACGTCCTTCCCGGCGCACAGCGAGCTGAAGCCGACCTTGATCCCGGTGTACAGCGGCGGGGCGACGTCGTCGCAGTTCAGCTCGGGGTAGGAGGCGAGGGCCGCGTTGGTGTGGCCCGGCATGTCGACCTCGGGGACGACCTCCAGATGGCGGGAGGCGGCATGGCGGACGATCTCCCGGTAGTCGGCCTTGGTGTAGAAGCCGCCGGCGCCGCCTCCGACGGCGGTGGAGCCGCCGTGGCTGGTCAGGCGGGGCCAGGAGTCGACGGCGATGCGCCAGCCCTGGTCGTCGCTGAGGTGCAGGTGCAGCTTGTTGATCTTGTAGAGGGCGAGCCGGTCGATGTACTCCTTGACGGTGTCGACGCCGAAGAAGTGCCGGGAGACGTCGAGCATGGCGCCGCGCCAGGCGTAGCGCGGGGTGTCCTCGATGGTGCCGCCGGCGACCCTCCAGGGACCGAGCTGGACGGTGTCCGCCTCGACGGTGCCGGGCAGGAGCTGGCGCAGGGTCTGGACGCCGTGGAAGAGCCCGGCGGGCTTGCCCGCGGTGACGACGACGCCGTCGGGTCCGCTGTCGAGCCGGTACCCCTCGGCGCCGTGGGGGCCGTCGGCCAGGCGCAGCCGGATGCCGCCGTAGCCCCGGTCGGTGATGGGGAGCCGGAAGCCGGTGGAGGGGCGCAGGACGTCCGCGAGGTACTCGGCGATCCGGAGCGTCTCGGGGTCGCCGTCGACGCGTATGTGGGTGCCCGGGGTGACGGTGTAGGGGCCGCCCGCGGGGCGGACGACGGCGGGCGCGGGTATCACCCGGTCCAGCGGGGTCAGGCCGGGGGGCCGGGGCGCGGGCGCGGCGTCGGCGGTGCCCCCGGTGGGCACCGCTCCGGTGGCGAGCGCCCCGGTCGCGGCCACGAGCAGCAGCGCGCCGAGGAGGCGGGACGTCCGGGGGGTCGTGTCGCGGCGCCGGAGAAGCGGGCTCACACGCACTCCCTTCACGAGAGGGGGAACGGATGGATCGGGACAGGGTGGAACGGGGTGGGGCGGGAGTGGCGGTGGCGGGCGGGGCCGGTACGGACGGACCGGGGCGGCCGGGTACGGGTCGGGGGCGGCGGAGACGGGTGCGGGCGGGGCGCGCTCGGTCGAGCGGACACGGCGGGCGGTGACCGGCCGCGCGGCCCGCCGCCGTGGTGCGGCGGCCGGGACCGTCGGCGGGGCCCGACTGGTATGGACCACTCTCCCCCGTCAACGGCCCCGCGCGGAAGCGGTGGAACAATCTCCGTATGGCGGAAATCATCCAGCGGGACGGGACCTGGGTCTTCGACGGCGAGGCGCTGCGGCTCACGCCGGGCCGGGACAGAGGGGTCGGACTGCTCCGCCGGGAGCTGGGCGAACTGACCGTGCCGCTGGCCGCGTTGGCGGGCCTCTCGTTCGAACACGGCCGCCGCTCGGGCCTGTTGAGGCTGCGGCTGCGGGACGGCGCGGACCCGCTGCTGCTGGCGACCGGCGGCCGGCTGGCCGAACCGCACGATCCGTACCGACTGACCGTGGAGCCCGACCGCCACGGCGTCGCGGAGTACCTGGTGGACGAGGTCCGCAACGCCCTGCTGCTGGACGGCGTCCCCCCGGACCCGGTCGACTCCTATCTGCTGCCGGGGCCGCCCGTGCCCCTGTCGGTGTCGGCCGGTGACGGGACGGCGGGCTTCGACGGCGAGGTGGTGCGCCTGGAGTGGAAGTGGCAGGCGGAGGACGCCAAGTCGGCGGGCGGTCCGCGGACCCTGGCGCTGGCGGACATCACCGGCGTGGAGTGGCGGCCGTCGGCGGGCCTGGAGAACGGGCACCTACGCTTCACCGTGCGGGGCGTGCCGACGAAGGTGCCGCCCAAGTACGACCCGAACGCGGTGGAGTTGTGGGGGTTCCGCAAGGACCCGCTGATGGCGCTGGTGGCCGCTGCGGTCCAGGCCCGCCTCCCCCACCCCGCCCGCCGTCCGGCACCCGCGGCCCCGCCGGCCGCCGGGACCACCGCCCCGGCCGCCGGTACTCCGGCGCCCGGCCCCGCGGTTCCCGCGCCCCCGCCCGGCACCGCCGCGGCACCGGCCCCCGGCGGGGCCGACCACGACGCCCTGCTGCGCCGCCTGCGCGAACTGGGCGACCTGCACCGCTCGGGCGTCCTGACGGACGAGGAGTTCACGGCGGCCAAGCAGGCGGTGCTGCGGCGCATGTAGCGGCGGGGGCGGCCCCGGACCCCGCCCCCGCACCGCTCACCCCCGCCGGCCCCCGGGTGCCGCCGCGGCGCGGTGACGCGCCGGTGTCATGGCGCGGGGAACGGCGAACTCCCCGCCGCGAGCGCCGAGTCCAGCGTGGCGGGCGCCAGCACGTGGTCGCGCACGAGATGGGCCGCCCCGGTGATCCCGGCGTGGGACTTGTACCGGGTGGGGACGATCTGCAGTTGCCGGGTGGCCAGCGGCAGCGAGCGCTGGTACACGACCTCGCGGACACCGGCCATCAGATGGCCCCCCGTGGTGCCGAGCAGCCCGCCCAGGACGATGACGTCCGGATTGAGGAGGCTGGTGGCGTAGGCGGCGGACTCGCCCAGCACCCGGCCGGCCTTCCTGAGCGCGGCGATCGCACGGCTGTCACCGCGCCTGACGTGCTCGACGACGGAGCGGGCGTCCCCCTCCTCGCCGGGACGGCCGCCACCGAGGTCGCGGGCCAGCGCCCAGCCGCCGACGAGTGATTCGAGGCACCCCTGGTTGCCGCAGCGGCACTGGGGGTCCCCGAATCCGCTCACGTGGGCGTGCCCGATGTCCCCGGCCGCGCCCTGGCTCCCCCGGTGGACGCGGCCGTCGATCACCATGCCGCTGCCGACCCCGGTCCCGGCCTTGATGTAGAGCAGGTTCCGCTGGTCGCTCCAGAAGCGCCGGTGCTCCGCGAGGGTGAGCAGGTTGACGTCGTTGTCGATGAGGATGGGGACCGGCCAGTCGGCACGGAGGTGGGCGCGGATGTCATAGGTGTCCCAGCCGGTCATGATGGACCAGCCGAGCACGTGTCCGGCCTCGTAGTCGACGGGGGCGGGCAGCCCGAAGCCGATGCCCGCTATCGGCCTCCCCCCGGCACCGGCGTCCCGGACGACCTCGTGCACCGTCGCCGTGATCCGGCCGAGCAGCGCCTCGGGGCCCTCGCTCAGGGCGAGCGGCTCCACGGCGTCGGCGAGGACCCTCGCCTCCAGGTCGGTGACCGCCACGCGGGTGCGCGATTCGCCGATGTCGACGGCGATGACGATGCCCGCGCTCTCGTTCAGGTGGAGCGCGCGCGAGGGGCGGCCCCGCGCCGAGGTGCTGGCGGCGCCCTCCCGCACGAGACCGGCCTCGAACAGGGCGTCGAGCCGCTGGCCCACGGTCGACCGCGAGAGCCCGGTGATCCGTGCGATGCCGCTGCGCGTCCGCGCCCGGCCGCTGGTGATCAGTTCGAGAATGCGGCCCGGCCCGTCGTCCGGGTGCCAGGGCCCCGAACCCTGCGTGGCCGCAGGCGTTCTACCGGTCATCGTGCTCCCGTTCCCTCGGTGGTCGGTCCATCAGTGATCAGCACAGCCAACGAGCTTCATTATGTCAGCCAGCACGCATAAATCCCAGACTTATGCTTGACAGAAAACCTAATCATGCGCAGCATCAACGCAACATCCCGTCGTACCGACCGATCTCAGGACATCGGGAGCCCATGGGGCACGACGGGCGGCGCCAACCAATGAGGACCGGGTCAATGAAGAACGTCAGATGTGCTCCTCGCCCCACCGGGCTCAGGGTTTCGGCCCTCACCCTCGCCGTCGCCTTCGCCGCCGTCGCCTGCGGCGGGAACGGCGGGGCCGGCTCCGACGGGAAGCCCACCATCGGCGTGGTCGCCCTGAACCTCAGCAACCCGTTCTTCGGCACGCTGGAGAAGGCGACCGAGGACGCCGCCAAGGCCAAGGGCTGGAAGGTCATGAAGGCCGAGGCCAAGACGCCGGGCGACTCCGCGACGCAGGTCACGGCCATCGAGAACATGATCGCCAACAAGGTGAAGGCGATCGTCGTCACCCCGGCCAGCGCCACCGCCCTCAACGGGGTCCTCCAGCGGGCCAAGGACCAGGGCATCCTGGTCCTCGCGGTCAACGCGCCGCTCAGCCCCGAGAGCGTCGCGGACGCCACCTTCGCCACCGACAACGTCGCCGCCGGAAGGCTCATCGGCCAGTGGGCCAAGGCCTCCTCGCCGGCGAAGCCGCGCGTCGCGATGCTCGACTTCGACCTCTCGGACGCCCCGGCGGCGGACCGGCACGAGGGCTTCCTGGCCGGCTACGGCATCTCCAAGTCCGCCCTGGCCGGGAGCGCCCTGACCAAGGGGACCGAGGACACCGGTCAGCAGGAGATGGAGAACCTGCTGTCGGCGCACCCGGACATCAACGTGGTGTACACGATCAACGAGCCGGCCGCCCGCGGCGCCCACACCGCCATCAGGAACAAGGGCCTGAGCGGCAAGACCGTGCTGGTCTCGGTCGACGGCGCGTGCAGCGGTGTGCAGGACGTCAAGAAGGGCGTGATCGGCGCCACGGCCATGCAGTTCCCCGACCGCATGGGCGAGAAGGCGGTCGAGGCCGTCGCCGCCTTCCTGGAGGACGGGACGAAGCCGAAGGGCGGCGTCATCGACTCCGGGACCGCGCTCATCACCGACCGCCCGGTGGAGGGTCTCCCCTCCGAGACCTCGGAATGGGGTCTCGAGCACTGCTGGGGACCGAAGTGACGGGCCCGTCCGCACCCGACGTCGCCGCGCTGGAGGCACCCCTCCACCCGCGGCGGGACCTGCGCGGCCTGGTCGCCCACCAGATCTTCGGGCCGCTGCTGGCCCTCGTGGTCGCGGTCGTCGTCTTCAGCCTCACCACCACCACCTTCTTCAACCCCGACAACCTGGCGCTGATCGCCCAGCAGTCCGTCGTGGTCGGCACCCTGGCGCTCGGCCAGACCCTGATCATCCTGACCTCGGGGATCGACCTCGCCAACGGCGCCATCATGGTGCTGGGCTCCGTGGTCATCGGGAAGATGGCCGTCGGCCACGACCCGGTTCTCGCGGCCATGCTCGGTGTGCTGGTCTGCCTGGCCCTCGGCGCCGTCAACGGCGCGCTGGTGTCCTGGCTGAAGCTGCCGCCGTTCATCGTGACGCTCGGCGTCATGTCGGTGGTCATGGCCGCGGCGCGCCTCTACACCAACTCCCAGAGCTACCCCATCACCTCCGGCTTCCTCACCGCGCTGAACGACGGACCGGTGATCGGCGGGGTCACCATCACCTACGGGGTGATGCTCTGGATCGGGCTCACCGCGCTGCTGGGATACGCCCTCACCCAGACCTCCTGGGGGGTACGGGTCTACGCCGTCGGCGACAACCCGAGGTCGGCCGAGCTGGCCGGGATCAAGGTCCGGCGGGTCCTGCTGAGCGTGTACGTGGTCGCCGGGCTGGTCTACGCCCTCGCGGCGTGGCAGGCACTGGGCCGCACACCGACCGCCGATCCCAGCGGGTACGTGAACGGCAACCTCGACAGCATCACCGCGGTCGTCATCGGCGGCACCAGTCTCTTCGGGGGCCGGGGCGGCGTCGTGGGGACGCTCATCGGCGCGCTGATCGTGACGGTGCTGCAGAACGGCCTCACCCAGGCGGGCATCGACTCGCTCTACCAGCAGGTCGCGACCGGCGTCCTGGTGATCGTCGCGGTGGGTGTGGACCGCCTGGTGCGAAGGAGGCAGGTGCGGTGAAGGCCACCGACCCCACGGCCAACGTGCTGGAGGCACGCGGGCTGACCAAGCACTACGGGCACGTCGTCGCGATGGACGACTGCGACTTCGACCTGCGTCCCGGCGAGATCCTCTCGGTGATCGGCGACAACGGGGCGGGCAAGTCCACCCTCATCAAGTCGCTGACCGGCGCGGTCGTTCCCGACTCGGGCACCCTGCGGCTCGACGGGGAGCCCGTGCAGTTCCGCAGCCCGCTGGACGCGCGGCGGGCCGGCATCGAGACCGTCTACCAGGAACTGGGCGTCGCCCCGGCCCTCGACATCGCGCAGAACCTCTACCTGGGCCGGGAGCAGCGCCGCAAGGGGGTGCTGGGCACCGTGTTCCGGCAGCTCGACCGGCGCGGGATGCGGCACGAGTCCGCCCGGCAGATGGCGGACCTGGGCATCCGGGTGCAGTCCATCACCCAGAAGGTGGAGACCCTGTCCGGGGGGCAGCGCCAGGCCGTCGCGGTCGCCCGGGTCGCCGCGTGGGCGAGACGGGTGGTGGTGATGGACGAGCCGACGGCGGCCCTGGGGGTGAGGGAGACCAACCAGGTCCTGGACCTCATCCTGCGCGTGCGGGACCGCGGCCTGCCGGTCGTGCTCATCAGCCACAACATGCCCAACGTGTTCCAGGTCTCCGACCGCATCCACATCCACCGGCTGGGGCGCCGCATCGCGCTCGTCGAGCCGCAGAACATCTCCATGGAGGAGGCCGTCGCGATCATGACCGGGGCCAAACAACCCGACCCCGTCCACACCGGCGGCGCGCACACCCGTCCGGCCGACGGTCCGACGGGGACCTCGGCGAAGCAGAAGGGAGAGCGGCGATGAGCCGCGACAGCGGTACCGGCGGCAGTGCCCCGCCCGAGGTGGAGGAGGTCGGCACCGAGGCCCTCGTCGCCGCGGCGCGCTCGCTGATCGTCCCCGGGCGGCGCACCCTCCTGGGCATCGTCGGCGCGCCGGGCTCCGGCAAGTCCACCCTGGGCCAGGTCCTGGCGTCCGCACTGGGCGACCGGGCGGCCCTCGTCGGCCTGGACGGCTTCCACCTGTCCAACGCCGAGCTGGACCGGCTGGGCAGACGGCCCCGCAAGGGCGCGGTCGACACCTTCGACGCCGCCGGGTACGTCAGCCTCCTGCGCCGGCTCCGGGCCGGGGACGAGGACGTCGTCTACGCCTCCCTGTTCGACCGGAGCCTGGAGGAGTCCATCGCCTGCGCCGTGCCGGTCCCCCGGGAGGTCCCCCTCGTCATCACCGAGGGCAACTACCTCCTGGTCGAGGAGGGGCCGTGGGGCCAGGTGCGCGGACTGCTCGACGCGTGCTGGTTCCTGGAGCCCGGGGAGGAGACCCGCCTGCGGCGTCTCGTCTCCCGGCACATGGCGTACGGGCGCTCCGCCGAGGAGGCGCACGATCGCTCACACGGTTCCGACCAGACCAACGCCGAGCTGATCGGCCGCACCGGGCACCGCGCCGACCGCGTCCTGCGCGTCGTCGCCGCGGACGGCCCGGACCACCCCACCGAGGAGCGCACCGCATGAACGTACTGGACAGATTCCGCCTGGACGGCAAGGTCGCCGTCGTGACGGGAGGGAACCGGGGCATCGGCCGGGCGATCGCCACGGCGTTCGCCGAGGCGGGCGCGGCCGTGGCGATCGCGGGCCGGGACGAGGAGCGCAACGAGCGCGCCGTCGCCGAACTCGTCGCCGCCGGTGCCGACGCCATGGCGATGAGGGCCGACGTCACCAGCCGGGCCGACCTGACCGCCCTGCGCGACGGGGTCACCGAGCGGCTCGGCCCGGTCGACATCCTCGTCAACAACGCCGGCATCGGCATCCACGGCGAGTCCCTGTCCCTCAGCGACGAGGACTGGGACCGGGTGCTCGCCACCAACCTGGACGCCGTGTGGAAGGCGAGCCAGGTCTTCGGCGCCGCCATGGTCGAGCGCGGCGCGGGGGCGATCGTCAACGTCGGCTCCATGTCCGGGATGATCATCAACCGGCCCCAGTGGCACGCGCCCTACGCGGTCTCCAAGGCCGGTGTGCACCACATGACCAAGTCCCTCGCCGCCGAGTGGGCGCCGCACTCGGTGCGGGTGAACGCGATCGCGCCGGGATACACCAAGACCGAGATCTCCGACATCGACCGCCCCGAGTACCGGCACTACTGGATCGACGAGGTGCCCATGCGGAGGTACGCGCAGGCCTCCGAGATCGCCCCGGCGGCCCTGTACCTGGCCAGCCCCGCCTCCTCCTTCGTCACGGGCGAGGTCCTCGTCGTGGACGGCGGATACACGCTGTGGTAGAGAACCCGGCCGGGGAGCGGTCCGCGGCCGCCCCCGCCCCCTTCCGCTGGACCGACGAGGACCGGCGGGCCGTCGTCACCGCCCGGGTCCTCGCCATGGACGCCGTCGAGGAGGCGGGCCACGGCCATCCGGGAACGGCGGTCAGCCTGGCCCCCGCCGCCCATCTCGTCTTCCACCGCTTCCTCCGGCACGACCCGGCCGACCCCGAATGGCCGGGCCGGGACCGCTTCGTGCTCTCCTGCGGCCACTCCAGCCTCACCCTGTACATACAGCTCCACCTGGCCGGCTACCCCCTCACCCTCGACGACCTCCGCCGCTACCGGAAGAAGGGCAGCCTCACCCCGGCCCACCCGGAGTGGGGGCACACACCCGGCGTGGAGACCACGACCGGGCCGCTCGGGCAGGGCATCGCCACCGCCGTGGGCATGGCCATGGCCGCCCGGCGGGAGCGCGGCCTGTTCGACCCCGACGCCCCGGAGGGCGCCAGCCCCTTCGACCACCGCGTCTTCGTGCTCTGCTCCGACGGCGACATCCAGGAGGGCGTCAGCGCCGAGGCCGCCGCCTTCGCGGGCCACCAGGGGCTCGGCAACCTCGTGGTGGTCCACGACGACAACCGCATATCGATCGAGGGCAGCACCGAACTCGCGACCAGCGAGGACGTGTCCGCCCGCTACGCCGCCCAGGGCTGGCACGTCCAGAGCGTGGCCCTGGCGGCGGACGGTGACATCGATGTCCCCGGGCTGTCGGAGGCGCTGGAAGCGGCCACGGCGGAGACCTCCCGGCCGTCGATCATCGTGATGCGCAGCACCATCGCCTGGCCCGTGCCCGGCGCGAAGGACACCGCGGCCTCCCACGGCTCCGCCCTCGGCGCGCGGGCGGTCCACGAGGCGAAGTCGCTCCTGGGAACCGATCCCGAGGCCGTCTTCGCCGTGCCGGCGGAGGTGTTCGAGTGGACCTCCCGGTCGGCACGGGAGCGGGGCCGAAGGGCGCGGGAGGAGTGGGAGCAGGCCTACGGCCGCTGGGCGCGGGCCCATCCCGACCGGGACGCCCTGCTGACCCGCATCAGGAGCGGGCGCCTCCCCGCCGGCTTCGAGGACGCGCGCCCGGTGTTCGCCCCGGGCACCCCCGTCGCCACCCGGAAGGCGTTCGGCCGGGCGCTGCGCGAGGCCGCGGACCGGCTGCCGGAGCTGTGGGGCGGCTCCGCGGACCTCGGCGACTCCAACCACACCACCGTCGACGCGGCGTCCTCGTTCCTCCCCGCCTCCAGCCCGCTGCCCGGCGCCGATCCGGCGGGCAGGACGGTCCACTGGGGCATCCGGGAGCACTTCATGGCCGCGGCGATGAACGGCATCGCCCTCTCCGGCGTCAGCCGCCCCTACGGCGGGACCTTCCTCGTCTTCAGCGACTACATGCGGCCCGCCGTCCGGCTGGCGGCGCTGATGGGGCTGCCGGCCCTCTATGTGTGGACGCACGACTCGATCGGTCTCGGCGAGGACGGACCCACCCACCAGCCGGTGGAGCACCTCGCCTCGCTGCGGGCTGTGCCGGGGCTGGACGTGGTGCGTCCCGCGGACGCCAACGAGACCGCCGTCACCCTGTGGAAGGTGCTCGGGGAGCGGCGTCGCCCGGTGGGCTTCAGCCTCAGCCGGCAGGACCTGCCGGTCCTGCCGGACGCCGGGGACGGACTGCGGCCGACGGAGGGCGCGGTGCGCGGCGGCTATGTGCGCTACGAGACCCCGGGACGGGGGGACGGCGATCCCGATGTCGTCGTCATCGCCACCGGGTCCGAGGTGGCGGTCGCCGTCGAGGCGGCCCGCGCGCTGACGGCGGACGGCATCCGGGCCCGCGTGGTCTCCATGCCGTGCCGGGAGTGGTTCGCCGGGCAGCCCGCCGCCTACCGCGACGCGGTCCTCCCGCCCTCGGTGCGGCGGCGGGTCGTGGTCGAGGCGGGGGTCAGCCAGGGCTGGCACGACCTGCTGGGACTGGACGGACGCGCCGTCTGCGTGGAGGAGTTCGGGGCCAGCGCCTCGGCCGACGAGTTGTTCGCGCACTTCGGGATCACCGCGGAGGCCGTGGCGGACGCCGCGCGCGCACTCCTGTGAGGGCGTGACGCGCCGCCCCGGGCGCGTCGCGCGAGTGGTTCCGTCCCGGTCCCGGTCGGGGAGCGGTGCCGGGCCCGCGCCGGGGCCGTCCGCCCCGGACGACGGGTCCGGGCACCGGGAAGGGGGCACACCGAGGTGTGCCCCCTTCCAAAGTTTTCCCGGGGCGGGGCTCGGGGGTCCCGACGGGGCCCGGGGGTCTGGGGCGGGGCTCAGGGGTCCCGACGGGGACCGGGGGCCCGGGGCGGGGGTCGGGGCCCCGAGGAAGCTCAGGGGGTCCGGGGCGGGGCTCAGGACCCGGGTTCCGGGGCCCTGGTCCGGGAGGACACGGAGGATTCCCGGAGATCCGGGGGTGATCCCACGGGTCCCGGCGGGCGCCGGAGATCCGAGGAGGACCTCCGCGGAGGCCCCGGCGCGACCCGGACCCCCACCCCCTGCCCGAAATCGGGCAGGATTCTTGCGAAAGAACCTTTCATTACTCCAGGATCTAGCGGGTGCACGACGAACTCGTAGATCACCTGACGCGGTCCACCCCCCTGAGCCGGGGCGAGGCACTGCGGGTGGTCCAGGACGTGCTCGCCTACTTCGACGAGACGACCGAGGAGTACGTCCGTCGCCGTCACCGCGAGCTGCAGGCGCAGGGCCTGGTGAACGCGACGATCTTCGAACGGGTCGCGGCGGAACTGCGCTACCGCGCGGTCGCGCCCCCGGAGCTGTCGCTCCGTCAACTGCGCCGCATCGTCTACGGCTGAGGGAATACCTGTACATGTGCGGAATCGTGGGATACATCGGCAGGCGTGACGTCGCGCCCCTGCTCCTGGAGGGTCTGCAGCGGCTGGAGTACCGCGGCTACGACTCCGCGGGCATCGTCGTCACCTCGCCGAAGGCGGCCGGGCTGAAGATGGTCAAGGCCAAGGGGCGGGTGCGGGACCTGGAGGCCCGGGTCCCGGCCCGCTTCAAGGGCACCACCGGCATCGCCCACACCCGCTGGGCCACCCACGGCGCCCCCTCGGACGTCAACGCCCACCCGCACATGTCCGCCGACGGCCGGGTCGCGGTGGTGCACAACGGCATCATCGACAACGCCGCCGAACTGCGCCGCAAGCTGGAGGCGGAGGGCGTCGCGTTCGCGTCCGAGACCGACACCGAGGTCCTCGTCCACCTCATCGCCCGGTCCGAGGCGGAGAGGCTGGAGGACAAGGTCCGCGAGACGCTGCGGCTGATCGAGGGCACCTACGGCATCGCCGTGCTGCACGCCGGATTCCCCGAGCGGATCGTCGTCGCCCGCAACGGCTCGCCGGTCGTCCTCGGCATCGGCGAGAAGGAGATGTTCGTCGCCTCGGACATCGCCGCGCTGGTGGCCCACACCCGGCAGATAGTCACCCTGGACGACGGCGAGATGGCGACCCTCACCGCGGAGGACTTCCGCACCTACACCACCGAGGGCACCAGCACCACAGCCGAGCCGACCACCGTGGAGTGGGAGGCCGCCTCCTACGACATGGGCGGCCACGACACCTACATGCACAAGGAGATCCACGAGCAGGCCGAGGCCGTGGACCGGGTGCTGCGCGGACGGATCGACGACCGCTTCTCCACCGTGCGCCTGGGCGGCCTCAACCTCGACGCCCGCGAGGCCCGCGCGGTGCGCCGGGTGAAGATCCTCGGCTGCGGCACCTCGTACCACGCGGGCATGATCGGCGCCCAGATGATCGAGGAGCTGGCCCGCATCCCCGCCGACGCCGAGCCCGCCTCGGAGTTCCGCTACCGCAACGCGGTCGTCGACCCGGACACGCTGTACGTCGCCGTCTCCCAGTCCGGCGAGACCTACGACGTCCTGGCCGCCGTGCAGGAGCTGAAGCGCAAGGGCGCCCGGGTGCTCGGCGTGGTCAACGTGGTCGGCTCGGCGATCGCCCGCGAGGCCGGCGGCGGCATGTACGTGCACGCCGGGCCCGAGGTGTGCGTGGTGTCCACCAAGTGCTTCACCAACACGACGGTCGCCTTCGCGCTGCTCGCCCTGCACCTGGGCCGCACCCGCGACCTGTCGGTGCGCGACGGCCGGCGGATCATCGAGGGCCTGCGCCGGCTCCCGGCGCAGATCGCGGAGATGCTGGAGCGCGAGGACGAGATCAGGAAGCTGGCCGCGCTCTACGCCGACGCCCGCTCGATGCTCTTCATCGGCCGGGTGCGGGGCTACCCGGTCGCCCGCGAGGCCTCCCTGAAGCTCAAGGAGGTCTCCTACATCCACGCCGAGGCCTATCCCGCCTCGGAGCTGAAGCACGGCCCGCTGGCCCTGGTCGAGCCCGCCCTGCCGACGGTGGCGATCGTGCCGGACGACGACCTGCTGGAGAAGAACCGCGCGGCCATGGAGGAGATCAAGGCCCGCGAGGGCCGCATCCTCGCCGTGGCGCACCGGGAGCAGGAGAAGGCCGACCACACCATCGTGGTCCCGAAGAACGAGGACGAGCTGGACCCGATCCTCATGGGCATCCCGCTCCAGCTCCTCGCCTACCACACGGCGCTGGCCCTGGGCCGGGACATCGACAAGCCGCGCAACCTGGCCAAGTCGGTGACGGTGGAGTAGCCGCTCCGCGCCAGGCGGGCGCGGAGCGCGGGCCCCGGGCGCGCCACCGGCACCCGGGGCCCGCGGGCGGTCCGCCCGGGGGGGGCCGGCTACGCCGCCGTCGCCCGGCGCCCCGCCCGGCCCCGCGGCAGCGCCGTGGGCCAGTGGGCGAGGGCGGCGGTGGCGGAGTACCAGACGACCGCCCCGGCGGCGACGGCGAACCAGCCGCCGGCCTTGACGAGGGCCGTGCTCTCGGAGAAGACCGCCACCGCGATCAGCAGCAGCGACACGGCGAACAGCCCGTGGCCGCCCCGCGTCAGCGGGTCCCCGCCGGCGGCGGCGAGGGAGAGGGCCACGAGGGCGAACAGGAGCAGGAACAGCCCCGCCGCGTTGGCGGAGACCCGACCCCCGGACGCGGCGGACGCCCAGGTGAACCAGAGCGCGCCGAAGGCGGTGAAGGCCGTGCCGGAGGCGGTGTCGCCGTCGCGCAGGGCCAGCAGTCCGACGAGGAACAGCGCGATGCCGCCGACATGGCGGGCGAGGGTCACGGCGTCGCCCGCCGTGACGCCGTCGATGACGGCGGTGTGGCCGAGACCGAAGGCCAACAGGGTGACCCCCAGGGCGAGTCGGCCGACGATGGTGGTGGTGCTTCCCGCGGAGACGTGCTGGTCCACGGCGGGCTCCCTTCGTCCATGTGCAGTTGTGGTGAGCCTTATATGCCCCTTACAAGGGACCAAACACCTGTACGCATCGGTAGGTTCACCGGAGGCGATCGGAGCGCGCGCCGGGGCGCGCCGGGGGCGCGCTCAGGAGCCCGGGAGGACCCGGTACCACCGGGGTCGGGCGGGCCGGACGGGGCGGGAGCGACGGCGGGAGCGGCGCGCGGGGTTCCGGCCGGGCCCCCGGAGGAAGGGCGGGCGGGACCCGGCCGGGCCCCCGGAGGGAGGGCCCCGGGACCCGGATCTCCCCTTCGGGGCTCCCCCTCGGTACTCCCCCTGACGGGGGGATTCCGAGGCGGGACACGGCCGGGCGGAAGGCGGCCCTCACGGCCCGGCGGGACGGCCGCCGTGGTGCGGGGGAGGCTGCTCTCGGGGCCCGGCGGGAGGCGCCCCCTAGGGAATGACCACGACCGGGCGCCGGGCCCGCTTGGCGAGCCGTCCGGCGACGGAGCCGAAGAGGCGGCCCACCAGTCCATGGCTGGAACCGACGACGATGGCGTCCGCCTCGTACTCCCGGCCGACCTCCTCCAGTTCGTGGCAGATGTCGCCGCCGCGCTCGACGAGGATCCAAGGGATCTCGCAGAGGTGGTCGGCGCAGGCCAGCTCCAGCCCGAGCACCTCGGTGCGGTGGTCCGGGACGTCGACGAAGACGGGGGGCTCGCAGCCCGCCCAGACCGTGGTGGGCAGGCGGTTGGCCACGTGCACGATCACCAGTCCGGCGGCGAGCCTGCGGGCCATGCCCACGGCGTAGGCGAGGGCGCGCTCACTGGACGTGGAGCCGTCGAAGCCGACGACGACGCCGTGCTTGAAGGCGGGGTCGCATCGCTGACGTGGCTGTTCGGCCGCCTGGGGCTCGGCCGCCGTGGGTTCGGCGACGGGCCGCTTGCGGTCCGCGGGTTCGAAGAATTCGTGACCGGCCATGGCTGTCTCGGCGTGTCAATCCTTTTGGGTGGGACCACAGGGTGCGGCTGAGCTGTGTCCGGGAATCGTCTTCCCAACCCCATACCCCCAAGGGTACGGCGGCACTCCTCTCCTCGCCCTGATCCCGCGGCCCCCGGTCGTGGGGTCCACCGGAGCATGCCCGAGGCCGCGCCCGTAACGCAATGGTTGCTGTGCTGTACAGGCGGTTTGCACAGGATTCAACAATCTGTGGCGATCACGGCGTCGTGACCCGGGCGCCGCCCGGCCGTTGAACCGGGTGAGCCTCGCCCCAGGGAGCCCTCATGCCCGGACCGCACCGGCCCGCCGAACCGCCGTCCGATCCCCACCGCCCCGCACCCCCGTCCGGACCGCCGCGCCCCGGGCCGCCCCCGGACCCCCTGCCGTCCGGTCCCGGCCCGTGCGCCCCTTGCCCTCCCGGCCCCCCGGGCCGGGAACCGCCCGGCCGCCCGGAGGGCGCTCTGCGGGACCCTCCGGCCGCGCCCCCGGCGGGCCGCCGGGTCCCCTCCGCACGGTACGGCGCCACCGACGCCGTCCGCTGGGCGGCCTTCAGCTGCTTCCTCATCCCGGTCGCGCTGCTCTGGTACGGCGCCTCGCTCGCGGGCACCGCCGGAACGGCCGTGGGACTGGCCGCGGTCACCGGCGCGTGCCGGCTGCTGCTGCGCCGGGCGGAGCGCCGGACCCTCGCAACGGAGGCCCGGGAGCAGCGGATTCGGGAAAACAGACCGGACGACTGACCGGTTTCCGCGCACGCACACGCCTCTTTTCAGCCAACTTCCGCATGTGGCCCGACTCCTGCCCCGACCGCCCCCCAACCCCCGTTCCACCTGCACAAAAAGGGTCCCGACGACCCCGCGCACCCTACGGGGATTGGCCACTGCCGTACGGCGCACTTCCCTGCGGCGTCCGGGAGTGCAACGCTTCGTGATCGAATGCTTCACGCCAAGTTGCCATGTCGGCAATGTCCCAAGTGCCGAACCGGCCATCCGGGCATGACGGGACGCAGTAGATTCGATCTTGACTGTTACGGCGGGGGACTCGTGCAGGACCAAGGGGAAACGTGCAGGAGCGACACGACCGAGGAGCCGCGACCACCGAGGGGGGCTTAGCAGGATGAGCCACGACTCCACTGCCGCGCCGGAAGCCGCGGCCCGGAAGCTTTCCGGGCGACGCCGCAAGGAGATCGTCGCGGTGCTGCTGTTCAGCGGCGGCCCCATCTTCGAGAGTTCCATACCGCTGTCGGTGTTCGGCATCGACCGCCAGGACGCCGGCGTACCGCGCTACCGCCTGCTGGTGTGCGCGGGTGAAGAGGGCCCGCTGCGCACCACGGGCGGTCTCGAACTCACCGCGCCACAAGGGCTGGAGGCGATCTCCCGGGCAGGCACCGTCGTGGTGCCCGCCTGGCGGTCGATCACCTCACCGCCACCGGAGGAGGCGCTCGACGCTCTGCGCCGGGCGCACGAGGAGGGCGCCCGCATCGTCGGGCTGTGCACCGGCGCCTTCGTCCTGGCGGCGGCGGGACTGCTGGACGGCCGTCCGGCCACCACCCACTGGATGTACGCGCCGACGCTGGCCAAGCGCTATCCGTCGGTGCACGTCGATCCGCGTGAACTCTTCGTGGACGACGGCGACGTGCTCACCTCCGCGGGGACCGCGGCCGGCATCGACCTGTGCCTCCACATCGTGCGCACGGACCACGGCAACGAGGCGGCCGGCGCGCTGGCCCGCCGCCTGGTGGTCCCGCCGCGCCGCAACGGCGGCCAGGAGCGCTACCTCGACCGGTCTTTACCCGAGGAGATCGGCGCCGACCCGCTCGCCGAGGTCGTCGCCTGGGCACTGGAGCACCTCCACGAGCAGTTCGACGTGGAGACGCTGGCCGCGCGTGCGTACATGAGCCGCCGCACCTTCGACCGGCGCTTCCGGTCGCTGACCGGCAGCGCGCCGCTCCAGTGGCTGATCACCCAGCGGGTGCTCCAGGCGCAGCGGCTCCTGGAGACCTCGGACTACTCCGTGGACGAGGTGGCGGGCCGCTGCGGCTTCCGCTCGCCGGTGGCGCTGCGCGGGCACTTCCGCCGCCAGCTCGGCTCGTCCCCGGCCGCCTACCGGGCCGCCTACCGGGCCCGGCGTCCGCAGGGCGACCGGCAGGCCGACGCCGAGGCCGCCGCGCGGGTGGCCCTGCCCGCCGAGAGCATGCCGCCGCTGCTGACGGCGGAGAACGGGGTGCCGTTCCAGACCCGCCGCACCCCGGTGCCCGTCCCGGCGGCGAGCGTGCCGGGACAGCGCAGCGCGCCCTAGGGTCTTTCGTTTGGATCGGGCCGGACCCCGCGAGCCCGGCATGATCCAAACGAGAGGCCCCAAGGGCGGTCCGGCGATTCCCGTCGTCGCCCGCAGGCAGACGGGAATCGCCGGACATGCCTCGGGCAGGTGCGGCGCCGGCCGGGTCCCTCGGGACCCGGCCGGCGTACCCGGGGCGCGGACCCGACCGGGCCCGCGCCCCCTTCCGCACCCCGGCCCGGGGCCGCGGGCCCGGCACGCCCCGGTCACAGGGCGCTACGGGCGCCGTAAGGTTGCGGCATGAACGATCGCATGGTCTGGATCGACTGCGAGATGACCGGCCTCTCGCTGTCCGACGACGCTCTCATCGAGGTGGCCGGCCTCGTCACCGACTCCGAACTGAACGTGCTCGGGGACGGTGTCGACATCGTCATCCGCCCGCCGGACCGGGCCCTGGAGACGATGCCGGAGGTGGTGCGGGAGATGCACACCGCGTCCGGCCTGTTGGCCGAGCTGGAGGGCGGCACGACCCTCGCCGACGCCGAGGCCCGGGTCCTGGCGTACATCGAGGAGTACGTGAAGGAGCCCGGGAAGGCGCCGCTGTGCGGGAACTCCGTCGGCACCGACCGGGGCTTCCTGCTGCGCGACATGCCCACGCTGGAGGGCTACCTCCACTACCGGATCGTCGACGTCTCCTCCGTCAAGGAGCTGGCCCGCCGCTGGTACCCGAGGGCGTACTTCAACAGCCCGGAGAAGAGCGGCAACCACCGCGCGCTCGCCGACATCCGCGAGTCCATCGCGGAGCTGCGCTACTACCGCGAGGCCGTCTTCGTCCCGCAGCCCGGTCCGGACGGCGACACCGCCCGGACCATCGCCGCGCGGCACGTCCTGCCCGCCGGGTAGGGGCGGCGGAAAGGCGGGCGCGAGCACCCCTTCGGACCCTGTACACTTTTTCTCGGCTGGTCGGGGAAACCCGCGGACCTCTCACCGAGGGGTTCGAGCACCGGTCATGGTGGGTGTAGCTCAGCTGGTAGAGCACCTGGTTGTGGTCCAGGATGCCGCGGGTTCGAGTCCCGTCACTCACCCTGGTCGAGGGGCCGGTGATCTTCGCGAGAAGGTCACCGGCCCCTCGCTTTCGTCCGCGCGGATGCCGTGCCCTCCGTGAGGCACGGGCCGGGGTGGGTCAGGACGAGGCGCGGACCACCAGTTCCGTCGGCAGCACGATCCGGCTGCGGGCCGGAGCGCCGGGGACCGGCGGACGGGGCGCGGCGATCTCCGCGAGCAGCAGGTCGATCATGGCCCGGCCCATCTCCACGATCGGCTGGCGGACGCTGGTGAGCGGCGGGTCCAGGTGGCGGGCGATGACCGAGTCGTCGTAGCCGACCAGCGCCACGTCCTCCGGGATGCGGCGGCCCGCCTCGCGCAGCGCCCGGCGGGCACCGGCGGCGGTCACGTCCGAGGCGGCGAACACCGCGTCCAGGTCCGGGCGGCGGCGCAGCAGCTCCGCCATCGCACGGTGACCGCCCTCCTCGGTGAAGTCACCGGGCTCGATCAGCCCGTCGTCCTCGGCGTGCCCCGCCTCCCTGAGCGCGTCCCGGTAGCCGTCGACGCGGCGCTGGGCACCGTAGACGTCGGGGGCGCCGGTGATGTGCGCGACGCGGGCGCGCCCCCGGGAGAGCAGGTGCTCCACGGCGGAGCGGGCGCCGCCGTAGTTGTCGGAGTCGACCGAGGCCAGCGTCTCCCCGGCGGAGCGGGGGCCGCTGATCACCGCGGGGATCTCCAGCTGGGCCAGCAGGTCGGGCAGCGGGTCGTCGGCGTGCACGGAGACCAGCAGCACTCCGTCCACCCGGTGGGCGGCGAGGTACCGGGCGAGCCGCTGCCGCTCCCGGTCGCTGCCCGCGAAGATCAGCAGCAGTTGCAGCTCGCTGTCGGAGATCTCCGCTCCCACGCCCCGCAGCATGTCGGAGAAGTACGGCTCCGCGAAGAACCGGGTCTCCGGCTCGGGCACCACCAGCGCGATGGCGTCGGTGCGGTTGGCGGCCAGGGCGCGGGCCGCGGTGTTGGGGACGTAGCCCAGTTCGGCGACGGCGGCCTCGACGGCGGCCCGGGTCGTGTCGCTCACCCGGGGCGAGCCGTTGATCACGCGGGAGACCGTGCCGCGGCCGACCCCGGCGCGGGCGGCCACCTCCTCCAGGGTCGGGCGCCCGGCGCCCCGGCTCCGCCCACCGTTGACCGCCATGGCCGTCGCCTTCCCCTCGCAGCAATGAGGCCTGGAATGTAACAGCAGCCGTCCCGCGCTCCCCGGTCTCCCCGTCCCGCCGTACCGGCGCCGGCACGGGCCGGGGCCCGGCGGACCGGCGCGGGGCCGTCCGGACCGGCGCGGGGCCCGGCCCCGGTGCGTCAGCCGGGCAGGGCGTTGCGGCGGATCACCCCGGCGTACCAGTGGGCGCTGGCCTTGGGGATGCGGCGCTGGCTGGCGTAGTCCACGTACACGGTGCCGAAGCGCTTCGAGTAGCCGTAGGACCATTCGAAGTTGTCCAGCAGCGACCAGAGGAAGTAGCCGCGGACGTCGGCGCCGTCGGCGATGGCGCGCCGTACGGCGTCCAGGTGGGCGTGGAGGTAGGCGATGCGCTCGGGGTCGTTCACCACGCCCTCGGGGGAGACGTAGTCGTCGAAGGCGGCGCCGTTCTCGGTGACCATCAGGGGCAGTCCGGGGTGGGCGGCGGCCAGCCCGGTGAGCAGGGTGTGCAGCCCGTCGGGGTCGATGGCCCAGTTCATGGCGGTGAGGTCGTCGTTGGCGAGGTGGAAGGCGATGTCGTCGCAGCCGGTCCACGGGGAGCGGTCGGCGGCCCCGTGGCCGTCGTCGCGGGTGGCGCCGGAGCCCTCGGCGGGGCGGGAGACCACGGTGGGCGCGTAGTAGTTGACGCCGAGCAGGTCGAGGGGGCGGGAGGTCTCGGCGAGGTCGCCCTCGCGGACCAGGCCGTCCCAGTCCACGAGGTGGGCGGTGTCGGCGAGGAGGTCCTCGGGGTAGGCGCCGTCGAGGACCGGGCCGGTGAAGATCCGGTTGCCGACGGCGTCGATACGGCGGGCCGCCCCGACGTCCCCGGGGGCGTCGGTGAGGGGGCGCACCTGGTGCAGGTTGAGGGTGAGGGAGACCTGGGCGGCGGCGGGCAGCCCGGCGCGCAGGGCGCCGACGGCGCGGCCGTGGGCGAGGTTCAGGTGGTGGGCGGCGCGCAGGGTGGCCGCCGGGTCGGTGCGGCCGGGGGCGTGCACACCGGAGCCGTAGCCGAGGAAGGCGCTGCACCAGGGCTCGTTGAGGGTGGTCCAGACGCCGACGCGGTCGCCGAGGGCGCGGGCCATGATGCCGGCGTACTCGGCGAAGCGGTCGGCGGTGTCCCGGTGCGGCCAGCCGCCCGCGTCCTCCAACTCCTGGGGGAGGTCCCAGTGGTAGAGGGTGGCGACGGGGGTGATGCCCGCGGCCAGGAGTTCGTCGGTGAGGCGGCGGTAGAAGTCCAGCCCGCGTTCGACGGCGGGGCCCCGGCCGGTGGGCTGGACCCGGGACCAGGAGACCGAGAAGCGGTAGGCGTTCAGTCCGAGGTCCTTCATCAGGGCCACGTCGTCGCGGTAGCGGTGGTAGTGGTCGGCGGCGATGTCCCCGGTGTCGCCGTTGCGGACCTTGCCGGGGGTGTGGCTGAAGGTGTCCCAGATGGAGGGCGTGCGGCCGGCCTCGGCGGCGGCCCCCTCCACCTGGTAGGCGGCGGTGGCGGTGCCCCAGACGAAGCCGGCGGGGAAGGAGGTGCCGGAGGCCGGCCGGGCGGTGCTCTCGGGTCGTACGGCGGTCATGGTGAGAACGCTCCCAATTGGCGTGAGGAGGGCCGGGCGGTGTGGCCCGGACACGGGACGGCGCGTGGGGCGCGGGGTGCGCGCCCGGCCCGGCGGGCCCGGGTGCGGGGCCCGCCGGGCTCGTGCGGACGGTGGGTGATGGGCGGTGGGAAGGGTGTGCGGTGGGGACGCTGGGCTTCCGTGGCGTCGGTGGGCGTTGGTGGAAGCGGCCGGTGCGGACCGGTGGCTCCGGCGCGGGGCCGGTGCGGGTGCCCGGCGGGGCGGACCGGGCATGGGGCGGACCGGGCACGGGGTGAGCACGGGAGGGCCGGAGCGGGCCGGGTCACCCCTTGACGGCGCCCGCCATGATCCCGCCGACGATCTGCTTGCCGAACACCACGAAGACCACCAGCAGCGGCAGGGTGCTGATCAGCGCGCCGGCCATGACGATGCTCTGGTCGGGGGTGTAGGAGGCGCTGAGCTGGCCGAGGGCGACCTGGAGGGTGGGGCTCTCCTGGCTGAGGGCGAGGAAGGGCCAGAAGAAGTCGTTCCACGCCTGGACGAAGGTCAGCATGCCCAGCACCGTCATCGCGGGCCGGGCCGCGGGCAGCACGACGCTGCGCACGATGCGGAGGTTGCTCGCCCCGTCCACCCGGGCCGCCTCGATCAGCTCGTACGGCAGGGCCTCCAGCAGGTACTGGCGCATGAAGAAGACGCCGAAGGCACCGACCAGGGTCGGGAAGATCACCGACTCCAGCCGTCCGCCCCAGCCGATGTCGGACATCATCATGAACAGCGGCACCACGCTGAGCTGCGGCGGGATGGTGAGGGTGGCGATGACCGCGGTCATCAGCGCGTTCCGCCCGCGGAAGCGCATCTTGGCGAAGGCGTACCCGGCGAGGGTGCAGAACAGCAGCGTCGCCGCGGTGATGGAGCCGGCCACGACGACGCTGTTGACGATGGCCCTGCCGAGGCCCGCCTGCTCCCAGGCCGCCTCCAGGTTGCTCAGCAGCCTGCCGCCCGGCACGAACGGCGGCGGGTCGTCGAGGACGCGCTGCTGGTCGTGCGAGGCGGCCACCAGCGTCCAGTACAGCGGGAAGAGGGAGCCCAGGCCGACGACGGCCAGCGCCAGATAGGTGAACGGACCGCCGTCGAGCTGCCGGCCCGCGCCGATCCGCAGCCTTCGGCCCCGGCCCGCGGGAACGGCGGGCGCGGGCGGGACCGTTCCCGTTCCGGCCTGGGCGGGGGTGTGGGTCGTGGTCATCGTTGTCGCTCCCGTCACGCCGCGCTCCTGCGCGCGACCCGGCCGACGATCCAGTTGATGAGGGCGATGAGCAGCAGCAGGGCGAGCATGGCCCAGGCCACGGCGGCGGCCGGTCCCAGATGGCCCAGCTTCCAGCCGTAGTTGTAGAGGTAGATGCTGAGCGTCTCGTACTGGTGCTCGCTGCCGCCGACGGCGCCGAGCGTGCCGCCCTGGAGCAGCAGCGGCTCGCCGAAGAGCTGCATGGCGCCGATGGTCGAGATGACGACGGTGAACAGGATCGTCGGCCGCAGCGAGGGGATGGTCACCCTGCGGAACTGCTGCCAGCGCGAGGCCCCGTCGAGGGAGGCCGCCTCGTACAGGTCGGTGGGGACCGCCTGCATGGCCGCGAGATAGATCAGGGCGTTGTAGCCGGTCCAGCGCCAGATCACGATGACCGAGATGGCGGTCTTGGAGGTCCATGTGCCGTTGCCCCAGTCGGTGTCGCCGAGTCCGGCGAAGCCGAGCACCCAGTTGAGGAGGCCGCCGTCGGCCCGGAAGACCAGGGCGAAGACCAGGGCGGCGGTCGCGACGGAGGTGGCGTAGGGGGTGAGGACGACGGTCCGCCAGAAGGCGCTGGCGCGCAGCCTGTAGTTGAGCAGATGGGCCAGTCCCAGGGCGACGAGCAGTTGCGGCACCGTCGACAGGACGCCGATGACGAAGGTGTTGGAGACCGCCGTCCAGAACTCGGAGTCCTGGAGGATCCTGGCGAAGTTGTCCCAGCCGACCCACTCGGACCGGTCGAGGCCCGTCATCTCCACCCGGTGCAGGGCGATCCAGCCGGTGTAGAGGAGCGGGTAGAGCCCGAAGGCGCCGAAGACGAGGAAGAAGGGGGCGATGTAGGCGTACGGCGAGACCTTGTCGTCGAGTCGCCACAGTCGGGTGCGCCACGCGCCGGGCCCGCGGCGGGGCGGGGTGCGGGCACCCCGTGCGGGGGTGGTCGTTGCCACGGAGGGGGTCCTTCCCTGGGAGATCGGGCCGGGTACGGCGGGGGCGGGGCGTCGGCGTGGGCGCGGGCGTCCCTGCCGGTGAGGGCGGGCGGCGGCGTCCCTGCCGGTGAAGGCGGTGCCGGGCCGACGGCCGGTGGGGGCGGGCTCCGGTCGGCGGCCGGTGGCGCGGGCGGCGGCCGGTGGGGGCGGTGCCGGGCCGACGGCTCCGGCACCGGGTCGCCGCAGGGAGGCGGCCGGGAGGAGAGCTGACGGCGGGAGCGGCCCCGCCGGGGAGAGCCGGGCGCCGGGGCCTCGCGGGCGGGCGGGACCGGCGGGCGGGCGGGGCCGCGCGCCCGCCGGCGATCCCGTGCCGGCCGGTGACCCCCCGTCAGCGGACGGCCCCGCCTCAGCCGATGGCCTTGTCGATCGCCTCGGTGGCGGCCTTCCAGGCGTCGTCCGGCTTGGTGCCGCGCTGCTCCATGTTGGTGATCTGGGTGGAGATCGTGTCCTTGATCACGCCGTCCTTGGGGCCGAGCACGGCCACCGGGATGGTCCCGGCCTCCTCGGCGTAGATCCGGCCGACCGGGGCGTCGTTGAAATAGGGCAGCTCGGCGTCCTTGACGTCCGCGATCCCGTACGCGCCCCGGTTGGACGGGAAGACACCGACGGCCTTGAAGACGGCGGCCTGCTGCTCGGGCGCGGTCAGCCACTCGACCAGCTCGGTGGCCTCCTTGACGTGCTTGCCGCTCCTGGGCACCGCCAGGAAGGAGCCGCCCCAGTTGGCCGCGGTGCCGCCGGGCGCGGCAGTGATGTCCCACTTGCCCCGGAAGTCGTCGCCGGAGTAGTTCTCGATCTGGAGGGCCATCCACGCCGGGCACACGACGGTGGCCACGCTGCCCTTCCGCAAGGCCGCCTTCCACGGGTCCTGGAACTGCGGGAGGCCCTGGCTAAGCTTCTTCTCCGCGGCCTCGGCGGCCAGGCGCCAGCCCTTCCGCACGGCGGGGCTGTCCTTGTAGACGGGCTTGCCGTCGGAGCCGTAGTACTGCTGCTCGGAGGAGCTGACCACGCCGTTGAACATGGCGCCGGCCGAGTCCATGAAGTACGTGCCGCCGGGCGCGTTGTCCCGGTACTTCTCGCCGAGTGCGAGGTAGTCCTCCCAGCCGCCCGCGACGGCCTCGGCGACCTTCTCGCGGTCGGCGGGCAGGCCGGCCTTCTCGAACAGGTCCCTGCGGTAGCAGAGCGACATCGGGCCGATGTCCGTCCCGGCGCCTATCACCCTGCCGTCGGGCGCGGTGGCCTGCCGGGCCTTCCACTCGACCCACTGGCCGACGTCGATGCTCTCCCTGAGGTCCACGAACCGGTCCGCCTGGGTGTCGACGACCTCCTTGACACGGGCCACCTCGATCCCGACGACGTCGCCCAGCCCGCTGCCGGTGTTGAGCTGCTGGAGGAGCTTCGGGTAGTAGTCCTGCTCGTTGGCGGTGGTCTCCTCCTTCACCACGATGTCCGGGTGGAGGTCCTGGTACTTCCGGAACAGTCCGGCCTCCTTGTAGCCGAACTGCCCGAAGTCGGCCACCTTGAGGGTGATCTTCCCTCCGGAGTCCGGGGAGTCCGGGTCGCCGCCGCAGCCGGTCAGCAGCAGGGCCGAGGCCGTCAGGACCGACGTCGCCAGGACCGCCGCTCTGCGGCCACGACCGCCGGTTCGGGTGATGCGCATTCCACTACTCCTTGTTCCAGGGGGGAACGGGGACCTCGGGAATCGGGCCGCCGGGTCCGGCGGTCCGGCCGCCTCCCGCCGCGCGCGCCGACCGCACCCACGCACCCCGGAGCACGGTGCGAAGTAGCTGGTCAGCGGTGCGCCGTGCGAGGTGGAGGGAAGGGCCGACGGTGTTTCGGGCCGCACGGAAGGAGAGGCCCCGAACTCCATGGGAACGCTCCCACGCGGCTTGCCCCGAAGACTCCTCGGTGCCGGGGGCGGGTGTCAAGAGTTGAAGACGGCGTTGTTGCACGGGCGTGCGCGGCACGGCAGGGGAACGGTTCGCGCCGCTTCCCCGCCGTGGGCCGCCGCCGGTTCCGGCTGCCCGGCGTCCCGGCAGGTCGGGGCCGGTCCGGTGGCCGGGGCCGGTCCGCGGGAATCCTGGCGGGCGGCGCACGGGGCCGCCGGGCGGAATCAGGACGGTGCCCCCACCACCCACCGGAAGGTGAACGATGATCTCCGTCGAGCCGCCGTCCGCCCCCAGGACGGCCGGCACCGCCCCGCCCTGGACCCGGCGCCGCCCCGCCTGAACTGGCCCTGCCCGAAAGGGTCCTGCCGGAACGGGTCCTGAACGATGTCACCATCCGCGTCGGCGTCGGCCGCGGCGCGGTCCTCCGGGTCATCAACGGCTCGCCCGGGCGGCAGCGACCGCTCCCGGACCGTCGGCGGGTCATCGCGGAACTCGGCCACGTCCCCCACCCCGCCGCCCGCTCACCGGTCACCCGGCGCACCGGCGGCGGCGTGCCCGTCGTGGTCCCCGAGGCGCGGATCCGGCCGTTTTCCGAGCCCTACTCCTCCGGGATCGTCCGGGGCGTCTCCGCCGGGTTCGCGGGCGCCGGGACTCGCCTGCCGCTGGTGACGGCGCGCGACGAGCGAGGGTACGCGCGGCTTGCCCCGTAGCCGGCCGGGCAGCACGTCGACCGGCTCTGATGATCGCGGTGCCCGACGGCGGCACACGGCCCGACCGGTCCGGCCGGAGGCGCTCCGCCCCCGGCCGCGCCAGGCGGACGGCGCGGCGAGCGGGAGCCCTCGGCCACGCCCACGCCGACACCGGGGCGGACGCCACCCGGGGACCGCCCCGAGAGAGCTTCCGGGCAACGGCGGGCATCCGGCGCCTCGGAGGCGTTCCCCGCCGGGTGCCACTCTCCGCCGGGGGACGCCCCTCGTCGGCCCCGCTGCCCGCCGGGGTGTCACTCCCTGCCCCGGCACCACCTCCCTTCGGGGCGCCGCTTCCCGCCTGGTGCCACCCACCGGATTGCCGCTTCCCTCCTGGTGGCCACCCGCCGGATGCCGCTTCCCGCCTGTGCGCCACTTCCTGCCGGGCACCGCCACCCGTCAGATACACCGCCGCCCACCTGACGCCGTCCCTGCCGGAGCGGGCTCCTCCCCCGCCCTCTCCTGCGGGAGGCCACCGGTGGCAGGTCAGGAGCCCTCGGTGACGACCGCCCGTCGGAGGGGTCTGCGGCGCCGGACGGTCCCCCGCTGCCCCCGGCGCACCGGCGCGGTCCGCCCGTCGAGCCGCAGGCGGAGCCGTACCTCGGTCCCGCCGAGCGCGGAGTGGCCGATGCGCAGACTGCCGCCGGCCGACTCGGCGAGGCGGCGCACGATGTCCAGCCCCAGCCCCGTCGACCCGTCCGTCCCCGAGCCCCGGCCGCGCGCCACGGCCGCCTCCGGGTCGGTGATGCCGGGCCCCGCGTCGGAGACCCGCACCGTCACCGCGTCCTCGCCCTCGCAGACGTCGACCACGAAGGCGGTCCCCTCCGGGGTGTGCTGGAAGACGTTGCCGAGCAGGGCGTCGAGGGCCGCGGCCAGGTCGGCGGGGGCCACCGGGACCCGCGCCGCCCGGTCGCCGCCGGCCAGCCGCCACTCCCGCCCCTGGTCCTCGGCCAGCGCCGACCAGAAGCCCATCCGCTCGCGGACCACCTCCATCGCGTCGCACCCGGTTCCCGGACCCGCCGCGCCGGTCTGCGGCTTGGCCTCCCGGGCGGTGCGGATGATGCCGTCGATCTCCCGCTCCAACTGCTCGACGGCGGCCCGGGTCTGGTCGGCGGCCGGGCCGTCCCCGAGCGAGGCGGCGTTGAGGCGCAGCACGGTCAGCGGGGTGCGCAGCCGGTGGGAGAGGTCGGCGGCCAGCTCCCGCTCGTTGTCGAGGAGCTGGACGACCTGGTCGGCCATGGAGTTGAACGCGACCGCGGCACGCCGCAGTTCGGGCGGGCCCTCCTCGGGCACCCGCGCCGTCAGCTTCCCCTCCCCCAGGTCCTGCGCCCCCTCCGCGAGGCGCCGGGCGGGTCGCACCATGCGCACGCCCAGCCGGTCGGCGACGGCGACCGAGCCGACGATCAGGGCGACGCCGACGGCGGCGAGCACCGCCCAGGCCGTGCCGACGCCGTTGGTCACCTCGGACTCCGGCACGTACACCTCGACGACGGCGATCTCGCCGGAGCTGAGCGCGATCGGCTGGAGCAGCGCCGAGCCGCCGCGGACCTCGGTGCTGGAGGCACGGCCCACCCGCCGCACGGCGGCGATGTCCTCGTCGGTGGCGCGCCGCTGGCCGATGTGGGAGCGGACCGGGTCAGTGCCGGTGGCCGGCAGGTGCACGGCCATGCCGTCGTCCATCCCGGCGGAGGCCACCACGCGCTCCAGCTCGTCCCGGTCGGTGGTGATGGAAAGCGCCGGGGCGACTGCTGCGGCCTCCCGCTCGGCGTTGGAGAAGGCGCGGTCGCGGGCCAGTTCGCGGACCGCGAGACCGAGCGGCACGGCGAAGGCCACCACGACCATCGCGGTGACCGCCAGCGACACCTTGACCAGAGCCCATCTCATCGGGGCGGCTCCTCGTCCGGGGAGCGCGGCGCGGGCGGCTCCAGCTTCACGCCGACGCCGCGCACGGTGTGCAGATAGCGGGGCCGGGCGGCCGTCTCGCCCAGCTTCCGCCGCAGCCAGGAGAGATGGACGTCGATGGTCTGGTCCTCGCCGTAGGCCTGCTGCCAGACCTCGGCCAGCAGGTCCCTGCGGGCCACCACGACGCCGGGACGGGCGGCGAGGAAGGCGAGCAGGTCGAACTCGCGGCGCGTCAGGTCCAGCCGCTCGCCGTCCAGTTCGGCCTGGCGGCGCAGGGGGTCGACGGTGAGGCCGCCGACCCTCAGCACGGTGGACGGCGGTGCCCCCGCGGTGCCGGAGCGGGCGCGACGCAGCACGGCGGCCATCCGGGCGGAGAGATGCTCGACGGAGAAGGGCTTGGTGAGGTAGTCGTCGGCGCCCGCGTTGAGCAGCCGGACGATCTCCGTCTCGTCGTCGCGCGCGGTGGCGATGATCACCGGGACGTCGGTGATGCCGCGCAGCATCTTCAGCGCCTCGGACCCGTCCAGATCGGGGAGTCCGAGGTCGAGTATCACCACGTCGAAACTGAAATGGGCGACCTCGCGCAGCGCCTCCAGCGCCGTACCGACGCTGCGCACCAGGTGCGTGGCGTCGGTCAGATGCCGGATGAGCGCCGAGCGTACGAACTGGTCGTCCTCGACCACGAGCACACTTGCCATGCGCCGCACCGTACGCCATGCGGACCGGGCCGCGGCGGGCCTGTGGACAACTCCGTGAGGAGCCTGTGGAAAGACCGGGTGAAGCCGGTCCGACCAGCGGCCCGGCCGGATTCCGGGGAGGCCGTCCGCCGTCCGGCGGCCGCCCGCCCGGGGAGGCCGACGAAAGGGCGTCACCCGCCGTCCGGGCAGCGGGCGGTGGGCGTTCCGGCGGAGCGGAGCCGTGCCGTCCGTCGCGCGGCGCCCCGGCCGGCCCCTGCGTGCCGAGAGTCCGCCGTCCCCCGGGCCGCGTCCCCCGGCTCCCCGAGGGCGGCAACCCACCGCCCTCGCGGCGGCCCACCCGGCGCTCCCGGAGGGACCGGGGCCAACGGGACGGGGCGAGAGGGGATCGGGGCGGAGACCCACCGCCGTCAGGCGCCCCCGGGCCCACCCCGAAGGCCCACCGCCCGCCGAGCGCCTCACCACCCATCACCCACCGGACGGGCCTCCGCGTGGCCCCGGGCGGTCTCGACCGCCGCGTTCCGGACAGCAATTGTCCGGATTCGGCCCAGCCGACCCGCCGGGCTCCGGACCGCGCCGCGACCGCCCTCCGACAGCCGGATCCGACCCGCTTTCGGGCAGCGACACCACCTCCCGCCGCGCGGAACGCGAATCAGGCCCCGGAGGGGCTCCCGACGACCCTCGCAAAGGCTCCGGAATCGTTCCCTCCACGCCCGGACTTCTGCGTTCCGCACCGCCGGAGGGATGGCTTCCACCCCGCCCGCGCGGACGGCCGGGAACAGCCCCGCACAGGGGGCGACAGGCCGGTGACCTGTGAGGCAGTATGGCCGCGATGCGCAGAGGACTCGTACACGTACTGGCCTGGCTGCTCGCCACGGGTGCGGCGGTCACGCTGTCCTGGTGGGGTGTCCGCACGGTGCTCGCGGGGACCGCGTACGACGCCCCGCGCACCCTGCCGATCACGGCCTCGGAGGGGGCCGGGGGTCACTCCCCCACCGTCACCCCGACCGGCACTCCCACGCCGTCCGCCGCCGAGCCGTCGCACACGCCCCCGGGCGACGCGGCCCCGCCGCCGGAGGAGCCGGTGGGTACGCCCGACAAGGCGGCCTCGCGCACCGAGCCGCCCTCCGGTCCCGCCGTCATGTCCTCCTCGCCCTCTCCCTCGGCGTCCGCGACCGGGCGGGTCAAGGGCTACGACACCGACGGCGGGCGTGCGGTGTTCGACCTGGGGCCGTCGTCGGCGTCGCTGGTGTCGGCGACGCCCGCGGCGGGCTGGTCGATGCAGGTCTGGAAGACGGAGAAGTGGATCAGGGTCGAGTTCGCCTCGGGCGAGCAGCGGGTGTCGGTGTTCTGCACCTGGCACGACAGCGCGCCCCGGGTGGAGATCGGGACCTACTGAGCCCGGTCGAAGACGGACGGCGGCGGGGCCGGTGAGTCCACGGCCGAGGCGTCCGTGACGGGCGCCGCGCCGCCGGTGAAGTCGGTGAGAGCGCGCCCGTGCTCCACCCGGCCGGGGTGCGGATCGCAGGCCGCGCGGCGGGTGAGTTCGGCGACCGGGAGGGGCCGGTGGCCGGCGACGAGGACCGCGTTGCCGAAGCGCCGTCCGCGCAGCACGGCGGGGTCCGCGATCAGGGCCAGTTCGGGGAAGCGGGCCGCGGCGGTGGCGATCTGGCCGCGCAGATGGGCGAGCGGCGGCCCGTCCGCGAGGTTGGCAACGTAGAGCCCGCCGGGGCGGAGCACGCGCGCGACCTCGTCGAGGAACTCGGTGGACGTCAGATGGGCCGGGGTCCGGGCGCCGCTGAACACGTCGGCGACGACGAGGTCGGCCCAGCCGTCGCCCGCCTTGGCCAGCCCGGCCCTGGCGTCGGTGGAGCGGACGCGGATCCGGGCGCCGGGGTCCAGCGGCAGGGCGCGGCGGACCAGGGCGACGAGGGCGGCGTCGCGTTCGACGACCTGCTGGGTGGAGCGGGGACGGGTGGCGGCGGTGTAGCGGGCGAGGGTGAGGGCGCCGCCGCCGAGATGGACGGCGTGGACGGGTCTGCCGGGCGGGGCTGCCAGGTCGATGACGTGGCCCATGCGGCGCTGGTACTCGAAGGAGAGGTGCGCGGGGTCGTCCAGGTCGACGTGGGACTGCGGGGCGCCGTCGATCAGCAGCGTCCAGGCCCTGGCCCGCTCCCGGTCGGGCACCAGTTCGGCACGGCCGCCGTCGACGTCCTCGACGACGGACTCCACCGCGACCCGCCCTCGGCGGGGGTTCCTGGCCTTTCCCATCCCCCCATTATCCGGGCGGGCACGAAGCGGACGTCCGCCGGTCCCGCCCGGGGCGCACCGCACCGCGCGCCCCCCTGACGTGCCCGTACGGCACGGGCCGCGCCGGTCCCGGATGCGGAACGGAGGCGGAGGACGGAACGGGGGCGGGCTCCCGGCCGGATCGGCCCGGACCGGATCACGCCGGGCGGGACCGAACCTGACCGGGTCGCGCCGGACGGGACCGGGTGACCGATCCGGGCCGGGTCACCAATCCGGGCCGAGCCGACGGCCCCGCTCCCGAGTGCGAGGCGCGGATGGCGGACGGAACGAAGTCCGGCCCCCGCGCCGGGCCGCACCGAGCCGCAGCGGACCGCGCCAGTCCGGGCCCGGACCCTCCCGAGCCGGACCAGACCGCCCCGGGCCAGGCCGCACGGGTCCCGCTCCGGCCCAGCCCGGGGCCGGGCCGGCCTGAGCCGCACCGAGTCACCCCGACCCGCGCGGGGCCTCGCCACCCGACCCGCGCGGGGCCTCGCATCCGAACCCTCCGCCCCCGGTGGGATCAACAGCAGCTGTCCGCCACTTCGAGCAGCCGGGCCGCCTCGCCCAGGGCGGCGCGCAGCACGGCCGGGTCGGTCGCCGGGTCCGCGGCGGCGGCGGGCGGCAGCAGCCAGTCCGAGCCGCGCACCGGCGGCTCCGGGGCGAGCGGGAGGCGTGCGCCCCGGCCGTCCGTCTCCGCGCAGGTGCTCCCCGGCAGGTCCCACGCGGCGGCCGTACCGGGCGGCACCAGGAAGCCGAGGGTGTCGCCGCTGCCGTCGTGGAGGACCGGGCCGATCCCCTCGCCGGCCCCCCGCCGGAGGATGTCGACCGCCTCCAGTCCGTGCCGGGTCGGCACGGACACCACCTCGCACCGGGGATCGGCCCCGCACACGGCGCCAACGCTCCCGGACGCACCGAACCGGCTGCTCTCCATCCCGGCCTCTCCCACGGAATCCTCCTCGGCCTCCCCCGCCTCCCCGGCTCCCGGGGCCACGGGGTTCAACGCGCGAGCGCGTCAACGGCTACGGGCGAAGTGGGCCGCAAAGGATGGCACTTCATGGCGGATCGTGGAGGCGATTTCCGCTTTGTCACCAAACTCCCTGTGTCCACTCCGTCACAACCGGTACGTTCGGGGTCGCCGGGAACGGGACGGCGAGCGGAGTCGGCGCGACCCGCCCCGGCCCGGCGGGGTTCGACGGTTCGCACGAGAGGGCCCGGCCATGGCGACGGCATCGACCGCAGCGGCGGACTCCGCACGGCCCGACCGGCCCCCGAGGCCCAACCTCGTCTTCCGGCGGCTGCGCGGGCGGCGCTCGCCCACCGAGTTCGCGGCGGCCGTCCGGCGGGCCGCGCGCGAGATCGGCGAGCGGGTCTGCTGCGACGCGCGGTACGTCGGGCGGGTCGAGGCGGGCGAGATCCGCTGCCCCAACTACGCGTACGAACGGGTGTTCCTGCACATGTTCCCCGGCCGCACGCTCACCGACCTGGGCTTCGCGCCCCGTTCGTCCGTCCGCGGGCGGAGGGCGCGCGCCGCCGAGGAGACGCCCCCGGCATGCCCCGACCGCCGCCCGCGCCCCCCGCGCGGGCCGGGTGGGGCGCATGAGCCGTACGCACCGTACGGACCGCACGACGACCACGAGGAGAGCGACGTGCTGCGTCGCGCATTCATGACGGGCGGGGCCACGATGGCGGCCGCCTCACTGGCCCCCCTGGGTGCCGCCCCGGACGCCTCGGCGGCCCCCCGCACCGCGGGCGGCCCCGGGACGGACGGCGCGGGCGCCGTGGAGGACGCCGTCCGCCGCATCCGGCTGCTCGACGACCGGCACGGGGCCGACGGCCTCTACCGGCGTGCGGCGGCCCCGCTTCGCGCCGCGTACGCGCTGCTGGACGCCGGCGTGACCCGGCGGGCGGCGGCCGACCGGCTCTGCGCGGGCGCCGGTGAACTGGCCCTCTCGGTGGGCTGGCTGGCCCATGACTCGGGCCGCTTCGAGGACGCCCGGTCGCACTACGCGGAGGCGCTCGCCACGGCGCGGACGGGCGGCGACGCGGGGGTGGAGGCGCACGCCTTCTGCAACACGGCGTTCCTGGCCCGGGACGCGGGCCGCCCCCGGGAGGCGGTGCGGGCGGCGCAGGCCGCGCAGCGCGTCGCGCGGGCGCTGGGCTCCGACCGGCTGATGTCGCTGCTGGCGCTGCGCGAGGCGGGCGGCTGGGCGGGGATGGCCGACCGCGTCGGCTGCGAGCAGGCGCTGATCCGCGCCCAGGCCCTGTTCGGGCGGGGCAGCTCCGCGGCCGATCCGGAGTGGATGAGCTTCTACGGGGAGGCCGAGCTGGAGGGGCTGGAGGCGCAGTGCTGGTCCGCGCTGGGCGACTGGTCCCGGGCGGCCCGGCACGCGCGGCGGGCGGCGGAGCTCCAGGAGCCGCACTTCACCCGCAACCTCGCCCTGTACTCCGCCGAGCTGGCCGACGACCTGGCCCGGGGCGGGCGGCCCGACGAGGCGGCGGGGGCCGGGATGCGGGTCCTGGACCTGCTGGGCGAGGTCCAGTCCTCCCGCGTGCGCGGGATGCTGGCGGGCACCGCGCGGGTGCTGCTCCCGCACCGCCGGGTCCAGGGCGTCTCGGCCTTCCTGGACCGGCACGCCGCGCTGCCCCGCACGGCGTGAGAGTGGTCACGCCGGAGGCGCGCGGGCGGCCCGGCCACCGCCGTACGGGCCGCCGCTCCGCGCCGGGGAGGGGAGGCGTCCCCCGACGCTCGGGGACCGGTGCCCGCGGACGCGGGGACCGATCCATGTGCCCCACCCGCCCTGCCACGCCTCCCCCACGCGGGCACGGGGTCCGGCGTACCCGCACGGCCCGGACGACGAGGTCGGCCACCTGCCAGGGTTCGCGATGCGCAGCATCGCCCGCCCCTGCACCCGCGAGGCCAGGACGGGCGCGAAGAACGCCGAGCTCCCGGATCGCGCGCAGCCATGCCCCTGGAACTCGCACCGGTTCGGATCAACGCCTGAAAAGCGGATCGACACCACGGGTTCACCCCGATGGGAGGCGAGGGCCGGCCCACAACCAGAGCGATCATTAGTCTATTACTTCCGACGAGACAAGACCCATTGAGGACACACTTCAGAGCGAAAATCGGAAAAGGTGGCACCTCAAGTCGAGATTAAGAAAGACTTATGGCCAACAGTGCGTCAAGTCGCACATCTTCGACTCCACGGTGTGAACTGGACCACATCTCGACATAATCACTGCACCCCCCTTTACCGAATCCGCTAGATTCCTTCATGTCCGAGAAGATGATCTTCACTAAATCCATCGGAAAGAAGGTTCAGGAAATGACCGCAGCCCGACGCGTCATCGCCACTTCGGCAGCCGTGCTCATCGGCATGGGGGTCATCGCCCCGGCCGCGGTAGCCGGCGGTAACTTCGACTACGGCACATCCCGCACGAAGCTGAGCAACGGCGTCCTGTGGACCTCGCTGACCAGCGGCACCGGTTCTTCCTGGAACGTGACGGACGCGTACGACAAGACTGGTGGCGGGTCCATCACCGCGCGCTTCGGATGGACCCACGTCGGCACCGCGCACACCGGATCGTGGTTCTCCCAGTCGTCGGGCACGACCAAGAGCACCAAGTGGTCCAACTACAACCTCAGCGGCTGTAACGCCGTGATCGGCTGGATGGAAGTTCAGGGTCAGCAGACCTTCAACAACGCGCCGGTCACCCAGTGCTGAAACGCTGAACGCGGGGCCCGCTCACGAGCGGGCCCCGCACCTGCACCGATCCTCCCGCGCGAGCCCAGGAAACGACCGCATGATTCAGGCAGTATTCAATGGCAATCAAGGAATGCTGGTGACTGCCGTCACCCTCTCCATGATTGCGGCTCTGATGTCCTATTTCCTGGGGCGCCGTCTCGGGAAGCCCGGAATCCCTTGCGCTCTGACGGGTGCCGCGCTCGCGGCTGTCGTGAGCGCCACACTCTATCCCATTTCTCCGGACGCGCCCGCCTCGGCAACGTGTTTCATCGAACGTAGTATCGCCACGGAAACGTTCACCGCCCAAGGGTTGCTGAATGTCCTCCTCTTCATTCCTTTGGCCGCCCTGGCAACCTGGCTGACACGACGTCCGATTCCGGTCGCGTTGACCTGTGTCGCTCTCTCGGCCACCATCGAGGTGGTGCAGGCGCTTACGCCGGGTATGGGGCGCGCCTGTGACAGCACCGACCTGTGGACCAACAGCCTCGGCGCCTTTGCCGGTGCCCTGATCGTGGGCGCCGGGCTGCACTGGGAAGCGACCCGTGGCGGACGGGACACCGTCATCCTCATCAGCAGGCATCAGGTGCGCCGTTCCCTCATCGGTTTCGCTTCCGGAATCGCCGTACTCGGCCTGATCAGTGCCTTCACCGTCACCTTCGTGATGGCTGAGGTGGCATCGGCGAACGCCGCTTCCCCCGAACAGCGGGAGACCGCCCGGAGGGCAATCACCGATTTCCTTGGTGAGCAGGCCCGAGCCACGTCGGTGCAGTTCTTCCCCGGGCCGGCAGGAGGTCCCGGACGGATCTCGGCCAACACCGACCGCGGGGTACTCGACATCGAGTGGCCCTCCCGCGAAGTGACCTCCGGTCTGCTGCGGCCCATCAGCCCGGCCGTCGGACCCGGTACCGCACCTGTCAGTGACGACGCTGCTCTGAGGGCCGGCACCGCATTCGTGCGGGACCACTTTCCCTGGGCTCTCGCCGGGGACACCGACGTGAGTGCTGCCGGTCCTCGACAAGCCTCGAAACTGGTCTCCTGGCGCTCTCGTGAGAACGGCGTGCTGATGCCCATGCGGATGGACGTCCTGGTCGGGCCCGATCTCAAGATCACCTCATTCACCGCACGTCACATACCCGACCCCGAACTGCCCTCGGTACGCATCGGCCGGCAACAGGCTCAGGCCATCGCCACGCACAAGTTCCCCGGTGACATAGTCCACTCCGGCGAACTGCTGGCTCGCACCGACGGCATCGGCCGCTGGCACCCGTACTGGATGCTGAGTGTCGGCCCACCCGGCGCGGACACGGCCCCCTCCCAGGACGGCGTTGCCCAGGACGGCCCTCCCGACGACGACTCCTCACAGTCCACGAGTGCTCCCGCCATCCGTGTGATCACGCTGGATGCCGTTACCGGAGACGTTGTGACGACGCGGTCCGACTCGGTCGAGGCAGGCTGAGAGCAAGCGGTTGTCCGTAGCCGATCGCACCTGACTTCTTTCATCCCGTGCCGGCGGATGAAGTTGCGGTCAGTGGGTGATGACGAGACAGGGCCTCTCGTCGTCGGCGTGGCGATCCCGCTCATCTCACCGCCGACCGAAGGGAGCCTGGTTCCGCGCCCGCCGGAGAGGAGAGGGAGTGGTGTGCGGGCCCGAAGGACTGCTCCTGGCCGTCGCCCCCTGTACGGGAAGCCTCGGTGTCCCGCCACCGGAAGGACGACGCGGACCGGGGCCCCGCCTCGCGCGCCCTACCCCGCCAGGTGCCCCAGGTCGTTCCACGCCTCGATGGCCGGGTCGCCGTAGGCCCAGCCCAGGACCGACAGGGAGGTCGGGTTGAGGCGGATGCGGGCGGCGAAGTCGACGGGGAGGCCGAGCCAGCGGGCGCCTATGGCGCGCAGGATGTGGCCGTGCGCGAAGACCAGCACGTCCCGGTCCGCCTCCCGGGCCCAGGCGACGACCTCGTCCGCGCGGGCGGACACCTCGGCCGGGCTCTCGCCGCCGGGGACGCCGTCCCGCCAGATCAGCCAGCCCGGCCGGAGCGCCTGGATCTCCTCCGGTTTCAGCCCCTCGTACTCCCCGTAGTGCCACTCCAGGAGCGCGTCCCAGTTGGCGGCGCGTTCGCCGAAGCCCGCCAGGTCGCAGGTCTCCCGCGCGCGGGAGAGGGGGCTGGTGCGCACCTCGACGCCGGGCAGTCCGTCCAGCGGCGCCCGGTGCAGCCGCTCCCCCAGCAGCCCGGCGCCCCGGCGGCCCTCCTCCAGGAGGGGCACATCGGTCCTGCCGGTGTGCTTGCCGGACAGCGACCACTCGGTCTGTCCGTGCCGGGCCAGCAGGATGCGCGGTGCCATGGGAAGGGACCCTCCGGGAGGAATACGAGGCGGGAACCCCTCCATCATCGCGCACGCCCCGGGCACGCAACCCGGGGGGCGATACCGGCGTCTATCAGGGCCGGGGCCACCCGGTGAGGGGGTGCGCGAAGGCCGTAGAGTGGCACGCCCGTGTCCGCGCAAGGACGCGTGGGAGAACGGAAGGGGAGGGCGATCGGATTGCCTCATACCGAGACACCGGGTACTGGGGCGACCCCGCGGACCCGTCCGCGCTGGTGGACCGAACTGCCGCTGATCGCCCTGGTGTACGCCTGCTACTCGGCCGGCCGTCTCCTGGTGCGCGGCGACATCTCCGACGCCGTGGACCACGGCCTGGCGATCCTGGACATCGAGAAGGCGCTGTTCCTCAACGCCGAGCACCCGCTGAACCGGCTGTTCACCCGCGAGCCCTGGATCGGGGTGCCGGCCGACTTCTGGTACGCCTCGCTGCACTACGTGGTCACCCCGGCGGTGCTGGTCTGGCTGTTCCGCTCGCACACCGTGCGCTACCGGGCGGCCCGCACCTGGCTGATGGTCTCCACGTTCATCGGCCTGATCGGCTTCACCCTGCTGCCCACCTGCCCTCCCCGGCTGCTGGACGCGGGCCACGGCTTCGTCGACACCATGGCGCAGTACAGCTCGTACGGCTGGTGGGGCGGCGAGGCGAGCGCGCCGCGCGGACTGGGCGGGATGACCAACCAGTACGCGGCCATGCCGAGCCTGCACGTGGGCTGGGCCCTCTGGTGCGGCGTGCTGCTCTGGCGGCACGGGCGCACCCGCACGGCACGGGTGGCGGGCGTCGTCTATCCGCTGGTGACCACCATCGTGGTGATGGGCACCGCGAACCACTACCTCCTGGACGCGGTGGCCGGGGCCGCCGTGATGGGCGCGGGACTGCTGCTGACACCGCTGGCGATGCGCGGCGCGGACCGGGCCCGGGCCCGGCTCGCCGCCCGGCTGCCCGCCTCCGTCACGGCGCGGCTCGCGCCCGCCGCCGCACCGGCCGCGGGCGGTCCGGGCGGCGTGGTGTCCCCGATTGTCAGTGGCGGATGCCAGACTTCCGCGGGTGAGCGATTTCCACGGCAGCGCGAGCAGCGGGTCGCGGCGGGAGCCGGGCCGGACGCCTCCCCCTCGGACGCGGACGACGGGGCTCCGGCACCGGCTCGCTGAGCTGCGCGGTCCCGATGTCCCCGCCAAGGCGCTGGACGCCCGCGCCCTGGCCGCCCTCGCCGCCAACCCCGGGTGCGGGCGCCGCGCGATCCTCGACGGCGCGGGGGTGGACAAGGCGTCGCTCGCGAGCGCGCTGGGCGCGCCCTCGGTCTTCGGCATGTCCCAGTTCGCCTTCATGCGCGGCAACGCCTTCGAGGCCCGGGTCAAGGCGGACGGCGGCGCGGAGCTGCTGCGGCTGGTGCACGAGCGGCTGGACCCGGGCGCCGAGCCGCCCGCGGGGGCGCGGGTGCCCGACCTGTCGGCGACCGGCCCCGAGGGCCGCGCGGCCCGTACGGCGCTGACCCTGCGGGAGGCCACCGCGGCGGGCGGCTGGGCCCTGCTGGACCACCCGATGGTCGCGCTCGACGTGGCGGGCTCCCCCGCCTTCCTGGAGCCGGACGCGGTGGTGGTGCACCCCGACGGCGGCTGGTCGGTCGTCGAGATCAAGTCCTTCCCGATGCTGGACGGTTCGGCGGACCCGGCGAAGGTCGGCGCGGCAGCCCGGCAGGCGGCGGTCTACGTGCTGGCCCTGGAGCGGATCGCGGCCCGGCTGGACCCGGCGCCGCGGGTGCGCCACCGGGTGCTGCTGGTGTGCCCCAAGGACTTCACCAACCTGCCCACCGCCTCCGCCGTCGACGTGCGCAGGCAGCGCGCGGTGACCGCCCGCCAGCTCGACCGGCTCACCCGGATCGAGGAGATCGCCGACGCGCTGCCCGAGGGCGTCTGCTTCTCCCCCGCGCTTCCGGCGGAGGAACTAGCCGCCGCCGTCGAGGCGGTGCCCGCGTCGTACGCGCCGGAGTGCCTGTCCGCGTGCGAGCTGGCCTTCCACTGCCGGGCCCGTGCCCGGGAGGCCGACGCGGTGACCGCGCTCGGCCGCCCGGTCCGCGCCGAGCTGGGCGGGCTGACCCGGGTGGCGGAGGTGCTCGCCGCCGCGCGCGGCGAGTTGGGGGACGCCGGTGATCCCGCGGTGGCGGCGCTGCGCCGCGCGGCGCGGCTGCGCGCGGAGGCCCTGGGGGCGGCATGTCGCTGATCACCACGCTGGCCCGGCTGGAGGCCGTGCGCACCGGGCTCGCCCAGCCGGCCGCGACCGTCCGCCACCGGCATCTGTCCGAGCGCCCCCTGGTGTTCGTGCCGCTGACCACCGCCGGTGAGGCGGGCGCCCCGCTGGGGGCGCTGGTCGGCACCGACCGGGAGGCGCCGCGGCTGCTGGTCGTGCCGCAGCCCCGGGACCGGGACCTGCGGTTCGCCTTCCTCGCCGATCTGGCGGATCTGGTGCTGCCGCACATCGAGGCGTGCGCGGAGGCGGTCGAGGCCGCCGAGCGGACGGGGACGGACCCGGAGACGGGCCGCCGGGTCAAGGTCGAGGTCGAGCTGTGCGCGGACGCCGCGCAGGTGATCGTGCCGAGCCGGGCGGGCCTGGAGTTCGTGCGGCTGCTGGGCCGGGCCATGCGGTTCCGGCGCACGGCGGAGGAGGACCCGGACACCCCGCATCCGGCGCCGCCGAGGGTTCCGCTGCTCGGCCGGTGGCTGACCCACTACGGGGAGCGGGCGCGGGTGCCGGGCTCGTCGCTGCTGCTGGCCATGACCGATCTGCTGGGCAGGCACTGGGCGACGGGGCAGTCCTCGCCGGAGGACCAGCACCTCGGGAAGCTGCTCGCCTGGATCGCCCCGCCCGGGGACGCGCCCTCCGGCGCGGCGGCGGCCCTGCGCGCGGAGCTGGCCCGGGACGACCGGGGCCAGTTGCTGTGCCCGCCCGCCGGTCCGGCCACCGACCCGGCCTTCGACAACGATCTGCTCGCCCCCGCCATCGAGCGCTACGACCGCGCCCGCACCGCGTTCGCCGCCGCCGAGGACGGTCTGGAGGCGGACGACCGGATGGGCGCGCTCACCGCCGCCGAGCGGGAGATCCGGGAGCTGGTGGAGAGCCGCACCCGGCCCACCTGGGACGCGGTGTGGCGGGGCCTGGACCTGCTGCGGGAGCTGCCCGCCGGGGCGCGGACGGAGGAGCGGTGGACCCGCGACCGCTGGTCGTTCACCGCGCACCGGGACCGGGTCCTCGCCGGGGAGCCGCCGCAGCCGCGCCGCGACGACGCGGTGACGGCGGCGAACAAGCTGGCCACCCGCGAGCGGGAGCAGGCCCGGCTGGACGCACAGGAGGCGCTGGACGACCCGCTGGTGATGGCGGGGCGGCGGCTGGCCGGGGACGCGTTCGCCGGGGAGGTCACCGATGTGGTCATGGCGTACAGCGAGGGGAAGCGGCCCGCCCCGCGCCCGCTGGTCACCGTCCGGACCGAGGACCTGCCCCATCTGGCCGAGCGGGTGAAGGTGTACCGGTCGCTGGGCGGGCGCCCGCAGGCGGCCGAGTTCGCGGGGCGGGACGAGGACGGCGGCGTGGTGCTGCGGATCGTGGACAAGATGGGGCGCGGCCGGGAGCCGGAGGCGGGATCGGTGCCCGGGAAGGGCGACGCCGTCACCTTCACGCTCTTCGAGCACGAGCAGCGGGGCGGGGCAAAGCTGCCCGACCCGGAGCACACTCCGTGGACCCACGGCGGGCCGCCCGAGGCGCTGGGCGCGCTCCTGCCGGAGCCCGCCGACGACCGGACCGAGGAGGATCTGCTGTGACCGCCGAGCACCGGACCGGGGAGGATCCGCTGTGACCGCCGAGGACGTCCGCCCGCGGGCCGCCTTCGACCCGGGCGCGGAGGCCGCCCGGGCCACCGCCGCGATCCTCGCCGACACCCTGGGCGGCACGGAGCGCGGGGTCGTCGTGGACTCCCCGCCCGGTGCCGGGAAGTCCACGCTGGTGGTGCGGGCCGCGCTGGAGCTGGCGGAGGCGGGCCGCCCGCTGATGGTGGTGGCGCAGACCAACGCGCAGGTCGACGATCTGGTGCTGCGGCTGGCCGAGAAGGCCCCGGAGCTGCCGGTGGGCCGTCTGCACAGCAGCGACGCCGACCCGTACGACCGGGCGCTGGACGCCCTGCCGAACGTGCGGACGTCGGCGAAGGCGGACCAGCTCGCGGGCGTGCCGGTGGTGCTGTCGACGGCGGCCAAGTGGGCGCACGTCGGGGTGGACGAGCCGTGGTCGCACGCGATCGTCGACGAGGCGTACCAGATGCGCTCGGACGCGCTGCTGGCGGTGGCCGGGCTGTTCGAGCGGGCGCTGTTCGTGGGCGACCCGGGCCAGCTCGACCCGTTCTCGACGGTGGGCGGTGAGCAGTGGGCGGGCCTGTCGCACGATCCCTCCGCCTCCGCGGTCAGCACCCTGCTCGCCCACAACCCGTCCCTGCCGCAGCACCGGCTGCCGGTGTCGTGGCGGCTGCCCGCGTCGGCGGCGCCGCTGGTCTCGGAGGCCTTCTACCCGTACACGCCGTTCCGCAGCGGCACCGGCCCCGGGGACCGGCGGCTGTCCTTCGCCGTGCCGTCGGACGGCTCGGGCCCCGACCGGGTGATCGACGAGGCGGCGGCCTCGGGCTGGGGCCTGCTGGAGCTGCCCGCCCGGCACACCCCGCGCACCGACCCGGAGGCGGTGGGGGCGGTGGCGGAGGTGGTCCGGCGGCTGCTGGAGCGGGGCGGGGCGGCGGTGTCGGAGCGGGGACCGGAGCCGGTGCCCCTGACCGCCGCGCGCGTCGCCGTCGGCACCGCCCACCGCGACCAGGCGGCGGCCGTGCGGGAGGCGCTGGCCGGGCTCGGGGTGCGGGACGTCACGGTCGACACGGCCAACCGGCTCCAGGGCCGCGAGTACGACGTGACGGTCGTGCTGCACCCGCTGTCCGGCCGCCCCGACGCCACCGCGTTCCATCTGGAGACGGGGCGGCTCTGTGTGCTGGCCTCGCGCCACCGGCACGCCTGCGTCGTGGTGTGCCGCGCGGGGGTGGACGCCCTGCTGGACGACTACCCGTCGACGGAACCGGTGCAGCTCGGGACGCTGGTGAAGTTCCCCGACGGCTGGGAGGCCAACCACTCGGTCCTCTCCCATCTGGCGGAGCACCGGGTGTCCTGGCGGCCCTGACCGACGGCGGCCCTGACCGGGAGCGGATCTGACCGGGAGCGGGCCTGACCGGGAGCGGGCCTGACCGGGAGCGGATCTGACCAAAGGCGGGCCGGGCCGCCCCTGCCGGGCACGGGACGCGTCCCCCGTGCGGCCCGGAGCCGGGCGGGGCGGCGGGCGGGGCGCGGGGACGGGACGCGGGGGCGGGCGGACGCGCGCGGGTGGGGTGAAAGGTTTCCGTGCTCTTGCGCGGGCGCGGGAGAATGGACGGTGGACCTTTTCCCCGACGGGTCGTGAACGGCCCAGCCAGGAGGCGACACCATGGCGGAGCCCGCGCCGCACCGGAACGAACGGCGGCTGCGCCCCGCGCCCCTGCTCTTCGAGCCCGCGGAGGCCGCCGCCGACCCCGAGCACTTCTTCGACCTGGAGTCCATGGAGGACCCCCGCGCCCTGCTGGACCGGTCCACTGAGCTGACCCGGGCCTTCCGGGCGGCGGCGGACCGGGCGGTGGAGTTCCAGGCGATGGCCGCCGCGCAGCTCGCGGACCCCCGGCGGTTCGACCGGCTGACGGCGGCGGAGATCGCGGACCGGGCCGACTGGACCGAGGACTACGCCAAGAAGATGGTCGAGTTCGGCCGCGACCTGCTGAGCGGGGCGGAGCGCGGCGGCCCGGGACTCGTCGGCCCGGTCTGACCCGGCGGCCGGCGGCCCGGCCCACGCCCTACGGCTCCACGGTCTCCGCGGCCCGACCGCCGCGTCGGCCCGCCTCGGCTCCGGCCCCTCGGTCTCCGTGACCCCGGCGTCTCCGTGGCCCCGACGGAGCGCCCGTCGGCCGAGACCCCCGGCACCGCCCGCTCGCCCCGGCCCCGTCACCCGGCCGCGCGGCGGACCCCACGCCGTGCCCCGTGCCCCGTGCCGTACCACCAGGGCATATGCCAGGCGGGCACGATACCCCTCCCCCGCGCCGCCTGTCCCGGATTCCCGCAACACGGTGAAACGGTTTGCTTACCGACGGTAGACCTGGGCGGCATGAGCAGCACACGGAACGCCTCGGACCTCACCTCGGACGGCGCCGCCTGGCTGGCCTCGGCGGACCCCCGCGCCCGGCGCGCCCTCGCCTCGTGGCAGGAACGGCCCTCGGTCCCGGTCGCCCTGCCCTGCGGCCCGGTCTTCGACGTGGTGAGCACCCCCACGCTGTTCGGCCGCCGGATGCTGGACCGGATGTGGGAGGAGGGGCCGGGCTCGGGGCCGGTGGCCGAGGTGCGCGGGCGGCTGCTGGTGTTCGCCGCCCCCGGCACGGCCCAGCGGCTGCCGTCGCTGCTGGAGTGGGAGGAGTGGGGCACGCGCGGCCGGGAGCGCGGCCGCACCGGCGGGGTCCCGCCGCTGCTCTGCCACGGCGTGGGCGACACGGTGACCGTTCCGGCGCCGGAGGCCGGGACCGACCACCCCGGGGACCGCTGGCTGGTCGCCCCGGACACCCGGCGGCCGTGGCTGCCGGGCCCCGAGATCCTGCTCTGGGCGGCCGTGCGGGCGGCCCGGGCGGTGGTGCGGATTTCGATTTTTCCTCCCGCCGACCAGGGTGCTAAGGTCTACGACGTCAGCAGGCGCCGCTAGCTCAGTTGGTTAGAGCAGCTGACTCTTAATCAGCGGGTCCGGGGTTCGAGTCCCTGGCGGCGCACCGGCGAAAGCCAGGATTGACTGACGAAGGGCGTTCCCGGTCTCCGGGAACGCCCTTCCGCATGTCAGGCCCTGCCTCCGGGGACGCGTTCCGCGCCCGGCACGGGGCCTGGTCCCCGACCGGCACCCGGTACGGCGCCTCGCCCCACCCGCGGCCCGCACCGCCACCGCGCCCCGCCACCCGGGTCCGCCGCCCCTTCCCCCGCCTCACCCCCGCCCCGGCGCTCCCGCCCCCGGGGTGATGCTCACCGTCCAGGCGCCCGACGGGGTCCGCCCCTGCACCTCCACCCGCACACCGTCGCCGGGCACCGTGAAGCTCTCCCCGAGACCGACCGGCGCGTCCGCCAGCGGCGGGTAGACCGAGTCCCGCCCGCACGCCTCGGTGCGCGGATGGGCGTCGATCACCCGGACGGGCCCCGCGCCGGACTCCGTGCCCCCGCGCACCCGGTAGACCAGCACCCCCGCCCGGCAGGCCGCCGCGTCGTCGCCCACCGGACCGCGCGCCTCGAAGGCCAGCGCCGTGTCCGCCCCGGTGCGCACCACCGCCAGCTTGGTCCCCCGGCCCAGCCCGAACGACGGCGCCCCCGCGGCACCCGCCACCGGCACGCCGGGCCCCGCGCCCAGCGGCTCCAGGGTGAGCCGGACCGGCCCGGTGCCGCGGACGCAGGCCACCTGCCGGGGCTCCAGCCAGCCCAGCTTCCACTTGTGCCAGCCGAAGAGGTCCGGGGCCAGCCCGAACTGGCTGCCCATGAGGTCCCAGTCACCGACGTGGGTGTCCCAGTCACCGTCCGCGTCGACCGGGCGCCGGTACAGGTCGGGCAGGTCGAAGACGTGGCCGGTCTCGTGGGCCAGGACCAGCCGGTCCGGCGGATGGTTCTCGAACACGGTGACCACCCGCCGGATGTCGGTGCCGTCGGCCCGCAGCGGGGTGTCCAGGTTGACGACCTTCGTCGCGTCGGAGTCGACCCCGGGCGCGTCCGGGTCGGCCACGAAGTAGACGACGCCGTAGCGGCGGAAGTCCACGTGCGGGTCGGCCGCCGCCAGCGCGTCGCGCAGATAGGCGGAGCGGTGCCCGGGGCTCCAGTCGCGCCGTATGGCGTAGGCAGTGGAGGGGCGGGGCATCGACACCCAGTGCCGCAACGGGTGCGGACGGAGGGTGAACCTGCCGTAGGAGGCGCGGCGGAAGAAGCCGGTGGTGGCCGGGAAGTGGTCGGCGGCCAGTTCCGCGGGCGTGGTCAGCGGCTGGGAGTCCGGGAAGGAGAGGAAGACCATCACCGCGTCCAGGGCGCGCGTGGGCCGCGGATAGGCGGAGTTCCAGGTCGCCACCCCCTCCGAGTGGTGGGCGGCGGTCCGCGCCAGCGCGCAGGGGTCCGGGGAGAACGGCCGGGCCTCCGCGGGGACGGTGATCAGGCAGGTCGCGGCGACCGCCGAGAGGGTGGTGCACACCGCGGTCGTCCCGCGCAGCCGGGGCCCGAACACTCCCGGACCGGCCGGGCGGCGGCCCGCGCCGGGCGCCCCGGGGGCCTCACGGACGGGTCGCCTCAGGGGACGCTGGCGGGGCACGGGGACCTCCGGATGCGGCTCGCGGGAACACCGCACCCAGCTTGTGCATATTTGTCATATCGCGCCCTGTTCGCCTGAACCGGACGGGTGAGCGAGTCGTCATCCCTCCGGTGCCCGCACGGAGCGTCACCCGATTGCACTCACGGATCGTCACAACTGGTCGGAGGCGCAAAGCGGCAGTCCACGCACGGACACAAACGGTCCGCGGTGAAGATCACCCGGCTTTCGGGGCGGTACGGCGGCTGGAAGGCCGGAAGGCCAGCCTCTATGATCGGCACACTTTCCTGCACGGACAGATACGGACAGAGATCGAGGCACTGCGGGAGCGAGCGGTGAGCGGAACGTCCGAAGGGCCGGCGCCCGCGGCAGACCTCTACCGGTCAGTCGCCACAGCCGTCACAGACAGTGACGTGGATCTGGCTACGAGTACGGACACCACGGGACGCGCGGAGCCCGGAGCGGGCGCGGAGCCCCCGGGCGCCGCGGTGCCCGGGGGCCCGCGGCCGTCGGTGCCGCAGCCCTGCGCGGGCACCGCGCCGTACCGTTCCGTCTTCGCCACCGCTCCGCTCGCCATGGCCGTCGTCGACCCCGACGGCCTGGTGGTCAGCGCCAACGACACCCTGGGCGCCCTGCTCGGCACCGACCCGGCGGACCTGCCCGGGCGGGCCGCCGCCGACCTCGTCGACCTGGCCTCCGACGCCGGCACCTGGCACGCCTACCGCGAGGTGCTGCGCGGCGACCGCTCCCGGATGCGCTGCACCCGGCGGCTGAAGCGGGCGGACGGCCACGCGCTGTGGGCGCAGGTGACGCTCTCGCCGCTGGCCCCGTCCGGCGAGGCGCCCGGGCTGCTGCTCTCGGTCGCGGACATCAGCGCCCGGCGCGAGCTGCAGGCCCGGCTGCGCCACCTCCAGATGCACGACCCGGTGACCCGGCTGCCCAACCGCGCGCTGTTCTTCGAACGCCTCACGGCCGCGCTGGAGAACGACGGCTACGAGCACGGCGGCACCGGCCGGATCGGCCTGTGCTACCTGGACCTGGACGGCTTCAAGGCGGTCAACGACACCCTGGGCCACCGGGTCGGGGACCGGCTGCTGGCCGCCGTCGCCGAACGGCTCGCGCGCTGCGCCGAGCAGGCCGCCCACGCCCGCTCCGGCGCCCCCCTGGTGGCCCGGCTCGGCGGTGACGAGTTCGCGCTGCTGGTGGCGGACTCCACCGGCACCGAGCAGCTCGCGGACCTCGCGGAGAGCGTGCTGGCCGCGCTCCAGGAGCCGTTCGAGATCCGCGACCGGCGGCTCTCGGTCACCGCCTCCGTCGGCGTCGTCGAGCGCCACACGGCCGGGACCACGGCGACCGCGCTGATGCAGGCCGCCGACACCACCCTGTACTGGGCCAAGGCCGACGGGCGGGCCCGCTGGACCCTCTTCGACCCCGAGCGCAACGCCCACCGGATGACCCGGCAGGCGCTGGCCGCCACCCTGCGTCCGGCCATCGACCGGGGCGAGTTCGCCCTGGAGTACCAGCCGCTGGTGGGCATGGAGGACGGCCGGGTCCGGGGGGTGGAGGCGCTGATCCGCTGGAACCACCCCCAGTTCGGCGTCCTGGCGCCGAATCGGTTCATCGCACTGGCGGAGGAGGACGGCTCAATCGTTCCCCTGGGCCGCTGGATCCTGCGTACCGCCTGCTCACAGGCGCGCCGCTGGCAGCTGGCGCATCCCGGCGAACCGCCGATCTTCGTCAGCGTCAATGTGGCCGTCCGCCAGGTGTGGGACTCGGACCTGGTGGCGGACGTGGCCGCGACCCTGGAGGAGACCGGCCTCGCCCCCGGGCTGCTGCAACTGGAGCTGACCGAGTCCGCGGTGATGGGCTCGGCCGGCCGGCCGCTCCAGGTGCTGAAGGCGCTCAGCGACATGGGCGTGCAGATCGCCATCGACGACTTCGGCACCGGCTACTCGAACCTCGCCTACCTCAGCCGGCTGCCGGTGTCGGCCCTGAAGCTGGACGGCGCCTTCGTACGGGGCTTCCAGTACGACGGCGCCGGGGCGGGCGGCGGCCCGGCCGACGGCACCGCCCGCGCGGCGAGCCCGGCCGACGAGGTGATCGTCGAGGCCATGGTCCAGCTCGCCCACCGTCTGGGCCTGACGGTCACCGCCGAGTGCGTGGAGACCTCGGACCAGGCGTCGCGGCTGCGCCGCATCGGCTGCGACACCGGGCAGGGCTGGCTGTACTCCCGCCCGGTGGCGCCGGACCGGATCTCCGCGCTGCTGGCCGCCGCCGGGCCGGGCGCGGCCGGGGTTCAGGCCGGCGTCGGCAAGCCGTAGGCGTCGGCGATCAGCTCGTAGGAGCGCAGCCGCACGCCCGGGCCGTGCGCGTTGGCGGTGAGCATCAGCTCGTCGGCGCCGGTGCGCTTCTGGAGGAGGTCCAGTCCGGCGCGCACCTCGTCGGGGGTGCCGTGCACCACGTTGGCGTTCCAGGACGTGACGAAGTCCCGCTCCACCGGGCTGAAGTCGTACGCCTCCGCCTCCTCGGGCGTGGGCACCAGTCCGGGGCGGCCGGTGCGCAGCCGGACCATGTTCAGCGCGGCGGCGAGCACCTGGCGGCGGGCCTCCCGCTCGTCGTCGGCGGCCAGCGCGGAGACGCCGATCAGGGTGTGGGGGGCGTCCAGGACGGCGGACGGGCGGAAGGACTCGCGGTACAGGTCCAGCGCCGGGACGGTGTTCTGGGCGGAGAAGTGGTGGGCGAAGGCGAACGGCAGCCCCAGGGTGCCGGCCAGCCGGGCGCTGAATCCGGACGACCCCAGCAGCCAGACCGGCGGCCGGTGCGGGGACTGGACGCCCCCGGGGGAGGTCGCCTGGACGGGGCCGGGGACGGCGTGGATGCGGCCGTAGGGGTGCCCGTCGGGGAACCGGTCGTCCAGGAACCGGATCAGCTCCGCGAGCTGCTGGGGGAAGTCGTCGGCGCCCTCGTGGAGCCGCTCCGTGCGGCGCAGCGCGGCGGCGGTGGCGCCGTCCGTGCCGGGCGCCCGGCCGAGGCCGAGGTCGATCCGGCCCGGGGCCATGGCCTCCAGCGTCCCGAACTGCTCGGCGATCACCAGGGGGGCGTGGTTGGGCAGCATGACGCCGCCCGAGCCGAGCCGGATCCGGTCGGTGTGGGCGGCGAGGTGGGCGAGGATCACCGCCGGGGAGGAGGAGGCGACGCCGGGCATGGAGTGGTGCTCCGCCACCCAGTAGCGGTGGAAGCCCCGGGACTCCGCGAGGCGCGCGATGCGGACGCTGGTGCGCAGGGCGTCGCTCGCGGTGTACCCGGCGCCGACGGTCACCAGGTCCAGCACGGAGAGGGGGACCGGCGCGGTGCCGTGGGCGGTGCCCCGGATCTCCTCTGCGGCGTCTGCGGCCATGACGGGATGCCTCCTGTGGGTACGGCGGGTGGTACGGCGGACACTGCGCGGGCAACGGGGGCGCGGGCCGGGATATTCCCGACGGGCCGCGGGCTCGGGGTGACCGCGGGCTCGGGGTGACCGCGGGCGCGGGGTGACCGCGGGCGCGGGGTGACCGCGGGCGCGGGGTGACCGCGGGTGCGCGGCCGGGATGGCCGGGCAGGGGGCGCGGGGCGCGGCGCGTACCGGCGGCCGACGGGCTTCGCACCGGTGCCGGGCGCCGTCGGTACGGAGCCCGGCCACCGGCGCGGTACCGTCCCCCGGCACCGGGAGGGCGGGGGAGGCCGCCCTCGGGGTCCCGAGGGTGCTCCCGGCTGGGGTGGTGGCAGGGCGCTCGGGATCTGGGGAGCGTGCGCCCGGGGGCTCGACCGGGCTCCGTTTCCGCAGTGATACCACCGGCGTACGCCGCGCGTTTTCCGGACAATATGCGGGGTGCGCTCCCTCCCCGGTCCAGGGGTCCGGCGCCGCGCCGCGCGCCCGGGGCGCGCCTCGGCGCGCCGTCGCGCGGGGACGGCGCCCGCCCGGCCCCGGCACCCCCGCTCCACGAGCACGGCCCGGCCGACCTCCCCGCCGCGGCCCGGCCGACCTCCCGCCCCCGGCACGCAACCGGCCCCCGGCCGGGAGACGGCGGCGGCTCAGGCCTGGACGAGCGGCTCGCGGGTGAAGAGGGCGCCCAGCCGGGGGGCGTTGACCCGGCGGTCGGACAGGCGCAGGGCCTCCCAGACGGCCACCTGGTTGGCGGTGAGCACGGGCTTGCCCAGCTCCTTCTCCAGCTCCGGGATGTGCGCCACCGTGGGCAGGGCGTTGTCCGGCAGCAGGACCGCGTCGGCCTCGGGGTGGTCGGCGGCCCGCGCCATCTCCGTGATCCGCTCGGCGCCCCAGTCGCCCGCCGCGGCCCCGGCTTCGGTGAGCGGGCCGAACGCGGCGACGGACGTCACGTCCAGGCCCCCGGCGCGCAGGAAGTCCGCGAACAGCTCCGCCACGTCGTCGGTGTAGGGCGCGCCGACGGCGACCCGGGGGGCGCCGATCTCCCGGGCCGCGTGGGCGAAGGCGAAGGAGGTGGAGGAGGCCGGCATCCCGGCCGCGCGGGCGAGGGCGCGCACCTGCTCCCGCGCGCCCTGCCAGCCGTGCACGAAGCCGCCGCTGGTGCAGGCCCACACCACCGCGTCGGCGCCGGACAGGCGCAGCTCCTCCACACCGGCCGTGATCCGCTCGGGGGTGCCCAGCTCCCGCAGGGCGTCGACCTCGTGGGCGTCCTGGTCGATGTCGGTGTGCACCAGGTCCACCCGGACATCGCCGCCCAGCAACTGCTCCATCCGCGGATAGTCGTCCTCGCCGAGGTGGCCCGGGTACAGGAATCCCAGTGCTGTCATGTCCGCCCTTCCGCTCTCGTCCGCGTCCCGCGGGGCCGGTGCCCCGGCGCGGTCCCATGGGACGGGTACCCCGTCGGCGCGACCGCGCCCCACTCCGTCCCCGGGTCGGCCGAGATGCCCCGTATGCGGGCCGGGCCTCAGCACCGGACCGGAAAGAACCGGCATAACCCGTTCGGCTCCGGGTAGCTGCGCGCCCATGGCTCCACCACACAGAACCCCGCCATGGGGAATACCCGTCCGAGAACCAACGAGTCCGGGACCCGCCCGCCGGACGCTGCTCGCGGGGGCGGCGGCGCTCGGCGCGCTGGGGGCGGCCGGCTGCTCCCGGGTGGCCTCCGCGTCGAACGTGGAGGGGGGCGACCTGCTCGGCCGCCTGCGGGCCCAGGGGGTCGCCCGGCTCGGCATCGCGGGCGAGATCCCCTTCGGGTACATCGACCGGAACGGTGAGCTGACCGGCGAGGCGCCGAAGCTCGCCGAGGTCGTCTTCAAGCGCCTCGGGGTCGACCGAGTGCAGCCGGTGCCGACAGAGTTCGGCTCCCTCATACCGGGGCTCGCCTCGCAGCAGTTCGACGTCGTCGCGGCCGGGATGTACATCAACCCGGACCGGTGCGCGCAGGTGATCTTCTCGGACCCCGACTACCAGATGCTCGACTCCTTCATCGTGCGCAAGGGCAATCCGCTCGGTCTGCACGACTACCGGGACGTCGTGGAGAAGAAGGCCCGGTTCGCCACCGGCACCGGCTACGCCGAGATCGCGTACGCGGTGGAGGCCGGGTACGAGGAGGACGACATCCTGATCGTCCCCGACCAGGTGGCCGGCCTCAACGCCGTCGAGGCCGGGCGCGTGGACGTCTTCGCGGGGACGGCGCTGACCACCCGCGAGGTGGTCAGGAAGTCCCGGAAGGCCGAGGCGACGGAGGCGTTCAAGCCGCTCGTCGACGGCGAACCGCACGTCGACGGGGGCGGCTTCGCCTTCCGGCCGACGGAGACCAACCTCCGGGACGCCTTCAACGGCGAGCTGCGCAAGCTCAAGCGGAGCGGTGAACTGCTCCGGATCCTGCGGCCGTTCGGGTTCACCGAGGACGAGATGACCGATCTGACCGCGAAGGAGTTGTGCGGCGGATGACTTCGGGACTCTGGGAACTCGTATGGCGGGGGGTCTGGGTCACGGTCCAGCTCCTCTTCTTCAGCGCGCTGCTGGCGACGGCCGTCTCCTTCGTGGCGGGCGTCGCGCGCACCCACCGGCTGTGGATCGTCCGCTTCCTCGCGGGCTTCTACACCGAGGTGTTCCGCGGCACCTCCGCGCTGGTGATGATCTTCTGGGTGTTCTTCGTGCTCCCCCCGGCCTTCGGCTGGCAGCTCGTCCCGATGTGGGCGGGCACGCTGGCGCTGGGCCTGACCTACGGGGCGTACGGCTCGGAGATCGTGCGCGGCGCGCTCGGCGCGGTCGATCCGGCGCAGCGGGAGGGCGGCATCGCGCTGAGCTTCACGCCGTGGCAGCGGATGAGGCTGATCCTGCTGCCGCAGGCGGTGCCGGAGATGATCCCGCCCTTCTCCAACCTGCTGGTGGAGCTGCTCAAGGGCACCGCCCTGGTGTCGATCATGGGCATGGGTGACCTGGCGTTCAGCGGCAACCTGGTGCGCCTGGCGCTCCAGGAGAGCGCGGAGATCTACACGTACGTCCTGCTGCTCTACTTCGTGATCGCGTTCCTGCTGACGCGGGGGATGCGCGGTCTGGAGAAGCGGCTGAAGGCGGGTGTCGGCAGGACGGCGTCCGGGAGCGGGCCCGCCCCCGCCGCCGAGCCGGCCGGGGCCGGGGGTGTCCGATGACCTGGGACTGGAACGCGGTCTCGGAGTTCATGCCGCACTTCTGGGACGGACTGCTGGTCACCCTGCGGATCCTCGTCCTGGGGTCGCTGATCTCCTTCGCGCTGGGCCTGGTGTGGGCGCTGCTGACGCGGGTGCCGTCCCGCTGGGTGACCTGGCCGGTCGGCGTGGTCACGGAGTTCGTCCGCAACACGCCGCTGCTGGTGCAGCTCTTCTTCCTGTTCTACGTGCTGCCCGAGTGGGGACTGACGTTCTCCGCGCTGACCACGGGCGTGGTCGGCATCGGTCTGCACTACTCGACCTACACGATGCAGGTCTACCGGGCCGGGATCGAGGGGGTGCCCGTCGGCCAGTGGGAGGCCGCGACGGCGCTGAACCTGCCGCTCGCCCGGACGTGGACCGCGGTGATCCTGCCGCAGGCCGTCCGCCGGGTGGTGCCCGCCCTCGGCAACTACGTGATCTCGATGCTGAAGGACACGCCCCTGCTGATGGCGATCACGGTGCTGGAGATGCTCGGCGAGGCACGGCTGTTCTCGCAGCAGAACTTCCAGTTCACCGAGCCCCTGACGGTGATCGGCGTGGCCTTCGTCATCGTCTCCTACCTGGCCTCCCTTGCCCTGCGAGCCCTGGAGCGACGCCTTGCCCACTGACACCCTCCCCCACCCCGAGAAGAGTCCCGAGCGCCGTTCCGGCGAGCTGATCCGGCTGGAGGGGGTGACCAAGCGGTTCGGCGACAACACCGTCCTCGACCACCTGGACTTCTCCGTCGACGCGGGCCGGCACGTCACCCTGATCGGCCCGTCCGGCTCGGGCAAGACGACGATCCTGCGGCTGCTGATGACCCTGCTCAAGCCCGACGAGGGCACGATCACCGTCGACGGGCAGTTGCTGCACCCGGCCGGCGAGAAGCAGCGGCGCGAGGTCCGCAAGCGGATCGGCATGGTCTTCCAGCAGTTCAACCTGTTCCCGAACATGAGCGTGCTGCGGAACATCACCGAGGCGCCGGTCACCGTGCTGGGCATGTCCCGGGACGAGGCGGTGGAGCGTGCCCGGGGGCTGCTGGAGATGGTGGGCCTGGCCGACAAGTGCGACGCCCGCCCGGCCCAGCTCTCCGGCGGCCAGCAGCAGCGGGTGGCCATCGCCCGGGCGCTGGCGATGCGGCCCAAGGTGCTGCTGCTGGACGAGGTGACCTCGGCGCTCGACCCCGAGCTGGTCGCGGGTGTTCTGGACCTGCTGCGGGACATCGCGCGCAGCACCGACATCACCATGCTGTGCGTGACCCACGAGATGAACTTCGCCCGGGACATCTCGGACCAGGTCCTGATGTTCGACTCGGGCCGGGTCATCGAGGCGGGCCCGCCGGAGAAGATCTTCAGCGAGCCGGAGCACAACCGGACCCGGGAGTTCCTGAGCGCGGTGCTCTGACCCGTACGGGACGGCCCGGCGCCCCGGACGGGCGCGGGGCCGTCCCGGGGGCCGCGGTGCCCCCGGAGGGGCGGAGCCGTCCCGGGACCGCGCGCTCCCCCGCCGGGGCCGCCCACCGGGGCCCCGGGCCCAGCCCACCGGGGCCGCGGGGTGGTCGGGAGCACCCCCCGGGAGCGGGTAGTATTTTTCCTGTCGCCGAACGCGGGAAGCGGACGGCGGGAGTCATGCGCCGCTAGCTCAGTTGGTTAGAGCAGCTGACTCTTAATCAGCGGGTCCGGGGTTCGAGTCCCTGGCGGCGCACAGATGAGGGCCCCTCGCACACGCGAGGGGCCCTCGTTCGTCGCTCAGAACTTCACGTCCGAGCAGGCGTAGAACGCGTTGCCCGTGTCCGCGATCGTCCACACCGCGAGGATCACGTGGTGCCCGCTCAGCCCGGTCGGCAGGGTGCCGCTGTGGGAGAGGGTGGCCGGGGGCTGCTTGCCGCCGTAGGGCACGGTGAAGAACGGGGTGAGGTTGAGGTCGGAGCGGGACAGGTTGTGGTCCTGGTTCCAGCCCGGCTTGGTGACGTAGTACTTGAAGTCCGTCGTGGCGTGCCGCGCGGTGAACTGCCAGCGGAAGGAGTAGCTCTGGCCGCCGTTCACCTGGGTGGTGGGCCAGTCCTGGCCGTTGGGCCGCTTGGGGCTGTCGAGCGGGGCGAACCCGCCGCGGCCCGCGGAGCAGATCCGGCCGTCGGCCGGTCCGGCGGCCGGGAACCCCTTGGGGCCCTCGACGCTCTGCGGCTCCCACTGGATTCCGCCGCAGCCGGTGACGGTGCCGTTCTGGCAGAGCTTCTGGCGGCTGATGGGCGAGTCGGTGTAGCCGTGACCGGTGGCACCGCCGGAGGAGAGGAGGAGGGCCCCGGTGGTGGCCATGCCCACCGCGGCGGCGTACATCTTGGTCCTTGTGCGCATACTGCTGCTCCTGTGACGTGGGGGAAGTGCAGTGAGGCGTTGCATGCTGGTCTAGACCAAGACTCAGGTTATGGGCGTGAGTTGAACATGTCCATACCAAAAAAGGGAAACGGTCCGGGGGTGCCCGGCGGGCCCCACCCCGGTGTTCCGGGGGCGTCCGGAGCCTGCTCGCGAGCCGTCCGGAGCCGCGCCGGAGCCGCCTCGCCCGGCGGTCCGGAGCCGCCTCGCCGGGGAGGCCGGGCGGCCGGAGGACCGGGGAGCCGCGCTTCGCCCGGGGGCGGGGAAACCGAAACCCACCGTCCGGGAGGCCGCGCGCCGGGTCCCCCGGGGGGAGCGGCGGGCAGCCCCTCCGGGGGACCCGGAGACCAACGCCCGAGCCGGGCCCGAGGGGCCGGGAGCCGGGGCCGCCCCGGAACGCCGGGCGGTCGGGCCCCGCCACCCCGGCCCCGGGAACGACCTCGGCCCCGGCCCCGGGACCAGGTCCGCTCAGGGGGCGACTCCGACGGCTCCGCCTCGTGGAACGGGGTCGCCCAGGGCGCGGCTCCGCCCGGGGAGCGGCCACGCCCCGCGGAACGGAGTCGCCCAGGGGCCGGGGCCCGGAGACCCATGCCCGGTCCGGGCCCGAGGCGCCGGAAGCCCGGGCCGCCCCGGAACGCCGGGCGGTCGGGCCCCGCCACCCCGGCCCCGGGAACGACCTCGGCCCCGGCCCCGGCCCCGGCCCCGGTAGCAGGTCCGCTCAGGGGGCAACTCCGCTCAGGGAAACGGTCCGCCCAGGGCGTGGCTCCGCCCAGGCACGGCTCCGCCCCGCGGAACGGAGTCGCCCAGGGCGCGGCTCCGCCCGGGGAGCGGCTCCGCCCGGGGAGCGGCTCCGCTCACGTCCCCGGCTCGGCGCGGCCCGCGCAGAGCGCCACCGTGAGGTCCTTCACCAGCGCCTTCCGCTCGTAGTCGTCCAGCTCGACCAGCCCCCGCACCGTCAGCCGGGTCACCGTGTCCTCCACCGAGTCCACCACCGAGGACAGCGCGCGGGCCCGCCGGGCCGCGTCCAGCTCGGCGATCCGGCGCCGGTGCATCACGGCGGCCACCTCCGGGGCGTACTCCACCCGCACCGGCCGCACCGAGAACACCTCCAGGCCGACCGCCGCCGCGTCCGCCGCCACCAGCCGGGTCAGCGCCTCGCCGACCGCGTCCGCCGTGCCGCGCGCCGCGCCCGGCGGGTCCACCGGGACCCGGGCCAGGGCCGCCTCGACGCACTCCCCCAGATACGCCTCGTGGTCGTCGACCCCCAGCACGGCCCGCGCGGTGTCCCGCACCCGCCACACCACCAGCGTCACCACGCGCAGCGCCACCCCGTCGCCGTCCGCCGCGGGCACCGGCCCGCCTCGCCAGTGCCGCAGCCGCACGTCGACCCGGCGGCGCAGGAGCAGCGGGTTGACCCAGAGCAGGCCGGTGCGGCGCACCGTGCCCCGGTAGCGGCCGAACAGGCCGAGCACCCAGGCCCGCCCGGTGCGCCCGCGGGCCAGCCCGCCGAAGCCGAACAGCCCCAGCGCCCCGGCCGCCGCGTACGCCGCCCACTGGGCCGGGCCGAGCCCCGCCCCCGCGAACGCGGACAGACCGGAGGCGGACACCACCGGCGTCGGCAGCACCCCCGCCCACCAGGAGGTGACCGCGCAGCCCGCCGCCCCGCAGATCCCGGCGGCCACCCCGGCCGCGCCGGGCAGCACCCGCGCCGGATGCTCCGCCGGGCCGGGGGCGACCGTCGCCGCCGGGCGGGGCGGCGGGGCGGCGGGACGGCGCAGCCGGGGATGCTCCCCCGTGCCCAGGCGGCGGCCGACGACCGCCGGGCGCAGCGGCACCGGGGCGGGGACGGGGTCGTCACGGAAGAGGAGGTGCACGGGGATCTCGGTGGTGGCCTCGTTGTGGATCAGCCGGACGGGCCGGGCGGCGGCCCCGTCCGCGAGGAGCGCGCCGGGCCCGGGGACGGAGGCGCCACCCGGGCCGTCCGCCGCGGCCGTGGCGGACGGCCCGGCGGCGGGCGAGGGAACGGGGGTGGCCGCGGGGGCGGGCGGGGGGACAGGGGTGGTCACGGGGTCGGGGGCGGTCGTGGGGACGGGTGGGGGGATCGATGACGGGGTCGTGCTCATACGTGCTCCAGCCTCCGCGCCAGACGCGTGATGGACGGGTGATCAACGGGCGGGCGGTCAGGAGAACAGCCGCCGCCAGGTCTCCGGACCGGGATGGCCGTCCGCCGCGCCGCCGCGCCAGCCCTGGGCGCGCTGGAACGCCTCGACGTTGCGTCGGTCCGCCTCGCTCCAGCGCGGTCCCGGCCCGATCGTGTAGTGCCTGCCGTATCCCTTCTCCACCAGTCGCCGCCCGAGCCGGGTGATGTGGTCGCCGACGGCGCCGGGGCGGAAGAGGTCCCGGCCCGGGTAACCGGGCGGTGCGGCGGGGGCGGTGGCGTCCCGGCCGCCGCCCGTCACCGGCAGCCGCCGGGCGGCGGGGCCGGGGAGCCCGTCGGCGTCCGCGCCGCGCCGGTCCTGGGCCCGCTGGAAGGCCCCGGTCGCCGCGCGGTCCGCCGCCGTCCGGCCGGGGCCCGGCCCAGAGGTGTGGTAGCCGCTGCCACCGCGGGCGGCGAGCATCCGGCCCGGCTCGGTGACGTGCGCGTCGACGGCGCCGGGCCCGAAGGCCGAGGCCCCCGGGTAGGCGGCGCGGGACGGGGCGCCGCCGGTGGTGGCGGGCTCGACGCCCTTGTAGCGGTAGGGGACGTACTGCGCCGAATTGCTCCAGTAGGCGTACGGCGTGGTCTGCCGGCGGGTGCTCGGCGGGGTCTGCTCGTAGCCGGTGTAGTGGGTGCGGGCGCCGTCGGTCCAGCCTCCGAAGATCACCACGTGGGAGCCGTTCTGCGGGTCGGCCGCATTGTGGAAGAGAAGGATGTCGCCGGGCTGGAGTTCGTCCCGGGAAATGCGGTCCGCGAATGTCGCGAGGCTTCCCGTCCATTCGTTCGCGGGCAGGTTCCAGGCCATCGAGACATAGCCCGAGCAATCCTGCCGGTAACCGTCGGACCAGTGCGCCGTGGTGCTGTAGGGGACTTTCGCGGTGACCCATTTCTCGGCCCGGACGATGATCTCGGCGCGGGTGGTGGCGGGCAGCGCGGCGCTCGTGCTCTGCACCACCGGGAGCCCCGCCGTCCCGAACAGCGGGCCCTGCGGCCCCTGCCGGGTGGCCCCTTCCCCGGGCGCGGGGACACCGGGCGGGACGGGCGCCCCGGCGGCCGGGACCGCCGCCGCCGGGACAGCGCCGAGGATCGCCCCGGCGGTCGTCGCGGCGGCCACGACCAGCGCCGGGCGGGCCGCGGGGCGGCCGGGGACGCGGGCGGGGACGCGGGCGGCCGGGGCCCCCGGAAGGGCCCGGCAGCCCCGGCAGGCGCAGTCACCCGCCGGTTCGAATTCCTCGAACACCGGAACTCCGGACACCGGCTTCCCGAATGCCGGATTCTCCATGCGATTCCCCTCGCTCCCGCCGGAAAAGTCCGCGTGAAAAGCATCGCGGCCACTCACCCGGGCAGTTTCTCAACTGCTCTCCTCGCGCGCATGTTGACGGTCCGAACGATGTACGGCGGGTGCCGTCCGGGGGAGGCGGCCGGGGCGGCGGTCCGGAGCACCCCCCAGCGTCGGGTAGGGTTGTCCGGGTCAGCAGGCGCCGCTAGCTCAGTTGGTTAGAGCAGCTGACTCTTAATCAGCGGGTCCGGGGTTCGAGTCCCTGGCGGCGCACGACAACCGAAGGCCCCTCGCGACCACGAGGGGCCTTCGGCATGCGGGGCCGACGGGCGCCTTGCGATCATGACCGCGGCCGTAGAACCCTGTGTCGTTCGGGGGGAGCCGGACCCGGGCCGGGGGGCGGGAACGCGCCATGCGAGGCATGCCACTGCAACCGGTCGGCCCTGTTCCGGGTCTGGATAAAGTGTGGATGCCGTGGTGACGGCAGTGCACCACTGAGGCGACTGCGGCGGCTGAGGGGGCCCGGCCAGTCGAGGCAAGCGCGCACGGAGCAAGCGACGAATCACGCGCGGACCGCGTGTGGGGGGATGACTCATGACCTCGACGCCGTCGGGCGCCGGAGACGACCGGACCGACCCGTCCCACACCACCCGGCTCAGGGTGGTGTCGCCCCGGAGCGGGAACACGGGTTCCTTCCGGCGAATAAAGAAGACACTGCCCAAGTACGACTACGAGCACTACAGCCGGCTCGCGGGACCTCTCACCCAGCCCGATCCGAACCGGCCGTACCGGGTGCGCTACCGCTCGCTGCTCTCCCAGGAGCCGCACCGCCTCCGCGTCGCCCTGATGCTGGTCGCGGCCCCCCTGCTGTCGGTGGTGCTGCTGGTCTGGCTGCTCCAGCCCCGGCACTGGACCGAGCGCGACTACCCGGACTTCGCCTGGCTGCCCGCCCTCGACATCGTGATGCTCGTCTCCATCGGCCTGATCGAGCTGTTCCGCTGCCTCAACGTGCTCTCCAACGCGCACGCCACCCTGGTCGCCCGCGACCCGGTCCCGGTGGTGCCCGAGACCGGCACCCGCGTCGCCTTCCTCACCTCCTTCGTGCCCGGCAAGGAGCCGCTGGAGATGGTCACCCGGACCCTGGAGGCGGCCGTGCGCATCCGCCACCGGGGCACGATGCACGTCTGGCTGCTCGACGAGGGCGACGACCCCGCGGTCAAGGAGGTCTGCGCCCGGCTGGGCGTGCACCACTTCTCCCGCAAGGGCGTCGCCCGGTGGAACCGGCCGAGCGGCCCGCACCGCGCCCGGACCAAGCACGGCAACTACAACGCCTGGCTGGACGCGCACGGCGACGCGTACGACTTCTTCGCCTCCGTCGACACCGACCACGTGCCGCTGCCCAACTACCTGGAGCGGATGCTCGGCTTCTTCCGCGACCCGGACGTCGGCTTCGTCATCGGCCCCCAGGTGTACGGCAACTACGACAACCCGATCACCAAGGCCGCCGAGTCCCAGCAGTTCCTCTTCCACGCCCTCATCCAGCGGGCGGGCAACCGCTACGGCGCCCCGATGTTCGTCGGCACCTCCAACGCGGTGCGCATCACCGCGCTCAAGCAGATCGGCGGCCTGTACGACTCGATCACCGAGGACATGGCCACCGGGTTCGAGATGCACCGCCACAAGAACCCGGCCACCGGCCGCAGATGGCGCTCGGTCTACACCCCGGACGTGCTCGCCGTCGGCGAGGGGCCCAACGCCTGGACGGACTTCTTCACCCAGCAGATGCGCTGGTCGCGGGGGACGTACGAGACGATCCTCAAGCAGTACTGGAAGGGCTGGTACTCGCTTCCGCCGAGCAAGCTCTTCAACTACACGATGATGATCATCTTCTATCCGATGTCGGCGCTGAACTGGCTGCTCGCCGCGGTGAGCTGCGCCCTGTTCCTGGGCGCGGGAGCCTCGGGCGTCAACATCGACCCGGTGGTCTGGCTGATGCTCTACGGCAACGCCTCCGCCCTCCAGATCGGCCTGTACGTCTGGAACCGGCGGCACAACGTCTCCCCGCACGAGCCGGAGGGCTCCGGCGGCGTGGCCGGCATGGTCATGTCCGCGCTCTCCGCGCCGCTGTACGCCAAGGCCCTGATCGACGCCGTGCTGCGCCGCAAGAGCAAGTTCGTGGTGACGCCCAAGGGCGACTCCGCGAGCCCGGACACCCTGTTCGGCACCTTCCGCTACCACTGGTACTTCATCGCGGTCTTCGGCGGGTCCATCACCGCCGGCCTCGTCCTCGGCCACGCCCATCCCGCGATGATCGTCTGGGCCGCCTTCGCGCTGCTGATCACCGCCTCCCCGATGTTCGCCTGGCGGCACTCCCTGCGGGAGGCGAGGAAGAAGCCCTCCGCGGCGGCTCCCGCGGAGCCGCGCGCCGAACGGCCGGACACGGCGTCCGCGGAGACGTACGCGCCGCGACCGCGGTCCCCCCGGCCCGGACCGGCCGGCGGGGACGACGAGACCATGCAAATCGCCCTGGGTGGACTTGGGGGACGTAAGGAATGAAGGACCGTGCCGGCCGCCGCCGGGCCCGTCGCTTCGCGATAGGCACGGCGGTGGTAGTCGCGCTGGCCGGGATGAACGGGCCGTGGCTCTACCGTTTCGGAACCGCGCAATACCACCAGTACAAGATCAACAAGCCGGAGTACAAGGCCGCCAACGGCAAGTGGGAGATCGTCGAGTTCCCCGAGCAGTACCGGCAGAACACCATCCACGCGGCGCTGCTGCGCACCGGAAAGGTGCTGCTCGTCGCCGGGTCGGGCAACAACCAGGACAACTTCGACCGCAAGAGGTACGACACCCGGATCTGGGACCCCGCCAACGGGACCATCAAGAAGGTGCCGACGCCCAGTGACCTGTTCTGCACCGGCCACACCCAGCTCGCCAACGGCAACCTGCTGATCGCGGGCGGCACCAAGCGGTACGAGAAGCTCAAGGGCGACGTCACCAAGGCCGGCGGCCTGATGATCGTCCACAACGAGAACCCGGACAAGCCGATGACCCTGCCCGCGGGCACCAGGTTCACCGGCAAGGAGAACGGCAAGACCTTCGTCTCCAAGGACCCGGTGCTGGTGCCGCGCGCCGAGAAGGTCTTCGACAAGGGCACCGGCGCGTTCCTGCGCAACGACCCCGGCTACGGCCGGATCTACGTCGAGGCGCAGGAGAGCGGCTCCGAGCACGAGACGGGCACCGAGGACAACTACCGCATCGAGGGCCTCGCCGGCGCCGACGCCCGCAACACCTACGGCATCGCGCAGAAGCTCGCCCTCGACAAGAAGGACTTCCAGGGCATCCGGGACGCCTTCGAGTTCGACCCGGTCGCCGAGAAGTACATCAAGGTCGACCCGATGAACGAGGCCCGCTGGTACCCGACGCTCACCACCCTGAGCGACGGCAAGGTGCTCAGCGTCTCCGGCCTCGACGACATCGGCCAGCTCGTCCCGGGCAAGAACGAGGTCTTCGACCCCGGGACCGGGAAGTGGACCTACACCGACACGGTCCGCCAGTTCCCGACCTACCCGGCGCTGTTCCTGATGCGGAACGGCAAGGTCTTCTACTCGGGATCCAACGCCGGGTACGGCCCGGACGACGTCGGCCGCGACCCGGGCGTGTGGGACGTGGAGTCCAACCGGTTCACCGAGGTCCCCGGGCTGAGCGACCCCGACATGCTGGAGACGTCCGGCACGGTGCTGCTGCCGCCCGCGCAGGACGAGCGGTACATGGTGATCGGCGGCGGCGGGGTCGGCGAGTCCCCGCTCGCCAGCGAGAAGACCCGCATCGTCGACCTGCGGGCCGACGAGCCCCGGTTCGAGGACGGCCCCTCGCTCGCGAAGGGCACCCGGTACCCGCAGGCGTCGATCCTGCCCGACGACAGCGTCCTCGTCTCCGGCGGCTCCGGGGACTACCGGGGCCGCGGCGCCTCCGACATCCTGGAGGCCCGGCTCTACCGCCCGGACGGCAACACCTTCGACCGGGTCGCGGACCCGCTGGTGGGCCGCAACTACCACGCCGGGTCGATCCTGCTGCCCGACGGACGCGTGATGTTCTTCGGCTCGGACCCGCTCTACGCCGACAAGGCCAACACCAAGCCGGGCCGGTTCGAGCAGCGCGTCGAGATCTACACCCCGCCGTACCTGTACCGGGACACGCGGCCCGACCTCGCGGGCGGTCCGCAGACCGTCGAGCGGGGCGGCACCGCGACGTTCACCTCGCGGGCGGCGTCGACGGTCAAGAGGATGCGGCTGATCCGGCCGAGCGCCTCGACCCATGTGACCGACATCGACCAGCGGTCCATCGCGGTGGACTTCACCGCCGAGGGCGACCGGCTGACCGTGACGGTGCCCCGGGGCAAGAACCTCGTCCAGTCGGGCTGGTACATGCTGTTCGCCGTCGACGGCGACGGGACGCCGTCCAAGGCGCAGTGGGTGCGCGTGCCGTAGGGCGTGCGCGCGGAGCACGGGGAGGGGGCGCGGCCGGCCGGCCGCGCCCCCTCCCGCCGTCCGCCCGGCGGTTCAGCCGGTGTCCCCGGTCCTCGCCAGTTCCAGGGCGTACTCCTGCCACCACTCGCCCGCCTTCGGGCCGCCCTTGCACTCGCCGTCCGACTCGCCCGGCCGCTTGATCCACAGATAGGCGTCGACCAGGGGGTCGGCGGTGCGGACCGTCGGCGCCTCGCCGAGGGCCCGGCCCGGCGGGTTGCACCAGCGCTCGGCGGGGTCGCCCCCGCCGTAGGGGCCGTTGCCGTTGCGGCTGGTGTCGAGGACGAAGGGCTTGCCGCCGACCTTGGCGGAGAGCCGCTTGCCGTAGGCGATGGACTCCGACGTGCCGTAGTAGTTCGAGACGTTGACCGCGAAGCCGTCGGCGCGGCCGACGCCCGCCCGGGTCAGCGGCCCGAAGATCTGGTCGGGGTGGCCCCAGCCGGCGTTCCCGGCGTCCAGGTAGACCTTGGTGTTCCCGAGGGTCTTCAGGGTGGTGACGGCGCCCCTGAGCAGGTCGTAGCGCTCCCCGTGGTACTCCTCGGGGGTGCAGCCGTCCACCAGGTGCAGCACCGCGTCCGGTTCCAGGACCACGGTGGCCGGGCGGTCGCCGATGCCCCGGGCGACGGCGTCGACGAAGGCGCGGTAGGCGTCGCCGTCGGCGGCCCCGCCGCGCGAGTACTGGCCGCAGTCGCGGTGCGGGATGTTGTAGAGGACGAGCAGCGCGGTGCGCCCGGCCCGCTCGGCGGCCTCGGTGAAGCCGCGGGCCTGCTCCTCGGGGTTCTCCGGGCCGATCCACTCGCCGGTGGGCTGCTCCGCTATCCGGCGTATCCGCCCGGCGTCCTCCTCCCGGCCGGACTTCTCCAGCTCCACCACCCGCTGGGCGGCGGTGCTGTCCGGGTTGACCCAGTAGGGGGCGGTCTCCTCGGGCCGCTGGGTGATGCCCGTGTCCGCCGCGCCCACGCCGCCGGACGCCGAGCACCCGGCGAGCAGCAGCGCCGCCCCGAGCACCGCCGCGGTCATCCGCCCCGCCGGCGCCGTGCCCCGCCCCCTGCCGCCGTTCATCCAGTCCCCCGCACGCCGTCCCGAGTGCCCAATCCTGGCATACGGCTCCGGCGGGCCGCCGGGGCCGGGGGCGCCGGGGCGCCGCACGGGCGCGGGGACCCGGGGCCCGTCTCAGGCGGCCCTGCCGGGCGGCGGTGCCATCGCTACGGCCAGCGTGCGTCGACGATGACGAAGCCTCTCTCTCGGCAGACGGAGGTCTCGCCCAAGCCGGAGGTCTATGAAGTCAGGTTTCACGGGTCTCATTGAGCCTTTTCCATCATCGGTCTGAGCTGGCCAGATGCAGGGTGAGTACGGCTTTGACGAGGGCGGTGATCCGGGTGGTGGAGCATCGGAGTTTGCGCAGGAGGCGCCAGTTCTTGAGGCTGGCCATGGCCTGCTCGACGAGTGCGCGGATCTTGGCATAGGACCGGTTCACGGCCTGCTGACCGGCGGAAAGCGAATGCCAACGCCCCCAGTACGGGATACGGACTGTTCCGCCGGCGCCTCGGTAGCCCTTGTCGGCCCAGCACGGGACGTCGGCCTGAGCGAGGGCGTCGATGATGCCGTGTTCGCGGGCCGCGCGGATGTCGTGGACAGCTCCGGGCAGGGTCGGCGAGGCCCGCAGCAGCTGGCCGAACGGATCGGTGAGGACCTGCACGTTCATGCCGTGCTTCTTGTGTTTGCCGGAGTAGTAGGGCTGGTCCGCGGCGATGCGGTCGATCGGTAGGAGGGTGCCGTCCAGGAGGACGAACGCCTTCGTCGACCCGGCGGGGACGGCATCGGCCAGGGTGGGTGCGAGGTCGGCCAGGATGTCGACGGCCTCGGTGACGTAGCGGTATGCCGTCGTGGTCCCGACGCCGAACCCGGCCGCGAGCTGGGCGTAGGTGTGCCCCATGCGCAGGTGGGCCAGAGCGAGGAGGGCTTGGCGGCCGGCGTTCAACCGTCGCCAGCGGGAGCTGATCGCACGGCGATGCCGCCGCAGACGCTCGGCGAGGAAGCGAAGGGTGGAGCTGGACACGTCCACGCCGGACGGGTAGACAAGCATGTGAAGCCTCTGGTGGACACGGTTCTCTTGGTCGAAAACCCATCTACCAGGGGCTTCGCCATGCTGTCACCCCAACTGCACAGCACCACCAGCAGGTTGGAAAAGGTTCATTGACATACCGCTGAACAATCGCGATGGAGACACGGAATCCCGCTGCGGGCCGATGCAGCACCGCGTTCATGCGCAGAGACACCACTTTGAGCAGTTGCCCCTCCGGCCACCGCTATCAACTCGCAGTACGGGCAAAAATTCTAAATATAGTACATGTCTGTAAATAATCCTAATACCATTCATTCGCTGGCCCACCGTACGGCGACGGCCAGCATGCAAAGCATTGACGACCTGTGAGGGACGCCCCTCCCCGGGGAGCTACATGCGATGGAAGAACAGACTTACAAGGCCAATCAGGTGAGACTCGCCCTATGATCTCTACGTGTCGGGGAATCGAGCAGAGCATCACTATGCCCACGCCGCTGTGCGCCACTATGACGACGCTGTCTACCTTCACGACGACAACCGTCTACCCAACGCCGATCACCATTTCGGCTTCGCGGTCGAGTGTGCCCTCAAGAGCATGGTCCTACGCTTCACTGCAGCCACCATGAACCCCAGAAGGCCCAACAGCCCCCCAGCCACGCGCCCCTGGGTCGCAGATCCAGTCACGGGTAAAGCTGCGCACGACTATGGCCACCTACCCTGGGTAGCAGCCGACCTGGCCCTGCTGACGCATGGTAGATCTGCCGCTCACCTGTCCGCCGCGCTCGGCAATTTGGGCGCCTTCGACTCCTGGTCAGTCGATGATCGCTACCTTGACGGCACCACAGTTGTCGAAGCTCACGTCACTCGGCGGCGTACCGTGGCACAGGAAATCATCACCCTGCATGAGCAGGCTCTCATCACCGGAAGGCTGCTGTGACCCCGCTCCCTCACCCCGTCCTCTTCGACGAGGCCCGCCCTCGCGCACTCGCCGTGGCCTATGAGGTGGCCGCCGAGGGCTTGGACGTATTGCTCGTACGGGACGTTCTGGGGCGGTTCACTCTGGTTGTTGACGACCGTGGGCACCAGGTCGAGTCAGACAAGACAGAGATCTGGAGCGAGCGGCTTACCGCCGACCTCTGCCAGTACGCAACGGACCGGCCCCTCGCGCTCGCCTCCGTTCTATTCTCGGCAGATGACCTACTGAACTCCGCCAGGAGTCAGCCGGATCCGGAGCATCGCCCAGGAGGTGATCACGGCGACGTTCGCCTCTTGGACAATACCGTGGTCGGGGAGGATTGGGCACAGGTCTCCACGCCCGCTCTCGAATTGGACGGCTCGCGCACTCATCGCACTGCCCTCTACGGCTTCAAGGGCGGCGTGGGGCGGACCACCGCCACTGCCATCCTTGCCCGTCATCTCACAGACCGTGGGCACATCGTATTGGCCATCGACCTCGACCTCGAGTCTCCCGGAGCTGGGCCACTGCTCAGCGCAGGAGCAGAACTACCCTGTCACGGTATCGTTGATCAACTTGTCGAGTCGGCCGTCAATAATTCCGTCAGCCTGGATCTGGTAGCACCCACTGGCTACGCTCCCCGCACTGGACGCGGCGAGCTCTGGGTCGCACCCGCACGAGGCCAGGGATCGGCGAGCGTGCCCTACTCATACGTCGACAAGCTCAATCGTGTGTACGCCGATATTCCAGGTGCTGACTTTGCCGATCGCTTGGAGTCCGCCGTCTGGGCCTGTGAGACAGCCGTTGCGCAGGGCAGCGAGAGCGGCCGCCGCCCCGATGTGGTGCTGCTGGACAGCCGGGCCGGGATCCACGACATCGCTGCCGTCACCATCTCTCGGCTCTGCGATCTCGCCCTGTTGTTCGGCACTGACAATAAGCAGACCTGGTCCGGCTATGGGGATCTCTTCAGGGCGTGGAACGCTTCCGGTCAAGCTCGCCGCATCCGTGAGAAGCTACGTATGGTCGCGTCCATGGTTCCGGACTCTCCGCAACGTCCCATGGGCGCGTATCTGCAGTCGTTCCGCGAGCACTCCTGGGAATGTTTCAACGTGCTGTACGACGACGACGCGCCCTTGGAAGCGACTGGCGAGCTCTTCCCCGGGGCCTTTTCTCCTTCCCTGGAGGACGACTCGGCCCCCCATTACCCGATTCCTATCCTGTTCGAGCCGGGACTGGTTGGTCTGGACGCGGACAATGCTCCGGGCTGGCAGGACCGCGCCTTCGTCCAGGCCGCGTATCGTGACTTCCTTGAGACCGCCGCCCGCTTGATCACCGCCGAACCGCAGAATGAAGGAACCTGATGACCACCGCATTGGGGGCCGAGGAGTACCGCGATCTCCTCTCGGACACTCTGCCCGAGGCGACCGACGCTGACACCCTCTTGCCTGACCTGCACACCTTGTTTACCCCAGACAGCCACCGCGCAGCCCTCTATGTCGACAGCACTGTCGTACGCGGTGGGCGGGGCGTCGGTAAGACCTTCTGGTACCGCTCCCTACTCGACGACACCCTGCGCCAAGTCGCTGCGCAGGAGTATGGGATCGAACGGTTGCGCCGGCTCACCGTCTCCGCCGGATACGGCGCGTCCGTCAGACCCGACCTGTATCCGGGCACGAGTGTCCTGCGTCAACTCGCGGAGGCCAGTATCCGGCCCTACGACATTTGGTACACGGTACTGCTATCGACACTTGGCCAGCCTGAACTACGAGAGCTCGTGGAATGGCGCGACCGAGTTGCCTGGGTACGCGCGAACCCGGGCGCGTCAGAACGTACGGTGCAGCAGGCCGACCAGCAGGCGCAGGAGCAGGGCACCACTCATCTGATTCTCTTTGACGCACTGGAACACCTCCACCGGGTCCGCGCCCAGGCCGACCGTCTTGTCAGCGGTATTCTGGAACTTGCCCTTGCTATGCGCCTCGGGACCCGCAACATTCGTTTCAAAGTATTCATTCGCCCTGACATGTTTGACGGCGCCTTGCTTCACTTCCCCGATGCATCAAAGTTGACAGCGAACGCCGCCAGTCTTTCCTGGTCTCGCGCCAGTTTGTACGGGCTGCTCTTCCATTATCTAGGAAATCACAACAGCGAATATTCCAACCGGTTCCGTGACCTAACCGGTGGTTGGGGTGCCGATGCCGACGGACACCGCCACCTCCCACCTGCCCTACTAAGCGGTGACGAGCAGTACCAAGCCGAGCAGTTCGCGCTCATCGCCGGACCTTATATGGGTGCCAATTATCGCAAGGGTAATACATATACCTGGCTACCCAACCACCTCATGGACGGAGTCGAGCAAGTGAGCCCACGTAGCTTCCTCAGCGCGCTGGGCAAGGCTGTCTCGGAGACTCGCGGCAAATATGCAGGCCACGAGTACGCCATCCACCACGAAGGCATCCGCCGAGGCGTCCAGACCGCCTCGGAAACCCGAGTGCGAGAAGTTGGCGAAGACATGCCGTGGGTACGTTTGGCGGTCGATCCCCTAGCTGGCCGACAGGTCCCCATCGATCAGGAGACGGTTCTGGAGCTTTGGGAAGAGGCCAGGTTGACCGACACTCTACGCAAGGAAGCAGAGCGGTACCAAGCTCAGGACGAGGACACCCTAGTGCGCACCGGCCCTCGGCACCCAGACGACCCCGGGGGCCTCATTGAAGAGTTGATTGCCCTCGGTGTGATGCGTCGTCGGCGTGACGACCGAATTGATCTTCCCGACGTGTATCGTATCGCTTTCAACGTCGGCCGCAAAGGTGGAGTACCCCGAATCGCTGGCTGATTGCCCGAGGCTGGAGATTACTTGGTTCCCGGGTGGCGGAGGAATACGCGATTCCACCCGTTTCCGGTGGGTTCGGCATTGGGACATCTCATGCTCTACTGTTTTCCTTCCTCGCACGAAATATTAACGCGTGGAAGAGATCTGGTCCCCGCTGCGGCGCAACTGGCTGTCCAACGTCACCTTCACCACACTGAAACATCTCATACACCCCTGCCGGGCGGCGGCGCGGGATCGGCGGCGGTGAGGTAGGCGGAGACGACGACGTTGGCGGTGTAGGCGCGGGCGGTGCGGTCGTAGGTGCCGCCGCAGGTGATCAGCCGCAGTTCGGCGCGGCCCTCGGCGCGGGGACCGTACGCCTGGCGGGCGTCGAAGCCCTCGCGGTCCAGGACGCGGACGTCGTCGACGGTGAACTCGGCGACCCCGGCGTCACCGCGGACCACGCGGATCGTGTCACCGGGTTCCAAGGAGGAGACCCGGTAGAAGACGGCGGGCCGGGTCTCGGTGTCCACGTGGCCCACCATCAGCGCGGTGCCCGCCTCCCCCGGGGTGACGCCCGGGGAGTACCAGCCGACGGTGCCGGGCAGGTCGAACGGCGGGGGTTCGACGGCGCCCGCGGTGTTCAGGCCGCGCGCCATCACGGGGGCCCGGACGTCGAGACCGGGGATCTCCAGCCGCTGCGGCACCGCGTCGCCGAGCGGCGCGCGGGCCGGGGGCAGGGCGACGCCGGGGGGCCGTCCGGCCGCCGCCATGTCGCCGGTGGCGGGGCGGAACGGGCCGCCGGGGAGCCCGGCGCCGTCCCGGCCCCACAGCCAGAGCCCGAGCAGCAGCACCACCCAGGCGACACCGGTCACCACCCGGCCGGAGCGGGCCGGGGCGGTTCCCGGGGTGCCCGGTGCGGCGGCGGCCGGTCCGTCCGGCGCGGGGGCCGCCGGGGGGCGGGGGCCGGGCACGGTCAGCGCGTCCCGCGGCGGCGGCCGCGCAGTCCGCGCAGGGCGACGGCGAGCGCGGCGAGGCCGCCGAGGGCCAGGCCGGTCACGGTGTGGGGCGTGCCGGGGCCGTCGGCGCGTGCACCGTCACCGGCGCCCGCGGCGGCCAGCCCGGCGGTGCCGCCGCCGCCCGCGTCGACGGGGGCGACGGGGGTGGCGGGCGCGGCGGGGCCGGTCGGCCGGTGCCGCGGTTCGGTGACGGTGAGGGTGCCCTGGCGGGCGCGGTCGCCGCAGGTGACGCGGACGGCGTAGACACCGGCCGACACCGAGGTGCGGACCCGGCTGGAGCCGGTCAGCACGCCGTCCCGGGCGGTCAGGGTGAGCCGTACGTCCGATTCGAACGCCGCCGACACCGCGACGGCCGTCCGCTCGGTGCAGTCGGGCACGCGGAGCGTGACGTCGCCGCCGGGTGCCGGGGAGGAGGGGGTCACGGAGACCCCGTCCGCGGCGTGCGCGGGGGTGGTGAGCAGCGCGGCCAGCGCGGCCGCGGCACAGAGAGTGACCTTCGTCGAGCCCATCGTGTACCTCCAGTCATCTGGAGGCTGCCCCGGTCGCCCGGCCGCCGCATCCGGTGCGGGGGCTTCGCTGGGCCGAACGGGTGCGGTCGCGGGCCCCCGGGTTTCGGGGCCCGCGACCGGGGGGTCAGACGAGGCCGACGATGTCCTCGATGGAGTCGACCACGTGGGACGGGCGGTAGGGGAAGTCCTCGACCTGCTCGGGGCGGGTCAGCCCGGTGAGCACGAGGAAGGTCTGCATGCCCGCCTCGATGCCGGCCAGCACGTCGGTGTCCATCCGGTCGCCGATCATGGCGCTGGCCTCGGAGTGCGCGCCGATGGCGTTGAGCCCGGTGCGCATCATCAGCGGGTTGGGCTTGCCCGCGAAGTACGGCTGCTTGCCGGTCGCCTTGGTGATCAGCGCGGCCACCGCGCCGGTCGCGGGCAGCGGGCCCTCGGTGGAGGGGCCGGTCTCGTCCGGGTTGGTGCAGATGAACCGGGCGCCGCCGTTGATCAGCCGCACCGCCTTGGTCATGGCCTCGAAGGAGTAGGTGCGGGTCTCGCCGAGCACCACGTAGTCGGGGTCGTGGTCGGTGAGGATGTACCCGATGTCGTGCAGCGCGGTGGTGAGACCGGCCTCGCCGATGACGTACGCCGAGCCGCCGGGCCGCTGGTCGTCGAGGAACTTGGCGGTGGCCAGCGCCGAGGTCCAGATGGCCTCGACCGGCACCTCCAGGCCCATGCGGCGCAGCCGGGCGTGCAGATCGCGCGGGGTGTAGATCGAGTTGTTGGTGAGCACGAGGAACGGCTTGCCGGACTCGCGGAGCCTCTTGATGAAGGCGTCGGCGCCGGGGATCGGGACGCCCTCGTGGATGAGCACCCCGTCCATGTCGGTGAGCCATGACTCGATGGGCTTGCGGTCTGCCATGTGCGGGATCTCCTGCCGTACGCGGTCCTGCCTGCGCCCCAGCCTAGACAGAGCCGGATCTTGAGGGAACGGTGCGGGTCCTGTGAGCCTTCCGCGCACACGGGACGACGCGGGGGTGACCGGCAGATGGCGGGGCGCTGCGGACGCGGACGGACTCGGACGGACGGGGACGGCGGCCGGTCCGGCCGTCGGGGCGGTCGGGCGGCGGGGTCCGTCGGCGGGGCGTGCGGATGCCGGGCCGGGGCCGGAGGCGGCGGGGCGGTGCCCGAGGTTCAGGTGCAGAAGGCCGGGGGGCGGGGGCGGGCTTCGTGCGAGGCTCGCCCGGCGCGGGAGCGGGCGGCGGTCCGTGGTGTCCACCCCAGCGGGGTGGCCGGCGCTCCGCGGTGGCGGAGTCGTGCGGCGGTCTCCTCGCGGACGGCCCGCGTGGACGGCGTCCTCGGCCGGAGCCGGGCCCGGGGGCGTTCCTCGGGGCGCCGCCCCGGCCGACGGGTGCCGGGAGGACGGCCGCCGACGGGACCGGGACCGTCGGCGGCCGCCGGCGGCCGGTGCGGCGGCAATCCGGGGCGAGGGTGCCGGAGTCAGCGGCGGCGGGCGAGCAGGACGGCCGCGGCACCCGCCGCGACCAGGAGGGCACCGGCGGCCAGGGCCGCACCCGCGCGGCGCGTTCCGGTGCTGGCGAGTTCGTCCGCGAAGGGGAGCCCGGCGCCCGGGAAGTCCGGCGTTGAGGCGACGGAGGGGGCGATCGGGTCGCCGTCCCGGGCGGCGGCCTCCGTGCCCTCGACGCGGAAGCGGTAGTCGTTGGAGCGGCCGATCCACTCTCCGTCGTCGCCGCGCCGCTGGACGACGGCCGCGGTCGCGGTGACCTCGTTGGGGAGGGTGCCGGGGGCGAGGGCGAGCCGCAGCTTCACGGTGACGGTCCGGCCGGACGGGACGGTGAAGCCGGGGAAGGCTGCGTCGGCCCGTCCGCCCCCGGAGGACCCGCCGTCCCCGGCGGAGCCGGGGCCCTCGCCGTCGAAGGGGCCGATCAGCTCGTCCCGGTCGGTGGCGCGGAAGGCCACGGGGTACGCGTGGGCCCCGTCGTGGAACTCCAGCCGGGGCTGGGACGGGGTCAGCACCCGCCGCTCGTCGACGAGCACCAGCACGGGGTGGACGCCGTCGCAGGAGCGGGAGGTGGTGTTGGTGAGGTCCAGGTACCAGACGGCGGGTCCGGCACCGGGCCGGTAGCCGTCCGGCCCGCCGCGCAGCCGGGCGGTGAGGGGGAAACCGCGGTCCCCGGCGGCGGCGCAGGCGGGCAGCGGGGCGAGGGGGGCCGGATCGGCGGGGGCCCGGGTGCGGGGAGCGGCGGCGGCGTGGCCGGCCGTGCCCGCGGCGACGGAGGCGGTGGCGAGGGCGGCGAGGAGGGCGGCTGCCGTCGGCCGGCGGAGGGATGCCGCGGACCGGCGGGGGGACGGGGACGTGAACAGTCGCATAGGACCATGAGCATCTCTTGGGACCGCGACCGGCGGGACCGCCGTTCGGGGCAGGCCCCTCCAACGGCCCCGCCCCACCCCACGTTCGGCGCACCCGTGTTGCGCCGGGACCCGGCGCGCGGGAGGGGCGGGCCGGGAGACCGCGGGACCGCCTCCGGGACCGCTTCCGGGACAGCGACGCACGGAGACCCGGGGCCGGAGCGGGCCCCGCACACGAGGCGGATGGGCGCGGCGCCGAAGGCGTGGCCCCGGGGCGAGGCCCGGAGAAAGCGGGCACGGCCGAGCAGGCGCGATCCGGGGCCACGCGAAGCGGGAACCCAAAGCACGGACCAGCGCCGGGCGAGCGGGCGGAGGCCGAACGCGCGGGCCGGCGCCGGACGGACGGGACACCGAAGGCACGGCCCCGCTCGAACGGCGCCCGGAACCCCCGCCCGAGCGGGGCCGAGCACACGAGTCGGCCCCGGACGGGACGACAGCGCGCTGACGCCCCGGGACCGGGACACCGGCCGGGGACCGGGCCGAAGCGGGCCGCAGCGGGACGGTGCGCCGGGAGCCTGCGCCGGGGCCCGGCGGGGAGGGCGCCGAAGAGAGGACAAGGGCCCGGGGCGAGATCCGGGGAGCCGGGCCGGGACATCGCCGGAAGCGCGCGGGCCGGCGTCGGGCGGGCGGACGGGGTGGCCGAAGGGCCGGGCAACGGCCCCCGCGCGAGGCCCTGTCCGGCCCGCCCCCGCCCCACGGTGCCCGGATCGCCCGCGAGCGCCGCGCCGCGGAGCGGGACGGGTCGGCGTCCTACTGGACGGGCGACCGGCGCCGGGGCGAGGTGCGCCGCGTCGGCGTCCCCACCAGCCCTCGCACGGCGGCTCGTCCCCCGGCTCACCGCGGCGGACGCCGGGGCGGCGGCCCGCAACCGACTTACCACCGAAGGGTGTTGGAGGAACCCGAGCCTCACCTCCCCGGGCGGTGACCCGTTCGGGTGGGAGCGGGAATCCTCGTCCGCTCCCGACGGTTGCCACCCGCTGACGGGCACGGCACGACACCCACCGGAGGGACGGCGACGATGAACGACGCGACGGCAGCCACGAAGAGCGCGATCGGACGGTACGGCGTGTGGACCACGCTGCTCCGCCCCGACGGCCCCGCCTCCGCCGGGGAACGGGCCGAGGCCGCCGCCGAGTTGGAGGAGCTGGGGTTCGGCGCGCTCTGGCTCGGCGGCAACAGCTCGGCCGGGCACGCCGCCCCGCTGCTGGCGGCGACCGGACGGATCACCGTCGGCACCAGCATCCAGAGCGTCTGGGAGCACCCGGCGCCCGCGGCGGCGGCCGACTTCGCCGGGCTGGAGGCCACCCACCCCGGCCGCTTCCTGCTGGGCCTCGGGGTGAGCCACGGCCCCCGGGTGGCGGGCTACGGCCGCCCGTACGCCACGATGACCGGCCATCTCGACGCGCTGGACCGCGAGGGTGTCCCGGCGGAGCGCCGGGTGCTGGCCGCGCTGGGGCCGAGGATGCTGGAGCTGGCCCGGGACCGGGCGACGGGCGCGATCCCGTATCTGGTGACGCCGGAGCACACCGCCGAGGCCCGGGGGATCCTGGGCGCGGGCCCGCTGCTGGCGCCGGAGCTGAAGGCCGTGCTGGAGACCGATCCGGGCCGGGCCCGGGCCACCGCCCGCGCGGCCCTCGCCCGGTACCTGGAACTCCCCAACTACACGCGCAACTTCCTGCGGCTGGGCTTCACCGAGGACGACCTGGACGGGGGCGGCAGCGACCGCCTGATCGACGCGGTCTTCGCGTGGGGCGACGAACGGGCGGTCCGCGAGCGGGTGGCCGTCTTCCACGCGGCCGGCGCGGACCATGTCGCCGTGCAGCTGGTGGAGGAGGACGGGGCGGCGGGACTGCCCCGGGAGGGCTGGCGGAGGCTGGCCGCCGCGCTCCTCGGCTGAGGCGGCTCCGGGCTCCGGGCTCCGGGCTCCGGGCTCCGGGCTCCGGGCTCCGGGGACACCGTACGCGGGGCGCCGTACGCGGGGCGCCGGAGGTCGGGCACGGTGCGCGTCCGGCCGTCGCCGCGCCCCGGAGCCGGTGTTCCCCGTCGCGGTGCGCGCCCGGCTCCGGGCCCTCCCGGAACGCGAGCGCCGGCCGCGGGGCGGGTGCCCCGTGGCCGGCGCTCCCCGGCGGTGCCGGGTGTCGGTGCCGTACTGCCGCTACTCGGCCCCGTAGCCCTTTCCGGGCCGGCCGTGGCCGTCCTTCTCGGACTCGCCGTAACCACCCTTGCCGGACTCGCCGTAGCCGTCCTTGCCCGAGTCGCCGTAGCCGTCCTTGCCGGACTCGCCGTAGCCGTCCTTGCCGGAGTCGCCGTAGCCGCCCCCGCCGTGCTCACCGCGCTTGTTGCTGAGCCGGACGGTGATGCCCTGCTCGGCGTTGTCCTCGGTCAGCTCCAGCGGGCCGGTGACCGGGTCGGCCGGGGGCCGGTAGCCCTCGGGCACGGCGGTCTCCAGCACGTAGTACTCACCGAGCGCGAGGTCGTCGAAGGCACAGGTGCCCCGCTCGTCGGTGGTGCAGGACCGCCCGATCCGGGTGTCCGGGTCGGAACCGGTGGTCTGGAGACCGGGGACCCCGTTGGTCTCCTCCCACAGCTCGAAGACCGCGCCGGCCAGCGGCTCGCCGTTCTTGGCGTCGGTCTTCTCCACCGTGATGGACCCCTCCTCGCCGGGCTGCTCGCTCGGCGTGTTCTCGGCCTCGACGGTGACGCCCTGCTCGGCGTTGTCCTCCGTCAGCACCAGCGGGCCGAAGACGTTCGGGGCCGGCAGCTCGTAGCCGTCCGGCGCCGCCGTCTCCCGCCAGTAGTACGTACCGGTGTCCACCGTCCGCGCACACACGCCCGCGGCGCCGGTGACACAGGTGCCTCCGACCCGGGTGTCCGGGTCGGCGCCGGTGGTCTGGAGACCGGGAACGCCGTTGGTCTCCTCCCACAGCTCGAAGACCGCGTCGGCCAGCGGTGCACCGGTCGTGGCGTCGGTCTTGTCGACGCGGACCTCACCGGTCACCGGCTGCGGCTCGCCGCTCGGGGTGTTCTCGGCCCCGACCTGGACGCCGTCCGACGCGTTCTCCTCGGTCAGCACCAGCGGGCCGAAGACGTTCGGGTCCGGCAGCTCGTAGCCGTCCGGGGCCGCCGTCTCCAGCCAGTAGTACGTACCGGGGTCGACCGTCCGCACGCAGAGGCCGTCGGCGGTCGTGGTGCAGACGTCGCCGACCTGGGTGTCGGGGTTGCCGCCGTCGGTCTGGAGACCGGGAACACCGTTGGTCTCCTCCCACAGCTCGAACTTGGCACCCGCCAGCGGGTTCCCGGTGTCGGCGTCGGTCTTCTCGACCCGCACCTCACCGGTGACCGGCACGTTGACCGGGGTGTTCTCCGCCTCGGCCTGGACGCCCTCGTCGGCGTTGGCCCCGGTCAGCACCAGCGGGCCGAAGACGTTCGGGTCCGGCAGCTCGTAGCCGTCCGGGGCCGCCGTCTCCAGCCAGTAGTACGTACCGGTGTTGACGGTGCGTGTGCAGAGGCCGTCGGCACCCGTGGTGCAGGTGTCGCCGACCTGGGTGTCGGGGTTGTCGCCGTCGGTCTGGAGACCGGCCACGCCGTTGGTCTCCTCCCACAGCTCGAACTCGGCGCCCTCCAGCGGGTTCCCGGTGTCGGCGTCGGTCTTGTGGACCCGCACCTCACCGGAGACCGGCACCGTGACCGGGGTGTTCTCCGCCTGGACCTCGACGCCCTGCTCGGCGTTGGCCCCGGTCAGCACCAGCGGACCGAAGACGTTCGGATCCGGCAGCTCGTAGCCGTCCGGAGCGGCCGTCTCCAGCCAGTAGAACGTGCCCGGTTCGACCGTCCGGGAGCACGCGCCGCCGGTGCCGGTGACACAGGAACCGCCGACCTGGGTGTCGGGGTCGGCGCCGGTGGTCTGGAGACCGGCCACGCCGTTGGTCTCCTCCCACAGCTCGAACTCCGCGCCCTCCAGCGGGTTTCCGGTGTTGGCGTCGACCTTCTCGACCCGCACCTCGCCGGTGACCGGCTGGGGTTCACCGCTCGCGGTGTTGGCCGCCTCGACCTGGACGCCGTCGGGGGCGTTGGCCTCGGTTAGTACCAGCGGGCCGAAGACGTTCGGGTCCGGCAGCTCGTAGCCGTCCGGGGCCGCCGTCTCCAGCCAGTAGTACGTACCGATCTCCACGGTCCGCGTGCACAGACCGTCCGCATCGGTGGTGCACACGTCCCCGGTCTGGGTGTCGGGGGCGGCACCGGTGGTCTGGAGACCGGGAACCTCGTTGGTCTCCTCCCACAGCTCGAACTTGGCGCCCGCCAGCGGGTCGCCGGTGTCGGCGTCGGTCTTCTCCACCCGCACCTCGCCGGTCCGGGTGAACGGACCGGACGGCGTGTTCTCGGCCGAGACCTGGACGCCGTCGGGGGCGTTGGCCTCGGTCAGCACCAGCGGGCCGAAGACGTTCGGGTCCGGCAGCTCGTAGCCGTCCGGGGCCGCCGTCTCCAGCCAGTAGTACGTACCGGTCTCCACCGTCCGCGTGCACAGACCGTTGTCGCCCGTGGTGCAGGTGTCACCGACCTGGGTGTCCGGGGCGGCACCGGTGGTCTGGAGACCGGGAACACCGTTGGTCTCCTCCCACAGCTCGAACTCCGCGCCCGCCAGCGGGTCGCCGGTCTCCGCGTCGGTCTTCTCCACCCGCACCTCGCCGGTCACCGGCTGCGGCTCGCCGCAGTCCGGCAGATCGCCGTCGAAGGGGTACGCGTGGAACTCCACGCCCGTCTGGGCGCTGGTGTGGGTGAGCGAACCGCTGGTGAGGAAGCGTCCGTTGACCCCCGGCAGGGACACCGTGGTCATCGACTCCGGCTGGCCCACCAGGACGCTGCCCTGGAACTGGCCCGAGCCGACGAGGTCGACCGTGGTGGCGTCCGGGAAGTTCCACAGCAGACGCTCGCGGTAGGCGTTGATCGGGTCGGTGGCGTCGTCCAGACCGCCGCTGTAGGTGTTGATGACCCGGTTGGCGCCGACGATGTTGACCAGGATCGTCGCGTTGGCGGGGATGTCCTCGAAGGCGAGGCCCTGCTGGCCGCCGCCGGGGCCGGTGAGGTCGAAGTCCACGTTGAACACCTGGATGGCGGAGGTGCCGTCACCCGTGAACAGCGTCTGGAACCCCTGGTTCACCGCCGTGCCGGTGGCCGGGCGGGGCGCTCCGTCGACCCTGGCGTAGCACTGGCTGGCGGCGGTGAGCTGTCCGCGCAGCGGGATGTAGGGCTGCGCGGCGTTCGGGTCCTGGACCAGCTCGCCGTCGACCGTGCCGGTCAGCGTTCCGGCGTAGCGGACGACCCCGCCCTCCGCGATCAGCCGCTGGCCGGCGGCGATGGTGATGTCGCCGCCGGTGGTGAGGAAGTCCGCGCCTTCGGGCGGGGGCACGCGCGAGCCGACGCCGACGATGCCGATGTTGTAGATGGAGCTGCCGGCGGTGTCCTTGTCCATGTCGAAGTCGTCGAGGACGACGACCCGGCCCTCGGCCTCGGCGGCCCGGCCCCGCACGAGGAAGTCGTCGCCGACGAAGATGTTGATGCCGTTGTCCCGGCCGGCGAACGGGCCGTTGTTGATGCCCGGGAAGGGATCCGGGCAGTCTCCCGGGACGCAGGGCCCGAGCCCGCCCGGCAGCGGGGCGGCCTGGGCCGGTGCGACCCCCACCCCGAGGACCAGGGCGGGGGCGAGCCCTGCCACGAGTGCGCACGCCAGTCCGGTCCGCCCCAGCCTGGGGCGCAGCGCGGCCACGCGTCTTCTGATGGAATGCATGGCTCCCAGGCTTCGCCGCCGGGCCGCGCGGAAGGGGTGCGACATTCCCGGACCGGGCGGTTGTCACGCGGACGGCCCGCATCCGTTCGGCCCGTCGGGGGCGCGGACCGTGCGCGCCGCGCGGGAACGGGCGGGGCGCTGCGTATGCTCCGCCCGGCGCTGTGAACGGCGTGCCCGCCGCGCGTTCCCCGTGCGGCCGGGAGCGGTGGCGTCGCCGGACGCCGCTGCGCCCGTGCCCGCCCCAGGCGTCGGGCGGAGCGTCACGGGCATGGGGCGGATGCCGGGGCCGGGGCGGGCGGATGCCGGGGCCAGGGTGGTGCTGGGGCCGGGGTGGCGCTGCGGCCAAGGTGGTGCTGCGGCCGGGGTGGGTGGCGCGTGACCGGGCCGGATGACACGGCAGGAGCGCCGGGACCCTCAGCGGGTGCCTGCGACGGGCGCGGGGCCGGACGCGGAACCGGGTGCCGGCACCGGACGCGCGGCCGGGGCGGTACGGCGTGCCGGTACCGGAGCCTGGACGGGCCCAGGGCACGGTTGCCGACCGGCGGGCACCCACGCGCGACCCGGTGCGGTATCCGGGCGACGGCGCCGGGGCGACCCCGTACCCCCCCCGGGGGCCGTCCGCCGCAGGTTGCCGACCGGCGGGTGTCCACGCGACCCGGTGCGGTATCCGGGCGACGGCGCCGGTCACCCCGTACCCGTCCACCGCGGGCCGTCCGCCGCACGCCCACACCGGGCGCCACACGCTCCCCGGTACCGGGCCGCCCGGCAGCCGGCGGCCGGGTCAGGCGTCCTTCAGCTCCTGGCGCTGGCGGCCCAGTCCGGTGACCTCCAGCTCCACCACGTCCCCGGCCCGCAGGTACGGCTGCGGGGCGGGCCGTCCCTTGGCCACCCCCGCCGGTGTCCCGGTGTTGATGACGTCGCCGGGGCGCAGCACCATGAAGTGGCTCAGGTACCGCACGACCTCCCCCACCGGGAAGATCTGCGCGGCCGTGGTGCCGTCCTGCATCAGCTCCCCGTTGACCCACAGCCGCAGCGACAGCGCCTGCGGGTCGGGGACCTCGTCGGCGGTGACCAGCCAGGGGCCCAGCGGGTTGAAGGTCTCGCAGTTCTTGCCCTTGTCCCAGGAGCCGCCGCGCTCCAGCTGGTACTCCCGCTCGGAGACGTCGTGCGCGACGGCGTACCCGGCGACGTGGGCGAGGCCCTCCTCGGCGGTCTCCAGATAGCGGGCCGTGCGCCCGATGACCACGGCCAGCTCCACCTCCCAGTCGGTGTGGGTGGAGCCGCGCGGCACCAGCACGGTGTCCTCGGGCCCGACCACGGTGTCCGGGGTCTTCAGGAAGACGACCGGCTCGGCGGGCGGCGCGGCACTGATCTCCCGGGCGTGGTCGTGGTAGTTCAGGCCGATGCACACGATCTTGCCGATGGAGCCGAGCGGCGGTCCGACGCGCAGCCCGGCCGGGTCCAGGACGGGCAGCGTGCCGTCCTCCCCGGCGGCCCGGACCCGGGCGAGGGCCTCCTCGTCGGCGAGCAGCGCGCCGTCGATGTCCGGCACCAGATGCGAGAGGTCCCGCAGGGTTCCCTCCGCGTCGAGCAGGGCCGGCCGTTCCGCCCCCGCCGCGCCGACTCGCAGCAGCCTCATGTCCACAACTCCCTCGCTCGCGGGCGCCCGCCCGACGACGGGCGCCCGGACACGGCCGGGGCCCCGGGAGGACGGTGTGATCGTCCAGCGGCGGGGCCCGGTCCGCAACAACCGTTCATCCTCCGGACCACCCGGGCCGGGCGGGCGGCGGCGGTCAGCCGTACAGCACGGCCCGTTCGACGGTGCTCCAGGCCGCGCTGGTGGCGAGGTACAGCCCGGCGGCCAGCGGCACGACGGCCACGGTGACCAGCGTGAAGAAGGACATGAAGGGCATGATCCGGCCGACGGCGGCCAGTCCGGGCACGCGCTCCCCGTCCCCGGCCGCGGCGGGCACCGGCGGCTGCCGGTCCATCGTCCGCCGGGTCAGCCGGTAGCCCGCCAGGGCGACGACCGCGACCACGGCGAGGAGCCCGGCGTGGACGAGTCCGGCGCCGCCCGCGGGGCCGCCGTCGGCGAGGGCGTCGGCCCACCGGCCGCCGAGCGGAGCGGCGAACAGCCGGTGGGAGAGGAGGGCGTTGGCCTCCCCGCCGATCGAGGAGCGGGAGAACACCTGGTAGAGGAGGAAGAAGGCGGGCAGTTGGCACAGGCCGGGCAGGCAGCCGGAGAGCGGCGACACCTTCTCCGCGGCGTGCAGCTCCAGCAGGGCCCGCTGGAAACGCTCGGGATCGCGGCCGTGTCGTCGGCGCAGCTCCGCGATCCTCGGCTGGAGCGCGGCACGCGCCTTCTGGCCGCGCGCGGCGGCCCGGGACAGGGGGTGGACGAGGAGCCGTACGAGCGCGGTGAACAGGACGACGGCGGCGGCCGCGGCGGACGCGCCGAACAGGGGCTGGAGCAGGTCGGCGAGGTGCTCGACCAGGGCGGCGAAGGCGGCCAGGGGTGCGGACGGGGACATGGGTACGGAGCCCTCCGGGGGTCTCGTCGTGCCGGGCGGTGGGAATGCGGCATGACGACGCGGCCCGCGCGGGGCCTCGGAGACGGTCCGGGGGTGCCCTACGCGGCGGTCGCCGGGAGGGCCGCGCCCGGTGCCCTGGGCCTGCGGCGGCCGGGGGCATCGGGGTCGCGCTGCGGCAGGAAGGCGGTGCGCAGATCGCGGTCGCGGATCGCGGTGCGGACCCGGGTGGGCGGCACGGCGGGCGCGCAGCGGGCGGTGATGACCGCGCAGACGGCGAGCGCCGCCCCGGCCGCGGCGGTGGCGGTCACGGCGAGCGCGAGCCCGGCGGAGAGGCCGCCGGCCTCGACGAGGGCGGCGGGGAGCAGCACGAGCAGCAGGACGAGCAGGGGGCGCGGGACGGCGGCCCGGCCGGTTCTCCCGGAACCCATCGGCACCCCTCCCTCCGCTCGCCCGCTCAGGAACGCGTCCGCCCTTTATACCCCGGCGGGCCCCGCGGCCCCAGGGCGGCGGGTGCCGGCGCCCCCGGGGCTCCCGGGCCCGCGGCCGGACCCGGCGGGCGTCCGCCCCTCCCCGGGACGTCCCGGGGAGGACGGCAGCTCGCGGCACGGGAGGGGAAGCCGCCCTCCGCTCCCCGCGCGGTGGACCGGAGGCGCGACCGGCGCAGCCGGGGCCGGGTCGGCACTCGCACCGGCGGATCGGGAACGGGACCCCGACCCACCCGCGAGCCCGGAGTCCGAACCCGCACCGATGGGACCCCGAGCGGGCACGGGGAATGGAACGGGGAAAGGGAGGGGAAGAGGACGAACCCACCGGGCGACACCGGGACCAGGGCCGGGGACCGGACCCACCGGTCGGGACCGGGACCAGAACGAGAAGCTGAAGCCACGGGGCGGGAGCGGAGCCGGAGCCAGTGGCCGAACCCACCGGGCGACACCGCCACCAGGACCGGTGTCCGGACCCGCCCCGGGCGGACCGGGGTCCCGGGACCGTCCCGTCCGGTTCACCCGTCGCGGCGGCCGGCGCCCCTCTCCCGTCATCCGGCCGCAGTACCGTGTCACCCATGCGCCCCGACACGCCTGCCGAGAACGTCGACCACTCCGCCGAAGCGGCCCGCCTGGAACGGACCGCCGGGCTCTACCCGGAGGACGCCGAGGCGCTGCTGCTGCGCGCAGCGGCCCATCTGGAGCTGTCCGGCGACCGGGCCGCCGCGACCACGCTCTACGACCGTCTGCTCTCCTCCCCCGCCGGCCTCGACGGCCCGGCCCTGGTCCGCGCGCTCAAGGCGTCCAACCTGTGGGAGTACGGCCACGAGGCGGAGGCCCGCGCGATCATCGACGGCGTGCGCACGGCGGCCCCCCGCGATCCGGCACCGTGGGTGATCGCCGCCGAGGCCCTGGAGGCGCACGACGAACTGGAGGCGGCGCAGGAGACGTTCACCGAGGGCGCCCGCCTGCTGCTGACCGGCGTGACCGAACCCCCTTACGCCACTCACCCGTTGCTCTACGGGCGGCACCGGGTGCGGCGGATGCTGGGCGCGCCGCACGACGACTGGGACCGTCTGGCGGACACCCTGCACTCGATGCCGGTCACCCTGGACGAACTGCACGATCCGGGCCGGGTGTGGTCGCTGGGCTCGGACGACCCGGCCGACCTGGAGGCGGAGATCTCCCTGCTCCGCGCCGAACTGGGCGCCCACCGCGAGGCGCTCTCGCGTCCCTTCCCGGTCGCCGTGCTGCACTGGCCGGCCGACGAACTGGCCGAACTGCTCGACTCCCACCCGGCGTTGGCCGCCGAGTACCCCTCGCCCGCGGAGCACTCCGCCACCGTGGAGGACGCGTTGCGCGAGCTCGCCGCGTCCGGCACCCCGAACCTGGGCGTCGTCCACGGCACAGTCCCCTCCTACGAGGCCTTCGCCGCCTCCGAGGCCGCCTCCCCGTCCGACGCCTCCCTGCTCCCCCAGTACGCCACCACCCTGGCGGCCCGGGGCCGGGCGACCGCGTGGCCGCCGGAGCGGGGGGCGGAGTGCTGGTGCGGTTCGGGGCGCCCCTACGCGGAGTGCCACGGGCCCGGCGCCCGGGCGGCCGAAGCGGGCTGACCGGCCCGGCGGCCGCGACGCCCTTCCCGACCAGGGGCGTCGCGGCCTCCCGCAACGCCCTTGGCGCCTGGACGAGCCCCCGGTTCGGCCGCCGCCGGTATCCGCAGCCGCCCGACCGGACTCCGCCGCGACCCCGACCGCACGCTCCTCGGGCTCGGCGACCGGCCGCGCACCTTCCGCGGCGCGACCGGGGGCTGCGCGCCGCGCGCCAGGGGGCGAGGCGGGCCCGGCCGACTTCACCCGGCACACGCGGCGCGGCCGGAGGCCGCCGCGGGGCGGGGCGCACGCGGCAGTGGCCGAGCCGGAGGCGGGACGCACACGGCGGTGGACGAGCCGGAGGCGGGACGCACACGGCGGTGGCCGAGCCGGAGGCGGGACGGCGCTCCGGCAGGGGGCGTTCGCCACGAGCTGCCGCCCGCCCGAATGGTTCGGCGCGCGCACCTCCGGGTCTCAACTGCGCCCGCCCTGAGGCCCGTCAGGACCCCTTCACCACCTGTGTACCGGTCGGACGGAGCGTTCGCCCGATCGGATCGAGGCCGTGAACGCGAAGTCGGTACACCGAACCGAGAGTGTGAGCGCGGAGCCGGATCACCGGCAGCGGCAGTAGGTGCCGCCGGTGCCGCTAGCAGCAGTGGGCGTGCCGATCGCGGCCCACTGCTCCACCGGCGACGCGACCGGGTGACGACCGCCGCCGAGCGGAGCGCGCGGGTGCCCGAGGGGGACCCGGTGCCGAGCTGCCGCCCCAGGTGGCGGCAGTGCGGGCGATGACCCCCGCCGGGGACCGGGACGCCCCCCTGCGGATCGTCGCCGCGTGTCCCGCGAGCACGGGCGCCCGTGCCCCGGGCGTCACCGGCCCCGGTGTGCGCCGCCGACGCGCGGCCGCCCGTGCCCGCCGGGGGCCGGACGCCGTCACCCCGGCCCGCCGTCACTCCGGCCCACCGCCCCCGGCTCCGCCCCGGGGGCGACGCCCCGCAGCATCTCCAGCAGGTCGTCGGCCGCCGCCCTGGGACCGTGGGCCAGGGCCACCCCCGTGGCGTTCAGCACCACCTCGTCCACCCCGGCCGCCGCGAACTCCCCCAGCGCGCCGTGGATCTCGTCGGCGCTCCCGTACAGGAACACCCCGGCGTCGACCAGCGCCCGCGCGTCCTCGCCCGCCTCGCCCCGCACGACGACGCCGGCCCGGCGCAACGTGTCCCGGTAGTGCGGCAGTCGCATGTGCGCACCGCACGCGGCCGACGCGAGGGCGACCGGGTCGCGGCCGGGTGCCGCCAGGGCGAAGGGCACGATGGCGCTCACCCGCAGCGGGGCGCCGGGGCCACGACGATCAGCGCCGCGCATCGCCGGGACCAGCGTGTCCGCGAGGTACCGCGCGCCCGCCATCCAGGTGACGGCCGCGTCGGCGACCTCCCCCGCCGCGACCGCCATCCGCTCGCGCAGCACCCCGAGCCCGACCGAGACGGGCGGTGCCAGGGCCGGGACGAGGGTCGCCGAGACGGTGAAGTGCCCGCGCTCCGCCTCCGCGGTACGGCCGGCCAGCAGCTCCCGCACGATCCGTACGTACTCCTTGGCGGCGCCGATCTGGCTCGTGTAGGGCCGTCCGAGCAGGCCCCGCTGGAGCGCGACCGCGCCGGGGCCGAACCCGGCGACCACCGGAAACCCGGTGGTGAGCGCGACGGAACGCGCCTCGACCGCGGCGTGGTAGGGCGACCGGAACGGCATCAGCGAGACGCCGAATCCGATGGGCACCCGGATGCCCAGCCCGGAGAGCCAGCTCACGAGGTGCTGCGACTCCAGCACCATGCCCTGCCCCAGCCACAGCCGTTCGGCGGCCGTCCACTGCACCAGGTTGGCGAAGGGGACGGCCTGCTCGGGCCGGGTGGCGCCGATGGGCAGCAGGAGGGAGTACTTCATCACCGTTCCTTTCCTCGGCCGGCCGGGATGTGCGGTCCCGTGGGCAGGCCGTCGAGGAAGCCGAGGACATCCACCCCGGTGCGGTGCTCCCGCACTGCTCCGGCGGCAGGTCCTGTCGGAGGCCAGGTTCACCGGGACCGCGCGATCGTGCGGATGCGCCTCCTGCGGGATGTGTCCGACGCCGCGCCGCAGCGCGTCCCGGCCGCACCGGGCGCCGGGAACCCGCCGACCGCACGGTACCCGAACTCGGTCCGTACGGACGGGAGATGAGCCTCCTGAGGCTGCTTCCAGCCCCGGACGGCCCGACCGACGCGCCGCGCGAGCCCGCCGCGATGGCCGGCGGGACGGCTCGCGGCACCGGTTCGCCGTGCCCGGCGCAGCGGAGGATCACGCCCTCCAGCACGGTCGAGGTGCCGACGGGACCGGTCGAGGCCGCCACCGGGCGGCTCGGCATCAGGGCCGATCACCCGGGGCGAGGTCGACCCGACCTACGCGGATCGCGGCAGCAACTCCCCCACAATTACAGGCCCGTCGCGAGCGGGAGGGCACGACAGGCTCCTTCCGGCAGACGTCCGTTGTAGTTCAGTCAGCACTCGACGGTGAGGGTGCCCCAGCCACTCCTCTCGCCGAGGAGGCCAGAGAAGGAGAACGGCATAGGGGACATGCGGGGTGGTGTTGCGCTCCCAGATCAACTCACCCGCACCATGGGGGGATGGGCTTCCCCTTGCGTCAGTGACTCCTGTTAGAACTGGGTCACATTGATGAGTAGGGCAAGGGGGCCAAGTGGACGAGGCGGGAAGTACAGCGCAGCCGATTGCGGGCGTCTACGAGAGGCTGATCACCGACGGTGTGCGCGGTGATCTGGACCGTCTCGAAGCCGCGGGATGGAAGGCGGTGGACGCGCAAGTGAGCGCGGAGTCATCGCCTCATGTACTGGCACGGCACATCGCCGAGGTGATCACAGAGCGGCTTCTTAGCCTCCCGCTCGACCAGCAGGTGCCCTTCGCCAACCGCATACTGCGTTCCCTGCACGACACTGCCCCCGGGCAGGGGACAACCGAGTCGATTGTCGAGGGCCCGCGTCAGCTGCTGGCGCTGGCCGAGCAGGAGGCTCCCGGAGCCTACGCGCTCCGCCCGTTGACCCCGCTCTCTGAGACCTCGCTGCTCACCAACGCGCCCGAGGATCTCAGCCTGGGCACAGAGCTGAGGGCGGAACTCGCCACCGCGGACCGCATCGATCTGCTGTGCGCCTTCGTGAAGTGGTACGGCCTCCGCGTCCTAGAGGACGTGCTGCGCGTCGCCAAGGAACGCGGCGTACCGATCCGTGTCATCACCACCACGTACATGGGCGCCACCGATCGCCACGCCCTCGACCGTCTCGTACGCGACTTCGGCGCTACGGTGAAGGTCAACTACGAGATTCGCTCGACCCGCTTGCACGCCAAAGCCTGGCTCTTCCGACGAAGGTCGGGCTTCGACACCGCGTACGTCGGCAGCTCGAACCTGTCTCGGGCAGCGCTCCTCGATGGGCTGGAATGGAATGTGCGCCTCTCCTCGGTGGCCACACCAGCCGTGTTGGACAAGTTCGAGGCAACCTTTGACGCCTACTGGAACGACGGCGCGTTCGAGACGTACGACCCCGATCAGCATGCCGAGCGCCTCGACAGCGCATTGGCTCAGGCGGGCAGTTCCACCGCACCCAGCGATCTGAAGATCAGTCTGTCCGGCCTGACCGTCCGCCCGTTCCCCCACCAGCGGGACATGCTGGAGCGGTTGAACGTGGAGCGCGAGGTCCACGACCGGCACCGCAATCTGCTCGTGGCGGCCACGGGGACGGGCAAGACCGTGATGGCTGCCCTCGACTACCGAAGTCTGTGCACAAACGCGGCCGAAGGCCGTCCGCGGCTGCTCTTCGTGGCCCACCGCAAGGAGATCCTCAAGCAGTCCCTCCGCACCTATCGCGAGGTTCTGGACGACGCCTCCTTCGGTGAACTGCTGCACGGCGGTGCGGACCCCCGCGAGTGGAACCATGTCTTTGCCAGTGTCCAGTCCCTGCATGCCCAACGGCTGGAGCAGTTGGCTCCTGACCACTTCGACATCATCGTCATCGATGAGTTCCACCACTCCACGGCCAGCACCTACCGGAGGATCATCGATCACTTCCTCCCGAAGGAGCTGCTCGGCCTCACTGCGACGCCGGAGCGAATGGACGGCCGCAATGTGCAGGACGAATACTTCGAGGGCAGGATCGCCGCCGAAATGCGATTGTGGGAAGCCCTGGAGAACGAGCTGCTCAGCCCGTTCCACTACTTCGGCATCCCCGACGGCATGGATCTGACAAGACTGAGCTGGCGGAAGGGCGCCTACCTCGATCAGGAACTCGGTAACCTGTTCACCGGCACGGATGCCCGTGCCCGCATCGTGGTCAAGCAGATCCAGGACAAGATCTCTCATCCCGGCGCCATGCGGGCCCTCGGGTTCTGTGTGTCCAAGGCACATGCCCACTACATGGCGGACTTCTTCCGCAGGGCGAACTTCCAAGCGGTGGCGCTCGACAGCGACTCCCCGCCCGATGTACGTGCCTCTGCTCTCGCCGATCTCCGTGACGGCAAGCTGCAGGTGATCTTCTCGGTGGACCTGTTCAACGAGGGACTCGACATCCCTGACGTGGACACCCTGCTCCTTCTGCGCCCCACCAGCAGCGCGACGATCTTCCTCCAGCAACTCGGGCGAGGGCTTAGGCGTACGGAGACGAAGCCAGTACTGACCGTACTGGACTTCATTGGACAGCACCGAGCCGAATTTCGCTTCGAAGAACAGTTCCGCGCCCTGACCAACCTTTCACGTAATCGGCTCGTCGAACACATGGAGCGGGATTTTCCACAGTTGCCGTCCGGGTGTCAGATCATCCTGGAAGGCAAGGCGAAGGATCTCGTCCTCGACAACATCCGCACCCAACTGGGCGCGACGGTGAACACGCTCGTGAAGGAGGTGAAGGCATACAGCACTCCCCGACTGTCGGATTACCTTCGAGAGAGCCGTCGCGATATCAGCGAGCTCTATCGGAGCAACCACTCATGGACGGCGATCCTCCGCCGGGCTTCCCTACTCACCGGAAGCACCCCGGAGGCCGAGTCAGCGCTACTGAAGCGGATCCACTCCTTCCTGCATGTAGATGATCCTGAACGAGCTCAGGCGTATGACCGCATCCTGGACGACCAGGCTCCCCCGTACGATGCACTGAGCCCCCGCGACCAGGCCTATGCCCGCATGCTGTTCTTCACCCTCTGGGATGACGCGGGCGGGTTCACCAGCTACGAAGACGGCCTCGCGTCATTGCGCCCGCTCCGTGCCGTTCGAGACGAGCTTCGCCAAGTGCTGGCCCATGTCATGCAGCATGCCGACCACGTTCCGATCCCCTTGTCCGGTCGCCTCAGCGGCATCCCGATGAAGGTCCACAGCTCGTACAACCGGTCGGAAATCCTGGCTGCTCTCGGAGTCGCCCGCCTCGGGGGCAGGATGCCCAAGAGTTTCGCCCAGGGTGTCGGATGGGCCGAAGAGTTCCAAACAGATGTCCTTCTCATCACCTCGGATAAGAACGAGAGGGAGTTCTCTCCCACGGTCCGCTACAAGGACTACGCACTGAGCCCCTCCCTTTTCCACTGGGAGTCACAGAACGCGACTGCGGCCGATTCTTCCACTGGACTGCGCTACCAGCAGCACGCAGAGCGCGGCAGTCACGTCCTTCTTTTCATGCGGCGGTACAAGAACACGGACATAAAGAAGGCCCAACCCTGGATGCTCCTCGGCCCGGCAAGCTATGTCGACCACACCGGTAGCAAGCCGGTGGCCATCAAATGGCATCTCCGTCACGAGTTGCCAGCCGACGTGTGGGCCTATTCAGCAGCCATCCAAGCCAGTTGATCCCACCGTCCGGGCAGGGAGGGGTGCATCTCCCTCCCTGCCCCAGGCGCGCGCCGTGCCGGAGCGCTCTGCCGAGGGGGCCCGGGGACAGTCGGGAACGGATCAGCCGAACATGCCCGGTTCGTAGTCGCCGGCCGGCTGCTGGACGATGACGTTCAGGCGGTTGTACGTGTTGATCAGGGCGATCAGCCCGACCAGCGCGGTGAGTTGCTCCTCGTCGTAGTGGCGGGCCGCGTCGGCCCAGGCCTCGTCCGTGACGTGGCCGCCGTCGGGGAGGCGGGTGCCCTGCTCGGTCAGTTCGAGGGCGGCGCGTTCGGCGTCGGTGAAGACCTTCGCCTCCCGCCAGGCCGCGATCAGGTTGAGGCGGAGCGAGGTCTCGCCCGCCTTCGCGGCGTCCTTGGTGTGCATGTCGAGGCAGAAGCCGCAGCCGTTGATCTGGCTGGCGCGGATCTTCACCAGCTCCTGCGTCGCCTCCGGCAGGGACGAGTCGCCGAGGATCTTGCCGGCCGAGTTGATGTGGCGCAGGAACTTGCCCGCGAGCGGGCTGCCGAACATGTTGAGACGCGCTTCCATGGTGGTGCCTCCGTCGTTCAGGTCGAATCGCTGGGTGGGGGCCTCGCCCCGGTCCACACAGCTACGACGGACGCGGGGCCGCCGATGTGACGGGTACGCGCGCTGTTCGTATGGTGACCTGCGTCTCACTCCCGCCGGAGCCGCCGGGGTCGCCGGGGCCGCTGGGCCGTCCGGTGGTGCGCGCCGGGCCCCGCCGGGACCGGCCCGGCGTGAGCGGCCCCGCCCGCGCGGTCTACCCTCGCGGTGACGGACGCAGGGCGTCGGCAGGACAGGAGGCAGGCATGGCCAGGGTTCCCAGCGCGGTGGTCGCCGCGGGTGGTCTCGTCGGCGGGTACGGCGTGGCCCGCTGGACCGGGAAGCGGCAGCTCGGCGGGGTCGTGCTGGCCGCCGCCGGGGCCGCCGCCGCGCGGCAGTGGCGGGAGCGGGCCGGGGGCCCGGCCGCGGGCGCGCTGTCCGCCGGCTACGTCGCCGCCTTCGCCGGATCGCATCCGCTGGCCAAGAAGGTCGGCGCATGGCCCGCCGTGTTCGGGGTCGCCGGGGCCGTCGCCCTGGCCTCCTGGGCCGTCGCCGACCGCCGCGCCTGAGCCGCCGGCCGACGACGGCGCCCCCGGCGCCCCCTGCGCTCGCGGGACCGTGCGGCGACGAGTGACCCACGCCCCATGGCCTACCGGCACGGGGCCGTACCGGTACGGGGCCGGGCCCCCGTCCGCGCGACGCCCCGCCGACGCGACGCCCGCCGACGCACCGTTCCGCCGAGGCACCGCCCCGCCCCGGGCGCGCGGCTCCCTCCCGGGCCGCCCCGTCCCGCCCCGGGCCGCCCCGGGCCGCCGCTCCGTGCCCGGCCGCCCGGGGACCGCCCCGCGTCACCCCCGGTGCGTCAGGACGTTCACCACGCGGCCGTTCGGGTCGCGGACGAAGAAGCGGCGGACGCCCCACTCCTCGTCCTGCGGCTCGCGGACGATCTCGGCGCCCGCGGCCCGCATCCGGGCGTACACCGCGTCCACGTCCTCCACCTCCACGCTCAGGTCGGGGACGACGGGCCCGGTGCGCTCCCGGGTGAAGAAGCTGATCTGCGCGGTGGGTTCGGAGGGGGAGGCCAGGGTGCGCACCCAGCCCATGTCCATGACCTCCTCGAAGCCCAGCAGGCCGTAGAAGTCGCCGTTCGCGCGCATCCCCTCCCCGTCGCCGACCTCGATGTTGGGGACGATCCTGCGGATGGTCATCGTCGTCGCGCTCCCTCGTGGCGGTCCTGTCGTGCCGGTCCCCGCACCGTACGTCCGCCCGGGGCCGGGCCGGGAGGACCCGCCCGGGTCAGCCCTTCCCGCCCGGCCCGGACCCCGGACCCGCGCCCGACCCGGACCTCGCGCCCGACCCCGGCCCCACGTCCGGCCCCTTCCCCGCCGCCGTTCCCGCCGCCGACAGCGGCTCCGCGATGTCCTCCAGCGACCGGCGCTCCGCGTTCACCGCGAGGAACGCCGCGACCAGCCCCGCCGCGCACATCAGCCCGGCGCCGATCCGGAACGCCAGCACGGTGTCGCCGACCACCCCGGACTCCGTGAGGTCGGCGAAGAGCAGCGGGCCGCTGATGCCGCCCGCGGCGGTGCCGAGGGCGTAGAAGAAGGCGATGGCCATGGCGCGGGTCTCCATCGGGAAGATCTCGGAGACCGTGAGGTAGGCGCTGGAGGCGCCCGCCGAGGCGAAGAACAGCACCACGCACCAGCAGGCCGTCATCGTCGTCGCCGACAGGGAGCCGCGGTCGAACAGCCAGGCCGTGCCGAACAGCAGCAGGCCGGAGAGGAGATAGGTGCCGGAGATCATGATCCGGCGCCCGACCGTGTCGAAGAGCCTGCCGAGCAGCAGCGGTCCCATGAAGTTCCCGGCGGCGATCACCGCGAAGTAGTAGCCGGTGTGGCCGGTCGGCACGTCGAAGAAGGTGATGAGGATGGTGCCGAAGCCGAAGGTGATGGCGTTGTACAGGAACGCCTGGCCGATGAAGAGCGACAGGCCGAGGACGGCGCGGCGCGGGTAGCGGCCGAAGACGGTCCGGGCGATCAGGCCGAAGCCGATGCTCTTGCGCTGGTGGATGGTGATCTCACCGGCGGGCTCCGGCAGCCGGATCCCCTTCTCCCGCTCGATCTCCCGCTCGACGGAGGTGACGAGCCGGTCGGCCGCCTCGCCGTGGCCGTGGATGAACTGCCATCGCGGGCTCTCCGGGACGTGCCGCCGCACCAGGAGGATGACCAGCCCGAGGACGACGCCGAGGCCGAAGCTGAGCCGCCAGCCGAGGTCCTTCGGGAAGACGGCGGTGTCCAGCATCACGATGGACAGCAGGGAGCCGCCGATGGCTCCGAGCCAGTAGCTGCCGTTGATGATCAGGTCGACCCGGCCCCGGTAGTGGGAGGGGATCAGCTCGTCGATGGCGGAGTTGATGGCCGCGTACTCGCCGCCGATGCCGAAGCCGGTCAGGAACCGGAAGAGGAAGAACCACCAGGACTCGAAGGAGACGGCGGTGAGCGCGGTCGCCGTCAGATAGACCACCAGGGTGATCATGAACAGCTTCTTGCGGCCGTGCCGGTCGGTCAGCCAGCCGAAGAACAGGGCGCCGGAGCAGGCGCCGGCCACGTAGAGGGCCGCGGCCAGGCCGGTGATCTGGGCGGACGTGATGTCCAGTCCGCTGCCGTCCTCGGCGATCCGGCCGGCCACGTTGCCGACGATCGTGACCTCTAGGCCGTCCAGGATCCAGACGGTGCCGAGGCCGATCACGATCATCCAGTGCCAGCGGGACCAGGGCAGGCGGTCCAGCCGGGCCGGGACCGCGGTGGTGACCGTTCCGGTGGCTCCGGGCACGGACCCCGGGGACGACGCGTCCGCTGTCATGGCTCCCTCTCGGGGGTGAGGACTGCTCCGGCGGTGGCCCGCGGGCGCCCCCGGGAACACCGGGCGGCCCGGAGCGGGTGCCCGCGTCCGGGCGGCTCACGCACCGCCGTCGCGCCGCTACGCCCCCAGCATGCGGGAGACCGTGTGGATCAGCAGTCCGGCGAGGGAGCCGACGACCGTGCCGTTGATCCGGATGAACTGGAGGTCCCGGCCGATGTTCGCCTCGATCTTCCGGGTGGTGTGCTCGGCGTCCCAGCTCGCCACGGTGTCCGTGATCAGGGAGGTGATCTCCTTGCGGTAGGTGGTGACGACGTAGACGGCCGCGCCCTCCACCCAGCCGTCGACCTTGTCCCGGAGGCGGGCGTCCTGGGCCATCCGGGCACCCAGCGACAGCAGCGAGGCCCGGACCCGCAGGCGCAGTTCGCTGCGCTCGTCCTCCGCCGCGGAGACGATCATGGACCGCACGGCCGTCCAGGCGGAGGCGATGAGGTCCTGGACCTCGCCCCGGCCGAGCACCTCGGTCTTGAGCCGCTCCACACGGGCGCGGGTCTCGGTGTCGGACTGGAGGTCGGCGGCGAAGTCGGTGAGGAAGCGGTCCAGGGCGCCGCGCGCGGGATGGGCGGGCATGTCGCGCATCTCGGTGACGAAGCGCAGCAGCTCCTTGTAGACGCGCTCGCCCACCTTGCGGTCGACGAAGCGGGGCGTCCATCCGGGGGCGCCGCCCTGCACGGCGCCCATCACGGAGTCGCCGTGCAGCACCAGCCAGTCGTGGGCGCGGGTGACGACGAGGTCGACGACGCGCTTGTGGCCGCCGTCGGCGACGACCCGGTCCAGCATCCGGCCGATGCCGGGGGCGATCTCCTGGGCCCCGGCCCGCCGGGTGATGGCCTCGCCCACCACGGCCTGGACGTCGGAGTCGCGCAGCACGGTGAGCGCGCCGCGCAGGGCCGCGGCGAGTTCGGCGGTGACCCGGTCGGCGTGGTCGGGTACGGCGAGCCAGGCGCCGAGGCGGCCGCCGATGCCGACGGCGCGCAGCCGTCCCCGCACGACGTCCTCGGAGAGGAAGTTCTCCCCGACGAACTCGCCCAGGGAGACGCCGAGCTGGTCCTTCTTCGTGGGGATGATGGCGGTGTGCGGGATGGGCAGGCCGAGCGGGCGGCGGAACAGGGCGGTGACCGCGAACCAGTCGGCGAGCGCGCCGACCATGCCGGCCTCGGCGGCGGCCGACACGTATCCGGCCCAGGCTCCGGCGCCCCGGTGGGCGGCCCACTCGGCCAGGGCGTAGACGACGGCGACGAACAGCAGCAGCCCGAGCGCGATCGTCTTCATCCGCCGTACGCCGCGCTGCTTCTCCTCGTCGGCGGCGCTGAAGGCGGCCATGGCGCGGGCGGCGACACCGCCGGGGGCGGAGGGGGCCGCGGAGGCGGCGGCGGGGGCGACGGAGGCGGCTCCGGCCTCCCCCGCGCCCCGGGCGGCGCCCGCCCCGGTGCCCGTGTCCCCGCCGGGAGCCCCGTCGTCCGCCGTGCCCCGGCCGGGGCGCCGGTCCCCGTCCCCGTCGCCGTCCCCGGGCCGGGGGCCGTGGCCGGGCGAGGGGTGTGGCTGGTCGCCGTTCATGCCGTTCGTCCGTTCTCCGTCTTGTCGCGTGGCCATTGTCTCTTCCTGGGGACTCCGGGAACGACGCGGGAGTTCCCGGCGTCTGTTCCCGAGGGGGAACGCCCGGGGTTCCGGCGGCACTTCCCCGGCCCATGGCCCATCATGGGTTCAGCGGAACCGGAGCCCGAGCAGCGTCGAGGGCTCCCCTCGCCCGAGGAGAACACCACAGCATGACCCGGGGTCGTGACGGGAACGCCCAGGCGTCCCCCGCAAAGCACCGTGCCCTGATCGCCGCGATCGTCGTCCTGATCCTGGCCCTGTCCAGCGCCATATACGCCGCGACGGCGTCCGACGACGGCACGGCCCGGGGCCCCGTCCGCGTGGCCCCGGGCCACCCCCGCGGCGAGGGCGGCGTCGCACCGGCCTCCACCGGCGTCTGGGCCGGTGCCTGGGCCGCCGCCCCGGCCGCGGCCGAGCCGGGTACGGAGGAGACCGGCGTCGCGGGCCGTTCCGTGCGCAACGTCGTGCACTCCGGCGTCGGCGGCACGGGGGCCAGGGTCACCCTGTCCAACCTCTACGGCCAGTCCCCGCTGACCATCAGCCACGCCTCGGTCGCCCTGGCCGCCGGGGGCGGCGCCCCGACCGCGGTCGCCACCAGCATGCGCCGGCTCACCTTCGCCGGGAGCGCGGCCGTCGTCATCCCGCCCGGCGGCCAGGTGATGAGCGACGCCGCCCGGATCCCCGTGCCGTACGGCGGCGACGTCCTGGTCACCACGTACTCCCCCACCCCCTCGGGGCCGGTCACCTACCATCCGCGCGCCCTGCAGACGAGCTTCCTCGCCGAGGGCGACCGCACCGAGGACACGGCGGGCGCCGCGTACACCGAGCGGACGCCGTACTGGCGCTACCTGACCGCGCTGGACGTGCTCACCCACGAGGCGGACGGCACCGTGGTGGCCTTCGGCGACTCGATCACCGACGGCTACGGCTCCACCCCGGACGCCAACCGCCGCTGGCCGGACGTCTTCGGCGCCCGGCTGCGCGCCGCCGCGGGCCACAAGGGCGGGGACGGGCACCGGGACGTGCCCCGCTACAGCGTCGTCAACGGGGGCATCAGCGGGAACCGGGTGCTGACCAGCAAGTCGGGCCGCCCGGCGGACAACCCCAGCGGGCTCAGCCGGTTCTCCCGGGACGTGCTGGGCCGTACCAACGTGCGGGCCGTCGTCATCGCGCTCGGCGTCAACGACATCCTGCACAGCCCCGAACTGGCCGACCGGGACAGCCTGCTCGCCGGGCTGCGCACCATGGCCGACGAGGCCCGCTCCCGGGGGCTGCGGGTCGTCGGCGCGACGGTGACGCCGTTCGGCGGATACGGCGGCTACACGGAGGCCCGCGAGGCCCTGCGCCAGGAGATCAACGCGGAGATCCGCTCGGGCCGGGTGTTCGACGCGGTCGTCGACTTCGACCGGGCCCTGCGCGACCCCGCCGACCCGCGCCGGCTGCGCGCGGAGTACGACTCCGGCGACCATCTGCACCCGGGCGACCGGGGATACGCCCGAATGGCCGAGACCCTCGACCCGCGCGCACTGCTGAAGGAGGCCCCCCGGGCCCAGCTCTGACCCCGGCCGGACCGCGAACCCGGGGAGCGCGACCAGGGCGCGGGGCGCGTGACCGGGCCGCGCGGGTCCGGGCGCGCCACGCGGCGCACGGCACCGGAACGCGCCACGCGGTCCGCGGCACCGGGGCCCACCGCCCGGGGGAGGTGGCGGAGCGCACCGGACGGGGAGCGGTGCCCGGGCCGTCGCGCAGCCCGGTGCCGACGCCGGACCTCTCACCGGGCACGACATCGCACCGCACCGCACCGCACCGCACCGGGGGATCACCGCACCCGGACGGCACGGCACCCCGGGTCACGACTGCGGGACGGTGACGCCGGGCCGTACCGCCGGGCCCGCCCGGGTCCCCCGGCACCTTCCCGCGCACCCTCCGCGCACCCGCGCCGCACGGCACCGGACCCGTGACCCGTCACCCCGCACCGCACTCCGGGGACCCGCCCCGGACGCCGCACCGGCATCCCGGCCCGCGCCCCGCCCGGCGGGAGATCAGTACTCGTCGTAACGGCGGCGGTCCCGCCGCTCCCGGCGCTCCGCGCGGATCTCGTCGCGGTGCTCCCGCGCCCGTTCGCGGTGGCCGTCGATCATCCGGCGGTGGGAGCCCTCCGCCTCGTCGCGGATGGCGTCGTGCAGGTCCCTGCGGGCCGCCTTGCGGTCCAGTCTGTCCTGGCGGCGCTCCTCCTTGAGCCGCTGCTTCTCGGCCCGGGTCAGCTTCCGCTCGACGCCGACCCCGCCCCAGAGGGCGAAGCCCGTCACGATCACGCGCGGGGCACCCGGCTCGGGCGGGACGCCCTCCTCGCGGTGGTCGAAGCCGCCCATGATGCCGATGCCGCGCACCACCACCTCGACCCCGTGCGGCACGATCACGTTCACCCCGCCCATGACGGCGACGCAGTTGATGACGACCTCGCGGTCCACGAAGTTGGCCTCGCGCAGGTCGACCTCGCCGCCGCCGAAGAGGGTGAAGCAGGTGAACTTCCTCGGCGCTGTCCAACGGCCCTTGCGCTGGAAGCCGGAGAGCACGGCGACCGCCCACGAGGACGAACCCTCGCCGCCGGTGACCCGGTCCGTCCAGTCGTCCCCGGGCGCGGGCTCCTTGGACATCGACACCACCGGGGCCGCGCCCGTGGGCAGGTCGCGGGTGATCGGTGCCAGCTCCCCGTACGTGCGGGCCCGGTAGGCGGCGTCCAGCCGCTCCTCGAACTCCGCCATGTCCAGGCGCCCTTCGGCCAGGGCGTCCCTCAGGACCTCGGCGACTCTTTCACGGTCGGCGTCGGATGCGCGGAGCTCCGGGGCGTCGTCGGTCATGACAGCAGCCTACGAGTTGTCCCCGCCCGTTCACTACGCGCCCGCCCCTTCCGGCGGCGGAAGCGGTACCGCCGCCGGAGGCTCCGGGCCGGCGGGCGTCACGCCCGCAGCCTCCAGCGGTGCACCCGCCCGCCGGGGGCGGTGTGGGCCACGGTCTGTTCACCCCCGTTGACCTCGACGGTGAACCACTCGCGACGGGGCCGGTTGAGCCGCTGCCACAGGGCGTGGGCGGCTTCCACCGGTCCCCACAGATCCCGCGGCCCGCCGACGGTGACCACCGCCGGACCGTCCGGGGTGTCCTCGACGCGGGCCACGGAGCCGTCGGCGGGATCGTGCAGGGTGGTGACGTGCAGCCCGGCATCATTGAGCCCGTAGGTGCGGACGAGACCGGGGGGCAGGTGGAGCTGGGCGAAGAACGAGAACGTCCAGTCGTCCAGCACGCGCCCCGAGAGCCGGGCCTGCGCGCCGGGCCCGTCCGGGAGGCCGGGGGCGGGCACCGCGGCCTCCACGCCGCTCCCGAGCGGCATGAACGCGGCGGGCGTGTGCAGGAAGTGACCGGCGGCGGCGCCGTCGGCGAGCTTGGTGAGACGGACGACCGAACCCCCGGCGAGGGTGCTCCGCAAGGGGACGACCATGATGCCGCCCGTCCGCAGGTGTGTCACCCATTCGGGTGGGACGCGGCGGACGGACGCGGTGGCGATGATCCTGTCGTACACAGCACCGGCGGGCAGGCCGCGCGCGGCGTCCCCGTGCCGGAGACGCGGGTCGTAGCCGATGGCGTTCAGCCGCGTCCGCGCCCTCTCGACCAGGGTCCCGGTGTGTTCGACGGTGGTCACGTGGCCGGCTCCGGCGAGGAAGCACAGCATGCCCGCGTTGTAGCCCGTGCCGGTACCGGCTTCGTAGACCTCGTGGCCCTCGTGCACGTCGAGGGCGTCGAGCATGTCCGCCATCAGGCTCGGAGCGGTCGAGGAGGAGGTGGGCACCCCGGACACCCCCTCGGGGGCCGCGTCCTCGGCGTGGACGCCGTCCACCTCGGTGATGAGGGAGTCGTCGGTGTGGACGGCGTCGAGCCACGCGTCCGGATCGTCGGTGCCGCGCCAGGGGACGAACCGCTCGCCGTCGCGGCGGTAGAAGACGGGGACGAAGGGGTGCCGGGGCACGTTGAGGAAGGCACCCGCGAGCTCCGAGGAGAGCACGACGCCGCCCCGGTCGATCTGCCGGGTGAGGGAGACCCGGGCCTCGATCAGGCGCCGTTCGTCGTCGAGGATGCGTGTCACCGGTCGGTTCCCTCCAGGTAGTCGCAGATCGCGGCCGTGATGGGCAGGCCGGTCGCCTGCTCGATGAATCCGTACTGCCCACTGGGATTCACCTCCAGGAACCGCCACTCGCCCTCCGGGGTTACGACGAAGTCGAAGGCGCCGTAGGGCAGTCCGAGCCTCGCGAGCATGCGCAGCACCCCCGCCGACACGTCGACCGGCGGTTCGCAGACCCAGTAGGTGTGGCTGGCGTAGTCGCTGCGCCAGTCGACGTGGCCGGCGTCAGAGCCGGCGTGGATCCCCGCCGCGAAGATCCTGCCGCCGACCGCTGTCAGGCGCACCTCGTATGCCTTGGGCACCCATTCCTGGAAGAGGTGCGCGGTGGTCGCGATATCGGGATGCGGCAGGTCGCCGGGCCGGAGGACGTTCGCGTACACGGCCACGGTCCGCCCCTCGGCGGTGCCGCGCACATGGAAGAACGGCTTGTACACGAGGGGGCCGTCGACCTCCTCCGCGAAGTCGCGTGCGGCGTCGGGATCGTTCGTGACCAGCGTCCGGGGCACGCTCAGTCCGGCCTCGGCCGCAACGCGCAGTTGCAGTGGCTTGTACTCGGCGTCGGCCGCCTTCCCCGGTGGCGGAAGCCACCGGCAGGGCAGAGCCGACAGCAGACCCCCGAAGCCCCAGCGGGCCTCCGTCTCGGCGACTTTGCGCGCCTCGCGGGACATCCCTTCGGGGAACCGGGGACGGGTGGGACGGCGGTAGAAGACGGAACGGACCCTTGCGAGATCGAGTGTGCGGCGTTCGTTGGCCAGCGTGCCGTGCCAGCGGCCGCCGCTGAGGCTCGCGGCGAGAACGAGCCTCAGCGGGAACTCGGCCATGTCCGCCCGAAAGACGGGCACGGCACGCCGGTTCAGTTCCTCGACCACCAGATCACAGGTCGGATCGAAGTGACCCGCCAGGACGAGGACCTGTCCGGCGTCCGCCATCAGTCGTCGCTCGGACCCGGATCGTCCGGCGCGTCCATCTGGCCCGTGGGCTTCGTGGGGCCATAGGTCTTCGGCGGGTTCTTGGTCATGTAGACGCCGGGCGGCATGCCTTCGTAACGGCCCGTCTGCGTGTCCTCGTCGTACTCGACATCACTCGGCAGGATGCCGCCCGAGGCCGACACCGGCACGAGGAACCGGAAGGCGTACGGCGACGGCCCGTCGCCACCGGAGAGATCCGGCATGGTCGGGGCACCGTCGGTACTCAGCGGCAACCGCAGTTCCGGTACGTCGAGAGCGAGGCCGACGGGGCGGCGCTCCTCCACGATGGTGCGCATCTCTTCCCCTTTCTCCAGGGATGGGCGTACTGATTCTTCCCTGCGCGCGGGGAGCGGGTAAGCCCCCGGTTCAGCCCCTTTCGGGCCGCTCGGAACGGGAGGCGCGCCCCGGGCACACCTTCCGCGCCGCGCTACCCGCCCGTCCGGTCCGCGTACATCCGGGCGATCACGGCCTCGATGTCCGGCTCCCGCACCGACAGGTCGACCAGCGGGTAGCGGGCCGCGATCGCGCCGACCAGCCCCGCCGCCGGTTCCGACGCCGGGAACGCCAGCCACTGGCGGGGCCCCTCCACCCGCACCACCCGGGCCGGGAGCGGCGCCTCGATCGGCGGCAGCTCCCGCTCCAGGTCCACCACCAGGGTCCGTTCGCTGCGGCCCGCCCCGTGCAGCCCGGCGAGGGAGCCGTCGTACATCAGCCGCCCGTGGTCGATGACCAGCACCCGGGAGCAGAGCTGCTCGATGTCCTGGAGGTCGTGCGTGGTGAGCAGGACCGTGGTGCCGCGCTCCGTGTTCAGGTCGCGCAGGAACTCCCGCACCCGGGCCTTGGAGACGACGTCCAGCCCGATCGTCGGCTCGTCCAGGTACAGCACCTCCGGGTCGTGCAGCAGCGCCGCGGCGATGTCGCCGCGCATCCGCTGCCCGAGCGAGAGCTGCCGCACCGGGACGTCCAGCAGGTCCCCCAGCCGGAGGAGTTCGACGCAGCGGTCCAGGTTCTCCCGGTAACGGGCCTCCGGCACCCGGTACATGCGGCGCATCAGCCGGTAGGAGTCGATCAGCGGCAGGTCCCACCAGAGGGTCGTGCGCTGGCCGAAGACGACACCGATCCGGCGCGCGAGCCGGAGGCGGTCCCGGGACGGGTCGATGCCCGCCACCCGCAGCCGCCCGCCGCTCGGCGTCAGGATGCCGGTGAGCATCTTGATCGTGGTGGACTTCCCCGCGCCGTTCGGTCCGATGAACCCGACCACCTCGCCGCGCGCCACCTTGAACGACAGCCCGTCCACCGCCCGGACCCGCCGCCGCTCGCGCCGGAGCAGACCGGTGCGCCGGCGCACGTCGAAGACCTTCTCGACGCCGTCCAGCGCGATGAAGCCCGCGTCGGACCCGGCAGCCGCGTCCACCCACCCCTCCGGGGCCACCGCCCCTTCCGACGCCACCCCGCCCTCCGGCACCGACACGCCCTCCGGCGCCACCCCGCCCTCCGGCGCGACGGCCCCCTCGGGCGCGACCGCGCCCCCCGGCACCGCAGCGTCCCCCCGCACCCCCGGCCCGCCCGGCTCCGTCACGTCACCGCTCCTTCCGCCCGTACCGTCCACTCCGCGTCCCATCCCTCAGCTCCCCGTGCTCCGGTACGACCGCAGCCCCGCCCGCCAGGCCAGCCCCGCCAGCGCCCCGCAGGCCACCGCCACCAGCGGCGGCGCGAACGCCACCCACTCCGGCAGCCGCACCGGGAACGGGCGCCCCAGCACATGGCTCGCCGGGAGCCAGTTGACGAAGGCCAGCGGCACCACGAAGGTCACCCCGCGCACCATCTCCCGCGCGAACACCGTCGGCGGGTACTGGAGCAGCGTCGTCCCGCCGTAGGTGAACGCGTTCGCCACCTCCGAGGCGTCCTGGGCGGCGAACTGGAAGGCGCCCGACGCGACCATCACCGCGCAGAAGATCCCCGCCCCGCTGACGATCATCACCGGCATCAGCAGCAGCCGGTCCGCCGTCCACTCCACGTCGATCCTCGTCAGCGCGTACCCCAGCACCAGCGAGCCCTGGAGCACCCGGCCCACCCGGCGCGGCGCGAACCGGTCCGCCGCCACCTGGGCCAGCACCGGCGCCGGACGCACCAGCAGGACGTCCAGCGTCCCGTCGCGCACCCGCGCGCCGAGCCGGTTGGCGGGACCGATCGCCAGGTCGGCCAGGCCGAAGGCGACCGCGGACAGCCCGTAGAGGAACGCCACCTCGGGCAGCCCGTAGCCGCCGAGCGCCTCGACCCTGGAGAACATCAGCAGGATCGCGACGAAGTCCAGACCGCTCATCACGAAGTTGGCGACCGCCATCAGCACGAAGGAGGTCCGGTAGGCCAGGGCCGACCTGATCCACATGGCGGCGATCAGACCGTAGGCCCGCACCCCCTCCGCGACCCGCCCGCCGCGGCGGTCCCCGTCCCCGGGCGTGCCCGGCCCCGGAAGCGCCGCCCGCGCCGTCCCCGTCCCCCTCTCAGCCACCCTGGACCACCACCCGCCGTGTCGCCGCCGCCTGCACCAGCCGCCCCGCCCCCAGCAGCGCCACCGCCCACGCCCCCTGGAAGGCGAACGTCCCCCATGGGTCGGCCTCCCCCAGCAGCACGTCCGCAGGCGCCTGGAGCAGCGACGACCACGGCAGGACCCGCACCACCTCGCCCAGCGTGCCCGGGAACACGTTCAGCGGCAGCAGCATGCCCGAGCAGAACATCCCCGCGATCATCGCGAGCTGCGTCGTCCCCACGCCGTCCATCAGCCAGAACGCGGAAAGCGCCACCAGGAACCGCAGCGCGAAGCCGACCAGCATCGCCAGCCCCACCGCCACCAGGAACGCCGCCCAGGTCGCCACGTCACCCGGAAGCGCCACCGGGAAGAACACCGATCCGAACACGAACGGCAGCACCCCGCGCCCCAGCAACTGGAACAGCGACCGGCCCACGTCCGCCGCCAGCCACCAGAGCTGGAGATCGGCCGGCCGGTACAGATCGACGGCGATATCACCCGTACGGATGCGCTCCATCAGTTCGTCCTCGATGCCCCCGCCCGCGATCGCCAGCGTGGACAGCAGCGCCTGTCCGAGCCATACGTAGGTCACCGCCTGGGCCTGGTCGTAGCCGCCGAGCTGCGGTTTCTCGTCCCACAGGGCGAGATAGGTGTACACCAGGACCAGCCCGAAGACCGTGTTGGTGAACACGCCCGCGGCGGTGGCCGTCCGGTATGTCGCGTACCGTCGGAAGCCCCCCGCCGCCACGGCCGCGTACAACCGTCCCGAGCCCACACCCACCGTCTCCTCCTCCGCCCGGCACCGAAGCGCAGGAGCCTAGTGCGATGGCGGCGGGCCCGGCCACGGGTTTTCTCCGGCACGTGTGCCGTCGGGCGGGAACGGAACACCCGGTGCGAGAGTCTTCACCAGAGGCGTCAAGAGGGCGCAGAAGCGCACAAGGCCGTACGGGACCGTACGACGCGAAACAGGAGTCCGTGCACGACATGAGCGACGAGCCGCAGCCCCAGCAGCCGCACCAGGGCTGGGAACCGAGGGAGCCGCGGACCGCGGGCGCCCCGGAGCCCGGGGGTCCGGGAGCCGCCGGGAAGAAGAGGTCCGGGCGGCCGAAGCGGACCGGCTGGGGGCGGCTGATCCCCACCTGGCGCATGGTGCTGGGCACCTTCGTCGTCGCCGCCCTGCTGGTGGTCGGCGGCTTCTTCCTCGGCTACTCACTGGTGCAGATCCCCTCGGCCAACGCCCTCGCCACCAAGCAGAGCAACGTCTACCTCTACGCCGACGGCACCGTCCTCGCCCGCGACGGCGAGGTCAACCGGGAGAACGTCGCCCTGGAGCGGATCTCCGAGAACGCCCAGCACGCCGTCCTGGCCGCCGAGGACCGCGACTTCTACACCGAGTCCGCCGTCGACCCCCAGGCGATGATCCGGGCCGGCTGGAACACCGCCACCGGCAAGGGCAAGCAGTCCGGCTCCACCATCACCCAGCAGTACGTCAAGAACTACTACCTCGCCCAGGAGCAGACCGTCACCCGCAAGGTGAAGGAGTTCTTCATCTCGGTCAAGCTCGACCGGGAGAAGAGCAAGAACGAGATCCTGGAGGGCTACCTCAACACCAGCTTCTTCGGCCGGGGCGCCTACGGCATCCAGGCCGCCGCACAGGCCTACTACGGCATCGACGCCAAGGACGTCACCGCCGCCCAGGGCGCCTACCTGGCCTCCCTGCTCAACGCCCCCAGCCAGTACGACGTCGTCGCCCACCCGGAGAACACCGCCGCCGCCCGGGCCCGCTGGAACTACGTGCTGGACGGCATGGTCAAGCAGCGGTGGCTCACCGCCACCGAACGGGCCGGGCTGACCTTCCCCGAGCCCAAGGCGTCCACCGCCTCCACCGGCATGTCCGGCCAGCGCGGCTATGTCGTCGGCATCGTCAAGAACCACCTGATCCAGAACGGGATCGTCGACGAGACCGAGTTCGAGCGCGGCGGCTACCGCATCACCACCACCCTGCGCAAGAACAAGCAGGACGCGTTCGTCCGGGCCGTCGACGAGAAGCTGGTCGCCCGCCTCGACAAGGAGCGCAAGGCCGACACCTACGTCCGCGCGGGCGGCGCCTCCATCGACCCGAGGACCGGCAAGGTCGTCGCGATGTACAACGGCATCGACTACGTGAAGCAGTACACGCCCAACGCCACCCGCCGCGACTTCCAGGTCGGCTCCACCTTCAAGCCGTTCGTCTTCGCCTCGGCCGTCGAGAACCACGCCGAGACCCAGGACGGCCGGGTGATCAAACCCAACACCCGCTACGACGGCACCAGCGAACGCCCCGTCGAGGGCTGGCCCGGCGGACGCTACGCCCCCGAGAACGAGGACCACCGCGACTACGGCCACATCACCGTCCGCGAGGCCACCGACAAGTCGGTGAACGCCGTGTACGCCCAGATGGCCGTGGACGTCGGCGGCGCCAAGGTCCGGCAGACCGCGATCGACCTCGGCCTGTCCCCCGACACCCCCGAGATGCCCGAGGGGCCGGCCCTCGCGCTCGGCACCGCCACCGCCAGCCCCCTGGACATGGCCCAGGCCTACGCCACGCTCGCCAACCACGGGCGGCACGGCACGTACACGCTGGTCGAGAAGGTCGTCCGGGACGGCACCCACGAGGTCGAGCTGCCCGAGCGGCGCGAGCGCCAGGCGGTCAGCCGCGAGGCCGCCGACACCACCACCGCCGTGCTGCGCGGCGTCGTCCAGCAGGGCACCGCCACCGCCGCCCTGGCGGCGGGGCGCCCCGCCGCCGGCAAGACCGGCACCGCCGAGCAGGACACGGCCGCCTGGTTCGCGGGCTACACCCCCGATCTGGTCACCGTCGTCGCCGTGATGGGCCAGGACCCGGTGAACGCCAAGCACATGCCGCTGTACGGCGCGATGGGCCTGGACCGGATCAACGGCGGCGGGGCGCCCGCCGAGATCTGGGCCCAGTACACCCGCGACGCCCTGGAGGGCCAGCCGGTCACCGACTTCCAGCTCCGGCTCCAGCCGGGCGCGGACGCCACCGAGCCCCCCGAGGACGACGCCTCCGCCTCCCCCGGCACCGGCGAGAGCCCCGGCGGCGACACCGCCGAGACCCCGGGCGACGACGAGGGCACCACCACCGGCACCCCCGGCACGGACACCGGCACCGAGCCCGGCGGCAGCAACGGCAACAGCGGCACCGCCGGACCCACCACCGGCCCCACCGCGGGCGACCCCGGCACCGGACCCGGCATCATCGGGGACGGCGAGGGCACGGGTGACGGCACCGGGGACGGCGACGGCACCCCCGAGGGCACCGGCGGCCCGGCCGGCGCCGGCGGGGGCGGCGCCGCGCCGGGCACCGGTCAGCCGAGCGACAGCCCGCCCGCCCTGCCCCGGCGTCAGTGACCCGAGGTCGCCTTCAGCCCCACCACGGCGACCAGCAGCAGCGAGATGAAGAAGATCCGGGCGGCGGTGACCGGCTCACCGAGCACCAGCATGCCGAGCACCGCCGCGCCGGCCGCGCCGATGCCGACCCACACGCCGTAGGCGGTGCCGATGGGCAGCGTCCGGGCCGCGTAGGAGAGCAGCACCATGCTGACGACGATCCCGGCACCGGTGAACAGACTGGGCACCAGCCGGGTGAACCCGTCGGTGTACTTCATCCCGATCGACCAGCCGACCTCCAGCAGACCGGCGATGACCAGCAGAACCCATGCCATGACGGCACCTCCGCGAAAGAAAAGGGGAACGGTGGTGCGTCGTCTTTTCCTTCGGCCCGGTACGGCGCGTCTCGTCGGGATGGCCCCACCGTAGCAAAGGGCACGCGAAGGGGCCGGTGACCTCGGTCACCGGCCCCTCGGGCACGAACGGGCGGGAACGGGCCGGGAGATGTCCCGGCGGGGCCCCGGCGCCGACGACGGCACCGGACCCGCGGTGTCAGAGGTACAGCCCCGTGGAGTCCTCCGACCCCTCGAACCGGTCGGCGGCCACGGCGTGCAGGTCCCGCTCGCGCATCAGCACGTACGCGGTGCCCCGCACCTCGACCTCGGCCCGGTCCTCCGGGTCGTACAGCACCCGGTCACCCGGCTCCACGGTTCGTACGTTCTGTCCCACCGCGACCACCTCGGCCCAGGCCAGTCGCTTGCCGACCGCCGCCGTGGCGGGGATGAGGATGCCGCCCCCGGAACGGCGCTCGCCCTCTCCGGCGTCCTGACGCACGAGGACGCGGTCGTGGAGCATGCGGATGGGCAGCTTGTCGTCGGGGCTGCCGGGCTCGTTTCTGTTGGCGCTCACGGACCAGAACCTACCTGCCCCGCCTCAGTCCCCGCGCCGCCGGGTGCCCAGGACGACCAGCCCCACCACACCGACGGCGAGGAGCGCCGCGGGCACGATCCGCTCCGGCCGCGGAGCGCCCTCCTCGTCCACGAACCGCGCCCTCACCCCGCTGAGCGCGCGGTTCACGCCGACGTACGCCCGCCCGAGCGTGTGGTCGATGCTCGACGCGACCCGGGCGCGGGCGTCGCCGACGATCGTGCTGGGGTGCACCCGCACCCCGATCTCGTCGAGCGTCTCGGCCAGGGTCTCGCGGCGGCGCCTGATGTCCGCCTCGATCTGCGCCGGGGTTCTGGTGTCCGACGTGTCCGCCACCGTGGGGCCTCCGAAGTCTGCTGACGCTGTCCCGGACAGTCTGTCAGCTCCACGCCGCCGCGCACGGTCAGCACCCCCGGTTACGCTGGATCGATGAGCGAGCGACTCCAGCCCGGCGACGTGGCCCCCGCCTTCACCCTCCCGGACGCCGACGGCACCGAGGTGTCCCTGTCCGACCACAAGGGCCGCAAGGTCATCGTCTACTTCTACCCCGCGGCCCTCACCCCCGGCTGCACCAAGCAGGCGTGCGACTTCACCGACAACCTGGAGCTGCTGGCCGGCGCCGGGTACGACGTGATCGGCGTCTCCCCCGACCAGCCCGCGAAGCTGGCGAAGTTCCGCGAGGCGGAGTCCCTGAAGGTCACCCTCCTCGCCGACCCCGGCAAGAAGGTCCTGGAGGCCTACGGCGCCTACGGCGAGAAGAAGAACTACGGCCGCACCTACATGGGCGTCATCCGCTCCACGATCGTCGTGGACGAGGAGGGCAGGGTCGAGCGCGCCCTCTACAACGTCCGCGCGACCGGCCACGTAGCCAAGATCATCAAGGACCTGGGCATCTGAGGGATCCCCCCGCAGGGCCCGTACCGGCTCCCGACAGGACCCGGTACGGGCCCTTCCGCGTTCCACGCGTGACCGTCCGGCATCCGGTTCGCCGCTCCGTACGGGGCCGCGGACGCGCGGCCGGACCCGGGGTGGACGTGCCGCGCCTCCGGGTGCGGCCCCGGTGCGCCGACCGGCGGACGGATCCCCGGCCGCCGAGTCCGAACCGCCGCGCGACGACCGGCACCCGGTGCGGAGGCGGGCGTCGGCGCCCCGGCGATCCCCAGTAGAATGGGCCGGGTTGGGCGCCCGTACGCCAATGGCCGAGCGGCAATCTTTAGGTGGTTGTGTTTGTCGGTTCGAATCCGACCGGGCGCACTGCACACCGGCCCCCGCTCCTTCACGGGGCGGGGGCCTTGGGGCCTCTCGTTCGGATCATGCCGGGCTCGCGGGGTCCGGCCCGATCCAGGCGAAAGACCCCAGGCCGCTCAGCCCAGCAGTTCCCGGACCACCGGGACCAGGGCGCGGAAGGCCTTGCCGCGGTGGCTGATCGCGTTCTTCTCGGCGGCCGTCAGTTCGGCGCAGGTGCGGGTCCCGCCCTCGGGCTGGAGGACCGGGTCGTAGCCGAAGCCGCCCGTTCCGGCGGGTTCGTGGCGCAGGGTGCCGGTCAGCCGGCCCTCGACGACGCGTTCGGTGCCGTCGGGCAGGGCGAGGGCGGCGGCGCAGGCGAAGTGGGCGCCGCGGTGCTCGTCGGCGATGTCCGCGAGCTGGGCGAGGAGCAGATCGAGGTTGGCCCGGTCGTCGCCGTGGCGCCCGGCCCAGCGGGCGGAGAAGATGCCGGGGGCCCCGTTCATGACGTCGACGCAGAGCCCGGAGTCGTCGGCCACGGCGGGCAGGCCGGTGGCGCGGGCCAGGGCGTGGGCCTTGAGGAGGGCGTTCTCGGCGAAGGTGACGCCGGTCTCCCTGACGTCGGGGACGTCCGGGTAGGCGTCCGCGCCGACGAGGTCGTGCGGCAGTCCCGCTTCGGCGAGGATGGCCCTCAGTTCGACGATCTTTCCGGCGTTGCGGGTGGCGAGGATCAGGCGGCTCATGGGGTCCAGTATCCCGGCCGCCCCCGCTTCGCCGTCACCCGCCGTCCGGCCGGGGGTGTCCCGTGCTCCCGGGCGGGCACGGCGGTCCGCCGCGGCGCCCGGGACGGCCCTACGGGGTGCAGACCTTGGTCAGTTCGCCCGCCGCGTCGGTGAGGGGGCTCAGGTCGGGGGTGGTGTCGCCGTCGTCCACGGCGGTGCGGATGCCGCCGACGGCCGCGCCCAGCCGTTCGACGGCCTTGCCGACGTCGGCGTCGTCGGTCTCCTTCTTGATGTCGTCGATGTTCTTCTCGATGGCGTCGAGGGACTCCTTGAGCCGGCCGGGGTCGTCGGGCGCGCTCTCCACGGTCTGCTGGAGGTCGGTGACGGCGTCCGCGATGGCGTCGGCGGTCGTGACACAGTCGAGCGCCTTGCCGACGGCGTCGCAGCCGGTGGTCAGTCCGGCGGTGAGGGCGACGGCCGCCAGGACCGCGGCGGCTGTGGCGGTACGGCGGCTGCGTCGGGTCGCGGCCATGGTCTTCGGTCCTCCCCTGGTGACCGGGCCGGGCGCCCGGGTTCGGTACGGCGCCGGGCGTACGGCGGTGCTGCCGTACGCCCGTGCGGCTGTACTGGTGTGGACGCCTCCGGGGGCGGCCGAGTTGCGCGGTCGGCCGGCCTTCCGCGTTCCCGGTGTGCCCCTCGCCCTGTCCTCGGGGTGCTTCCGGAGGTGTGCGGGGCCCCGCGGGTGTCTCCGGGGGCCGGGCCGGGCCTACTGGCCAAAGACCGCTTCGAGGGCCGCGCGCTGGGCGCGGGTCAGCTCGGCGCAGCCGGCGGCGGCGAGGTCGAGGAGGGCGTTCAGTTCGTCGCGGGCGAAGGGTTCGGCCTCGGCGGTGCCCTGGACCTCGACGAAGCGGCCGTCGCCGGTGCAGACGACGTTCATGTCGGTGTCGGCGCGCACGTCCTCCTCGTAGCGCAGGTCGAGGAGCGGGGTGCCGCCGACGATGCCGACGGAGACGGCGGAGACGGTGCCGATGAGGGGCTTGCGCCCGGCCTTGACGATCTTGCGGCCCTGGGCCCAGGTGACGGCGTCGGCGAGGGCGACGTAGGCGCCGGTGATGGCGGCGGTGCGGGTGCCGCCGTCGGCCTGGAGGACGTCGCAGTCCAGGACGACGGTGTTCTCGCCGAGGGCCTTGTAGTCGACGACCGCCCGCAGGGAGCGTCCGATGAGGCGGCTGATCTCGTGGGTGCGGCCGCCGATGCGGCCCTTGACGGACTCGCGGTCGCCGCGGGTGTTGGTGGCGCGGGGCAGCATGGCGTACTCGGCGGTGACCCAGCCCTCGCCGCTGCCCTTGCGCCAGCGGGGGACGCCCTCGGTGACGGAGGCGGTGCAGAGCACCTTGGTGTCGCCGAAGGAGACGAGGACGGAGCCCTCGGCGTGCTTGCTCCAGCCGCGTTCGATGGTGACGGGGCGGAGCTGTTCGGGGGTGCGGCCGTCGATGCGTGACATGCGGGTGAGCCTAGCGGGCCCGTCCGGAGGGGTCCCTCCCCCGGGAGGAGGGGGCATGCCGGAGGGGCCCTCTCCGCGGTGGAGGGGCCCCTCGGGCGGTGAACCGGTGGTTCACATCATGTCTTCGATCTCCGCGGCGATCGGGTCGGCGTCGGTGCCGATGACGACCTGGACGGCGGTCCCCATCTTGACGACGCCATGGGCGCCGGCGGCCTTCAGCGCGGCGTCGTCGACCAGGGCGGGGTCGTTGACCTCGGTGCGCAGGCGCGTGATGCACCCCTCGATCTCGTCGATGTTGTCGATGCCGCCGAGGCCGGCGACGATCTTCTCAGCCTTGCTGGCCATGTTCGTTCTCCCTGATCCGAAACCGCTTTGTGGCAGTAACCCACAGTCGGCCCAACTTCGCGAGCGGTCGTCCGGTGTGTACCGAATGATGGCGTCACGACAGCGGAACCGTTCGTCAACTGGTCTACACCACCCGACCAACGGCCGCCAAACCACCGCCTCAGGACGGCCGGAGGGAGACCGGATGAGTGCCGATGCCGCGGTTGGCCCCGCTCGTGCCCGTTGGAACACCCTGTTCCAGGGACTGCAGAAGATGGGCCGGAGTCTTCAGTTGCCCATCGCGGTCCTGCCCGCGGCGGGCATTCTCAACCGGCTGGGGCAGCCGGACGTCTTCGGCGACGACGGACTGGGCTGGACCAACGCCTCCAAGGTGATGACCGGCGCCGGCGGTGCGCTGCTGGACGGTTCGCTGGGGCTGCCGCTGCTGTTCTGCGTGGGCGTGGCGATCGGCATGGCCAGGAAGTCGGACGGTTCGACCGCGCTGGCGGCGGTGGCGGGCTTCCTCGTCTACTTCAACGTGCTGCGCCAGTTCCCGGAGGACTGCCCGGGAGGGTCGAAGGTGGTGCCGCAGGTCGGCTGCCAGGCGACCGACGGTTCGGGCGACGTGACGTCGTTCGTCTTCCAGAACCCGGGGGTGTTCGGCGGCATCGTGATGGGGCTGATGACGGCGTACTTCTGGCAGCGCTTCCACCGTACGAAGCTGGTGGACTGGCTGGGCTTCTTCAACGGCCGCCGGCTGGTGCCGATCATCATGGCGTTCGTGGCGATCCTCTTCGCCGCGGTGTGCCTGTGGATCTGGCCGCCGATCGGTGACGCGCTGGAGAGCTTCAGCGACTGGCTGAACGGGATCGGCGCCTGGGGCGCGGGCGTGTTCGGCCTGGCCAACCGGGCGCTGCTGGTGATCGGGCTGCACCAGTTCCTCAACGTGCCGATGTGGTTCCAGTTCGGCAGCTACACCAGGCCGGACGGCACGGTGGTGCACGGTGACATCAACATGTTCCTGGCGGGCGACCCGACCGCGGGTCAGTTCACCACGGGCTTCTTCCCCATCATGATGTTCGCGCTGCCGGCCGCGGCACTGGCGATGACGCACTGCGCGAAGCCGCACCGCCGCAAGGAGGTCGGCGGCCTGATGCTGTCGGTGGCGCTGACGTCGTTCGTGACGGGCATCACGGAGCCGCTGGAGTACTCGTTCCTGTTCATCGCGCCGGTGCTGTACGCGATCCACGCGGTGCTCACCGGTGTGTCGATGGCGCTGACCTGGGCGCTGGGGGTGAAGGACGGGTTCAGCTTCTCGGCGGGCCTGATCGACTACATCATCAACTGGAACCTGGCGACCAAGCCGTGGCTGATCATCCCGATCGGCCTGGGCTTCGCGGTGGTGTACTACGCGGTCTTCCGGTTCGCGATCATGAAGTTCGACCTGAGGACTCCGGGCCGGGAGCCGGAGGACGAGGTGGAGGACGTCACGAAGTAGACCGCGCGCCGCCGGACCGGCGGCACCGTGGGGGCGCCCGGCCGGGACGATCCGGCCGGGCGCCCGTGCGTGCGGGGCCCCTCCGGGCGGGGGGCCTGCCGGGTGGTCGGGGCCCTGCCGGGCCGGGGCGTGGACGGCGCCCTTCCCGGCCGGGGATGGGGGTGCCCTTCCGGACCGGGGTGGACGGCACCCTGCCGGGCCGGGACCGGCGGGACGCGCCCGGGCGCGGGGCGGGACGGCCGGAACGGGGAAGCGGGCGCGGACTCCGGAACGGGGTGCGGGGTCCCAGGAAGGGGCGCGGGCGCCCAAGGAGGGGCGCGGGGTCCCGGGGAGGGGACGCGGGGGCCGGTGCTCGCGCCGGCGGGGGGGCGCCGACGGGCGAGCGGATCGTCACGCAACGTGTTCACAGGGGGTCCGGAGGGCCGCCGCTCCCCATGGCGCCCCGACCGTCGCGGCGGTGCGCGAGGGGCTCCGGGGTCTTGGCCGCACAAGGGCCGCATGGCACCCTGGGCAAGGAATCCGGCCCCGGACGGCGGGTTCCCCGGCGGCGGAGCGCCGCCCTCCGCCGACCTTCCCCGGCGTCCGGCCGGGGCTTCCCGGCCCGGCACTCCGCGTAGCGGTCCGGTCGCGGAATCACGGGTTCCTTACGTGGCCCTCATCGTGTACAACAGGTCTAAACCACTGAGTGGTGTAGACCTGTCTGCCGCCGTCCCCCTCTCCCCCGACCGGGCCGGCGCCCCTGTCTCAATGGAGGAAGTTGTGTCCACGGACAGCGCCGCGCCCGCGGCCGACAAGAAGAAGGGTGCCGGTGTGATGTCTGTCCTGCAGCGCATCGGCCGCAGCCTCATGCTGCCGGTGGCCGTGCTGCCCGCCGCCGCGCTCCTGGTGCGTCTCGGCAACGACGACATGCTGGGCCGACCGGAGTTCCCGGCCTTCCTGACGAAGATAGCCGGGTTCATGGCGGCCGGCGGCAACGCGATCCTCGACAACATGGCGCTGCTGTTCGCCGTGGGCATCTCCATCGGCTTCGCCAAGAAGTCGGACGGTTCGACCGCGCTCGCGGCGGTCGTCGGCTACCTCGTCTTCAAGAACGTGCTGGCCACGTTCACCGACAAGAACCTCCCGCAGATCGCCAAGGCCGTCGACGGCAAGGTGGTCATGACGGACGCGCCGGTGGACGCCAAGGTCCTCGGCGGTGTGGTGATGGGCCTCGTGGTGGCGCTGCTCTACCAGCGCTTCTACCGGACCAAGCTGCCCGACTGGGCGGGCTTCTTCGGCGGTCGCCGCCTGGTGCCGATCCTGTCCGCCTTCGCGGGCCTGCTGCTCGGCATCGTCTTCGGCTACATCTGGCCGGTGCTCGGCACGGGCCTGCACAACTTCGGTGAGTGGCTGGTCGGTTCGGGTGCCGCGGGCGCCGGCATCTTCGGTGTCGCCAACCGCGCGCTCATCCCGATCGGCATGCACCACCTGCTGAACTCCTTCCCGTGGTTCCAGGCGGGCGACTACGAGGGCAAGAGCGGTGACATCGCCCGCTTCCTCGCCGGCGACCCGACCGCCGGGCAGTTCATGACCGGCTTCTTCCCGATCATGATGTTCGCGCTGCCCGCGGCCTGTCTCGCGATCGTGCACTGCGCCCGCCCCGAGCGTCGCAAGGTCGTCGGCGGCATGATGTTCTCGCTCGCGCTCACCTCGTTCGTCACCGGTGTCACCGAGCCCATCGAGTTCACGTTCATGTTCATCGCCCCGGTGCTGTACGCGATCCACGCGGTGCTCACCGGTGTCTCGATGGCGCTGACCTGGGCGCTGGGCATGAAGGACGGCTTCGGCTTCTCGGCCGGCGCGGTCGACTTCTTCCTGAACCTGGGCATCGCCAACAACCCCTGGGGCCTGGCGCTGGTGGGCCTCTGCTTCGCGGTGGTCTACTACTTCGTCTTCCGCTTCGCCATCAGCAGGTTCAACCTGCCGACGCCGGGCCGCGAGTCCGACGAGGAGCTGGCCGAACTGCAGAAGGCCGAGGCCAAGTAGGACTCCGGAGGAGTCCCGCGCCTCCGCAGCACCCCCACCGCACCCCCGGGCGACCGACGCCCGGGGGTGCGGTGCGTCCGGGCGCGAGGTGGAGCGGGGCGGGTCGCCGCCCGGGGCGGGATGCCGCGGGCAGGGGCGGGCCGCTCGGGAGGAGAGGGGCGGGGCCGCCGCACGGAGGGAGAGGGGGCGCCGGGCCGCCACCCGGAAAGGGGACGCCGGGCCCGGGGCGTCAGATCTCGTACACCGCGCCGGCCTCGGCCACCGAGGCCGGGCCGCGGTAGGCCCGGCGGGCGTCGGCCAGGTTGACCCGGGGGTCCGTCCACGGCGGGATGTGGGTGAGGACCAGGCGGCGGACCCCGGCCCGCGCCGCGGTCTCCCCCGCCTCGCGGCCGTTGAGGTGGAGGTCCGGGATGTCCTCCTTGCCGTATGTGAACGCGGCCTCGCACAGGAACAGGTCGGTGTCCCGGGCCAGTTCGTCCAGCACCGGGGTGACCCCGGTGTCCCCGGAGTAGGTCAGTGAGCGCCCGCCGTGCTCGACGCGGATGGCGTAGGCCTCCACGGGGTGGGCGACGCGCTCGGTGTGCACGGTGAAGGGGCCGATCTCGAAGCTGGAGGGCTTGACCGTGTGGAAGTCGAAGACCTCGCTCATCGACGACGCGGACGGGGTGTCGGCGTACGCGGTGGTCAGCCGGTGCTCGGTGCCCTCGGGACCGTAGACCGGCAGGGGGGCGCAGCGCCCGCCGTCGTGCCGGTAGTAGCGCGCCACGAAGTAGCCGCACATGTCGATGCAGTGGTCCGCGTGCAGATGGCTGAGGAAGATCGCGTCGAGGTCGTAGAGACCGCAGTGGCGCTGCAGCTCGCCGAGGGCGCCGTTGCCCAGGTCGAGGAGCAGCCGGAAGCCGTCGGCCTCGACGAGGTAGCTCGAACAGGCCGATTCCGCGGACGGGAACGACCCCGAGCAGCCGACGACGGTGAGCTTCATGCTGCAGAAACCTCCGCTGGCGGGTGGGGGGAGGGGCGGGGGGCGTACGGTCCGTCGAGCGTAAGGCGGGAATCCGCGGGTCGCTCCTCCGCCAGGGGCGGTTGTGGGCGAACTCACCTGTGGTGTCACCGGTTCGGCTGGACGCGGGGCGCCCGGGGCCGCGGAGGGGGCGCGCGCGGCCTCCGCGCGCCGGTACGGTCGTGGCTATGGACACGTCATGGTGGCTCGCTCTGGCGGCGGTGGTGCTGCTGGCCCTCGTGGCCTCGGCCGTCGACGGCTGGGGCCGGGGGCGGCGGCCGGCCGGTACCCGGCGTCCGCCCCGGGGTCCCCGGGGGGCGCGGGAGCGGGCGCCCCGGCCGCGGCCGGCGGAGATCTGGTGGGCGCGGGTGCCCTTCGAGGACGGGCCGGGGGCGAAGGACCGGCCCTGTCTGGTGCTCGCGGTGCGCGGGCGGCGGGCCCTGGTCGCGAAGATCACCAGCCGGGACCGGCAGGGCCGGCCGGGGGTGATCGCGCTGCCGCCCGGAGCGGTCGGGGACGCGCGCGGCCGGGTGGGCTTCCTGGAGACGGAGGAGCTGCGCCGGGTCCCGGTGGGGGACTTCCGGCGCCGGGTGGGCGAGGTGGACCCGGCCCTGTGGGACCGGGTCAGGCACCTCGCCCGGTAGCGGCGGCGGCCGCGGTCAGGCCCAGAGCTGGCCCTGGACGGTGGCGATGGCCTCCTCGGTGGTGGCCGCCGTGTAGACGCCCGTCGAGAGGTACTTCCAGCCGCCGTCGGCGACGACGAAGGCGATGTCGGCGCTCTCGCCGGCCTTCACCGCCTTCCTGCCGACGCCGATCGCGGCGTGCAGGGCCGCGCCGGTGGAGATGCCCGCGAAGATGCCCTCCTGCTGGAGGAGTTCGCGGGTGCGGGTGACCGCGTCGGCCGAGCCCACCGAGAAGCGGGTGGTGAGCACGGAGGAGTCGTACAGCTCGGGGACGAAGCCCTCGTCGAGGTTGCGCAGTCCGTAGACGAGGTCGTCGTAGCGCGGCTCGGCGGCGACGATCTGCACGCCGGGCTTGTGTTCGCGCAGATAGCGGCCGACGCCCATCAGGGTGCCGGTGGTGCCGAGTCCGGCCACGAAGTGGGTGATCGAGGGCAGGTCGGCCAGGATCTCCGGACCGGTGGTCGCGTAGTGGGCGCCCGCGTTGTCCGGGTTGCCGTACTGGTAGAGCATCACCCAGTCCGGGTGCTCGGCGGACAGCTCCTTGGCGACCCGCACGGCGGTGTTGGAGCCGCCGGCGGCCGGTGAGGAGATGATCTCCGCGCCCCACATGGCGAGCAGGTCCCGGCGCTCCTGGGAGGTGTTCTCGGGCATCACGCAGACGATGCGGTAGCCCTTGAGCCGGGCCGCCATGGCGAGCGAGATGCCGGTGTTGCCGGAGGTGGGCTCCAGGATCGTGCAGCCCGGGGTGAGGCGGCCGTCCTTCTCCGCCTGCTCGATCATGTGCAGCGCGGGCCGGTCCTTGACGGAGCCGGTGGGGTTGCGGTCCTCCAGCTTGGCCCAGATGCGGACGTCGTCGGACGGCGAGAGCCGCGGCAGGCACACCAGAGGGGTGTTGCCCACCGCGGCCAGCGGGGAGTCGTAGCGCATGGGGCTATCAGGCCATGCCGCCGGCGACCGCCGGCAGGATCGTGATGCTGTCGCCGTCGCCCAGCCGGGTGCCGAGGCCGTCCAGGAAGCGGACGTCCTCGTCGTTGAGGTACACGTTGACGAAGCGGCGCAGCTTGCCGTCGTCGACGATGCGGGCCTCGATGCCGGTGTGGCGGGTCTCAAGGTCGGCGAACAGCTCGGCGAGGGTGTCTCCCTTGCCCTCCACCGCCTTCTGGCCGTCGGTGTACGTGCGGAGGATGGTGGGGATGCGGACCTCGATGGCCATGGCTCAGGGCTCCTGTCGGAAGGTGTCGTAGGTTCGGAGGGCGCGCGGCGGCGCGGCGGCGCGCCGCGGCTCACGGGCCGTACGGCGGCAGCGGAGGATCAACAGATGGCGCTGTTCAGCCTGCACAGGTCGACGTGCAGTCGCGCCACGAGCCGGATGCCCCGCGCCTTTTCACTCACGTCGAGAAGAACCATGGGCTCATCGTATCGATTCCCGGTCCGGATTCCGGAGTGTGATCTCATCCTTCGGACGCAATCCGTCCGTACTGCGGGAAGCCCGTGGCCGGGACACGGTGCGCGGGCGGTGCGGGGCGGCCCGGCGTGCCGGGCGGGACGGGGCGGCGCGGGGCCGCGGTGGTGGCCGGTTCAGTACGCCCCGACCACCCGGACCTCCTCCTCGGTCACCTCGCCGTCCACGATCCGGAACGACCGGAACTGGAACTCCCCGGCCCCGTCGGTGTCCGCGGTGGAGACCAGGACGTAGTGGGCGCCGGGCTCGTTGGCGTAGGTGATGTCGGTGCGGGAGGGGAAGGCCTCGGTCGCCGTGTGGGAGTGGTAGACGACCACCGGCTCCTCGTCGCGGTCGTCCATCTCGCGGTAGAGCTTGAGCAGGTCCTGCGAGTCGAACTCGTAGAAAGTGGGCGAGCGGGCCGCGTTCAGCATCGGGATGAACCGCTCGGGACGGCCCTCCCCCGCGGGCCCGGCGATCACGCCGCACGCCTCGTCGGGGTGGTCCTCGCGCGCGTGGTCGACGATCCGGTCGTACAGCGCCTGGGTGATGGTCAGCATGTCGGCCAGCATAGGCGCGGGGTCGACCCCGTACCGAGGAGTGGTACGGGGCGGCCCACATGCCGGACGCCCCGAGCGGTGACCGCGGGGCCGCCACGGACCTCCCCGGCGGCCGGACGTCCTCGGACGCGCGAACGCGCCGGTCAGCCGAGCCTCTCGAACTCGGGCTCGCCGCGGCGCCCGGCGGCGCGGGCGGCGCGGACGCGCAGCACCGCCCAGCCGGCGCCCAGGGCGGCGGCCCAGCCCGCCATCACGTACAGGCAGACGCGGGCCTCGGCATCGCAGGCGATGAGTCCGGTGACGAAGAGGAGGAAGGCGATGGCGACCCAGGAGAAGGCCGAGCCGCCGGGCGCGGGGAAGGACGAGGCGGGCAGCCGTCCGGCGGCCACCCCGCGGCGGTAGCGGACGTGGCAGACCAGGATCATCAGCCAGGTCCAGATGCCGGCCGCGGTGGCGACGGAGGTGACGTACAGGAAGGCCCGCTCGGGAACCACGTAGTTGAGCAGCACGCCGACGGCCATGCAGACCGTGGAGACGGTGATGCCGACGGCGGGCGTCCTGGTGGAGGACAGCCGGCGCAGGACGGCGGGTGCCTCGCCGTTGTCCGCGAGGGTGCGCAGCATGCGGCCCGTGGAGTACATCCCGGAGTTGCAGGAGGACAGGGCGGCGGTGAGGACCACGAAGTTCACGATGCCGGCGCCGGCCGGGATGCCGATGACCGCGAAGGCCCGCACGAAGGGGCTGACGCCCTCCCCGAACTCGGTCCACCGGACCACCGCGAGGATGACGGTGAGCGAGCCCACGTAGAACAGGGCGATGCGCCAGGGCAGGGTGTTGATGGCCCTGGGGAGGGTCTCGGCGGGGTTCTCGGACTCCCCCGCGGTGACGCCGACCAGCTCGACGGCGAGGTAGGCGAACATGACGCCCTGGAGGGTCATCAGGGAGGAGCCGACGCCCTCGGGGAAGAAGCCGCCGAGGGCCCAGAGGTTGGAGACGGCGGCGGTGTCCCCGGCCTGGCTGAAGCCGAGGGTGAGCACCCCGAGCCCGATCACGATCATGCCGACGATGGCGGTGACCTTGACCATCGAGAACCAGAACTCGATCTCACCGAACAGCCGCACCGAGATCAGGTTGGCCGTGAACAGCACGAGCAGGAAGACCAGGGCCGAGAGCCACTGGGGCACCCCGGGGAACCAGTAGTGGATGTAGATGGCGGCGGCGGTCAGCTCGGCCATTCCGGTGACCACCCACATCAGCCAGTAGGTCCACCCGGTGAAGTAGCCGAAGAACGGGCCGAGGAACTCGCGCGAGTACTCCGCGAAGGAGCCCGAGACCGGGCGGTAGAGCAGCAGCTCGCCGAGGGCCCGCATGACGAAGAAGATGATGAGGCCCGCGAGGGCGTACATGAGGATGATGCCGGGGCCCGCCTTGGCGATGTTCGCCCCGGCCCCCAGGAAGAGCCCGACGCCGATGGCGCCGCCGATCGCGATCATCTGGACCTGGCGGCTGCCGAGTCCGCGCTCGTACCCCTCTTCCGGGGCCCTCTCCTTCTCGACCTGCCCAGCGGTCATGTGCGGTGCGCCTCTCTCCCAGCCGCCCCGGGCCCCGTCGGCACCGGACCGGTCCTCGGCCCCCCGGTCGACGGAGTGCGGCGGGTCCCCTCCCGCCCGTGCCCGGCCGGCGGTCACCGGCCCGGTGGCGCACCCGGCCGGGCGTCCGATCGGTGCCCGCCGGGCGGTCGCGGCACGGTCGGCGCGCCGCTCGGTGACAGCGGGTGCCCCGGTGGACGCCGGACAGTCATACCGGAATGCGGGGCGGCGGGCTCCGGGGCACGCCGGGGGCGGGGTACGGGCGGTGCGAGCGGGGCGGTGCGCCGGGGCGGTGCGAGCGGGTGCCCGGGAAGGACGGCGGGGACGGCACGGGGTGGGAGCGGGCGGGCGCGGGGCGCGCCGAAGGGGTCGCGGACGGGGTGGGCGGGGCCCGGCACCGCCGCCGCCCGGGTGAGGGGGTTCCGCCGGGCGGATGACCCGCCGGGTTCGGGGCGGCGCCCCCGGGCACGCGCGGCGTCATGCGGGACGCGGCGCCGTTCGGGGCGTCCGCCGCGGCCCGCGCCGGAGCCCCGGGCGGCACCTCGGGGAGCCGCCCGGGGCTCCGGACGACCATTCCGGGGTCGGGGTGAGCCGCACGCCGCAGGGGCGGGCCCCTCAGGGCAGCAGCGTGGCGACCAGGGACTCCTGGAGCCCGCCCAGCCACAGGTACGCCATCACCATCGGCTTGCGGGGGTCCTCGTCGGGCAGCCGGTACAGCAGGTCCGTGTCGTCCTCGTCGGCGATCTCCAGCCGGGCGCCGATCGCGAGGCGCAGGTCGTTCAGGGCGCGGAGCCACTGCCGGGACTCCTCCGGCGAGAGCTTCAGCACCGCCCCGCCCTCCCCCGCCGCGCCGGTGGACAGCGCGTCCAGGGTGCGGACCACCACGAGGGCGCTCTCGCGCTTGCCGGTCCGCAGGTCGTTCTCGGTGTAGCGGCGGAACTCGGCGGAGTGCGCCCGCTGCTCCTCGGCCTCGGCGGCCTGCGGGGTGCCCAGGGGGTCCCCGTAGGCGTCCGGGAAGAGGCGGCGCAGCACCGGGTCCGAGGGAGGCTCGCTGGGGCCCTCGGCGAACAGCTCCGCCAGCGGGTCGTCGGGCGCGTCCTCGGCGGGGCCGGGGCCGATCAGCTCCAGGAGCTGCACGGCGAGGGACCGGATGATGGAGACCTCGACGTCGTCGAGGGCGACGGCCGCGCCGCCGCCGGGGATCGGTTCGAATTGTCCGGGCATGAAGGCGATTCAGCTACTTCCGTCCTGCGGGCGGGCGGGTCATTTCCGGTCCTGCTGGAGGGTGGCCCACAGACCGTAGCCGTGCATGGCCTGGACGTCCCGCTCCATCTCCTCGCGGGAGCCGCTGGAGACGACCGCCCGGCCCTTGTGGTGCACGTCGAGCATCAGCTTGGTGGCCTTGTCCTTCGGATAGCCGAAGTACGACTGGAAGACGTAGGTCACGTAACTCATGAGGTTGACCGGATCGTTGTGGACGATCGTCACCCAGGGCACGTCGGGCTCGGGTACGGCGAGGACCTCCTCCGCCGGTTCGGTCTTCTCGATCTCCATGGGTGCGGCTGCCGTCACACCGCCCATGCTGCCACCACTGGGGGGTCCGCGCACAAACGGGCCCGGCGGGGCGGCCCCGACCTTAAATCGTCAGACTGACGAAATGGGGGTAGCATCGTGGTCGTGCCGCACCCGCCGGGGGGACCGCCCCGGGTCCCCGGCCTGCCCGGGGGCGCCTTGAATGTCACAGCTTGGGAGAGTTCGGTGAACGTAGCGGACCTAGGGCTGCCGGTGGACGTCCCCTCGACGGCGCTCTTCACGGACCAGTACGAGCTGACCATGCTCCAGGCCGCCCTGCGGGCGGGTACGGCCGGGCGGCGCAGCGTGTTCGAGGTCTTCACCCGGCGGCTGCCGGACGGGCGCCGGTACGGAGTGGTGGCGGGCACCGGGCGGGTGCTGGACGCGGTGGAGAACTTCCGCTTCGACCCGGACGTGCTGCGCTTCCTGCGCGACCGCGAGATCGTCGACGCCCCGACCCTGGAGTGGCTCGCCGGGTACCGCTTCACCGGCGACATCTGGGGCTACCCCGAGGGCGAGGTGTACTTCCCCGGGTCGCCCCTGATGCGGGTGGAGGGGACCTTCGGGGAGTGCGTGCTGCTGGAGACGGTGATCCTCTCCATCCTCAACCACGACTCGGCCATCGCCGCGGCGGCCTCCCGGATGTCCTCGGCCGCCGGGGACCGGCCGCTGATCGAGATGGGCGCCCGGCGCACCCATGAGCTGGCCGCGGTGGCCGCCGCGCGCGCCGCCTACGTCGGCGGCTTCGCCACCACCTCCGACCTGGCCGCCGGGTTCCGCTACAACATCCCCACCGTCGGCACCTCCGCCCACGCCTTCACCCTCGTGCACGACAGCGAGCGGGACGCCTTCCGGGCCCAGGTGGAGTCGCTGGGCCGGGGCACCACCCTGCTGGTCGACACCTACGACGTCGCCGAGGCGGTGCGCACGGCCGTGGAGGTCGCCGGACCGGAGCTGGGCGCGGTGCGCATCGACTCCGGGGACCTGCTGCTGGTCGCCCACCGGGTACGGCAGCAGCTCGACGAGCTGGGCGCCACCCGGACGAGGATCGTGGTCACCTCCGACCTGGACGAGTACGCCATCGCCTCGCTGGCGGCGGCGCCGGTGGACGCGTACGGCGTCGGGACCCAGCTGGTGACCGGCTCGGGCCACCCGACGGCCTCGATGGTCTACAAGCTGGTCGCCCGCGCCACGAGCGGCGACGCCGGGGCGCCGCTGGTGCCGGTGGCCAAGCGGTCCACCGGCGGCAAGACCTCCGTCGGCGGACGCAAGTGGGCCGCCCGGCGGCTGGACCGGGACGGGGTGGCCGAGGCCGAGGTGGTCGGCACCGGACCGCTGCCCGGGGAGCTGGCCGGCCGGGAGCTGCTGGTCGAGCTGGTCCGGGGCGGACGGGTCACGGCCCGCGAGTCGCTGGACGTGGCCCGGGACCGGCACGCGGCGGCCCGCGCCAATCTGCCGCTGTCCGCTACACAGCTCTCCCGGGGGGAACCCGTCCTTCCGACGGAGTACGCGCACGGGGGCTCGGGTAGCTAGAACTGGTGCGCGGCACGCGCCGCGCACCGTCCGCGCCCCGGACCCCGCCCGTCCCGCGGTCCCCGTCCCAGCGATCCCGTCCCCCGTCCCCGTCCCCCGTCGAGAAACCCCGTAGTCGAGCAGCCGAAGGACACCGACCATGCGCCGCGCCTTGATCGTCGTAGACGTGCAGAACGACTTCTGCGAGGGGGGCAGCCTCGCCGTGTCCGGTGGTGCCGACGTGGCCGCCGCCATCACCGAGCTGATCGGGCAGGCGCCCGCCGGCTACCGCCACGTCGTGGCCACCCGCGACCACCACATCGCGCCGGGCGGCCACTTCGCCGACAACCCCGACTACGTCCGCTCCTGGCCCGCGCACTGCGTGGCCGGGACCGAGGGCGTCGGCTTCCACCCGAACTTCGCCCCGGCCGTCGCCTCCGGCGCGATAGACGCCGTCTTCGACAAGGGGGCGTACTCGGCGGCCTACAGCGGCTTCGAGGGCGCCGACGAGAACGGCACCGGGCTCGCGGACTGGCTGCGCGAGCGCCGGATCGACGAGGTGGACGTCGTGGGCATCGCCACCGACCACTGCGTCCGGGCCACCGCCCTGGACGCGGCGCGGGAGGGCTTCCGCACCCATGTGCTGCTCGACCTGACCGCAGGGGTGGCCCCGGAGACGACAGAGCGGGCGCTGGAGGAGCTGCGGGAGGCGGGCGTGGCGCTGACCGGGAAGCCGGTCGTGCAGTAGACCGCCCGCGGCGGTCACGGGGCGGGCCTCCCCCGGGGGCTCGCCCGTCGGCGGTGTCCGCGCCGGAGCGGCGCGACCCGGCCCGCCGACCGCCGCCCGGCGGGCGGCGGCCGGTCCCGCGCCGTCGCCGGTACGCGTCAGGATCGGCGCACCGTCCGGGGCCGCCACCGCGGGCCCACGCACCGTCGACCCGCGCGCCGTCGCCCCGCCCACTGCCGGGCCGCCGACCGGTGCCGCGTGACGGCCGCGGCCCGCCCGCCGTCGGCACCGTCGGCCCGCACGCCCTCCCCGTTCACGGGAGCGGTGTGACCGTCCGGCTGCCGGACGCCGCCGGTGCCGCGCCGGTGCGCGCCCGCCACCGCCATTGCGCGCCCGCCACGTCGCCGCGCGGCGCGCCCGCCGTCTCCCGGCCGTCGGCGCGGGCGGGAGACGGCGGGCGGGCGGGTCAGGTCCGGCGGCCGGACCGGCTCAGGGCCCCGTCGGGGCCGTCCGGGGCCGCAGCAGCGCCCGGATCGGATGCCAGAGCTCCTGGACGAGGTCGGGCCCGCCCTGCGCCCCGGCCACCGGCGCGGTGCGCCATATGAGCCCGTCGGGGTGGTGCAGGACCGCCGTGATCTCGTCCGGGTCGGGCGGCGCGGCGTTGCCCCGCAGATAGACCGCCCGGAGTCCCAGATTACGCAGCCTGGTCAGGGCGCGCGCCCGGTTGCGGGCGTGGACGAGGACCCGGACGCTGCCGCCCGCGGCGGCGGGGCTGGGCAGGTTGAGTGCCACCACGACCGTGCCGTTCGGCAGCTTGCAGAAGCCTCCCGCGGCCATGCGCTCACACCTCCCTGTGCGTCGGTGCCGGTACCGGTGTCAATAAGAGAGTCACAGGACGCACCTAAACACGGATCGGCGGCGACCCGCCAGGGGGCCACCGCCGATCACGCTCTGACCTGCTGCTATGCGGTCTACCTCACCGCGCGCTGGACCTCCAGCTCGATGGACGAGCCGTCGCGGGCCTGCTTGTTGATCTTGATCTTGGTGTTGGTGTCAGTGACCTTCACACCACCGGTCGGGTTGGCCGGGTCGTAGTAGCTGCTGGTGTGGTCGTTGAAGACCGACACGCCGGGCGACGACTTGAACTTGGTCTTGACGTCGGCCTTGTGCAGCGTGATGCCGTCGGTGCGGTAGAGGCTGAACGGCGAGTCGTACGCCTGCATGCGGTTGCGCAGCAGGGTGCCGTCCTTCCACTTCAGCGCCTTCGGGTGCGAGTCGACCGGCAGGACCAGGCCGGTGCCCGGGTGCTGGCTGGTGTTGTTGTCGGCCTGGGAGGTGTCCCACTTCCAGATCAGCAGACCGGTCTGGTAGGGGTAGTGCTCGACCCAGCCCGGACGGGACGCGAAGCCGAAGTTGTACGGGCCGACCTCAAGGGTCTTGTCGTAGGACAGGTACTGGCGGTTCTCCGCGATGTAGTACTGCGCGTAGTCCTTCGAGAAGGAGGCGCCCAGGCGGGAGAAGCCCGCGGCGGTCCACGCCGGGTCCGCGGTCTCGGCGTTGTCGGAGAACACCGTGGCGCCGTCGGCCGTCAGGACGATCCGGTCGGCCGCGAAGCCCTTCAGGGCGACGCCGCCGTCCGTCTGGTAGCGGAAGCGCAGGTCGAACTTCTTGCCGGCGTAGGCGTCGAGGCCGTAGACGAGCTTGCCGTAGGCGCCGGAGGTGCCGGACACGACCGGCTTGCCGCTGCCGTCACGGGAGATCGGCTGGCCGTCGAACGTGCCGTCCAGGGCGGTCCAGTTGGCACCGCCGTCGGTGGACGCCTCGGCGTAGAGGAAGTCGTACTCGGCCTCGATCTCGTACCAGGCGTCGAGGGAGAGGGAGGCGGACGACTTGCCGGTCAGGTCGACGCCGCGGGTCAGCGTGTTCTTGAGGTTGTCGCCGCTGCCGCTCCACCACTGGGTGCTGCCCTCGGAGGGCACGACGACCTCGGTGGTGACGGCCTTCTTCGGGAGCTCGACGACCAGGCCCTGCTTGTGCTTGGTGTTGTACTCCGCGACGCCCAGCTTGTGCCAGGAGTTGACCCCGGCCTTGGCGGTGTCGTAGTTCAGCCAGCCGAGCTGGAGCTTGTCCCAGGCGTTCATGTCGCCGGGCAGGTCACCGATCGACTCGCGGCCGGTGCCCAGCCACGAACCGGACGACATCAGCGTCCAGAAGCCGGTGGAGTTGTCGCCGCCGGCGGTGTCGTAGAGGTCGGGCAGACCGAGGTCGTGGCCGTACTCGTGGGCGAAGACGCCCAGTCCGCCGTTCTCGGGCTGAATGGTGTAGTCGCCGACCCAGATGCCGGTGTCGCCGACCGGGGTGCCGCCGAGCTTGTTGTCGGCCGGGCCGGTGGCGCCGGCGTCGGAGCCGAACGCGTACCAGCGGTGGGCCCAGATCGCGTCGGTGCCCTGGGCACCGCCGCCGGCGGACTCGTCCTCGCCGGCGTGCACGATCTGGAAGTGGTCGATGTACCCGTCGGGCTCGTTGAAGTCGCCGTCGCCGTCGAAGTCGTAGCGGTCCCACTGGTCGTACTTGGCGACGTCGGTCTTGATCTGGGCGTCGGTGCGGCCCTTGGCCTTCTGGTCCGCGACCCAGGCGTTCAGACCGTCGCTGACGACGTTCCAGACGCTGGAACAGGTGCTGGCTCCGCAGTAGTTGGAGCCGTAGCGCGCCTCGTTGTAGGGCACCTTGACCCAGTCGGAGACCTCGCCCTCGACCGAGTAGCGGCCCGAGGACTGGGTCTCGTAGTACTTCTTGACCGACTCGGTCTTCTTGCCGGTGCCGAAGTACAGGTCCTGGAAGTGCTTCTTGTTGTAATCGGCCTTCCAGGCCGTCGAGTTGTCCTTGCGGCGGTCCGGCTTGGCGATCTTGTTGTGCAGCGGACCGGGCGTGCCGCCGTAGCGGCTGTCGACCTGGTCGCCGAACTCGACGAGGATCGTGAAGATCTTGTCGGTCTTCTCGCGGCCCAGCTCGACGTACTTGCGGTCGCTCTTCCTGCTCTTGTCCTTGCCCTTGCCGTGGCCCTTGAGCTCGACGACGTTGGAGCCGTTGCGCTTCTGGACCGAGGACTGGCCGGAGATGACCTGCTTCAGGGCCTCCTGGCGCTGCGCCTCCTGCGTCTTGCTGAGCGGACCGTCGAGGTTGTGCCCCTCGACACCCGTGGCCGGGTGGGGGTCGTTCCCCTCCAGGGCGGGGCGGGCCGACGGCCCCGCCTGGGCCACCCCGGCGGCGGAGAGCATGGCGCCCGCCGTCGCGACGGCGACCGCGATCGCCGCCGTTCTGAACTTCAAAGATCTACTGGCCACTTGAGTTCCTCCCCCGCGCTCACGCGCGCGGATGGAGGGCCAAGGACATGGCAAAGGTCCGCGCACACGTGATCAACGCGTGTTAGTCAAGTGACGACATTCGACTAGAGCTTCGCTCAAAAAGACAGACCTTGACTTGAGCAGGACAACTGCACTATGCGGATTGCCGGTTCGCTTACCGGACACCCCTGGGGGCACCGGACGCGGACGCCGCAGCACGGGCGCGCGGTTCCGTCCGCTCCCCGGACTCCATGAATCCGTGCGCCCCCCGTGCATCGGCGCCCGGGGCACAGGGGTGCTTACCCCCCGTTCCGCCCGGGCACACAGCCCGTTAGAGTCGGTTGGCGGAACGCCCGGAAAACCGGCGGAAAGTCAGGCCGACCTCCCGCCCCACCCCACAGACCGTCTTCCGAGGACACGATTGCCATGCCTCGTCCGGCCGCCGCACAGTTCGCCTACGGTTCGTGCACCGTGATCGTCTCCGCCCTCGTCATGTTGCTGCTGTCGCAGACGAGTTCGGGACCGGGTATCGCGCTCGTCACCCTCGCCTCGCTCGCCCTGGGCCTGCTGGTCGCCCTGAAGGTCCCGCTGTCCGCCGGGCGCGGCGCCGCGGGCCGGCCGGCCGCGCCGCTCACCCCGGCCGGGGCCGGCGAGCCGCTGCCGGCGCGGCGGACGGGCCAGGAGCCGGCCGACCCCCGGGTCTCCGCCGCCGCGGGCGACACCGTGCGGGGACGCGCCGCCTGACCCCCTCTCCGGCCGTCAACGGGTGCTGACCACCACGGTCTTGGCCGCCTTGTCGTGCAGCCCCTGCTTGTACGGCCGGTCGAAGAAGCTCCAGCCGCCCGCGATGATCGTCCAGACGCAGGCGCAGCAGAAGGCGAACGGGATCCACAGCACCAGGGCGCGGATCAGCGAGGTCTGCGTGACCGGGGTGGAGCCGTTGTCGAGGTTGGCCACCCGCAGGCCCAGCCATCTCTTGCCCAGCGTCTGGCCGTTGCGCGCGATCATGTAGGTGTCGTAGCCGATGTAGAGCACGGCGGCGATCAGCGACTGCCCGAACGACTTGCCGACCGACATGTCGTCGCCGTTGACCCGGTACTCCTGGACGTCGAACGCCCAGCTCAGCAGCCAGACCACGATGCCCACGAGGATCATGTCGAGGATCCGGGCGAGGGTGCGCCGCCCGCTGTCGGCCAGCGGGGGCATCCCGGCCAGCGGGTCTGGCGGACGGGTGCCGCCCCCGAAGGGATCGCGTCCGCGCCCGCCGAAGGGGTCGTCGCCACCGCCCGGCCCGTAGGGGCCGCCACCGCCACCGGGCGCGCCGCCGCCCGGCCCGTAGGGGTTGCCGCCGCCCGGCGCGCCACCGCCACCGGGCCCGTAGGGGTTCCCCGAGCCGCCCCCGGTCGCGCCGCCCGGCCCGTAGGGGTCGCCGCCGGAGGGCGGGGGGCCGCCGGCTCCCGTGGGGGGCGGGGGCGGGTCGCCGTACGGCGACCCGGTGCCGCCCGTGCCGGGTTCCGGCCCGGGGGACGGAGGTCGCTTCCTCAACGGATCGTCTTCCGGCGGCTGCCCGCCGGAGCCGGGGGGCGGTTCATGGCTCATGGCCCGAGTCGACCGCGAACCACCCCGCGGCGCATCCGGCGAACCGCCGTCCGGAGTACCCCGGTCAGCCCGCGACGAACGTGTGGGCCGCCTTGTCGTGCCAGCACTGACGCCACGGCCGGTCGAAAAGGCACCACACGACGCCGACCAGGCCGACGGCCAGCAGGCCGGAGACGCTGTACACCAGCCAGCGGCGCAGGGCCGCGCCGAAGCCCGGCGCCTCGTGCTCCTCGATGTCCCGCACCCGCAGCCCCAGCAGCCGCTTGCCCGGCGTGGCGCCCCAACGGGCCGTGGGCAGCGCCTCGTAGAGGACGCCGAAGAGGAGGAGGACCGCCAGCACGATGCCGAGGTACCCGGCCGTCGTCCCGTCCAGCAGCCACACGGTGACGGTCTCCCCGGCGAGCCGGGCCGCCTCGATCTTCCCGTCGATGTGCTCGGCGGCGCGGTGGCCCAGGGGGACGGCCGCCGCCGCGGTGACACCCGCGACGACGACGGTGTCGATCAGCCGGGCGGCCAGCCGTCGGCCGAGCCCGGCGGGCCGGGCCGCCGCCCGCTGCCGGGCGGCGGCCTGGAAGACGTCCTCGACCGGCGGCTTCCAGGGCGCGGCCGTCGGATCCTGCGCCCCGGCCCCGGCGAGCCGCTGCACCTGCTGCGCCCAGGAGGGGGGAGCGGCGCCGGTCCCGGGGGCGAACGGCGCCGGGACCGTGGCGGGCGGCACGGGCGGGGAGGGCGCGGGGTCCTCGGCCGGCCCCTGCCGCACGGGCACGGGCGCCGGACCCTGCCGGGGGACCGCCGGGGACGGCGGGACCGGCTCGGCGGGCGCCCGCTGCGGGCCGGAGGGCGCCGCCGGCGGGGAGGGCGCGGGACGCGGCGCGGAGGGGCGGAGGGCGATGGTCCCCGCGTCGGCCACGGGTGCCCCCTCCCCCGGTGCCCCCGCGCCGCCGGACGCGAACACGGCGGCGGCGCCGGGCCCTTCGCCGCCGGGCACCGCCGCCCCGGTCACCGCGGCCCCGGTCACCGCGGCCCCGGTCACCGCGCCGGCGGGCACGCCCGCGCCCGCCGCGCCCCCGGGCAGCGCGCCGCCCGGCACCGCGGCGGCGAGCCCCGCCCCGTCGTGCGCTCCCCCGGCCGCGGCGTGCGGCACCCTCGGGTCGGCGCCCCGGGGCTCCGGCCAGGCGACGTGCTGCTCCGGGGAGGGCCGGGGACCGGTGGTCCAGGAGGAGGCGGGGCCGGGGTGGTGGCCGTGCGGGGCGGGGAGGGCGAGCGGCGGGGACGGGTCCGGGTCCTCGTCGAAGAAGTGCGGCCCGGTCTCCTCGACCGACGGCACGTCGGGCACGGGCACCGCCGGGGACGGAACCGCGGGGGCCGGCCGCCCGGACGGCGACGGCCCGGGGAGGGCTGGTCCGGTCCCGGCGGGAGCTGCCCCGGGAGGCGCGGCGGGGGCGGCACCGGAGGCGGTGGGACCGGAGGCGGGAGGCACGGCGGCAACGGGTCCGGGGACGGCGGACGGAGCCGCGGGCACGGCGCCCGCGCCCGGTGGCGGGGCGAGGGTCTCGCCGTCCCGGGGCGCCGGCCGGCTGGTGCCCGGCACCCAGGAGGCGCCGTTCCAGTACCGGACGTATCCAGGGATGGACGGGTCCGGGTAATACCCTTCGCGGGGCCGGTCGTCGCCGGGTGCCGGGGTGGGGGCGCTCATGTCCGTCGTCCCGTATCTGCTCGGGGGTGGATATGGGGGGCTCCACATCTACCAGACCGGCGCAATCCGCACCGCCCCTCCGGCACGACCCGCCCCCAACGGGGCAACATCCTCTCCCGGAACTCTCCCGGAAAAAAAGTTTCGCGAACCCGCGTAATGCCCGGCGCCGTGCCCGCTCTCCCTCGTAGGGGGTCCTTCCCGAGGGCCCCGGCCGGAACGAGAGAGAGGACCGACGATGCGCCCCGTCACCGTCGAACGCGAACTGGAACTGAACCTCATCCTGTCGCCCGAGTACAGCGTCCCGGTCGCGGCCCGGCTCGCCTACCGGGCCGACGACCCCTACGCCGTCCACGTCGCCTTCCACATCGACTCGCACCGCCCGGTGCACTGGACCTTCGCCCGCGAACTGCTGGTGGAGGGGGTGTTCCGGCCGTGCGGTCAGGGCGACGTGCGGGTGTGGCCGTCGCGCTCCGAGGGGCGCGGCGTGGTGCTGATGGCGCTGAGCAGCCCGGACGGCGAGGCCCTGCTGGAGGCGCCGTCCGCCCAGGTCTCGGCGTGGCTGGAGCGCACCCTGCGGGCGGTCCCGCCGGGCTCCGAGGGCCCGCACCTGGACCTCGACGAGGGGCTCGCCGCCCTGCTCGCGCGATGAGCGGGCGCCCTCGGGTGAACCGGCGCCACCCCCTGGACCGGCACCGGCCGACCCACCGCGCCCGGCCGCTGCCCGGCGCCCGGACCGGCCCGTGCCGACGGAGCCGCCGCCCCGGCGGTCAGAACAGCTTGCCCGGGTTGAGGATGCCGAGCGGGTCGAGGGCGCGCTTCACGGCGCGCTGCATCTCCAGGCCCACCGGGCCGATCTCGCGGGCCAGCCACTCCTTCTTGAGCACCCCGACCCCGTGCTCGCCGGTGATGGTGCCGCCCAGTTCCAGGCCCAGGGCCATGATCTCGTCGAAGGACTCCCGGGCCCGCCCCGACTCCCCCGGGTCCGACGCGTCGAAGCAGACCGTGGGGTGGGTGTTGCCGTCGCCCGCGTGGGCGCAGAGCCCGATGGTGAGCCCGTGCCGGGCGGCGATGCGCTCGACGCCGGAGAGCATCTCCCCGAGCCGGGAGCGGGGCACGCAGACATCGTCGATCATCGTGGCGCCCCGGACGGCCTCCAGCGCGGGAAGCGCCAGCCGCCGTGCCTGGAGCAGCAGTTCGGACTCGGCCGGGTCGTCGGCGGGGACCACCGCGGTGGCCCCGGCGGCCTCGCAGAGGGCGCCCACGGCGGCGAGGTCGGCGGCCGGGTCGGCGGTGTCGAAGGCGGCGAGCAGCAGGGCCTCTGTGGTCTCCGGGAGTCCCATGCGGGCCAGGTCGTTGACCGCCTTCACGGTGGTGCGGTCCATCAGCTCCAGGAGGGAGGGCACATGACCGCCCTCCATGATCCGGCAGACCGCGTCGCAGGCGGCGGCAGCGGAGGCGAACTCGGCGGCCAGCACCAACTGCCGCGGCGGAGCGGGCCGCAGGGCGAGCACGGCCCGCACGACGACGCCGAGGGTGCCCTCGGAGCCGACGAACAGCCTGGTCATGTCGTATCCGGCGACGCCCTTGGCGGTGCGGCGGCCGGTGGACATCAGGCGGCCGTCGGCGAGGACGACGTCGAGGCCGAGGACGTACTCGGCGGTCACCCCGTACTTGACGCAGCACAGGCCGCCGGAGGCGGTCCCGATGTTGCCGCCGATGGTGCAGCTCTCCCAGCTGGAGGGGTCCGGCGGGTAGTGCAGGCCGTGCTCGCCCACGGCACGGGAGAGGACGGCGTTGACGACGCCCGGCTCGACGACGGCGATCCGGTCGACGGGGCTGATCTCCAGGATGCGGTCCATCCGGACGAGGGACAGCACGACGCAGCCGTCGGTGGCGTTGGCGGCGCCGGACAGGCCGGTGCGGGCGCCCTGCGGGACGACCGGGACGCGCAGGGCGGTGGCCGTGCGCATCACGTGCTGGACCTGCTCCACGGTGCGCGGCAGGACCACGGCGGCGGGGGCTCCGGCCGGGCAGAAGCCCGCCATGTCATGGGCGTAGGAGGCGAGGACGTCGGGGTCGGTGAGGACGGCGTCGTGGGGCAGTCCGGCCCGCAGCCGGCCGACGAGCGGACCGGTGTCCGCGCGGTCGTCCGCCGCGTCGTCGTCGCGGGGCGCTTCGATACGGCTCATGATCACAGCGTGGCACCCGGGGCCATCGGTGTGAACCCCGCGTACGGTGCCCTTCACCTGCCCGGCGCGTTCGTCGTACCGGCGCACAGTGTGCGCCGTGGAGAGCCCACGGAGGCGGTCCGGTCACCGCGGGCGCCGGGCCCTGGTCGCCTGCGGCGCCGGGTGCGCCGTGCTGGGCGGGGCGCTGATGCCGCTGTCCCGGGGACCGCAGTCCGCTGCGCCGGCCCCCGGCGGGCCCGGCGGCGCAGGCGCGCCGCGCGGGTGCGGGCGCGCCCGGGGGACGCGGCGGCCTGGGCGGTGCTGGGGCGGCGTACACGGAGCGGGCCCGGCGGACCACCGACGCGGAGGACTACCCCGAGGCCGAACGGGCGCTGCGCACGGCCCTGCGGACCGGGTCGGGGCGCGAACCGGCGGCCCTGGAGGGGATGGCGGTGCCGGCGGCGCCGCGGCGGGACTTCGTGGCGGCCCGGGAGTGGGGCGCGCGGGCGCTCCCCACGGACCCGGGGGCGTCCCGGGCGCGGGGAGCCCTGGGGGTCCGCACGCGGGACCCGGAGGGGTCCGGGTGCGCGGACCCGGAGCCTCCCGTCGGGGCCGTGCCGGGTTGGGGCCCGGACGGGGACGGGAGAGCCCGTGGGGGATGGCTCAGAGGTTGCCGCGCTTCTCCTGCTCGCGCTCGATGGCCTCGAAGAGGGCCTTGAAGTTGCCCTTGCCGAAGCCCATGGAGCCGTGCCGCTCGATGATCTCGAAGAAGACGGTCGGACGGTCCTGGACCGGCTTGGTGAAGATCTGGAGCAGGTAGCCGTCCTCGTCGCGGTCGGCGAGGATCTTCAGCTCGCGCAGCGTGTCGACCGGCACCCGGGTGTCGCCGACCCACTCGCCGAGCGTGTCGTAGTACGAGTCCGGGGTGTCGAGGAACCGCACGCCGTTCGCCCTCATCGTGCGCACGGTCTCCACGATGTCGTTGGTGTTCAGCGCGATGTGCTGGACGCCGGCGCCGCCGTAGAACTCCAGGTACTCGTCGATCTGGGACTTCTTCTTGGCGATGGCGGGCTCGTTGATCGGGAACTTGACCTTGAGCGTGCCGTCCGCGACGACCTTGGACATCAGCGCGCTGTACTCGGTCGCGATGTCGTCGCCCACGAACTCCTTCATGTTCGTGAAGCCCATGACCTTGTTGTAGAAGCCGACCCACTCGTTCATGCGGCCGAGTTCCACGTTGCCGACGCAGTGGTCGACCGCCTGGAAGGTGCGCTGGGCGGGCGGCGCGACCAGGGGCTCGGCGGTGACGTAGCCGGGCAGGTAGGGGCCGTCGTAGCCGCTCCGCTCGACCAGGGTGTGCCGGGTCTCGCCGTAGGTGGCGATGGCGGCGAGGACGACGGTGCCGTGCTCGTCCTTGACCTCGTACGGCTCGGTGACGGGGCGGGCGCCGTGCTCGACGGCGTAGGCGAAGGCCGCGCGGGCGTCCGGGACCTCGATGGCCAGGTCGACGACGCCGTCGCCGTGCTCGGCCACGTGGCGCTCCAGGAAACGGCCCCAGTCGCTGGTGGCCTTGATCACCGAGGTGAGGACGAAGCGGGCGGAGCCGTTCTCCAGGACGTAGCTCGCGGTCTCCCGGCTGCCGTTCTCGGGTCCGGCGTAGGCCACGAGCTGCATGCCGAAGGCCGTGGAGTAGTAGTGCGCCGCCTGCTTGGCGTTGCCCACGGCGAAGACGACCGCGTCCATCCCCTTCACCGGGAAGGGATCGGCCTGCCGAGCGGTGTCGGGGGTGTGGTCTGTGGTCTGCGTCATAGCCGCAGAATCTCCCGCGTCGGCAAGGTGCGCAATAGTTTCTGTTTCCATTGGGCAATCCGTCCAGCGAGACCTCGGTAGCACCGGGCGATCTGTACAGGATGACCAGCCGGAGGGGCACAATCATGGTGATCGATCATCTGGACGGGCGGATCATCGCCCTGCTCGCGCGGGAGCCCCGGATCGGGGTGCTGGAGATGTCCCGGAGGCTGGGGGTGGCGCGGGGCACCGCACAGGCCCGGCTGGACCGGCTTCAGTCGAACGGAGTCATCCGCGGCTTCGGTCCCCAGGTCGATCCGGCCGCGCTCGGCTATCCGGTCACCGCCTTCGCGACGCTGGAGATCCGGCAGGGCCAAGGGGCTGACGTACGGGCCCACTTGGTGCATGTCCCGGAGGTGCTGGAACTGCACACCACGACCGGCAGCGGGGACATGCTGTGCCGTCTGGTGGCCCGCTCCAACGCCGATCTCCAGCGGGTGATCGACCTGGTCGTCGGCTTTGATGGCATCGTCCGGGCCTCCACGACGATCGTCATGGAGAACCCCGTCCCGCTGCGGGTCATACCCCTGGTGGAGCAGGCGGCCCGGGACCACGACCAACGCCGTGAGTGAGAGCGCCCGATCCCGGAGGTGAGCGGAGTGAACTTCTGGGAGTTCCTGGGCAGCCGCCACCAGCAGTTGCTCACCGACGCCTACCAGCACGCCAGCGCCGTCCTCCAGTGCATGGTGGCGGCCACCCTGCTGGGCGTGGTGATCGGCGTCGCCACCTACCGCAGCCCGTGGGCGGGGAACCTGGCGACGCTGACCACCTCGGCGGTGCTGACCATCCCCTCGCTGGCCATGATCGGCCTGCTCATCCCGATCGTCGGGCTGGGGGTGCCGCCGACGGTCACGGCGCTGACCCTGTACGGGCTGCTGCCGATCGTGCGCAACACGATCGTCGGGCTGCGCGGCGTCGACCCGGCCCTGGTGGACGCGGCGAAGGGCATCGGCATGTCCCGGACGGCCCGGCTGCTGCGGGTGGAACTGCCGCTGGCCTGGCCGCCGGTCCTGACCGGCATCCGCGTCTCCACGCAGATGCTGATGGGCATCGCCGCCATCGCCGCCTTCGCCTCCGGACCCGGTCTCGGCAACGAGATCTTCCGCGGCATCTCCTCGCTGGGCAGCAGGAACGCGCTCAACCAGGTGCTCGCGGGCACGCTCGGCATCATCGTCCTGGCGCTGCTGTTCGACGCCGCCTACGTCCTGCTGGGGCGGCTGACCATTCCCAGGGGGATCCGTGTCTGACACCAGCGGCACCCTGCCCGGGGCCCCGGCCGCCGGACCGGACGGAGCGGCGGGCACCACCGGCGCCGGCATCGAACTGGAGGGGCTGACCAAGCACTACCCGGGCAGCCCCCAGCCGGCCGTGGACAACGTGTCGATGGAGATCAGGGCCGGGGAGACGGTCATCCTCGTCGGCCCCTCGGGCTGCGGGAAGTCCACCACCCTGAAGATGATCAACCGGCTGATCGAGCCGAGCGGCGGACGCATCCGCATCAACGGCGAGGACGTCACCGACATGGACCCGGTACGGCTGCGCCGCCAGGTCGGCTACGCCATCCAGTCCTCCGGGCTGTTCCCGCACATGACGGTCGCCCAGAACATCGCCCTGGTCCCCCGGATGACCGGCTGGTCCAAGAGCCGGACCGGGGCGCGGGTGGAGGAGATGCTCGATCTCGTCGGGCTGGACCCGGCCGAGTTCCACGACCGCTATCCGCGCCAGCTCTCCGGCGGCCAGCAGCAGCGGGTGGGCGTGGCGCGGGCCCTGGCCGCCGACCCGCCGGTGCTGCTGATGGACGAGCCGTTCGGCGCCGTCGACCCGATCACCCGCGACCACCTCCAGGACGAGCTGATCCGGCTCCAGCACGAGCTGCACAAGACCATCGTCTTCGTCACCCACGACTTCGACGAGGCGATCAAGCTGGGCGACCGGATCGCCGTGCTGCGCGAGCGGTCCCACATCGCCCAGTTCGACACCCCGGAGGCGATCCTGACCAATCCGGCGGACGACTTCGTCTCCGGTTTCGTCGGCGCCGGGGCGGCCCTGAAACGGCTGAACCTGACCCGGGTGCGGGACGTGGGGATCACCGACTGCCCGACGGTGACGGTGGACGAGCCGCTCCAGCACATCATCGACCGGCTGCGGAACGCCGGCACCAACGAGATCCTGCTCCTCGACCGGCGTGGCCGCCCCTACAAGTGGCTGCGGCGCGGCGACCTGATGCGGGCCAAGGGCTCCCTGGCCCGCGCCGGGACCCTGGTGAGCGACACGGTGACCCGGGACGCGACGCTGCGGGACGCGCTGGAGGCGGTGCTGACGGACAACACGGGGCGGGTCGCGGTCACCGGGCGGCGCGGGGAGTACACCGGCGTCGTCGACATGGAGACGCTGATGAACTCCGTGCACGAACTGCTGGAGGCCGACCGGCTGGACGCGCTGGAGCACCAGCACGACCTGGAGGAGGTCCGGTCCGACCGCACCCATGCCGAGCAGGAGGGTCTCGGCGAGGAGGGGAGCAGGGCGTGAGCACCGCTTCCGGCCCCCCTTCCGGCCCGCCCTCGGGGGAGGAGCCCGGGACCGGGGGGCTCGCCCTCCGCGACGACGGGGCGGAGGGCGCCACCGACGACGGGGCCGGGGGCGCGGCGGGGGGCGCGGCCCGCCCGCCGTCCCCGGCCCGGCCCCGGCTCACCTGGCAGAAGCTGACGGTGCTGCCCACCGTGCTGATCGCGATCCTGCTGGCCACCTGGCTGTGGTTCCACGGGGCCGACCTGGACGCGCTGAGCCGCAACGCCCTCTCCGACGGCCAGGTCACCAAGGCCCTCTGGCAGCACGTGCAGCTCACGGTGATCTCCACCTTCTTCGTGCTGGTCATCGCGATCCCGCTGGGCATCCTGCTCACCCGCGCCGCCTTCCGCCGGGCCACCCCGGTGGTGATGTCGTTCGCCAACATGGGCCAGGCCACCCCGGCGATCGGCCTGCTGGCCCTGCTGGTGATCTGGCTGGGCATCGGCCGCCGGTCCGCGCTGATCGGCATCATCGTCTACGCCATCCTGCCGGTGCTCTCCAACACCATCGCCGGCCTGCGGGCCAACGACCCGACGCTGCTGGAGGCCGCCCGCGGCATCGGCATGTCCCCGCTGGGCGTGCTCACCCGGGTCGAACTGCCGCTGGCGGTACCGCTGATCCTCGCCGGGGTGCGCACCGCCCTGGTCCTCAACGTGGGCACGGCGACCCTGGCGACCTTCGGCGGGGGCGGCGGCCTGGGTGTGCTGATCACCACCGGAATCACCAGCCAGCGGATGCCGGTGCTGGTGCTGGGCTCGCTCCTGACCGTCAGCCTGGCCCTCCTCGTCGACTGGCTGGCCTCGCTGGCCGAGGTGCTGCTGAAGCCGCGCGGGCTGGAGGTGGCGCCGTGAACCGGAAGGTGCCGGAGCCGGACCGGACGGAGCCGGACCGGACGGAGCCGGACCGGACGGAGCCGGACCGGGGGGAACCGGAGCGGACGGAAACGGGCGGGGCGGAAGCGGGTGGGACGGAAACGGACCGGACGGAGATGGGCGAGGCGGCACGCCGCGGCCGTAGGGGGCGGGGGCGGCGGCCCGCACGCGTGCCGGGGCGCCCCGGGGTCCGGAAGGGCACGGCGGCGCGGTCGCGCACGGCCGCCGGGAGGCGGGCGGGGCTGCGACGGCGAGCCCGCGCGCTGCTGTCCGGGCCGGTGCTGGCGGGCTCGGTACTGGTCTGCTCGGTACTGGCGGCGGCCTCGGGCTGCGGCCTGACCAGCGGCTCCCCCATGGTCGACAACGTGGAGCCCGGCACGATCGGCCGGGGCCGGCCGCTGGAGGGCGCCGATCTCACGGTCACCTCCAAGGAGTTCACCGAGCAGCTCGTCCTCGGCGCCATCATGGGCATCGCCTTCCAGGCGGCCGGGGCGGACGTGCTGGACCGCACCGGCATCCAGGGCTCGGTGGGCACCCGCGCCGCCGTCGAGAACGGCGACGCCGACGCCGCCTACGAGTACACCGGCACCGCCTGGATCACCTACCTCGGCCACAACAGGCCGATCCCCGACCCGCGCGAGCAGTGGCAGGCGGTGCACGACCAGGACCTGCGGCACGGCATCACCTGGCTCGCGCCGTCCTCGTTGAACAACACCTACGCCCTGGCCACCAACCGCGCCCACCACGCGCAGTACGGCACGAACACGCTGTCCGAGGTCGCCGCGCTCTCCAAGCGCGACCCGGGCGCGGTGACGCTGTGTGTGGAGGGGGAGTTCGCCAACCGCGCGGACGGGCTGCCGGGCATGGAGAAGGCGTACGGCATGCACGTGCCGGCGCGGAACATCACCCAGATGGACACCGGGATCATCTACACCCAGACCGCGAAGGGCGTCTGCACCTTCGGCGAGGTGTACACCACCGACGGCCGGATCAAGTCCATGGACCTGGTGGTGATGAAGGACGACCGCAGATTCTTCCCCAACTACAACGCGGCGCCCATGGTCCGCACCGCCACGCTGGAGAAGTGGCCGGCCATCGTCTCCGTCCTGGACCCGGTCACCAGGGCGCTCGACAACGACGTGGCACAGGACCTCAACGCCAAGGTGGACGTCGACGGGCAGGACCCGCACCAGGTGGCGCTGGACTGGATGAAGGAGAAGGGCTTCGTGACGGCGGGCTGACCGGGCGGGCGGCCGGGCGAACGGCCGGGCGGCCCGGTCGGGCGGGCGGTCAGCAGGCCGGGACCTCGCCCCTGCCGGTGGCCAGGGCCCGGAGCGCGTCGACGGTGCCCTTGAGGGTGGTGACCGGAATCAGCCGCAGCCCGTCCGGCAGTTCGGCCCGCGCCTCGGAGCACTCCGCCTCCGGCACCAGGAACACCGTCGCCCCGTCCCGCCGGGCGGCCTGCGTCTTCAGCGGGACGCCGCCGACGGCACCGACCTCGCCGCCGGGTGTGATGGTGCCGGTGCCGGCGATGGTCCGGCCGCCGGTGAGGTCGCCGCCGCTGCCGTCGCCGTCCAGCTTGTCGACCACCCCGAGGGCGAACAGCAGCCCCGCGCTGGGGCCGCCGACGTCCGCGAGCCTCAGGGTGACCCGGACGTCGGCCGGGTCGAGGCCGAGCAGGGCCAGGGCGGCGGTGGTCGCCGCGTCCTGGGACTGCCGCATCTGCTTCTCGTTGTACCGCTCGATCTCCTTGACGTCCCCGCCCTCCGGGTACACCGCGGCGCGTGGCATCACGGCGCGGTCGGTGGCGAACCAGCCGTCGACCACGTCGCCGAGCGAGACGTCCGCGTCGGGGCCGGTCGCCTCGATCGTCGTCATCCGCAACTGCCCGGTCGTCGTGCGGACCGGCGCGCCGCTGACGCTGATGACCGGGGTGCCCTGGTGGCTGCCGAGCACGTCGGCCGTCATTCCGGGCTGAGCCAGCGAGAACGGCAACGGCGCGAACACGGCGGTGGCCAGCAGGCCCACCACCGGGAGGGCGCAGACGGCCAGGGCCCGGGAACGCGTGAGACGAGAGAGCATCCGGCAAATCTAACCTGCCCCCGCCGCCCCACCCGGCGCACGGCCACCTCGCCACCGGGCCCGCCCCTCCCCGGGGCTCCCCGAGGGCGGCCCCGTGGGGGTACGGGACCGGATGCCCGGGCCTCCCGTAGGGGCCGTAGGGGCCGTAGGGGCCGTAGGGGCCGTAGGGAGCCTACGGGGTGCCCCCCTCCGGAACGGCGGAGGAGGCAGCGGCGGCGTCCGGCGCGACGGGAAGGGCGGCGGGGGCCGCCGGGCACGGACGCCCCGGACACCGGGGCCGCGCAACCCGCCGGTACGCGCCCTCCGGCGCCGGGCCACCGCCCGGCCGGACCCCGCCGCGACCCTCCGGCCACGGCGGACGCCCGCCTCACCTCAGCGCTTCGGCCACCTCCCGGGCCGCGTCCATCACCCGGTTGCCCACCCGCTCCGGCACCACCTCGGACAGCATCACCACACCCACGCTGCCCTCCACGCCCGTCACCCCGAGCAGCGGTGCCGCCGCCCCGCAGGCCCCGGCCTCCAACTCGCCCTGGGTCAGGGTGTATCCGGGATCACCGGGACCGAGGACCGGCCGCTGCCGGGCGGACAGGATCGCCTTGCCGGCGGCCCCCCGCTCCAGCGGATGCCGGAACCCCGCCCGGTACGCCACGTGGTAGTCCGTCCAGGTCGGCTCGACCACCGCCACGGCCAGCGCCTCGGCGCCGTCCACCAGGGTCAGATGGGCCGTCGCCCCTATGTCCTCGGCGAGGGAGCGCAGGGCGGGCATGGCCGCCTCGCGCACCAGGGGATGCACCTGGCGACCCAGGCCCAGTACCCCGAGCCCGACCCGGGCGCGTCCGCCCAGATCACGGCGGACGAGTGCGTGCTGCTCAAGTGTGGCGAGCAACCGGTACACGACGGTCCGGTTGACGCCCAGTTTCTGGGATAGCTCGGTGACGGTCAGCCCGTGGTCCGTATCGGCCAGCAGTTTGAGGACCCGCAGTCCTCGGTCGAGCGTCTGAGAGGTCTCCGCGGTCACGACGCCCACTCCTTAGTGGTGAGGTCGGCGGCCCTCGCGCGGCGGATGCGTCGCCGAGTCCCGTCAGCGACGCGCTCGAGAGGCCGCCGATCGGCAGACGGCCCGGCATTGCCCCGGGCCCAGTCGCTTCACGGCTGCGCTCCGCGGCAGCGCTGCCACGGGGCGTGTGCGTAGCGGGACAGTAGCGAGCCGGTCCGCTCAGCGGAAGTCTCCGTCCAGAATCCGGTCACCGACGGATATGAACTGCCCCTGTTTGCCCCGGTAACGAAAGGGAAACGGTGGTGCGCGCACGCCCCGCGCCTCACTTCATTCGCGTAGCCCACTCCTGCACCTTGGCGATGCGCTGGCGCAGTTGCCCGGCGGTGGCCTCGGCGCTCGGCGGACCGCCGCACACCCGGCGCAGCTCGGTGTGGATCACGCCGTGCGGCTTGCCGCTCTGGTGGACGTAGGCACCCACCATGGTGTTGAGCTGCTTGCGCAGCTCCATCATCTCCTTGTGGGAGACGACCGGGCGCCGCTCGGCGGGCAGTTCGAGCAGATCGGCCTCGTCGTCGGGCCGCTTGCGGCTGTGCGCGATCTGCCGGGCCTGCCGCTTCTGGAGCAGGAGCTGCACCTGGTCGGGCTCCAGCAGCCCGGGGATGCCGAGGTAGTCCTGCTCCTCCTCGCTGCCGGGATGGGCCTGCATGCCGAACTCGGCCCCGTTGTACATGACCCGGTCGAAGACGGCGTCGGACTCCAGCGCCTCGAAGGGCAGCATGTCCTGGTCGCCGGTGTCCTCGTCCTGCTCCCGGTTGGCCTCGGCCATCTCCTGCTCGGACTCGGCGTACGGGTCCTCCTCGCCGCCCTTCTTGGGCCGGTCGAGGACGTGGTCGCGCTCGCGCTCCATCTCGTTGGCGAAGGTGAGCAGGTCGGGCACGGTCGGCAGGAACACGGAGGCGGTCTCGCCGCGCCGCCGGGACCGCACGAAGCGCCCCACGGCCTGGGCGAAGAACAGCGGTGTCGAGATCGTCGTCGCGTACACCCCGACCGCGAGGCGGGGCACGTCGACGCCCTCGGACACCATCCGCACCGCGACCATCCACCGGTCGGTGCCGCCGCTGAAGTCGTCGATGCGCTGCGAGGCGCCGGTGTCGTCGGAGAGGACGACGGTGGGTCCGTCACCGGTGATCTCGCGGATCAGCTTGGCGTAGGCGCGGGCGGAGTCCTGGTCGGTGGCGATGACCAGGGCCCCGGCGTCCGGGATGGCCTTGCGGACCTCGGTGAGCCGCTGGTCGGCGGCGCGCAGCACGGCCGGCATCCACTCGCCGCGCGCGTCCAGGGCGGTGCGCCAGGCCTGGCTGACGGCGTCCTTGGTCATCGGCTCGCCGAGCCTGGCGGCGATCTCGTCGCCGGCCTTGGTGCGCCAGCGCATGTTGCCGCTGTAGCTCATGAAGATCACGGGGCGCACGACGCCGTCGGCGAGCGCGGAGCCGTAGCCGTAGGTGTAGTCGGCGGCGGAGCGGCGGATGCCGTCGTCCCCCTCCTCGTACGCGACGAAGGGGATGGGGTTGGTGTCGGAGCGGAACGGGGTGCCGGTCAGCGCGAGCCGCCGGGTGGCCGGCTCGAACGCCTCCAGACAGGCCTCGCCCCAGGACTTGGAGTCGCCGGCGTGGTGGATCTCGTCGAGGATCACGAGGGTCTTGCGCTGCTCGGAGCGGTTGCGGTGCAGCATGGGCCGCACCCCGACACCGGCGTAGGTGACGGCGACGCCGTGGTAGTCGCGGCCGAGCGGCCCGGCGCTGTACTCGGGGTCGAGCCGGATCCCTATCCGGGAGGCGGCCTCGGCCCACTGCTTCTTCAGGTGCTCGGTCGGGGCGACGACGGTCACCTGCTGCACGACGTGGTGGTGCAGCAGCCAGGAGGCGAGGGTCAGGGCGAAGGTGGTCTTGCCGGCCCCGGGGGTGGCGACGGCCAGGAAGTCCCGGGGCTGCTCCTGGAGGTACTTCTCCATCGCCCCCTGCTGCCAGGCCCGCAGCTTGCCGGCGGTGCCCCAGGGGGCACGGCCCGGGAAGGCCGGGGACAGGTGGTGGGAGGCGCTGGGGCTGGCGGTGGTAGTCACGGTCTCCGATGGGGTTGGAACGGCTCGGCCACGTATGACAACCGGGCCACCCTACCGGCGCCCGGCCCCCGCCACCGCCCGGGCCCCGCCGCGCCCCCGCGGGGTGGGACCGACGTCACACGCCCCGGCCCGGCCCCGCCGCGGGCGCGCCCCCGCAGCGGGGGCGGGCACGGCCGGAGGGGGCGGACCGGGCGGGACCGGGGGCTCGCCGGGCGGGCCGACCGCTCCCCCGGGCGCCGCTCCCGGGCGCCTCCGGGCGCCTCCGCCGGGCGCCGCTGCCGGGCGCCGCTGCCGGGTCCCGCTCAGTCGGTCGCCCGGACGCGGGTGGCGACCCAGGCGCCCACCAGGGCCACCGCGGCCATCGGCAGGAACACCACCGCGAAGGCGGCCGGGTGGGAGGCGGTGGCGGCGGTGGGCGCCTGGGTGACCGCGCCGCCGCCGAGGGCGGCGAAGGCGGCGCCGCCCGCCGCCAGCAGGACCACGTTGGACAGGCCGTCGGAGATCTGGAGCGCGGCGGAGTTGCTGCCGGCCTCCTCGGGCGCGGACAGCTTGAGCAGCAGCACGCTGGTGGAGGAGATCACGAGGCCCATGCCCGCGCAGCCGAAGCCCCAGGCCACGGCCACCGTCCAGACCGGCACCGAGTCGATCAGCACGCTCGGCGCGACCGCGATGGACGCCGCGACCAGCACCATGCCGACCGCCATCAGGCGCTCCCGGTGGTGCTCCAGCCGGGGCCGGGACTGCACCCAGGAGCCCGCGGCCCAGGTCGCGCCGCCCGCCGCCAGGGAGAGCCCGGCGAGGGTCGGGCTGAGCCCCCGCTGGGTGACCAGCATCAGCGGCACGAAGGACTCGGCCGCGATGAACGAACCCGCGGCCACTCCGCGCAGCAGCACCACGGCGGGCAGCCCCCGCGCCGCCCGGTAGGTGCCGCGCGGCAGCAGCCCGAGGACGGCCGGCACCAGCAGGGCGAGGCCCGCCGCGCCGGGCAGCAGGGAGATCCAGCGCAGGTCCTGCGCGGCGTACTGGAGGAGACCCGCGCCGAGCGAGATGGCGAGCGCCAGCCGGATGCGGCGGCGGTCGAAGGAGCGCGGCGCCGCCCGCCCGTCCGGACCGCCCACCGGGCCCGCCGCGCGGCTGCGGATCTGCGGCAGGGCGAGGGCCAGCGGGAACACCACCAGCGCCGGGATGCCGAGGAAGACCCAGCGCCAGCCGAGGTGCTCGGTGACCGCGCCCGAGGCGAGCGGGCCGACGACGGAGGGGACGACCCAGGACGCCGCGAACGCGGCCATGATCGCGGGCCGCAGCCGCTCGGGATAGGCCCGGCCGACGACCACGTAGAGGGCGACGATCACCAGCCCGCCGCCGAAGCCCTGCACGGCCCGGCCGAGGATGAACGGCCACATCGCGGCGGCCGTCCCGGACAGCACCAGACCGGCCGCGAAGGCGGCGATGCCGCCGGTCAGCGGGGCCAGCGGACCCCGGCGGTCCGACCACTGCCCGGAGAGCACCATGCCGAACAGGCTGGTCGTGAAGTATCCCGAGAAGGCGAACGCGTACAGCGACACCCCGTCCAGCTCCCGCGCGGCCACCGGCATCGCCGTTCCCACGGCCGTCGCCTCGAAGGCGATGAGGAGGACGACGGAGACGATGCCGATGCTCAGCGCCCGGTGGGCACGCCCGAGCACGCCCTCGGCGACCCCGTCCGCCCCGGTCGGCGGGACGGGGGGCAGCGGGGGCGGCGCGGTGCCGGGGGTGACGGCGACATCGGTGTCGTGCGGCTCAGGGACACTCATGACCGCCAGCGTAAGGGGCACGGTACGGGGTGACACCTGTCGGGAGGCGCTATCGGACCCGGACCATGGTCCTACGCCTCCGGCCGCCCCTTACGTCCCTCCCCACCGCATCCCCGCCCGCCCCCCGCAGGCCCCGCGCCCCCTCCCCTGTCCACCCCCGCCCGCCTCCGCCTGCCCCGTCCGCCTCCACCCGCCTTCCCGGTCCGCCCCGCCCGCCCCGCACCTCTTGCCCGGTTCGCCCCCGCCCGCCTTCCCGGTCCGCCTCGCCGGCCCCGCACCTCTTCCCCGGTTCGCCGCCGGGCCGCCTTCCCGGTCCGCCCCGCCGGCCCCGCACCTCTTCCTCAGTCCGCCCCCGCCCGCCTTCCCCGTCCGCCCCGCCAACCCCGCGCCCCCTCTCTTGTCCGCCCCCCGCCCATCCCGCGTGCCCTCCCCCCGGTCCGTGTGCACCTCCGGTTCGCGCGCCCCCTCCCGGTCCGCGCCACCATGCCCGTGCCTGTCGCGCCCGCGACCGCCGGACGCCCGGTTCGGCCGCCCCGTGTCCGCCGCGCCCCTCCCCGGTCCGCGCACCACGCCCGTACCCGCCACGTGCGCCGCCCTCCGGACTCCGCCGCCCCCGCGTGCGCCGCGCTCCGGACTCTGCCGCCCCGTGCCCCGTCGCCCCGTGCCCCGTCGCAGCCGGTGCACGCACCCATCGCCACCTCATGCCCCCGGCCACTGCCCGGGGTCCACGGCACACCCGTCAGCCCGGTCCCTCCGGACCGTTCGTGAACGGCACATGGCAGTCGTGTTGCGGCGCCCCCGGATTCCTTGAGCACCCGCCCCGGCCGGGCCTACGGTCGTATCACCGGGTTCGCGGCGGACGCCGAAGGATCCGGGGACACGGCCGTGTGCCCGAGTGGTTCAGGGGCTCGCCTGCAAAGCGAGTTACGTGGGTTCGAATCCCGCCATGGCCTCCGTCGGCCCGCTCCTCCCTCGTCCGGGAGAGCGGGCCGCTCCGTCTGTGGGGGCGTGGCGCCCCTGCCGCGTCCCGGCTCGGCGGCGGCTATCGCAGGGGGGCCGCCACGGCCCTGTCCACCAGCGTGATGGTCCGTGAGACGCGCACCCGGCGCTCGCGGTGGCCGGTCCTGACGTGCAGGCGCCAGGTGTTGGGGGTGCGGCCGGCCGCCTCCGTCATCAGCTCCGTCGCCGGACAGGACCACTCCACCCGGGTGTTCCCCTCCAGCCGGAAGGGGAAGTCGGCGGGGAACACCGGCCAGAGGGTGCGGTGCGTGTCCCGCCAGGGCCGGTCGTCGTACTGCCAGGAGACGTCGAGCTCGCGGACGTCGACCGTGACCGGCGCCCGCCCCCTGTTCGACGCGACGAGGCGGAGCGCGTACTCCCCCGTCCCGTACCTGACGAGGTGACAGCGGAAGCCGGTCCTCGGCCCTCCCGCACGGTAGGCGGTGAAGGCGGTGAGGAGCGAGGCGGTCGCGACACCCAGGGACCCCAGAGCCACGGCCGGCAGCGTTTCGGGACTGAGGAGAGTCATCCCCGTACCGTAACCGCCGCGCTTCACCGGGGTGTTGCCCTCACGTCACGGGCGGGGCACGGAGCACGGCACGGTGGCGGGACGGGGCAGGGCGAGACGACGCGTGGCGGCGTGCGGCAGGGCACGGCGGGACGAAACGAGGCCGGGGCGAGGCCGGGTGGGGCGGGCCCGCGCCGCTCCGGGGATCAGGCGCAGAGTCCCGCGCCCGCGTAGTCCTCGAAGACGCCCGGCCAGTAGCGCAGGCCGTCGTCGCCGGGGACGGTGCGGGCGGCCGGGTCGCAGGCGACCGGGTCGACAGCGGCGAGAGTGCGGATCATGGTGTCGGCCAACTGCTCGTAGGCGTCGGACAGCTCGTGCTCCTCGTCGAGCGCCCGCTCGCGGTGGATCAGCCACAGGGTGAACGCCAGCGTGGACAGGTCGGCGTTGAGGGGACGCAGCACGCCCTCCGCCTCGCTCCAGGACAGCACCGCGCCCGTGGTGCCGTCGACGACCAGGCTGGTGTCCTCGATCAGGTACCCGAGGCGGATCAGCCGGTCGGCGCCCGGCGGCGGCGGACCGGACGCGGGGTCGTCGGCGCCGTACTCCGCGAGCGTGGGCAGCGGGGTCTCCGTGTTGAGGGAGAACCACACCCCGTCCTCGGGCAGCCCCACCTCCCGCAGGAAGCGGCGGCTCGGCTCGTGGGCCAGCGCGGCCGGGAAGTCGACGTCCTCGAAGCGGACGGTCTCCCCCGCCCCGAACTCCTCGTCCAGGAACCGGGACGGCAGGTCCAGGGTGAGGCCGGAGCGGCCGCCCGGGCCCGCCACCAGGGCCAGCGGCCGGATCAGGGCCGTCATCAGCCAGAGCGGGGCCGGCTCGCCGGCCGCCGAGCCCTCCTCGAACAGGGTGAGCAGCAGACCGGACGCCTCGGCGGCCACCTCCGGCCCGTACCGCCCCGCGCAGAAGGCGAACCGGCCGCGCAGGGCAGCCAGTTCGTCCACGGCGGTGGCGAAGTCGGCGAGCGCCCGCAGGGAGGGCGCCAACGGCTCCAGCTCCATCAGATCGGGGCGGTCGGGCAGGAAGTACGTGGTGGAGACCTCGCCCGTCGCCCCGTCCAGGACGACGGTGTCGGCGCCCTCGCCGTCGTGGTGGAGCAGCTCGCCCACGACGAGCCGACCGCCCAGGTCGCCCGCGAGCCGGGCGCCGGGGACCCCGGCCGCGTCCGCGACCCGCACCAGGCCGTCCCGCTCCAGCGCCGCGCAGCTCAGCAGGGTGCCCGCGGCCGGCAGCACCCCGCCGGACAGCAGGAGCCGCGAGGGCGCGTGGGTGACGTGGGGGCCGATGCGGTCCCCGGCCAAGGTGATGGTGGTCATGCTTCCCCCGTGCGTGTCGTGCCGTCGTGGGCGGGCGCGACCGCCGCGCCGCCGCGCGCCGGACGCGGCGGCCGGTGGTCGTCCCCACTGCCCCCGACACTACGGGCCGCCACTGACAACGGGGCCCGCGCCCGCGTCAGGCGGTCACCACCGCGGCCTGCGGGCGGATCGGGAGGCGGTTCACCGACCGGCCGGTGGCGGCCCGCACGGCGGAGGCGACGGCGGCCGGGGAGGCCACCACCGGCGCGGCGCTGACCGCCTTCGCCCCGAACGGGGCGACCACGTCGCGTTCCTCGACGAGCCGCACGATGCGGATGTCGGGCGCGTCCAGGGCGGTGGGCAGGGCGTATCCGGTCAGGTCGGGGTGGCGGACCAGTCCGCGGGGGGCGCGGAGGTTCTCGGTGAGGGCGATGCCGACGCCCTGGGTGACGCCGGCCTCGATCCGGGCGGCGAGCTGGGCGGGGTTGAGCACCCGGCCGACGTCCTGGGCGACGGCCAGCTCCACGACCCGTACGGAGCCGATCTCGATGTCGACGTCGACGACGGCGCGGACGGCGCAGAAGGCCATGCCGACGAAGGCGTCGCCCTGGCCGGAGGCGTCCAGCGGCTCGGTGGGGTGCGGACGGCACTGGGCGGTGGCCCACAGCTCCTTGCCGTCCAGCGCCTCGGCGACCGTCGTGGAGAGCACGCCGTCGTAGGAGGTGATCCGGCCGTCGGTGATCTGCAGCAGTTCGGTGGACATGCCGAACTTGTGGGCGAGGGGCTGCAGGAGCTGGGTGCGGACCATCTTGGCGGCCCGCTCCACCGCGCCGCCCGACACCCAGGTGTGGCGGCTCCGGCAGCCCGCGCCGGCCGGGGGCTGGTCGGTGTCGACGGGCGCGACCCGCACCTCCTCGATACCGAGGGTCTCCTGCACGATCTGGCGGGCCAGGGTGGTGAAGCCCTGGCCGGTCTCCACCGCCGCGCACAGCACGGTCGCCACGCCGTCGTGGACCTTCACGGTGGCCGTGGAGACCTCGTCGGCGCCCTCCGCGCCGAGCATGTGGACCATGCCGATGCCGTAGCCCACGCCCCGGCGCACCGCGCCCGGTTCGCCCGCGCCCTCGGGGCCGCCGGGCAGCAGCCACTCGTCCTCGGGGGTGTCCTTGGGCAGCGCGGGCAGCGGGAACTCGCGCACGGCGGTGAGGAGTTCGGCGACGGGGGCCGGGCAGGTGACGGCCTGGCCGGTGGGCAGGACGTCGCCGGTGGCCATGACGTTGCGCATCCGCACCTCGGCCGGGTCCAGGCCGAGCTTCTTGGCGATCTTGTCCATCTGCGCCTCGTAGGCGGCGCAGACCTGCATGGCGCCCTCGCCGCGCACATGGCCGGAGGGCGGGTTGTTGGTGCGCACCGCCCAGCCCTCGATGAAGGCGTTGGGCACCGCGTAGGGGCCGCAGGCGAAGGAGACGGCGGCGGCCAGCGCCTCCGAGGAGGTGTCGGCGTAGGCGCCGGCGTCCAGGAGGATCTGCGCCTCGACCTTCACGACCCGGCCCTCGGCGTCCGCGTGGTGGCGGTAGCGCAGCAGGGTGGGGTGGCGGTGGGCGTGGCCGAGGAAGGACTCCTCGCGCGTGGCGGTGAGCTTCACCGGGCAGCCGGTCCTCAGGGCCAGCAGGCCGAGCGGGAGCTGGAAGCCCTGGTCCTCGCGGTCGGCGGTGGCGCCGGGCACCCCGGTGACGACGATTTTCACCCGTTCGGGTGCCAGCCCGTAGCAGGCCGCGGCGGTGTCCCGGTCGGCGTGCGGGTCGGTGGAGGCCAGGTACAGCTCGACGCCGCCGTCGGGGCGGGGCACGGCGAGTCCGGCCTCGGCGCCGATGGGGGCGGGGTCCTGGCGGCCGATGCGGTACAGGCCCTCGACCACGAGGTCGCCGGCCGCCTCGGGGTCGCCGTGGCGCAGCGGGATGTGCCGGATCAGGTTGCCGTCGGGGTGCAGCGGCTCTGCCTCGAAGGCCAGTTCGGGGTCGGTGACGGGGTCCAGGACCTCGTACTCGACGATGACGGCGGCGGCGGCCATCCGCGCGGTGTCGGGGTGGTCGGCGGCGACGGCGGCGATGGGCTCGCCGTGGTGGCGCACCACCTCGGAGGCGAACACCGGACGGTCGGCGCGGCCGCGGCCGTGCACGGGGCTGCCGGGGACGTCCTCGTGGGTGATGACCGCGCGGACGCCGGGCATCTCGCGGGCGTGGCGGGTGTCGATGGACACGATGCGGGCGTGCGGGTGCGGCGAGCGCAGCACGGCGGCCCACAGCAGGCCCTCGGCCCAGAGGTCGGCCGCGTAGGGGAAGGTGCCCTCGGTCTTGGCGCGGACATCGGCGGGCGGCAGGGAGGTGCCGAGGCCGTGCGGGACCGTCCCGGGGCCGGTCTCCGGCTGGTCGGCGGCCTCCGCGGTGGCGGCTTCGTCGCTCACGCGTGGCCTCCCTCCCGGCCGTGGGGCCGGTCTCCGTACGGGCCGCCGGGCGGTCCCTCGTCGTAGGGCTGGTGGTCGTACGGGCCGCCACCGGAGCCGCCGTCGTACGTTCCGCCGTCGTACGTCCCGTCGTGGGCGGCGGTGTGGGTCCCGTCGCCGTGGGTCCCGTCGGGGCCGGGGCCGTCGGGGTGGGGCCCCTCGGGGCGGGGGCGCTCGTCGTGGGCGGGCGGGGAGCCGAAGGCGGACGGGTTGACCCCGCCGGCGCCCGGTCCGGCCTGGTGCGGGATGCGGGCCTCGTCACCCTCCGCGCCGGGCGCGGCGGCGTGCGTCCCGCGTTCGGCGACGACCTCGTTGACGGCCTGCAGGACGCCCCGGTAGCCGGAGCAGCGGCACAGGTTGCCGCAGAGGGCCTGCCGGGTCTCCAGTTCGGTGGGGGCGGGATTGCCCTCCAGGAGGTTGTGCACGGTCATCGCCATGCCGGGCACGCAGAAGCCGCACTGGACCGCCCCGCACCGGGCGAGCGCCCGCTGCACGTCGGAGGGGTTCCCGTCGACGGCCAGGCCCTCGACGGTGCGGACCTCGCTGCCCGCGGCGGTCACGGCGGGCACCAGGCAGGAGGCGACCAGCCGGCCGTCGACCTGCACGTTGCAGGCACCGCACTCGCCCTGCGAGCAGCCGTCCTTGGCGCCCGCGAGGCCGAGCCGCTCGCGCAGCACGTAGAGCAGCGACTCCCCGATCCACGCGTCGGTGACGGGGCGGTCGGTGCCGTTGACGCTCAGCACGTAGGAGGCGAGGGGGTGTTCGTCCTGCGGCCCCAGGGTGGACGGGGTCCCGGCGGCGGGCGGTGCCTGCGCCTCGGTGCCGGGGGCGTCCTCCGGGACGTCCCCTCCGGGGTGCGCGGCGGCGTCGCCGGGCGTGGTGCCGTCGCCGGGGGCGGTGCCGTCGGCCGGGGCGGTGCCGTCGCCGGGGGCGGACCCGGAGCCGGGCTCCGGCCCGGGGGCCGCGTCCGGGGCGGGTCCGGGGTCCTCCCCCACGGGACCGGCGCCGGCCGGGCTCCCGTCGGCGACGGTGTCGTCCGCGCCGGTGGTGTCGTCCCCGTCGGCCCCGGGAGGCGTGCCGGGGGCGGTGGTGCCGGTGGGTCCGGGCCCGGGGGCGGCGCCCGGCGCGGGCGCGTCCTCCGCGGTGCCGTGCGGGGTGTCCTGGGGCGCGTCGTCCGGCGCGGGGGCGGCGCCGTCCTCGTGGGCGGGACCGGCGGCGTCGGCGGCGGGCTCCGGCGCGGCTCCGGCCGCCGGGGGCTCCACCGGCTCGTCGGCGGCTTTGGACGCGGGGTCGGATTCCGTGTCCGGCCCGGCGGGCGCCCCGGGCGCCCGGCCGGCGTCCTCGGCCCGGTCGGCGCCCTCGACGCCGCCAACGGGTCCGGTGGGGAGCGGTCCGTCCGCCGAGGGACCGGCGGGCGCGGGGTCCGAGGGAACGTCCCCGGAGCCGGGCCCGCCCGGAACGGGCGCGCCCGCGACCGGCCCGGCGGGCGGCGGCTCCGCGGGAGGCGGTCCGGCCGGGTCCGGACCGTCGGCGAGGGGCTCGGCCGGGAGCGGCTCCGCCGTGCGGGCCGCCCAGGGCGCCGGGGCGCCGCCGGGGAGGGTGTCCGGCGGGTTGCCGCCCCACTGCCCGGCCAGCGCGGACGCGGCGAACTCGCCCGAGTCGTCCGGGAGGTCGCCGTCGGCGACGGGGATGGACCACTGCCCGGTGACGTCGTGCCCGGGGGCCGGGGCGCTCTGCCCGGCGTCCCCGGAGAAGTCCCACTGGCCGGTGTCGGTCCCGGCGGGGTAGGTGAACCGGTCGTCGGGGACGTGCCCCTGGGCCGTCCCGTAGGGGTCCTGGGCCGTCCCGTAAGGGTCCTGGTGGCCGTACCCGGGGTGGCCGTACCCGGGGTGGAGCGGCTCCGGGCCCCCCTGGACGCCGTGCTCCTGGCCGGTGTGCTCCCGTCCGGGCGGCTGTTCCGGATAGCCCCGGCCGACGTACCCGGTGGCCGCGTGGTCGCCGCGCACGGCGTACTCCGGTCCCCCGGCGTACTCCTGGCCCGGCGCCCCGCCCCGGTCCTCCGGGACGTGCCACTGGGCGCCGTCGACGGGGGCGGAGGGCAGCGCCCAGTTCCCGGTGTCCGCCGGGTCGGCACCGGCGGTCGTGGCGGGCGCGACCGCTATCTGCGGCGGCACGTAGCCGTGGCCCGGCGCGGCGAGCGGGCTGTCGGCGGAGGCCATCAGCGCGTCGACGCCGCCCTCGGGAAGCTGGACGAAGGCGGTCGCGCCGTCGTCGTAGTCACCCTGGGGCAGCGGGTTCCAGCGCCCGCCGCCCTGCGGCATGCCCTCTCCGTGCCGGTCGTCGGTCACGACAGCGCCCTCCCCAGTGCTCGCCGGGCCAGCGCGGCGACGGTACGCCGCAGGTGCAGTACGGCGGGCGACAGTTCCGCCACGGTTCCGTCCCCGGCCGGGGCGGGGTCGGGGACGCAGGCGGCGGCGACGTACTCGCCGAAGGCGCTCAGGGCCTCCGGGACGATCGCGCGGCCGTTGTCCCAGTCGATCAGCGAGGCCACCCACTGCTCGGCGTCCAGCGGCCGCAGCGGCATCGGCGCGATGGCGCCGACGGCGCAGCGCACCCCGCGCCGCGCGGGGTCGAGGACCAGGGCCACGGAGGCCATCGCGCGGCCGGGCCCGGTGCGGCCGGTCGCCTTCAGGAAGACCTGCGGGGCGTGCAGCAGCGGCACCCGCACGAAGCCGATCAGCTCGCCCGCGCGGAGCATCTCCACCCCGGCCAGCAGGTGCGAGACCGGCACCTCGCGGCGGGCCCCGCCCGGACCCGCGATGACCAGCGCGGCCTCCAGGGCGGCCAGCACCGGCAGCGCGTCCCCGGTGGGGGCGGCGGTGGCGATGTTGCCGCCGAGGGTGCCCGCGTTGCGGATCTGCGGCGGTCCGGCCGCACGGGCGGCGGCGGCGAGGGCGGGGATGAGCGCGGCGAAGTCGGGGCGGCCCATCCGGGCGTGGGTGAGTCCGGCGCCGAGCAGGGCGTGTCCGTCCTGGTACTGCCAGCCGCGGATCTCGCTGATCCGGCCGAGGCCGACCAGGGCCGCGGGCCTGAGCTGCCCGGAGTTGACGGAGGTCATCAGATCGGTGCCGCCCGCCACCGGCACGGCCGCGGGCAGGGCGGTGAGCGCCGCCACGGCCTCGTCCAGTGTCGTGGGCAGCGTGACGGCCTGCGCCGCCTGCGGTGCGTGCGTGGTCAAACCGACTGCCCCTTCCCGCCGTCCCACCTGATCCCGCCCGTGTGGCCGTACGGTACGTGCTGAGAGGGCGGACGTGGCAACTCTGGCACATCTTCGCAGGGCCCGAACGCAGGGGTCCGCTAGGAGGCATTCGCCCGCCTCACCCGGGAGATGACCCGATTTGCCCCGGGTTCACCGGCCATGACGGACGATCGAAGACGTGTACGGGTTGCCACCCTTGGGAGGCATTCCGGGACTTGTCCGGCTTTTCCCTTACGGAAGGGTTGCGTGCGGGGTGATCCGGCCACCGGCCCGGCGGCCGGATCACCCCGCCCCGCCGCTACTGCCGCGGCGGCGGCCCGTCGATCGGGCGGCCGAGGATGCCGGGCCGCCGCTGCCAGGGAAGCGGGCCGCCGGGCCGCCGGTAGGCGACGCCCAGGGCGTCGAGCCGCCGGTAGTGGGCGGTCAGCCGCTGCTCGAATCCGGCGAAGTCCCGCTCACCGGGGGCGGGCAGCGCGCTCCAGGCCACCTCGGCGAAGGCGGCGAGCCGCGGGAACACCTGGTAGTCGACGCGGCCCTGGTTCTCCATCACCTCGGTCCAGACGTTCGCCTGGGTGCCGAGCACGTGGACGGCCTCCTCGGGCATCAGTTCGGCGGGGACGGGCTCGAAGCGGTAGACGTCCTCCAGGGTGCGCACGAAGCCGATCGGCACCGGCTCGTCCTCGCCCGCGTCCTGACGGTGGTCCAGGTACACCTGCTGCTCGGGGCACATCACCACGTCGTGGCCCGCGCGCGCGGCGGCGACCCCGCCCGCGTAGCCGCGCCAGGACGAGACGGCCGCGCCCTCGGCGAGCCCGCCCTCCAGGATCTCGTCCCAGCCGATGAGCCGCCGGCCGCGTTCGGTGAGCCAGGAGTCGAAGTGCCGGATGAACCAGGACTGGAGTTCGTCCTCGTCGGCGAGTCCCAGTTCCCTGATCCGCGCCTGCGCGACGGGACTGGCCCGCCATTGCGTCTTGGGGCATTCGTCGCCGCCGACGTGAATGAAGCGGGACGGGAACAGATCGAGGAGTTCCTCGAACACGCCCTCGTAGAAACGGAGGGTGGTGTCGGTCGGCGCGAGGACGTTCTCGGAGACGCCCCAGGTGTCCCAGACGGTGAGCGAGGCGGTGTCCACGACATCGTTGTTCCCGAGTTCCGGATAGGCCGCGATGGCGGCCTGCGAGTGTCCGGGGACGTCGATTTCGGGAACGACGGTGATGTGCCGTTCGGCGGCGTAGGCGACGATCTCGCGGATGTCGTCCTGGGTGTAGAAACCGCCGTGCGGAGTGTCGTCCCAGAGGGGCGAGGCGCGGTGGCCCCATTTGGTGCGCGCGCGCCAGGAGCCGGCTTCGGTGAGCCGGGGGTGGCGCTTGATCTCGACGCGCCATCCCTGATCGTCCGTCAGATGAAAGTGGAGGACGTTGAGTTTGTGCGCCGCCATCAGATCCAGATAGCGCAGGACTCCGTCCTTGGGCATGAAGTGCCGGGCGACGTCGAGCATCATGCCGCGCCAGCGGAACCGGGGCGCGTCCTCGACGGTCCCGCCCGGCACGACCGGGGTGCGGCCGGGCCGCAGGGGAGCGCGGCGGAAGGCCTCCGGGCCGAGGAGCTGACGCAGCGTCTGGGCGCCCCAGAAGACGCCCGCGGGGCCGCCGCCGCGGATCTCGACGCCCCGCTCGCCGTCCGCGGTGAGCCGGTAGGCCTCCGGGTCGAGGGAGTCGTCCAGCAGCAGCCGCAGGCCGCCGGGGGCGTCCCGGGGGCCGGGGCGCAGGGGCAGTCCGAGGGCGGCGCCGAGGGTGGCGCGCAGCCAGCGTTCGGTGGTCTCGGTGCCGGGCGCGGCCCACAGGGTGGTGTCCGGGGCCAGAGGCACACCGGTGTGGTCCGGTCCCGCCACGGCGCGGGGCGCCGGAATGAGTTCGGTCACGTCAGGTCAGTCCTTCACCGCTCCGCCGAGGCCGGAGACGAGTCGTCGTTGCACGAGTACGAAGAACACCAGTACCGGAATGGTCATGACGGTGGAGCCCGCCATGACCCCGCCCCAGTCCGGGTCGTCGGGTTTGTAGAAGACCAGCAGCGCCATGGGCAGCGTGGACTGGGAGGTGTCGCTGATGATGAACGACTTGGCGAACAGGAAGTCGTTCCAGGTCGAGATGAAGGAGAACACGCTGGTGGCCACGAGTCCCGGGAAGACCAGGGGGAAAAGGATCTGCCACAGGAACCGGGTCCGGCTCGCGCCGTCGATGTAGGCGGCCTCCTCCAGGGCCTCCGGGACGGCTTTGACGAATCCCCGCAGCATCCAGATCGCGAAGGGCAGCGAGAAGGCGATGTGCGGCAGGATCAGCGAACCCAGGGTGTTGAGCTGGCCGAAGTCCCGCATGAGGAAGAACAGCGGGATGGTGAGGGCTTCCACGGGCACCATCTGGGCCACCAGGAACATGATGAGCAGGGTGGTCCGGAAGCGGAAACGGAAACGGGTGACGGCGGTCGCGGCGAGGAACGCGATGAGCGCGGAGGCGACCACCACGGTTCCCGCGACGAGCAGGCTGTTGAGGAAGTAACGGCCGAATTCCTGCTGCCCGAAGACCCGCCGGAAGGAATCCAGCGAGGGGGACGTCGTCCAGGGACGGGGTTCGGTCGACTCGATCTCGCCCGCCGGCTTGAAGGCGCTCAGCACCATCCAGTACAGCGGGAAGGCCACCACGACGGCGATCAGCAGCGCCGAACTCTCCGCCGCCAGCCGCCACGGACGGCGTACGCGCAGACGCGTGAGGTTCACAGCTCCTCCCCCTGGCGGCGCAGCAGCCGCAGGTAGACCAGCGTCACGACGAGCAGGATCAGCAGCATGACGACGCCGATCGCGGAGCCGAGGCTGTACTGCGAGGACGCGAACGCCTTCTGGTAGGCGTAGACGTTGAGGACGAGGTTCTGGCCGGCGATGCCGCCGCCGTTGGTCATAACGTAGATCTGGGTGAAGACCTTGAAGTCCCAGATGATCGACTGGATGGTGACGACGACCAGGATGGGCCGCAGCATCGGGGCCAGCACCGAGCGCCAGATCCGCCACTGCGAGGCCCCGTCCAGGGAGGCGGCCTCCAGCACCTCGGACGGGACGGCCCGGATGCCGGCGTAGACGGTGACCATGACGAACGGGAACGAGCACCAGACGACTTCGAGCAGGACGAGCAGGAATGCGCTGTAACGCCCGTACGTCCAGGAGTGGTCGCCGAGGCCGAGCATCCGGTTGACGGGGCCGAAGTCCGCGTCGAACAGCAGCAGCCAGACCGTGGAGCCGGTGACGGCCGGTGTCGCCCAGGCGCCCAGGGCGGCCATCATCAGCGCCAGCCGGGGCAGGGCCCGGATCCGGGTGAGCAGCACGGCGAGCGCGCAGCCGACGGCCAGGGTGGTGACCACGCAGGCCGCGGCGAAGAAGACCGTGGAGAGCAGGACCCGCCAGAACTCGTCGTCGCCGAACAGCTCGGCGTAGTTGCCGAAGCCCTGGAAGGTGGTCGGTTCCCCACCGCTGACCTGGGCCTGGGTGTACTCCAGGAAGGAGATCAGGCCGAGCTGGTAGACGGGGTAGATGAGCAGCCCGCCGAGGACGACCAGGGCGGGGGCGAGATACAGCCAGGGGGTGGCGGCCCCGCCCCGCCGCGCGCCGCGGCGGGGGGCGGGGCCGGGCGGGCGGGCGCCGCGCGGGCGGCCCGGACCGGGGTCCGGACGCTCCGCCGGGCGCACCGCGCCCCCCTGTTCACCGGGTACCACGGTCATCCGGCGGAGCCAAACGCGTCATTCATCTTTTTCGCCGCGTCGCCGGAGGCGGTGGCCACGTCCTTCTTGCCGCTGACGACCTCCTGGAACATGGTCGGCAGCACCAGCGAGGAGTCGATCTGGGCCCACGCGGGCGAGGCCGGCACGAACTTGGTGCCCGCGGCGAGGGTGTCGACGAAGGGCTTGACGAACGGCTCCTTCTCGGCGACGTCGCGGCGCGCGTCGGAGAAGGTGGGCAGGAAGCCCATCGCGTCGAACATCTCGGTCTGCGTCTTCTTGGAGGCGAGGCGCTGCATCAGGTCGACGGCGAGCGTGCGGTGCGTGGTGCTCTTGAGGACGCCGAGGTTGTTGCCGCCCGCGAACGCCGGGGCGATCGAGCCGGCCTTCACGCCGGGCAGCGGCACGACGGCGTACTTGCCCTTGACCTTGCCGGCCTCGATGGCCGCGTGGCTGAAGTCGCCGCCGATGGCCATGCCCGCCTTGCCCGCGGCGAACGCGGTGACGGTGTCGTTGCCGCCCATCCCGGCGCACTTGGCGGCGGGACAGTTGTCGTCGGAGAAGAGGGAGGTGTACTCCTTGATCCCCTTCTGGGCCTCGGCGCTGTCGATGCCGGAGGCGTAGGAGCCGTCCTTGCCGCTGGCGAGTTCGCCGCCGTTGGCCCAGAGGAAGGGCATGGCGCCGTAGGTGTAGGCACCGCCGACGGCGATGCCGTACATGCCGGGCTCGGCGGCGCGGACCGCGCGGGCGGCGGTCGCCAGCTCCGCGAGGGTCGTCGGGGGCTTGAGCTTCAGCTCCTTGAAGATGTCCGTGCGGTAGTAGAGGGCGCGGACGCCGACGAAGTAGGGGGCACCGTAGACCTTGCCGTCGACGGTGACCGACTGGCGGGCCGTCGGGTCGGTGTCCTTGGCCTCGTCCCAGGCCTCGAACTCCTTGGTGATGTCCAGGAGGCCGCCGTCCTTCACGTAGCCGGCGGTGTCGGTGTTGCCGTACTCGATGATGTCGGGGGCGCTCTTGGGGTCGTTGAAGGCGGCCTTGATGCGCTGGGCACGGGTCTCGACCGGGATGTACTCGATGTTGACCTTGGTGTCCTCGTGCTCCTTGCGGAAGTCGGCCAGGACGGCGTCGACGACCTTCTGCTTGGGCTTGGTGTCGACCTCCTGGAAGAGCCAGACGCGCAGCGTGCCGCTCTTCTCGTCCTTGCCGGAGGAGGAGTTGTCGGTGGTCTGGGGGGCGCAGGCGGTGGCACTGACGGCAGCGGCGGCCAGGAACACGGCCAGGCGGGCGGGCAGTCTGGCGGGGAGCTTCATGGAGCGGTCCTCCGGTCAAGGGGCGTTGCAGCATGCGCAATGCTGGTTTTGCTCTGCACAACACCTCGGAGGCTAGGTACTCCATGAACGCGCCCACAAGAGGTCTCAACCACTCTGTGACCGCGCGACGCATCCTGTGCAACGCGGGGGGACCGCGTGGTCGGCGCAGAACGCGCGAAAGCCCCCGAAATGCGTCAAAACGCACTTCGGGGGCTCCGACCGGCCCGGCGCGGTGGGGGCCGGGGCGCTACTTCTTGTCGCCGCCCTTGCCGCCCTGGTCGCCGCCGGCGCTCATGGACTCGTAGATCTCCTTGCACATGGGGCACACCGGGTACTTCTTGGGATCGCGACCGGGCACCCAGACCTTGCCGCAGAGCGCCACGACGGGGGTGCCGTCGAGGGCGCTCGCCATGATCTTGTCCTTCTGGACGTAGTGGGCGAAGCGCTCGTGGTCGCCGTCGCCGTGGGACACCTGCGGTGTCGGCTCGACGAGGGTCCCCGTACCAGTCCCGCGCTCGGGCTCAAGAGTGCTCATAACCGCCAAGGGTACTGAAGGCCGGGGGCTTCAGTTGAGGGACGGGTCGTCCGGATACGTCGCCACCATGGCCAGGTCGCCGCGCTGGCGGCGCAGCACCTCGCGCCAGAGCCCCTCGGGCGCCGGGGAGGACACGTCGCCCGGTTCCGAGTCGACCACGTACCAGGCGCCCTCCTTCAGCTCGCCCTCCAGCTGGCCGGGGCCCCAGCCCGCGTACCCGGCGAAGATCCGCAGCGAGCCGACGGCGGGGGCCAGCAGCTCCGGCGGGGCCTCCAGGTCGACGAGGCCGATGGCGCCGCGCACCCGGCGCCAGCCCAGCGGGGCCCGCCCGCCCGAGGCGCCGCCGGGGACGACCGCGACGCCGAGCGCGGAGTCCAGGGAGACGGGGCCGCCCTGGAAGACGACGCCCGGCTCGCCGGCCAGCTCGGCCCAGGCGCCCAGGATGTCGCCGACACCGACGGGCGTCGGCCGGTTGAGGACCACGCCGAGGGAACCCTCCTCGTCGTGGTCGAGCAGGAGCACCACGGCACGCTCGAAGTTCGGGTCCGCCAGGGCGGGCGTCGCCACGAGCAGCCGTCCCGCGAGTGAGGACACCTCGGTCATGCCTGACATGATCCCGCATGTTCCCCCCGGACGGGGAGGCGATCGGGGGCACGGGGGTGAACCGGGCCCCGCGCACGCGCCCCCGTGACCCTCCGCACCCGTGGCGGAGCGCAGCGTGTTGTGACGAACCCATGACGTGGCGGGAACCGGTCCGGGCCTACGAAGGGGGGGTGCGGGGCGACTACCCTTTCCCTCCTGTGCCCCCTGGACCCCACCCACGAAACGCGAGATCCATGACCGTCAACGGCGCTGATGACGTACTCCTTGTCCACGGCGGAACCCCGCTGGAGGGCGAGATCCGGGTCCGCGGTGCGAAGAACCTCGTACCGAAGGCCATGGTCGCCGCCCTGCTGGGCAGTGCGCCGAGCCGGCTGCGCAACGTGCCGGACATCCGCGACGTGCGCGTCGTCCGCGGACTGCTGCAACTCCACGGGGTGACGGTCCGTCCGGGCGAGGAGCCCGGCGAACTGGTGCTCGACCCGACCCACGTGGAGAGCGCGAACGTCGCTGACATCGATGCCCACGCGGGCTCGTCGCGCATCCCGATCCTGTTCTGCGGGCCGCTGCTGCACCGCCTGGGGCACGCGTTCATCCCGGGCCTGGGCGGCTGCGACATCGGCGGGCGGCCCATCGACTTCCACTTCGACGTGCTGCGGCAGTTCGGCGCGCGCATCGAGAAGCGGGCGGACGGCCAGTACCTGGAGGCACCGCAGCGGCTGCGCGGCACCAAGATCCGGCTGCCGTACCCGTCGGTCGGCGCGACCGAGCAGGTGCTGCTGACGGCGGTGCTCGCCGAGGGCGTCACGGTGCTGTCCAACGCCGCGGTCGAGCCGGAGATCGAGGACCTGATCTGCGTCCTGCAGAAGATGGGCGCGATCATCGCCCTGGACATCGACCGCACCATCCGCATCACCGGTGTGGACGAGCTGGGCGGCTACACCCACCGGGCGCTCTCCGACCGCCTGGAGGCCGCCTCCTGGGCGTCGGCGGCGCTGGCGACCGAGGGCGACGTCTACGTCCGCGGGGCGCAGCAGCGGTCGATGATGACCTTCCTGAACACCTTCCGGAAGGTGGGCGGCGCCTTCGAGATCGACGACGAGGGCATCCGCTTCTGGCACCCGGGCGGCAGGCTGAAGTCCATCGCCCTGGAGACGGACGTCCACCCCGGCTTCCAGACCGACTGGCAGCAGCCGCTGGTGGTCGCCCTGACGCAGGCCACCGGGCTGTCCATCGTCCACGAGACGGTCTACGAGTCCCGGCTCGGCTTCACCTCCGCGCTGAACCAGATGGGCGCCCACATCCAGCTCTACCGCGAGTGCCTCGGCGGCTCCGACTGCCGCTTCGGGCAGCGCAACTTCCTCCACTCGGCGGTCGTCTCCGGCCCCACCAAGCTGGAGGGCGCCGACCTGGTCATCCCCGACCTGCGCGGTGGCTTCTCCTACCTCATCGCGGCCCTCGCCGCGCAGGGCACGTCCCGCGTCCACGGCATCGACCTGATCAACCGCGGCTACGAGAACTTCATGGAGAAGCTGGTCGAGCTGGGGGCGAAGGTGGAACTCCCGGGCAAGGCCCTCGGCTGACCCACACGACCACGGCGGGCGGACCGCTCCCCGGGCCGGGGCCCCTGGGGCCCTGGCCCAAACGCGGGGGAAAACGGGGCGGGAAAGTGACGCCGCGTGGCGGAACGAATGGCTGGATCACACCCTTGCGATACGCCGATGGGGCGGCCACCCGAATCCGGGTGGTCGCCCCATCGGCGTATACGGTGCGCCCCTCACGGGGCCCGGGGACCGCGCGGCCGGCCGCGCTGGGCCCGGGGACCCACGGCGGCCCCGCAGCCACCCGGCGCTCAGCGGGGAGCGCTCACTTGCCCTTGGCGGCTTCCTTGAGCTTGGAGCCCGCGGAGACCTTCACGCTGTAGCCGGCCGGGATCTGGATGGGCTCGCCGGTCTGCGGGTTGCGGGCGGTGCGAGCGGCACGGTGGGTGCGCTCGAAGGTCAGAAAGCCGGGGATGGTGACCTTCTCGTCGCCCTTGGAGACGATGTCGCCGACGACCTCGGCGAACGCGGCCAGCACGGCGTCGGCGTCCTTGCGGGTCACCTCGGCGCGGTCGGCCAGAGCGGCCACCAGCTCACTGCGGTTCATGTTGTTACTCCCGTGTTCTTCTTGCCGTTGAGGCGTGCCACGCGGTGGACCCGCGCGTCAGGCACAGCGAAAGCCGATGCTGCCAGGGCCCTCGGACAGTTCCCTCACCCGGGTCCGTCCTCGGACCCTCGCGCCCAGAGAGGCATCCTGCCTGCACCTGCGGCGGTAATGCCAATCCGGCCACCCCCGGAAGCCGTGAGAACACCCGTGAGGGTCACACGGAGCAGGCGCCTGAGCCTTGCGCCACCCTAGAGGGCGACCCGAGGCGCCCCGCCCCGCGACGCGCCGGTACGGCGGCCCGCCGTGGCCATCCTCACAGCCGCAGCGCGGCCGTCCGGCACCGACGGGGTCCCCGGTGCCCGGGACCGGGCACGACCGGCCCCGGAGGAGGCGCGCACGCTCCCCCGGAGGCACCGGGTCCGGCCCTCCAGGGGGGCGTGTCCGTGCCCCTCGGGGATCACGTCCTCCGTACGGGGGTCGCGTCCGCCCGCAGGGTCCGGGTCACCCGTGGCCGCGCGGGGTCCGCGTCACCCGTGGGGGACCCGGGCGGCCCCGGGGTGACGGGTCCGGGGTCCTGGCCCCCGGCGAGGAGGGGAGCGGGAGGGACCGGGAGGAACCCCTAGGAGGCCACCCCGGCCGCCCTCGCGGCGTCGCGCACGGCGCCCGCGACCGCCCCGGCGACCTTGTCGTTGAAGACGCTCGGAATGATGTAGTTCGGGTTCAGCTCGTCGCTGGTCACCACGTCCGCGAGAGCCTGCGCGGCGGCCAGCATCATCGAGGTGGTGACCGTGCGCGACTGGGCGTCCAGCAGACCGCGGAACACGCCCGGGAAGACCAGCACGTTGTTGATCTGGTTGGGGAAGTCCGACCGGCCCGTGGCCACCACCGCGGCGGTCTCCCGGGCGACCGCCGGGTCGACCTCCGGATCCGGGTTCGCGAGCGCGAACACGATCGCGCCCTCGGCCATGGTCGCCACGTCCTCGCCGGCCAGCACGTCCGGGGCGGAGACGCCGATGAAGACGTCGGCGCCCGCCACGGCCTCCTTCAGCGTGCCGGTCAGGTTCTCCGGGTTGGTGTTGTCCGCGATCCAGCGCAGCGCCGACTCCGGGGCCGCGTCCACCAGGTCGGCGCGCCCGGCGTGCACGACGCCGTGGATGTCGGCGACGACGGCGTTCTTGACGCCCGCGGCGATCAGCAGCCGCAGGATGGCCGTGCCGGCCGCGCCCGCGCCGGACATCACGACGCGCACGCCGTCGATGCTCTTGCCCACGACCCGCAGCGCGTTGGTGAGCGAGGCGAGGACGACGATGGCGGTGCCGTGCTGGTCGTCGTGGAAGACCGGGATGTCGAGGGCCTCGCGCAGCCGGGCCTCGATCTCGAAGCAGCGGGGCGCCGAGATGTCCTCCAGGTTGATCCCGGCGAAGCCCGGGGCGATGGCCTTGACGATCTCGACGATCGCGTCGGTGTCCTGGGTGTCGAGGCAGAGCGGCCAGGCGTCGATGCCGGCGAAGCGCTTGAAGAGCGCGGCCTTGCCCTCCATGACCGGCAGCGCGGCCTTGGGACCGATGTTGCCCAGGCCGAGCACCGCGGAGCCGTCCGTCACGACCGCAACGGAGTTGCGCTTGATCGTCAGGCGGCGGGCGTCCTCGGGGTTCTGCGCGATGGCCATGCAGACCCGGGCGACGCCGGGCGTGTAGACCATGGAGAGGTCGTCGCGGTTGCGGATGGGGTGCTTCGACGCCATCTCGATCTTGCCGCCGAGGTGCATCAGGAACGTACGGTCGGAGACCTTGCCGAGGACGACGCCCTCGACGTCCCGCAGCCGCTGCACGATCTGGTCGGCGTGGGAGGTCGAGCTGGCCGCGATGGTGACGTCGATGCGGAGCTTCTCGTGGCCGGACGCGGTGACGTCGAGGCCGGTCACCGACCCGCCGGAGGATTCCACGGCGGTGGTGAGCTGCGAGACGGAGGTTCCGCTCGCGGGCACCTCCAACCTGATGGTCATCGAGTAGGAGACGCTGGGCGCCGTTGCCATGGCGGGCTTCCTCTTTCACCGTGTCGCGTGTTGTGCCGTCCGATCGTCGCACCTACCGCCGAGTACACGGTAGCCGCCCCGTATTGCGAACTTTTTGTTCACCGCGGTCCGATCGGAGGGCCCTTTTTTCGGAAAACGATTTCCACCTTACGAGACCGAAACGGCGGACGGAAGGGCCTCCGGAGGGCGGTTCCGGGCGGCTCCCTGGGCCGGGTTCGGGGCCGGGCCGGGGCGTGCCGGGTCCCGGCCCCGGGTCCCGGGACGGGTCCGTCCGGGCCCTTCCGGAAAGAACCCGGCGAAGGGGAATCGCCGGGCGGGAATCGTTTGTTACCGTGGATGTGACACCGGCTCGATCCAAGCCCCCGGGCCCAACCTTCGTCGCTTCGAGCGACCACTTGCCGCGAGGCGAGCATGGCGGGCCGGTGTCACTCTCAGCGCAACGCGAGGGGCCCGCGCCGTCGGTGACGGCGCGGGCCCCTTCGCCTGTCCGCGCCTCCTCCCCGCCGGGCGCCGTCCGGGAGGACGCGCGGTGAACGCGCCCGGGGCGCGCCCGCCGGGAGCCCCCGGCCCGGGCCCTCAGGGGTGTCCCCGCCCGGGGGTGCACTTCCCCTTTGGGGCCCCGTAGGGGCCCTCCCCGTAGGGGCCCTCCCCGTAGGGGCCCTCCCCGTAGGGGCCCTCCCCGTAGGGGCCGGAGGCCGTTCTCCAGGGAGCGGCTCCCCGTAGGGGCCTCCCGGTGAGAGGCGGCTCCCCCACGGACTCCCCGGCGGCCCCCTCCGGGGCGCTCGGGGCACGCGGGGCGCTCGCGCTCAGTCGCGCAGCAGGTCCGGGATCCCGGCCGCGTCCGGCTCGTCCCGCTCGCAGGAGACGACCGTCAACTGCTGGGTGGCCCGGGTCAGGGCGACATAGAGCACCCGCAGCCCGGCGGGCGACTCGTCGGCGATCTCGGCCGGGGAGACGACGACCGTCGCGTCGTACTCCAGCCCCTTGGCCTCCAGGCTGCCGAGCGCCACCACCCGGTCGCCCAGTCCGGCCAGCCAGCGGCGGGCCTCCTCGCGGCGGTTCATGGCCACGACGACGCCGACCGTGCCGTCGACCAGCTCCAGCAGCCGCGCGGCCTCCGCCCGGACGGTGTCCGCCGCCGTTCCCGCGCCCCCGCCCGCGCCCCGGGCCGGGCCCGCGGTGACGAAGCGGGGCTCGACCCCGGTGGAGCGGACCGCCGACGGCGCCGTGGAGCCGGGCATGGCGAGGGCCAGCACCCTGGCCGCCAGCTCGGCGATCTCGGCGGGGTTGCGGTAGTTCACGGTCAGCTCGAAGCGGCGGCGCGGACGGCTGCCCAGGGCCTCGTCACGGGCCTGGGCCGCCTCGTCCGGGTCGGACCAGGAGGACTGGGCCGGGTCCCCGACGACCGTCCAGGTGGCGTGCCGGCCCCGGCGGCCGACCATCCGCCACTGCATGGGCGTGAGGTCCTGTGCCTCGTCCACGATGACGTGCGCGTACTCGGTCCGCTCCTGCGCCAGCCGCTCGGCGCGCTCCCGCTGGGTCTCCTCGCGCTGCGGCATCAGCTCCTCCAGCCCGGTGAGCTGGTCCAGCGGGTCGGCCTCACGCCGTCTGCGGGGGCGCGCGGGGGTGCCGAGGACGGCCTGCAACTCGTCCAGCAGGGCGATGTCGTGCACGGTGCGGCCGTCCCGGCGCAGCGAGCGGGCCACCCGGCGGACCTCGCCCGGGTTGAGGACGCGCCGCGCCCAGCGGCCCAGCCGCCGCTCGTCGGCCATGGCCGACAGGACCGCCGCCGGGGTCAGCTCCGGCCACCAGGCGTCCAGGAACTCCGTGAAGGAGTCCTCGGTGCTCACGTCCTCGTCGAAGGAGGAGCGCAGCTCGGCCGCCAGTTCCGGGTCGGTGTGCCGTCCGGCGGCGCCCGAGAGGTCCCACAGGGCGTCCAGCAGCAGCCTGCGGGCGCGCGGGCGCAGCAGGTTGACCGGGGCGGTGCCGCCGAGGGCGGTGCGCCGGACGGCGGCCAGCCGCCCGGCGTCCAGTTCGAGGCGCCGTCCGAAGACCACGACGCGCAGCCGGTCCGGCGCCCCGGCCGACTCCAGGGTGCCCCGGGCGGCTCTGCGCAGGACGCCGGTCATGCGGGCGGAGCCCTTGGCGCGGGCGGTGGCCGGAGAGTCGTACAGGGTGGCCTCGGCGCCGTCGACCAGCGAGCCGATGGCGCGGATGGCGACCTGGCCCTCCTCGCCCAGCGAGGGCAGCACCCCCTCGGTGTACGCCACCAGCAGCGGGGTCGGGGAGACGATCAGGATGCCGCCCGCGTAGCGCCGCCGGTCCTGGTAGAGCAGGTAGGCGGCGCGGTGCAGGGCGACGGCGGTCTTGCCGGTGCCGGGACCGCCCTCGACATAGGTGACGGAGGCGGCGGGGGCGCGGATCACCCGGTCCTGCTCGGCCTGGATGGAGGCCACGATGTCCCGCATGCTGTGGGTGCGGGCCTGGCCGAGGGCGGCCATCAGGGCGCCGTCCCCGGTGACGGCGAGCCGTTCGCCGTCCAGGTAGGCCGTGATCTCGGGCCGCATCAGGTCGTCCTCGACGCCGAGGACGCGCCGACCCTTGGATCGGATCACCCGGCGGCGCACCACGCGGCCGGGGTCGACCGGGGTGGAGCGGTAGAACGGCGCGGCGGCGGGCGCGCGCCAGTCGATCACCAGCGGGGCGTACTCCGCGTCGAGGACGCCGATGCGGCCGATGTGCAGTGTCTCGGCGATGTCGGCGGTGCCGTCGGGGCGCAGGGTGCCCTCGGCGGGCTCGACGGCGGTGTAGGCGCCGTCGGGTCCCTTCTTGCCGTCCTTGCCGAGGAGCAGGTCGATGCGGCCGAAGAGGAAGTCCTCGAACTCGTTGTTCAGGCGGTTGAGGTGGATGCCCGCCCGGAAGACCTGCGCGTCGCGCTCCGCGAGCGCGCCGGGGGTGCCGACCTGGCCGCGCTGGGCGGCGTCGTTCATGAGGAACTCGGCCTCGTGGATCTTCTCCTCCAGGCGCCGGTACACCCGGTCCAGGTGCGCCTGCTCCCCCCGGATCTCGCGGTCGCGCACGGAGTCGCCACCGGGGTCGCGCTCCGCGTCCCCCGCGGGACCGCGGTCCGCGTCGTCGTGCACGGCGTCGACCGCTGAATCCTGTTGTGCCTGTGCGGCCACCGGGCCCCCTTCTGACGTGCTGGGCAGCCGTCAACCGTACGCGAAAAGGGGGCCGGGAGGCCACGGGGCGGCCGGGGAAACGCGCGTCCACCGCCCTTTGGCCCCGTCCCCGGGGGCCGCGCGGAGGACGGGAGGGCCGGGAGGGGCCGGAGAGGACCCCCGACGGAGGGCGCCTGAACGCGACCGGGGCCAGGAACGGAGCGGGGCCCGGAGCCCTGGCCGGGGCCAGGACCGGGCCGGTCAGGGCTCGGGCCGGGCGGGCCGGGCCCGGGGCTGAGGCCGGGATCGGGCCGCCCCCGAGGCCGGGGCCGGGGCCGGGGTTGACACCGGGTGGTCGAGCCCGGGGTCGAGGTCGCGACCCGGATCGGGCCGCTGCCGGGGCCGCGGGGTCGAGAGCCGGATCGGCCGCCCTGGGCCCGTGCTCGGGCGGGCAGGGGCCGCGGCCGGGTGGGCCGGGCCCGGGGCTGAGGCCGGGGTCAAGGCCGGGCCGGGCTTGCGACCCGGGTCAGGTCGGGGCCGGCCCGGGACGGAGGCGGGGCAGGGGGCGGGCCCGGGGCAGAGCGGGACCGGGCCGCCCCCGAGGCCGGGGCCGAGATTGACACCGGGTGGCCCGAGCCCGGGATCGGGCCGGGATCAAGGTCAGGGGCGGGCCCGGGGCAGGGCGGGACCGGGCCGCCCCCGAGGCCGGGGCCGAGATTGACACCGGGTGGCCCGAGCCCGGGATCGGGCCGGGATCGAGGCCCGGGGCAGCTCAGGGGCAGACCGCCCCTGTGGCCGGAGCCGGGGTTGCGGCCGGATGGCCCGGTCCGGGGTCGGCGAACCCCGGAACGGGCCGGGGCTGAAACCCTGGTCGGGGCCGGCCCGGGACGGAGGCGGGGCAGGGCGCGGGCCCGGGGCAGAGCGGGGGCGAGGGTGCGCCCGGATCAGGGGCGAGGGCGGGCCCGGACGGGCAGTTCCCGGCAGAGTGCCTGGACCAGCGGCGCCAGCCGGAACCGCTCCGGCTCCACCGTGTCGATCCCGTGCGCCCGCAGCGGCTGGGCGGTGACCGGCCCCACGCAGGCCGCCACCACGCCGTCGCGGAGCGCGGCGACCAGTGCGGGCAGTCGGCCGCGCTGCCCCGCCCGGTCCAGCAGCGACACCGCGGCGGGCGCGCTGGTGAACACCACGGCGTCCACACCGCCCGCGAGGACGCCGTCCAGCAGCCGGTCCACGGGCCCGAGGTCCTCCGGCGGCAGCCAGCGGTAGACGGGAACGCCCACGACCTCGGCGCCGCCCGCCCGCAGCGCCCCCACGAACTCCGTCAGCGGCTCGCCGTGCAACTGGACGGCGATCCGGCGGCCCGCGACGCCCTCGGCCAGGAGCCGTTCCAGCACCTCGGCCATGGACTCGGAGGCGGGTGACCACCTCTCGCTCAGTCCGGCGGCGCGGACCGTGCCGGTGACCTTGGGCCCGCGCGCCAGCAGCTCCGCCGCGCGCAGCCGCTCCAGCAGGGCCCCGCCCAGCCCCCAGCCGTCGGCCGCCTCGGTCCAGCCGCGGAAGCCGACGGCGGTGGTGGCCACCACCACGTCCGGCGCCCGCGCGACCAGTTCCCGGGTCGCCGCGAGGAGTTCGCTGTCGTCGGCGAGCGGGACGATCCGCAGCGCCGGGGCGTGGAGCACTTCGGCTCCGCGCCGCTGGAGCAGGGTGATCAGTTCCTCGGCCCGGCGGGCGGCCGTGACGCCCACGGTGAATCCGGTCAGGGGGCCCTGCCCGGTCCGCTGTTCCCCGTCGTCCATGTCCCACGCACTCCGATCGGCCGCCGTCGCTCGCACCGGCGGAACCCGCCGCCGCTCGCGCCGCGCCCGGTTCCCCCGTGCGCCCCAGTGTGACAACCCCGCCCGGACGGCGTGTCCAGGGGTCACTCCCCCGAGCGCGCCACCCGGCGGCGCGCTCGGGGGACCGCCCGGCGATCCGCGCCGACGGTCCGTTCCGGGCGCCGGGACGGGCACCCGGTGGTGCGGCCGGTCAGTGCGGAGGGGGCTGCGGGCCCCAGTGAGGGGGCTGCTGCGCGGGCGGCCACGCCCCGTGGGGCCCCTGCTGGGGGTACGGGGGCTGGGCCCCCTGCCCGTAGGGGGCCTGCGGCTGCTGTCCGTACGGGGCCTGCGACGGGGCGTACGGGCCGGGGGCCGGCTGCTGCGGGGCGTACTGGTCGGCGGGGGCCGGCTGCTGCGGGGCGTACGGGCCGGGAGCCGGCTGCTGCGGCGGGTACGGCTGCGGGGGCGGCTGCTGCCCGTAGGGGCCCGGGGCGGGGTGGCCGTACGGGGAGCCGGGGCCGACGCCCGGCAGGCCGTGGCCCGGCGGCAGCGCCCCCGGCGGGAGGTAGCGCGTGCGCCCGGTGGCGTCGGGGACCGGCACGAATCCGGCGGCCCCGAGCAGCGCCGCGAACTTGGCGTTGCGCCTGCGGTTGACGACGAAGCCGATGGCCAGCAGGACCATCACGAACAGCCAGATGGCCGCGGCCATGACGAAGTGCCCCGAGCGGCCCCCGGCCCGGAAGGCGAGGACGACGCAGCCGACGGTGACGCCGAGCGCCCCGTAGCCGATCCGCCTGTCGCCGTTCCTGCCGGTGAGGTCGAAGTTGATGCGGGCCTTGAGCAGTTCGAGGGCGTCCGGCACCGGCGGCGGCACGGAGACGCCGTCCCCCGCGTTCGGGTACTGCGCCCAGTTCTGCGCTGCCCTGGCCCGCGCCCGGGGACTGGGGTCGGGGACGATCAGCATGCGGAGCGCGCTGTTGTTGGCGCCGCCGCCCTGCCGCACGTCGGCGTACTCGTAGCCGAACTGCTGGGCGACGAAGGCGAGTCGGGCCAGCTTCTTCACGGACGCCATGGGACTGGCCAGTTCGACCGGCTCCCCGCTCGCCATCCGCGCCAGCATCCTGCTCGTCTGCTTCTTGCTCATCGCGCCCGTCTCCCCTGTTCCACCGGCGGCCGGGGGCAGTGTCGCACGCCCGTACGGAAGGTGACAGGGCCGGTCCGGCCGCCGGGACACCGCCCGGCGGCCGGACCGTCAGCCCCGGTGGCCCCCGCCGGACGCGGTCCGGCGCGCCGCCGCGCGCCCGGCGCCGTTCGGCCACAGCCGGGGGCGCCGCTTGGCCGCGACGTCCTCCACCCAGCCGACGGCGACGATCATCAGGCCGATGAGCGGCCAGACCAGGGCGAACATCCACAGCGGATAGGCCGCGTCGAGGGCGGCGGTCGCGCGGTCGCTCTGCATGAACGGCAGGTCGTAGGCGAGGTCGATGAGGGGGACGGTGGCCAGGATCAGCAGGTTGTGCCAGAGGTAGATGGTGACCGCGCGGTTGTTGGAGAGCGTCACCAGCCTGTCCCACCTCGCCAGGCGCCCCGGCAGCTCCCGCCAGGACGGGGAGTACTGGAGCAGGATCACCACGAAGCCGAACGACCAGGCGGCCTGGGCGAGCGGGATGTCGTTGAGGTCCCAGCCGTCCGGGCCCAGGTGGCCCGAGGCCCACCACAGGCCGAAGGCCATCACGAGGGACGCCCCGGAGACGGCGGCGTACCGCGGGATCCGCTTCAGCAGGCCGTCGTTGTGGGCGAAGCCGAGCACCCAGCAGCTCCCGTAGACCGCGAAGTCGGTGACGGCGTTGCCGGTCTCGCCGGGGATCGTCACCAGGCCGGTGCCGACGACGGCGGTGAGCCCCAGCGGGGCCAGCAGGGTCGGCCAGGGCGCCCGGCGGAACAGCCACAGCAGCAGCGGGGAGGCGAAGACGAACCACAGGTAGGCGCGCAGGTACCAGAGCGGCCCGGCGGCCTGCACCGCCCAGGTCTGCTCCAGCAGCCCGGACTGGGAGCCGACGCTCCAGGGGAAGGGCGGGGCGCCGAGCGGGAAGACGTAGTTGAGCAGTCCGACCACGCCCAGGGTGCCGCCGTGGTCCGGATCGTCGACGACGTTCCAGCCGTTGGCGAACATCATGGTCACGACCACCGCGCTGAAGATCCACAGCGGCGGCAGCAGCCGTCGGACGCGGCCCCGGACGACCCCGAGCGCCGGGCGCTTGAGGGACCGCGCCATCAGGGAGCCCGCCAGCGCGAACATCACGCCCATGGACGGGAACAGCACGGACAGCCAGGCCCATCCGAACAGGTGGTAGACCACGACGCGGACCAGGGCGACGGACCGCAGCAGGTCGAGGTAGCGGTCGCGGCCCGGCTTCGTGGGGGCGGCGGGCGCGGCGGTCTCCGGCTCCGGGGGCCGGGCCGGTGCGGGCGGGGCCGCCGGCGCGGACACGGCCGTGCGCTGCCGCGGGACGCCGTGGGGGTCGTCGGCTCCGGGGACGCGGTGGTCCGCGCCCGGCGCCGGGCTCCCGTACAGGCCGTCCTGGCGCGGCGGTCCGTGGAGGCCGCCCCCGGGCGCGGGCGCGTACGGGTCGTGCGCGCCCGGTCGCCCGTACGGGTCCGGTCCGCCCGGCCGGCCGGGGGTCTCCGGCCGGTGCCACGGCCCGTACGGGTCGCTCTCCCGGGGGGTGCCGTACGGGTCAGCCGGCCGCGGCTGCCCGTAGGGGTCGTACGGCCCGGGGGTCCCGTAGGGGGAGTCCTGCCGGGGCTGCCCGTACGGGGCCCCGGGGTAACGGTTCCCGTAGGAGTCGTCCGGGTGCGGGGACCCGTAGGAGTCGTCCGGGTGCGGGGACCCGTAGGGGCCGCCCTGCGGGGGGACGCCGTGGGGGGCGGCCCCGTACGGGGAGCCGCTGGGGTCGGCCGGCTCCGGGGGCGTCCCCGGTCCGGCCGGATGTCCGGGGGTCATGCCACGGGCCTCCGATCATTGCCGCCGTGCGTCCGCCGGCGCGGCACCGCGCCGGCCACCGGGGCCTCCACGACACCGGTGCGGCGCAGCTTCTGCCAGCGCAGACGGCCCCCGGTGAGCGCGGTGATCCAGGACTGGAGCAGCACGACGTACATGAGCTGGCGGTAGAGGATCTGCTGGAGGGGCAGCGAGATCAGATGGGTCATGCGCTCGCGGTCGAGGCGGAAGGCGTAGGCCGCGCAGACCGCCTGGATGGCGAGGACGCCCAGCCAGGCCACGATCGTCTTCTGGGTCGGGCCGAACACGATGCCGTAGAGCAGGAAGACGTCGATCAGGGGGGCCAGCAGGGGCGCCAGGACCATGAACAGGGAGACGAAGGGGAGGCCGACGCGTCCGAAGCGGCCGGAGGGCCCCTTCTCGATGACGGCCCGGCGGTGCTTCCAGATGGCCTGCATGGTGCCGTAGGACCAGCGGTAGCGCTGGGACCAGAGCTGCTGCACGCTCTCCGGCGCCTCGGTCCAGGCGCGGGCGTTCTCGGCGTAGACGACCCGCCACCCGGCGCGGTGCAGCGCCATGGTGACGTCGGTGTCCTCGGCGAGGGTGTCGTCGCTCATGCCGCCGATGGGTTCCAGGGCGGAGCGGCGGAAGGCGCCGACCGCGCCGGGGATGGTCGGCATGCAGCCCAGGATGTCGTACATGCGGCGGTCCAGGTTGAAGCCCATCACGTACTCGATGTGCTGCCAGGCGCCGATGAGGCTGTCCTTGTTGCCGACCTTGGCGTTGCCCGCGACCGCGCCGACCCGGGCGTCGCCGAAGGGCTGGACGAGCTCGCGGACGGTGGACGGCTCGAAGACCGTGTCGCCGTCCATCATCACGATGATGTCGTGCCGGGCGTTCGCCAGGCCCCGGTTGAGGGCGGCCGGCTTGCCCGCGTTGAGCTGCCGGACCACCCGGACGTCGGGCAGGCCCATCGCCTCCACGATGCGGGCGGTGCCGTCGCTGGAGCCGTCGTCGATGACGACGACCTCGATCGGATGGTCGCCGGCCATCAGCGAACGCACCGTGTTCTCGATGCACTTGGCCTCGTTGTACGCCGGTACCAGCACCGTCACCGGCTCGGTGACCGCCGGGCCCCAGCGGAAGCGCCGTCGGCGGACCCGGCGGGCGTGCGCGCCGGAGAGCAGGAGCATCAGCACGAAGCGGCTGATGACCAGGGTGCCGATCACCGCGAGGCCCACCACCAGGCCGTCGGTGAGCATCTCCGACGCCTGGACCAGGAAGATCCACGCCTTGGCCTTCCACAGGGCGGACCCGGTGACCGGGCTCATCGCGCTGGGGGCGTCCAGGGCCTCGGTGAGGTTGTCGAACGCGTAGCCCTTCTCCTTCATGTCGGGCAGGAACCGGTCGAGGGCGGCCACCGTCTGGTGGCGGTCGCCGCCGGAGTCGTGCATGAGGACGATGGCGCCCTTGCCGTGCTCCGGGGTGGCGCGCCGGATGATCTCGTCGACGCCGGGCTTCTGCCAGTCCTCGCTGTCGGTGTCGTTGACGACGGTGATGTAGCCGCGGGAGCCGATGTACTCGGTGACGGGCCAGGACTCGTCGTCCATGGCGTCGGCGAAGGAGGAGTACGGCGGGCGGAACAGGGAGGTGCGGATGCCGGCCGCGCCGGAGATCGCCAGCTGGTTCTGGGACAGCTCCCAGTCGATGCGCCGCTCGGACTGGAAGGAGAGGTCCGGGTGGTTGAAGGTGTGCAGGCCCACCTCGTGGCCCTCGTCGACCATGCGCCGGACGAGGTCCGGGTAGCGGGAGGTCATGGTGCCGGTGACGAAGAAGACCGCGTGCGCGTCGTGCTTCTTCAGCACGTCCAGCACCTTGGGCGTCCAGGTCGGGTCGGGGCCGTCGTCGAAGGTGAGGACGATGTGCCGGTCGGGCACGCGCAGGGTCTCGGCCCGGCCTCCCCGGGTGTCGATGACCGGGCCGCCCTCCAGGATCCGCTCCGGCACCCCGGTGGTCGGCGCGGGCTCCCGGATCCGGTGGTCGGCCAGGATCTCGCTGTGCACGTAGCCGCGCAGCATGAGCATCGCGGCCAGGGCGACGAGGACCAGCAGCGGGAGCAGCAGCCGCAGGGGCAGGCGCCGCCGGGAGCCGTCACGGGCCTTTCTCGGGGCTCCGTGACGGCGGGACTGGGTGGCCATCAGAGGATGTTCTCCGGGGACAGGGACGAGGAGGTGAGGTGGCCCGCGGGCGCCGCCGCGGCGAGGGGGGAGGAGCCGCCGTCGGGGGTGGGGTCCGCCGGCTCGCCGGTGCCGGCGGGGGCGGTCGGAGCGGTGGCCGTGGGGTCGCCGCCGCCCCCCGGTGAGGTCGGGGTGTCCGGGACGGTGGGGGCCCGGGTCGCCGTGGCCGTCGGGTCCGGCGCGGTCGGGGCGGTGCCGTCGCCGGGGCGGGTGGCGCCGCCGGCGCCGCCGGTGGCGGTCGGGCCGGGTCCGGTGGTGGCGCCGGTGCCGGGCGGCCGGACGGCGCCGGTGGGGGCGGGCGCCGGGCTCCCGCCGGTGGGGGCGGCGGAGGTCCCGGGGGCGTCCGCGGGGGTGGCCCGTGGTGCGGAGCTGCCGTCGGCGGAGGGCTCCGCGGAGGCGGAGGGCCCCGGGGTGGTGTCGAGCTCCCCGGCGGGACGGCCCTGCTCCTGGCCGGGCACGGGCAGCCAGGGCGCGTCGGAGTTGCCGGACATCAGGGTGGAGACGATGACGACGGCGTAGACCGCGCAGGCGATGCCGACGACGATGCCGAGGCGGCGGAAGTGGCGGCCCCGGCGGCCGGACTCGTCGACGAAGACGGGGCCGTCGGACGCCTCGGAGCGGACCGCGGCGACATGCGCCGGGCCGGCCTTGCGGAGCGTCCCGCCGCGGAGCTGGACCGCGTCGAGCTGGACCGTCACCTCGTGCGGGTCGTGGGTCTGCCCGGTGTCGCCGTCCCGGTCGCCGGGGTCGCCGTCGAGGGGCTCCGGGGCGCCGAACGGGGCCGGGGTCCCCTCCCAGGGGCCGGCCGGGCCGCCGGTGGCGGGGTCGTGGCCGGCGGGGAGGGCGGTGGTGGGCGCGCCCGGTCCCGGGGTCCTCGGGAAGCGGTCGTCGGGACCGGTCCGGGGCAGGAGGGAGGTGGGCTCCGCCTGGGGCGGGACGGCCTCGGGGGCCGTGCGGGGGAACGGGACGGTGCCGCCCTGCGGGGGGAAGGGGGTCGTGCGGTCGGTGCGGAGGGCGGGGCGGCCGGGGCCCGCGGCCCTGCGGCGGCCGGTGCCCGGGGCGAAGCGGCCGGGGCGGGCGGCGGGGGCGCGCGTGCCGGGGGCGGCAGGGCCCGCGGGGCCTGGTATCCCGGACAGGCCGGGGTCGTGGGAGGTCCCGGGGTCCCCGGACGGCCCGTCGGGGGTCCCCGGGCGGCGTATTCCGGACGGGCCGGGGATGCCGGGGGCCGCGGGCGCGCCGGAGGCACCGGCCGGGGTCCGGCCGAACTGCGGGCGGACCACGGGGGCGCCGTTCCAGCCGTCGCCGTCCGTCCGGCCGGGCTCCGCCCGGCCGCCGGTCGTGCCGGGGCCGGTGGCGTCCGCTCCGGTCGGGCCCGGTCCGCGCCGGGCGGCCGGACGGCCCGCGCCGAACCAGTCGACGCCGCCGTCCGTGTCTCCCGGTGAGGGGTGCGCGGCACCCGGGAAGGGGTGCGCGGGGCCGGACGAGGGGTGGGTGGTCGGAAGGGCCCGGGTGGAGTCGTCGTCGGGGGGCGCCATCGGGAGACCACCGGCGGGGGGTACGGCGTCACGCCACCCCGGTTGGTCGTCTTCTTGCCATTTCTCCACGCTTACGCGCACCCCCCAGGGGACGGTTCGGGACGCACGGACGACTCCGAGCATCCGTCGGTCGAACCGGCCCCCACCAGGTTCTCGCGCCCCCCTGTACCACACCGCGCTCGGGCCATGAATGTAGCGCACGCAGAGAACGTCCGATCGCCGTGGATCACCTGTGCGCGGAGGCGATCAGGTGATCGATGTCCGAAAGTGATCCCCCCGAAGACGGGGTGAGCCACCGGTTTTCGGCCGTGACCTGGGAAGCCGCACGTCGGAGCGCATCCGGGGCGGGCCGCGCCAGACCGTCCCGCCGGACAAGTGATACCGGCGACAACGGCACCGGTTCGACAAGTGGGCACACCATGGTTCCCGGCATGGCCGAAAGGTCCAGCACGGCGAGGGCCGGGCACCGCGCCCTCCCCTCGTGAACCCCGGCACTCCCCCTCCCCCAAAGCCATCGGAACGGATGACGCCCCCGTGATTCCCCGTCCCCCGAACAGGTGGTGCGCGGGCCCGGCCACCCGGGACCGGGCGCGTTTCCACCCCGCGGCGGGCACCCGGCGACCCGGCGCGTCGGCGGTGCCTTCGGAGGCGGGTGGAATGTCCGGGGCGAGCGGATGCCCGGGGCGGGCGCGGTCCTCACCGTCGCGTGCGCGGAGGAGCGCGGGCACCGCATGACGGCCTCGGGGTGGCGTCGGTATTCGAGCGACGTCCTCCGCGCGGCGGGGCTGCCGCTCGGGGCGCCGCATACGGGACGGCCGGACCGGTGGCGCCGCTGCCGTGGACCGCGGGGCAGCGAAGACGGCGCTCCACCCCTCGGCAGCCGCTCGCGGCCCCACCCCATCGGGGCACCGCCGCCGGGTGCGCGACCACCGGCGACGGGGGCGGGGCACGGAGGCCGACCCGGACGCACGAGGACGGAGCCACCGCACGGCGACCGACCCGGACGCACGAGGGTCCGGACCCGTGCGGGGCGCGGTGAATGCGAGCGGGGCGCGACGGAGAGGGGCGGGGCGCGGCGGAGGTGGGCGAACGGCCCGGGGGCGCCCCGTCCGGCGCCCGTACCGACCACCGCGCCCGGGGCCGCGGGGTGCCGGGCGAAGAGGCCCCGCGCCGGGGCCGGGCATGGCGAAGGCCCCGCCGCGCTGGAGCGGCGGGGCCTTCGCCCACATGGGAATTGTGGAGATGGCGGGAATCGAACCCGCGTCCAACGATGTGGAACCAGGGCTTCTCCGTGTGCAGTTCGCTGCGATTTTCTTGGCCCCGGAGATCACGCGAACAAGTCTCCGACGGGCCCAGTCACTGTTTGGTTTCCCTCTTCACCCCGTGACCGGGATCAAGGTTTAGTCCCCTAGCTGATGCCAGGATCCGGGTCGGGAACATCCCCGGGCTGACACTCCCTGTATAGGAGGCTCGCTCTGCTACCTGAGATCAGGCAGCGAGGGCGAAGGCCTGCTGGGAGGAATCGCGCTTGGTGTTGGCGATTATTGTTTTCGGCCTGTGGTTTACGAGATCATGGCCGCTTCCTCGACACGCTTCCCCTGCTTCGACAGCCGCTGTCGAAACCGATCATCCCCATGTTGTTTTTTCAAAACCCTCCGAAGAGGCCCTCCGAGGAGGGGTGTGCACCCGCTTCGAGGTGCGAGTGCCATCGTACGTGAACAACGCACATCGATGCCAGCGTATTCCCCGTGGCCCACCGCCCCCGGCGGCGCGGCGGGCCGGTCAGGCCCGCTGCTTGCGGCGGATCGCGGAGATGGTCCGCTCGGCCTCGCGCCGGTCCTGCTTCTCGCGGAGGGTCTGCCGCTTGTCGTACTCCTTCTTGCCGCGCGCCAGCGCGATCTCGACCTTGGCCCGGCCGTCCTTGAAGTACAGGGCGAGGGGCACGATGGTGTGCCCGGTCTCCTGGGACTTCGACTCCAGTTTGTCGATCTCGGTGCGGTGCAGCAGCAGCTTGCGCTTGCGGCGGGCGCTGTGGTTCGTCCAGGTGCCCTGGCTGTACTCGGGGACGTGCACGTTGTAGAGCCACGCCTCGTGCCCGTCCATCTGGACGAAGCCGTCGACCAGCGAGGCCCGCCCCTGGCGCAGCGACTTCACCTCGGTGCCGGTGAGGACCAGTCCGGCCTCGTAGGTGTCGAGGATCTGGTAGTCGTGCCGCGCCTTCTTGTTCTGGGCGATCAGCTTGCGCCCTTTTTCCTTAGCCATAGTGCCGCCCATCTTGGCACTACGCGGGCGCCCGGGGGAAAGGCGTTTGCGCGGGTGCGGCCCTCCCGGGCGGTGCCGCGTCCCCGGCGGGCGCGGGGCACGGACCGGTCCTCAGCCGCGCGGCCCGCTGAGGATGGCGCGCGCCCGCTCCAGGGCGGCCGGTCCGGCGGGGTCGGTCTCCAGGTCGGGGGCGATGCCGGTGCCGTCCACGGAGTGGCCGGAGGGGGTGCGGTAGTGCCCGACGGTCAGCTCCGCGACGGAGCCGCCGGGCAGCCTGCTGGGCATCTGGACGGAGCCCTTGCCGAAGGTGCGGGAGCCCACGACGACCGCCCGCCCCCGGTCCTGGAGGGCGCCGGTGAGCAGCTCGGCGGCGCTCATGGTGCCGCCGTCGACCAGGGCGACCAGGGGCCGGGTCAGGTCGCCGCCGGGCCGGGCGTGCAGGGCCCGCTGCTCCCCGTCGACGTCGTAGGTGGCGACGAGGCCCCCGTTGAGGAAGACGGAGGCGGCGGTGACCGCCTCGGCGACCAGGCCCCCGGAGTTGCCGCGCAGGTCGAGCACGACCCCGGCGCCGGCCGGGACCCTCGTCAGGGCGGTGCGGAGCTGGTCGCCGACGCCCTTGCTGAAGGAGGAGACCTCGATCACGGTGACCCCGTCGGCGAGCGCGCCCACGGTCACCGGCTCGGTGGAGAGCCGGGCCCGGCGCAGGGTCTCGGTCCAGGAGCGCGCCCCGCGTTCCAGGCCCAGCCGCACGGGGGACCCGGCGCCCGCCCCGGCGGCGTCGCCGCGCAGGGCGGCCACGACCTCGGTGACGGGGCGGCCGTCCGCGGGCTCGCCGTCGACGCTGCGCAGCCGGTCGCCGGCGCGGATGCCGGCGTCGTCGGCGGGCGATCCGGCGCGGACCCGGGAGATGGCGATCCGGCCGTCCCGCTCGCGGCGCGCGGACAGGCCCACGCCGGTGTAGCGGCCGTCGAGGGCGTCCTCCAGCTCCTCGTACTCGCCCCGGGAGTAGACGGCGCCCCAGCGGTCGCCGCTGCGGCTGACGGCGCGCTCGGCGGCCTCCAGGGGGGACTTGCCGTCGGCCATGGCCTCGGCGGCGGCCCGCGCCACGTCCTCGTGGTGCCCGGCGGGGGCGGCGGAGCGGGCGGTGTCCCGGGCGGCCCTCCGGTCGCCGTGGGGGAAGGCCCCGGAGGCCGCCCCGGCGACCAGTACACCCGCGAACACCAGCGTCAGGACGGCCCCGTGGCGTGCGCGGCGGGGCTGACAGAACGGGTCACGACCTGACATGGCGGTGAGTCTAGGACAAGCCGAGAGGGTCGTACGGCCCCTCGGCCGCACGACCCTCGGGGCGTGTGTCACACCTTCAGGTACTTGCGCAACGCGATGAACGCGGCTGCCGCGGGCATCAGCAGGCTGACCGCCAGTATCAGCGGCAGCTTGGTCAGCAGCGCGTCCCAGCCGATGAAGTTGATCAACGCGAGCTTCTGCGACAGGGCGAGGCCGTGGTCGATGATGAAGTACCGCGCGGTCATCAGGAATCCGCAGGCCACACCGCCGCCGATGAGCCCGGCGACGGCCGCCTCCATGATGAACGGCGCCTGGATGTAGAAGCCGGAGGCGCCGACCAGCCGCATGATGCCGGTCTCACGCCGTCGGCTGAACGCCGAGACGCGCACGGTGTTGACGATCAGCATCAGGGCGACGACCAGCATCAGCGACATCACCGCGCGGGCGGCCCAGTTCATGCCGTTCAGCAGCTCGAAGAGGCTGTCCAGGGTGTCCCGCTGGTCGGCCACCGACTGCACGCCGGCCCGGCCGTCGAAGGCGGTCGCGATGACCTCGTACTTCTCCGGGTCGGTCAGCTTGATCCGGTACGACTCCTGCATCTGGTCCGGTGACAGGGAGCTGGCCAGCGGCGAGTCGCCGAACTGCTCCTTGTAGTGCTTGTAGGCCTCGTCCTGGGACTCGTACGTCACCGTGTCCACGACCGACAGCTTCTTGAGGTCGGTGAGGATCTGCTGCTTCTGGTCGTCGGTGACCGCGCCCTCGGCGCAGTTGGGGTCCGACTTGGCGTCGCTCTTGTTGCAGAGGTAGACGGTGACGTTGACCTTGTCGTACCAGTAGTCCTTCATGCTGTTGACCTGGTCGCTCATCAGCAGCGAGCCGCCGAACAGGGCCAGGGACAGGGCCACGGAGACGATGACCGCGAAGGTCATCGTCAGATTGCGACGGAGACCGACACCGATCTCCGAGAGCACGAACTGGGCGCGCATGGCGTCTGGTTAAGCCTTTCCGTTCTCCGTCAGTGCTGGTAGCCGTAGACGCCGCGCGCCTGGTCGCGGACGAGGCGGCCCTTCTCCAGCTCGATGACGCGCTTGCGCATCTGGTCCACGATGTTCTGGTCGTGGGTGGCCATCACCACGGTGGTGCCCGTCCGGTTGATCCGGTCGAGCAGCTTCATGATGCCGACGGAGGTCTGCGGGTCGAGGTTGCCGGTGGGCTCGTCCGCGATCAGCAGCTTCGGCCGGTTGACGAAGGCGCGGGCGATGGCGACGCGCTGCTGCTCACCGCCGGACAGCTCGCCGGGGCGGCGCTCCTCCTTGCCGCCGAGCCCGACCAGGTCGAGGACCTGGGGGACGGACTTGCGGATCTCGCCGCGGGACTTGCCGATCACCTCCTGGGCGAAGGCGACGTTCTCGCCGACCGTCTTGTTCGGCAGCAGGCGGAAGTCCTGGAAGACGGTCCCCAACTGGCGGCGCATCTGCGGCACCTTCCAGTTGGACAGGCGGGCGAGGTCCTTGCCGAGCACGTGCACCTGGCCGTGGCTGCAGCGCTCCTCGCGCAGGATCAGCCGCAGGAAGGTGGACTTTCCGGAGCCGGATGACCCCACGAGGAAGACGAACTCGCCCTTCTCGACCTCCAGGGAGACGTCCCTGAGGGCTGGGTGGCTCTGCTTGGGGTAGACCTTGGAGACGTTGTCGAATCGGATCACGGATGCACCACGGGTCGCCGGGGGTAGATGTGCGTGACCTTACGCGAACCGCGGAGCCCGCCGCAGGCACCGGCGGCCGTTGCGCGCCGGTTGCGCGTTTTGTCCCCGCGGTGGAGCCCGGCGGAGCCCTCCGGGCGGCGCGCGGCGGCCCCCGGAACCTGGCACAGTGGAAGGGAAACGGGAACGTTCACCAGGGTGTGGGCGTTGGAGAGTGTGAGAGCGGCGGCGAGGAGGCGAGGCGCGTGACGTACGACCGGCTGGTGTGCGCGAACTGCGCGGCGCCCGTCAGTGAGGGCCGGTGCCCGGTGTGCCGGGCCCACCGGCAGCGGCAGGAGAGTTTCTTCACCGGGGTGAATCCGATGGCGCTGGTCGCCCTGCTGGCGGTGCTGATCGCCGCGGTGGCGCTGCTGGCCCACCAGACGGTCTGACGGGACCGACCGGAGCGGCCGTCCAGGGACACGGAAGGGCCCGGAGCGCGTGGCGCGCTCCGGGCCCTTCACCGTGCGTGGCGGTGCGGCCACCCTCAGGCGGCTGCCCCGCGGCGGCCGTTCATCGTCCGCGGCAGCATCCGGAAGCCGATGCCGCCGGCGATCATCGTGGCGGCGCCGACCAGCAGGAAGGTGGTCTCGGCGGCGCCGGTGTCGGCGAGTTCTTCGCCGCTGCCCTGCGCGGCGGCGCCGGAGCCGGTGCCGGGGCCCTGGTCGCCGGTGTCGATGAGCCCGGAGGAGCCCTCCTCCTGGACGACCTCGCTGTTGCCGCCGTCGGGCGAGGTGCCGTCGGTCTCACCCGGGCCGGGGCCGGGGTCGCCGGGGCTCGTGGTGGCATCGGTCGGGGTGGGGACGGGGGTGCCCGTCGGGCCCTGGGTGGGCGTCCCCGAGGGCTGCCCGGTCGGCTGTTCCGTGACGGGCGGCGTCGTGGGCACCTCGGTGGGCCCCTCGGTGACGGGGGGCTCCGAGGTGGGCTGCTCCGTGACGGGGGGCTCCGAGGTGGGGATCTCCGTCGTCGGCGGCTCGGTGGTCGGCTCCTCCGTGGTCGGGATGGTGGTGGGCGGCGGGCCGGACGGCTCGTCCTCGGACTGGATGCCGATGTTGATGTCCAGCGCCGAAGCGGCGCCCGCGGCCGTCAGCGAGGCACCGGCGGCGATCACGGCGCCCGCCGCCACCCGCGCGATGCGGATGCGCGTCTTCTTCGTCATGTAGCTGCTACCCCCAGTAGCGAATGGTCGGTGCGGCGCGTACGGGGCCGTGATCGACAGGGGTGGCAACGGTGCCCGCTCAGCCCCCGGTTCACATGCGCCCCGGAAATTACGCACGCCGCGGCTCACCCTTCCCAATGTTCAAAGCGGCGTCAAGGTCGTTGCGTACGTGATGCCCCGGGAGGGGGTATATGCCGGGTTGACGAACGGAAAAAGGCAACTGCCGCACTCGGGGCGGCAGTTGCCTTGTCGACAAAGCGGCGGGACCGGCCGGTGCCGGTCCTCCGCTACTTCTCCTGCTGCTTGCGCCAGCGAACCCCGGCCTCCAGGAAGCCGTCGATCTCGCCGTTGAACACGGCCTCGGGGTTGCCCACCTCGTGCTCGGTGCGCAGGTCCTTGACCATCTGGTAGGGGTGCAGCACGTACGAACGCATCTGGTTGCCCCAGGAGTTGCCGCCGTCGCCCTTGAGGGCGTCCAGCTTGGCCCGCTCCTCCTGGCGGCGCCGCTCCAGCAGCTTGGCCTGGAGGACGTTCATCGCCGTGGCCCGGTTCTGGATCTGCGAGCGCTCGTTCTGGCAGGCGACCACGATGCCGGTGGGGATGTGGGTGATGCGGACCGCGGAGTCCGTGGTGTTCACGCCCTGGCCGCCGGGGCCGGAGGAGCGGTAGACGTCGATGCGCAGCTCGGACTCATCGATGTCGACGTGGTCGGACTGCTCGACGACGGGGAGGATCTCCACGCCCGCGAAGGAGGTCTGGCGGCGGCCCTGGTTGTCGAAGGGCGAGATGCGCACCAGCCGGTGGGTGCCCTGCTCCACCGAGAGGGTGCCGTAGGCGTAGGGCGACTGCACGGCGAAGGTGGTCGACTTGATGCCGGCCTCCTCCGCGTACGACGTCTCGTAGACCTCGGTCTTGTAGCCGTGCTGCTCGGCCCAGCGCAGGTACATCCGCTGGAGCTTCTCGGCGAAGTCGGCGGCGTCCACGCCGCCCGCCTCGGCGCGGATGTTGACGAGCGCCTCGCGCGCGTCGTACTCGCCGGAGAGCAGGGTGCGGACCTCCATCTCGTCCAGCGCCTTGCGCACGGACGTCAGCTCGGACTCGGCCTCGGCCCGGGTGTCCGGGTCGTCCTCCTCCTCGGCCATCTCGAAGAGCACCCCGAGATCGTCGATCCGGCCGCGCAGGGCCTCGGCCTTGCGCACCTCGGCCTGGAGGTGCGAGAGCCTGCTGGTGATCTTCTGCGCCTCGTCCGGGTTGTCCCACAGGGAGGGTGCTGCCGCCTGCTCCTCGAGCACGGCGATGTCTGCCCTCATCCGGTCGAGGTCCAGGACGGCCTCGATCGACTCCATGGTCGAGGAGAGGGACTTCAGCTCTTCGGATACATCGACGACTGCCACGTGTCCAGCGTAACGGCTCCGCCGCCCGGCCCACGCAGGGCGTGCGCGGTCGCGGCCGCCGGGCCGCTCAGGGCGCCGCCGGGGCCGAGTTCCCGGTGTCCCGGGGGCCGGGGTCGTCCCCGTCGCCCCCGCCGGCCAGCCAGGCGCCGGCGCCGACCGCCGCCGCCAGCACGACCGCGCCCGCGCCCAGGACCGCCCGGCGGCGGCGCGCGACGGCCCGGTTGCGGGCCGAGCCGGGGCGCGGGGCACCGGCGGCGCGGGGGGCGCGGGCGGTGCCGCGGGCGCCGCCGGCCAGCTCGTCGGGGGCGGGGACGCGCATCGAGGTGTGGGTGTCGCGGTTGGCGTCGGCGGGCCGGGCCCCGGGCACCAGCGGGACCGTTCCGCGGCGGACCGGGTCGCCGGGGGGCGCCGGGGCCGCCGCGGCGGGCTCCTCGGGGCCGTCCTCGGCGTCGTCGCCGGGCTCGTCCACGTCGAGCGGGCCCATCCCGGCCAGCATCGGCAGCAGCTCGCGCAGCCGGGCCGCCAGCTCGGAGGCGCGCAGCCGGGAGGCCGGCCCCTTGGCCAGGCACTGCACGAGGAGCTGCCAGAGCTCGTCCGGGATGCCGGGCAGCGGGACGACCGTCTCGGTCACATGGCGGCGCAGTACGGCGCCGGGGTGGCCGCCGCCGAACGGGGTGAAGCCCGCGAGCAGCTCGTACAGGACGGTGGCGAGGGCGTAGATGTCGACGGAGGCGCGCGGGGGCAGCCCCTCGACGATCTCGGGGGCGAGGTAGTCGGGGGTGCCGATGATCTTCGTGGCGCGGGTGCGGCGCGGGGTGTCGATCAGCTTGGCCACGCCGAAGTCGGTGAGCAGGGCGGGGTGCGAGGCGCCGGGGCCGAGCGGCCCCTGCATGTCCAGCAGGACGTTCTCGGGCTTGACGTCGCGGTGCACGACCCCGGCGGCGTGCGCGGCGGCCAGGGCGTCGGCCACGTCCGCGACGATGGCCACGGCGGCCTCGGGGGCGAGGCGGCGCTCCCGGTCGAGGCGGGTGCGCAGATCGGTGCCGCGGACGAGGTCCATGACCAGCGCGAGGTCGTTGCCGTCCACGACGAGGTCGCGCACCGAGACGATGCGCGGGTGCTCCAGGCCGAGCAGGGCGGTGCGCTCGCCCACGAAGCGGGAGACCAGCTCCTGGTCGGAGGCCAGGTCCTCCCTCAGCAGCTTGATCGCCACGGGGCCCTCGGGGCCCTCTCCCAGCCACACCGTGCCGGCGCTGCCCCGCCCGAGGATCTGGTGGGCGGTGTACCGGCTGCCGATCTTCCGTGCCAAGGCTGCTCCTACCGACGCGTGTTGCGGCCAAACCTACGCGTCCCCGGAGCCCGCCTTCACGGGGGAGGCGGAAATCACCCGGCGGTTGTCGACAAATCCCCTGACCGGTGTCCCGGCGGCCCGGTGTCCGGACGGACGGCCCCGGAGACCGGTCGGGGCACGGGGACGGGTCCGGGCATACGGGGTGTGAGTGCGGCGGGCTCGGTGGCCCACCGGACGGTGCGCGGTTCGCGACCGACGGGAGCGTCCGGCCGGGCGCTGGCACGGGGGTCGGCCGGGCACGGCGGTCGGCCGGGCACGGCGGTCGTGTACGGCCGGGCGAGCGCGGCCACCGGGGCGCGGACGGGCTCGGCGGCCGCGTCGGCTGTGCGGGGCGGGAGGTGGGCCCCGGGGCGGCGCCCGCGGCCGGGCCCGGGGAATCGGCCGGGGCCGGGGCCCCAGGGCGCCGGTGCGGCCCGGGGCCGGTGCGGCCCGGGGCCGGGGTGGTCCGGGGCCGGGGTGGTCCGGGGCCGGGGTGGCCCGGGGCCGGGGTGGCCCGGGGCCGGGGTGGCCCGGGGCCGGGGTGGCCCGGGGCCGGGGTGGCCCGGGGCCGGGGTGGTCCGGGGCCCATGGGTGAGCGGGCCCCGGGACGGTTCAGTTTCCGGTTCCGCCCAGGTCCCTGACCCAGCCGCTGGCGGTGTCGAACCAGGCGCCGAGCTGGGACCAGTAGCCCCGGCCGGTGCCGATCCAGCCCTGGAGCGGGCTCAGCTCCCAGATCAGCCAGCCGGCCACGACCAGCACGAGGATCGTGACCAGGCACCCCTTGAGGCAGCCCAGGCCGGGGATCCGCACGGGATTGGCGCTGCGCTGCCGCGGCTGCCGGGGGGCGCGGGGCTCGGGAGCCGGGGCGGGCGGCGGCGCGTAGCGCTGGGGCGGCGGCTGCTGGGGCTGCTGCGGCTGCGGGGTCGCGTACCGCTGCTGCTGGTACTGCTGGGGCTGGTACTGGTGCTGCTGCGGGTAGCCGTAGCCGTCCGGGCCCGGCTGGTACGGCTGCGGGCCGGGCGGCGCCTGGTGGGGCGGCTGCTGGGGGCGGGCGGCCTGGCGCTGCGGGCGGCGGCGCAGCGGGTCCTGCTGGGGATCGACGTACTGGACCTGCGTCTGGTCGTTCCGGTCCCGGGCGGCCCGGAGCTGGTTCTGCCAGGGGTGCGGGTCCTGCGGCCCGCCGCCCGGCTGCCCCGGCGGCACCGGGGGCATGACGGCGGTGGGGTCGGCGGCGCCCCCGGGCCCGCCGGTGTGCGGCAGGACGCTGGTGGCGGCGTTGGGGTCGTGGGCGCCCGGGTGGTTCGGGAGGACCTGGGTGGGGTCGGCGGCGCCGGGGACCGCGGTGGGCGCCGGGTCGGGGGCGAGCAGCGCGCCGACGTTCTCGGCGGCGCCGATCTGGGCGCTGTTCGCGTGCACACCGATGCCGTCTGCGACGACCCGCAGCCCCCGGGCCAGGTTCTCGGCGCTGGGCCGCTCGTCGGGCTCCTTGCGCAGGCAGCGCTCGATGACCGTCCAGAGCGGGTCGGGCACCGTGGAGGGGCGGCGGGGCTCGGCGCTGAGGTGCTGGTGCAGCACCTCCAGGGCGGACGCCCCGGAGAACGGCGGACGCCCGCTGACCAGCTCGTACAGCAGGATGCCCGCGCCGTAGACGTCGACCGCGGAGGTCTGCGGGCGGCCCTCGGCGGATTCCGGCGCGATGTAGGCGGGGGTGCCGACGAACTCGTGGGTGCGGGTGAGGCCGGGCGAGTCCGCGAGGCGGGCGATGCCGAAGTCGGTGAGCATCGGGTGCATCCCGCCGCCGTCCTGCCGCAGCAGCACGTTGGCCGGCTTGAGGTCGCGGTGGACGACGCCGTCGGTGTGGCTGGCGGCCAGCGCGTCCGCGACCTGCGCGGTGAGCAGCGCGGCGGCGACGGGGCTGAACGGGCCGTTCTCGCGCAGGTAGCGGTGCAGGTCGGGGCCGTCGACCAGGTCCATGACCAGGGCCAGCAGCTCGCCCTCGACGACCAGGTCGCGGACCCGGACGATGTTGGGGTGGGTCAGCCGGAGCAGGACCGAGCGCTCCCGCAGGAAGCGCATCACGATGTCCGGGTCGCCGGCCAGCTCCTCCTTGAGGACCTTGATCGCGACGGTTTCCCCGGGCTGCCCGGGCACGGCCGCCTCGGCGCCCGCGGTCTCCCGCTGGCGGGCACGCCAGACGGTCCCCGTGGCACCGCGGCCCAGGGGCTCCTCCAGGAGGTACTTGCTGCCGACCGGCCGCACGTCATGCGCTCCCTGTTGCTTGCTGGCTGTTCCGACACACTGTAGTGCCGAGGGGTGCGGCACCGGGTGGTCCGCGCGGCCGCGCCTCCCATGGTCCCCGTCGCCGCCCTCACGGCCCGCGGACGCGCCGCGCAGACCGCGCGCGGGCCCCGGCGTGCCCGGTGCGCGGTGGGCGCGCGCCCCCGCGGGGCGTCCGGCGCGCGCCGTCGGAGGGAAGACGCGGCGACGGACGGGTTGGTTGCCGGGGCGGGGCGCCCTGCCGTCCGCGAGGGCGGGCCCGGCGGCGCGTCCGGGCCCGGCATCGGGGCCCGGCGGCCCAGCGATCCGGGCCTGGCGGCCCGGGGACCGGGGTTGGCGGGCCGGGGACCGGGGTTGAGGGGACCGGGGTTGAGGGGGCCGGGGCTCCGGGGACCAAGGCTTCGGGGACCGGAGGCCGGGCCTGGAGGGATCCAGGGTTCCGGGGGCCGGAGGTCCTGGGACAGGGCCAGGCCCGGGGCCCGGGGACAGGGCCAGGTGGCCGGGGCGGGGGCCGGGGCCAGGGCCGGGAGGGCGGCCGCGAGACCGCGAGACCGCGAGACCGCGAGGGCCAAGGGGCGTCCCGAGGGGCGCCTTTCGGCCACCGGCGTGGCGCCGGACGGGCACTTTTGCGGGCAGAGCAGACCAATCAAGATCATTCAACGCCGGTCGGCGGGCGCGGTGTCGGTGGCAGGTGCGAGGATGCTCACAGTTACTGGCCGACGTGCTCGTGTGACGGTGGGGAAGTCCGTGGTGGGGGACCGCGGTCGGACGGCTTCGTCCCCTTACGGACCGCGGGCGCCCGCGCGAAGGGACCGCTGACGGCGATGCAGATCCGGCTGACCGTCGTAGACCCGCAGGGCCCGCCCGCCGCCCCCGGGGGCGGAGCCCCGAGCCGCGACGTGCTGGTCACGGCGCCGGCGGGCACGGCCCTGGCCGCGGTCGCCTCCGCGCTGGCCGCGGCGCTGCCGGGCGACGGCGGCACCGGGCCGGTGGTCCTCTACGCCGGGGCCCAGCGGCTGGACACCCAGCGCTGCACCCTGGGCGAGCCCCCGCTGACCGACGGCGCCGTGCTGTCCCTGGGAGCCCCCGGCGAGCCGGAGCCGCATCCCGGCGACCTCCCGGCCCGGCTGCACGTGGTCGCCGGACCCGACGCGGGCGGCGTCCACCTGCTGCACGGGGGGTGCGTCCGGCTCGGCCGCTCCGCCGACGCCGACGTGGCGCTGGACGACCCCGACGTCTCCCGGACGCACTGCGCGGTCACCGTCGACGCCGGGGGCGGCGTCACCGTAGCCGACCTCGGCTCCACCAACGGCACCACCCTGGACGGGGTGCCCGTGACCGCCCGCCCGGTGCGCTTCCCGCCGGGGGCCCTGCTGCGGATCGGCGAGTCGGTGCTGCGCCTGGTGCCCGCCGGGCAGGCCGAGCCCCGGGGGCCGCGGGCCACGCCGGACGGCGAGGGGCACGTACGGCTGCCGGTCCTGGGCACGCCGGGCCCGGCCGGGGACGGGGCGGGCCCCGGACCGGCGGACGGCCCGGCGGCCCCGTACGGCCCGGCGGGCGCGCCCGGACTCCCCGGGGTTCCCGGCGGGCCGACCCGTCACGCGTACGGGACCTCGGCCCACCAGGGAGCGGCACGGCCGGGCGGGGCGGGCGGCGCGGCGGCCCCGGTCGGCGGGTACGGCGCCCCGGCGTACGGGCAGCCGCCCACGGTTCCCGGGCAGGGCGGCGCCCCGGGCATCGAGAGCCGTGGTCCCGCCCCCGCCCCCGCCCCCGGTGCACCCCTCACCGGGGCGTACGGCCCCCACGACACCCGTCCCGGCGCGGCCCCGGAGCCCGGGGACCCCTCGGAGTCCGCTGCGGGGGCGCAGCAGGGCGGGCGGCGGCGCGGTGGGCTCGGCGCGTGGGCGCGGCGGCTGGCCGGCGGGCGAGGCGCCGGGGCGCGGGAGGCGGAGGGGCCCGAGGCGTGCCTCCCCGACGGCGAGGCCCCCGTCCCCGGGCCCGGCGAGCCGGTCCCGCCGCTGGTCGCGGGCGCCCCGGAGACCTGGCCGGACCCGGCCGCGCTGCTGCTGACGGCCCTGGGGCCGGGCCCCCGGCTCTGGGAGCGCGGCGCCGCCCACCCGGAGGCGCTGTCCGTGCGGCTGGGCACGGCCGACCGGGCGGTGCCGGGCCGGGCCGCGCCGCTGCCCGCCGTGCCGGTCACCGTCGGGCTGCGCGGGGCCGGGGCGCTGGGGCTGGCGGGGCCGCGGGCGCGGCTGTCCGGGCTGGCCCGCTCGGTGCTGGCCCAGCTCGCGGCGCTGCACTCCCCCGATGTCCTGGAGATCGTGCTGATCGGCGCGGACCGCGCCCGGCCCCTGGACGCGCGGGTGGCCGAGTGGTCCTGGCTGGGCTGGCTGCCCCAGGTGCGCCCCGGGCACGGCCAGGACTGCCGGCTGCTGCTCGCCCACGACCCGGACCAGGCCGCCGCCCGGATCGGGGAGCTGCTGCGCCGCCTGGAGGACCGTCCGGGCGACGGCCCCCGTGTGGAAGTCCCGACCCGTCTCCCGGTGCCGGGTCCGGTCCACGGTCCGGGTCCGGTCCACGGTCCGGGTCCGGTTCACACCCCGGGTCGGGCCATGGCGCCGTCTCCCGCCCCGTTTCCGGCCCCCGGCGCGATACCGGGTGCCGGGGCGGAGGCGGCCGGGTCCGGTCCCGGTTCCGGCCGGGAGCAGTATCCGGGGGCGCCCGGCGGGACGGGCGGGCGCACGGGGCCGTACACCGTGGTGGTGGTCGACGGTGACCCGGGCGGTGCCGAGCTGCGCGAGGCGGTGGCGCGGCTGGCGGTGGAGGGGCCGCGGGCCGGGATCCATGTCCTGTGCGTGGCCGAGACCGCTCCCGCCGCCCCGGCCGCACCGGTGGCGGAGGCGTACGAGGCGGCCTGCGCCGGCTCCCCGCTCCTCCGGGAGTGCGGGGCGGTGGCGCTGCTCAGCGGGGACGTGGCGACGGCCGTGCGGCTGCTGCGGATCGTGGACGCCGACGTCCCCGGCGTGCCGCCGGGCCCGGCCGGGGAGGGCGTCCTCGGCACCGTGGACGCCGTGTCCCCGGCGTGGGCCGAGCGGTTCGCGCGGGCGCTGGCGCCGCTGCGCACCGACGGCGCGAGCGGCGGGCGGCGCGTGTCGGCGCCGTTGCCCCGGGCCGCCCGGCTGCTGGACGAGCTGGGGCTGGCCCGTGCCACGCCCGCGTCCCTGATGGCCCGCTGGGCCGCGGCGGCCGACGATCCGCAGACCCTGGGCGGCCGGGCGCAGGCCGTGCTGGGCGCCGGGCCGCGCGGCCCGGTCGCGGTGGACCTCGCGGCGGAGGGTCCGCACCTGCTGGTCGAGGGGCCTCCCGGCAGCGGCCGTACGGAGCTGCTGCGGGCCGTCGTCGCCTCGCTGGCCTCGGCCGAGCGCCCGGACCGGCTCGGGATCGTGCTGATCGACGGGCGGGACGGCGCGGGCACCGGCGGCGCCACCTCGGGCGAGGGACTGCGGGTGTGCACGGACGTGCCGCACGTGACGACCCATCTGGCCGCCAACGACCCCGTGCTGATGCGGGAGTTCGCACAGTCGCTGAGCGCGGAGCTGAAGCGGCGGGCAGAGTTGCTCGGCCGGTCCGACTTCACCACCTGGCACACCGGGCGCGCGGTGTCGGGCCGGATGGTCGCCCAGCGCACCGCCGGTGGTGTCGTGCCCGGTGTCTCGGACACCGGGGACCTGGAATCGCCGCCCAGTTCCACGATACGGCTGCGGCCGGGGGCGGCGCGGGCCCGGACGGAGCCGGTGCCGCCGCTGCCCCGGCTGGTCGTGGTCGTGGACGATCTCGACGACCTCGTCGCCCCCTCGCTCGGCTCCACCGGGCGGCCCGCCGCCGGGTCGGTGGTGCGGGCACTGGAGGCCGTGGCGCGGGAGGGGGACCGGCTCGGGGTGCATCTGGTGGCCGCCACCGGCCCCGGGGGCCGTACGGCCCGGACGGAGCCGGTGCGCCTCGCGGCGCTGCGGGTGGTGCTCGACGCGCCCGCCGCCGGTCCCGACGAACCGGCGCCCGGGCGGGGCCGGCTGACCGGGGCGGACGGGCGGGGTGTGGGGTTCCAGGGCGGCCGGGTCACGGGCCGTATCCCGCGCACGGCGACGCTGCGGCCGACGGTGGTGGCCCTGGAGTGGGACCGCATGGGCGATCCCCCGGCCCGCCGCCCGGTCCGCGAACTGGGCAACGGCCCCACCGATCTGGCCCTCCTGGCCAGCGCCCTGGACCGGGCCTCCCGCCAGGTCTCGGCACCACGGGTCCCGTCCCTCCTCCGGTAGACACCGGGGAGCGTCGGGCCGTGTGCGGCTTCGCGACGCGGATCCGGCCGGTGGCGCGGCGGCCCCGAGAGCTGCGGCCCGGCGGGTGGCGGGCTGGCGGACGGCGGGTCGGCGGACGGCGGGTCGGCGTCCGGGGCCCCGGGTGCCGGGCCCGCGACCCGGCCGTCCGGCCGGAGCGCCCGAGCACGCGGGGCTCCGCCGGGGGTCCGCACCGCAGGGGGTCCCGCGCCCGCCGGTGGACGGCGCACGGTGACGCGCCCGGGCCGGTGCTAACCGGCGCGCCGGGCGGAGCGCGCGCGGCCCGGGTCCGGCGCGGGAGGGGGCGCCGGACCCGGGCCGGGTGCGGGAGGTGCCGTCGGAGGGGCCCGACGGCGGGAGCCGTGGGGGAAACCGGGCCGGACCCGTGGGGGAGGCGCCGGGCGGCCCCGTCCGAAGGGCCCGGCGCGCCCGCCGGGGAGGAACCCGGAGGGACCCGCCGGGCCCCGGTGCCGGAGCGGGAAGCCCCGGCGGGGGCCGGGGTCGGGGGTCCGGCGGGGGCCGGGGCCGGGGGTCCGGCGGAGGGCGGGTCAGAGGTCCAGGTCGACCTCGTGGGTGCGGAGCCAGAAGTCCAGCGCGAGGACCAGTTCGGTGCCCGTGCGGTAGCCGGGGACGGGGGCGTCGGCGGTGGCGGCGGCGAGCGCCTCCTCGTCGAGCAGGTCGCGCACCCGGGAGGAGGGTCCGTCGACGGCCTCCTTGAGGGAGGCGCGCAGCCCGTCCAGGTACAGCGGGTCGCGGGTGATCGGGTACGGGGCCTTGACCCGGTCGGCGATCTCGTCCGGCAGCAGGTCGCGGGTGGCGGCGCGCAGCAGGCTCTTCTCCCGGCCGTCGAAGGACTTCATCGCCCACGGGGTGTTGAAGACGTACTCGACCAGCCGGTGGTCGCAGAACGGCACCCGGACCTCCAGGCCCACCGCCATGCTGGCCCGGTCCTTGCGGTCGAGCATCCACGGCAGGAACCGGGTCAGGTGCAGATAGCCGATCTCGCGCATCCGCCGCTCGGCGGCCGGTTCGCCCGGCAGGTGGGGCACCTCGGCGAGGGCCTCCCGGTAGCGCTGCTTCCGGTAGCCCTGGAGGTCGATCCGGGCGAGCAGCCCCCGGTCGATCAGTGATTCGCCGGGGCCGCTGCCGGGCCCGGCGATCCCGGTGCCGAAGGGCGGCGCGAGCCACGGGAAGGTGTCCGCGGCGACGGTCTCGGGGTGGGCGTACCAGCGGTAGCCGCCGAACACCTCGTCGGCCGACTCCCCGGAGAGGACGACCCGGCAGTGCCGGCGGACCTCCTTGAAGAGCAGGTACAGGGAGGTGTCGCCGTCGCCGAGGTCGAAGGGCAGGTCGCGGGCGCGCATCACGGCCTCGCGGGCGGCGGTGTCCAGCAGGGCGTCGGGCGGGAGGGAGACCACGGAGTGGTCGGAGCCGACGTGCCGGGCCAGCATCTCCGCGAAGGGGGCGTCCGGGGTGCCGCGCCAGTCGTCGGCGTGGAAGGAGTCGGCGTGCCGGGCGAAGTCCAGGGCGTAGGACTTGATGGGGTCGGCGCCGAGCGCGGTGCGGCGGCGGGCGGCGAGGGCAGTGATGATGCTGGAGTCCAGCCCGCCGGAGAGCAGGGTGCCGACCGGCACGTCCGCCACGAGCTGGCGGTCGACGATGTCCTCCAGCAGCTCCCGCACCCGGGCGATGGTGGTGGGCAGGTCGTCGGTGTGCTCGTGGGACCGCAGCTCCCAGTAGCGGCGCACGGTGGTGCCGCCGCGCCCGCAGCGCAGGGTGTGGCCGGGGCGCAGCTCGCGCATGCCGCGGTAGAGGGCGTGGCCGGGGGTCTTGGTGAAGCCGAGGAGTTCGGCGAAGCCCTCGGAGTCGATCACCGGCCGCACCGCGGGGTGGGCCAGGATCGCCTTGGGCTCGGAGCCGAAGAGCAGGCCGCCGGGGACCGGGTGGTAGTAGAGCGGCTTGATGCCCATGCGGTCGCGGACCAGGAGCAGTTCCTGGGTGCGGGCGTCCCACACGGCGAAGGCGTACATGCCGTTGAGGCGTTCGGTGAAGTCCTCGCCCCATTCGAGGTAGGCGCGCAGCACGACCTCGGTGTCGCTGGAGGTGCGGAAGGCGTGGCCGCGGACGGTCAGGTCCTTGCGCAGCTCGCGGTGGTTGAAGAGCTCGCCGCTGTAGGTGAGGCCGACGACGGTCTCGCCCTCGTGCTCGACGAACATCGGCTGGGTGCCGCCCACCGGGTCGACGACGGACAGCCGCCGGTGGCCGAGGGCGACCAGGGGGGTGGTCCAGAGGCCCTCGGCGTCCGGCCCGCGGCACGCCATGGTGGCGGTCATCGCGCGGGCGGCCTCGGCCGTGACGGGACGGTCCGGGTCGAAGGAGACCCAGCCGGCTATTCCACACATGGGTGCCACCTCTCGGGGCGGGAAGGGGGGCGGGGCGGGACCCCGCCCCCGGGGGCGTCAGGAGCGGACGGGGGGCGGGCTGAAGCGCTTGAAGGTCCAGGTCGTCACCATCACCACGAGGACGAGCAGGAAGCACACCCAGGTCGCCCAGGCCATCGCCCCCGCCCAGTCGCCGTCGGTGGGGGCCTTGCCGGCCGTCGCGAAGAACAGGGCGCCGACCGCCGCGACACCGGCGGCGCTGGCGAACTGCTGGGTGGTGGTGAGGATGCCGGAGGCGGTGCCCGCGTCCTGCGGGCGCACCGTGGTGAGGGCGGCGCCGAAGAGGGCGGGCAGGACGACGCCGTTGCCGCCGCCGATCAGGCAGAGGCAGAACACGATCCAGGGCAGGCCGGTGTCGGCACCGGCGGTCGCCAGCCGCAGCGCGAGCAGGGCGAGGCCGAGCGCGGTCACCCCGCCGGAGACCACCAGGGCGTTCATGCCCCAGCGGGCGGTGAGCCGGCCGCCGACCATCGAGGTGGCGGTGAAGAGCACGCCCATCGGGGAGAAGACCAGGCCCGCCTCCAGCGGGTCGAGGCCGAGGCCGGACTGGAGCAGCAGGGTCAGGGTGAACATGAAGCTGCCGAAGTAGATCATGAAGGCCACACCGGCGATCACGCCGCTGCGGAAGGACTCGCTGCGGAACAGGGACATCACCAGCACCGGGTTGCCGCCGCGGGCGGCCAGGGAGCGCTCGTACCAGAGGGTGGCGGCGCCGAACGGCAGGGCCAGGGCCATGCTGATCCACGTCCAGGCGGGCCAGCCGGAGGCGTGTCCGGTGGTCAGCGGCACCAGCAGCAGGGCGAGCGCCGCGGAGACGCCGAGGGCGCCGACCGGGTCCAGGCCGGTCCGGCCGAGGCGGGTGCGGGCGGGCAGCACCTTGAGCGCGGCGAGCGCGATCAGCAGGCAGAACGGCACGTTGATGAGGAAGATGGTGCGCCAGCCGAGCCCGGCGAAGTCGGAGGCGACGAGCGCCCCTCCGAGGACCTGTCCGGCGATGGAGCCGAGGCCGGCGGCGACCCCGTACCAGGCCATCGCGCGGCCCTTCTTCTCGTCCGGGAAGTAGGCGGTGATGACGGCGAGCACCGGCGGGACCATGACCGCTCCGGCCAGGCCCTGGGCGAGGCGGGCGACGATGAGCTGCGCGGGGGTGTCGGCGAGGCCGCACAGCAGCGAGGTGACCCCGAAGGCGAGGGTGCCGATGATGAAGAGGCGGCGGTGGCCGAAGCCGTCGCCGAGCCGCCCGCCGGTGATCATTCCGGCCGCGTAGGCGAACGCGTAGCCGCCGACGACCAGTTCGAGCTGGCCGGAGGTGGCGTGGATGCTCTCCTCCATGGAGGGCGCGGCCACGTTCACGACGAAGAAGTCGAACTGGGCGAAGAACATGGCCGACAGCAGGACCAGGAGGACCGGGCCGGTGCGCTGCACGGTCGGCGGCGCCCCGGTCTGGGTCTCGTGCGGATCGTGGGTGGTGGTCATGGGGGGTTCCTCGGGGTGTGGTGTCGGGGTGGTGCGGGGTGGGTCCGGGGCCGTCACCGGCCGGGAGGGGCCGTGACCGGGCGGGGGCGGCCGGGCCCGGGGCGCGCCACCGGTGGCGGCCGGGCCCGGCCGTTCAGCCGCGTCCGCGGGCGCCCCTGGTGCCGCGTCCGCCGTGTATGGCGCAGGTGATCCGGGCGGTGCAGACCCGTCGGCCCGCCTCGTCGGAGACGACGATCTCGTAACTGGCGGTGGTCGCGCCGAGGTGGAGGGCGGTGGCCACGCCGGTGACCGTTCCGGCGCGGACCGGGCGGTGGTGGGTGGCGTTGAGGTCGACGCCGACGGCGATCCGCCCCTCCCCGGCGTGCAGCGCGGCGCCCAGCGAGCCCAGGGACTCGGCGAAGGCCGCGGAGGCACCGCCGTGCAGGATGCGCTGCAACTGGGTGTTGCCCCGCACCGGCATGGTCGCGACCACCCGCTGGGCGGTGGCCTCCTGGAAGGTCACGCCCATCCGGCCGGCCAGCGTCCCGGCGCCCGCCTCGTTGACCCAGGCGACGACCGCCTCGGGCGGTCCGGCCGGGAGGGTGCCGCCGGGGGCCGCCGGGGCGGGGGCGCTCACGCGCCGGCCGCCGCGGTGGCGGGGGTCGGGGTGCCGGGGGCCGCGGCGGCGGGTCCCGCGGGCCGGTACTCCTCCAGGGCGGCGTACTTCTCGCGCAGCCGGCGCTTGAGCACCTTGCCGGTGGGGCCGAGCGGGATGTCGGCGGCGGAGGGCGCGATCTCCAGGTACGCGAGCCGCGGCTCGCCCGCGGCGGACAGCACCCTGTTGGCGCGGGCCAGCAGGTCGGCGGGGTCGGCCTCCTCGCGGAGCGTCACCAGGGCGACGGGGACGGTGCGGCCCCGGTCCCGCCCAGCCACCACCGAGCAGTCGGCCAGCTCCGGCAGGCCGAGCAGCATCTCCTCCTCCATCAGCGCCGAGTGGCCGTCGCCAGCGTCGGTGCGGATGCGGTCGACCACGCGGTCCACGTGGAAGAACTCGCCGTCCGCCGTGCGCCGCACCAGGTCCCCGGAGAGCCAGTGGCCGGAGAGCATCGAGCGGTAGGTGGTGTCGGAGTCGTTCCAGTAGCCGTGCGCCACGGCCTCGCCGCGCACACCGAGCATGCCGACCTCGTCGTCGGCGGCGCGGCTGCCGTCCTCGCGCAGCACCGCCACCTCGGCGATCGGGACGACGGTGCCCAGGTGCCGGGCGCGGGCCGGGGAGTCGGGGGTGAGGACCTTGCGCAGCGCGGCCCAGCCCAGTTCGGAGGAGCCGAGGCCGTCGTCGATGACCGAGCCGGGGACGTGGCCGTCCGGGGTGGTGGTGCGGCCCAGCGCCATCAGACGCCGCATGTGCGCGTCGTGGCCGCAGTCGCCGAGGTTCACCCACACCTCGACCGTGGCGACGTCGGCCGGGTCGGGCTCGTGGGTGGCCAGGTGGGAGAGGGCCTCGTTGAAGGCGAGGACGACGGTGGGGCGGTGGGTGGCGCTGCCGCGCGCGATGCCGGGGCCCGTCGGGTCCGACCAGCCGACGGTGGGCACCCCGGCGAGCAGGGAGTAGAAGGTGAAGGCGATGGCGCTGGAGTGGGACTGGGGGGCGCCCGCGAGCACCCGCGCGGTGTCCGGCTCCGGGTGGTTGAGGAGCCGGTAGCAGGCGCCCGAGACGCTCTGCCGGTGGGCCCATATCACCGGCTTGGGGTTGCCGGTGGTCCCGGAGGAGTGGCAGATGACGACGGCGTCGTCGTCGCCGTGCCGGAAGAGGTCGGCGGGGCGCGGGGCGCGCGCCCCGAGGGTGCCGGTCTCCTCGTCGAGGGCCGTCCAGCGCAGGTCGGGCAGCGCGCGTTCGGCGCCGGCGAGGCCCTCGCGGCGCTCGCCGTCGGTGAACAGGCCGACGGCGCCGGTGCGGCGCACCAGGCCGAGCGCGGTCTCCGGCACCATCCGGCCGTTGATCAGCACGCCGATGGCGCCGATCCGGGCCAGGGCGGTCAGGTGGACCTGGTAGGCGAAGGTGTCGGCGAGGTACACGGCGACCCGGTCGCGGGGGCCGATCCCGCGGTCCAGGTACCAGGCGGCCCATCCGTCGGCGAGCGCGTCCAGCTCGCGGAGGCTGAACTCCTCCTTGGGGCGTCCGTCCAGGCCCGTGAGGGGGCGGTCGGCGAGCAGAACGGGCAGGTCGGCCGCCGGGTTCGTCTCGGCGGCGATCCGCCAGGCGTTGCCGCCGCCGAGGCCGGGCAGCGCGGCGAGCCGGGCGCGGGTCTCCGGGGGCAGCAGGGTCTTGGACGTGAGCGGCATGGGATCACCTGGTTCCGGTCGGGGGAAGACTTCGGTGGACGTCCGACTCCGCCTGGGCCGCGCGGCCGGAACGCGGGTGGGCGCGCGGTGCCCCGCGCGTCCCGGCGCGGGGCACCGGACGGTCCGGCCCCCGGTGCGATCCAGTGCGGGCAGCCCGCACCGGCGGCTCGGCTCCCGACGCTAGGGGGGCCAGGGGGCCGTCGCCAGCGCGCCCCGCACAGTGCGTCAGGTCGGCGCGAAACGATCCTGACATCGCGTCAATATCGTTGTCCCGCAAGCCTGTTGACAGCCTTTAGAGGCCGGTGGGCGGGGGTGCGGGCGGACTTGACGGACTCCCTCCGCATCCGCTGACGGGCCGAATCCGGCGTGGATACCGTCCTTGTGGCCTCCGGGAGCCAGCCCCGACCTGCCGTCGTTCTGCCCGACAAGTCGTCCTGCCCGACAAGGAGTGCACCCATGCCGCCTGAGCGGATATCCGATCCTGTGGAGCGGTTGCGGGTCATCGTGGCGTCCGTCCTCGAACTCGACCTCGACTCGGTGCCCGCCGACGCCTCCTTCGAGCGGGAGCTGAAGGTGGACTCGCTGGAGAAGGTCGAGATCGCCGCGCGCGTCGAGCAGACCCTCGGGGTGCTGCTCGGCAACGAGGCGATCAGCTCGGCCGACAGCGTCCTGGACCTCGCCGCCCTGATCAGCGCCGCCGCCGACGCCCCCGACGGCCTCCCCGGGCCGGCGGTCCCGTCCTCACCGGCCCCGGCGACCGCGACCGCGGGCACGCCGACGGACCCCGCGGCGGGGAGCCCCGCCTCCGCCGCCGTCCCGCACGCCTCCGCCGCCCTCCCCCGCACCGCTCCCGCCTCCCCGGCCGCCCCCCGGGCCCGCGCGGTCACCGGCGGCACCGGGCTGGTCCACCGGCTGGTGGGCCGCCACCTCGCGGCCGGGCACGGCGAGCGGACCGCCTACCTCGACCCCCAGCTCGGCACCGTCCGCTACCGGGCCCTGTACGAGGCCGCCCTCGGCTACGCCGGTGCGCTGCGGGCGCACGGGGTGCCCCCCGGCAGCCGCGCGCTGGTGGTCGCCGAGGACTCGGCCGCCACGGTCGCCGCCGTGCTCGGCCTCTGGTGGCACGGCTGCGTCCCGGTCCCCGTGAGCCCCCTGCTCTCGGAGACCGAACGGGACTTCATCGCCGCCGACTGCGACGCCGCCGTCCTCCACCTGGACGCCCTGCCCGAGCGGCCCGGCCCGCCCGCCGGCCCCGTCCTGCTGACCGGCGACGACGTGCGCGCCGGGATGCGCACCGGCGGCCCCACCACCGCCCACCGCCCCGCCCTCGCCGCACCGGCCCCCGCCCCGCACCCCGAGGGCCGCGCCGCCCTGATCCAGTACACCTCCGGCAGCACCGGCGCCCCCAAGGGCGTGCGGCACACCGCCGCCGCGATCACCGCCATGCTCGACGGCTTCGGCGCGCTGCTCGCCCTGCGCCCCGACGACGTCGTCCTCTCCACCGCGCGGATGTCCTTCGGCTACGGCTTCGGCAGCTCCGTCCTGTGCCCCCTCGACGCCGGGGCCGCCACCGCCCTGATCCGCGGCGCCGTCGACGTGCACGCCGTCGGGGCCGCGCTGCGCCGCCACCGCCCGACGGTGCTGTGCTCCGTGCCCCGGCTGTACGCCGCACTGCTCGACACCCTCGCCCCCGGCGACCCCGCCACAGCCGGGCTGCGGCTCTGCCTGACCGCCGGGGAGAGCTGCCCGGCCCCCCTGCACACCCGGATCGGGGAGGCCCTGGGCGCCACGGTGCTCAACTGCCTGGGCGCCACCGAGGTGATGCACGTCGTCATCGCCACCCCGCCCGGCCGCCCGCTGCCCGGCCGCGCCGGACTGCCCGTGCCCGGCGTCACCGCCACCGTCCGCGACGAGCACGGCCGCCCGGTGCCCGACGGCACCGAGGGCCGCCTGCACATCGCGGGCCCCACCGTCTCCATCGGCTACCTCAACCGGCCCGACGCCGACCGCGCCACCTTCGCGCAGGGCGGCGCCTACACCGGCGACCTCGTCCGGCGCGATCCCGACGGGGTCCTCACCCACCTGTGCCGCGCCGACGACGTGCTGAACCTCGGCGGCTACAAGGTGCCCCCGGCCGAGATCGAGGCGGTCGTCCGCCAGGTCGCCGGGGTGCGCGACTGCGCGGTGGTCGGCAGCCCGGACGCGAGCGGGCTGGAGAGCGCCGTGGCCTTCCTCACCACCGATCCCGCCGCCGACCACGACAGCCTCCGGCGCGCCGTGCGGTCCCGCATCCGCGCCGGGCTCGCCCCCTACAAGCGCCCGGCCCGGCTGGAGTTCGTCGAGGCGCTGCCCACCACGACCACCGGCAAGGTGGCCGCCTACCGACTTCGGGAGCAGGCATGAGCTGGGACATCACCGGGATGGGAGCGGTCGCCTGCGTGGGCGACACCCCGTCCCGGATCTTCGACGCGCTCTGCGCGGGCCGCGGCGGGCTGCGCCCGCTGGAGGTCTTCGACCACGACAAGTACCGCGCCCGGCAGGCGTACGAGATCAGCGACCGGGCCGTGCCGGGCACCGACGAGCCGGGCCGGGCCACCCGCTGGCTGATCGCCTCCGTCGAGCAGGCGCTCGCCGACGCCGGGCACGGCGAGGACCTGGCCGACGTGCCCGTCCTGGTCGGCACCACCCTCCAGGAGCAGCGCAGCGCCGAGCTGTGGTGGCGTCACGGCGCCCCCCTCGACCCCGCCTCCCTGCACTTCGGCACCGCTCTGCGGGAACGATTCGGCGCAACCCGGACGTACACCTTCGCCAACGCCTGCGCCGCCGCCCTCTACGCGCTCGCCATGGGCACCGACCTGATCGGCCTGGGCGAGGCCGACACCGTGGTCGTGGCCGGCACCGACTCCATCGGGGAGAGCGCCTACGGCACCCTCGACCGGGTCCAGAACGAGGTGCCGGACGCCCTGCGCCCCTTCGACCGCTCGCACCGGGGCATGCTGATGGGCGAGGGCGCCGTCGCCGTCGTCCTCACCCGCGCCGCCGCACCCGGCCGCGCGGTCCACGCCCGGGTGCGCTCCGTCGGCATCAACTGCGACGCCTTCCACTCCACCGCGCCCGACCCCGAGGGCATCACCCGGGTCCTGCGCGAGGCCCACCGGCGGGCGGAGGTCACCCCCGAGGACGTCGACCTCGTCATGCTGCACGGCAGCGGCACCCCGAAGAACGACTCCACCGAGGCCGCCGTGCTCTCCCGGTTCTTCCCCGGCGACGACGGGCCGCTGATGACCGCCGTCAAGTCGATGACCGGGCACACCCTCGGCGGCTCCGGACTGCTCAGCCTGGTCGTGGCGGCCATCGCCCTGCGGCGGGGCCAGGTCCCGCCGGTCCTCGGCCTCACCGACCCGATCGAGGAGGCCGCCGGACTGCGCCTGGTCCGCGACCGGGCCGCCACCGCGGACCTGACGCTCGCCCAGATCGACGCGTTCGGCTTCGGCGGGATCAACGCCGCCGCCATCCTGGAGGCTGCCCGATGACCACCGCACACTCCCCCGCGCGGCCCGCCCCCGGCCCGCCCGTCGTCACCGGCGTGGGCCTGGCCGTCCCCGGCCTCACCCTGCCCGACGAACTCCTCGGCACCGTCCGCGAGGGCGGCTTCGACCCCCGCACCGGGCTCACCGGCCGCGACCTGCGGCACAAGGACCGCGCCTCACGGCTGGCGCTGCGCGCCGCCGCCCCCGCGCTGCGCGACGCCGGGCTCCTCGGCGAGGACGGCTACCGGGGCACCGGCGACCGCACCGCCGTCCTGGTCAGCACCAACGCCGGCATCCTGGACAGCGTCTGCTCCTTCGCCGACATCATCGCCCGGGACACCGTGACCGGCCTCAGCCCGCTGGGCCTGCCGCAGACCTCCAGCAACGTGGTCGCCGGGTCGGTGGCCATGGCCCACGGGCTGCGCGGCCCCAGCGTCACCCTGTGCAACGGGCCGACCAGCGGGCTGGACGCCCTGTACTGGGCCCGCGCGCTCATCGTCGCCGGCCGGGCGGACGCCGCCCTGGTGATCGGGGTCGAGCCGCACGGCGAGGCCGTCGCCAAGCTGCTCGGCGGGGACGCCCTGGACGGCGCCGCCGCCCTCGTCGTCGAGTCCGCCGCGCACGCCGCCGCGCGCGGCGCCACCGTGCGTGCCGCGCTCGCCGGGTGCGCCCGCGCCGGGACGCTGGACGCCGCCGTCGCCGCCGCCCGCGCCGGGGGCCCCGGAGCCCGTCCGACGGCGGCGGAGCGGACCTCCCCCGACGCCGCCCTGTGGCTGACCGACCTGGCGGACGACGGCGCCCCCGGGCCCGCCGGGTCCGGAAGCCGCCGGCTGGACCCGACCGCCTTCCTCGGCCACAGCTCGGGCGCGCGCGGAGTGCTCCAGGCCGCCGCCGCCGTGGCCCACCTGGACGGGCACGCCGCCGACACCGTCCTCGCCACCTGCGGCGGGCCCGGGGACGACGCGGTCGCCGCCGTCGTGCTCGGCGGCCCCCGCCGCGCCTTCTGACCCCGCCCCTCCCGAACCGGACCCGCCCGTACCAGACAAGGAGACATCGCATGCCCGAACGCACCGGCAAGCCGCTCGACGTCGAAAAGCTGCGCTCCGTCATCGCCGGAGCACTGGACCTTCCCGTCGAGGAAGTGACCGACGACGCCCGCTTCAAGGAGGACCTGGAGGTGGACTCGCTGATCTCGCTGGAGATCGCGGTGCGCGTCGAGGAGAACTACGGCGTGAAGATCGACGAGTCCCAGCTCACCGAGATGGGCACCTTCCGCCTGGTGCGCGACCTCGTCGCGGACGGCCTGGGCGCCGAGCCGGCCGCATGAGCGCCGACGCCACCGGGCGCCGGCCGCCCGGCAGCCCGGTCGCGGAGCGCCCGGTCGCGCTGGTCACCGGCGGTTCGCGGGGCATCGGCCGCGCCGTCGTCCTCCGGCTCGCGCGGGAGGGCTACGACGTCGCCTTCTGCTACCGCTCGGACGTCGGGGCCGCCGAGAGCACCGCCCTCGCCGCCAAGGAGGCCGGTGCCCGCGTCCACCACCGGCCGGTCGACGTCGGCGACTTCGACCGGGTGAAGGAGTTCCTCGCCGGGGCGGAGGCGGAGCTGGGTCCGCTCACGGCGGTCGTCACCTCGGCGGGGATCACCCGCGACCGCCCGCTCGCCCTCATGAAGGAGGACGAGTGGCGGGAGGTGATGGACACCAACCTGAACGGCACCTACCACGTGTGCCGGGCGGCGGTCTACGCGCTGATGCGGCGGCGCCGGGGCGCGATCGTCACGCTCTCGTCCATCGCCGGGGTGCACGGCAGCGCCGCGCAGACCAACTACGCGGCGTCCAAGGCGGGGATCATCGGCTTCACCCGGTCCCTGGCCAAGGAGTGCGGACGCTACGGCATCCGGGCCAACGTCGTCGCCCCCGGGCTGGTGGACACCGACATGACGGCCGCGCTCCCGGCGGAGGTGGCCGAGCGGCACCTCGCCAACATCCCGCTCGGCCGCGCGGGGCGGCCCGAGGAGGTCGCCGACCTGGTCGCCTACCTGCTCTCGGACCGGGCCTCGTACATCACCGGCCAGGTCGTCGAGGTCAACGGCGGCCTCTCCGGCTGACGACCCGCGCGACGGCGCGGCACGGCGGGGCACCCACCCTGCCGTGCCGCGCCGGGCCGCGCCGGGCCGCGCCGCGCCGCGCCGAACGGTGGGGTGAGGTGCCGCCGGGTTGCGACGAGCGGGGGCGCGGACGGGTGCGGTGCGCCGGGTCACCCACGGCTGCCCACGGCCCCGTTCTCCCGCCACACCTCGCAACCACCTTGCGGTGCGGGCGTGTTGCATGAGTCCACCCCGACTCACCTTCCCCGCACGACATATGGGGGCACACCCCGCACCCCGGCTGACGGGGCGACAAGTGCCGGTCAACCCAACCACACGCGCTCACTAGCCCGTTGGGCTCATCACAAGGGAATCACGATCCCCCGTCCAACCGCCGACGCGCCCTTGCCGCCCTCATCCCCCTGGCGTACACCGGACCGCACGGGACAGCGCCAGACGTTCGACGAGGAACGAAACGGGGCAGTGATGCGCGCAAGCAGCACCATCCGGAAACGCGGTACCGCGGGGCGGCCCACGAGGCCGACGAGAACCACCGGGCTCCCCGCCGTCCTCGCCGCGGGAGCCCTCGTGCTCTCGCTCACCGCCTGCGGGGGCGGCGACGGCGGGGACGACGACGGGGGCGCCGGGCCCACCGGCGGCGGGAGCACCTCCGGCTCCGCCCTCGTCCTGCCGAAGCTGGACGGCGCGCGGCTGGAGGTCGCCGCCGTCTGGTCCGGCACCGAGCAGGAGAACTTCAAGAAGGTCCTCGCCGACTTCGAGAAGCGCACCGGGGCCGAGGTGACCTTCGTCCCCGCCCAGGACCCGATCGTCAACTTCCTCGGCTCGAAGGTGGCCGGCGGCGCCCCGCCCGACGTGGCGATGCTGCCGCAGCCCGGCGCCATCCGGCAGGCCGTCGCCAAGGGCTGGGCGAAGCCGCTGGGCGGCGCGGCGACCGCGGAGCTGGCGAAGAACTACTCCCGGGGCTGGCAGGAGATCGGCTCGGTCGACGGCAAGCCGTACGGCGTCTACTACAAGGCCGCCAACAAGTCCCTGATCTGGTACAACACCCGGGTCTTCGAGAACGCCGGGGCCGACGAGCCCAAGACCTGGGACGAACTGCTCGACACGGCGCGGACGGTCTACGACTCCGGCGTCACCCCCTTCTCGGTGGGCGGCGCGGACGGCTGGACGCTCACCGACTGGTTCGAGAACGTCTACCTCTCGCAGGCGGGCCCGGAGAAGTACGACCGGCTCGCCCGGCACGAGATCAAGTGGACCGACCCCTCCGTCAAGGAGGCGCTGACCACGCTCGCCGGGATCTGGGGCGAGAAGGACTTCGTCGCGGGCGGCGCGGACGGCGCCCTCCAGACGGAGTTCCCCGCCTCCGTGACGCAGACCTTCACCGGCGGCGACCAGCCCAAGGCCGGCATGGTCTACGAGGGCGACTTCGTGCAGGTCACCATCGCCGAGACCAAGGCCGAGGTGGGCGAGGACGCGAAGGTGTTCCCCTTCCCGGCGGTCGGCGGCACCGCGCCGCTGGTGTCCGGCGGCGACGCGGCGGTGATCCTCAAGGACTCCGCGGCGGCGCAGGCCCTCGCCACCTACCTGGCCTCCCCGGACGCGGCGGCGATCCAGGCGCGGCTGGGCGGCTTCCTCTCCCCGAACAAGGCCCTGGACCCCTCGGTGTACCCGAACGACGTGCAGCGCAGGATCGCCGAGGCGCTGGTCGCGGCCGGTGACGACGTCCGCTTCGACATGTCGGACCAGGCCCCGCAGTCCTTCGGCGGCACCCCCGGCAAGGGCGAGTGGAAGATCCTCCAGGACTTCCTGAAGAACCCCCGGGACGTCGCGGGCGCCCAGGCGGCCCTGGAGGCGGAGGCCGCCGCCGCCTACGGGAACTGACGCGGTGGCGCCGAACCCGGCGGCGGGGCCCCCAGCGGCCCCCGCCGCCCCCGTGCCCGCTCCCGCCGCGCCCGTCCGGGGGCGCGGGCCGCGCCGGGGCGTGACCGGCACCCGCCGGACACTGGCGGTCCTGTTCCTGCTGCCCGCCCTGGTGCTGCTCGGCGCGCTCGTGGTCTACCCGGTCGGGTACTCGGTGGTCCGCAGCTTCTACGACCGGTCGGGCGACTCCTTCGCCGGACTGGACAACTACCGGGCGCTGTTCACCGACGACGGCATCCGCACCGCCCTGCGCAACAACGTCGTCTGGGTGGTGTTCGCGCCCGCCGTCGCCACCGCGCTCGGCCTGGTCTTCGCCGTCCTGACCGAACGGGTGCGCTGGGCGACGGCGTTCAAGCTGGTCGTCTTCATGCCGATGGCGATCTCCATGCTGGCCGCGGGCATCATCTTCCGCCTGGTGTACGACCAGGCGCCGGAGAAGGGCGTGGCGAACGCGGTGTGGGTCGGGGTGCACGACACCTTCGTCACGTCGTCGGCCTTCCCCCGGGCGCACCCGGGACGCGATTCCCCGCTGGAGGCGGCCGGGGGCGGCGCGTTCGTCACGAAGCTGCCGGTGCGGGCCGGTGTGCCGGTCGCGCTGCCGCTGGTGGGTGTCGCCCCGGACCGGCTGCCGGACGGCACCGGACCGGCCGCGGCGGCCCGGCCCGAGGAGGGCGGGATCACCGGCACTGTCTGGCAGGACTTCACCCGCGGCCGGGGCTCCGGCACGCTCAACGCGGTCGACGCCTCCGAGGTGGGCTACGCCGGGATGCGGATCGAGGCCGTCCGGGACGGCGAGGTGGTGGCGTCCACCAGGGCGGCGGGCGACGGCACGTTCAGCCTGCCCGCGGCGGCCGACGGGGCGCTGCTGCGGCTGCCCGCCGACAACTTCCAGGAGCCGTACAACGGCCTGGACTGGCTCGGTCCCTCCCTGGTCACCCCGGCGATCATCGGCTCGTACGTGTGGATGTGGGCGGGCTTCGCGATGGTGCTGATCGGGGCCGGGCTGGCCGGGGTCCCCCGGGAACTGCTGGAGGCGGCCCGGGTGGACGGGGCGGGCGAGTGGCAGGTGTTCCGGCGGATCACGGTGCCGCTGCTGGCACCGGTGCTGGCGGTCGTCACCGTCACCCTGATGATCAACGTGCTGAAGGTGTTCGACCTGGTCTTCATCATCGCCCCCGGCTCCTCCCAGGACGACGCGAACGTGCTCGCCCTGGAGCTGTACCGCAAGGGCTTCGCCGCCGACCAGCCGGGCGTGGCCAGCGCCATCGCGGTGTTCCTGCTGCTGCTGGTCGTTCCGGTGATGTGGTTCAACGTGCGGCGACTGCGGCGGGAGGCCCGGCGATGACCACGGCAGCGGATTCCCCCGCGGGGACGGCGCCCCCGGGTTCCCGGAGGGCCGCCGGCCGCCGCCCGCTGGGGGCACGGCTCGCGGAGCGGGCGGGCGGCGGGCTGGTGCGGGTGTTCCTGGTCCTCGTGGCCCTGTTCTGGCTGGTGCCCACGGTCGGGCTGCTGCTGTCCTCGCTGCGGGCGCCCGAGGACATGGCGGCGAGCGGCTGGTGGAAGGTGCTCTCCGAGCCGTCCCGGATCACCTTCGGCAGCTACGCGGACCTGCTGGGGAACGGGGACATCACCTCGTCGCTGCTCAACACGGCGCTGATCACGGTCCCGGCGACGGTGCTGGTGGTGGTGATCGGGGCGCTGGCGGGCTACGCGTTCGCGTGGATGGAGTTCCCGGGCCGCGACTGGTGGTTCCTCGCGGTGGTGGGCCTGCTGGTGGTGCCCGTGCAGGTGGCGCTCATCCCGATCGCCGAACTCTTCGGCTCCATCGGCCTGTTCGGCTCCATCGCGGGCGTGGTCCTGTTCCACGTCGGCTTCGGCCTGCCCTTCGCGGTGTTCCTGCTGCGGAACTTCTTCGCGGAGATCCCCCGGGAGCTGCTGGAGGCCGCGCGGCTGGACGGCGCCGGTGAACTCCGGCTGTTCGTACGGGTGGTGATGCCGCTGGGCGCGCCCGCGCTGGCGAGCCTCGGCATCTTCCAGTTCCTGTGGGTGTGGAACGACATGCTGGTCGCGCTGATCTTCTCCGACGCGGGGAGCCAGCCGATCACGGTCGCCCTCCAGACGCAGGTGCGGCAGTTCGGCAGCAACGTCGACGTGCTGGCCCCGGGCGCGTTCCTCTCGATGGTGGTCCCGCTGGCCGTGTTCTTCGCGTTCCAGCGGCAGTTCGTCTCCGGTGTGATGGCGGGCGCCGTCAAGTAACCGCCTCCGGACGCCCCCCGCCGTACGGGTGCCGCCGTGCGCGCGGGGGGCGTCAAGCGGGCGCCGCGCCACCACCCCTGCGGGCGAGGCGCGTTGACCGGTCCGGCCGCACGTGGGGAGGGGTGCGGTCGCCCGGATGCCACAAGGACCGTAACCAAGTCACTCCGTTGGCCGTTGCCGGGCCGAACGCCCGTGCCGACCCATGGATGTCCCCGTGCCCCGGTTCAGTGTCATCGTCCCCGCGTACCAGGTCCGGGCGTGTCCGCCCGTGCGCCCGGAGCCGGTGCCGTCCCCGTCGTACGCCGGCCCCGGACCGATCGCGGTGGACGACCGCTCCCCGGGCGGCCCCTCCCCGGACGCCCGCGGCGGTCCGGACGACGAGACCGCGGCCCGGCACGGCCGGGTGCGCCCGCCCGCCCGCGGCGGTCCCGGCCCGGCCCCCGACGCCGGGGCGGAGGGGGCCCGCGCCGACCGCCCGGTCCTTCCCGACGGCGACACCGCCCCGGGAGCGCCGCCCGCCGACGTCCCCTGACCGCCGTACGCCCTCCGGGAGTCCTCATGCCCCGCGGCTCGTCGCGGCCCGCTCCGTCCCGGCCGCCCGCAGGGCGCCCCGGCCGCCGGGCGGTCCGTTCCGCGGGGACCGCCCGCCGGACCCGGCCATCGAGAGAAAGAGCAGAATGCCCCGCTTCAGCATCGTCGTCCCGTCCCATGGGGTCGCAGGGCGGCTGTCCGAGGCCCTGGACTCGGTCCTCGGCCAGTCCTTCGCCGACCTCCAGCTCATCCCGGTCCAGGACGCCCCGGACGGGACCGCCGGCCACGGCGCGCCGGACGCCGCGGCGGCGGAGACCGTGACCGCCCGCGCCGCCCGCGACCCGCGGGTGGCCCCGGTGCACTCGCCGCCGTCGGAGGGGCTGGCCGGGGCGCGCAACGCCGGGCTGCGGGCGGCGACGGGGACGTACGTGCTCTTCCTCGACGGCGACGACCTGCTCGCGCCGGGCGCCCTGGCGGCCCTGGACGCGCGGCTGGCCGAGACCGGCGGCGCCGACGTCCTGTACTTCGGGCACGAGCGCGTTCCCTGGTGGGAGGGCGAGCCCTCGTACCCGGCCGACCCGCTGCTGGCCGGGGCCCCCCGGGACGCCTTCGCCCCGGACCGGGCCCCGCGGCTGACCGGCGCCGTCCTCCCGGCGTGGAGCGCCGCCTACCGCCGGGCGTTCCTCACGGAGCGCGGGCTGGAGTTCCCCGCCGGGCACTTCACCGACATCGGCTTCGGCACCCGGGTCGCGGCGGAGGCCGAGCGGATGGCGGTGCTGCGCGCGGTGGCCGTGCGCCACCGGGTGCGGCGCCAGGGCAACCGGCTCGGGCTGCCCGGCGGGCACCACGCCGAACTGCTGGACCGGGCCGAGGAGGCGCTCGACCGCGCCGCCGGGCGGGACCTTCCGGTGGAGCGGCGCGGGCCGCTGTTCGAGCAGCTCTTCGCCGCGGTCCTGAAGACGGCCACGCATCCGCGCCGGCTGACCCGCCGGGAGCGCCGGTCCTTCTTCCGCCGGGCGAGCCGCCTCTACCGGCGCCACCGCCCCGCCGGGTTCCGGCCCCCGGGCGGACGGATCGGCGTGCAGCACCGGCTGCTGGCCGCCGGCTCGTACACCGGCTTCCGCGTCCTGCGCGCGGCCGGGCGGGTGGCCGGCGCGCTGCCGTCCCGGCTGCGGCGGGCGCGCGGGCTGCGCACCCGGCTGTACTACCGCGCCCGGCTGCGCCGTCCGCTGGACCCCCGGCTGGTCGCCTACTGCGCCTACTGGGGGCGGGGCTACGCCTGCAACCCGGCCGCGATCCACGCCAAGGCACGGGCCCTCGCCCCGCACCTGCACGGGGTGTTCCTGGTCGAGCCGGACCAGGCGCACACCGTGCCCGAGGGGGTGGACCACGCGGTGATCGGCAGCCGCCGCTACTGGGACGTGCTGGCCCGAGCCACCTATCTGGTCAACAACGCCAACTTCGCGGAGGGCGTGGTCAAGCGCCCCGGCAGCGTCCACCTCCAGACGCAGCACGGCACCCCGCTGAAGACGATGGGCGTGGACCAGTCGACGTACCCCGTGGTGGCGGCGGTGAGCGGCAGCTTCACCCGGCTGCTGGGCCGGGTGGACCGCTGGGACTACAACCTGTCCGCCAACCCGCACTCCACCCGGATGTGGGAGCGGGCCTTCCCCGGCTCCTACGAGCAACTGGAGTACGGCTATCCGCGCAACGACGTGTTCCTCACGGCGACCGCCGCGGACGTCGCCCGGGTCCGCCGCGAACTCGGGGTGCCCGAGGGGGCGACGGCCGTGCTGTACGCGCCCACGCACCGCGACCACGAGGACGGGTTCGGCGCGGGCCGCCTGGATCTGGAGGCGTTCTGCGCGGCGGCCGGCGAGGACGTGGTGGTGCTGCTGCGCGCCCACTACTTCTACGACCGGGGCGCCCCCGGCGGCGGTGGCGGCCGGGTCATCGACGTGACCGGGCACCGCTCCTCGGAGGAGGTGTGCCTGGCCGCCGACGCGCTGGTCACCGACTACTCGTCGATCATGTTCGACTATGCCTGCCTCGACCGGCCGATCGTCGTGTACGCCGACGACTGGGAGGTGTACCGGGAGACCCGGGGCGTCTACTTCGACCTGATGGCCGAGCCGCCGGGCCCGGTCGCGCGCACCCCCGGCGAACTGGCCCGCGTCTTCCGCGACGGCGACTGGGCGGGACCCGGCGCCACGGCGCTGCGGGCCGCGTTCCGCGAGCGGTTCTGCGCGTTCGACGACGGCCGGGCCGCCGAGCGGGTGGTCCGCCGGGTGCTGCTCGGTGAGCCGCCGGAGGCGATCCCGCCCGTGATCCCGCTCGCGCGGCGCCGTCCGGCGCCCGCCGCCGTCCCCCTCGTAAGGAGCTGACCCCGCAGTGCCCCGCTTCAGCGTCATCGTCCCCTGCTACCGGGTGCAGGGCTTTCTCGGCGAGTGCCTCGACTCGGTCCTCACCCAGTCCTTCCGGGACGTCGAGGTCATCGCCGTGAACGACTGCTCGCCGGACGGCTGCGGCGCGATCCTCGACGCCTACGCGGCCCGCGACGAGCGGGTGCGCGTGCTGCACCTGGAGGAGAACGCCGGTCTCGGCCGGGCCCGCAACGCCGGGATGCCGCTGGCCACCGGCGACTACCTGTTCTTCCTGGACAGCGACGACACCCTCACCCCGGGCGCGCTGGCCGCGATGGCCGACCGGCTCGCCGAGACCGACGACCCGGAGGTGCTGGTCTTCGACTACGCGCGCACCTACTGGTGGGGCGGGACCCGGCGCAACGCGCTGGCCCGGGTCCTCGCGGAGGCCGGGGACGGCACCTTCACCGCGGCCGGGCGCCCGGAGATCCTCGATCTGCTGATGGTGGTGTGGAACAAACTCTACCGGCGGGACTTCGTCGAGGCGGAGGGCTTCACCTTCCCGCCGGGCTACTACGAGGACACCCCGTGGACGTTCCCGGTGATGCTCAGCGCCGGGCGGATCGCCGCCCTGGACCGCATCTGCCTCAACTACCGGCAGCGGCGCAGCGGCAACATCCTCTCGACCACCAGCCGCAAGCACTTCGACATCCACGAGCAGTACGAGCGGGTCTTCGCCTTCGTGGACGCCCGCCCGGAGCTGGCGCACTGGCGGCCGTTCCTGCACGCCAAGATGGGCGAGCACTGCCTGGACATCCTGTCCAAGCCGGACCGGCTGCCGCCCTCGGACAAGGGCGAGTTCTTCCGCCGCACCGCCGAGATGTTCCGCCGCCACCGCCCGGCGGACGCGGAGGTCCCCGCCGGGCTGCGGGTCCTGGAGCACGGGTACGCCGCCTACCGCCTGCGGCTGCGGGCCGGGCGGGCCGGGGCCGGGCTGGAGCGGCGGGCGGGGCGGGCGCGCGGCGCGGTCGCGGGGCGGCTGGAGCGGGTGCGGACCGCGGTGCGCGGGCGCCGTCCGCTCGATCCGGACCTCGTGGTCTACTCCGCGTTCTCGCACCGGGGCGTGCTGGGCGACCCGGCGGCGGTGCACCGCGCGGCCCGGGAGTTCGCGCCGGGGCTGCGCGGGGTGTGGGTGGTGCGGGACGAGGAGACGGCGGCGCTGCTGCCGCCGGACACCGAGCACGTGGTCGTGGGCGGCGCGGAGTACCGCAGGGTGACCGAGCGGGCCTCGTTCCTCGTCAACAACGTCAACTGGCCCGGCGCGCTGGCCAAGCGCCCCGGCAGCGTCCACATCCAGACCCACCAGGGGACGCCGCTGAAGTACATGGGCGCCGACCTGCTGCGCAAGCCGGGCGCCCGGCACGGGCTGGACGTGCCGCAGATGCTGCGCCGGGCGGACCGCTGGGACCACAGCCTGGTCGCCAACCTGCACTCGGAGCGGGTGTGGGAGCGGGCGTACCCGTGCCACTTCGCGTCCGCGCGCACCGGCAGTCCGCGCAACGACGTGCTGGTGGGCGCCGGGCCCGAGGAGGTGCGCCGGGCCCGGGAGCTGCTCGGGGTCCCGGCCGGGGACAGGGTGGTGCTGTACGCCCCGACCCGGCGGGAGTACCGGCGCGGCGGCCATGTGGAGCGGATCGACCCGGCGCGGCTCGCCTCCGACCTGGGGCCGGGCCACACCCTGGTGGTGCGGCTGCACCCCGCGCTGGCCACCGGCCCGGCGCGCGGGCTGGGCCTGTCGGAGCTGCACCGGCGGGGCGTGCTGATCGACGCGACCGACGAGCCGCACGCCGAGCGGGTGCTGCTCGCGGCGGACCTGCTGATCACCGACTACTCGGCCCTGATGTTCGACTTCGCGCTGCTGGACCGGCCCGTCGTGGTCCACGCCGACGACTGGGAGGCGTACACGGCGAGCCGGGGCGCGTACTTCGACATCACGGCCGAGGCGCCGGGCGCGGTCTCCCGGTCGTACCGGGAGCTGGTCGGGCTGCTGGAGTCGGGGGCCTGGCGGGACGCGGAGGCGGAGCGCCGGCGGTCGGTGTTCCGGAGCCGGTTCTGCGCCTTCGACGACGGGCGGGCGGCCGAGCGGGTGGTGCGCACGCTGATGCTGGGCGAGGAGATGCCCGCCCCGCCGCCGGGCCCGGTGGTGCCGGGTTCCCGTGCGGAACCGGCCGGGCGCGACCTGCTGACGCACCCGTGAGGACGCGCACGTGGGTGCTGGTCCTGGCCGCGCTGTTCGCCGTGCTGCAACTGGCCAACGTCACCGGCCGGGACACCCCCGACACCAAGAACTACCTGTCGTACGCGCTGAGCCTGGCCGGCGGGGACGAGCGGGGGGTGGCGGAGGCCACCATCGACTACGTGTGCGCGAGCCGGGCGGACGTGGCGCGGCGCGCGCAGGGCGTGGACGTGGTCCGCTTCCACCGGGCCGACCCCGGCGACGCGGTGACGGAGCGGTGCCGGGCGGCGGAATGGCGGCAGGTGGAGCCGCGGCTGGCGGCCGGGCGGACCGGCGGGCACACCGTGCCGTATCTGACGGAGCGCTACATGGCGATCTTCGAGGCGCGGCCGGGGTACCCGGTGTTCCTGGTCCCCTTTGTGCTGGCGCTCGGCCCGGTGTGGGGGCTGTGGGCGGCGGGGGTGGTGATCGCCTGCGCGGGCGGGGCCCTGGTGGCGCTGGTGCTGCGGACGCTGTCCGCGCCGGTGCCGCTGGCACTGGTGGGGCAGGCGCTCTACTACGTGCTGCCGTGCGGGACGACGGCGATGCGCCCGATGACCGAGGGGCTGCTGATGGCGCTGACCCTGGTGGCGGTCTGGGGCTGCGCGCTGACGCTGCGGGCCGGGCGGACCCGGTCGGGTCCGGCGCTGGTCGCCGGGGCGCTGCTGGCGCTGTTCACGGTCAAGCACTCCCAGGCGATGTTCCTGGGGCTGTGCCTGGCGGTGGCGGGCGTCCTGGTCGCGCTGCGCCGCCGGAGACGGGGCCGCTCCCCGGGCCGGGGGGTGCTGTCGCTGGCGGCGGTGGGGGCGACGGGGGTGGTGGTGGCGCTGGTCCTGGCGCGGCTGCTGGGCTACCCGTCGGAGGGCGACAGCCTCCAGGACCTGCTCACCGACCACTTCGCGCGGCCGGACCGGGAGCGCCCCTGGGCGGAGTTCCGGCAGTTGCAGGGGAACTTCTGGGTGGAGTGGCTGCGCCGCCAGGCGTGGGAGCCGCTGTTCGCGGCGGCGCTCTGCGCGGGGGCGTGGGGGGCGCTGCGGCGCGGCGGCGCGGCCGGGGTGTTCGTGGTGGCGGCGGCGTTCACCGGGTTCCTCACCCAGGCCGCGCATCCGGACATCTCCATCTGGGGCGGGCGGCTGATCGTGCTGGCCTGGCTGCTGCCGGTGGTGGGGGTGCCGCTGCTGCTGGAGCCGGTGGTGCGGGAGCGGGTGGCGCTGCCCGCGCAGGGTCCGCCGCAGCGGGTCGGCGCCCCCGGCTGAGGATCACCCGTTGAGGTGACGCGGGGTCATAGCGTTGACCCCACCGGGAACATAGGGCAAATGCCCCGAAAGTCCCTTCCTCCGCCCACCCGGTGAGCGGCGGCCTCCTCGTCCGGCGGCCGGTGCGCGGCGCGACGGCGCTGCGCGGCGGCCGCCTGTGGCGTCCCACCCCGTTCCAGGCCGTCGGTCTGCTGTTCCTCCTGGTGATGACGCTGGCCCACTGGCAGGTGCCGATGTGCTGCGACGCCGGCCAGCACGCGGCGGTCGTCGAGCGGCTGCGGGCGTCCCTGCTCCACCCCCGGCACCCGATGGCCGACCTGCCGGGCGCGGGCAGCGCCTACTACTCGCCGTACGCGCTCGCCGAGGGCGTGTTCGCCCGGCTGACAGGGCTGGGCGGCTGGGAGGTGGTGCGGCTGGCCGGTCCGCTGAACCTGCTGGTGCTGCTGACCGGGCTGAACCGCTTCGTGCGGGTGCTGACCCCGCGGCCGTGGGCGCCGGTGCTGGCGCTGGGCGCGATGACGCTGCTGTGGGGCACCGAGCGGGCCTGGTGGAGCGGCTACCTCGGGCTGATGTCGATGACCGGCAACCTCGGCTACCCGTCGGCGTTCGCGATCGGGCTGACCTTCTGGGCATGGGCGCTGACCGGGGCGCGGGCCCGCGACGAGCACCGGGTGCGCTACGTCGGCCCGAGCGGGCTGCGCGGCTACACCGGGTACGCGGCGCTGGGCCTGCTGTACGGCCTGATCCTGCTGGTGCACCCGATCACCGCGGTCGCCGCGGCGCTGGGCGCGGTGGCGCTGGTCGCCGGGTGGGAGCGGGACCCGCGCCGGCCGGTGGCGACGCGCTGGGCGGTGACCGGGGCCGCGGCGGTGGCGTCGGCGGCGGCCTGGCCGTACTTCGACGTCTTCGCGCTGGCCTCGGACGGCAGTGTGGACGCGATGCACCGGGTCCTGTACCGGGACCTGCCGGGACAGTTCTGGCTGGCGCTGCTCGGGCTCCCGGCGCTGTGGCTGCGCGCCCGGCGCTCGGCGCGCGATCCGCTGGTGCTGATGTTCGCGCTGGAGTGCGCGGTGGTGGCGTACGGCTGGTGGAGCGGCCACTACACCTACGGGCGCATCCTCGGGCTGGCACTGGTGCCGCCGCAGTTCGCGCTGGCGGTGGAGCTGGCCGCGCCCCGGCCGTGGGCGCGCCCGCGGCGGGCGCTGGGCATGGCGGCGGGGGCGGGGGCGCTGGTGGGGTTCCTCACGGTGCAGGCCGGGGCGGTGGTGCCGCGCGCCCTGGACCCGGTGGGCTTCGACCAGCCGCCGCGCTGGCCGACGTACGACTGGGCGGCCCGGTACATCGGCCCCGGCGAGGCGGTGATCACCGACGGCTACTACGCGGGGCACCTCATCGCCGGGTACGGACCCGACCTCGCGGCGCCCGCCTGGCCCGACCCGGCGCTGGACGAGACGGAGCGGCGGCGGCGGGTGGCCGACGTCCGGGCGTACCTGTCGCCGGAGTCGACCCCCGCCCTGCGGGCCGCCGTCGTCCGCCGCTACCACGTGCGCTGGCTGCTGCTGACCCGCTGGCAGCGGGTCCCCGGGGAGGCCGTGGTGGTGGCGTGGAGCGGCCGGACGGGCGAGGTGCTGGCCCGGGTCGGGGGCTGAGCGTCCGGCACCGGCGCCGAGGGCGCCGGGTCCGCCTCGCGCGGGCGTTCCCGTGGGCGGACGCGCGGCGGGGCGGACGGCGGGGCGGGGTGGACGGGCGGGGCGGAGCGGGGTGGAGCCGAGGACTACTCGACGACCAGCTCGACCGGGACGTTGCCGCGGGTGGCGCGCGAGTAGGGGCAGACCTGGTGGGCCTCCTCGACCAGCTTGCGGCCGGTCTCCGCGTCGATGCCCCCGGGCAGCTCGACGCGCAGGATGACGGCGAGCGCGAAGTCCTCGCCCTCCTTGCCGAGGGTCACCTCGGCCGTCACCGCCGCCTCGCCGACGTCGACCCCGGCCCGCCGGCCGACCAGGCCGAGGGCGCCGCCGAAGCAGGCCGCGTACCCGGCGGCGAACAGCTGCTCGGGGTTGGTGCCCTCCCCGCCGCCGCCCATCTCCACCGGGGCGGCGAGCCCGAGGTCCAGCCTGCCGTCGGAGGTGACGGCACGGCCGGCGCGGCCGTGGGTGGCGGTGGCTGCTGCGGTGTAGAGCGGATCCATGGCTGACCGTCCCTCGAAGGAAGCGTTGTCGGACGCCCACGAGTAGATCAGACAATTAAGTTGTGCACAACTCACTTGTGGGCGTTCCACTGGTGCGCCAAAAGAATGCCCGGGATCGAATTCCGCCAAAGCTAGGCTGGAGCCATGACCACGCCCGCCACACCCGCGCCGGACCCGGCGGCCCCCGCGGACCCGGCCGGCCCCGCGCTCTCCCCGGGCGGGGCGGACCCTGCGGACCGGCTCCGCCTGGACCAGCAGATCTGCTTCTCCCTGAGCGCCGCGTCCCGCGCCTTCGGCGGCGTCTACCGGGTGCTGCTGAGGGACCTCGGGCTCACCTACCCGCAGTACCTGGTGATGCTGGTGCTCTGGGAGCACGGCGAGCTGCCGGTCAAGCGGCTCGGCGAGCATCTGCGCCTCGACTCGGGCACCCTGTCCCCGCTGCTGAAGCGGCTGGAATCGGCCGGGTTCGTCCGGCGCGAGCGCAGCGCGCGCGACGAGCGCTCGGTGCGGGTCGGCCCGACCGAGGCGGGCACGGCCCTGCGCGAGCGGGCCGCCGGGGTGCCGCGCCGGGTCATGGCGGCCACCGGACTCGGCGCGGCGGACATCGCCGACCTGCGCGCCCGCCTCGACCTGCTCACCGCCGCCCTGGACGCCCACGGCACCACCGGGCCGTCCGGCTCGTTGTGAGGGGGGCGGGGCTCCGGCGCGGAGCCCCATGACGGACCATGTCCGTCCGGAACCACTGCACGACCAACCGGAACCACCGAACGAGGGGACCACCCCACATGACCTGGCTGATCACCGGCGGCGCCGGCTACATCGGGGCGCACGTCGTCCGCGCGATGACCGAGGCGGGCGAACGGGCGGTGGTGTACGACGACCTGTCCACCGGGATCGCGGACCGCGTCCCCGACGGGGTGCCCCTGGTGGTGGGCTCGGTGCTGGACGGCGAGCGCGTCGCCCGCGCCCTCGGCGACCACGGGATCACCGGCGTGGTGCACCTCGCGGCGAAGAAGCAGGTGGGCGAGTCCGTCGAGCTGCCGCTGCACTACTACCGGCAGAACGTGGAGGGCCTGCGGGTCCTGCTGGAGGCGGTCACCGCCGCCGCCGTCCCGTCCTTCGTCTTCTCCTCCTCCGCCGCCGTCTACGGCATGCCGGACGTGGACCTGGTGACGGAGGAGACGCCGTGCCTGCCGATGTCGCCGTACGGCGAGACCAAGCTGGCCGGTGAGTGGCTGGTGCGGGCGACCGGGCGGGCCTCGGGCCTGTCGACGGCCTCGCTGCGCTACTTCAACGTGGCGGGCGCGGCGAGCCCCGCACTGGCCGACACCGGGGTCTTCAACCTCGTGCCGATGGTCTTCGAGAAGCTCACCGCGGGCGAGGCACCGCGCGTTTTCGGCGACGACTACCCGACCCCCGACGGCACCTGCGTCCGCGACTACATCCACGTGGCCGACCTCGCCGAGGCCCATGTCGCCGCGGCCCGCGCCCTGACGGCCTCCCCGGGCCGCGCGCTGACCCTCAACATCGGCCGCGGCGAGGGCGTCTCGGTCCGCGAGATGATCGACCGGATCAACACCCTCACGGGCCACGACCGCCCGGCCACCGTCACCGCGCGCCGCCCCGGCGACCCGCCCCGCGTCGTGGCCTCGGCCGACCGCGCCGCCGCCGAACTGGGCTGGAAGGCCAAGTACGACGTCCAGGACATGATCACCTCGGCCTGGGAGGGCTGGCTCCACCGCCACCCGGAGGCGGCCCGCGACTAGGGCCTCTCGTTTGGATCATGCCGGGCTCGCGGCCCCCGGCGCCCCGCGCGCGGGGGGTCGCGCCCGGGGGCGCCGCGCGGGGGCGCCTCTCGGAAGCCGGTCACCGCGCCGGGTTCACCCGCTCCCGGCACCGTCCCCGGACGGCGGGCGCCGGGACACCGTGCGGCGCCCGGGACGGGCGTACGTCGAGGCGAGCCCCGACGGTGCGGGCGGGGCACCGGCGGAGGCTCCCGGCCCCGGCGGCACCGGCGGACCTTGCCCAGTCCCCGACGGCACGGGCGGTGCGGGAGTCCGGCGCCGCCCCGGGCCCGGGGCTCGCGGGCCGCGCCGAGGCGCGGCAACCCCCACCCGGCCGCACCGGGCGTCCCCCGGAGCTGCGGCCGGGGCGCGGCGGGGCCGCCGGACCGGTGGAAGGGCCCGGCGGCGATACCGGGGCCTCCCACCGGAGCGCCCCCGTCACCGGGAGCCGCCGCCCCGCACCGCCGCGTTCCGCACCGCGCCCCCGCACTCCGCGCGTCGGGCCGGGCGGCTTCGCACGCGAACGTCGGGGCCGTGCGGCGGGGGTCAGAGGGCCTTCAGCGCCGCGGCCGTCGCCCTGGCCAGGTCCGGGAGGTGGGAGGCGGGCAGCCGGGGGGCGCGGATGACGATGGCGCGCCAGTAGAGCGGGCCCGAGATCAGATCCAGTGCCAGCTCCGCGTCCAGGTCCGCGCGGACCTCGCCGCGTCCGGCCGCCGCCGCGAGGATCTGCCCGGCGGCACCGTCCTGACCCTCGCGCAGGGCCTTGCGCAGCGCCTCCGCGATCTCCGGGCTGCGGGCCGCCTCGGCCTGGAGGTCGGGCACGATCTGCGAGGCCACCGGGTGGCGCAGCGCCCGGGACATGACCTCGTACAGCAGCCGCAGGTCCCCCTCCAGGGAACCGGTGTCCGGCGCCGGCAGCCCCCGCACCGCCAGCGCCGAGACGACGTCGAGCACCAGGTGCAGCTTGGAGCGCCAGCGCCGGTAGACGGCGGTCTTGCCGACGCCCGCGCGCCGGGCGATGCCCTCGATGGACATGCGCGCGTAGCCGACGGCCGCGAGCTCCCCGAAGACCGCCGCGCGGATCGCCTCCGTCACGTCCTCGCGCAGCACCGCCGCCCCGGCGGGGGCCCGGCGCGGGCGCGGCTGCGGCTCGTCGGCTTCGGTCGTCATGCGGGCCAGCATAGGACGGGACGACGGCACGGTTGCGTTCCGACGCCGGCACGCCCTACGCTCCCGTCACGACGATACGGTGCCGTCCCGACGTAAGTGAACGTCCGGGGTCCCTCCGGCGAACGCGGGGCGGCGCCGCTCCCGCCGCACCGGCGCCTCCTCTCCGGCGGCCCGTGCGGCTCCCCCCTCCTCCGAGCGAAAGAGCGGATGTGAGCCAGGCCCTCTCCCCACCGCCGCCGGCCGCCGCCCCGGCCGGCACCACCCCGGCCCCCGCCGACCGCGGCACCGGCACCGGCACCGACCTCGCGGCGCTCGCCGCCCGCCACGGCCTCTCCGCCAGTGGCGTCCGGCCCTCTCTCCCCCACTACACCCGCCGGCTGTGGGCGCACCGGCACTTCATCGGCGCCTTCGCCACCGCCCGGCTCACCGCGCAGTACAGCCGGGCGAAGCTGGGCCAGGTCTGGCAGGTGATGACGCCACTGCTGAACGCGGCGGTGTACTACCTCGTCTTCGGCGTCCTGATGAACACCAGGCGGGGCGTCGAGGACTTCGTGCCCTTCCTGGTCACCGGCGTCTTCGTCTGGACGTTCACCCAGAGTTCGATCCTGGCGGGCACCCGCGCCGTCTCCGGCAACCTCGGGCTCGTCCGGGCCCTGCACTTCCCGCGCGCCGCGCTGCCGGCCGCCTTCTGCCTCCAGCAGCTCCAGCAGCTCCTGTTCTCGATGGGCGCCCTGGCCCTGATCCTGCTGGCCTTCGGGGTGCCGCCGCGCCCGTCCTGGCTGCTGGCGGTCCCGGCGCTGGCGCTGCAGTCCGTGTTCAACGCCGGGGCGGCGATGGTCCTGGCCCGCGTCGGGGCCCGCCTCCCCGACGTCTCGCAGCTCATGCCGTTCGTGCTGCGCACCTGGATGTACGCCTCGGGCGTCATGTTCAGCATCCACCACATGACCGGCCCGGACAGCGGCCGCCCGTCCTGGCTCGGGCCGCTGCTCCAGCTCAACCCCGCCGTCGTCTACATCGACCTGATGCGCTTCGCCCTCATCGACAGCTTCGGCGCCGCCGCGCTGCCGCCCCACGTGTGGGCGCTGGCCGCGGGCTGGGCCCTGTTGGCGGGCGTCGGCGGTTTCATCTACTTCTGGAAGGCCGAGGAGACGTACGGTCGTGGCTGACAACACCGGCACCACCCCGCAGCGGGACGAGCGCGTCCCCACCGTCGTCGTCGACGGCGTCGACATCGTTTACCGGGTCAACGGCGCCGGCGGCGGGCGGGGCTCCGCGACCGCCGCCCTCAGCCGCATCCTGCGCCGGGGGGCCGCCGAGCGGGCCGCCGGGGTGCGCCGGGTGCACGCGGTGCGCGGCGTCTCCTTCGTCGCCCACCGGGGCGAGGCCATCGGGCTCATCGGCACCAACGGCTCCGGCAAGTCCACGCTGCTCAAGGCCGTCGCCGGACTGCTCCCGGTGGAGAACGGCCGCATCTACACCGATGGCCAGCCCTCCCTGCTAGGCGTCAACGCGGCCCTGATGAACGACCTCACCGGCGAGCGCAACGTGCACCTCGGGGGCCTGGCGATGGGCATGTCCCGGGCGCAGATCAGGGAGCGGTACCAGGAGATCGTCGACTTCTCCGGGATCAACGACAAGGGCGACTTCATCAGCCTGCCGATGCGCACCTACTCCTCCGGGATGGCCGCCCGGCTGCGCTTCTCCATCGCCGCCGCCAAGGACCACGACGTCCTCCTCGTCGACGAGGCGCTCGCCACGGGGGACCGCTCCTTCCAGAAGCGGTCCGAGGAGCGCATCCGGGAGCTGCGGCGGCACGCGGGCACGGTCTTCCTGGTCAGCCACAGCAACAAGTCCATCCGGGACACCTGCGAGCGGGTGCTGTGGCTGGAGCGGGGCGAACTGCGCCTGGACGGGCCGACGGAGGAGGTGCTGAAGGAGTACGAGAAGTTCACCGGCGGCCCGGCGAAGCCCAAGCCGAAGCCGAAGCCCGCGACAGCGCCGAAGCCGCCGGCAGCGGCAGCACCCGCCCCCGCGACGGTGCCGGAACCGAGGTCCGGGGCGGAACCGGGGCCGGGGAGGGAACCGAAGCCCGGGGCGGAACCGGGTCCCGGGGCGACATCGAAGCCCGGGGCGGTCCCGGTCGCCACCCCCGCACCGGCACCGGTCGCGCCGTCCTCGACGGCTCCCGCGTCCGGGCCGAGACCCTGAGGCCTGTCTGACGGTTCCCGTCTGCCGCACGACGCCACGCACGCACTCCCGCCCCGCACCGCCCCCGGCCCCGAGTACGTCCCGTACGAAGGCCCGGGGCCGGCGCGCCGGGAGCACGCACCCGACGCCGCGCTGCCGCCCCACGGGCGACAACGGCAAGGGTCGGACAGGCCCCGGCCGGAACCCGCTCCCCGGCCCGCGCCGCGACCGGAAGACCCACCGACCGCGATGGAACGGACTCCGCCCCACCCCTCTCGGGACCGGTTCCAGCTCCGGGCGAGGGCCGGGGCCCGGGCGCGGGCCGGGGCTGGGGCCGGGGCCGAGGTCGAGGCCAGGGCCGAGGCCGGGACCGGAACCAAGGCCGGGACCGGGGCCGAGGCCGGGACCGGGGCCGAGGCCGGAACCAAGGCCAGGGCCAGGGCCAGGGCTGGGACCGGGGCCAGGGCTGGGACCGGGGCCAGGGCTGGGGCCAGGGCTGGGGCCAGGGCTAGGACCGGGACCAGGGCTGGGACCGGGACCAGGGCTGGGACCGGGACCAGGGCTGGGACCGGGACCAGGGCTGGGACCGGGACCAGGGCTGGGACCGGGACCAGGGCTGGGACCGGGACCAGGGCTGGGACCGGGACCAGGGCTGGGACCGGGACCGAGGCCGGGGCCCGGCCGACAGCAGGCCCGGGTCGGCAGCAGGCCCGATACCCAGGCCGGAGCGGAGTCGAGCCGGAGCCCGAACCCGAGACGGAGAGCCGGGCACCGGAGCCCGCCCTCCACGGACCAGCACCCATGCCGCAGCCGCAGCGCAACCGTCGCCGGTCGCCGGTCGCCGGTCGCCGGTCGCCGGTCGCCGGTCGCCGGTCGCCGGTCGCCGGTCGCCGGTCGCCGGTCGCCGGTCGCCGGTCG